>JBGAHA010000021.1:0-34891 GCA_044226385.1 Phycisphaerales bacterium
GGCACGTGCACGCGGGGGGTGACCAATTGATCGGTGCTTCTTGCTTCGGCATGCCGGCGAAGGGGCTTCCGGGGACGCGCGGGGATGACCGCGTGTAGGATGAACGGCCGCGATTGGTTGTGGCGGCATGAGGAGACGGGCCTGCCCACGTTCGAATACATCGCCCTCGACAAGGCCGGCCGGCGGACCGGAGGAATCCTGTCTGGACCGACGGAGCAGGCGGTGCTCGCCGATCTGGAATCCCGGCGGCTGACGCCGGTGTCGATCGAGGCGCGCGACGACGCGGTGATGCACGGTCGCGGGGTGTCGGCGAGGAAGATGGGGGCGGCGTACACGCAGCTGGGGGAACTGCTCGACGCGGGGGTTCCGCTGCTGCGGTCCCTCAAGATCCTGGGCAATCGAAAGAGCGACCCGAGGCTGGGGGCGGTGTTTCAGGAGATCGCCGAGGCGGTCGCCGAGGGGTCGGACCTGGCGACGGCGATGCAGCGGAGGCCGGAGTTCTTCCCGCCGATCCACATCGCCATGGTGCGGGCCGGTGAGAAGGGCGGGTTCCTGGAGAGCGTGCTCCAGCGGCTGGCCCAGCTGGCGACGTCGCAGGCGGAGCTCCAGAGCAAGGTCTTTGGCAGCCTGGTGTACCCGGTCTTCCTTCTTTTTACGGGCGGGGTGGTGCTGGGGGTGATCTTCGGGGTGTTCGTGCCCAAGTTCCGGGAGGTCTTTGATCGCGTGCAGGGCGGGCTGCCGTGGGTGACCTCCGCGGTGCTGGCGATCAGCAGGCTGGTGTCAGACTACGGGCTGTACACGCTGGCGGCGCTGGTGGTGCTGGGGATCGCCGGGTGGCGGGTGCTGAGGAAGCAGCACGTGCGGGTAAAGCTGGCGAGGTGGTGGACGTTCGCCCCGGTGGCGGGCCCGTTGATCCGGTCGCTTGCGTCGGCACGGTTCTGCCGGATGCTGGGGACCATGCTGGGGAACGGGGTGCCGCTGCTGTCGGCAATGAATATCGCGCGGGAGGCGGCGGGCAACCCGGTGGTCGAGGAGGCGATCGTGACGGCGGGAGAGGCGGTCAAGGCCGGCAAGAGCCTTGCCCCTCCGCTGGAAGCGTGCGGGATGTTTGACCAGGATGTGGTGGAGATGATCTCGGTCGCCGAGTCGGCGAACAATCTGGATCACGTGCTCCTGAAGATCGCCGACACGATCGAGGCGCGGGTGGACCGGCTGCTGGCGAGCGTGCTGAAGCTGGTGGAGCCGATCCTGCTGCTGGCGCTGGCGTCGGTGGTGGCGACTGTGGCGTTCGCGTTGATTCTGCCGATGACGCGTGTGAGCGCGGCGCTGTAGGTGGCGGCTCGCGAACCGACCAAAGAACGAACAAAAAGTAAGTTAGTGGCATATTTACTACTTGGCACGAGGGGCGAGCCTTGGTACGCTCGCGTGTGATGTGTGGGCTGGCCTTCATGGCCGGCTGGAACATTCGTACGGTGTTTGAATGGTGTTGTCGCCGCCGGGGTTCCGATCGTGGGGACCTTCTCTGGAGATCGGCGGCCGACACGCGGCAACAAAGGAGTCTGAGGATGAGCCGCCAATGGCCCGTATCTGTCCGTCGCGGGAGCGCCCGTTCCAGGGGCTTCACGCTGATTGAACTGCTGATCGTGATCGCGATCATCGCCGCCCTGGGCGGGCTGGTGACCGTCGCGGTGCTGGGACGTAAGAAGGAAGCGACCGCGAAACTGGCGGAAACGGATCTGAACAGCCTGAAGGGCGGTCTCAAGCAGTTCTACCTGGTGTACGAGCGTTTCCCGACCGATGACGAGGGTGTGGCGGTGCTGTGGAGCAAGGACAAGCTCAGCCCCGACGCGGACGCGACCAAGTGGCACAAGTTCATGGAAGAGCCGCTTCCCAACGACCGCTGGGGGAGCCCCTGGGGGTATCGCCAAGCGAGCGAGCACGGGGACCAGGACACGTTTGACCTGTGGTCGTATGGGCCGGACAAGCAAGACGGCAACGACGACGACATCAAGTCGTGGAAGGACGATCCGACGGGCGAGGGCGCTCCGGCGGGTGATTCCGGCAGTTCATCCAAGGGCGGCGGCTAAGTTTGCCGCCTTCCTGAACGAGGTGGAGGCATGACCACCCGTCCTTACAGCGGAGCCGGGCAGACGTCTCCGGCGGCCTGGGCGAGTGCGGCGCGTTCGCCGTGGTGGCTGCGTGGACACGGTCGGCGCGGGTTTTCACTCATCGAGCTTCTGATCGTGATCGGCATCATCGCCGCGCTTGCCGCGCTGGTGCTGCCGGCGATGACTTCGCGGGGGCGAGTCTCGTCGGCGGACGACGTGGCGGATCTCGTGGACGCGGCGGTCGCCGAAGCGCGGGCGCGGTCGGCGAGATCGGGCCTGACGGCGGCGGTTCGGTTGCGGCCCGGGGAATCCGGGCGAGTTGAAGTGGTCGTAAGCGGCTCGGCGCCCGCCGGCGGGTTGGCGGGTGAGGTCTCGAACGACGCGCCCGCGTCCCTGGGGCAGGAGGAAGTCGTCGGAGTGATTCGCCAGTCACCCCAGCGCGGGACGCCGGATGGAAAGCCGTCTTCCACGTCGCCGGGGACCGAGCCCGCGGGCGAGACGACGCTGGCGATCATGACTCCCGACGGGGCGGTGCATCCGGCGGAGTCGTCGGGCGTGCGGCTGGGTGAGGGTGGTGAGACGCACACGGTGACGGTGGACGGGTTTGGCGTGGTGCACGTGAAGCACGGGCAATCGATGGAGGCGGAGGGCGGGGAGGAAGCGGGGGCTTCGCCGGACCCGGACCTGAATTCGCGTGCTTCCACGATGGCGGGTGTTCCGCGAGAGTGACATGGGGAGGGTGAGGACGGACGGAGAAGGGGCTGGCTCGGGGCGGGGAGAACGAACGCGAGAGGAGCCGGTTGAAGACACGGGCGAGCCAGTGCGTGAGAGGCGGGCCACGGCGGCGGCGGGCGACGCTGCTGCTGGAGGTGCTGATCGCGCTGGCGGTGTTCGTGGGGGCGGGGCTGGCGGTGATGTCGGTGCTGGAGCAGTCGCTGGGGTCGATGGCGAGGATGCGTGATTACCGGCAGGCGTGCGATCTTGCGTCGTCGGCGATGGCGCGGATGGAGGCGGGGATCGACACGCCCGAGACGCTCGACGGCCCGGTGCCGGCGTGGGAGGATGAGAGCGACGGGAGCGTGATCCAGGGCGCGGGGGGGGGCCGGTGGGAGATTGATGTCCGCACGGACACTTCAGCGTTCGCGGGGCTGACGCGGGTGACCGTCGAGGCGATCAAGCGGTCGGGACGCGAGGGGAGCGAGGGTGTGCTGGCCTCGTACACGCTGACGCAGCTGGTGCGGGCCCCGCTTTCGAGCGACGACAAGGCAGCGCCCGCGGACGAGATCGGTCGCCGCCAGCGCCTCAGCGCGGACAAGGCCGCGGGGGGCACGCGATGAGCCGCCCGGCGCGTTCCAACACCGTCCATGTGCGAGCCTTCACGATGGTGGAGGTCATCCTTGTGCTGGCGCTGGTGGTCACGCTGCTGGGCGGGATCGTGGGACTCTCCGAGCGGGTGCTGGAGCATCGGCTGCGCTCCCGGGCGTGGTCGCGTTCGCAGGAGGTGGCCGAGCAGTTCATCGGGACGCTGGACCGGGAGCTTTCGACGTGCGTGATTTCAGACCCGGGCGCCGGCGCGGGCGTCAAGGGTGATTCGACGTCGATCCGGATCGTGTCTCGCGGGGTTGGGGGTGGAGGACCCGGCGGGGGAAGCGACCTGATCGTCTCGGAACTTCGGTTTGATCCTCGCACGGGGGAAGTGTCGGGGCGGAGGTCGGGTCCGGCGGGGCTGGAGACGGAATATGACGCGATTCCTGAGGGGGAGGCTGCGTCGAGCGGATCCCCGCCGGCGGGTGTGTCGGAGCCGGCTCGCGGAGGGATGACGCTGATCGGTGGCGGGCTGGAAGCGGTGAGGATTCTCTACCGTGACCGTGATGCGTGGGCGGGGCAGTTCGACAGCCTCTCGGGTCCGCGGCTGCCGCTGGCCGTGCAGGTAGAGATCTGGTTCGGCAAGCCGCCGGTCGCCGCGGGAGCCACCGCTATCGCCGACACGGGTTCGGCCCCGGCGGATTCATCCTCAGCCGGTGAATCGGGTTCGCCGCGTGTTCCCGCGGAATCTGCGGGAGCCGGCGCGGGGAATTTCCCACGCCGGGCGCCCGACCGTGTGCGGGTGATCGCGATTCCGGACGCGAGCGATGATCCTGCATCATCCCCACCGGCGGCGGAGGGCGCGGCATGATGCGTGCATCTGCGAAACTCTCGGGTCCGCGCCGGGCGGTGGTGCTGATGGCGGTGATGTTCGCCGTCACGCTGATCGCCGTGGCGGCGACGGCGGTGCTGCTGCGGGCCGATTCCGAATCGTCCCGGACGGCGTCGATCCTGCGGTATTCGCAGTCGAAGGCGGCGGCGTGGAGCGGGGTGCGGTCGGTGCTCGCCGAGTTGCAGGCTCAGCGAACCAAACTTCTTCAGGGTGAAACGCCGGAGATCACGGGATCATGGGCGCTGGTGGAAGCGAAGGACTCCTCCGGGGTGGTGGTGCGACTGGTGGACCTGGGCCCGGCCGATGGAACGCTGGCGCAGCCCGAGGCTTCGAAGGTCAACATCAACACGGTGGCTGACGCGTTGCTGTCGGCGTCGGGCGTCGTTTCGGCGGCGGAAGCGGCGAGCATCGCCGAGGGCCGGCGGGCGGGCGTGCTGGCGTCGATGACCGACCTGATCGGGCGTGGTGACGCGGCGAGCGGGTCGGGCGGGATCACGGTGGAGCGTTTGTACGGACGCGTGTTGGCGCCCGACGTCTCCTCCACGGAGGCGGGGTCCGGCGGGCGCGGTGCGACAAGTATGAAGTCGTCCTCGGCAAGTTCCAGCGGCGCTGCAGGCGGGGCCGGCGGTCCCAGCGCGGGCGGAGCGAGCGCCGGCGCTGCGGTTGCGGCGATTCCCAGCGCGGCGGGGTCGGGCGCAAGCGCGGCCTCGGGCCTGGCCTCGGGTCCCGCGGCCCTCGCGGACGTCTGCACGGTGTTCTCGGCGGATCCCAACGTGCAGGTTGGCATCGCGGCCGATGCAGCCCGCTACGCGGGGATGGCGAGGATCAACCTGGGCCTGGGATGGACCGACGACCTGGTGCAGCCGATCACCGAGCGCTTCGGCAAGGACGCGGTGGAGACGACCAAGCAGCTGCTCCAGGGCGGGTCGAAATTCAAGACGATGCGCGACGTGGTCGCGGTGCTGCGGCGGCTGAGCGTACCGATCCGCCAGTGGGGCTCCCTGCTGGACGCGTTCACCACGACCTCGGATCCGTTCGTGATCGGCCGGATCGACCTGCTGCGAGCCGGTGAGCAGGTGCTGGGGACCGTGCCGGGGATCGACGCGGCGGCGGCGGGCAAGATCGTCGCCGTGCGTGACCGGCTGGATGCCGCGGCGCGGCGAGAGCTGACGTGGCCGGTGCTGGAAGGGATTCTGACGGAGGATCAGTTCGAGCTTGCGGTGGACTGGATCACCAACCGCTCGATGCAGTGGCGGGTGGTGGTGGAGGCGGGGCGTCCTCGCCGCGCGGGGGCGGTGGGGGCCGCGGGCGCGGGATCTGATCTTGCGGACCGGGTGGTGCTAGAAGCGGTACTGGACGTCGCCGCGCCGCGAGGCCGCGTCGCGTACATGCGAGATGTCTCGGCGCTTCAGGCGATGAGGCTGATAGCGCTGGCGGCAGCGGGGAAGAATCCCCAGACGCCGGGTGTGGAAGGGCCGGGAGTTCATGAATTCGGGGATGAACGTGATCTCTCGGGAGAGGGTGTCGGCGGCTTGCCGGGGGGAAATGACCAGTCCACGATGTCGGCGGAGCGCGGGGGAGAGAGCGCCGCGGCGGAGGCCGGGCGGGCGGTCTCGCAGGACGATCGCGGGACAGGCGCGGGGCAGGAGCCCGCGGAGGAACCGATGCAGGATGCTTCGACGGCGAGAGATTCCACGATCGGGCAGGGCGCCGCGCCGGCGGTGCGCACCAAGGGGATCGACCATCGCACGGGCCGCTGGAACGCCCCCCGGGGCCAGGGAGGTCGTCCGTGAAGAATCGCGACGCGGCGGTGGTGGACATCGACCGCACCAGGGTGACGGTCACGCTCGCGGCGGTTGAATCCGGCCGCGCGGTGGTGAAATCGTGCCGGTCGTTCGTGCGTCCCGCGGAAGTGGACATGTTCGACGGGTCGGCGGTGGGGGCCTGGATCCGGGAAAAGCTGCGCGAATCGGGGACGCTGGGGGCGCGGGTGATCCTGTCGCTGCCGCGCGGTGACGTGGTGATCAAGCGGCTGGCGCTGCCGGTGGGCGAGGGCGTGGCCGTGGAAGACGTGGTGGGCGCGGTGCGGCTGCAGATGGCGCGGCAGCTGAGCGTGCCGGCGGAATCGAGCGCGATCGATTACGTGCCGCTGCCGGCGCAGGTGCACGAGGCAAGCACGGCCCCGGCGCCGGGCGCGGGCCCGGCCCCGTCGGGGATGTCGGTGATGGCCGCGGCGCTGCCGGGCGACCGGATGGACTGGTGCCGCAGCATGGCGCGTGCGGCGGGGATCAAGCTCTCCCGCATCGGGCTGCGGTGCTACGGCGCGGGGTGCGTGCTCGCGGATGAATCGCAGCGGCGCGACGGGGCGGTGCTGGGCGTGGTCCCGACGGCGGCGAGCGTGGAGTTTGTGGTGGTGGAGGCCGGGCAGGTGATGCTCGCCCGCGCCGTGGACATCGCGTGGCCCGGTGACGACGCGGGTGAGATCGAGACGTATGCCGAGCGCGTGGCGGTGGAGGCCAAACGCACGTGGATGAGCCACCGGGCGGCCGGAAAGACGGCCGAGTCGCAGGCGGTCATCGTGCTGGGCGCGGGGCCAGGGGCGGAGAAGGTCGCCGAGCGCTGCGCGGCGGCGGTCGAGCGGCCAGGGATCACCCTGCTGCCGCCGGGGGGCGCGCCAGCGAAGCAGGAGGCCGAGCCCGCGGCGTCGATCGCGGCGGCGGCGCTGGGCCTGCTGATGGAAGAGGCGATGCAGCGGCCGGGGCTGGATTTCATGCACCCGCGCAAGGCGCCCGACCGAGCGGCGCGGCGCCGGCAACTCGTGCTGGCGGGGACGTTTGCGGTGATCGTCGGTCTGGGGACGCCGATCGTGCTCGCCCGGCTGGAGATCTCTTCGCTGGACGACACGCTGGCGCAGCAGCAGCGGATCACCTCGTCCAAGCAGTCGGAACTGACGGAGATGCTCGCGGAGCACGCGCGGCTGCAGAACATGGAGCAGTGGTCGGGTGTGAAGGTCGACTGGGTGACGCACATCGGCGCCTTGAGCTCGCAGGTCCCCGCGCCCCCCGAAGCGCTGGTGGACGGATTGAGCGGGACGGTCAACGCCCAGGTCGATTTCACCGCCAAGGGCGGGCAGTACTCCGGCGGGGTGTGGAGCCTGGGGCAGACGTCGTCGTTCACGATCTCCGGCCGCGTGAAGCAGCGAGAGACGGCGGCGGCGCTTCGCGGGCGGCTGGCGGCGGGGGAGATCTACTCGGTGGAGAGCCCCGCGCCGGATACGGGGGACCGGTTCAGCTTCGCCCTGTTTACGCCGTATTCCAAGCCCGAAAAGCCCGAGGGTAAGGTGGAAACGGGTAAGGGAGACAAGGACAAGAAGGCGGAGAAGGACGCGCCGGCGGGCAAGGCGGACGCAAAGACGGCGCCGGGGGCGAACCCGACCGGAACTGAGAAGCGAGCGACGCCCGTGAAGGGGGGTGGCTGATGAAGCCGCTGCCACGGTGGGCGAAGCTTGGGATCGCCGGCGCGGGGACGCTGCTGATCGGGTATCTCGCGTACGCGAAGCTGTACGCGGATCCCGTGCGTGAGCGGCTCGCGGCGATCGCGAGTGAGAAGCAGGCGGCAAGCAAGCTGGAGGACCAGCTTTCCCAGGCGATGCAGATCCGCAAGGGCCTGCGGGCGGTGGGCGCGTCGACGCTGGGGAAGAAGGAAGACCTGGCGATCGCGCGGTTCCGTGACGGGCTGAGCGGGATCGCGGGGCGCAACGGGCTGTCGGGCATCGTGGTGAGCAGTGGTCCGCCGATCCAGGTGCCCAATCCGGCGCTGCGCGAACGGATCCCGACGGGGCTCAAGTCGAAGCTGCGCTCCCGGCGTGGGGACTTTGCGGTGATCCACGGCCGGCTCAAGGCGAGCGGGCCGCTGGAGAGCGCGATGCGGACGCTCGCGGTGGTGCAGGCCCAGCCGTGGGCGCACCGCGTGGACGGCTTCTCCCTGACGCCGGTGGGCAAGGACCGGGAGTGGGTGGAGCTGCAGGTGGATGTCTCGACGATCTTCGCGCCGGACCTGGCGCCGGGAGATGGGGAACCGCTTCCTGCCGACGCCGCGCCGGGGCACGACGCGGTGTGGCGAGCGGTCGCGGCGAAGAACATGTTCAAGAACCCGCCGCCGCCCGCGGCGCCGACGGCGCCTCCCACGCCGGCGGTGGAGGTTGCGGCTACCCCGCAGCCGCAGGCGCCGCCGCCGGTCCCGCCCCCGCCGTACCAGGAATGGAAGATCGTGGGCGTGATCATGTCGGACCGCTCGTGCGAGGTGACCGTGATCAACGTGCGGACGGGGGAACGGGCGACGATCAACCCCGGGGGCAAGACGCTGAACGCGACGCTGGTCCGCGGGGACGGAGAGGTGGCGGTGTTCGAGATCGACGGCCAGGCGTATGAGTTCACGCCGGGGCAAACGCTGGCGGTTCGGACGCCGGCGCGAGGATAAGGCAACGCAAGTACACTGGACGACTTGGCAGGCAGAGTAGATAACCCCGGCGGATCGCCGGGCGTACGAGACAGCGGAGGCTGGCATGCGACGAACCCGGACGACCCGATCTCTCTCGACGCGGATGATCTCCACACGGGTGATCATGGCCGCTTCGCTGACGTCCGCCGCCGGGCTGGCGACCACGCTGGCGCAGGTGCAGGAAGCCCATGCGCAGCCGGCGCCCCAGCCTGCGACCCCGCCCGCGCCGCAGCCGACGCCGGCGAATCAGCCTGTGACGCCGCCGGTCACGCCTCCGGCGCCCGCGCCGAGCGTCCAACCTGAAGCACCCAAGCCCGAAGCTCCCAAGCCCAAGCTGATCAAGTTCAGCTTCAAGGACATGCCGTTCGACCTGGTGCTGGACTATTTCTCGCGAGAGAGCGGTCTGCCGATCATCCGGGAGGCCGTGGTGCCGGCGGGGGCGATGACGTTTGTCGGGGCGCAGCCGTACACGTTCGAGGACGCGCTGTCGATCCTGAACATGAACCTGGCGATGCAGGGGGTGCACCTGCGAAAGCAGGATCAGTACCTGTACCTGGCCTCCTTGGCGGACTCGGTGAAGAAGGCGACGCGGGTTGAGAACGATTCGGTGCCGGGGGATGTGAAGCCCGACCAGTACCTGACGCTGACGATCCCGCTGCTCAATGCGCAGGCGGCGCAGGTGGCGGAGCAGATCAAGCCGCTGATCGGGCCGTACGGGGGCGTGCAGGCGGTGCCGGCGCAGAACATGGTGATCGTGATGGAGTCGGCGGCGCAGTGCCGGCGGATCCGGGACATTGTGCAGGCGATCGACCAGGTCAAGCCGGCGGACCAGGCGTTCAAGCTGTTCCCGCTGAAGTTCGCGCAGGCCGACGCGGTGTACGGGGCGCTGCGGGGGCTGATCGGTGAGCGGGTGCGGCAGACGTATGTGGGGGCCGACGGCAAGGCGACGACGGTGACCGATACGGCGGTGCAGGGCGTGAACATCACGCCCGACATGCGGACCAACTCCCTGCTGGTGGTGGGGCTGGCGAGCCGCATCAAGCAGGTGGAGGAGTTGCTGACGCTGCTGGACATCCCCGAGGCGGGCCAGGGCGATTCGCAGATGATGACGTTCACGCTGGCGACGCTGTCGGCGGACGCGGCGGCGCAGCGGGTGAACGCGCTGTTCCAGAACGTACCGGCGAACCGCAAGCCGACGGTGCTGCCGCTGCCGGAGGCGGGAAAGCTGACGATCGTGGGGGCCCAGCCGTTCCTGCTGCAGGCGATGACGCTGCTGGGAGAGGTGGACGGGGGCGGGAAGTCTCCGGCGGACGCGGCGCTCTCGGTGGAGCGCAAGGCGCTGGTGGTCAAGCTCAAGTTCGTGACGCCGGCGCAGGTGGACCAGATCGCCTCCCGTCTGATGACGCCGCGGCAGTCGCAGGTGGTGCGGACGGCGCCCACGCCCGACGGCAAGGGGCTGGTGATTTCCGGCCCCAGCGCCGACGTGGACGCGGTGCAGCAGGTGGTGCAGAGCATGGACGCCGCGCCCGAGGTCGAGCGCGACGTGCGGATGGTCAAGATCACCGCGGCCGACGCGGCGGGGGTCATCGCCAAGGCCGACGAGCTGTACAAGCAGACCGGGCAGGTGGAGAAGGACCCGGTGATGGCGTCGCTGGACGCCGAGTCCCGCATCGTGACGCTGATCGGGTCCAAGAACGCGCTGGCGCGGTACGAGTCGCTGGTGACGCAGACGCAGGCGAACGTGACGGTCGATCGCACGGGCAAGTCGTACGACATCCGCAAGGTCAAGCCCAGCGTGCTTTCGACGAAGCTGGCGCGGCTCGCCAAGCCGATGCTGATGCTCGACGACGGCAAGCCGTTCGTGGAGCCGGTGTTCGAGCCGCTGGACGAGATCAGGAAGCTGATCGTGCGTGCCGAAGCGGCGCAGTTCGGGGTGATCGACGAGCTGGTGAAGCGGCTGGACAGCGACGAGCCGCGGGCGCGCGAGCTGCGGGTGACCAAGGTGACCACGCCCGACCCGGCGGCGCTGATCGAGCGGGCGCAGAAGCTGTACGCGGCGAAGATCGAGGGATTGACCGACGAGGAGGCGGGCCCGGTCGACGCGAGGTTCGATGAGAAGTCGGGGCGTGTGATGATCTCCGGGCGCGCGGCGGCGATCCGGATGTTCTCCGATTCGTTGCAGGATGCGCAGCAGCTGACGCCGCCGGCGCGGACGACGCGGATCATCGACGTGGTGAACCAGAAGGCCGGGGCGCTGGTGGAGCCGCTGTCGGCGTTCCTCAAGAGCGCGGATTCGATCGACCCGGCCCGGAAGGTGCCCGACCCGACGATCCAGGTGATCGAGCGGACGAATTCCCTGCTGGTGACGGCGGAGGAGGCGCAGCACGCGCTGGTGAACGACTACGTGCAGCGGCTGGACAAGGTGGACCAGAGCCAGGTGCCGCCGCTGAAGCTGCTGCAGCTGCGCACGGCGGAAGCGACGGCGATGGCGGCGATGCTGAACCAGCAGTACGCGCAGCGTTCACAGTCCGAGCGTGCCGCCAAGCCGGTGGACGTGCGGGCCGACGCGGGGACCAACACGCTGATCGTCTCGGCGCATCCGGAGCTGTTCGACTCGATCAAGAGCTTTGTGGAGGAGATCAACAAGGAGCGCAAGGAGGGCGCGGAGCGCGTCACCAAGCTCTTCCCGCTGAAGGTCGCCAAGGCCGTCGAGGTCGCCGCGGCGATGGACAAGCTGTACCCGCTGCCGCCGGTGCCGGTCGATCGCACCAACCGCCCGATGCCGTGGCTGCAGAAGCCCAAGGAAGTGACCGTCTCCGCGGACGCGAGCAGCAATTCACTCATTGTCGACTGCCCGGCCGACCGCGTCGAGGCGCTCGAGGCCCTCGCCCTGCAGCTGGACCGCGTGGAGCTGCCGCCCAGCGCCGAGCTCAAGACCTACCGCGTGGTGGGGGCCGACCTGGCGACGATTTCGACGACGCTCAACGCGCTGGCGAGCAAGGGCAACCTCGCCGCCCCCGCGCAGCCGGGCAAGCAGGCCGTGCAGGTGCTGGTGCAGACCGAACCCAAGAGCGGGACGCTGATCGTCGCCGGCGACGAGGTGACCTTTCAGCGCGTGGAGCAGATGCTCAAGGACCTCTCCGCGGTGCCGGTGGAGAAGGGCCTGCGGGTGATCCCCATCGCCAACGAGCGGGCGGCGTCGGTGCGGGAGCGTTCCCTGGCGATCTACAACGCGCAGATCGCGCAGATCCCCGGCGCCAACGCGGTGGATATCACCATCGACGAGAAGAGCAACTCCCTGATGGTGGTGGGAGACGCGGAGGCGATGCCGCGGTACATGAAGATCATCGACGAGCTCCAGCGCCAGGCCGGCCCGGCGCGCGAGGTCCGCATGATCGAGCTCAAGCTCGCCAAGGCCGCGGAGGTCGCATCGTTCCTCGAGGACCTGGTCAAGAGCAGCGAGTCCATGGGAGTCCGCGGCGGGCCCGACCCCGTCATCGAGCCCATCGAGGCCAACAACACGCTGCTTATCGCCGCCCAGCCGATGCAGTTCGCGGTGATCGAATCCCTCGCCAGGAGCCTGGACCAGGCCAAGGCCGCCGACAAGCCGCCGATGCGGATCCTCAAGGTCCGCACCAGCGACGCGGCGAACCTCGCGACCGTGCTGCAGCAGGCGTACGCGGTTCGCTCCCCCGAGCAGCGCGGAAAGATGCCGGTGGACATTCAGGCCGACGCGGCGACCAACACGCTGCTGGTCTCGGCGCACCCCGACATCCTGCCTGAGATCGAGAAGATTGTCTCCGAGCTCAACGAGACCTCCAGCGCCGACGCGAACGGTCGGGAGATCCGCATCTTCCCATTGAAGATCGCCCGGGCCGAGGAACTCGCCCAGACGATCGACCAGATGTTCCCCGATCCGCCGATCCCGCTGGACCCGCGGACGCGCCAGCCGCGCCCCGATCTCAAGACGCCCCGCGAGGTGGTGGTGCGGGCCGACCGCGCGACCAACTCCCTCATCGTCGACGCCCCGGCCAAGCGGCTCTCGGGCTTCGAGCAGATCGTCAAGAGCCTCGACCAGCAGAAGCTCGCCGACAACCTGGAGATCCGCACCTACCGCATCGAGCGGGCCAGCATCGACGCCGTCGCCAGCGCTCTGCGCGGCCTCGCCGCGAGCGGCTCTCTCGCCGCCGGCAAGCCGATTGCCGCGGGCACGGTGACGATCTCGACCGAGCCCACCAACAAGGCCCTGATCGTCAGCGGCCCGGTGGACATCTTCCCGGGCGTCGAGAAGATCGTGAAGCAGCTCGACGGCACGCCCGAGCGGCCGGCGACGTCTCTGCGGATGTACGCGCTCAAGCACGCCCGGGCCGAGCGGCTGCGGACTTTGCTGGAAAAGGTGCTGGTGACCCGCCTGCGCGACCAGCGTGAGGCCGAAGGCAAGTCCGGTGAGGAGGCCAAGAGCCTTCTGGATGTCTCCGCGGACAACGGTTCCAACACCCTCATCATTTCCGCGCCCGACGCGATCCAGAAGATCGCCGAGGAACTGGTCAAGAGCCTTGATAACGAGAACGCCGCCGGGGGGCAGACCTCCGTGCGGGTGATCCCGCTCAACTTCGCCGAGGCCGGGTCGGTGGCGAGCACGCTCTCCCAGGCCATCCCCGCGCTGGACCTGCCGACCGGGGGCAAGGTCACGGTCGTCGCCGCGCCGGGCTCCAACGCGATCCTGCTCACCGGCATCGAGATCGACATCAACAAGGTCGAGGAGCTGATTAAGCCGCTGGACGTCCAGCCCTCGACGGCCGACGCCCCCAAGGTGGAGACCTTCGCCCTCAAGCACGCCGACGCGGTGCAGCTCGCCCAGACCGTGCAGCGGCTGCTCGTGGACCAGCAGGAGACCGACCCGCGGATCCTTTCCCTCCAGCTTCAGTACGCGAGGCAGAACCGCCAGGATCTCTTCAAGAAGCCGACCATCCGCGTGGAATCGGCGGCGAGGACCAACGCGCTGATCATCTCGGCGCCGCAGTCGACGCTGCAGCTCGCCAAGACGCTGATCGAGAACCTCGACCAGCCCTCGGGGCAGACCGACAAGGTTGTGATGACTTTCACGCCGGCTCGCGGTGACGCGGCCACGCTGGCCGGGACGGTCGGCAAGATCATCAACTCCACCTTGCCGCAAGGGCGGGGACCGCTGGAGCTGACGGCCGAGCCCAAGTCCGGGGCCATCGTCGCCATCGGCAGCCAGGAGCAGGTGACCGAGGCGATGAAGCGCCTGGCGGAGTTTGACGACCGCGCCCCGGTGGTCCCCGCGGTGGACCTGAAGATCGTGGACCTCAAAAACGCCGACGCGTCGTCGGTGGCCCCGCAGGTCCAGACGATGATGAACGATCGGTCGCGCTGGCCGCGCGAGCTGCTGCAGGCCGAGAAGTCGGGCATGAGCATCGGCACCCCGGCGGTGAACGCCGATCCCAAGGGCAACAGGCTGCTGGTGAGCGTCCCCTCGGTGCTCATGCCGATGGCGACGCAGCTCATCTCGACGCTCGACCAGCCCGGCGGATCGGGCGCGGTGCAGGTGCAGGTCTTCAAGCTGCAGCAGGGGGAGGCCGGTTCGGTGGCGACCGCGCTTCGCGAGGGGCTGAAGGCCTCCGCCAAGCCCGGGGAGCCGACGCCGACGATCACCCCCGAGCCCGGCAGCAACGTGGTGATTGTGTCAGGTTCCTCCGACCAGCTCGCCCGCGTGTCGGATCTCATCAAGCCGATGGACACCGTGGTGGAGCCCGACCGCATCGGCCTGCGCACGATTTTTCTCAAGCACGCGCGGGCGGAAGCGGTGGCGCCGGTGATCGAGGGCGTGCTCGCCCGTGAATCGATGTTCGACCGCATGAGCGAGACGCAGCGCCAGCAGTACATCCGCCAGCACGGGATCAAGGCGATCGAGAAGGTGAAGGTCACGGCGGAGAAGCGACTCAACGCGCTGCTGGTCAGCGGTCCGGCGCCGATGCTGGAGATGGCCGAGCAGGTGGTGAGCGAGCTGGACATCGACACCGAGACGGCCGGCGGCCAGGGAGGCCGGCGGCTCGTGCGGATCATCACGCTGCAGAACGCCGACGCGACCGAGCTCGCGGCGAGCGTGACGTCGGTATTCGCCGAGGACGCAACGCAGGCGCAGCCGCCGAGCCTGCGGGTGGACCGGGCGAGCAATTCCCTGATCGTGCGGGCCTCCTCGGACCAGATGAAGACGGTGGAGGAACTGGTGGGCAAGCTGGACGCGGCGACGCTCGCCACCAGCCGGCAGATGCGGGTGATCCCGATCGACAAGTCCCGCGCGAGCGCCCAGCTGATGGCCCGGACGCTCAAGCGGCTCATGGAGCAGCAGTGCGGCGTGAAGGTTGAGGTGGTCTCGACGGATGAACTGCTCAAGCGGGCGACGGAGGGTGATGACGCGCCCGACACCGATCCTCCGGCGGGCGGATCTCCGTCGCCCAAGGGCAAGCCGCCGTCCAAGCCTGATGGCAAGCCCGATGGCAAACCCGGCGCGGTGAATACGCGGGAAACGACCCATGACGGACGCGCGATCGCGTCTTTCAATGCCCGCAGCGCTGAGGGTTCACGCGAAGGTTCCGCAAGGGCCGCCGTGGTCTCCGTTCCCGAGTGGTTCGTCGTCGCCGCCGCGTGGCAGGCGATGGGAGCGATGGAAGGGCCGGGGCAGCCCGTCCCGCCCAGCGCCGCGCCCTCAGCGACCCCGATTGTTGCGCCGGCCTCGGCGCCCGCCCTGGCCGCTGCGCAGCCCGTGACGCCCACGAAGAGTGTCGAAGAGCCTCTGGTGAGCGGGTCTGACCCCACACCGCTGACCATCGCCGTCGATCCGGCGACCAACTCCATCCTGGTGGTGGGCTCCCCGCGCATGACCGAGCGGCTCGCCGCCCTCGCCGCGGAGCTGGAAAAGCAGCTTCCCACCGAGCCCACGGGCGTGCACGTCGTCACGCTTCCCGAATCGGTCCCGGCGCAGATCGTGCAGCAGATCGTCTCGTCCACCGTGCAGCAGATCGGGCGCATGGGACCGGGAAATCCTTCGGGTTTCACCGGTCAGGTGAGCGTGGTCGCCGATCCCACGGGCACGTCGCTCATCGTCCTCGCGGGGGATACGGACTTTGCAACCGTCGGCCAGATCATCGCTTCGGTCTCCCAGGCGGGCAGCGCGGCGAAGGTGGCAGTGAAGATCTATCCGCTGCAGTCGATTACGGCGGCGCGGGCCAAGGAAGCGATCGAGGACCTGGTGAGCCCGCAGCCCCGCGGGCAGCAGGCCCGCCGCATGCGGGCGCTGGATGTCACGATCCCCGGGGAGCAGCCCGGGGACGGCGTGAGCGCCCGGCTGGACCCCGCGAAGGTGCGCATCAGCGCCGATCCGACGGGCGGGCTGCTGATTGTCGCAGCGCCCGAAGAGTCGCTCGCGTTCATCGACCGCTTTGTGGGCCTGATCGACCAGAGCCCGGTCACCAACCGGCTCTCGATCCGCCGCTACGCCCTTGCCAATGCACGGGCCGGAGATCTCTCACGCACCCTCCAGACGCTGATGGACGCCCAGCGGCAGGGGATCAACACCAACGACCTTCCGCAGGCACGGTTCATCGCCGACGAACGCACGAACTCCCTGCTGGTGACGGCGAGCGAGCCGCAGCACGGGGAGGTCAAGCGGATTCTTGAATCCGCCGACGCTTCGACCGAGGACAAGACGCTGCAGACCGAGATCATCGCGCTGCAGCAGGCCTCTCCGGCGATTGTGCAGAAGATCGTGGAAGAAGTAGTGATCGGGAAGGACCCGGCGAAGAAGGAAAAGATCCGCATCAGCACCGACGAATCGTCGAACCTGCTGGTGGTGCGGGCGACGCCCGAGGTGATCGCCGAGGTCAAGCAGATCGTGGGCAACGTAGACACCAGCGCCGTGTCGGGCCTTCCCGTGCGGTCGATCAGGCTGGAACGGGCCGACGCGCAGCAGGTGGCGACGGCGCTGCAGAAGTTTTTCCAGGACCGCGCCGCCGCCTCGGCCAAGCCCGGGCAGCGCGTCACCAACAAGGTGACGGTGGTGGGGGATCGCCGCAGCGCCACCCTGGTCATCGCCGCCTCTGACGACGACTTCGAGCAGATCAAGGCGCTGGCGAGCGACTTCGACACCCCCGCCCCGGGCCGGGACCTTCAGTTCAAGATCATCGCCCTGAAGAACGCACGGGTGGGAGACATCCAGACCACCGTCCGCAACCTCGCCGACGAGCTTCAGTGGCAGCGTTCCAACGGGCCGGGCGCCAAGTCCGCCGAGCAGGGTGCCGAGACGCTCTCGGTTGATTTCAACGAGCGCACCAACAGCGTGGTGGTGATGGGCCAGGGGGACGGCATCCTCGCCGTCGAGAAGCTCATCGGCGCCCTCGACCTGCCCGATTCGGCGCGCACGTCGATGGTCGTCAAGAGCGTCGCCGTCGAGAAGGCCGATCCCACGGCCGTTCGCCAGGCGGTTGAGAAGGCCCTGGCGAATCCCAACTGGCGGCCGTGGCGCGGGCAGGACCCCGACGGCGTGACGGTGATCGCCGACGCCCGCCGCCGCGGGCTGGTGCTGGTGGGCAAGCAGGAACGCGTCGAACAGGCCCTGTCGTACATCAAGGAACTCGATTCCGCCTCGGAGAAGGGCAACCAGCAGGTCGCCACGCTCACGCTGGAGCACGCGCGGGCGGACCGCGCGGCGCAGTCGATCTCCCAGTTCATGCGCGGCTGGGCGACCAGCCAGGGGCGTCCACCCGAGTCGCTGCCGTCGGTGATCGGCTCGGCGGAGGGCAACGTGCTGATCGTCTCGGGAGACGAGACGGAGATCAAGACGATCCGGGACCTGGTGGCGCAGATCGACCAGCCGGGCCTGAACCAGGGCCGTCGGATCGAGGTGTACCTGCTGCGCAACGCGCCTTCGCAGGACACGGCCAATACGCTGCGGTCGGTGCTGGCGCGGGGACGCCAGGGCGACGACCAGGCGACGGTCACCACGCAGCCCAGCACAAACTCGGTGATCGTGTCCGCCCCTGAAGGAATGTTCGAGCAGATCGACGCCCTGGTGAAGACATTGGACGCGGCGCCGACGGCGGATACGAGCAACATCGTGACGGTGCCGCTTCAGTCGGCGCGGGCGCAGGAGGTGGCGACGGCCCTCAAGGCCGCGCTTCCCGCGGGTTTGAAGCTGACGGTGACGCCGGTGACGCGCAGCAACACGCTGCTGCTGTCGGGCTCTTCAGACGCCATCAACGTGGTGCTGGAGCACATCAAGAAGCTCGACCAGGAGCCGGCAAGGAACCTGGAGGTCTTCCGCCGGATCGCGATCAAGAACGCGTCGGCGGAGGAGATCGAGTTCACGATCTCTCAGATGCTGCGGGCGCGGGCCCGCGCGGCGGGAGAGGTCGCCCCGACCGTGGATTCCTCCCGCGCCGACAACTCCCTGCTGGTCTCCGCCCCGGCGGACCAGATCGAGCAGATCGAGACGATGATCAAGGAGCTCGACGTTCCGGCGAGCAAGACACGGCGGACCGAGTTCGTGAAGGTCGAATACGCCGACGCGGAGCAGGTGAGCAAGGCGCTGCAGATGTTCTACGGGCGGTTCGCCCCCGAGGCCTCAACACCCGGCGCCCGCAACGTCACCATCGTGCCCGACCGGGGGTCCAACTCCATCATCATCAGCGCCGACGAGGCCGAGTGGACGGGCCTGCAGGAGCTGGTCAAGAAGCTGGATGACAAGCAGTACGACACCTCCCGCCAGCTCGCGGTGATCCCCCTCACGCACGCCGACGCGGCGAGCGTGGCGCGGGCGATCAACGAAGGGTTCCGCACGCCCCTGCTCGACGCGGTGAACCGCGCCCGCCAGGACCGCACGGGCCGCAACACCAACACCCGCAACGACGGGCGTCCATTGATCACCGCCGACGGCATCGTTCTGGAGGGTGAGAACATCCCCGCCGTCTCCGCGGAGGCCCAGACCAACACGCTGGTGGTCTTCGCCGTGCAGCGGGACCTGGAACGCATCCAGGACGTCGTCAAGCAGCTCGACCAGCCCGGCTTCGCCAACTTGCCCGAGCCCCGGCTCATCCCCATCACCGGCGGCGGGCGTCCATCCCTCATCGCCCAAACGCTGCGAGAGCTCTTCACCAACCAGCGCGGCAACCAGACGACCTCCGCTACCGGTCCGCGCGCCGTAGTGATCGCCGGCCTCGATGATTCCGCGGCAATCCTGGTGCGGGCCGAGGAAGCCCAGTTCGCGCAGATCAAGGCTCTCGCCGACACGCTCCAGCAGCAGGGCAAGGTCAACCAGCTCTCCCCCTCGGTCGTCAAGCTCACCAACGTTCCCGCGGCGAGGCTGCGGCAGACGCTCATCGCCACCTTCACGCCGATCGCGCAGAAGCTGGGAGAAACCGTCGCGATCGAGATCGACCGCGGCAGCAACGCCCTGGTCATCGCCAGCTCTGAGCGGCTCCAGGGAGAGATCCGCAAGGTGATCGCCGAGCTCGACCAGCCCGTCAACGGTCAGGGGGACAAGTCCGACGCCGGACCCACGCGGCTGGGCCAGTCTGTCTTTATCGTGGATGTGACCAACAACACGCCCGACGCGGTGCGCAAGGTGCTGATCGAGATGGGCCTCGACAAGCCGCAGGCCGCCGACCGGCCCGGCGTCGTCACCGAGCCCGTGACCGTCACGGCCCTCTCCAGCAGGCGTGCCCTGGCGATCCTCGCCAGCCCCGGAGATTCCGCGGCCGTCATCGATCTCATCAAGGCGATCGATGCCACCCCGCTGGAGCCCGACCAGCAGATGGCGGTGGTCGGTCTCAAGCTCGCCTCCGCGCAGACGGTCGTCACGACCCTCAACGCAATGCTCGCCCCCGAGAAGCAGAACGCCGGCGCCGGCCCCGCCCAGGCCCTGGCGGAACAGATCCGCCGCCTGAGCATGGTCCGCAACGGCGTCGATCAAAAGCCCCTCGCCGTTGATCTCACCAAGCCCGTCCGCCTCGTCCCCGATGTTGAGAGCAACAGCATCGTCATCGCGTCGTCTCCCTCGAACGTCGACGCCATCAAGGAGGTCGTCAAGCTCCTTGACGCCCTGCCCATGGGGGACGCCGTGGTGGTGCGGATTTTCCCGCTCCAGAACGCGATGGCCTCGCGCGTCAAGACCATCGTCGACCAGCTCTTCCAGCAGGGCGAGGCTTTGCGCCGCCTTCCCGGCACCAAGCGCCAGGGCCTGCCCACCACCACCACCGGCCAGGCCCTCGCCGGTGAGATCGCCACCGCGATCGACGACCGCACCAACACGCTCATCGCCGCCGGCCGGGACGAGGCCGTCGCCCTCGTCGAGATCCTCATCAAGCAGATCGACTCCGACGAGGCGTCGAAGTGGATCGAGCCGGCGATCATCCCGCTCCAGCACGCCGATTCCCTCGCCCTTTCCAAGAAGCTGCGGGAAGTCCTGGTCGGCGGCGCCACCGTTTCTCCCGAGGCCATGGGCCTCCAGCGCCAGTTCGGCCGCCTGCGCATGATCGCCAAGGGCGGAGATCCCTCCACGCCCGAGGCCCGCATCGAGGCCGATCTCTTCGCCCCCCTCACCGGGCTGGTCATCACCCCCGATGAGCAGATGAACTCCCTCATCGTCGTCGGCACGCCCACCAACATCCAGGTGGTGCGAGAACTCGTGAAGCAGCTCGATGTCGAGGCCGCCTCCGCGTCCAACCAGGTCCGCGTCTTCGCCCTTGAGCACGCCGCCGCCGACCGCGTCTCCCAGATCGTCCAGGGCGTCTTCCAGCAGCGCGAGCGCGACGGACAGATCCGCGCCGAGGACAAGCTCATCGTCGCCGCCGACACGCGCACCAACTCCCTTATCGTCACCTCCAGCCCCCGCAGCTTTGCGATCCTCGACACCCTTCTCAAAACCCTCGACGGCGCGCAGACCAACTTCTCCGTCGGCCTCCACGTCATCCCCGTCACCGACGCCGACGTCAAGCTGCTCGCCCCCAAGATCGAAAAGCTGATGCGCGAGCGCATCGAGGCCTCCCGGCGCGGCGGCTCGGTCGCCAACCCCTCCGATGTCTTCAGCGTCGAGGCCGAGCCCACCAGCAACCTGCTCATCGTCGCGGCGAGCGAGGAGAACTTCCAGCTCGTCAAGGAGCTCCTGACCGCCCTGACGACCGACGCGACCCGCATCGCCGGTTCCGCCCGCACAGAGCTGATCTCCCTCCAGAAGGCCACCGCCGCCGAGGCGGCCACGCAGATCCGCCAGATGTACGTGGACAAGGAGAACGAGCGCCGCGGCGCGGGCGCGGTCTCCGTGATGCCCAACGACCGGCTCAACGCCCTGGTCGTGACCGGCGGGGACCAGGACATCACCGAGATCCGCGGATTGGTCGCCCAGCTCGAGGGCGCCAAGGTCACCGCCATCCGCCAGATCAAGCGCCTGGAGCTCCGCAGCGCCAACGCCCTGGAGATGGTCAACCTGCTTGAAAATCTCCTCGCCGGCCGCCCCGTCAGCGGCCGGGCCCTGGGCGGACGCCAGGCGACGCGTGTCAGCTTCCTGCGCGACGTGCTCAAGACTGACCTGCAGGGCAAGGGCATCCCCGCGACCGAGGCGGAGATCGATGGCGCCATCCGCGATCAGGTCACGCTCACGCCCGACCTGCGATCCAACTCGGTGATGGTCAACGCCCCACCGGAGATGCTCGCCCTCATCGAGGAGATCGTCCAGGACGTGGACGACACCGCCTCGGGATCGCGCAAGATCGAGAAGTTCCAGCTCCAGAACGCCGACGCGCGGCAGATGGCCGAGCTGCTCAAGGACACGTTCCGCCTGCAGCAGCAGGGCAACGCCTTCATCCTCATCCCGCCCCGCAACGTTGATCCCAACGCCGCCAACGCCGGCAAGACGCCCAACCCCGACGGCTCGAGCCCCGAAGTCCCGCTCGACCCCGGCTTTGAAGGCACCACCGTCACGCCCGTTCCCGACGAGCGCCAGCAGCTCTCCATCGCCATCGATTCCCGCACCAACACGCTGATTGTCTCGGGCACCGAGGAATACCTCGACCTGGTGCGCAAGCTCGTGAGCGACCTGGATAAGGTCGAGGCCAACGAGCGCATCCAGTCGGTCTACCACCTGCGCAACGCCAAGGCCAAGGACATCGAGTCCACCTTGCAGTCGTATTTCCAGGCCGACAACCAGAAGGTCCGCGCCTCCCTGGGGCCCAACAACATCGGCTCGGTCACCCGCATGCTCGAGCAGGAAGTCACGGTGGTGGGGGACGAGAAGAGCAACCGCCTGGTGATCTCGACCAGCCCCCGCTACATCGAGCGCGTCATGCAGATCGTCGAGGAGCTCGATTCCTCCCCCCCGCAGGTCATGGTCCAGGTGCTCCTGGCCGAAGTCTCGATCGACAGCGAAAACACCTGGGGCGCCGATCTCAAGGTCGGTCCCTTCGGCGGGGATGACTACCGCCTGGGCACCCTGGGCGCCGGCTCGGGCGTCGCCACCGCGCTGGGCGTGCCCAACCTCAGCGTCTCCAGCGCCGATTTCAGCCTCGTCATCCGCGCCCTGGAAGCCCAGGGCAAGCTGGAAGTCCTCAGCGAGCCCAAGGTGATGGTCAACAACAACACCCTCGCCAAGATCCAGGTCGGCGACGACATCGCCGTGACCACCGGCGTCGAGAACACCCCGCAGGGCGGCACGCGATCGACCATCACGCGGCGCGACGTGGGCATCATGCTGAACGTCACCCCCTCCATCAATTCCGATGGCTTTGTGCGGCTGGAGATCTCCCCGGAAATCTCCACCCTCAGCGCCATCAACACGCAGATCAGCGAGACCTTCTCGGTGCCCGTGATCAAGAAGCGGACGCTCTCCACCAACGTGACCGTCAAGGACGGGCAGAGCGTGGTGATCGGGGGTCTGATCCAGAACACCGAGGAAATGCGCAAGTCCAAGATCCCCGGCCTGGGGGATATCCCGCTGGTGGGCGAGCTCTTCAAGAGCAGCCAGAACAAGAAGGTCAAGACCGAGCTCATGGTCATCGTCACGCCGCGGGTCATCCCGGGGCAGACCGGCGGCGGCTACTGGTCGTCGTCGGTGGAGGCGCTCAAGAAGATCTCCTCCGATGAAGTTCACGAGCTCACCGACCCCGCCCCGGTGCGTGAGTACTTGTGGAAGTCGGAAGGGAACCAGGATCCGCACCCCGCGATCTCCAAGATCCCGTCCCGGCCCCAGGGGCCATCCGCGGACGGCAAGCCCCTGCCCCCGCCCGACGATGACTCCGCCCCGTCCATCGAGCCCAAGCCCGCCGCGCTGCCCGGCGGACGCAGGCCGGGGGAAATGCCGTGAAGAGCTTTTCTTCCGGACCCATTGCGTTCGCGCCGCCGGTCCACACCAACGAGGGGGCCCACGTGATGACCACATTCCGAGCCCCTCGTCCGTCCGCTCGCCCGCCTCTCCTCCGCTTCGCGGCCTGCGTCGCGGCCTGCGCCAGCGTGCTTGCCGGCTGCGTCTCCGACGAGAAGTCCCAGCAGAAGCTCCCCGAGCAGCCCAAGTGGGCCCGGCCGACCCACCTGGTCATCAACGCCGAGCAGCCCGAGGACCGCAACTCCGACGGATACGACGACACGATCTTCGTCACGGTCTACGTCTTTGACATGGACCTGCGGGGCCAGTCCATCAAGGTCGATTGCAGCTACGTCTTCCAGCTCGTGGACCGGGACGGCAAGGCCGGCATGGAATGGGAAGTGCCGCGAGAGGTTGTGAACTCCGCGTACCGAAGCGAGCAGCCCGGGCCGATGGTCCGCCTGAAGCTCGCCATCCCGCAGGAGCGCGCCGTGGCGCTGGGCGGGAAGCCCTACACCCTGCTGGTCAAGCTGATCTCCCCCGACGGCCAGACCATCGAGAGCGGCGGGGGCTCGTCCTTCACGCTGCGTTCCAAGGGTCGGTGAATGGTCGGTGGGTCCCCGGTCCTCCCGGCCGAATCGTGAGCGCCGAAGCTCGGTCCCAAGAAAGGCCTGTGGGGCGGGTGTACGGCGTCATCCCGCCGCCGCGGGCCTTCAATCTTTGCACGAACTGAATATAAGTCTTGACCGTGTTTTGCTGGTCAATACCTATCGTTCTGCGAATTCGTTCCGTGAAGGTTCAGACCGACCACACACGAGGGAATACGCACATGATGGGATTCATGAAGTCACTGGCCGCCACCACCGTCCTGACGGCCCTGGCCGCCACCGCGGCGACCGCCCGGCAGGAAGTCCGCCTCAGCGGCGCCGGGGCGACGTTCCCCCAGCCGCTGTACGAGCGCTGGTCGGCGGAATTCCAGAAGACCAACGGCTCGGTCAAGATCGAGTACGGCGGCGGCGGCTCGGGCGCGGGCATCAAGGCGATCACCGACAAGACCGTCGCCTTCGGCGCGTCCGATGCTCCGATGTCCAAGAAGGAGATCGAGGCCGCCGGCGGGGAGGCCAACCTGGTCGAGATCCCCACCTGCGCCGGCGCGGTGGTTCCCGCGTACAACCTGCCCGGCGTCACCGGTGAGATCAAGTTCACCGGTGAACTCCTCGCCGACATCTTCATGGGCAAGGTCACCAAGTGGAACGATCCCCGCCTGGTCGCCCTGAACCCCGGCGTCAAGCTCCCCGAGACCTCCATCACCCCCGCATGGCGCACGGACGGCTCGGGCACCACGTTCGTCTTCACCAGCTACCTCGCCACCCAGAGCGAAGCCTTCAAGGGCGCCGTCGGCCTGGGCAAGCAGGTCAAGTGGCCCCTGGGCCAGGGCGGGAAGGGCAACCCGGGCGTCGCCCAGGTCGTCCAGCAGACCGCCGGCGCGATCGGCTATGTCGAACTCAACTACGCGGAGGCGAACAAGATCGCCTTCGGCTCGGTCAAGAACAAGGACGGCAAGTTCGTGAAGGCGTCGGCCCAGACCATCGCCGCCGCCGGCAGCGCCGCCGCGGCCGGCCTCAAGGGTTCGCGCCTCACCGCAGACATCTGGAACCAGCCCGGTGACGAGTCGTACCCCATCTCCGCCTTCACCTACGTCATCGTGTACAAGGACCTGAGCAACCTCAAGAGCCAGTCCGAGGCCGAGGCCCTGCTGAGCTTCCTCACCTGGGCGTGCGTCGGCGACGGCCAGAAGATTGCCGCCGAAATGGGGTATGCCCCTCTCTCCAGCGCCGTGCAGGAGAAGGTCACGGCGGCGATCAAGTCGATCTCGTTCTCGGCGAAGAAGTGAGTTTCGTTCCGTAACCGACAGCCCGGCTCCTGCGGGCGACGTCGGCGACGCTTTCTGTACCATGGTGGGAGGCCGGGAATCCGGCCTCCCGCTTTTTTCCTATCCTCCCGCCCTTTCCGTGTGTCTCCCTTGGCTCGCTTCCACGTGCCTCAACCTGCACCCCATCCCGATCACGGACCCGCCTCCGCGGCTTCTCCGCAGGGCGATACCCCTGTCTCTCCGCTGCGGCTGCGCGCCTCCCGGGGCTCGTGGTTCGACATGCTCCTGGGCGGCGGGGCTCGAAGCTCCGCGGTGCTGGTACTGCTCATGCTCGCCGCGCTGCTCGCCGTCGTCTTCGTGCAGGCCTGGCCCAGCGTGCGGGAATCGGGGCTCTCGTTCATCACGTCGTCGGAGTGGCGAGCCAACGAGCTCGACCGGCCCGTCACCGGTCCCGACGGCAAGGTCGTGATCGAGGATGGGGAAGTCAAGACCGAGGTCGTGCCCCCGGAATTCGGCGCGTTGCCCGTCATCTACGGCACCGCCGTCAGCTCCGTCCTCGCCCTGCTCTTTGCGGTCCCCCTCAGCCTCGGGACCGCGATCTTCCTCATCCGCATCGCCCCCCGGCTGCGCATCGCGGCGCCGGTCTCGTTCCTGGTCGAGTTCCTCGCCGCCATCCCCAGCATCTCCTTTGGCATTTGGGGGCTCTTCGTCCTGGCCCCGTTCCTCGCCAATCACGTCGAACCTGCCCTCAAATCCACGCTCGGTTCCGTCCCCGGCCTGGGATGGCTCTTCAGCGAAACGGTGATGCTGGGGACCGAGTCGATCACCCGCGACATTCCCCTCACCGGCCGAGACATGTTCTGCGGAAGCCTCGTGCTGGGGATCATGATCGTCCCGATCATCACCGCCGTCTCCCGAGACGTGCTTCGCGCCGTGCCCCGCGCCCAGATCGAGGGAACCCTCGCCCTGGGCGCCACGTGGTGGCAATCGTGCTGGAGCATGCTGCACTACTCGCGCAGCGGACTCTTCGGCGCCGTCATGCTCGGCCTCGCCCGCGCCGCCGGAGAGACCATGGCCGTCACCATGGTGATCGGCAACAACATGCAGATCCGGCCGTCACCCTTCTCCCCCGCGCAGACCATGTCCAGCCTCCTGGCCAACGAGTTCGCCGAGGCCTCCAGCCCGATGCACCGCGCCGCATTGCTCAACGTCGCCCTCATCCTCCTGGTCATGTCCCTGGCCTTCAACGTCGTCGCCCGCTGGCTGGTCGTCGGCAGCAAGTCACGCACCTCCATGGCCCACTGAGCCGTTTTCGTTCCGCTCCTGGAGCACCGCCCACCATGTTCCGCATCGAACGAGTCCGCCGATCGGTGAGCCACGCGATGTACGCGACGTGCTCCCTTTTCGCGCTGGCGATCGTCGGGGTGCTGGCGCTCATCACGGCCTACCTGCTCTCGATCGGCTTCTCGTCGCTCTCCCTGGACTTCTTCACCCGCATCCCCACCGGGGACGTGAACGACCCCGGCGGCATGAAGCACGCCATCCTGGGCACGCTCATCCTGCTGGGCATGGCGAGCGTCGTCGGCATCCCCCTGGGGATCATGGTCGGGATCTACCTCGCCGAGTACAGCGCCGAGCGCTGGCTCGTCGGCCCCGTCCGCTTCGTCGCCGACGTCCTCGCCGGCGTTCCCAGCATCGTCGTGGGAATCCTGGGGTACGAGCTGCTCGTCGTGCCCATGGGCAAGTTCAGCGGCTACGCCGGCGCCTTCACCCTTGCCTTCATCATGATCCCCATCGTCGCACGCACCACCGAGGAAATGCTCCGCCTGGTCCCGCAGAGCTACCGAGAAGCCTCCATCGGCCTGGGCGCCACCAAATCCCAGACGATCCTTCGGGTCATCCTGCCCTCGGCGACGGGCAGCGTTGTCACCGGCATCATGCTCGCCCTCGCCCGCATCGCCGGTGAAACGGCCCCGCTCCTGTTCACCGCCCTGGGCACCCGGCTCATGCCCGGTGACCCCGCCCAGCCCTTCCCTTCCCTCACCGTACAGATTTATAACTACGCGACCGGCCCCTACGAATCCCAGCGCAAGCTCGCCTGGGCCGGCATGCTGGTACTGATCGCGATCCTGTTCCTGCTCAACCTGGCGATACGATTCCTCACCTCCCGCACGATCCGCAGGGCAGCCTAGGGAGCGACCCCGTGATGACCACCCCACCCGCCAAGCCTCCCGCCGGGCCTTCCCATGCCGCGGGTGCCCCGCGCCCGGTGGTGTCGATGCCGCCCCCGGTGCCGCCCAGCCCCGCGGCGGCTCCGGCCGACGGCAAATACCGCCTCTTCGACGCGATCCGGGACAAGCTCCCCGTCCAGTCCGTGGTGCACGAGTCGGTCTTCACCCATCCGGCGGTGATCAAGGTCGAGGATTTCAAGCTCTGGTACGGCAAGAGCCAGGCCCTGCACGGCATCACGATGCCCTTCCCGAAGCTGCACGTGACGGCGCTTATCGGACCATCGGGGTGCGGCAAGTCCACGCTCCTGCGGTCCATCAACCGCCTCAACGACTTCGTCGACGGCGTCAAAGTTTCCGGCACCATGACCCTGCACGACGAGCCCATCTACGCCCCGGGGGTCGACCTGATCGGCCTGCGGCGGCGGCTGGGGATGGTCTTCCAGAAGGCCAACCCCTTCCCCATGTCGATCTTCGACAACGTCGCCTACCCCCTGCGCATCATGGGAGAGCGGAATAAAGGTGTGCTCCAGGAGGCGTGCGAGCGTTCCCTGAAGGCCGCGGCGCTGTGGGATGAGGTCAAAGACCGCCTCCGTCAGTCGGCCCTGGGGCTTTCGGGCGGCCAGCAGCAGCGGCTGTGCATCGCCCGGGCGCTGGCGAACCAGCCCGAGGTGCTCCTGCTCGACGAGCCGACATCGGCACTGGACCCCATCGCCACCGCCCGGATCGAGGAGCTGATCGACGAGCTCAAGGAGCGGGTGACGATCGTGATCGTGACCCACAACATGCAGCAGGCCGCTCGCATCAGCGACTACACGGCCTTCATGTACCTGGGCAAGCTGGTGGAGTTTGGCCGTACGGCGGACATCTTCCAGACGCCGCGCTGCAAGGAAACCGAGGACTACGTCACCGGCCGCTTCGGGTAAGCAGCGTCGCGTGGGGCGGGGCGCGGGTCCAATAACCTGGGGCACCTTCAACGCCCGGGAATGTGCGTCAAGCCCACGCGGAAACCGGGATTACGAGGGTCCGCAAGCCGATTTGCCTATGATCCTTCCCGCGGCACCCAAGGCCGATCCCGCGCCTTGTATTTGGAAATTATTCGGTGCCGCGGATTGAGGCTTGGAATTCCCATGACCACCGCCCCGCGAGCGCCCGTGAACCCGACCACTCCTTCCGTCAACGGATGGAACGCCGAATACCTGGACGAGCAGTACGCCCGGTTCCGGGCCGACCCCGCGTCGGTCTCTGCGGACGTGCGAGCCTTTTTCCAGGGGTTTGATCTGGGCGCCTCGATGCCCGGGGGCGGATCGGCGGCGGCGGCCCCGGCGCGGCAGGCGACGGGCTCGGCGTCGGAGTTCCAGGCGAACGTCGATTCGCTGATCACGGCGTACCGCCGCCTGGGCCATATCGCCGCGAAGCTTGACCCCTTCAACCGGGAGCCGCAGCGGCCCGACCAGCTCACCCTCGCCCACAACGGCCTGACGCAGGCCGACCTTGACCGGCAGGTGAGCACGTCCCTGATGAACGTCGAAGGGACGATGAGCCTGCGCGAGCTCATCGAGCGGCTGGAGCGGACCTACTGCCGGACCATCGGGCTGGAGTTCACGTACATCCCCGACGCGAAGGAACGCCAGTGGTTCCTGGACAACTTCGAGCAAAAGCAGGGGCAGGTGCCGCTCTCCAAGGAGCAGCGACTGAGCGTGCTGGAGCAGCTGATCCGCTCCGAGGGCTTTGAGCGGTTCATGCAGAAGCGCTACCCGGGTGAGAAGCGGTTCAGCCTCGAGGGCGGTGAGGCGACGATCCCGACGATGAACCTGATGCTGGAGGCCGCGACCACGCTGGGCGTGGAAGAGGTGGTCATCGGCATGGCCCACCGCGGCCGGCTCAACGTGCTCAATAACGTGATGGGCAAGAGCTACGAGCAGATCTTCACCGAGTTTGAGGACAACTGGGAAGAGGGCTTCGCCGACGGCGGCGGAGACGTGAAATACCACCGCGGATACTCGGGAGAACGCACGTTCCCCGGCGGCAAGCGTCTCCACATGGCGATGGCGAGCAATCCCAGCCACCTGGAATCGGTGAACGGCGTGGTCCTGGGCCGATGCCGCGCCAAGCAGCGCCTGCGTGGGGATACGCAGCGCCTGCGGGTGATCCCGATGCTGGTGCACGGTGATGCGGCGCTGCCGGGCCAGGGCGTGGTGACCGAATCCCTGAACTTCTCCCAGCTCGAGGGGTACACGACCGGCGGCACGATCCACATCGTGATCAACAACATGATCGGGTTCACGACGATCCCCGAGGACGGCCGCTCGACGCGCTACTGCACCGACGTCGCCAAGATGATCGACGCCCCGGTCTTCCACGTGAACGGGGACGACCCCGAGGCGTGCGCCGCCGCGGCGCTGCTGGCGATCCGCTATCGCCAGGCCTTCCGCAAGGACGTCTTCATCGACCTGGTCTGTTTCCGCAAGTACGGACACAACGAGCAGGACGAGCAGAGCTTCACCCAGCCGATCCTGGCCAACCTGATCAAGCAGCACCCCGGCGTGCTCACCCGCTTCAAGGAGCGCCTGGTCGCCGAGGGCGTGGTGACGCAGGCCGATATCGATGCGACGACCGACCGCATGAACAAGAGCCTGGAGGAAGCCCAGGCCAAGGCCAAGAGCAAGCCGTTCGACCCCACCATCGACCCCGCCGGCCAGCGGTGGAAGGGGATCACCAGCGACTACTCGTTCAACCCGGTGAAGACCGGCGTCTCGCTCGACGTGCTCAAGGAAGTCTGCGGCGCGATGGCGCGCGTGCCCGAAGGCTTCAACGTCAACCCCAAGCTCAAGGGCCTGCTGGACCAGCGCGCCGCGCTGACCACGCCCAAGGACGACGCCAACAACATCTCCCACGCCGACGCGGAGCAGCTCGCCGTGGGCACGCTGCTCCTGGAGGGCGTTCCGGTCCGCCTGTCGGGCCAGGATTGTCGCCGCGGCACGTTCACGCAGCGCCACGCCGTGCTGCGCGACTTCACCACCGGCAAACCGTACATCCCGCTCAACAACATGCGGGAGATGGGCCTGCCCGGGAGCATCGAGAGCGAGCCCGGAACCGTCGCCGCCGACGGCAAGAAGCGCCAGGCCCGGTTCTGCGTCTACGACAGCCCCCTGAGCGAGGCCTCGGTGCTGGGCTTTGACTACGGCTACTCCCTTGCCGATCCCAACATGCTGGTGATGTGGGAGGGGCAGTTCGGCGACTTTGTCAACGGCGCGCAGGTGATGATCGACCAGTACCTGGTCTCCTCGGAGATCAAGTGGGACCGCTGGTCGGGCATGGTGCTGCTGCTGCCGCACGGCTACGAGGGCGCGGGGCCCGAGCACTCCTCCTGCCGCATCGAGCGGTTCCTGCAGATGGCCGCGCAGGACAACATCGAGATGGTCATCCCCTCCACCGCGGCGCAGACCTTCCACATGCTCCGCCGGCAGGTGATGCGCACCTTCCGCAAGCCGCTCATCGTCGCCACCCCCAAGAAGATGCTGCGCGACTTTACCAGCCGCGTGGAGGAGCTGGTGAGCGGCCAGTTCCACGAGATCCTCGACGATCCGATGTTCTCGCCCACCACGGGGACGGGCGCCAAGAACAAGGCCGCCGACCGCAAGGGCGTGAAGAAGATCTACCTGTGCGCCGGCAAGTTCTACCACGAGCTCGCCGAGCGCCGCGCCCTGCTGAAGCGCACGGACATCGCCATCGTCCGCGTGGAGCAGCCCTACCCGCTGCACGCCAAGCGCCTGGAAGAGATCCTCGCGTCCTATCCCAAGACGGCCGACAAGGTCTGGGCCCAGGAAGAGCCTCGCAACGCGGGCTGCTGGACGTTCATTTCCGACGCGGTGAAGGATGTCCTGAAGATCGAGCTTGGGTACATCGGGCGGGAGGCGAGCGCCAGCCCGGCGACCGGCTCCAAGCACCAGCACTACCACGAGCAGGACGCGATCCTGACCAAGGCGATCGGGCCCAAGCCCAAGGACGCCAAGGACGCGCACTAGTTTCTGACCGGACTTCACGCCTTCAGCCACCGACCATTCTCCCCCGCATTGACAGTCTTGAGGAAAGCCATGCCCATCGACATCGTGATCCCGACCATCGGCGACTCGATCAGCTCCGGCGTCATCGCCACCTGGCGCAAGAAGGACGGGGAGAGCGTGCAGCGAGACGAGACGGTGCTGGACCTTGAGACCGACAAGGTGACGATGGAGATCCCCGCGCCCGCCGCGGGCGTGGTGAAGCGGATGGCCAAGGAAGGGGACACGGTGAACGTGGGCGCGGTGGTGGGGACGGTCGATCCTGCCGGCGCCGCCTCGGCCCCGGCCGGGAACGCGGCTCCGGCCCCCGCGACGGTTTCGGCTCCTGCGGCTGCGGCAGCGCCCGCGAAGGCGGCGGCGCCTGCGAGCACGCCCGCCGCGTCGCACGGCGCCGCCTCCGACGCCCTTGCGACGCCGCTGGCGAAGAAGACGGCCGAGGAGCACGGCGTGGACCTGACCAAGGTGAAGGGAACGTTCGCCGGCGGGCGCATCCGGGAGAAGGACGTGCTGGGCACGCTCTCTGGCCCGGCCACCGCGTCCGATCGCCCCGCCGCGGCCGCTTCTTCCTCGGGCAGCACGCCCGTGGGACCTCGCGGGGCCAAACGCGAGCGGATGACGCCGCTGCGGCAGCGGATCGCGTCGCGCCTTGTGCAGGCCCAGCACAACGCGGCGATGCTGACGACCTTCAACGAGTGCGACATGGGCGCGGTGATGGACCTGCGCAAACAGCACAAGGAAGCCTTCGAGAAGCGCCACGGCATCGCCCTGGGGTTCATGGGCTTCTTCGTGCGGGCCGTGACGCAGGCCCTGCGGGCCTTCCCGCTGGTCAATGCGTATGTCGTGGATGACGAGGGCGCCCCGGCGATCGAGCGGCACGACTACTGCGACGTCGCCGTCGCGGTCTCCACCCCCAAGGGGCTGGTGGTCCCCGTGCTGCGCGATTGCCAGGACCTCTCCCTCGCCCAGATCGAGTCGGGGATCAAGGACTTGGCGACCCGCGCCCGGGACGGCAAGCTCGCCCTCGAGGACATGCAGGGCGGCACGTTCACCATCACCAACGGCGGCGTCTTCGGCTCCCTGATGTCGACCCCGATCCTCAACCCGCCCCAGTCGGGCATCCTGGGCATGCACACCATCAAGAACCGCCCGATCGAGTACCCCGCGGGCAGCGGGCAGATCGCGCTGCGGCCCATGATGTACCTCGCCCTGAGCTACGACCACCGCGTCATCGACGGCGCGGAGGCGGTGCAGTTCCTGGTGAAGGTGAAGAACGGGATCGAGGACCCGGCGAGGCTGCTGCTGGATATTTGAGGGGAAGGCACTGGGGACTGGGCATCAGGTACTCGGGGAGAGCCGGAGCACAGCGGCACAACGGCACAGTGGCACAGCGGCACAGCGGCACAGCGTGGCGAACTTGCAGTTCGTCACGCCGGGGAGTGGCGCGCCCAGGGGTGCTGCGCGAACATACGGGTGGGTGAATATGAAAACCGGCGGCCCTGTGGGGGCCGCCGGTGGGGCATGATGCGCGTGGGGGGTAGACGCCGGGTGTAGCGGCTCAGCGGCCTTCGGCTGCCATCGGGGGCTTGAACTCGTGCAGGGTGGTTCCGCCGAGCTGGAACTTGGAGATCTTCACGCCCTTGCTGATGTCGAAGATGATCGTCAGCTTCTGGTCCTCGCGGGTGGCGCTGAGGGGCGGCAGGTCGGTGACGGTGCGGATGGGCTGGCCGCGATTGAAGTGGATCGTGAGATACTTGGCCTGTTCCTCGTAGATGTATCCCACCGGCTCGTAGACGGTGCCGTCGGTGTCCACGATCTGCGGGGCGTAGGTCGAGTCGTTGGTGACGGGGACCTTGCCCAGCCAGGTCAGGGGCGTGCCGGGGCCGACGTCGAGCTGCAGGAGCACGGTGTCGGGCTTGGTCTGGAAGTGGTCGATCCGCAGGTTCCTGTCCAGGCCGCGGGTCTTGTCGAAGATCTTCTTCTCGTACATCTCATGGCCCTCGAGGACCATGTCTTCGCTGGAGGAGAGCCCGCGCTCCGTGCCGCGCTGGATAGTCACGGGCAGCTGGGAGCTGAAGCGGATGCCCATCTCCTGGTCGGTGAGCTTGGCGTTGACCTTCGCCGGCTGGTTCAACGTGATCGAGTCGGCCTCGGCGGGCTGGTCGAAGAGCTTGCCGGTACGGACAGCGCTGTCGCGCTCACCCGCGGTGGCGTAGGCCACCGGCTTCTTGTCGGCGGGGATCGCCACGCGCGTGTTCTTGATGTACAGGGCGATGGGCTCGTAGCCCGGGGGGACGGGGAACTCAAAGCCCATGCGGGTCTCGGAGGCGCCGCCGATGGAGGAGATGAAGGTGTCGGGGGCGTCGAAGCGGAAGCGGGCGAAGGCACGCTTCTCAGACGACGCCTGGCTGATCACCGAGACGGGGTAGATGGTCTTGTAGTCGGGGCTCTCGCCGGCCTTCTCGACCAGCAGGCGGATCTGGGCGTTGCCCAGGACGACCGAGCCGGAGCGTTCCCGGGCGCTGGGCTGGAAGTTGAGGATGAAGCCGTTGAGGACGGTGCCGGCGGGGTACTGCTGACCTTCGAGGTCGGCGATGCTCTGGGCGACCTTGGGGTTCCAGTCGTCCTTGAGCGTGTCGGAGAGGGACGTCTCCTTGCCGCCGACGGTGAAGCGACGCCAGACGTCAAAGTCCTTGGTGTTGATGGAATTGCGGGCCTTGCCGCGACCAAAGCTCAGGCGCATGGCGTGGGGGACGTATTCGAGGTCGGGGTACCAGCGGGCCAGAGGGGTGGAGGTGGCGAAGGCCCCGCTGCTGACCTTCTTGTAGAAGGCGGCGGTGATGGTGTCGACGGGGAACATCAGACCCTTGTCGGTCTTGAGGCTCCCGTTGGCCTGCTGGGCCATGTTGTTGTAGTCCATGAAGTCGCGTTCGACGCGGAGGAAGGCCATGCTGATGATGAGGATGCCGGCGGTGATGACGCCCGAGACGGCGCCGCAGAGGGCGCCGCCCACTGCGTCGGCGGCCTTGTCGAACTTCATGTTGGCGGGGATGCAGACGTCGACGATGGCCCGGAGGATCGCCATGGAGACGGCAAAGGGCAGGCCCAGGGCGATGGCCCAGATGACGCCGGCGACGGCGTCGTTGCCGTTGACCTTGTCGAGCATCATGTAGGCGAGGGGCTCCCAGACGCCGAAGGCGATGGCGCCGGCGGCGATGCAGCACATCATGTTCAAGAAGGCGGGGAAGAACCCGCGGGAGAGCCAGATCCAGCCCAGGAGGGCGACGATCGCCAATGCCAATCCGCTGAGAACCATGGTGTACTCCGATTCACTGGTCGATCCGGGCTTCGCGTCGTGCCGTCGGCGGTCCGGGTGGCGAAGGCTGGATGGTGGTTCGTGGGGGCTCGAATCTCTGCGTGGGACGCATGCTGAGGGGGTGGCAGGGGAAGGCCCCCTGATTGATACCGTCCGGGCGGGGTCAAAGTTCCTCGATCAGGCCGGCTTGGCGGGCTTGCCGGCGGGGGGGGCCGTGGGGGCCGGGGGCTTGGTGCC
>JBGAHA010000022.1:0-28401 GCA_044226385.1 Phycisphaerales bacterium
TGGACCGGCGTGACCGCCGGTCCACGGCTTTGCCCGGTCGAAGCCGGGCTGTTGGTGTGAGAAGGACTCGGGGCTTGTAGGAGCCCCCAAATCGGATGACGGTTGCAGGACCGTCGAGGAGACAGATATGCGCAACGCCGTACTTTCACTCGTGCTGGTCGCTGGCTTCGCCGGGGCCGCCAACGCCGCCGCCGTCGGCAACATCGTGTACACCTCCAAGACCACCGACTCGGTCATGTACTACAACAACGGCGTCGTCTCGACGCTCGTCTCGGGCTTCGGCTCCGCCGCCGACATCCGCCTCGCCGAGATCCTCCGCGCCCCCACGGGCGAGTACTACGTCGGCAACGGCCCCTTCCCCGTCAACACCGCCGACAACAAGTCGGCCATCTTCCGCATCGACAACGTCTTCGCCGCCGTCCCCGCCGTCTCGACCGTCAAGCAGGGCTTCGACATGGCCAACCCCTCGGGCATGGTCTGGCACTCCGGCAACCGCAACATCCTCTACGCCAACAACGCCCAGTCCGAGTACGGTAACGACTCCCAGGTGCACCGCGGCGTCCGGTCGGTCAACGCCGACAATGGCTTTGACGTTAACTCCTTCCAGCAGACCGTCCCCAACTCCTACCCCGCCGTCTACACCACCAACGACGTCACCAAGAACCCCTACGCCGGCTCCAACGACTACTACCTCACCTGCATCAACGGCGGCAACGCCGACTTCTCTTCCTCCGACGCCTCCTGGTCCACCCTCTGGCACTACTCGGTGGACGGCTCGATGGCCGGCACGCCTTCCCTGATGGTCAACCTCGGTGACACCTCGGCCACCGGCCTCTCGGCCCCCGTGACCTTCGCGCGCTCGACGACTATCAAGGCCTCGACCCGCGAGATGTTCATCACCAACGCGGCCCTCTCCTTCCAGAACCAGTCGCTCAACGGCATCCTCAAGGTCACCCTCAACCCCGACGGCTCCTTCGGCGGTATCACGCTCCTGTTCCAGGACCTGATCAACGCCAACCGCCCCGACGCCATCGAGTACAACCCCTTCACCGACAAGGTCGTCTTCTCGGATGAGACCTCGGGCAACATCTACCAGATCAACCCCGACGGCACGGGCTTTGAGACCGTGACCACCAACGCCGGTGCTCGCGGCTTCTACTTCGTCCCCGCCCCCGGCTCCCTCGCCCTGGTCGGCCTGGCCGGCCTCGCCGCGAGCCGTCGCCGCCGCTGAATCCTGACCTGACCCGTTACGTTCCAGGCCCCGGCCCCGCGCCGGGGCTTTTTTCTGCGCCGGTTTTCTCGGCGGGCTCGGCGAACGCCGAAGGCTGGCTCTCGTAGCCGCCGATGAAGATGTCGTCCTCTACCGGCGTCGGAAGGCCCGCAACGGTGGGGGCGTAGGGCTCCCCGGGCGGCAGGTAGTATTCCCATTCCTGCCGCGTCAGGTTGCGGCGAAGCCGTCGGCCCAGCTCGGCGATCAGGTCATCGCGCCGCGCCAGGTAGATCCTCGTTACGCCGTCGGTGGAGGCGACGGCGAGACGGCGCGAATCGGGGCTGAACGCCGCGGACCAGTTCCCCCACGGCACATCCACGTTCATCCGCTCCCGGCCGGACTTCAGGTCGTGGATCTGCACCGAGGTGGTGTTCCTGAGCGCGTCGTTCGCCGTCGTTGCGACCAGCTGACCGTCGGGAGAAAACGCCGTCACGTCCGGCAGCAGCGACTCATGGCGGATCTTCAGGATGACCTTTCCCCCCGCCTGAGAGTCCAGGATCCGGATCCAGAAGTGCTGCGTCATGTCCGACAGGTACCGCCCGTCGGCGCTGACCACGATCCGGTTCGCCTGCGCGTTGATCTCGCTGTCCTTGACGGTCGTTCCCGCGGCCGCAAGCCACGCGGCGATGCGAGGATCGTCCTGGCTCTTCCGGGTGTCGGGGAGTTTGGCCGGCGCGGGGGGGATCGGTCCGGGATTCGGGATCGCCGCGCCCGTCGCCGCGTCCCACGCCCCGCCGCCTTTCTCGGAACGTACATAGAGCCGGTCGCCCGCCTCGCTCCACGAGACCACCGGCTGGTACAGGTCCCCATGCCGCAGGCTCGGGCCTTCCGCCCAGTCGTCGGTGCGGCTCGCCAGCACCACGCACCCCGCGCCCATCACCAGCTGGGACGAGAGCACCGTGCGACCATCGGCGCTGAGCGCCAGTCCCAGCACGTAGTCCCCGTGCGTTTCCCTGTAGATCTCTCGCCCCGTGCCCACGTCCCACACCCGTGCCGTGTCGTCGTACCCGCACGCGGCGACCGTCCGGCCGTCGGCGCTGAGGGCGATGTTGCCGATCACCTCGCGCATCCGCCCGGGGAATGCTGGCTCCTGCCTGCGGCTGGAGTACACCCGGACCACGTGCGTGTCGTCGGCGAGGGCGAGGCTCAGTCCGTCAGCGCTGAACGTCGCCTTGGTCTCGCACTCCTGCTCGAGGGCGGGGATTGCATCGATCGCCGTGCCCGTCGAGAGCTTCCATACGCGGCCGGGTCCGGTGTACGGCGCTTCCACCGCCAGCTCTCCCCCGGGGCTGAGCGCCAACCACGATCCCACGCCGGGGCACGCCGTGCTGCGCACCAGCGTTCCCGTCGCCGCTTCCCACGACATCAGCGTGGCGTCCCGACCTTTCCTGCGATCCTCCCCCAGGGCCGCGAAGAGCACCGTGCCATCGGGGGATTCGGTGACGAGTTCCGGCACGTCCGGAAGGGCGCGGCGAGATCGCTCCTGCCACGGCTCGATGGTGTACACCGCGACCGAACCGTTGGCGAGCGTGAGCAGCGCCCGCGTGCCGTCGGTGCTGAAGGCGACGTCGACGACGCCCGCTTCCAGCGGTGCCACCGCGCGGCGGGCCTGGAGGTCCCAGATCGTGCAGCTCGAGCCGCGGCCGGCGAGGTAGCGGCCGCCGGGAGCGAAGACCGGCGGCAGCGTTGCGCCGGCTGATTGCACGACGTCGAGCAACCGTCCGGTGCGGGTATCGAAGGTCACCAGCCGGTTGCCGGTGGTCGTCGTCCCCGCGCCGATGGCGCCGTCGGGGCTGACCGCCAGGTGCCGGGTGCCGTCCCCCTTACCCAGCGTGAAGACGCCCATCGGCTTGGGCAACAGCCGGAGGATCTTGCGCGCCGCGCGGTCGCAGTCGGAGCTGTCATCACGCCGCAGCGCTTCGATCGCCAGCAGCGCCGCGCGCGGCAGCATCTTGGGGCCCTGGTCGGGCAACGCCGCGGCCTGCGCCGCGAGCTGCCGCCCTAGCGCCAGCCGTGCCTGCCGGTCGGCGACCACCCGCGCGCTCTCGGCCGCGCTGGACTTCTCCTGCGCCCGCTGCGATTCGGCGATCGCGTCACCGCGCTGGCCCCACGCGTAGACGGCCAGGCCCGAGGAGATCGCCACCGCGGCGAGGGACGCGCCGGTGACCATGCGCTGCCGGCGGATCTGGCTCACCCGGGAGGCCTGGACGTAGTCGGTGTGCAGGCGGGAGGGCACGGGCAATTTCCCGCCGCTGCGCCCCAGCCAGCGCTCGGCCTCGGAGAGATCCGCGCCCCGCAGCAGGTAGCTCGCGTTCCGCCCGCGGGCTTCCCACTCCGCCGCGCGGACCAGCACGCGGGTGTGCACTGCCACGTGCTCGAGGTCGGTCTCGATCGCCTCGATCACGCGGAGCATGATCCCGTCGGGGCCTTCGGCGTCGGTCCAGTGGATCCAGTTGATCCTGCGCAGCGCCTCGGGCACCAGTTCCACCTGGGTGATCCCCAGCGCGATCGGCACCAGCCGTTTGCGCCGCTCCACCGCGTGCTGAACCTCCTGCCCGCACACCGTCGAGCGCAGCGAATGGTCGCTGAGGAGCACCACCACCGCCCCCGAGGCGTCGATCGCCTGCTCGATCCGGGCCATCCACTCCGCCGAGGGCGGGATGTTCTCAAGATCGATCCAGACGTCCTTGCCCCGCTGGCTGAGCGCCTCCTGCAGGCGCTGCGCGACCGCGACATCCTTGCGGGAATAGGAAATGAAGATATCCGCCATGCGGCACCCCCTGCAGACCTCGCCTCGTGCGGCGAGGCTGCAGCGTATCACACGGCCGGGCCGCTGACGGGGTGCTGGGGGGAGGACACGCAACCCCAGAACCCTCGCGGCGGTTTTCAGGAAGCCCTGGGGCCTGCGGTGCGGGCGCGGCGGGGTTGGCGCTTGGTCGCCGCGGGCGCGGGGCGATACGCGCGGGTGATCTGCGTGGCGAGCGTGGTCACGCGATCGATGAGCTCGGCGGGCCGGCGCACGATGCAGTGGGGGCCCATGGAGAGGACCCACCACACGATCTCGTCAAGCCCGGCGACGGTGCATCGGAAGGTCATCGAGCCGTCGGGGTGCTCGTCGAGGCGCTGGGTGGGGTGCCAGATGGTGTCGGCGATGGTGGGCGCGAATTCCGCGTCGAACCACACTTCCACTTCCACGTCGTCTCCGCGGACCATCCGCCAGGCGTTGCCCAGGTAACGATCGACGTTGAAGCTGTCGGGACGAGTGAACGTGCGGCCGGTCTCCGTGACGGCGGCGAAGCGGTTGAGCTTGAGCGTGCGCAGCGCTCCGTGGCCGGCGTGGTGCCCGACGGCGTACCAGGCGCGCACGCAGAAGAACAGCGCGTAGGGGTGGAACTCAAAGTCCCGTGACGCGCTGGGGGAGTCGTACCGGCATCGCATGATCGTCCGGGAGCGCACGGCCTGGGAGAGCCGCTCGTACACGTCCTTGGCCTCCGCGGGATCGGCCGAGGCCGCCGTGCGGACGCGAACCCCGTCCAGCATCAGCCGCACTTCCTCCCGTGTCGAGGCCGGCAGCATGCACCGCAGCTTCTCGATGCCCCGGCACGCCGCGCCCAGGAAGGGAATCCCCCCGGCGCCCGCCGCCTGCTCGCACAGCACGGCGAGGGAGAGCGCTTCCTGCACGGACAGCTGCACGGGCGGAAGAAACACGCCCTCCTTCGCCTCGTACCCCTTTCGTGCGCGGCTGTACTGGCAGGGCAGCCCGACCTCTTCCAGCCCGCCGATGTCCCGGTAGATGGTCCGGATGTTCACCCCGAATTCCCGGGCGAGCCGCGGCGCGTCCCATCCCGGCCCCGACTGGATCAACGTCACCATCCGCAGCAATCGGTGCACCCGGGTTTTGTCCAAACCTCACCTCCAACGCCACCATACGCCCGTTCAAACGCCCCGCGCACGCGCGGGAACGCGCCATCCCTGACAGCATGCTGTCAGTCCCGTCTGCCGCCAGCCTGACATCGGTCCGTCAGTGCCGCGCACTTGGGGTCTGGTCTTTCGAAGACGGCATCATCACACTGATCGCGTCGGGAACGCCGCTGTGGCGTTCCTCTGTATGTTGTCGGTGCCCGTTCTAATCCCCGTTTACGCACGGGCTTTTGCCCGCCTCGCCAGACAATTTGATTCTTCGAGCGGATCCGCTGCAACGTGCGAACGGTCGCATGGTAGAAATTCCGCGTATGCGCACGAGGAAATTGTATGTTTGTGCGCAGCGTGGAAGACCAACGTCGGCAGTAGGGATCGAGGGAATGCCTGGACCGAACCCGGGGATATGCGGACACCTTCATCCACGATGAAGGGAGTTGTAGTATGTATACAAGTTATTATAGAATATCACTTTGCGCGATCATCACCGCCGGGGCAAGCTCCGCCGCCCTGGCCCAGCTCGCGCACGACCAGGACCACATCGGTCACACCGACCGCTGGACGGCCCCGCGGTCGCACAAGCTGGCGCAGTTCGCCTCGGGCATCTATGCCCCCCAGGGACAGGCGGTTCTGCAGGTCATCGGGGACTCCATCAACGCGACCAACTCAGTCCAGGGAATGCAGGTCGGCTACCGGGACCGCCTCGCCGTGCCTTTCAACGCCTGGGTCGTGCACGCCGACAGCGGAAACTCCGAGATCGGCTACACCAACGCGCAGGGCGCCCTGGCCTCCAACGCCATCCGCATCCCGGGAGACTATTTTTCGAGCGGGCTCCGCGGCATCTCCCCCGTCCGCGCCCGCGACGCCGTCTGGAACGGCAACGTCGCGTGGGGCGGCACCATGTCGGACTGCTACATCCTCAATTTTCGCCTCTCCGCCATGCCGCTGGGCAATCCCTTCGCCTCCGGCGCGATCGTGGACGCCCGGATGATCATGTTCGAGGGCCAGACGCAGCTCGCCGGCTTCGAATGCTCCGGCATGCGCGGCAATTCCATCGTCCAAACCGGCCTCTACTCGCGCCCCAATCCCGTTGCCGGCTCGATCATCTGGATCGATCGTGTCGCCGGGAGCGGAACGGCCGACGCCGGCGTGCGTATGAAGTCTGACGCCGTCACCTCCGAAAGCACTCCGGGGGAGAACACCCAGATCCTGCTGGGCACGCGGTTCCGGGCCCGCATCAGCGACGGCGTGCAGATGCAGTTTATCTCTCACGGCGGGTGGAATGCGGTCGATCACGTCGACTCCACCCGCTTTACCGACGACGCGCTGCGGCAGTACTACGCCGCGACCGATCCGCCCACGCACATCATGCTGTGGATCGGTCAGAACCAGACGGTGGCGGAGTCCACCAACTTCTACACACACAGCTACCAGGTCTTCAAGCACGACGTGGAGGCGATCATCGATCGCCACGACAGGGTCATCACCGAGCTGGGCGCCCCCGCCCCCCGGTGGCTCGTCGTCTCCCAGTACAAGACGGGGTACGACCAGTTCCACCACGAGCTCATGTGCGAGGGGCTCTACGCCGTCTCTCAGGGCCGCGAGAACGTCTCGTTCCTCAACCTTTACAGGCTCTGCAACGGGGAAGACTTCGACCAGACCGTCTTCCTCTCCGATGGCGTCCATCCCAACAACGCCGGCGTGCTGCACCTGGCGTCACTGATGAATTCCGAGTTCCAGGCCGCCCTCGCCTGCGTCGCCGACTTTGACCGCAGCGGCTTCATCGATCTGGACGACTTCACCGCCTTCGACGCCGCCTTCCAGGCCGGGGACGACACCGCCGATGTCGACGACACCGGGTTCGTCGACACCGACGACTTCACGTTCTTCGTGTCACACTTTGAACAGGGGTGTTAGGAGCAGTCACGGAGTCAGGAAGTCACGGAGTCAGGAAGTCACGGAGTCAAAAGTCACAGAGTCAGAAGTCACGAAGTCACGCAGTGGAATGAAGTTGTCATTCACGGGCGAGCGGGGGAAACCGGCTCGCCCGCGTTGATGGAAATGGGGTTGGGGGGCCCGGCGCGAGGGCGCGGGGTGTGGAGGCGGGGAATATCGGCGAAGGGTGAGGGCGACCGGACCCGGGTCGCCGCGTCTTTCGCATGGGGTCCGTGGGGATATCCCGCGCTGGAGCCGGGGGCCAGCGCGGGATGTTCGTTTCTGGGGCCAGGAGCGTCCCCAAGCGCTGCAACACGGATGACCTGCAGTCATCGACGACGCGCCCTTCCCGCTCGGTGAGCCGCACCGCGTGTCCTCGAACCACACGCAAAGCCACGCATGAAAAAAAGCACCCGCCACGGGGCGGGTGCTTTCATGAACTTGTGAGGGATGTCGCGCCGACGCCCCTTGTTGTTTCCGCCGTGTCCTCAGCTGTCCAGCTTCCGCAGGTTCAGCCCGAACTCCTGCAGCCGCTCCCGGATTTCCTTCAGGCTCGTCGCCCCGAAGTTCTTCACGCCCATGAGCTCGGCCTCGGTGTGGCTCGCAAGGTCGCCCAGCGTCTGGATGGTGAGGTACGAGAGGGCCTTGCGGGCCCGGACCGAGAGCTGAAGATCGGAGACGGGCTTGCCCAGCACGACTTCCTGGCCCGTGCCCTTGTACTGCTCGATGAGCGCCCGGCGGGCGGCGCGCTGCGCGTCTTCCTGGCCCTGGCCAAGGCGGAGACCGCGGGCCGAGAGCATGCGCTTGATCTCGACCAGGCTGGTCTCACCGAAATTCTTGTAGCTCATCAGCTCAGATTCGGTGATCCGCAGCAGGTCGCCCAGCGTGCGGATGTTCATCTTCTTCAGGCAGGTACGCGCCCGCACCGAAAGTTCGAAATCCGTCACGGGCGTGTCCAGCATCGCCTTGCGCTTGAACGCGTCCCGGTCCTGCTCCTCTTCCACGATCATCTCACGGCTCGCCTGCACATCCTTCATGTACAGCCGGGCGCGGGGGTGGTTGGGGTGCGTGTCGAGCACCTGCCGGAGGCAGCGCTCGGCGCGGACGAAGTCGTTGCGGTCCTCGTAGAGGACGGCGAGGTTGATCAGGGCGTTGATCGGCGCCGGGGGGCGGTCGCAGGCGCGCTCGTAAAGGGCGAGGGCCTCGTCCTCTTCGCCCACCAGGTCGAGAAGGTAAGCGAGGTGGAAGAGGGTGTCGGGGGTCTCCGGATCGGCGGCGACGGCGCGGCGATACTCGGCGATCGCGGCGCGTTTGTCCCCGGCGGCGTCCAGCTTGCGGGCGGCCGCGACGTGGCGGGCCGCGGTCTGGGTATCACGGGGTGCGGCGTCCGAGACGCCAATCACGGTGTCAAGTGGATCGTGGGCCATCGGCAGAGTGCTCCAGAGCAGCCGGGGGTCTCACCCTTCCGGCCAAGGGGAGAACTATAGGAGCCAAACCGGTCCAAGACCTACACGTTCGGCCGGGCGGGTCCTAACCTTTTCCTCCCATGGCGACCATCCACCCTTCGGCATCCGTTTCCCCGCAGGCCGTCCTCGGCCCCGACGTGGAAATCGGCCCGTACTGCGTCGTTTCCGGACCCGTCACCCTCGGGGCGGGGGTCCGGCTGCTGGGAAACGTGTATGTGAACGGCCCGGTGGAGGTGGGGGAGGGGACGATCATCTACCCCTTCAGCTGCCTGGGTTTTCCGGGTCAGGACTGGAAATTCAAGCCGGGGGACCCCACCCCGGGCGTCAAGGTCGGCAAAAACTGCATCCTGCGCGAGCACGTGACGATCCACGCGGCGACCAAGCCCGACCGGCCCAGCGCGGTGGGGGATCGGTGCATGATGATGGTCAACACCCACATCGGCCATGACGCGAGGATCGGCAACGACGTGGTGATGGTGAACAACTCGGCCCTCGCCGGGCATTCGGAGCTGGGGGACAACTGCACGCTGTCGGGGGGCGTGGGGATCCACCAGTTCGTGCGGGTGGGGCGGTTCGTGTTCATGTCCGCGGGGGTCGGCGTCTCGATGGATGTTCCGCCCTTTTGCATCGTGCCCGAGCGCCAGCGCATTGAGGGGATCAACCGCGTGGGCCTGCGGAGAGCGGGCTTCCCGCGCGAGCACATCACGATGATCGACGAGGCGTTCCGCAAGGTCTTCCGGCCCGGGAGCCTTTCCCGCGCGGAGATGATCGCCAAGCTCGAGGAGCTCGGTCCGGACTGCCCGCCGGTGATGGAGATGGCCCAGTTCGTCCGGGATTCCAAGCGGGGCATCTGCCCCGGCCCGGGGCGGCCGCCGCGTCTCTTTGCTCCCCTGCTGCACAAGCTCCGCCGCGGGCAGGATACATCCTCGCTCTCGGCCCATGGGGGCGAACCCGAAGGGATCGAGTAAGCTGTTCCCCGTCGTCGATACTCGTTCAAACCTGCATCAGGAACACTTGCCTTAGGACCACGGGACCGCCCGGATGCCGCACTCCAACGTCTCAAGCTCGGTCTCGACCGCCGGCGGGGAAGTCTTCGCCAGCGAGGTTTCCCTGTGCGTACTGGCGAGCAGTTCGTCGGGCAACTGCTCCGTGCTGCGCTGGCGAGAGAACGGATCTCCGCGGGCCTGCCTCATCGATGCGGGGCTTTCTCCCAAGAAGACCAAGAACTGGCTGCGCGGCGTGGGCACCAACCTGGCCCAGGTCGATTCGATCATCTTGACCCACCTGGACCGTGACCACTGCCACGTGGGATGGACCGGGGGGCGCGTGCCGGGTCACATCACCGTGCGCATGCATGGCCGGCACCTCAGCCGGGCCGAGCGCGAGGGGATGCTCCACCAGCGCACCGAGCCCTTCAACGACGAGTTCCGCCTCTCCCCCGCCGTCCGCGTGCGGACGGTGATGATGTCCCACGACGATCTGGGCGTCGCGTCGTTTCGCTTTGAGTTTTCCTGCGCCCCGCAGGATGGGACCGGGTGCGGGTACGGCGTCTCCCTGGGCTTTGCGACCGACCTGGGCCGCGTCACCGACGACCTGGTCTCGTGCATGCAGGGCGTGGACGTGCTCGCCGTCGAGAGCAACTACTGCCCGCAGCTCCAGAACGAGTCCGAGCGTCCGGCCTTCCTCAAGCGCCGCATCATGGGCGGGCGCGGGCACCTGAGCAACCACGAGTGCCTGGACGCGATCACCCGCATCGCCCCGCGCGAGCACGTCGTGCTGCTGCACCTTTCGCGCGAGTGCAACCACCCCAACCTCGTCTCCGACATGCACGAAGGCTCGGACTACGCCGTCACCATCGCCAGGCCCGACAAGCCCACGCGATGGGTGGTGGTGGGGGAGCACGCCGCTGCGCGGGTCGGCGCTCCGCCCGTGGTGGTCGTTCCATCCCGGCCGGCGGAAGCGGCCTCTCTCTGGGAGTCCTTCGCCGCTTCCTAAGCTTCACGCCTCCCCATGGATCCCGAGCCCCACAGCCCCGGACCTGCCCCCGCCGCGAGCCGACCTCCGCGGCCGGTGAGGACCCATCAGCCCCCGCTGACGGTCCGCGCCATGCGCCGCACGGCGCGCATGGTCGAGCAGCTCCGCGCCGCCCTGGGCCTGGGGCGCACGCTCCACGTTGCCGGCGTCCGCTACACCGAGACGACGTCTGAAAGCCTTCGCCGTGCCCTCTCACGTCGGGGCAGCGGCGTCAAGGAGTTCCTCGCCGAGTTCCCCTCGGGTGAACGCATGGTCCTGCAGTGCACCTCGTCGCGCGTCTATGCGGATCTCATGGAGGCGCGGCTGCTGCCCTGCTACGAGATGCTTCTGCCCTACCTGCGCCCCGGGATGCGGGTCCTGGATTTTGGCTGCGGCACCGGGTACGGCTCGGCGTGGCTGCTGGACGCGGTGGGCCCCTCGGGCGCCGTCGTCGCCGTCGACCGTGACACGCAGAGCGTGCAGTACGCCCAGCACCGCTACGCCTCACCCAATGCGGCGTTTGAGGAGGGATGGGTGAACGCGCTGTCGGGGGAGATCGACGGGGCGTTCGATCTGGTGGTCTCCCTCGACGCGATGCGCGAGGAAGACGATGCGCATGCGGCGATCCGGGAGCTGTGGCGCGTGCTGCGGCCGGGGGGATGGATGCTGATCGTGACGCCCGCGCCGCTGGGTCCGGGCCATGCGAGGCCGCCCGAATCGGTGCGAGCCTTTGAGCCCAAGGAGCTGTCGGACCTGGTCCGCGCCGCGTGCGAGGCGCAGATCCACGCCCACGCGGAAGAAGGCCAGGCTCCTTCACCGGTGCGCTGGGAAGAAGGGGCCGTGCAGGGCGCGGGCAAGGCCGAAGCAGCGCCGAGCGGTCCCGAGCAGGTCTCCAGCGCCGCCGCTCCCGATCATGCCGGGGTGCTGATCAGCAAGCCGGCCCGCTGAGTCACGGCTCGGGCGGATTCTCGATCATCTTCTGCAGGTGGTCGTGAGGGATCTGCGGAGGCGTTTCCACTCGCAGCATCCGGAATCTCCGGCACTTGGAGCAGTGCCCCAGCACGCGTTTGCCCACGGAGTAGGCGCCGATCCGAAAGCCACCGACCTGGGCAAGTGTTTTCCACTTTCCGCACACGGGGCACGAGAGGATCCAGGTCTTGTCGGTGATCGGCACGGGTTCCGCGGGTGGTTGTGAAGCGGCCATTGCTCGATCCTCCACGGCGGGTCCTGCGCGGCCCGGCCCCTTGGCGTTGCATGCATGCTTGGGGATCCGCCCGGGCGGGTTTCACGCCTGCACCACGTCCCCCCTCTATGTGGGTTGAGGGTTGGGCGATCCGCCCCGCACACGGTACAGTGGCGAGGCGTGAGTTCCAATGGTCCAGTCCCATCTTCGCCGGCGCGTGGTTCCGAGAATACGGGCTCGGACGCCGCCGATCGCCCCTTGCTTGCCGCCCGGGGGCTGGTGAAGCAGTTCGGGCCGGTACGGGCCCTCGCCGGCGTCGATTTCACTCTTCTGCCCGGCCAGATCCACGTGCTGATGGGTGAGAACGGGGCGGGCAAGAGCACGCTTATCAAGTGCCTGTCTGGTGTGCATGTGCCCGACGGCGGAACGATCCAGCTCCTGGGCAGGCGCGTCGCGCCGGCGTCTCCGCGGCACGCCGAGTCCCTGGGGATCAGCACGGTCTTCCAGGAGGTCAACCTCATCCCCCACATGTCGGTCGCCGAGAACATCACCCTCGGCCGGGAAACGCTGACCCCCTGGCTCCGCCGCATCGACCGCGCCGCCGCCCGCCGCCGGGCGCAGGCCGCTCTTGCCCGGCTCGGCGTGACGCAGGACGTCGGCGCGGAGCTCGCGTCGTGTTCCATCGCCCACCAGCAGCTCGTCGCGATCGCCCGGGCGCTGGATGTCTCGGCGAAGGTCCTGATCCTGGATGAACCCACTTCGAGCCTCGACCTGGAAGAGGTGCGCCAGCTCTTCACGGTGCTGCGCCGCCTGCGTGACCAGGGGATGGGCATCGTCTTCATCACCCATTTCCTCGACCAGGTCTACGAGGTCGCCGACCGGATCACGGTCCTTCGCGACGGGGCCTTGGTGGGTGAGTACGACCCCGCCGCTCTCTCGCGCGTCGGCCTGGTCAGCCTGATGATCGGTCGGGAATTCGTTCCCTCCGCGGGGGGGACGCGGACCGGGGAACCGGCGGCCCCCTCCACGCGGGCCGCGCCGCTGCTCACCACCAGCCGCCTGGGGCGTCGCGGGTCGGTGCGCGGGCTGACCCTCAGCATTGCCCCGGGGGAGGCCGTCGGCCTTGCCGGCCTGCTGGGCTCGGGACGCACGGAGACCCTTCGCCTGCTCTTCGGGGCCGATCGCGCCACCGAAGGCCAGGTCCACGTCGACGGGGCTGCCGCTGTACTGAACTCGCCCCGCGCCGCGATCCGCCAGGGACTGGCGATGACTCCGGAGGACCGCAAGACGCTGGGGATCATCCCGAGCCTGTCGGTGCGGGAGAACATCCTTCTGGCCCTCCAAACCCGGCGAGGGATCTTCCGCCGCATCGGCGCCAGGGAAGCCTCGGCGCTGGTCGCCGACTTCATCCGGGCGCTGGGGATCAAGACGCCCTCTCCCAATACCCCCGTCTCCAGCCTTTCCGGCGGCAACCAGCAGAAAGTGCTCCTGGCCCGCTGGCTCGCCACCCAGCCGCGCCTGCTTATGCTCGACGAGCCCACCCGCGGGATCGACGTCGGGGCCAAGGCCGAGATCGAGAAGCTGGTAGATTCCCTGCGCCGGGAGGGGATGGCCGTGCTGCTGGTGGGCTCGGACCTGGAAGAGATCGTGCGGATCTGCGAGCGGGTCGTGGTGCTCCGCGACCGTGAGCAGGTCGCCGAACTGTCGGGCCAGGGGTGCGACGTGGGGTCGATCATGGGGGCGATCGCCGCGCACCCGGCAACACCCTAAACGGAGCGGCCCGTCGGCTTTCCGGACCCTTTCTCCACCGTTCAGAAACCGTCTATTCTGCGAATAACGGCGGAGTTGCCGACCAAACCAGCCCCAAGGCCCCCCGATATCGCTATTCTGAGTATGACGACCGGAGTACCCATGGCGACGCAGTGGTCTGATTCAATCGTGGTTGCAGAACTCGAGGACGAGCCCGCCCTTTCGGAAGAGCTGTCGGCCCTCTTTGACCGCGCCAGCAAGGCGGCGACGGACAAGGTCCCCAGCATGGTCCTGAACCTGGCCCGGGTGACCTACATCAGCTCGTCGAACCTCGCCCAGCTCCTGCGGCTGCGCAAGCGCCTGACCGAAGCCGGCCGCCAGGTCCGCATCTGCTGCGTCTCCGACGAAGTCTGGTCGGTCCTGCTCGTCACCGGGCTCGACAAGGTTTTCCGGTTCTCACCCGACGTCATGACGGCCCTGGCCGGCCTCCAGCTCGAGTCCGAGCGGGCGAGCAAGGGCTGATGCACGCCGTCCGATCCGAAGAACCTTTTGCAAACGCTGACGAGTCCGGCGGTCCACGCACCTCCGTCCAGCCCGACCCGCCCTCCCGCACGGGACAGACGCCCGTCGCCCAGCTCATCGACGTCCGCAAGACGTACTACAAGCCCGACGGCTCGATCATGGTCGAGGCGCTCCGCGGCGTGCAGCTCTCGATCTACCAGGGGGAGTACGTCGCCATCATGGGCGCCTCGGGCTCGGGCAAGTCGACGCTGATGTACCTCCTGGGCTGCCTCGACCGGCCCACCTCGGGCCAGTATCTCCTCGATGGTCTGGACGTCGCGCAGATGCCCGACGAGCAGCTCTCGCGCTTTCGCGGCCAGAAGATCGGGTTCATCTTCCAGTCCTTCAACCTCATCCCGCAGCTCACGATCGAAGAGAACGCGGAAGTGCCGCTCTTTTACCAGGGCATGGAGAAGGCCCAGCGCCGGGAGCGGGCGATCGAGGCGCTCAAGCTTGTCGAGCTCGACCATCGCCTGGGCCACCGCCCCAGCGAGCTTTCGGGCGGGCAGCAGCAGCGTGCGGCGATCGCGCGGGCCCTGGTGACCAAGCCGCTGGTGCTGATGGCCGACGAGCCCACCGGCAACCTCGATTCGGCGACGGGCGAGGCGATCTTGCGAACGTTCGAGCACTTGCACGAGAGCGGGATGACGATCGTGATGGTGACGCACGACCCGGCGATCGGCCGGCGCGCGGGCCGGGTGATCCGCATGAAGGACGGGGATGTCGAGTCCGACATCCGCCAGCAACGCGCCGCGGCGCCTTCCTTTGCCGCCGTCGCCCCGGCGTAACGCTTCCGCCGCAGACCAGGACACAATCGTGGGGAATTGCCTTTCCCTGTGGCCCGTACGGGGAATCCGGGCTGTCTGCACAGGATGTCCGGCGCGCAACGCTCCCGCGGGGTTATCGGCTTGGGGTCGATTGGATAAATTGCGTAAATGTGCTCGGCCCTTCCCCCGTGCTTGCCGACCAGACGTGCATGCGGCGATTCCGGGGTACGCATTTCGCGGTGGTGTCGGCGTGGGCGCTGTTGGTGGGCGCCGGCATGTGGTGGCAGTTCCGCGCCGACTCGACCCCCGGAGCGCAGGGGAATGCCCCTGCGATGATCCCGGTGATCTCGGGCGTTCCCGGGGATACTCCGGGCCCGACGCTCATCATGGCGATCCATCCTCGGTGTCCCTGCTCGGTCGCCAGCCTGCACGAGCTGGAGCGCGTGCACAACGCCGAGGGGAATACGCCGCTGCGAATCATCCTGCTGGTGGGGACGCCCGAGCCCGTTGACGATGAATGGCGCGAGGCGGTAGAACGCGTCCGCGCCAGCGCTACGTTCGCGCACGTGGTGCTCGACGCCGGCGGCCGACAGGCAGAGATTCTGGGCATGAAGACCTCCGGCAGCACGTGCCTCTATGACGCGGGCGGGCGGCTCATCTTCTCCGGCGGGCTGACCGTGGCCCGCGGCGTGGAGGGCGCCAGCGTCGCCAGCGACCGGCTCATCGAGCTGCTGCACACCACCTTCGGCAAAAGCACGCCCGGCGTGGCGCGTGAAGGGGTCAAGACGCCCGTGTTTGGCTGCGAGCTTGTTTCCCCGGCCTGCAACAACCCCGTGGTCAGGAGCGGCGTGTGAGGGGCAGCGACCTGGCCCCGCGGGCCCGCATCATCTACGAGCAGCTGCTCGCCTCCCACCGCCGCAACACCGGCCGGGTCTTCGTCTGGCTCATGGTCGTCCAGTGGATCGGCGCGGTCGCCGCTGCCGCGATCATCTCTCCCTACACCTGGATCGGCGCCCATCGCACCATCCACCAGCATGTGTGGATCGCCGTATTCATGGGCGGGCTGCTCTCGGCCGCGCCCATCTTCCTCGCCCTCACCAGCCCCGCCGCGCGGCTCACCCGCTACGTCACCGCCGTCTCTCAGATGCTCTACTCCGCCCTGCTCATCCACCTCACCGGCGGACGCATCGAGACCCATTTCCACATCTTCGGTTCCCTCGCCTTCCTGGCCTTCTACAAGGACATCGGCGTCATCGTCATCGCCTCCGCCGTCGTCGCGGTGGACCACGCCGTCCGCGGCATCTTCGTCCCGCTCTCGGTCTTCGGCATCGCCCAGGCGAGTTACTGGCGATGGATCGAGCACACCGGCTGGGTCGCCTTCGAGGACATCGTGCTGATCATCTCCTGCCTCCAGAACCTGCGTGAGAAGCGCGGCCTCGCCGCCGACCGCGCCGCCTTGGAGCAGAGCCGGGACCACGTAGAGGCCCAGGTCGAGCAGCGCACCACCGAGCTCTCGGAGACCGCCGACGCCCTTCGCATCAGCGAGGCCCGCATCCGCAGCGCCATGGACCTGGCCGAGGCCGCGAACCAGGCCAAGAGCGAGTTCCTCGCCAACATGAGCCACGAGATCCGCACCCCCATGACCGCCATCCTGGGGTATTCCGATCTGCTGATGGACCCCGGCCAGACCGACGAGCAGCGCACCCAGATCATCAGCATCGTCCGCCGCAACGGCACGCATCTGCTCGAACTGATCAACGACATCCTGGACATCTCCAAGATCGAGGCCGGGCGGATGACCATGGAGCAGGTCCCCTGCTCCACCGCGCGCGTGTGCGAGGAAGTCCACTCACTCATGCATGGCCGCGCCGTCGCCAAGGGCATCGAGTTCAACATGTCCTGCGACCCCGAGCCGCCGATCATCCTCACCGATCCGCTCCGGTTGCGGCAGGTGCTGCTCAACCTGGTCGGCAACGCGATCAAGTTCACCAACACCGGCGGCGTCTCGCTCCACGCCGCCGCGACGCCCGCCCCCCCGGGCCCCGAGGGCGGGGAGCGCTGGCTTCTGACCATCACGATCAAGGACACGGGGATCGGCATGACCCCCGACCAGCTTCGCCACCTCTTCCGCCCATTCGCGCAGGCCGACGGCTCCACGACGCGCCGCTTCGGGGGCACTGGCCTGGGGCTGTTCATCTCGCGCCGACTCGCCCGTATGCTCGGCGGGGATGTCGAGGTCGTCAGCGTGCCCGGCAAGGGCAGCACCTTCACCCTGCGCATCATCTCCCCGGCCGTGCGTCAGCAGATCCCCATTCCCGCCGCGCCCGCGACGCCGGCGAGCCCCGTCACCGCCGCCCTCTCGGGCCGCGTCCTGCTTGCCGAGGATGGTCCCGACAACCAGCGACTCATCGCCCTGCACCTTCGCCGCGCCGGCGCCGATGTCACCATCGTCTCCAACGGCCGTGAAGCCGTGGATGCCGCCCTTCACGCCGCAGGGGGCGACAAGCCCTTCTCCCTCATTCTCATGGACATGCAGATGCCGGAGATGGACGGGTACGAGGCGACGGCGCTGCTGCGGCGCTCGGGCTGGACCGGCCCCGTCCTCGCCCTGACCGCCCACGCAATGTCCGAGGACCGGGAGAAATGCCTCCGAGCCGGGTGCGATGACTATCTCACCAAGCCCATTGATCGCCAACTGCTGATCCGCTCGTGCGCGAGCTGGATCGAGAAGGGCCGCGCCAAGCTCACCGCCGCGGCGTGAGCCGGCGATTCACTCAAGTGTGAAGACGACGACCTGCGCATTGCCGCCGGAGGTCTTCCACGACTTGGAATCCAGCCCAGCCGCGACGGCGACGTACTGCTTGCCGGCAAGGGAGTACGTCGAGACGCCGCCGCCCACGGGCTTGCCGATGCTCTGGGTAAGCACGACCTTGCCGCTCGCTGCATCGAGCACCACGAATGCCCCGTCGAGCGTCCCGGTGAAGACCACGCCGCCCGCCGTGGGCGTCACCGCGCCGACCTGGGGGAGCGAGGTCTCGTGTCGCCAGGCCTCCCGGCCCGTGTCGGCGTCGAAGGCGACCACGAAGCCGCGGCGCTGGGCATCGGGCGTCCCGAAGTCCTTGGTTCCCGTCCAGACCTGCCCGGGCTTGTGCGGCGGGTTTTCGTCCGTGATCTTGATCGTCGTTGGCCAGTCGATCGCCGGCACGTATATCAGGTTTGTTCGCGGGGAGAAGGCCGGGCCGTTCCAGTTCACGCCCCCGTTGGTGCCGGGCGCGAATCGCGTCCCCGCCTTGGTGAGCGTCGCGCCTTCGTTGAAGCGCGGGACCACCGGCACTTCGTACTTGCGTGAGTCGAGCTGGCGGTCCAGGCCGTAGAGCATGCCGTTCTTGCCGGCGGCGATGACCATCGGTTCCCCGGCCTTGGTGGTGATCAGCGCCGGGGGCGCGGCCATGTTCCAGTCGTGCCCGTCGTTGCGGACAAACTGCTGGTGCCCGCGAAACGCGCCCGATCGCGCGTCGAGCATCACGACCGAGCAGGTGTAGAGGTTGTCCCCGGGGCGATACTGCGGAAGAAAGTCGGGCCCGGGGTTGCCGGTGGGCACATACAGCAGCCCGCTGTCCTCGTCGATCGCGAAGGATGAATACATGCCTCCGCCGGCGCGGGGCTTGTCCGGCGGCCAGGTTTCCGAACCTGGCCCGCTGGAAGGGACTACCGCCCAGTTCCACTTCACCGCCCCTGATATTGCGTCCAGGGCGATGACGCGGCCGATCGAGCCGATGTCGCTCCCCGCGGTGGCGGTGAAGACGATCCCCGACCAGACCACCGGCGCCATCGCCATGTATTCGCCCTTGCCAGGATCACCGGCGAGGGTGTCCCAGGCCAGAGCGCCCGTCTCCGCGTCCAGGGCGAGGACGTGTCCGTTGTTGGTGGTGCGGAAAAACCGCCCGCCCTGCGCGGGGTCGAAGGCGACGCCTCGGTTGGGCACCCCGATGTTCTTGCTGAGCTCGTTGGGCTGGGCGTCGAAGGCGAACTTCCACAGCAGCGTGCCGTTCGCTGCGTCAAAGGCATACGTGTTCGACCCCGTCGTCACCACCAGGCGTCCGCCAGCGATCACCGGGGAGGATTCGAACCCGCAGGTCTCACCAAGCTCGCACGTGAACGCTCGCCGCAGGCCCGGGGCGTTGACGGTGTTGACCTGGGAGAGCGTCGAGTACCGCGTCGCCGCCGGGTTGCCGTTGTACGACCACCATTCCACATCCCCCGCCGCCGGACGCATGGACGGCATCTGGGCGCGGGTTGTGGACTTGGACGCGGAGGAGCAGCCGCCCGCGGAGAGGGCCAGGGACAGGGCCAGGACCCCCGAACAGAACACGGCGGGGACGCGAAGCCGGTGGGAAGCGTTCGCCGCGGGATTGGATGGCATGGATGAGGTTTCCAGGATTGGCGGAAGGATGACCGTCGATGAGGCGAGCGTCGCCCGGCGCGGAGATCTCCGCCGTCCCCCCACGTGCGCGCCCGGCATTAAGTGAGGGTGAACCGCCCTCCCCGCCCGGTGATCTGGGACCCTGCCCGGGGGGTTCCTATACTCGCCTCCCCAGGCGGATCCGGCCCCTGTGCACGGGCCCGGAGGCCGCGGTGGGGGACCGACCCGGAGCTTCATCAGTGCCCTATACCCTGCGTCCCGAAGAAGGCCTGACCGTCGACGCCGACAACATCAAGTACGTGGCGAGCCACGTTGACACCGGCGACCGGTGGATCCTCAACTTCGGACCCCAGCACCCGGCGACGCACACCACCCTGCGGCTGGTGCTCGAGCTGGACGGGGAGCGCGTCGCCCGCTGCACCCCGCACATCGGCTACCTGCACTCGGGCTTCGAAAAGCTCGGGGAGCACATGGACTTCAACCAGTACGTGACCGTCGTCTCCCGGATGGACTACCTCTCCCCGGTGCACAACGACATCACCTGGCACCTGGCCGTCGAGAACCTCTTCGGGATCGACATCACCCCGCGCTGCAAGGTGCTGCGGACGATCATGAACGAGCTGGGCCGCATCCAGAACCACCTGCTGTGCGTGGGCGCCGCGGGTCTGGACCTGGGGGCCCTCACCGGCTTCCTCTACGCGTTCAACCCGCGCGAGAAGATCTACGACATCATGGATTTCATCTCCGGCCAGCGGTTCCACCCCGACTGGACCCGCGTGGGCGGACTGATGCAGGACCTGCCCGACGAAGAGACGTTCAAGCGGATGGTCAAGCAGCTGATCCGGGACGATCTCTCCGCGGCGATGGGGGACGTGGAGGGCCTGCTCAACCGCAACCGCATCTTCGTGGACCGCACGCAGGGCATCGGCGTGCTGACCAAGGACGAGGCGATCAACTTCTCGATCTCCGGCCCCTGCGCCCGGGCGAGCGGCGTGAAGCGCGACCTGCGCAAGGACATGCCCTACCTCTGCTACAAGGACAACTGGGACGGCCAGGGCGCCGAGGCGGTCAAGTTCAACGTCGCCATCGCCACCGACGGGGACTCCCTCTGCCGCTACCTGGTCCGCATGGAAGAGATCAAGCAGTCCATCGCCATCATCGAGCAGCTCATCGACAAGATCCCCGCCGGCCCCGTCGACACCTTCGCCGACTCCAAGGTCGTCAAGCCCAGCAAGAAGGACGTCTACGGCTCCATCGAAGGGCTCATCCAGCACTTCGAGCTCATCATGACCAACCGCGGCTGGAAGGCGCCCGTCGCCGAGGCCTACGGCGCCAATGAAGGCCCCAACGGGGAGCAGGGCTTCTACATCGTCTCCGACGGCGGCCCCCGCGCCTGGCGCGTCAAGACACGACCCGCGTGCTTCATCAACTACTCGATGATGCAGAAGCTCACCGAAGGCCACATGCTCGCCGACATCGTGGCGATCCTGGGCTCGATCAACGTGGTGGCGGCGGAACTGGACCGGTAGAGCGGGCGATCGGCAACCGATCGCCGCGCCGCGTGACGCTCAAACTGTCCCACATCGCACGCACGGCGACGCTTGCATCTATTTGCCCGCCGCGCCCTGCGCCGGCGGAGCTTCCCGATTCTCCGGCCTCGGCAATCCCTTCGCCCACTCCTGGATCTGCCCCGCCAGCGACCGGCACATGAGCCAGTCGAGCTGGTCCACCGCGCCCTTGAGCCGGGAGATCAGCGGGGAGCCTTCCTGCCAGTACGGGTCTGTCGCCGGATTGATCGCCGCCGCCCCCGCCTGAGCGATGAAGTGGCCCACCTCGATCGGGTTGTTGAACTGCACCCCGAACTCGTGGGCCCACCCCCGCACGTGCACGCACCGCACGATCACGCCCGGCAGGAGCACCGATTCACCGTCCAGCGTCTTGAGCTGCACCGCGCACTTGGACTTGGGATACACAAACCGCCCGTACAGGAACGAGCACCCCAGCCTGGAGAGGTTGCGCATCAGCACCGGCACGGCGACGGTGCCGCTGGGCGTATCCAGGTGCATCACCGTATCGGCGTGCACGATCGGGTATCGCTCGGCGAGCCGCTCGTGCGCCCTGGAATTGATCATCTCCCGCCGGTCCACCTCGTCCAGCAGCAGTTGCTGCTCCGCCGGCGTCAGGCGGTTGAGATTGCAGGGATCGGCCATCGGGGGAGGCTCCGCGAACCCAGACCGTTCGCGTGTCTGGCCCGCGGCGCCGCGGGGAACTCAGGTCGGAACATACAGACGCCCGGTGATGGCGTGCCCACGCCCCAGAGGATCTGCGGCTTCCCGGGTTCACCCATCACGCCCGGCCGCGCACCGATTCCGGGTCGCGCCTTGAGGCGATGGACGTTCCTATCGACCAAAAAAATACCCGTGTGTACACGGGGGCGGGAAAAACCGCCCTTGGCAGGAAGATAGCGGCTGGAATCCTCTATCCCTTTTTCGTGAACTCCGCGACCACCAGCCAGCCCCAATTGCGCTTCAGCCACGGGTCCATGAACGTCGGCAGCGGGCGGATGTACTTGCTTTTCATGTGGGAGACGCCAAATCGCGTCACTTCCAGCCCGCACTCCCCCAGCATCCGCCGCAGCTCGGTCTTGGAAAAGTGCCGCTGGTAGTAGCCGTCGGTGAAGAACCCCTGCACCGACTGCATGTTGTATCCCTTGAACATCAGCCCGTGGCCGATCAGTCCCTGGATCCCCCGCACCCAGTACCGGATGCTGTACTTGTAATACACCATGAACAGCCCGGTGCCCCCCGGACGCAGCACCCTCGCCGCCTCCCGGAAGCACGCCATCGTGTCCTGGCTGTGGTGCAGCACGCCCCAGGCAAAGACGTGATCAAAGGAACGGTCGGGAAACTCCAGTTTCTCCGCGTCCATCCGCTGGACCGCCATCGTCAGGCCCTGGGCCCGCGCGTTCTCGGTCGTCAGCTTCACCGCCTGCTCGGTCAGGTCCACCGCGGTGTGCTTTGCTCCCGCGCGGGCGAACAGGCACGACGCCGCGCCCGCCCCGCACCCGATCTCCAGCGTGTACTTCCCCTTGAAGCGGCCGAAATCAAAGTTCGCCCCCAGCCAGGGATTGCCTTCCAGATAATCCTTCTCGAGCCTGGAAAACTCTCCGGGCTCGCGCACGCCGCGATCGGTCTCCTCCCACGACTTGTACGTCATGGGGAGCGTTTCCCACCAGATGCGGTTGCGTTCCTGGCGATCCGAGGTTGTCTGCTCGGCGGTCTGCCGGGCGCGAACAAAGGCGTTGTTCATCGGTGAGTCCTCCACGTTCGCCGTGCTACGGCGAAATGAAAATGTCCCCCCTCACCATTCCCGCTCCATCCCTCTCGTTACGCTACCCGATAACCACCTGCGGTCGCCAGCACTTTTGCATCAATATGACGTGAACTCCGGCCGCCAAGGCCCCTGATCGGCCTCTTTGACCCCGCATCCTCCACTCCTGCCGCCGCCCGGCGGCGTCCAACCGCCAAACCCCAAAGCGGATAACCTCTCCCCCGATGCAACGACTGACCTCACTCATCCATGAAGTCCCCGATTTCCCCAAGCCGGGGATCGTCTTCCGGGATTTCACGCCCCTGCTCGCCGACCCCCGGGGCCTTGCCCTCGCCGTCGAGCTCATGGCCAACCCCTACCGGGGACAGCGAGTGGATGTGGTGGTGGGGGCCGAGTCGCGCGGATTCATCTTCGGCATCGCCATCGCCCAGGCGCTCTCCGCCGGGTTCGTTCCCGTCCGCAAACCCAAAAAGCTCCCCCGCGCCGTTCACGCCGTGGAATACGACCTCGAGTACGGATCCGACCGGCTCGAAATGCACCAGGACGCCCTCCGCCCCGGCACGCGAGTGCTGCTCGTGGACGACCTCCTCGCCACCGGCGGAACCCTGCGCGCCTGCTGCGAACTGACCTCCAAGACCGGCGCCCAGATCATCGGCATCACCGTGCTGATCGAGCTGATGGCGCTCCGGGGCCGGGAACGCTTCCGCGAATACGGCGAACTCCACTCGGTGCTGCAGTACTAGAAGGCACTCGGCACTCGGCACTCGGCATCAGGCACTCGCAATCACATGCGTGCCGTGTCTTCTGTCGTTCTGCCCTCCCCGAGTGCCCAGTGCCTGATGCCCAGTGCCTTCCCCCAAAGACAAACCCCCGCTCGGTGGTCCCGAGCGGGGGTGCTGGTTCAAACTCAATCTGTCAGAGTCACCGAATCAACCGCATTCAGCGGCGGCGGCGGGCGGCGGCCAGGCCACCGATGCCGACCAGGGCCAGGGCGCCGGGGGCGGGAACATCGACGTGGATGTTGCCCAGGTCGCCCGTCGCACCGGCGATCGCCGTGCCGGCGGTGGAGGCGTTGGTCTCGTAGCCCTTGAAGGAGGTGATCTCGTTGGGCGTGCCGTTGACGCCGTCGCGGATCATGAAGGTGATGTCACGGACGGAGGTGTTGCCGCTGAGCTGGACCTTGAACTTGTAGACGGCGGCGGACTTGTTGGTGTTGAAGTTCGTGCCCAGGGCGCCGGGGGTGTTCTGGGAGGTCGAGATACCGGCGTTCACGCTGTTGCCCGTGTCACCCTTCGCATCGATGCGGAGGCTGCCGGCGGCTTCGAACACCTGCTGGGTCTGACCACCGAAGTCGAAACCGCTGACGCGGCCGTCGGTCGCCGAGCCCTTGCCGGCGGAGAGGTCGATCGCGTCGTCGCCGCCCAGGTCCCAGCCACCGTTGGTGCTGATGACGTTGTAGCGGGCGCCGGAGATGCCGTAGAAGCTGTCCGGGACGCTCATGACGACGCGGACGAACACGGCGGTGCCGGGGGTGACGGTGATGTCGTTCACCCAGCTCGAATCATCGGTCGAGAACTGCAGGGAGAGGTTGGGGTCGGGACGGGCCGAGGCGAACGTGGCCAGACCAGCGACAGCGACGAGAGAAAGAGCCAGCTTCTGCATGACGAAACTCCTTCGAACAAAGAGGACTTGTTTGAGCTTGGATGGCGAAGGTCATCTGTCCTTCGCGTTCATCTCACCCACCACGAATATGACCTACGCCGAAGATTCTGCCAGCGGGTTTCAGAGAAAATCTTCCGGATGCGCCGTTTCCCCTGTCCACGCCGTGCGGAAGGCCTGTTCCATCTCCCCGCGATTCACGGCGAGTCCGTCCGCCCGCGCGGCTCAAGAGCGTTCCACGATCGGCCCCCGTGCAGACCACGCGCGAGCCTTCCCGGCCTGATGGCAACGCCGCCGCCCGAGTGCAGCATTCCCTTGCCATCGCCTCGCTACGCAATAGCCACGCTCCCACCCGCGCGGGACCCGCGCTCCTGCATCTCAGCGCTTGGGTGATGATCCAGTCAGGGCCGGGCGAGCGCCCCCGCGGCCCATCAGCGGTGCCCTATAGAAGAAGCAGACGGGGCGGGGCCAAAAATAACCCGAACCAGGACCATCCCCCTCGGTATTCCTGATTCGGGCACTTCATTTTTGTACGACTGAGGAACCTCTCCCACGAAACCCGCGAATCGGCTTAGGTCCGGCGGGGACTCGCCCGGTCGGACCACAGATGCGCCCCGGCCGTCGTGGGATGAGCCGGCCTGGGGAGCCTCGAGCGGTCTTTGCGGTGTGTTCCATCCGTGCAGGCGTCCAGCGATGCTTTGCGTGGCTTCTTGACTGGTGGATTGGCATGTTGACCCCGTCTCGTGCATTGTCCATGCAGTCAGTTTGTTCGCACTCACAGGTCCCACAGACTTTTTGCAGATCAGGAGATTGAGATATGAAGAACGTTCTGGGTATCGTCGCCATCGCCGGCCTGGCCGCTTCCGCCATGGCCCGTCCCGAGGCCAACCTGTCCATCCAGTTCTCGACCGATGACTCGGTTTGGAGCGACAACGCGATCGTCGCCCCCGGCGAAGACAAGGTCTTCGTCCGCGTCCTCATGAGCATCCCCGACAGCTTCTACGGCATCTCGGGCGCTCGCTACAACATCACCTCGGTCGCTGGTGACTGGGATGTCGGCGGCAACGACGGCGCCGACCTCACCGCTGGCAAGGGCAGCGCCACCGACGGCCGCCTCGCCGGCTTCGACTTCGGTGGTCAGACCCAGACCGTGTTCGAGACGGGCAACCAGCTCCGCATCGACGCCAAGGGTGACAACGGCAACTCCGCCAACGCCGGTATCTCCACCTCCCAGAACACCCCCGGCGCCCTGGGCACCAACTTCAACACCAACAAGACGGCCGTCGTCTACAAGTTCGCCATCAACCTCCACGCTGCTCACGCCGCCGGCGACGTGATCACCCTCAAGATCATGGACGGCGGCGCCAACGGCTCCCCCGACCAGATCACCTCCTTCAAGGCCTACGAGACCGCCAGCTCCACCGCCGGCGTTCAGCTCACCGGCGAGACGGGTGACACGGGCACGATCACCTTCGTCCCCGCCCCCGCTTCCCTCGCCCTCGTCGGTCTGGCCGGCCTCACCGCTGGTCGCCGCCGCCGCTAATTCAACCGCCCTCGGTTGAATGAGAACGGTTCATACGTTCACATCGCCTCGCCCGGGAAACCGGGCGAGGTTCTTTTTTTGAACCCCACCTTCCTGTGATTGACCGCACCACGCGTCCGCGAGAACACGGCCCGCTCCGCTCCCGCGGCACACGCGTAAACCTCGGCCGATCCGTGCAACTTCAACGCGCGGGACGCTCGACCAACGCGACTCTCGCGCGGTATCCTGAGCCATGACCGCTCCAACCGCACACGCCACCACTCCGCCCGCGGCCCCCATCCAGCGCGTTCCCGCCGAAACCCCGCTGGTCGACTGCATGGGCGGGTGCTCGCGGCACGAAATCAAGGTCCACGAGCACGGGTTCCTCGCCCTCGTTGATGCGATGCCGCGACTGATCCCCCAGGGACAAACCGGGGACTTTGCGATCGTCCAGGCCGCCCGCGTTTCCTACGGGCAGGGAACCAAGCAGGTCAGCGAGGACCGCGGCCTCATCCGCTACCTGCTGCGACATCGCCACACCACGCCCTTCGAGATGGTGGAGTACAAGTTCCACGTCTCGATGCCCATCTTCGTCGCCCGCCAGTGGATCCGTCACCGCACGGCGAACGTCAACGAATATTCCGCCCGTTACTCGATCATGCCCGACCGCTTTTATGTCCCGCCGCTGGACGCGATCCGCAAGCAGTCCAAGGGCAATCGCCAGGGCGGTGAGGAAGTCTTCAACGTCGGCGCGGGGAGCGGGGGTTCCGGCGGACCCGAGCCGACGCAGGAGCTCAAGACGGCCGAAGAGTTTCTCGCGTACCTGCGTGATGTGGAAGGGTTCTACACCCGGTACCTGGGTCTGGCCGAGCAGGGCGTGAGCCGGGAACTGGCGAGGATCGGCCTCCCGGTCAATATGTACACGCAGTGGTACTGGAAGTCAGATCTTCACAACATCTTGCGGTTCTTGAGCTTACGTATGGATGCGCACGCCCAGGCCGAGATCCGGGCGTATGCGGCGGCGATGGAGGCCCTGCTGCGGGACCTGGTGCCGCACACGCTGGAGGCGTGGCGGGACTACGAGTGGGAATCGGTCCGCCTGACGCGGCTGGAGGTTGAAGCGGTTCGCCGGTGGCGAGGCGGCGGGTCGATCGAGCTGGAAAGCCAAAATAAACGCGAGCAGGCTGAGTGGTCCGATAAAGCGAGGTCGCTGGGCCTTACAGATTAAGAACCAAGGATTATACGGGCTATTTTGCTCGTGCGGTCACGAGGGAACTGCCGCAAAAAGGGAGGGTTGATGTGGTTTTTGTGGAAACAGGATGCATCTTCCGTGCGGATAGACGAGTAACAGAGCAGGTGCTCCCGGTGCGTCTTCGCAGAAATTTGCTGCTCCGCGCTCAAATTGCACTTGCATCATTTTGAACACGCCCGTATTCTCCTCACGGGTCAGGTGAACTCGAATTCCGCTCTGGTTCACCTCTGTGTTTCTGTTTCCGCCTTCAATTCATAGTGAGGAGATTGACATGAAGAACGTTCTTGGTCTTATCGCTGTCGCCGGTCTGGCTACGGCCGCCGTCGCTCGCCCCAATCCCAGCCTCTCGCTCCAGTTCTCGAGCGACAACGGCGCGACCTGGTCCAACGACATCAGCGTTGCCGCTGGTGACACCGTCCTCGTGGGCGTCGTCATGAGCGTCCCGGACAGCTTCTACGGCATCTCGGGCGCCCGCTACAACGTCACCTCGACCGGCAGCAGCTGGGACGTGGGTGGCAACGACTCGGTCAGCCTCACCGCTGGCAAGGGTTCCGCGACCGACGGCCGCGTCGCCGGTTTCGACTTCGGTGGTCAGACCCAGCAGGTCTTCGAAGCCGCTGGCAGCCTCCGCATCGACGCCAAGGGTGACACCAGCAACAACCCCAACGCTGGTATCTCGACCGCGCAGAACACCCCCGGCGCTCTGGGCGGCGCGTTCAACACCGCCAAGACGGCCATCGTCTACAAGTTCACGATCGCGACCAGCGCTGCTCACCCCCTGAACAGCACCATGGTCCTCTCCATCGGTGACAACCAGATCACCTCCTTCAAGGGCTACGACAGCGCCAGCTCGTCCTCGGGCACCAACATCACCGGCGCCGTCGGCGACTCGGGCACGATCACCTTCGTCCCCGCTCCCGCCTCCCTGGCCCTGGTCGGCCTCGCTGGCCTGACCGCTGGCCGCCGCCGCCGCTAATCCCGGCTCGGCACGTCGGTTCATCTCACCGACGAGCTTTCTTGATCTCCAAGCCCCGTTCGGGAAACCGAACGGGGTTTTTTTATGTCCATGCTTCTTCGGCGCTGAACCACCAGCTCCACCGCGGCCGCTCCCCCGCGTGTGCGCTGCCCCCGCCCCCGATCACATGCAGGCCGCCGGATCGAGCTCGAGGTCTTACCCATTTTCACAGAGCGCCATTGCGAATCACGTCCATCCGCGAAAGTATCCAACATACTGCCGTTGATAACGGCCGCCGGGGTCGTTATCGGATGTGGCAGTCATATGTCACTGAGTGTCTTGCGTGGGTCGACCTCGCGGAGCCATCTGGCTCGGCGCGTCAAACGAGCCAAGGAGAG
>JBGAHA010000008.1:0-217679 GCA_044226385.1 Phycisphaerales bacterium
ACGACTCCCCGCGTTGAAGGCGAAGAGCTGCAAGAGAGGCTGAATCCGAAGGGAACCCCGAGCGCGAGCTCGGCTGAACGGTCACTCGGGTGGGGCGAGGGGAGGGGCGGAGGGATGGAGGCGGCGAGGCAAGACACCGATGTTCTCAGGGCAGAACATCGGTGGCACGTTGCGACTTTGTAGGGCTCGGGGCCGCCTGCCTTTCCGGACAGGCAAGTTGGTTGGTAGACTCCCACCATGAGCCGGGGGCGAATCACACTTACAAACGCGCAGGCAGAATCACAGGTGGGCAAGAAGCTCATCAACATGATCCTGGACATGTGCCATGATGGGCAACTCGATATTGCAGAAGTTGAAACGATGGATGTATTCCTGCACGCCAACGGCGGTTCGGAGATCGCTGCCGTGCACCTTCTTCGTGCGATCACACGGGAGATCGTTGCAGACCGGATGGTCGATCCCATGGAGGCCTATCGACTGAAGAAGGCTTGGTAGCGAGTCGTGCCGAAAGAGGTGCGAGCGGTTGTTTCGACGCATCTGGAGAGCATTGGACTGCCTGCGGGGGAGTTTGATTACCCTGAAGCGCCGTGGAGACGCCACCCTGCGACCGCGGCACAGATTTCCTACATCGACAAGCTTGGTGGCAACATCCTGCCGGGCCTATCGAAGGGGGAAGCCGCCGACCTCATCGACCAGCTTCTTGAGCGACGGCCACCCACGCCTCGTCAGCGCCTGCTGATCCGGTTCTTTGACCGACCTGACCTGCACTCTGCGACAAAGGAGCAGGTCAGCGTGTGGATCGATGACCTTTTCATCAAGAGTCCCAAGCACGAGCGGGCGTGGGACAGGTTCAAGGTCGAGACTGGGATGTGCCCGGAGGAGACAGATCCGGCGCGGGTCCCGATTGGCGCCTGTAGCCGCTATGGGTGCGGATGATTGCAGGCGTCGTTGCAAGGCCCACCAGAACGATGGTGGCACGTCACGGGATGATCTCACGTGCTTGGAAACTTCCAGGGGCCACTGCCTCCGAGCTTGGGAGGCAAGGCCTGGGATCGGTCGCCGGTGTAGTGGGGCGGCGGCCCCTCGACGACTCCCCGCGTGAAAATGAGTGGCGCGTCGGGGCTTTTGAGACTTCGGGGCCGCCTGTCGTCAGGAAAGCTGATCGGTGTTTCTACTTGCCGCGTATACCGCATTCGCGTATGCAAGATTTCCCGCAAATCTAGCTTCGTTGTTCAAGTCAATACCTTTATTGCTCATGAACTCCATCATACGCAATTGATGGCGGTATTTTCTCGGCAATCGAATGTGAGGACCATCCACCAGCAACCCAAGCATCGAACGGGAACTAGGTCCTATGGCAATCTCTGTTTTGTCGACCGCAATTTTCCAACCCAGATTTTCTAGTATTCTAATTAACCGCAATTCGATTCCATTCGGATACGCCTCGGTTGAAGACAATGTGATATCGTCTGCATACCGAGTAAGTCTAATTCCGTGTTCAATTGCAAAAGATTGCAAAAGCAAATCGGTCTGTCGAAACACCAGGTTGGATAGTACGGGACTTGCAGGCGATCCCTGCGGAAGTGATCCCGAAAGGGTGCAAAGATCGCTCATAATCCACGCTCCAGTTCCAGGAAAGCCCAATCCACGGAGCGCATCATGTACTTGTTGGCGGGACACTGATCCAAAAAAATCACGTAAATCAACTGAAACGATCCATCGCGCATTTACATGAGTTTTGCCTGCCGTAAGAGTGGAGCGCGTGGGCACGAAACCATGAACATGCTCAGCAAACTGGACTCCGCGAGCGAGATGCCAACCGAACCACCACTGTATAACTTTTAGCGCAACGCGAGGCGATTGAATCACTCGATGCTTCCGTCCCTGGCGAATGGAAAATGTTCGATAGTGGCGGGAAGGTTGCTTCGCTAAGAGCCCGATGAACCGGGGCGAAAATCCCGTGAGAGTCGCCAATGCGAGCGCGGAAGTGACCGGTGGAAGATTCTGACTCGAAAGTTCGTATATTGTACTCGCCTCAACCGAACTTATGCGATTGCCTACTGACTCAATGAACGTCTGTCGGTCGGGAAAACTGAAAAAAAGAGGCGGCGGGGTGGTCATCAACGGGCCTCAGCCAAGGTGACCTTGCGTGAACGTGCGGCAAACGAAACGTGGACGGTTCGAAGAAGCGGCTGCGTTTCGTTTGCCGCAACTTCTTTCCGGAGCCTTCGCTCGATCGGGAACGGAATCATTCCCCTCGCGAACGCCACCCCGCCGCTTTCGAATCGTACCACCGGCGGCGTCCAAGTTCAAGAGCTCGAATAATGTCAGGGCTCTTGCTGCTGGCATAAGTGGGTACAGCGTTCAGACCATCAGCAGTAAGGGCATGCTGCCCTTCGCCCAGATGTTTAACAAGACTTCGCTGTCGTGCATTGTCGATTTGAGATTGTATCCATCTAGGCGTGATCCCATGAAAGCCATCATTCTGAAAGTGAATTGCTATTTGTATCGCATTTGCTGGCTGCAAAACTTTAAGCACGCGAAGAATCTGTCCAATACTGGGCTGTGCAGGCTCAGCGAGTCCGCCAACAACAATATCCCCAGGCGTCAGGAGTAGATGACTTGCGGCCAAAATGGGCTTGGACACAGCGAAAATGCGTGATCGAACCTCATTGGAAGAAATGCTTAATTCTCCAGTACTTTCCACCAAGAGAGAAACACGCTTTCCGGTAGATGCCGTTAGTTCAATTTGTTGGAACGATTTGTCAACCTGAGTGGATATAATTATCTGCAATATGCGCTCCAGTCGCGTGATAGCATCTTCGACGGCATAAAAAAGCGAGATAGGCACATCAAGGTTTCTTCGAAGCTCTGCAGCCACCCTTGACGCTAATTTCCGCTGCTGAGCCGCATATCGAATACTCGTGCCAAGAATCGCTCCTGAAAGTCGTACCGAGTATTCGTCGCCTGCTTGCGTAACATGAATATGTTCCGAATCGAGCGATAGAGATGCGGAAAATTCGCCCGCAATGAAATGGGTTGGATCAGTTGCCAATGATGCTCCATACGTTTACGATCAAACCACAGTACTGGGACGCTCGTCGTGGCCAAATTTGAGCATCGCGAACACTACATCCAACAAGAGTAAAATCACTGGAACTTACTACTATCTTTGTGCTTGGCTCGTAATCTGCGATGCAGCGAAGAGAATAGCTCTCCGCGAGCAACTTCGCCAATGCACGAATAGCAGCTCGCACATTAGATTTGTAGCGATGCATTTCGCCTTCGGTAATCGAACGCCGCTTGCGAGCCTTCTCGAGGCGATCTTGAAATTCACTTTGGAAAGATGTTTCGAGAAAAGTAGGAAACGCGCTGTGGGCAATATGGAATTTGCCATTTCGTATTTGAATTACAAGCGAACGGACCTGAAGGAAAGCAGCATAATAGTATCGATTAAAAGCACTCCTCGCAAACGAATCTCTGTCACCTGATTGAAGGGACAGAGCGTGATCTCGAAGGTAGTCGCCCACAATTTGCATACAAGCTGCCTCCATCCACTACCGTTCGCGTTACCCCTTCGCCGCGTCATCTACCTCCGCATGATACTGCTCGCACGAACCTCCGCCGACCCCCTCGCCGTCCTTCTTGAGGGGCATGCCCCAGCGAAGGTCATCGTTTTCACTGGTCGATTCATTTACGCCGCCTCCGAATCCACATACGTCGACGCCGCGGTTGGGGCTGGGATTGCCCGTCCATCTTCCCGCATTGCATCGAGATGGAAGCGGATCGCCTCGCGGATGTTTGCCTTGGCCTCGGCGACCGTGGCACCGGTGGCGATGCAGCCGGGGAGGTCGGGGACGTAGGCGGAGTGGTTGGCTCCTGCTTTTTCGATGATGACTGCGTACCTCATCAGCACTTGGTCTCTCACCGCTGCGGCGTCAAAGAGGAGTGCCCGCGCTTGCGCTGCGGGCTTGTTATCTCGTCAAACTGCCTTCGCCCCTGCCTCCGCCACCGCATGGTCCTGCTCGCCCGATCCTCCGCTCACGCCGATCGCTCCGACGACCTTGCCGTCTTTCTTGAGGGGGATGCCGCCGGCGAAGATCATGACTTTGCCGTCGTTGCTCGCGTTGATTCCGAAGAACTGTCCGCCGGATTGGGAGTGGGCGGCGAGGTCTTTGGTGGAGATGTCGAAGGCGCGGCTGGTCCAGGCTTTTTTGATGGAGATGTCGACGGAGCCGAGCCAGGCGTTGTCCATGCGGACGTGGGCGATGAGGTTTCCGCCGGCGTCGGCGACGGCGATGTTCATGGGCTGGCCGATCTCGGCAGCCTTTTTCTCGGCGGCGGCGATGATGCGGCGTGCGTCGGCGAGGGTGAGGGGGGTCGACATGGGGGAGAGAATAGCAGAGGGAGAGGCACTCGGGACTGGGCATTGGGCACTCGTGGGAAGGCGAAAAGAGCCTAAGGGGGTGGGGTGGGAAGAGGGGAGAGTGGGGGGCCTCGTGGGCGCACGAGGGGTGGGGAAGGGGGTGTATCGGAGGACGGGGTGAAGGCGGCTTACCAAGGGGCGTCGGGAGACCAGAGGTCGAGGCCTTTGAGGAGGATGGGAGGGGCTGAGGGGAGAGAGGATGGTGTGGTGGGGGAGTGCGGCGGGGTCGCCAGTTGTTGCATGTGGGTGTAGTGGGTGGTGAGGTCTTGGTCGGTGGGGAGGGTGTGGATGCGGGCGAGGAGGAGCTGGTGCTGGGGGACGAGCTTGGTGGGGATGCTCAGGTGGGTGAGCTGGTTCTGGAGAGAGGTGAAGGCGTCGGTGGATGTGGTTGGAGAGGTGGGGGCGGTGGTGAAGGCGAAGATGCAGTCGATCGGGCCGCGGTGGCCAGCGTCCTGGAGGTGGCGGAGTCGCCACTTGGCATCGTCGAGCGTGAGCCACTTGATGGAGTTCCAGGCGAACGCGGGGCGGGTGGCGGCGATGCCGAGGAACTCGAGGCCGTGCTCGCGGGCGAGAGGCTCGATGTTCGCGAGGGCGGCGCGGGACTTCCTGGGGTTGAGCTTTGGGGGGAGTGCGAGAGAGAGGATGACGGTGGTGACGACGCGGCCATCGTCTCGCGTGCGCTGGGGGCCCTGGGAAAGCTGGAAGAGGTGCGTGCCGGCGATGGCCTTGGTGAAGCGATGGCTTTTCTGGCCGTCGGGGGCGAGGAAGCGCATCCACCATTCGAGGGAATCGTCGCGGTCACGCTCGAGGGCGGCGTCGAGGGTTGGATAGAGCTCGGGGTCGATGAGCAATCCTCCGTTTGCCATCTTCGCACGCAATGACGGCTGGAGATGGATGCGAGGGGATCAGACGCCGGGATCTTGCATGATTCCGTGTGCACGACCGGCAAAGAGCGGGGAGAGCGTTGCGTGTGCGGCTTGGACCGGCGGACCCGCGGCGATGAGGTTTCGCAGGTGGGCGTGATCGTTGTCGCGGGTGGCCGACATCGGAGGGGATTGTAGAGGTGGGGGAGGGGGAATGAAAAAACGCCCCCGGGGTGGGGGCGTTTGGGGGGGGGCAAGAGGGGAAGGCAGGAAGGCAGGAAGGCAGGAAGACTGGAGCCAAGACCGAGCTTGCGCTCGGGGTTCTCTTAAGGCTGGCTGGACTCTTAAGACATGTGCTGGATGACGGCGTCGGCGAAGCCGGAGCACTTGACCTTGGTCACGTTGGTGTCGCCTTCGGCCTTCATCAGGCGTTCAAAGTCGTAGGTGACGGTCTTGGCGGAGATCGCGCCGTCCATGCCCTTGATCACCAGGTCGGCGGCCTCGCCCCAGCCCATGTACCGCAGCATCATCTCGCCCGAGAGGATCACCGAGCCGGGGTTCACCTGGTCGAGGTTCGCGTACTTGGGGGCGGTGCCGTGGGTGGCTTCAAAGATGGCGTGGCCCGTGACGTAGTTGATGTTGGCGCCGGGGGCGATGCCGATGCCGCCGATCTGGGCGGCGAGGGCGTCGGAGAGGTAGTCGCCGTTGAGGTTCATGCAGGCGATGACATCGAAGTCCTTGGGGCGGGTGAGGACCTGCTGGAGGGTGATGTCGGCGATGGAGTCCTTGATGAGGAGCTTGGACTTCCACTTGCCGGCGCCGTGGGTGGGGGCGAGCTTGAGGACGGTGTCGACCTCGGCGGTGATCTTCTTCTGCTGGTCGGGGGTCATCATGTCGAAGCCGGGGTCGATCATGCGGGCGTTGGCCTCGGCGGAGAGGTCGGCGTTGGCGTCCTTGTTGCCAAGGATCCAGGATTCACGCTCGGTGACGACCTGGTCGCGGAAGAAATCGACGGCGACCTTGTAGCCCCAGTCCTTGAAGGCGCCCTCGGTGAACTTCATGATGTTGCCCTTGTGGACCAGGGTCACGCTCTTGCGTTTCTCCTTGAGGGCGTAGCTGATCGCCGAGTGGATGAGCCGCTCGGTGCCCAGGTAGCTGACGGGCTTGATGCCCACGCCGCACTGCAGGGCGACCTCCCGGTGGGGGGAGCCGATGCCCTCGAGGGCCTTCTGCCACTCGTCCCCGGCTTTCTTGGTGCCGAAGCGGATCTTGGAGAAGTCCTTGGGGAAGGACTGCTGGATGAAGTCGAGCAGTTTTTGCGCCTCGGGGGAGCCGGCGGCGTACTCGATGCCGGCGTAGATGTCCTCGGTGTTCTCCCGGAAGATCACCATTTCGCAGTCCTGCGGGCGCTTGACGGGGGAGGGGACGCCCTTGAACCAGCGGACGGGGCGGAGGCAGACGTAGAGGTCGAGCATCTGGCGGAGGGCGACGTTGAGGGAGCGGATGCCGCCGCCGACGGGGGTGGTGAGGGGACCCTTGATGCCGACGAGGTACTGGCGGAAGGCGGTGAGGGTTTCGTCGGGGAGCCAGTTGCCGGTCTTGTTGAAGGATTTCTCGCCGGCGAGAACTTCCTGCCAGTGGATCTTGCGTGAGCCGTTGTAGGCCTTCTGGACGGCGGCATCGAAGACGCGGACGGAGGCGCGCCAGATGTCGGGACCTGTGCCGTCGCCCTCGATGAAGGGGATGATGGGATCGCTGGGGACGTTGAGGCGGCCGGCGGCCATGGAGATCGTGCTGGGCATGAGAGGGTCCTCGAAGGTCTTGGTGGGGGCGACGGGCCCCGGACGGGCGGGACAACAAATGAGGGTAGAGGTTAGCGGGGGAGCGTGAGGAATGCACCCCCGGCGCGGGGCGAGGGAAACCTCAATCTCTTTGCGTGATTGGCTCGTGCGGATGGGGGAAAGTGGTTACCTTAAATATGGTCACGGAGGGGTGGCCGGGGCATGAGGGGCGGGACGGAGGAGCGACTGCGTGGCGTGGGTCTGGGGAATGCATGTCGGGGGCGGTCGTTGGCGCGGGGTGCTCGCGGCGGTGATGTGCTGCGTGACCTGCGGCGCGGTGATCGCGCAGGACGCCTCCACCGCGTCGAGGTCGTCCTTGGCGAGGTCCACCCACCATCATTTCTCGCGCGACCACCTGATTGTGGGGCTGCCGCACCCGCTGAATGTTCGCGGCCTCCTGGAATTTCGGGACGGACGCGTGGAGGGCTTTGCGCGGCAGGTCGCCGAAGAAGCGGCGAGGGTGATGGGATTCTCGGTGGAGTTCCGGGAGCTGGGGGACAACGGGGTCGGCGCGCTGCTGGACGGAACGGTCGACGTCGTGGCGCCGATGTCGGTGATCGTGGACCAGCTGGACAGGGTCTCGTACTCCACGCCGCTGCTGGTGGTGCGCGGGGCGGTCTATACGCGCCAGGGCAGCGCCGGCCGTCTGACGGCGGAGATGCTCAAGGCCGGCGGCACGGTGGCGGTGGCGAAGAATGGGATCGGGCAGTCGTGGTGCGAGATCGCGAAGGTGCCGTACACGGTGATGGACTCCCTGCCGGCGGCGCTTAGGGCGGTGCTGGACGGGAAGGCGGATTACGTCATCACCACGCAGATCGCCGGCCGCGTGGACATCGAGCGACTGGCCTACAGGGGCCTGCAGGAGCACGACCTGGACGACGATCGCCTGTGGAGATCGTTCTCCCTGGGGTGCCGGGTGCAGGACGTGGTGCTGGCGGAGGATCTGAGCGCGGGTCTTGCGATCCTGCGGGACAACGGCAGGTTCTCGGCGCTGTACGACGAGTCGATGGGACGCATCCAGCCCCACGAGGCGCCGCCGGTGGTGTCTCGCGAGCGGGTGCTGATGATCCTGGGGGCGGCGGTGCTGATCGGCGTGGGGGCGTACGCCATCGCGCAGCGGCGGCTGGCGCAGCGGACCAACTCCCTGCGCGCCAGCGAGGCGCGCTTCCGCGTGCTGTTCGATGAATCTCCCGACGGGGTGATGATCCTGGACCCGGGGACGCTTTCTCCGACGGAATTCAACCCGGCGATGTCGGCGCTGCTGGGCCGCTCCCGGGAAGAGCTGCTGGGCCTGCCTGCGGAATCATGGTGCGGGGAGTGGAACGATCCCAAGCACCAGGACGACCTGCGGCGGGTGCTCGCGGCGGGTTCGGGAGACTTTGATACGCGTCTGCGGCGCAGCGACGGCGCGGTGATTGATGTGCGGTGCCGCGTGCGGCCGGTCGCGATCGACGGGGCGCCGCGGCTGCAGGCGATTTTCCGTGACATCACGTCGGCGAAGCGGGCGCGGGAGGCGGTGGAGCGCGAGCGGCGTCTGTTCCTCGCCGGCCCGGTGGTGGGCTTCCGCTGGCGGCTGGGCGCGGGCTGGCCGGTCGAGTACGTCTCGGAGAATGTTTCGCAGTTCGGGTACGCCGCCAACGACCTCATCACGGGGAAGATCCCGTACTCGACGATCATCCATCCCGACGACATGCCGCGCATCGCGGCGCAGGTGAACCGGAACCTGGAGTCGGGAAGCTCCCACTTCTTCCAGGAGTACCGGCTCAAGACCGCCGACGGCCGCTGGATCTGGCTCGCCGACTACACCACCATCGTGCGCGACGCCTCGGGCGCCGCGACGCACTTTGAGGGGTATGTCTTTGACTCGACCAACCAGAAGGTCGCCGCGGACGCGATCCGTGACAGCGAGGAGCGGTACCGGGCAATCGTGGAGAACACGCCGGCGCTGGTCTTTTCGTACGTGATCAGCCCCGAGGGCCAGCCCCACCTGCGGCTGGTGAACTCCCAGGAAGCGCGGTGGATGGAAGTCTTCCCCTGGCTCAAGGTGGGGCGTGACTACCGGGAGACGATCCGGCCGTACATCCATCCCGACGATGTCGAAGCGTACGACGCGGAGGTGGAGCGGGCGCGGCGGGACAAGGACCGCTTCGAGATCGAGTTCCGCCTCAAGGCGCGGTCCGGGGAGTACCGCTCCCTGCATTCCCTGGCGATCGCCCTGCACGCCGAGCAGGGGACGCAGTGGCAGTGCATGCTGGTGGATGTGACCGAGCTGCGGCGGGCGTCGGAGGCGGCGCGGCGAAGCGAAGAGCGGTACCGTGAGATCTTCCACCGGTCCCACGACGCGATCGTGGTCTTCCGGCCCGAGGACGAGCTGATCCTCGACGCCAACGAGCGGGCGCTGCGGCTGTACGGGTATTCCCGTGCGGAGTTCGTGGGCAAGTCGTTCTCGATGGTGTCGGCGAACGACGAGCACAGCCGCGCCGCGATCCAGCGGACGCTGGACGAGGGGATCTTCTCGGATTCGGCGTGGAAGCAGCGCCGGCGCGACGGCTCGAATATCCATGTGGACGTGATCTCGAGCGTGATCGACTACGAGGGAACGCGGGCGATCCTGTCGTTCAACCGTGACGTCACGGGGCGGCTGAAGGCCGAGTCGGCTCTGAGCGAGAGCGAGCGGCGGTACCGCTCGTTCGTGCAGCACAGCTCCGAAGGCGTGTGGTGCATCGATTTCCCCGTCGCGGCGCCCGTCACGCTCCCCGTGGACGAGCAGATCCGCCTGTTCTACCAGCACGGGGTGGTCGCCGAGTGCAACGACGCGATGGCGCGGATGTACGGCCTGCAGAGCGCCGACCAGCTGCTGGGCATGCGCCTGGCGGACATGATGCCGGCGAGCGATCCGCACAACATCGAGTACCTGCGCTCGATCATCCGCAGCGGCTACCGGATCGAGGACGCCGAGACGCACGAGATCGACGTCTCCGGCAACCCCAAGTACTTCCTCAACAGCCTGCTGGGCGTCGTCGAGGACGGCAAGATCGTCCGCGCCTGGGGCATCCAGCGCGACATCACCGCCAAGAAGCTCGCCGAGTCGGCCCTGGTCGAGGCCCAGGAACGCTTCCGCATCGCCGTGGAGAGCGCCGACCTGGGCGCGTGGACCTACGACCTCAGCTCCCAGAAAGTCACCTGCGACGCCCGCTACCTCGCCTTCTTCGGCATCGAGGGGGACGCCTCCAAGGTCGACGCGGCGGAGCTGCGCTCCCGGACCCATCCCGACGACCTGGAGCGCGTGGAAACGTCGCTGGCGCAGGCCGCCGCCGGGGAAGGCGTCTACCGCATCGAGTTCCGCGTCGTCCGGCCCGACAAGAGCGTCCGCTGGATCTCCTCCCGCGGCGCCGTCCGGCGAGACAAGGACGGCACGCCCGCGATCATCGCCGGCGCCTCGATGGACATTACGGAGCCCAAGCTTGCCGCCGAAGAACGTGAACGCCTCGCCGAGCAGCTCCGCCAGGCCCAGAAGCTCGAGAGCCTGGGCGTCATGGCCGGCGGCATCGCCCACGACTTCAACAACCTGCTCGTGGCGATCATGGGCAACGCCGCCCTCGCCCTCAAGACCCTCCCGCAGGACGCCGAGGCGCACCGCAGCATCTACCGCATCGAGCAGGCCGCCGCCCGCGCCAGCGAACTGACGCGCCAGCTCCTGACCTATGCCGGCCGGGACCAGGCCGAGCCGCAGGCGATCGACCTGTCGTCGGTGGTCAGCGAGATGGTCGAGCTCGTGGAGGTCTCGGTCGACCGCGCCGCCTCCCTCTCGATCGAGCTCGCCCCGTCGCTGCCGGCGATCCACGCCGACCCGACGCAGTGCCGCCAGGTCGTGATGAACCTGCTCTCCAACGCCTCCGAGGCGCTGGAGGGCAAGCCGGGACAGATCACCGTCCGCACGTTCGTCGAGGAACTGGGGGACGCGCAGCTCGCCCACCTGCACACCCAGGGGTGCGCCAAGCCCGGGCAGTTTGTCTGTCTCCAGGTCTCCGACACCGGGTGCGGGATGGACCCCGCCGTCAAAATCCGCATCTTCGAGCCATTCTTCACCACCAAGTTCACCGGCCGCGGGCTGGGACTCACCGCGGTGCTGGGCATCGTTCGCCGCCACGCCGGGGCGATCGGCATCGACTCCCGTCCCGGCGGCGGCACCACCTTCCGCGTCTACTTCCCCGCGTCGTCGGCGCGGACGCCCACGGCGCCCACGCCCAAGTCGGCGCTGGACGCCCCGCGCGGCTCGGGCACCATCCTGGTGATCGACGACGAGGCCATGGTGCGCGACGTCGCCCGCATGTGCCTCGAGGACGCCGGTTTCCGCGTGCTGGCGATCCCCGATGGTCCGCAGGCCATCTCGCTCGCGCAGGACGCCAGCGCCAAGTTCGACGGGATCCTTCTCGACATGACCATGCCGACGATGTCGGGACCGGAAGTCTTCACCCAGCTTCGCCGCATCCGCGGCAACGTCCCCGTGCTGCTCACCAGCGGCTACGCCGAAGAGAACGCGGCCGAGCAGCTCCTCGCCGAGCCCAAGGTCAGCTTTATCCAGAAGCCCTACCGGCCCATCCAACTGGTGAAAGCGATCCAGGATCTCATCGCGACCTGAACCGGCGTGGGGTTGCTCTCATCGCGGCGGCATCGCGTCACCCAGGACATCCGGATCGCGCTCGCTGGTCTTGTGAAAGGTCAGGCGGGCCTCCACATACCGCTCCGGCGAGACCCGAAGGTCGGGAACGACCCCGCGCTGATGCTCGGCGTGCAGGTGCTTGAGGAACGGGACACACCACTGGCAGCCGGTGCCGGCGCTGAGACACTCGGAGATGAGCGAGGCGACCGGCGGGTTTTCCCTCGCCAGGTACGTGCGGATCTTCCGCAGGGAGACATGGAAGCACAAACAGACCTCGTCGTCCGCGTCCATGCACAAGCGTAGTGACGGGGGCGAGGCCGGGAGGTACCCGTCGAGCACTCGCGCGCGTACGTGGGGTGAATCACCCTCCGGGAGGGCCCAGGAGCCCGATCGCGTAGATGCGGGCGGCGAGGATGCGGCCCACGTACAGCTCGTGATCGGCTTCCATGTCAAAGTGCCGAACGACTTCGCAGTCAAAGGCGAGCAGGCTGCGCTTGATGACCGGGGAGCCGCTGACGAGGGTTTCGATGGGGAGGGAGTCGAAGGCGTCGGCCTCCCTGGACATGCTGCTGAACTTGCGGGACATGAGGCGATCGGTGGGATCGAGCTGGCAGAGCGCAAAGTGTCGGCTGTCCCGGATGATGGGCTCGATGCCGTGGCCTTTTCTGGATGCGACGCACAGGAGCAGGGGCTCGGTGGCGCAGGGCATGGCGCTGCGCACGGTGGCGCCGGCTTTCTTTCCTTCGAAGCTGGCGGTCATGACATAGAGCCCGCCGGACATCAGCTCCAGCGCGCTGGCGACCACGCTTTCACTCGTCCCCATCATCAACGGCTCCCGGATTGGACGTTTCCGCCCCCTGTGGCCATGTGCAGGGACGCGTCGAATGGCGCTCTGCACATGGAGTCCACAGTCTAACGAATCACGGTGGGAGCAACTTGTGCATAACCCCTGCCAGGACATGTACGCGTTCCTCCCAGAACCCGACCGGACTACGTACTTGAATAATTTGAGTGGATTCCGAGCGCAGGAGTGTCGAAGAGTGTTGCAAAGTGGGGGAAAGTGGGAGATAATCCCAAGCCATGGTCCAAGGCAGCAAGGCCCAGCGCAATGTTCTTCACCGGCTCGACAGACATCACCATCGACTCGAAGCAGCGGTTGGCCATTCCGGCCAAAGTTCGCTCGCAGCTCGACCCGGAGAAGGACAAGGCATGGTTCTGCGTTCCGTGGCCGGGTGGGATTCTTCGACTGTACAGCGAGTCGGAGTTCACAAGTTTGGCCGCGAGCTGGAATCGCACGCTGATTCCGGCGTCGGACCAGGCGGAGCTGGAGGCGGAGCTGTTCGGTTCGGCCGAGCGGATCGAGATGGACTCGGCGGGTCGGATCACGATCCCGAAGGGTTTGCTCGATTTGGTCGGGCTGGGTTCGGAAGTGGTGGTGGTCGGCGCCCTGAGCCGGCTGGAAGTCCGGGATCGCGCGGCGTGGCAGGCCGGCCGGACGGATCGATTCTCGAGGCTGCAGACGGTGGTGGAGAAGTTCGAGTCGAGGCGCCCGGCCGCTGGGCCCGATTCGCAGAGGAAGTCCTGACGGAGGCGTAAGCCCGAGTTCGCGGCGGATCGAAAGGTCCGTGCACGCGGCGTTGAAGACGGATGAGTTCGGCGTTCCGGCCACCCACCACCGGCCGGGACGGGATCGACCCAGCGCAGGGATGCGCGAAGGCGGTCTCGGACGTCGAAGGCCATCCCAGAGCCGGGCAAGGACGCCCGGCCTCGAACAACTCGGGCCCGCTGCGGACCTTCGGGGACGCAGCCGCGGCCCGGCCCCGACCCTGTGCGAGAAATCGCCACCAGGGGACCGGGGTGCAAGCGATACGCGTCCGCCCGGGTTTGCAGCCCCGTGGACGTTTTTTTCCACCTCCCGGCGGCGGGGGACCACCACCCACCCACCACCCCGTCGCCCAACGCCTCCCGCATGACCGTGCGGGAGGCGTTGTTTTTGGGTCGCGCGGATCGCACGCGGCGCGAGTCGTCGCGCCCATGAAAAAACGCCGTGCGATGCACGGCGTTGGTGGGGTTCGCGTTCGAGATTCGCAAGGCGGGAGAAGGCTCCCGGCCGCGGGTTACTTGAGAACCTTGATCTTGACGTTGCGGTACCAGACCTGGTCCCCGTGGTCCTGGAAGGCGATGTAGCCCTTGGGCTGGATGCCAAAGCCCTTCCACGCGTTGAACTTGCTCGCGGCGACGGCCTTCTTGAATTCCTCGGTGCCGATGTCGCCGTCGACGACCTTCTCCCCGTTCCACCAGTGCTCGACCTTGGTGCCTTTGACGACGATCTTGGCCGTGTTCCACTGGCCGGCGGGCTTGGACATGTCCTTGGAGGCGGGGTAGAAGTCGTACATGGCCGCCGCCTTGTTCTTGGGGTTGGCGTCCTTGTGCTTGTCGCTCTTGTTGTCCAGGACCTGGTACTCGGGGCCGGTCTCGTAGGTGGCGCCGCCCTCGTCGGCGGAGCGGTAGATGATGCCGCTGTTGCCGCCCTCGGAGATCTTCCACTCGCAGGTGAACTCGAAGTCCTGGTACTGGTCCTTGGTCACCAGGTCTCCGCCGCCGCCCTTGGCGTGCAGGGCGCCGTCGGCGACTTCCCAGGTGGGGGGCACCGCGTCGGACTTGAAGCCCTTGAAGTGCTCGGTGGTCTTGCCGTCAAAGAGCAGGACCCAGCCATCCTTCTTCTCGGCCTCGGTCAAGGTGTTGGCGGGCGCTTCCACCTTGGCGGGCTGGTGGGCGGTTGCCGGCTTGTCGGCCTTGTGGGTTTCCTTCGCGGGCTGCGTGGCGGTGGGCTTGTCCTTCTTGGGCTGGCCGGCGTGGGTCATCATGGGGAGGAATGTCGCGGCAAAGATGGCGACCATCACGCCCGAGTTACCTTTCGAGCAGCAGCATTTCACAGCATCAACTCCTGGGGACATGCCCCTCCCGACCCGTTCTCCGCGGACCAGAAGACACCACGCCAAAGCACACGCCTTGGCGGATCGCGGAGCAAAACAGTAAGCAACCCGGGAAGGCAAAGCCAAGACGGGCAAATCGGGGCGATCCGAGGATGACTTCGGATGGGTGTTCGAATGAGATACCGCGCCAGCTCCCTGCGAATCAGGGCGCGGGTCGGTCCGGCAGTTGGCCGAGGGGCGCTGGGGCACGGAGGGCTTCATCGATGAGGCGCCGGGCCATGTCTTTGGCGAGGCGGGCGGCGGCTCCGGGATCGGCGCCGCGATCGGCGACCTGTCCAACAACCTGCGCGGTGACGATGGCGCCTTCGAGAAGCAGGACAAGCTGCTGGGGGAGCAGGGCGTGGGATTCGAGGCCCGAATCGGCGCACAGTCCGCGGAGATACCGGAGGATCTCGGCCTTGTGCTCCGCGGCGATGCGGCGAGGCGCGGAGGCGGGATCGGAGAATTCGGCGGAGGCATTGATGAACATGCAGCCGAAGAATTCACTGCTGGCGAACCACTGTTCGTGGAAATCAAAGGTCGCCAAAAGGCGCTCGCGGGGGTTCTGGGCGGTGGCTTCGACAAACTTCATCATGCGGTTTCGGAAGACCTCGTCGCGCTTGCGCAGGGCGGCGACGATGAGTTCGTCCTTTGATTTGAAGTGGTTGTAGAGAGTCATGCGGCTGATGCCGCCCTCCTCCAGGATGCTGTCGAGGCCGCTGGCGTGAAAGCCATGGCGGTAAAAGACCCGCATCGCGGCGTCGACAAGTTCTTCACGGCGGCTTGGGGGCATGCACCAATTCCTTTTGGACGAGTCATGTCGATTTAGACCGATCAGTAAGTATATACGCCATGATGGCACGGCCCCCGCAACCTCTTGGATGGATTTTCGGACGGCTTTAGGCCTGAATGGACGTTCAGGCTGCAAAACAACGTCGCCGCTTGATTTATACTGACTGGTCAGTATACTTCCCCCGTCGGACACATTTCCGCGGTCCAAGTCGCCGGGTGTTCCGGGGACGAGGATCGACGGGTTCAGGAGCCTTTCCACATGGCACGTCTTCCCATCCAGAGCATCGAGTCGGCCGCCGGCAGCAACAAGGAGATCTTCGGGGCGCTGCAGAAGGGGCTGGGCATGGTTCCCAACATGGCACGGGTCATGGCGAACTCGCCGGCGGTGCTCCAGTCCTGGGCGCAGTTCAACACCGCGATGGGCGGCGCGAAGCTCTCGGGGAAGATCCGGGAGCAGATCGCGCTGCTGACGGCCGAGAGCAATGCGTGCACCTACTGCCTTTCGGCACACTCGTTGCTCGGCAAGATGGCGGGGCTCAACCAGGCGCAGATCGATGCGGCCCGCCATCGTGAATCCGAAGATCCGCATTCCCTTGCGGCGCTGCGGTTCGCCCAGTCGGTGATCGACCTTCGGGGCGGGATCGGGGAGAGCGACCTGAAGGCCGTCCGCCTCGCGGGTTTTTCCGACGCGGAGATCGCCGAGATCGTCGCCGCGGTCGCGATCAACGTGTTCACGAACTTCTTCAATCGCGCGTTCGACGTTGATGTGGATTTCCCCCGCGTCGAGGCGCACGAGCACGCGGCAACTCGCTGATTTACAGCACGCGGATCGGGATCGCAGGCACGGCGTGCCCGGCGCAGCGCAGGCGCCGGGGCTCCGTGCGCGCACCAATCGCCCTTGTCAAGGAATTCAGGCATGACGTCGTTGTCATCTTCATCTCCGAACCTGCTCGCGCCGCCGTTTACCCGGGAAACGGCGCTGCTCAAGGTGCGGGCCGCCGAAAACGCGTGGAACAGCCGGGATCCCGAGCGGGTATCGCAGGCGTATACAGCGGACAGCGTGTGGCGGAATCGCGCGGAGTTTGTCTCGGGGCGAGAGGAGATCCGGAGCTTCCTCCGGACCAAGTGGGAGCGCGAACTGGAGTACCGCCTGGTAAAGGAGCTCTGGGGTTTCCTGGGTTCGCGGATGGCGGTGCGATTTCAGTACGAATGGCATAACGCCGCCGGGGCGTGGTTCCGTTCGTACGGCAACGAACTCTGGGAATTCGACGGCCAGGGGCTGATGCAGCGGCGAGAGGCGAGCATCAACGATCGCCCGATCACCCAGCAGCAGCGGCGTTTTTTCTGGGATGCGCCGGGTCCTCGGCCTCCGGATCACGCGGGCATCCCATCGGTCGAGTGAGGAGCGGCGTACAGTCGACCTCTCCGTGAACCTCCATCCTGCACCTTCCGGTTCGTACTCGCCCTCCAGATGGTCCTGGCAGACGGTGCTGTGGCATGCGATGGGCGTGGTGCTGGTCCAATCGACCCAGAACGCGGTCTTTTTCATCCTCGCGGTGCTCGCAAAGAAGCGGTTCGGGGCCACCGACTCCCAGGCGGTGCTGATCACCGCTGCGCCGACGGTTCTGTTCGTCACGGGGATCTTCTGGAATGACGTGTTTCGGCGGGCGCGGCTGGGGCGGTACCTGTGGGTCTACTGGCTCATCGCGTGCGCCCCGCTCCTTCTGGCGCCGCTCATCAGCCACTACTGGCAGCTCCTGACGCTCCACCTCATCGTGTGCGTGGGGATCGCCGGCTATCACCCGGCGGCGGGGGAACTGCTCAAACACCTGTATCCCGATGCTTCGCGGGGGCGGATCTTCAGCGTGCTCTCGGCCTCCAACATGCTCATCAACGCCGCCTGCGGGTTCGCGGTGGGGGTGCTGCTGGACCACGACGCGGAGTCGTTCCGGTGGTACATGCCGCTGGCGGCGGGCTTGCAGGGGATGGGGATCCTGATCTTCTGGCTGATGGCGAGGCGATCGGGCCTGATCGGCAGCCGTCCCGCGCCGCTGGACGAAGCGCGGGCGATGCACATCGCGCGGGTGCTGGAGCCCATCGCCCACATGCGGCAGGTGCTGCGCGAAGACCGTGTCTTCTTCCGGTACGAGGCCGCGTACATGACCTACGGCGTGGGCTGGATGATCTGCGCGGCGCTGCTGCCGCTGATCGTCACCAACCGCCTGGGGCTGAACTACGAATCGGTCGCCGAATCGACGCACGTCGCGTACCTCGTCGCGCTGGTCGCGGCGCTGGTTCCCTGCGGGATGTTGATGGACCGCTGGGGGCCGGCCAAGACCAGCGGGATCTCGTTTGCCGCGCTGACTCTCTACCCCATCGGCCTGGTGCTCGCCCGCGATTCCACGCAGCTTGCCATCGTGAGCGTGATCTACGGCCTGGCCCACTCGGGGACGCACCTGGGCTGGACCCTCGGGCCGGTGTCCCTGGCGCCCAGCCCACAGAAGGTGCCGCAGTACGTGGCGATCCACGCGACGCTGGTGGGGCTGCGAGGGGCGGTCTTCCAGTTTGTGGGGGTGGGGATCTACAAGCTGACGGGGAGCTTCACGTGGCCGCTGGTGATCGCGGCGATCGCGTTTGTCTGGGCGTCGACCCGGATGCTGGGCCTGCAATCGGATTTGAAGGAAGTCGCTAAGCGTGCGAAGGCGGCAGCGGCCCCGCCTCCCACCGCCCCGCCGGTCCAAGAGCCCGCGGCGGAAGAGGCGATCATCGAGCGGGGTTGATCGACCCTGGCCACGCCTTGCTGCTTGCATGTACGAGATCTGTTCAGTATGCTCCCTTCGCCGCCCATTGGCGGCGGGGCTTACGCGGTGGGCGTCCCCATTCTCAGGAGTCCGGCGATGAAGAGTGTGGTGATCGTGGCGGCGTGCACTGGGATGGCCTTGGCGGTGGTGGCGGGTGGATGTGCGTCGGGTGGGAGCTCCAAGGCTCACGCCGCGCCAGCCGCGACGGCACAGTCCGAGGCGGTGTTCAACCGCGTCAAGGCTCTCGCCGGGTCGTGGGAGATGGATGACGAGAAGGGCCAGAACAAGGTCGCGGTGGTGTACCGCGTGGTCGCCGGCGGGTCGGCGGTGTGCGAGCTGATGTTCCCGGGCTCTGAGCATGAGATGGTAAACATGTACCACATGGACGGGAACCGGGTCCTGGTGACGCACTACTGCGCGGCAGGAAACCAGCCGCGGATGGCGGCGATGGATTTCTCGACGCCTCAGCGGATCGTCTTTTCTCCCGAGAGCGTGACGAATCTCAAGTCGGACAGCACCGAGTACATGGGGAGCCTTGAACTCGAGATGCCCGACGCGGACCACCTGGTGCAGCACTGGAATTCCCAGAAGGCGGGGGCGCCCACCGAGAATGCTGTGTTTGCGATGACGCGGCGGAAGTAGCCCCCAAATTCGGCTGTTGGTCGTCCATTTCACCGCCTCGCCGCAGGCGTCGTCGCACGCTCCACGCGAATTCCCTTGCGTGCCGGTGACCGATCTGTACATTGAGGAGGTTGTGCTCCCCGTTTCCGCGGGGAAGGGTGTTTCCGCACCCGTTGGCAGGTTTCACAGGAGGAGGATGGGATGCGAACGATCATGATGTGCGTGGGTGTGTGCGCGCTCGCGGCCGGCGGGGCCTCGGGGGCGATCATCGGTTCAACCGGGGCGTTCGATGTCATCCCCGCGCCGCCCGACGCGACGCAGGACGTGCTGACGAGCACCACGCAGATCCGAGCCTGGAACGAACTGCAGAACGTGACCCTCGCCGCGGCCGTGGACTACGACGCGGCAAGCCCGGGGCTCTACGACGAGACGACCGACCTGGGCAATTACTCGCTCCCCGCGGGGACTGTGGTCTCCAGCCATTACATCCACTTCGATTCTCCGGGCGGGGCGTCGGCCTCGGCGAACGGCTCGATCACGTTCTCTGGCAAGATTCTCGCGGTGATCTGCACCGGGGACAACGCCGCGGACCTGAGCGGCAAATTCGATCAGACCGACTACCTCGGAGCGCCCACGCTCTACCCCGACAGCCTCGCGGCCCGGGGAATGGAACTCACGCCCAACACCGACCGGTTCTTCATCAGCGCCGATGGGACCACGCTCAGCGTGCGGATGAACATCGCCGTCCCCGGCGATTTCGTCCGGGTGCTGACAGAGGTTCCCGCGCCGGGTCCGATGGCCGCAGTGTCGCTGGGCGCGCTGGGCCTGGGCCTGCGTCGTCGCCGTTGATCGCCGAGGCGCAGGCTCCGCATCACGCTGCCTTCATCTTGATTCCGCATTGTGTTTCTGGCCCGAGGCCGGGGCGGCGGCCTCTGCGCCCGTGCATCGCCAGCCTTGGACGGGCGGGCGCTGGTGGTGGCCGGGAATCGGCCATTCCGGCTACCGTTGTGTTCGGGTAGACCGATCGGGATAGGCCGGCGCAGCGGCTTGGAACCACCCGACCTCGCCCGAGCGGGATTCGACCCACCAGAAGCTTGCGGAGGAATGTGCGATGCGTCAGTTGAGCCACGCGGCGAACCATGTTGCAGAGTTTCTCACCGCCCACTTCGCGGCGCGGCGTGGCCGGCGGCTCGCGGGGATGGCCGGCGCGGCGGTGGTGACGGTGGGGGTAGTGGGGGGAATGGGGGGGTGCAGCACCAATCCCGCGACGGGCCGGTCCCAGCTTTCGTTCTACGGGCGGGACTGGGAGACGCAGGTCGGTGAACAGGCCGCGCCGGGGATGGTGCAGGAGTTCGGCGGAGAGGTGAAGAGCGCCGACCTGCGGGCGTACGTGACCGACATCGGCACGCGGCTTTCCAAGCACACCGAGGCCGACAACCCCAGCCTGCCGTGGACCTTCACGCTCCTGGACTCGGACGTGATCAACGCCTTCGCCCTGCCGGGCGGCAAAGTCTTCTTCTCCCGCGGACTCGCCGAGAAAATGACCAACGAGGCGCAGATGGCCGGCGTGCTGGGCCACGAGGTCGGGCACGTCACCGCGCGGCACACCGCCGAACGCGTGAGCAAGGCCTCACTCATCGAGGGCGCGGTGCAGATCGCCGGCGTCGCGGCGGACGCCACGGGGAGTTCCGGCGTTTCGCAGGCCCTGCCCGCCCTGCAGGTCGGCGGGCAGCTCATCACGCTCAAGTTCAGCCGCGACCAGGAGTCGGAGGCCGACTCACTCGGCCTGCGCTACATGAGCAAGGAGGGGTACAACCCCGCCGCGATGGTGCAGGTGATGGAGATTCTCAAGGCCGCCGCGGGGGACGCGGGCAACGAATGGACGTCGACCCACCCCTTGCCGCAGACGCGCATCGATCGCATCAGCGACGAGCTCAAGACGACCTACGCAAGCACGCAGAATAACCCCGCGTACCGGCTGGACGAGGAACGTTTCAAAAACATGTTTCTGAAGAAGCTCGCCGAGCTTCCGCCCGCGCCCGACGCGGCGGCGCGGGGGATCGGCCGGTGGGTCGCGGTCAACCTGGACGATCCGACGACGTGGTGCGAGCATTGCCGCGCGGCGGGGAACCAGGCTGGGAAGTAAGCCGGATCTCGATCGACCAATGAAAACGCCCCCGCACGTCGCGGGGGCGTTCTTTTGCATGCGGAGCACACGTGGCGGGCCGAATTACTTCTCGATCGGCACACCGATGAGGTTGCCATACTCGGTCCAGCTGCCGTCGTAGTTGCGGACGTCCTTGAGCCCCAGCAGGAATTTGAGAACGAACCAGGTGTGGCTGGAGCGTTCCCCGATGCGGCAGTAGGCGATGGTGGGCTTGGCCTCGACCACGCCCGCGCGGTTGAGATAGACCTCGCGCAGCTCGTCGGCAGATTTGAACTCACCGTTCTCCTTGACGGCGGTGGACCACGGCACGCTCTTGGCGCCGGGAATGTGTCCGCCGCGCTGGGCGCTCTCGCTCATGCCGGGGGGCGCGATGACCTTGCCGGAAAACTCGTCGGGGCTGCGGACGTCGACAAGGTTCACCGTTCCGCCCGGGAGCGTCGCCAGCACGTCGGGCAGGCGGGCACGCAGGGACTGATCGATGCCGGGTGACTTGTAATCAGAGCGCGGATAGGTGGTGACATCCGTAACCAGAGGGCGGGTGTCTTCGGCGAGCCACTTGGCGCGGCCGCCGTTGAGGATGCGCACGTCCTGGTGCTGGTAGATCTTCAGGAGCCAGAAGGCGTAGGCGGCGAACCAGTTGCTGTGGTCCCCGTAGAGCACGATGGTGTCGGTGGGCTTGATGCCGCGATCGGAGAGCAGGCGGGAGATGGTCGCCTGGGAGGCGATATCGCGCGAGACCTGGTCCTGGAGCTCGGTGTGCCAGTTGAGGCTGACGGCGCCGGGGATATGGCCCGCGTCGAAGAGCTTGGGATCGACGCTGATCTCGACGACGCGTATGCCGGGCGTGCTGAGATTGCTTGCGAGCCACTCGGTCGAGACGAGGACCTGGGGGTGGGCGTATTCGGCCATGAATCGTTTCTCCGGAATGGGATCGGTGAGATCCTGAGGGTTTGAGTTTACTTATCGCGCGGGGACTGGGGCAAGCTCGCTCAGGTGGCGGGCCATGGTGGCGGCGTACTTGAAGACCGAATCGCAGAAGATCGCCACGCCGCAGGGGACGTTTTCCCGCGTGGCGACGCGGCGGGCGCCTTCGAAGATGAGGCCGGAGCTGGGGCCGGCGAGCAGGCCTTCACGGCGGCAGAGTTCCAGCGCAGTCTGGTACGCCTTCTCGTAGTCGATCTCCAGCACGTCGTCGATGAGGGACGCGTCGTACAGCTTGCTCGCCCCCAGTTCCGAGACATTGCGGATGCCGGGCACGTCGTGTCCGGGTGAGGGCTGCACGGCGACCACCTTGACGCCCGGGTTCTTGCCCTTGAGGAAGCGGGACAGGCCCGTCGCGGTTCCGCAGGTTCCCAGGGAGACAAAGACGTGGGAGACGCGACCCTCGGTTTGTCGCCAGATCTCGGGGCCGGTGGTTTCTTCGTGGGCGCGGGCGTTGGCCTGGTTCTCGTACTGGTTGGGCATGGTGTAGGAGTTGGAGGAGGCGCGGGCGTAGGTCTTGGCGAGGGCGATGGTGCCTTCGTCCTGGCCGGGGAGCGGGCACAGCGCGTCGGGGACGACATCCACCTGCGCGCCGGCGATGCGAAGGAGGGTTTGCTTCTCCTGCGGGACTTTTTCCGGCACGACGGCTCGCATGGGGTAGCCGCGGACGCCGGCGATCGCGGCGAGGGAGAGGCCCGTGTTGCCGCTGGTGGGCTCGACGATGCCCCGGACGTGCGTTGTACCGTCGGGGGTGCGGTGTTCACCGAGGCGGCCGCGTTCTTCGAGGTCCCGGATCATCCGCCACGCCGCGCGGTCCTTGACCGAGCCGAAGGGGTTCATCCACTCAAGCTTGGCGTAGATGACGGCGCCGGGAGGGGCGAGGCGGCGCACGAGCACCAGCGGGGAGGGGTTCTCTTCGCTGGGGAGCATTTCCAGCACGTCGCTGTAGACACGCGTTGCATGGTTCACGGGCCGATCTCCTGGCCGTCCGCGCTCGCAGGCGCGGGCGATCCATCGCCGATCCAAGGGTTGAAGGGAGAAACCTGGTTGAAGTGGGAACAGGGTGGACGCGTGCCTCGGCACGGTCGGCGGCGGTCGTCAGCGACAACAGCGGCCGCGGATCACGCGACAACAGCAGCAGATATGGCTTGCCCGTGGGTTCATCCGGGAAAACCATAGTCCGCGGTCCGTCGGGGTCAACCGGGGCTCTCATCCGCCCGCGCCGCCCGTATCTCCTCCGAACGTGTCGCGGGCCGGGAGGCTTCATGGGCGGGCTTCCAGAGAGTCACGGGAAGTTCCTCCACGGTTCGATATGGTTCACCGGGGACCCTTGAGCGTGAGCGGGGCTGGAGTTGTTGCCATGCAGGTGCCGTCGATATCCAAAGTCCTGAACATCCTCGCCCTGACCGCCGTCGGCGGCCTGGGGGCGCTCTTCGGGTACCGCTTCTTCCGCGCCGATCTGGCCGCGACGGTCTATCGCCAGCGACTGGAAGCCGTCGCCGCGGACTACCAGCAGCTGGCGCAGACGTACAACGAGGCGGTGCGGCGAACGGCGGTGACCGAACTGCTCGTGAAGGACAACACACTGTCGGTGCGCATTCGCGGGCTCTCGGGCGTGCTGCAGGAGATCCCGACGGGTTTCGATCCGCGGGGGGAGATCTACATCGACTACGTGGTGATCGAGAACCGCCTGTGGATCCGCCGGGTGTTTGACTCCAAGACCGCCCCGGGCAACGGGCTGATCATCGACCCGCGATTCATCAACGTCGCCTGGGATTCGGAGAAAGCCCAGTACGGCAAGGCCGTGTACCGAACGCTGAGCGAGGGACGCTGGGTGGTGAGCGTGACGGGGGATGGTTCGCTGGGGCTGGCGAAGGTCGACGAGGTGCAGCCCGTGGCGTTGAGCTCCGCCCCCGTGGTGAAGGACTATGAGCAGGCGGTGGAAGAGGCGAGGGAGCGGGCGCGGGCGATCGGCGTGAAGGATGTGTGGGAGTGGGCGACGGGTGCGGGGGGTGAGGGGGACGCCAAGTAGCGAGCGCGACGACAAGGCTTGCAGAAGAAGAGACTCACCACAGAGGCACAGAGAGCACAGAGAGGAGAAGGCGGGGCGAGGAGGATGAAAGCAGAAGAGTTTGAAACGCGGAGGGCTCGGAAGATCTACGCACGCACGCGATTCACTCAACTTGGATTCCCATGCCTTCCACTCCGTCTCTCGCGTCTCTCCGTCTCTTCGTCTCTTCCGCCCTACTTCAACCCCACGCCCATCTTTTCCATCAGCAGGGGCATCCAAATGCCACCGACCACGGTGCGGGTGTGCATGCCCTTGGTCTTGCCGTCGGTGGTTTCGTACCAGTCGCTGAGGGGGACGCGGGAAGGCGTTTCGTTGACATAGGCGTAGACGCGCGACATGACGCTGTCGAAATCGGCGCGGCGGCCCGTCAGGCAGGCCGACCAGACGGTCCAATCGAGCTTGGTGTAGGTCTGGCGGCTGTCGAGCGGGAGGCCGTACTTCTGCATGTGCTGGGAGTAGGTCTTGAGCTCCCGGTCAAAGACTTCCTGCGGGAACAGGTTCAAGCCCAGCACGCGATCCCAGATCAGGTTGTACTTCTGGCTCCAGGTGCCCGGGTTTCCAAAGGCGAGGACCGTGGTCGGGCCGTCCTTGGAGAGCTCGATCCACTTGCTCGCGTACTCGCGCGCCGTCGCGTTCCACGCGGCCGACTTGTCGGGATGACCCAGGGCCTTGAGAAGCTGGGCGTACGCCCCCAGCGCCACCACCGTCTTTGCCGAGAGGTTGGAGTTCCGTGCCAGGTGCCCCGCGAAATCGTCCGTGCACAGCTGGTTCGCCGGGTCCAGTCCGTTGTCCTTCAGGTACATCGCCCAGCGCTCGATAATCGCCTCATAGGGCTTCGAAAATTCGGCGTTGCCTTCCGCGCGGGCGAGGGCGGCGAGCATGATGAGCATGTTGCCCGACTCTTCCACCGGCATCTGGTCGCGCTCGTCCCGCTCTCCGCCGCCGTACACCTGGCCGTTGGCCTTGGGATACGTCCCCAGGTCGTGCGGGGCGAAGGGGAACTTCCACCGGTTGCTCGCGGAGTACATCATGAGCGGCCGCAGCTGGGCCTTGAGCATCTCGGGGCTGTGGTACAGGAAGAACGGGCACGCGGGATAGATGACGTCGATCGTGGCGATGCAGCCGTTGCTGGTGTTCTCCTTGGAGAACATGAGCGGCGTGCCGTCCCAGTCGGCGACGAGCTTGTGGCCGGCGAGGACCTGGCGGTAGGCGATGGTCAGCAGTTGCCCGAATTCTTCGCCCAGGGAGTTGACGTTCCCGGAGAACGGGTCTTCCGCCTGGGAGTCGTCGGCCCCGCGCGCAGTGCTTGCCGCCGTGACGAGGCCCGCGACCGCTCGTTCCAGACCGTTGCCGTCCTGGTTCCACAGGGGGCGGAGCTTGCGGTCGAAGAGCTCGATGGAGAACTGGTCGTCGTAGGCAAGGATGACATTGAAGCCGTTCTTCCCGGAGACGGCGGCGAGGACGGGATAATCGTCCTGCGCGGCGCGGGGCATGCGCATGTCGTCGGTCTGGCTTGCCTTGCCGGTGCGGACGAATGCGCCGCGCGAAGCGCCGTGCGACGAGGCGGCAAGCTGTTCGTCCCCCGTTCCCACGAGGTAGAGACGTCCCCAGTCGATGCGGCGATTGTCTCCCGCGGCCGCGAGGACTGGCAGGTCGACGCTGCCGATGCTGACTGCCTCCCGCCCGGCGATGCGGTGGCGTGACCAGTTGACGCGCTGCCCGGGTTCGTTGACGACCCACTCCCCCGATACATCGATATAAAACTGCACGTCGTGGGCGGCGTTGTCCCGGCTCCTGGCTTCACCGTGGATAGTCGACGCGGCCTGGGATGCCTGCACAAGGTCGGTGCCTGCGCCCAGCGGAGAGGTGAAGGTGATCCAGACATCCACCGCGCCGGCGACAAAGTGGTACTGGGTCTGTGTCGGGCCCGACAGCATGACTTGCTTCTGTTCGGCGACGGGGATATCGGTGGGTCCGTTGCCGCACCAGCGATACGTCTTGCCATCGACACGTACCAGTCCGCACATGCCCATGGTGGCGCCGGTCCAGTGGCGCGGCCAGGAGTCGGTGAGCGTGTCGGTCATCGACCAGACGCTGAAATACGGATCGTGCGTGATGAGCGGGTAGGCCGGCGGGCGGAGCGTCTTGGCGGGCTGCGCCGCGGCGGTGAGGCAGACCAGGCCGGCCAGGCACGTCGTGAGCATGATCGGGAATCGCATGGGCCGAGCGTATCACCGGCCGCCGGCGCGTGCCGCGTCCCGATCCGGTCCGCCTTTATGAAGCCTTGCGGCGTTGCGGGTGTGTCAGTCGAACTCATCACCGCGGAACAGCGTGCCGAGGTACACGTTGCGCACGTGCGGGTCGTTGATCAGTTCCTTGGGCGTGCCCTCGGCGAACTTGCGCCCCGAGTCGATGATGTACGCCCGGTCGCACACGCGCAGGGTCTGCTGCACGTTGTGGTCGGTAATGAGGAAGGCGATGCCGCGGCTCGCCAGGGCCCGGATCTCCTTCTGAAGATCCTCCACCGCGATGGGGTCGACGCCGCTGAAGGGCTCATCGAGCAGGATGAGCTTGGGATCGGTGACCAGCGCCCGGGCGATCTCGAGCTTCCGCCGTTCACCACCCGAACAGGTCCGGGCCAGATGCTTGGCCTTGTGGGCGAGTCCGAACTGGCCCAGAAGTTCCGCCGCCCGGTGGCGACGCTCGGAGGAGCCCACGCCGACGGTTTCCAGGATCGCCAGCAGGTTCTGTTCGCAGGTCATGCGCTGGAAGACGCTGGGCTCCTGGCTCAGGTACCCCATGCCCTTGCGGGCCCGGCGGTACATGGGCAGGGTGGAGACATCCTGGCCGTCGAAGAGGATCTTGCCCGCAAAATCGGGGTCGGGATCGATCATCCCGATGGTCATGCGGAAGCTGGTCGTCTTGCCGGCGCCGTTGCGGCCCAGGAGCCCGACGATCTGGCTCGTAGAGACCTCGAACGAAACCGAGTCGACGACGACCCGTCCGGAGTAGCTCTTGCGGAGATTCTGGACTTCAAGGAGCGGCACGTGGCCCGGAGTTTACGCCGCCCGCCGCCCCCACGCGGGAGGGTGCCCTCCCCTCTCTTCACGATTGCTCAGGCCCCCGGGGCGGATTGGACCGATAGCATCGTGACAGCGACAAGGAGCTTCCCGATGCCTGGTTCGATGCAACTCGCGATGGTGGGGCTTGGAAAGATGGGCGGCAACATGGCCGAGCGCCTCCTCCGCGGAGGCCACAAGGTCGTGGTCACCGATTTCTCTCCCGAGGCCGTCCAGAAATACGCGTCCAAGGGCGCCCTGGCCGCGTCGTCGATGCTCGACGCCGTCTCCAAGCTTTCCGCCCCGCGCACCGTCTGGCTCATGATCCCCGCCGGCAAGCCCGTCGACGACGCGATCAGCGCCCTCATCCCCGTCCTCGCCCCCGGTGACACCATCATCGACGGCGGCAATTCCAACTACCGGGAGACGATCCGCCGCGGCCAGCAGCTCGCCCCCAAGGGCATCCACTACGTCGACTGCGGCACCAGCGGCGGAATATGGGGCCTGGAGAACGGCTACAGCATGATGGTGGGAGGATCCAAGGATGCGGTTGATCGCCTTCGCCCCATCTTCGAAACGCTCGCCCCCGGCCCCCAGACCGGTTGGGGCCACGTCGGCCCCTCGGGCGCGGGCCACTTCACCAAGATGGTCCACAACGGCATCGAGTACGGCATGATGCAGGCTTTTGCCGAGGGCTTTGCCATCATGGCGAAGAAGCCCGACATGAACCTCGACTGCGGCCAGATCGCCGAGATCTGGCGCAACGGCAGCGTCGTCCGCTCCTGGCTCCTGGACCTGGCCGCCAACGCCCTGCACCAGAACCCCACGCTCGAGGGGATCAAGCCCTGGGTCTCCGACTCCGGGGAAGGCCGCTGGACGGTGCAGGAGGCGATCGACCTGGACGTCTCGGCCCCCGTCATCACGATGTCGCTCTTCGAGCGCTTCCGCTCGCGCGACAACAACTCCTATGCCGACCGCATGCTCGCGGTGCTCCGGGAGCAGTTCGGCGGACACGGCGTCAAGCGAGAGAAATAAGATCCATCCGAACCAGGAAGGGCTCACCACACAGAAACAGAGAACACAGAGAGGAAAGACTGAGGAGAGGGGATGTGAAGAAGTTGGTGAAGGGATGTGTGTTGGTCATTCACCGCCGGAAGTGAATTTTCACGCGTCATCGATCCTGTCCCTTCGCTGCGTGTCTTTTCTCTCTTCTCTGTGCCCTCTGTGCCTCTGTGGTGAGCCTGTCTTTGTCAGCGAGAGAATCACGCATGAACCGCGGCTACCCCGATCGCCATCTCATCGTCATCTTCGGCGCTACCGGTGACCTTGCGCACCGCAAGCTCATCCCCGCGCTCTACGAGATCGAGCGTCATTCACCCGCCAAGGGCCGGGCGACCATCCTGGGCGTCGCCCGCGCCGGCATTACCGACGCCGAGTTCCGCCAGCAGGTCGTGGACGCGATGAGCAAGGCCGGCGAAACCGGTCCCGAAGTCGCCGACTGGGCGGCACGCTCGGTTTTCTTCCAGACCCTGGGGGACCAGAGCCACGCCGCCTACGACGCGCTGCGAGCCCGCATCGAGGAAGTCGAAAAGGCCGTCAACATCCCCGGCAACCGCATCTTCTACCTCGCCCTCCCGCTCCCGGCCTTCCCGCCCACCGTCGAGGCCCTGGGCGCGGTCAATCTCAACCGCAGTCCCGGCTGGACCCGAATCGTCGTCGAAAAGCCCTTCGGACACGACCTGGATTCGGCCAAGAGCCTCAACGCCCTGCTCCACCGCTTCTACGCGGAAGAGAACGTCTTCCGGCTCGATCACTACCTGGGCAAGGAAACCGTCCAGAACCTCATCGCCTTCCGCTTCGGCAACGCGCTGTGGGAGCCGATCTGGAACCGCGATCGCATCAGCCACATCGAGATCACCGCCGCCGAAGACCTGGGCGTCGAGGCGCGCGGCTCATTCTACGAAAAGGCCGGCGCGGTCCGTGACATCATCCAGAACCACCTGCTGCAGGTGCTCGGGCTGGTGGCGATGGACGCCCCCGCGGGCCTCGACGGCACCAGCGTGAGCAACGAGAAGCTCAAGGTGCTGCGTTCGATCGCCCCGCTCCGGGAAGAGGACTTTGTCCTGGGCCAGTACGCGCCGGGAGAGCTCAACGGCAAGAACTTGCCGGGATACCTCCAGGAACCCGGCGTCGCCCCCGATTCGCGCACCGAGACCTACGCCGCGGTCAAGCTCGCCATCAATTCCTGGCGATGGGAAGGCGTGCCGTTCTATCTCCGCACAGGCAAACGCCTCGCCCGCAAGACCACCAAGATCGTCGTCAACTTCCGCTGCCCGCCCGCCGCGGTCTTCAACCCCTACATCGTCTGCGGAAACGAGAGCAACCGCCTCACCATCACCCTCCAGCCCAACGAGGGCTTCAACCTCGCGTTCCAGGTCAAGATCCCGGGTGAAGGCATGCGCCTGCATACGCAGGAGATGCGGTTCCGATACGCCGACGAGTTCGGCAAGCTGCCCGAGGCGTACCAGACGCTGCTGCTGGACGTGATGCGCGGGGATCACACGCTCTTTGTCCGCAACGACGAGGTCGAGGCCGCCTGGCAGGTGTGCGAGCCGCTCATCAGCGGCACGTCCAAGATCCATCCCTACCCCGCGGGCTCGTGGGGTCCGGGGAAGGCCGATTCTCTCGTGGACCCGCACGGCCAGTGGGTGAACGCGTGAGCGGGCATGTCCTCACCGTCTGCGAGGACGCGGCCGCGGCGGCACGCACGGCGATGGAGCGATGGATCGGGATCTCACAGGATTCGATCGCCCGCCGCGGACGCTTCGTGGTCGTCCTCGCCGGCGGAAGCACACCCAAATCCCTGTACGAGCTCCTCTCCGCGCTGCCCGCGGGAACGCTCGACTGGTCCCGCGCCGTCGTGCTCTTTGGCGATGAACGCTGCGTCGGGCCGGACCACCTCGACAGCAACTTTCGCATGGCGAAGGAGTCGCTGCTGGGCCGCGTCCCGATTCCTGCGGTCAACGTGCACCGCATCGTGGGCGAAAATGGACCGCAGAAGGCCGCCGCGCAGTATGACGGCGTGCTGCGGCAGATCTTTTCCGCGGCAGGCGCGCAGGACGCTCCGATCGATCTCACTTTGCTGGGCATGGGCGCCGACGGGCACACCGCCTCCCTCTTTCCCGGACGCGATTTCAGCGCCGACGTCAGCCTCCTCGCCGCCCCCGCCGTGGCGCCGCCCGAATCCCCCGTCCGCGACCGCGTCACCATGACGCTCCCCGCCTTCGCGGCCTCCGCAAACATCCTCATGCTGACCGCGGGCGCGGGCAAACGGCAGATGGTGGGGAAGATCCTTACCGCGGCGAAGACGCGCCCCAACCCGATCCTCCCATCGTCACTCCTCACCTGCCGCGGAAGGGTTGAATGGATCGTTGATCGCGCGGCCGCACCCGTGTGAGTGGCTTCCCTGCTCCCATCTCCATAGCGAGTCGTTCGAAATTGTGGCCCGCACTCAATGCACCAGCGACGTCGTCAGCGGCGGCAGGTCGTGCTCGGTTCCGTTGTCCGATCGGATCCGCACGCCGCTCGCCGGGCTCACCGAAATCACGGTGCCGGCGAACTGCTCAGCGTTGTGCGTGAAACGCTGGCGCGAGCCGATGAGCACGTCCCGCGGCGTCCAGCGGGCGGCGAGCTCGGCGTCCGTCAAAGTGAGTGCGGCATCGAGATGGCGGACCATGCACGCGGCGACGTCCAGCCGCGTGGCGCGGCATCCAAGCTGCGCCAGTGAAACGGCGCGGGCTCGAAGATCCTCGGGCCAGTCGCCTTCTTCCTGCAGCACATTGATGCCGATGCCCACCAGCGCCAGCCCGTCCGCGGCTTCGATCAGCACCCCGCTGATCTTGCGTCCCGGTCCGCTGGCCAGCCGCTCGACCACGTCGTTGGGCCAGCGAAGGCCCATTTGAGGGGGAGGCGAGCCATCCTCACGCGGCGCGGCGAGGAGCGAATCCTGCACCGCGCCCCACGCCGCCAGCCCCGCGGCGATCGCCAGCGTGCCTGGATGATGCCTGGACGCGTCCACCGAGAACGTCGCCGCGACGCCCATGTGGGAGGTGTCCGCCCATGTGCGGCCCAGGCGTCCGCGTCCGCCCGTCTGGCGGCCGGCGAGGACCAGAAGGCCCGGCGCCCCCGCGCTCATCCGCCGGGCCACATCCTGCGTGGAGGATGTCTCTCGCATCACCATCACGCGGTTCACGCAGGTGATGGAGTGGTCGGAGAGCGATTGCTCGATGACGTCGGCCCACGTGTGGAGATCTTCGGTGGTCATGCGAAGGTCGTCGGTGCGGTGGGGGGGAGGGAGATACGCGGGGGACACGCGTGTCAACAGGCAGGCCCAAGTGGCGAGCACTTCAAGTTCGTGGACGGCCACCCGATCGGGAGCGTAATGGGGCCCGCAAAGGAATTCGTGGTCGGGTCCGCGTGCTGAAAGCTATCGCTTCTCCCGGCTCACGACCTTTCCGCCGATCACCACACCCACGCAGTGCGACGTGTACTCGAACGGGTCTCCATCGTACATCGCGACGTCCCCATCCTTGCCCGCGGCGAGGGAGCCCACGCGGGCATCGATACCCAGGATACGGGCGGCGTCGATGGTGATGGTCGCCAGCGCCTGGTCGAAGGTGAGCCCGTTGGCCGCGGCGATCGCCGCCTCCAGCAGCACCACGCGCGACTTGGGCACGTAGTCCTCGTACCCGGATTCGATGGCGACGCGGATGCCCGCCGCGTGCAGGCGAGCGGCGTTCTCGAAGGTCTGGTTCTCCCCGTCCCCGACGGCTCGCTGCATGGAAGGGTGAACGATCACGTCCACGCCCGCGGCCTTGATCTGCTCGAGCAGCAGGTACGCTTCCGCACCCGACTCAAGGATGAGCTTGAATCCGAATTCTTCTTTCAGTCGCAGGGCGCTCTCGATGTCCTGGGCGCGGTTGGCGCAGATCAGCAGGGGCACCTTGCCGTCGAGAACGTCGGCGAGCATCTCGGTGTGCAGGTTGCGGTCCGGGGCTGCGGGCGTTGGCGGCGTCGCGGGCTTGGCCTGGGCGCCGCCCGCTCCTGAAATCGCTGGCGCATGTTCGGCCTGCGTTTCGGCCCGCTTTTCAGTTGGCTTCTCACCAGGCTTGGCGTCCCCGGCCTTCGCGTCATCCGTGGCGGCCGCCTTTTCCCCCGCCTTCGCGCGCTTTTCGATGAATTCCTTTGCCCGCAGCAGCTCCTCCCGCAGCATCGCCACCTGCTTGCCGCGCGTGCCCGGAGACTTTCCGCCCGGCTCGTTGGCCTGCGGTCCCAGCGTCGCCGAGATCATCGCCGGGGAACGCACCAGCGCCTCCTCCACGGTGTTGCCCGTCGTCTTCACGATGATCGTCTGGCCGCTGATGAGCTTGCCCGGCGCGTGCCCGGTGTGCAGCGTGGTCACGCCGAACTCCCGCAACCACTGCACCAGCTTCTCCTGCGGGTTGTACGCGTCCAGCGCCCGCAGTTCCGGCTGGATCGCCGACGAGTTCTCAAGCTGGTCCGAGTCGTGCGGCCCGTTGTAGATCCCCGTCAACCCCGCCGTGCCGCGCGGATCGACCAGTCCCGGCGTCACCACCGCGGCCTCCATCACCTCGTACCCCGCAGGGATGGGAGTAGAACCCTGCGGACCCACCGCGGCGATCTTTCCCCCGGTGATCACGACCACACCGTTGGCAATCTTTTCACCCGCCATGGTGTGCACGGTCTTGCCCTTGATGGCGACCTGCGCGCCGGCGAGGCCGCACAGGCTTCCCACCAGCATCATGCCCCGCAGCAGCGCCGCTGGCCCCGCGGAAACTTTCCCGGCCCGCACACCAGACGCCCCGAACTTCAGCAGCCCGCCCATCATGAACCTCTTCCGTGTTGCGCCCTCGCCGGGCGATGATTCGTGGCCATGCGTCCCACTCACCAACCTTCAATCACGTCTCCGCGCCTCCGCCGCCCGCTCTTACTGCCCCGCGCCCCCGAAGCAGCAGAAGTACGGGGACTGGTCGCGCCCCGCGCCGAACCCGCCCACCTGGTACAGCCGGTCCCGTTCGTCGGCGCGGTCGAACACCTTTGAGCCTTCCACCCACGTCTGCTCGACCTTCGTGTACACGCTCAGCGGATCCCCCGAGAGCACCAGGAAGTCCGCGTCCTTCCCCGCTTCCAGGGAGCCGATCCTGTCCTTGAGGTCCAGCATCTCCGCCCCCGACAGCGTCAGCGCCCGCAGCGCCAGCTCGCGCGAGAGCCCGCCCCGCACCCCCAGCGCCGCCATCCGAAGGAACAGGCGTGAATCCGTGATCCAGTCGTCGGTGTGATACCCGAACGTCGCGCCCGCCTTCGCCAGCGCCGCCCCCGTCTGCATCGACACGTTCACCGCCTCCAGCTTCCCGCCGGGAGAGTCCACCACGATCACGCTGCACCCCAGCACCCCACCCTTTTTCTCCGCGGCGGCGATCTCGTCGGCAACCTTCCACGCCTCGCTCACGTGGTGCAGCACGACGCGGAACCCAAACTCGTCCCGCAGCCGCAGCACCGTCATGATGTCGTCGGCCCGGTGCGTGTGGTGGTGCACGATCGTGCGCCCCTCCATCACGTCCACCAGCGCTTCCATGCCCAGGTCGCGCGGCGGCATCTTGGACTGGTCCACCGTCCCGTCGGGCCCTTTGGCCGCCTTGATCTTCGCCGCATATTCCTGCGCCCTGATGAACTGCTCGCGCACCAGGAACGCCGACTTGCCCCGCGTCCCGGGGAACGGCGGCTGGCCGATGGAGTTGGTCCCGTTGGCCATCTTGATCCCGCCCGAAGGTTTCCCCGCGGCGTTCAGGATGAACATCTGCTCGATCGTGCGCGGGGCCTGCCCCTGGTCTCGCCGCATCTTCAGGTACACCGTCTGCCCGCTCAGCAGGTGCCCCGACCCGGGCATGACGTTCGCCGTCGTGATCCCGCCGGCAACCACCCGCCGGTATCCCGAGTCCATCGAATTGAGCGAGTCCATCACCCGCACGCCCGGCTGGATCGGGCTTGACCCATCTCCGCCGCCGACCCCGCCCACGTGGCTGTGCGTGTCCACCAGCCCCGGCATGATGACCTTGCCCGAGACGTCGTGCCGCTGGGCGTCGGGCGGAACCGTCACGCTTCCTTCCGCGCCCACCGCCACGATTTTGCCGTCCCGCACCACCAGCACGCCGCGATCAATCTCCGCGCCGTTGACGGGGATGATGTGCGCTCCCACAAAGGCCTGCGCGGGCTCCGCCCCGCGTGCGGCGGAACATCCAAGAACAAGGCCGGCGGCCAGCCCGGCGGCGCGCAAGAAAAATCCGGTTCTCATGCGCACACGATACCGTCGCGGCCCCCGCTCTGCTTTCTGCCTCTGGCTTCGCGGCGGTGGTCGCTGCGTCTTGCCACTGGACACCTCGCTCCGTGCCCGGGCGCAACAAAAACCCCGGAAGCGATCTTCCGGGGCGAGTGAATGTTGGAATGTCGCAGGCGCCTGCCGCTCGAGCTTAGGACTTCTTGCCCAGGACCCAGCCGATCACCGCTCCCAGGAGCGTCACCACGCCCACGCCGCCCACCAGGTACCACATATTGCTCGCCAACGTCGCCATCATCGAGCCGCCCGTGGACCACAGGCCCAGCGTCATCACGAACACGGCGAGCAGCGCTGCCGCCGCCATGCCGAAGGCCAGCCCGCCCACCAGGCCCGACCCCGCGCCGTCGTACGCCTCCACGGCGACGGGCAGCACGATCGCGCCCATGCCCGCCTCGGTGTCTCCGGCCGTCGCCGGCGTTGATTCAAAGAGCGCCCCGCCCTCTTCCGCCGGCGCATCGGCCTGCGTCTGCGCGGCGATGGTCTCCGAGCCGTACACGTCGTCCAGAAGGTTGGCCCCCAGAGAGGTGTCGTCGGTCTCCTTGGTCATGTCCATGAGGCCCGAGCCCGAACCGCTCGCCCCCGAATCGCTCGCAAAGCCGGGCGCCGCCACCGCGGGCGCGATGCGCGTCACCGCCGAGGGGTCCGCGTCGTCGGTCGCGTCCGCATCGAAGATGCTGATGCCCGTCTGCTCCTTGCTGTTCACCGGATCGATCGGGATCCCCGTCGCCGACCCCGAGGAGGCCAGGCTCAGAGGCTCGAGGTCCCCGCTGTCGGCGAGCGGGATGATCTCGTCTTCCGAGTCACCGCCGGCCTTGAGGTCGATCTGCTCGCGCTTGAACATCAGCCGGTCGTTGGCCCGGAATTCCTGAAGCTCGCCCTTCTCGGCCATCGCCTTCACTTCGTCCGAAGACTTGCCGAGCTTCTCGGCGGCCTCTTCCAGGGTGTAGAACATCTTCGCCATTGACAGGTCTCCAAACCGGCCGTGCCGATCATCACGCCATAGCCCCGTCTCCCGAACCAAAGCCGTCAGGACGAGCCGGATGCCATCAGGCATTCTATGGTGCGAGCCATGAACCTATCCGGTTCCGCCCAAACCTTCAAGCCCTCCCCCCCATCCGGGCACCCCGCCGGCTCCTCGCGAGCAGTTTCCGCCCCCCCCTTCCCCTTCGAATACGTCGAAGTCTTCCACCCGGCGATCGGCCCCTCCCTGGATGGCCTGACGATCCTGCACCTGACCGATCTGCACGTCCGCCAGGGCCACCCGACCACCCCCTTCCGCACGGCACTGGCTCAGAACCTCTCCCAGCTCCCCGTGGACCTGGCCGTCTTCACCGGGGACGCCATGAATTACCCCGGGGACGAGGACGCTGCGATGGAGGCGATGTCGGCGGTGGTGGGGGCCTGCCGGGCCTCCCGGGGCATGGTGGGGGTCTTCGGCAATCACGATTCCCCGTCCTTCCGGGACCGCGCTGCTGAGATCCCTGGAATTCGCTGGCTGCGGGACGAGGTGCTGGACCTCCCGGACATTCCCCTAACTCTCGTCGGTCCGGAAGACCCTGAGGACCTTCTGGGCACTCTTGTCGCGGCCCCTGCCATCGCGCCCGGCCGCTTCCCCATCGCCCTCGTCCACTACCCCACCGAGATCTACCCCGCCGCCGAGCTTGGCATCCCGCTTGTCCTCGCCGGGCACACCCACGGCGGCCAGCTCCGCCTCTCACCCAACTTCGCCCCCCATACCTCGACCGACCTTCCCGGCTCGCTCGCCTGCGGCATCACCCGCCTCCGGGAGACTCTCTGCTGCGTGCCGCGCGGGCTCGGACAGGCGGTGGTCGAACTGCGATTCAACTGCCCGCCGCAGGCGCCGATCTACATCCTCCGCCGCGGGCCGCTCCCCTTCGGCGCGTGCAAGACCCTCACCCGGCTTACCGCCTGGTGACGCCGTGAGCGTGCTTCATCGGTCGCTACGAACGTGAGACGACGAACTCGTCGCGCAGCTTGCGGGCATCGCCGTCCGCCGATGAAGGCGTGTACACCACGCGCAGTTTGATCTTGCCGTTTTTGCTCGGATCACCGAGCCATTCGGGGAGCTGGAGCTGGAGGCGATACGCCCGCGTCACCGGATCGAACCAGTCCGCGTTCTTGGCGAGGTCGGTCAGATCGGCATCCCACTTGGCGTCCTGCTTTTCCTGGCCCGCTTCAGGCGCGGGGCGATAGAGCTGCACCTGCAGGGTCCCCAGCGCCTTGCACGTGTCTCCCCAGCGGTCCTTGAACTCCACAAAGCAGTTGATCCGCCCTCCCATCGCCTCCGCCGCGGCGCCCTCCGCCTTGGTGCTCCCTGAAACATCCGAGGCGACCTGCAAGTGGGTCAGCGGGTGCACGCGCATGGAGACCGGATCGAAGGGGTGCAGGCCGAAGGCTTGCTGAGCCCCGGAACCGTCGGCACTGGAAGCCTTGATCGGGCCCGAGGAAGGGCTGGTCCAGCGTGCCGAACCACCGGGCGCCTTGTCGGCGCTCTCGCAGCCGGCAAGGAGCATCACGCCCGCCGCGAGCGAGCACGCCGCCACGCGCGTCCACGTTCCTCGCCCCGTCGCACGCCGCACTGCCGGTTCACTCATCGTCGGTTTCCTCTGGAATGCGGGTGACAGGGGTCGAACCTGCAAAGCCTTGCGGCCACGGGAACCTAAATCCCGCGCGTCTGCCAATTCCGCCACACCCGCGACGCCTGCATTATTCGCGTGGCGGACGCCCCACGCCCCTCCGTGATCCCCGGGCCCATCTCTATGATGAATCTGTGCCGAACTTCTCCGAATAGTCCGATGGAAAGAGCAGCCGGGGCTGCTCGAACGCACGCTCCTCGCTTCACAAGGACTCCCTGGAATGAACCGTAACGCCCTCGCCTGCCTGGTCGCACCGGTCTTTCTTCGCCTGGTGCTGGGCGTCACCTTCCTGTGGGCGGGGCTGGGAAAGGTCATCGAATCCACGGAATTCACCGGCGCCGACGCCGCGCTGCTCGCCAAGTGGAACATCTCATCCACCACCGGCCCGACCGCTCCCTCATCCAAACCAGACCCTGACAAATCCGCCGCTCCCTCCAGCCCCGCGCCTGCTGTGACCCCCGAGCCGGCCAAGGACACCTCCAGCCCCGCGGCGAATCCCCCGATCAACCAGGCCTCCACGCCCGGCTCTACCCCCGCCGTCACCGACGCCGCTCCTATCCGCGCCGTCAACCTCTATCACATCGCCTTGATGATCTACCGCCACGCCAACCCTGCCCCCAAGACCGATGGTTCAGTCCCCATGGCCCTCGTCCCCGCCAAGGCCGCGGAAGATCGATATCCCGTCATCCTCGCCTGGGCCGCGACCACCACGGAGATCGCCGCCGGCGTCTGCGTGCTCATCGGCTTCCTCACCCGCCTCTCGGCCATCAGCCTCGCCGGCGTGATGGCCGTGGCCATCTGGCTCACGCAGATCGGCCCGGCGATCGCCTCCGGCTCCGCCAAGCTGGGCTTCCTTCCCGTCCACGACACATTCGACGTCGCCGCCTGGCAGCCGCTGCTCTGGCAGTTCTCCTTGCTGGGCGCGGCCCTCGCCCTGCTCTTTGCCGGCGCGGGGATGCTCTCCCTGGACCGTCTCCTCTTCCACCGCCCCGTCAACGTTGTCCGCGTCGCCCCCGCGCCCGCCGCGGGCTGATCGCTCCGCCATCCGCACCGCATGACCGCACGCCTCTCCAGAATCTTGCTCGCCGCCCGCGTGCGACCCGTCTTTGCCGTCTCACTCGCGGCGTCTGTGGTCCTGCACGTCGCCGCCCTCGCCTGGCTTGGCTACACCAAGGCAGGACCCATCGGCGTGGAAGCCCTCGCCGCCGCCGCCGAAACCGTCCTCACGTTCCGGGATCCACCCGCCCCTCCCACGCCTGAAGTGGTTCCCCCCGAGCCGGAATCCGCTCCAGAACCCGAGCCAGAAGCCCAGGCGCCCCCGCCCGCCGCGGAGCTCACCACACTCCCGCCCGAAAAGATCCCCCTCGCGGCCCCCGCGCCGGCCCCCGCGCCGCCGCGTCCCAAGCCCGCGCCTCCGGCCCCGCCCCCGCGCCCCGCCGCAATCCCCCAGGCGCCCCCGCCCAAGAACACCGTCTTCGCCGGCGTGCAGGCTCGACGCGCCAGCCGCATCGTCTACGTGGTGGATGCCTCCGGACCCATGGCCTCAAGCCTTGCGTTTGTGAAGAACGAACTCGCCCGCTCCGTCGGCATGCTCCAGGCCGATCAGTCCTTCCAGGTCCTCTTCTTCCGTGAGAACGCAGGCCCCGAAGGCCGCATCGCCGGCTCTTTCGCCGCCTTCGGAACGACCTCCGCCTCACCCCAGCTCTCCCCCGCCACCCCGGAAACCAAGAAGCAGTTCCAGGGCTGGCTCGAATCCATCCGCCCCAGCGGAAGGTCCAACCCTCAGCCCGCGCTGGAAGAAGCCCTCCGCCTCGGGCCCGACCTGGTCTTTGTCCTCAGCCGCCGCATCAAGCGCACCAACCTCGCCGACGCCGCCGGCGAGGTCCGCCAGATCGTCGCCGCCCTTGATCGTCTGAATCCAGCCGACGGTGCCACCGGCAAGCGCCCCGTCGTGATCAAGACCATCCAGTTTCTGGATGACGATCCCTCCGGCCTGCTCCAGACCATCGCGCAGGTGCACGGAGACGGCGCAGGGTCGTACCGGCTGCTCACGATCGATCAGTTGCCGCGAAAGTGATGGGATGCGCGCCCCGGCATCCCGCCGCGAGGCGTGTGATGCACGCTGCGTTCAGCAGCCGGTTTCAAAGGCCCTGACGAACGCGTCGAAGTCCTCGAACTCGACTTCCCCGTTCTCGTCAAAGTCGGCGTGCATGTTCCCTGCGACGTACGACCGCATGAAGCGGTCAAAGTCCTCGGTGTCGAGGAAGCCCGACTGGTCAAAGTCCGCGGGGCATCCCTCGTGCACTTCACCCGACGCCACGACGGCAAAGCCCTGGGCCTTGCCGACGTTTACCTCGCGCCCCAGCACGCGCACCGTCCACACGCCCGCCTCGGGCTCGGGGACCAGGACCTGCTCGACGTTGTTGATCGGGTCACCCTGCGTCCCCGCGAGGGAGAACCCTTCGGAGAACAGATTGCCCGTGTAGATCACGCCCGACGGGGAGACTACCTGCAGGTCCAGGTCGTTGACCGGCGCGAACGACGCCTGCACCGCGGCCGGGGCGTCGTGGAAGGCCATCGTAACGCGCAGCGGCTCGTGCCCGCCGTCGACGCGAAGCGTGAAGCGGAAATCCTGCCCCGTGCCCAGCGCCCACGCGTTGTCGGGGCGGATGTCCCTCAGCACCGTGCGGCGGACATCCCCGGGGAAGTACAGCACATTGTCGGCCTGCACCCGGCCCCAGCCCTCGTATTCGTTGGGATACCCCGGCTGGCCCTCAAGGTCGACGCCCGCGTTGAGGATCGCCGCCTTGAGCAGCATCCCCGACGGGTTGAACGCAAAGTCGGGATCGGCGACGCCGCGCGGGTAGAACCCCTCGCTGTAATACTGCTTCATCAGCACCGCCGTCGCGCCGACCGCGGGCGCCGCCATCGACGTTCCGTCCATCGCGCGGGTCGAGCAGCTCTGCCCCGAGGCCGAGACGACCGAGCACCCCGGCGCCGCGATCTCCGGCTTGCGGCGCCCGTCGGTCGTCGGGCCGTGCCCGGGCATGTCGCTCGCATCCGTGCTGCTGTTGCACATCGAGTCCTGCCCGCCCTCGGTCCCGCAGCTCGTTACGGCGAGGCAGTTCTTCGCGTTCTCGGGGTTGAGGATCACATCCCCGTTGCTCACCGCGTAGATGATCAGGTTGTCGGGCTCGAGCCAGCTGAGGTTGTCGATCGCCCGCGTCGCAAAGTCGTATTCGTTCGAATCAGCGCTGCCCCAGCTGTTGCTGTGCACGCTCGCCCCCTGCGAAAAGTGCAGGGCGAAGTAGTTGTACACGCTCTCCTCGGTGAACCCTGGCCAGGTGTTGAACACCATTTTGGAGAGGTACGCGACGCCCCGTGTTTCCGACTCTTCCCCCGCGTCCCCCACGGCGATCCCCGCCACGTGGGTGCCGTGGAGGTTGTAACTGACCGTCTCCGCGTTGTACGCGAAGATCTTGCGGTGCTCGGGATAGATCCCCGGCTGGGTGATCGGCACGCTTGGATCGGTGAACGCACAGTGCAGCACCGAGACCCAGCTGTCGATGATGCCGATGACCTGGCCTTCCCCGTGCAGCCCCGCGTCGTACAGCGGGAACACGTCCTTCTGGTTGTTCTGCACGATCCACCGCGTCGCATACGCGCGCGGGACGTACTCGGGCTTTTCCTCGATCCAGCCGAACTCGCCCACCGCCGCGATCGCCCGCACCCGAGCCGCCGGGGCGAGCAGGCCGATGACGCGGTCATCACCCGCCGCCTCGCTGTTGAGGATGGTGACCCCGGGGATGTTCGACAAGGCCCGCAGCGCGGCCTGCGAGTCGGCGCCCTGGAAGAGCACCGCGTTCAGCGCCACCGTGCCCGCGTCCGCGAGCGCCGCGCGGTCCGCGTCGCGCCAGCCTCGCCGGCCGATGCCGCGATCGATCTTCCAGTCTTCCTGGAACTCACCCGCCCAGCGCACAAACGCCAGCGCCCGCAGCGCCGCGGGGGAGGAGCGGGAGACATCGGCGATGCACGCGTGCGTGGGCAGGTATTCACCAACGACAACGCCCGCCGCGGCGAGCGCGGCGCGGCGCTGGGGCGTCAGCGGCCCGTCGAGCACCAGCACGTACCGGGACGCGCCGCGAAAAGCGCCCGCCTCCAGCGCCGATCGCTGCTCGGCGATGCGGATGTCCCCCGCCTTGAGGTTCAAGACCCCGGGGCGAGCGACCACCGGATTGCCCGCCCAGGCGGCGGTTCCCGAGAGGCACGCCAGAAGCGCACACACCGAGCATCCGGAAATCCGAAGCGTTGCCATGAGAAGTCCGCCCGCATCGCGGCCGGGACTCGGCGCAGACCCACATCTCGCGCCGCATCCCCCGGTCGTCTATCGACAGGTACGCTGCGCGGCCCGACCCCGGTTGCACGGGAGGTCGTATGGGATGTGTAAAGGGGGCAAAGATTCGCGATTGGGTGGCCCGCGCACCCGAACATCCACCGGGTTCTCGTGTTTACACGAGGCCGAGCAGCGTCCGAACCTCACGCTCGCTCATTCCCTCGATCCGCACGGTTTTCTCCGGATGCGTCCGGCCGCCGGCGATTACCACCTGCCGCTCCCGAATCCCCAGCGCCTTGGCGATCACCGCGCACACCGCGTCGTTGGCCCGCCCATCCTCCGGCGGGGCCGAGACGCGAATCTTCAGCCGCTCCCCCAGCATCCCCGCGATCTGGTCCCGGCGTGCTCCGGGCACCACCTTCACCAGCAGCATGGTGTGATCCCCGGGTGTGGATGGCGTCGCGGCGGCGGGCGGGCGGGACGGCATGTCGGCTCCGGGTCTGTCGTCAGACGCCTCAGCAACCGCCTTCATACGCGGCGATGAACAGGTCCCGGTCTTCAAGATCGATGAACCCGCTGCGATCAACGTCGGCGGCGGGGTCCGCGTCCTCGAACCAGTGCATGAACGTGTCGAAGTCTTCACCGTCCACGAACCCGCTCGCATCGACGTCCGCGGTGCAGCGTACGGAGGCTCGCATCGCCGCGTCCATGAGCCCGGCAAGGTAGACCGAGCCGGCAAGGGTGGGATGGATTCCGTCGAAGGTGTACAGGGCCGAATTGAACGACTGTCCGCCCGACGCCGCGTACAGGTTGAAGAACGAGACCTGGGAGTCCTCGACGGAGATCTCGTACATCGTCTGCGCCATCAGCTCGTGCACGGCGGCGGAGTATCCCGTCTTGTACTGCGGCACCAGCAGCCAGCGCGGCGCGGGCGCGCCCAGTTCTGAAATGATCCGGTTGTGACGGGCCATCACCGCCTTGAGATTGGCCTTGAACGCCGTGTTCACGCCCACGGCGAGCTGGCTTGCCTCGGGCGTCGTCTGGTTCTGGCCCAGCCAGAGGATGAGGTGGGTGGGGGCGCCGATCTGCGCGTAGTACTCCTTGAGCGCCTTGTCGGTGAATTTGAACTCCTGCGCATGGTCCACCGTGCGCCACCCGCCGTGGGAGATGCACGACATCTGCACTCCATTGACCACGCTGTTGCGGTACAGCACGCCCATCAGGTCCACCCGCCAGAAGTCCCAGATGTTCCCGGGGGAGACGCCCGTGTCGGGGGCGCAGACCTGCACGCGCGGCGCACCCGCCCCGCTCCCCAGGTCGACGTCCACACCCACGATCCGGTGCAGCGGGCGGATCGCGCTGAACCGCGTCGTCTCCTTCACCACCGCAGATCCCCGCATCCCGCGGATCTTGAGCTCGGGAAGGGTGTTGGCATCCTGGAACAGCACCAGCCGCGCTGTCACGTGCCCGCTGGAGAAGTAATCACCCGCGGGGAAGCGGGACGTCGACGTCGACAGCAGCATGCAGTCGCTCATCAGCATCCCCAGCCCGGGCCGGTGCGTGTAGTTGATCTCCCGCGTCCGCACCGGGTTCACCGAGATCTGCCCGCCCCCGAACGAGTCACCCGGGTCCCACACCTGCGTGTAGTCGTTGCCCCACAGGTTCTGCCCGTTCATGTACCCCATGTCCGCCGCGCCGTTGTCGGCGTGCACCACCCACCCGTTCCACGGCACGTGCCACGTGTCCCGGTACCCCGCCGACATGCGATTGGTCGCGTTGGTCGTATTGATCGAGTCCCCCACGACGGTGAGACGCTTGGATCCCACCGGGTAGTAGATCTGCTGCGCAAAGTCCCCCAGCCGGTTGTCCGCGGGCGTCTGCCCTCCGGCTGCACACGGCGCCAACGCCGATATCCCGCAGGCCGCAAGCCCCCAAACAAAGACCGACGCGAGTCGCTTCATGCCCGGCCCCTCATCCCATCGAGCGGTTCGCGCACCGTGAGCATCCACGCCGCGGCGCACCGTACTACTTGTACACCCTGCCGCCGCGAATGCAACCCGATTCGCGCGGAATCCACGCTCGCGTCTCCCCCGCGGCGGCCCGCGACACGTCGATCAGGACGGCCGATCCCATCGCTCCACAGGCCGCCGCGGCGCGCATCGACGTGCTTTGTGCGCTCATTATTGGATATGCATGACAAAATACCTGCAAAGCATGCAGAAGTTGTTGCGTTGTGATTCCGATCTCTGGGACCATATCGCGTGTTCATGGTTGAACACAATTCTGTGCAAAACGTCGTGAGATTCCCACACAACTGAGACAGGGGGATGGACGTATGTCTTCGCACACGCCGCCACGTTCACATCACATCGATGACCGAAATCAGGATGCCAACATTACTATATCGACCCCCCGACGCGCCCGCCCCATCCAGGTCCGCGTCGAGGCCGACCCCCCGCCGCCACTCCACAAAGACCCCTCCGACCTGCGCCGTCGCCGACGCCACGACATGGTCGAGACGATCCTCCTCCGCGCCGTCTGGCTCCCCCCTCCCGATCGCGTGCTCATCGAATCGGTCTACCGGGATCACACCCCCGTCGCCGACCTCGCCCGCCTGCTGGGCGTTCAAGCCAGGCCGCTGCGCCGCCGCGTGCGCCGGATCGTCAACCGGCTGCTCACCGGCGAATTCGTCGCCATCGTCCGCCGGCTCACCCCGTCCGCGCGGCGGGCCCCGCAGCGCCGCGCCCGTCAGTCCGCCGCCCGCTCCGACGCCGACGCCGCACCTCCCTCGTCCAATCCCGAGCCGCTGGCGGCGGGTTGCAGCACATCTCCATTCGGCGGGGCCGCGCCACCCGCGCCGGTTTCCGCGGAGACTGCGTGCTCCGCTTCACCCACTCCCGCGGGCGAACTTCCCGCCGCGCCCCTGCCTCCCGGCACCGCCTGGTGCCCCATCCGTCGCCGCGTCGCCGAAGAGTGCGTCGTCAACGGTCGCTCCCTCCGGGACGCGGCGCGGGCCTTGAACCTCACCCTCCACACCGTGCGCCGGCACCGCGATGCGCTCCAGACCATCCTGGAGATCGCGAGCGAGGAGCGGGCCCGATGAAGAAGCGCACTCCGCCCCGGCGCATCTCCGCGCGTTTTCCTCTGCGCGTGGTCAACGTCTCGGGCGCTCCGGGCCTGCCGCTTCTCCAGGCGTGCGCCGCCGTCGGCATCGTCCTGCGCCGCGTTCCCCGCGCTGCCCGGCGCTCCTCCCCCCGCGCTCTGGCGGAGGCCGGGCGTCTGCTCCGCAGCCTCACCGCCGCGCGGCTCGTGCTTATCACCGGTCCCAGCGGCGGCGGCAAATCCACGCTGCTGCAGCAACTGCTCCGCTGCTCCCGGCGCCGCGGGGATCGCCCCGTCCTGCTCCAGGACACTCCCCCGCGCCCCTCGATCCCCATCATCCAGCGCCTCCACGGCTCCACCGCGCGAAGGCTCGCCCTGCTCGCCCGCGCCGGCCTGGCCGACGCCACCCTGCTTGCCCGGAGCGCCCGCGAACTCTCCGAAGGCCAGCGATACCGCTTCCACCTCGCCCTCGCCATGGACCGGGCGCGCCGGCGAGGCTCGCGCACGCTCTTCGCCGACGAATTCGGCTCCACGCTCGACCGCGCCACCGCCCGCGCCCTGTGTTTCACCCTCTCCCGATGGATCAGGGCCTCGGTGAGGCCTCGCACCATCATCCTCGCCACCGCCCACGACGACGTCGCCGCATGGCTCCGCCCCGACGTGCTCGTCCGCTGCGAACTGGGCGGCTCATGGAGCGTCATTCCCGCCCCGGCCGGAGATCGCGGCGACGCCGTGCCGCCAGCCCCGCTTCGACCTCTGGTCAGTTCGTTGCCCCTCCATCACCCCGCCTCCGCGTCACACGTCCATGCAAGCCGTCCACGGCGCTTATCCCTCGCCGTGCGCCCCGTCCGCTAAGTCACATGGAGAAGAGAGCATGCCCTGTGCGTCCACCCACCCTCATTTCAGCCGCGCCCACCCGACCACCCCGCTCCCTCACTCGCAGATCGAATGCAAGCCCGTTCCCGTATCCCGCGCGCCCTGTCTTCACCCCGCCGCCCTCCGCGTTGAAGCCGGGGACGTCGATGATTACCGGGCCCTCGCCCACTTTCATTACCGCGCCGGACGTCCCGCGACGTTTGCGCGCATCCTGCGTCTCGTGGAAACGTCCGAGCACGCCCCTCCCCTGCTCGCCGGCGTGCTGGTCGCCTCGTTCCCTCCGCTGTGGGGAAGCTGGAGACGCCGCGTGTGGCCAGGCGAATTCGAGTCCCGGGACGTGCGAGTTCACGCCCGCCACGTCAATCGCCGCCTCCGCTCCATTTCGCGCGTGATCGTTGATCCACGCTTCCGCGGCCTGGGGGCGGCCGTCACGCTCGTGAAAGCCTACCTCGCCGATCCCTGCACCCCGCTCACCGAGGCGATCACGTCCATGGGTCGCTACAGCCCCTTCTTCGCTTCCGCCGGCATGACCCCGCACGATGTCCCGCTCTCTCCGCGTGACGTGGAACTGCTCGCCGCGCTGCGAGGTCTGAGAATCAGCCCGTCGAGCCTCATCGATATGCACCGCGCCGCAGGCGTGCTCGCGCGGCCCGGCATGGCGACCGCCCTGCGCCGCTGGCACGCCCGCGGCCAGCGCCAGGCCCGGCGAACCCAGCGGCGCACGCTGCTGGAGCTGGCGCTGCTGGCCGGCGCGGCGCTCAGCGCCCGTCCCATCATGTACAGCCACGGCGTATGAGCGCCCGCGACACGCGCCCGTGTCGGAAGGAACCACGCACCGCCTTCACCCCACCGCAATTTCCCGCGCCGCACAATCCACACTCGTCAAGGGGAGATTCCGATGCCTCACGATCAGCCTTCCCAGGCGTCCGCCCGCGCGGACGACGGATCCTTCGCGCACGCCTCGGGCCTTGAGCGCCCCAGGACCCGCGCCCAGCTTCGCCGCTTCATCCACCAGTATCTGGACATCGTTCTCGCCGACACTCCCATTATCGAGGGGCACCAGTCCCCGCTGGACTACCTCACCCACGCCTTCTTTGAGGGCGAGCCGCCGCCCGATGACGCCGTGATCCATCTCCCGGTGATCCTGGCGCTCCCGCCGCCCCCGGGGATGAACCACCCCGCTCCTCCCGGCCCGATCGACGACGCCCAGTCCCCCGCGCTGCTCGCCATGCTCGACGCGGCGCGGGAGCCCGCGCCCGATTTCACGTTCCCCACCGTGGACTGCGTCGTCTGGGCCAACCGCGGCGGCGGAAAGACCATGCTCGGCGCCGTCGCCACCCTCATGGACATGGTCTTCAAGGACGGCATCCAGATCCGCATCCTCGGCGGCTCACTCGAGCAGGCCCAGCGCATGCACGAGCATCTCCGCGGATTCCTCTCCCGGGAGCCCTTCGCCGCCATGGTCAGCGGCCGCATCACCGACAAGCGAATCGCACTGGTCAACGGCAGCGTGGTCGAGCTCCTCGCCCAGTCCCAGACCAGCGTCCGTGGCACGCGGGTCCAGCGGCTGCGCTGCGACGAGGTCGAGCTCTTCGATCCCGGCGTGTGGGAAGCCGCCCAGCTCGTCACCAGGAGCAAGCTCTGCGGCGGTGAGATGGTGCGCGGATCGGTGGAATGCCTCAGCACCATGCACGTCCCCTACGGCATCATGCACGACCTGGTGACGCAGGCCGTGCAGGGGCGCCGCCGGCTCTTCAAGTGGGGCGTGGTCGATGTGCTGGAGCGCTGCGAGCCCAAGCGATCGTGCGAAAGCTGCTCACTCCTGCCCGAGTGCCAGGGCAAGGCCAAGCGATCGCCGCACGAGGCCGGCGGGCACATCTCGATCAGCGACGCGGTGGTCATGAAATCACGCGTCGCGCTCTCCACGTGGGAGAGCGAGATGCTCTGCACCCGGCCCTCCCGGTCTGCGACCGTCGTTCCTGAGTTCACGCCCGTGCGGCACGTGGTCGATTCCATTCCCCAGTTCGATCCCGCGGTCCCCGGCGTGAAATGGGTGGGGGGGATGGACTTTGGCTACCGCGCGCCCACCGCCATCCTGTGGGGAATGGTCGACCCCGCGGGCACGCTCTGGATCGACCGGGAACGCGTCGTTTCTCAGGTCGTGCTCCAGGAGCACATCGACGCGATCAATGATCCTGCCAGCCCGCGCCTCGCCTGGCTCGCCGTCGACCCCGCCGGCGGTCAGACAAGCTCCCAGAGCGGGGCGAGCAGCATCGATCTCATGCGCAAGGCCAGGATTCCCGTGCAGTTCCAGGCTTTCCGCGTCCTCGACGGCATCCTGCTCATCCGCGCTCGGCTCCGCCCCGCCGACCACGCCCCGCCCCGCCTCTTCGTGCACCAACGCTGCCACACGCTCATCGAATCCCTCGAACGCTACAGCTACAACGCCGACCCCGAGTCCGAAACGCCCGAGAAGGGCAAGGGCTTCGACCACGCCGTCGACGCGCTGCGATACCTCGTGCAGTGGCTTGATTCTCCGCGAACGTGCGTCACGGCGTCCTACACCGACGCTCCCTACTGAACATCAAGTTGTGCTGGCGAGGCGGGGGGCCTTCCGGTAGGCTGACCTCATGCAGCCGACGACGACCGGTCTTCGTTCCTCCCGCCTCGCCCGCGGCGCGATGCGTCTGGGCGCGTCCTTGGCTTTGCTCCTCCCCGCCTCCTGCGCCTCCGCCGATCCCCTCGAGCTCATCCCCCGCGGAACCTTCGATCTCCCCGCCTCCACCACCGACCAGAACGGCCAGAGCTTCACCATCACCGGTCTCAGCGGCATCTCCATGATCCTGGGGTCCGGTGACGCTCGCCACGGCGAATTCCTCGCCGTCATGGACAACTCCAACAAGCTCGTGCGCCTTGATGTCACCCTCGCCGCCGACGGCTCCATCTCCGCCGCCCATGTCCTGGGCGGCATCTCCCTCGCCCAGACCCTCGACTTCGAAGGCATCGCCGCAACCGATCTCACCCGCGGCACTGTCTTTTTGTCCGAAGAAAACACCCCCGCCATCCGCGAGTACCGACTTTCCGACGGCGCCCTGCTCCGCACGCTCCCCACGCCCCCCGTCTTCGCCGCCCGCCGCGCCAACTTCGGGTTCGAATCCCTGGGAAGCCTCTGGCTCGATTCCTCCCCCGCTCGCCTCCGCGGCACGCTCTGGACCTGCAACGAAGAAGCGCTGACGGTCGACGGCAACCTCTCCACCTCCTCCGCCGGCTCCGTCGTGCGGCTCATCTCCTACAGCGTTGACCAGACCACCGCCGTTCCCGGCCCGCAGCTTGCCTATCTCACCGAACCGATTCACGGGGTGGCGATCAGCGGCTCACGCTCGGGCGTCTCCGACATGGTCGTGCTTCCCGACGGCCGCGTGATCACCCTGGAACGCTCGTTTGCGTTCTCGGCGCTGGGCTTTTTTCGGACCCGGATCTTCGAGATCGTCCCCACCGGCGCCACCGACGTCTCCGCCCTGCCCGGCCTGATCGGCCAGACCTACACCCCGGTCTCCACCGCCAACGGCCGGAAAAAGCTGCTCTGGGCCGGCGACCAGACCAATCTTGAGGGCCTGACCCTGGGCCCCCGACTTCCCGGAGGCTCCCTGTGCCTGCTGGGAATTGTCGACGACGCCGACCCCATCAGCGTCAACCGGCTGGTCGCCTTTGAACTCCGCGGCGCAGGGAACGTCCCTCTGCGGCGATGGCCGAGATAAGGGGATTTTCACCATCCGTCCCCCATTCCACGTCTCCCGCCCCATGTTTGGCGATTGTGAAGAGGGGCAGAGTCTCACACCGGCCACGCCTTCTGGCCGATGGAGATATGCTGGGATTGTCCTGGGAGACCGCCCCCGGCGATGGATCGCCGGTTCCGCAGGACGTAAAGGAGCGCGGCCCGCCGCCCGCCCTCCCGGGACAGGAGCGTCTCGAGCATGACGACGTTCAGGACGACCAATCACAAGACGGACGTGGGACGGAAGATCAACCCGGTCACCGGCCCACGCACGACGGACCTGGAGTACTCGGTTTTGTCGACCACACCACAACCCGCCGGCCCCGCCGCGGCGGACCAGACCCAGTCCTCTCCCGCCTCCGCCTCCGAGATCGACACCAAGATCTTCGTGATCGATACCAACGTCCTGCTCCACAACCCCAACGCCCTCTTCGTCTTCAAAGAGCACGACGTCGTCATCCCCTACACCGTCATCGAAGAACTCGACAAGATGAAGCGCAAGGACGACGACCTGGGCCGCAACGCCCGGGAGTGCATCCGCCATCTTGATCGCCTGCGCATCCTCGGACGCCTCATCGACGGCGTCGACTGGGGCAAGGCTTCCCCCACCGTGGGCGCCGCCGCCTCCATGGGCGCCGACGGCCGCACCGGCACCATCCGCATCGATATCAACGACTATGCCCGCCCGCCCGCGATCAAGGCCGACACTCCCGACAACCACATCATCTCCGTCGCCTGGGACCTGCATAAGAAGGGCAAGCCCGCCGTCTTTGTCTCCAAGGACCTCTCCGCCCGCATCAAGAGCGATTCCCTGGGCATCCGCACCGAGGATTTTGAGAACCAGAAGGTCGACGCCGACCAGCTCTACACCGGCTACGTCACCGCCGCCGTCGAAGGCCAGCTCATCGACGACCTCTACCACGACCGGCTGCTCGCCCTCACCCGCATCCAGCCCGCCCTCGCCGCGACGCACGATGGGGAACGCTACACCCGCACCGTCCAGCCCAACCAGTACGTCGTGCTCAAGGACGCCCAGGACGACAACCACACCGGCCTGGGCCGCCGCCTCAGCGACACCGACCACATCATCCCCGTCAGCGGCCCGCGCAAGCCGGTCTTTGGCATCATGGCGCGCAACGTCCAGCAGACCATGGCCATGGACCTGCTGCTCGACGACGACGTCAAGCTCATCACCCTCCTGGGATCCGCCGGCACCGGCAAGACGCTCCTGGCCATCGCCGCGGGCATGGCGAAGGTCTTCAACGAGGAACGCTACGAGAAGCTGCTCGTCGCCCGCCCCATCATGCCCATGGGCCGCGACATCGGCTACCTCCCCGGCAGCAAGGATGAAAAGCTCGAGGCCTGGATGCAGCCGATCTTCGACAACCTGGGCTACCTCCTCAGCACCCGCGGGGGGCACAGCGAGCGCAGCGAACGCGCCTCCGCCGCGGAGAGCCACACCTCCGAGCAGCGCATCGCCAAGCTCATGGCCGACGGCAAGCTCGTGCTCGAGCCCCTTACCTACATCCGCGGCCGCTCCATCCCGCACCAGTTCATGATCGTCGACGAGGCCCAGAACCTCACGCCCCACGAGGTCAAGACCATCGCCAGCCGCGTGGGAGAAGGCACCAAGCTCATCCTCACCGGGGACATCGGCCAGATTGACAACCCCTACCTCGACAGCTCCTCGAACGGCCTCTCCTACGCCGTGGAGAAGATGAAGGGCGTCCGCCTCTTTGGCCACGTGACGCTCGCCAAGAGCGAACGCAGCGAACTGGCGAGCCTCGCCGCCTCGAGGCTCTGACCAATGCCCGCATCGCGATCCGGGCGAGGTTCAGGCCCGCGCTACGTCGATCCCGCCGCATGGCCGTGGGCCCTGGCCGCCTACGCCTTGGGCTCCCTCGCGCTGGGGTACGCCATCGAGGGCGTCGGCGCGTTCCTGCGCGCCCGCGGCATCGCCGGCCCCTGGGCCGTCGTCGTCACGGTCAATCTCCTCTTCCCCGCCTGCCTCGCCCTCATCGCCGTCTTCTACCCGCGACCACGCGTCGTCCTGGCCGGGTGCTGGGTCTCTGTCCTGTGCTTCACGACCGGCATGTCTCTCGCCCAGAACCCGCGATTCTGGACTTGGACCCCGCCCGCGTTCCTCCAGGCCGTGCACCCCGTTGTCCTCGCCGCCGCCGGCGCCGCGACGATCGCGAGCTTCGGCATCGTGCGGCTCCTGCGCCCTTGGCGGGTCGTCGGCGTGCGTCCCGACCCCGCCGCCTGCAAGGGCTGCGGCTACCACCTGGGCGGCCTGCCCGGCAAGCCCTGCCCCGAATGCGGACGCCCCTCGGATACACTCTCGGCCGCGTGAGCCAAGACCGCCAAACCTTCGAATCACGCGAACCCCAGAGCCCCCGCGGCTTCCTCTCCCCGCGCCGCTGGCCGCTGGCGCTCGCCCTCTACGCCGCGCTGGCCTTCGTCGCCGCGCTCGCGATCGAGCCCATCGATTCGATCCTGCGCCAGAACGGCATCGCCGGCCCGTGGGCCGCCGTGCTCGCGTCCAATGTTCTCTATCCCCTCTCCATCATCCTCGCCGCCGCCTGGCACCCGCGCAAGCGGCTGATCCCGCTGGGCTGCCTGCTGGCCCTCTGCGGTTTCACCGCGGGCAGGCTGTTTGCCCATGACGTCCCCGTCCCGCAGTGGACCCTGACGAAGCTCGCCCACGCGAGCCATCCGGTCATCCTCGCGGGCACGCTCGTCGCCGGGGCGCTCGCCGAGCTGGCGTGCGTGGGCCTGCACCCGTGGCGGCGCGTGGGGGTCCCCGACGCGGACCGGCGCTGCAAAGCGTGCGGGTATCTCACCGACGGGCTGGAGAGCGCGATCTGCCCCGAGTGCGGGGCGGCGATCACGCCCGGACGGTAAAGACGGGACTTACCACAGAGGCACAGAGGGCACAGAGAAAGGAATGGAAGAAGGGATTCAGGCGGTGGGGACCTGCTCGAGCTTCACGGGCTTGTAGCCTCCCTTGCTCTTGAAGTAGGCGGCGATGGCAGCGAAGACGAAGATGAGGATGACCGGCAGGATCGCCACGAACTGGAGGGCGGGGCCGGCGCCCTTCTCGTCGAACTGCTTGCCGATGAGCGGGAGCGCGACGGCGATGGCGAGCATGCCTGTGCCGCCCATGAGGTTCATCAGCAGAGAGCCGCCGCGGGGGAATTGCTCGCTGGTGATGCCCAGCATGGTGGGCCAGAAGAAGGTCTTGCCGATGCCAAAGACCGTCGCCGCGGCGAAGGCGACGTAGGCGGGCGTACCGCTCTTGAGGCTTCCCAGCCAGTAGAGGCCCCCCGCGCTGAGGGCGGCACACGAGAGCAGCAGCACCAGCGGGGAGATCTTGTGCACGATCGGCCCGGCGAAGAAGCGCAGCACGAACATCAGGCTCGCCGTGAAGACCAGGAACAGGATGCCGTCGATGTCGGTCAGTTCCTTCATGACGCTGGGGAACCACTGGTCGGGCCCCAGCTCGGTGGAGGTGGTGAGCCACATGCAGGCGAGTAGGATGAGGAAGAGCGGGCGGAAGACCTGGCTGACCATCTCACCCGTGGAGATGCCCGAGGCGACGCGCTCGGTCTTGGGGTACTTCTGCGTCATCACCCCGACGAGGTAGATGACGGCGGGGATGAGGATCAGGCTCAGCTTGAGCTTCCAGTCCACCATCTCGTGCTTGGTCATGAAGTGCACGGCGAGTCCGCCGATGATCATGCCGCCCGGCCACCAGGCGTGCAGGACGTTGAGCTTGTGGACCTTCTGGTCGCTGTGGATGGTGGCGACCAGGGGATTGATGACGCCCTCGACAATCCCCTGGGCCAGGCCCATGAGCAGGAAGCCGGCGTAGAGCATCATGGTGCCGGTGTGGCTGAAGATGTTGTCGACATGCTCGACGTCCGGGGGCGGGGCGAGCAGGACCAGGGTGACGCCGCCGATGTACCCCAGGCTGGAGAGCGCGTGCAGCGTCTTCATGCCCAGGATGTCCACCAGCAGGCCGCACATGAAGATCGAGATCGTGAATCCCCAGAACGACGGACCCCAGATCAGGCCCATCTGCTCCTTGGAGAGGTGGAACGTGGCGCTCATCGCCGCCTCGATGTCCCCGCGGATCGCAAAGACCATCGACGTGGTAAGCAGCGAGACGCAACTGATCGCAAACAGCGCTCGGCGGTTCATGCGGAGGAGTCTCCGTGGAGAGTGTCGTCGGGACGGTGCGGAATGCCGGGCCAGAACGCCCGGGATGGGTACGAATCCGCAGCATACCACGGGACGTGGCAGCGCACACACGCCCGCGTCGCCGCGGAAATGAACAGGGGCCCTTGGAAAGGCCCCGGGAGCAGGAACGGGATTGTCGGGACGCGCGACCGGTCAGTGGTGGCCGGCGGCGGGCGCCTGCGCGATGCGCTTGAGGGCCTCGGCGGGGGTCATCCACTCGTGGAGCTTCTCGTCCACCAGCATGACGGGGGCCGAGTCGCACGAGCCCAGGCACTCGACCTCGACCAGCGTCCACTGGCCGTCCTCGGTGGTCTCCCCGACGTCGATCCCCAGCTTCTGCTTGATCGCCTCGGTCAGCTCGGGCTGGCCGCAGAACTCGCAGGCGATGGAGCGGCAGACGGCGATCAGGTGCTGGCCCTTGGGCTTGAGCCAATATTCCTCATAGAAGCTCGCCGTGTCGATGACCTCGGCGGGCGTCAGGGAGAGGAACTCGGCGATCTCCAGCAGGGCCTGGGGTGGCAGCCAGCCGTTGTCGTGCTGGACGGTGTGGAGCGTGGGCAGGAGGGCGGCAAGCTTGGTCTCGTAGCGGGGCAGGACCTCGGCTCGGAGCCGGGTCTTCATCGCCTCCGTCAGGTAGGGGGCCTGGCGCTTCTCGATCCTCATCGTCGCGGAGTTCTTGGTGATCCAGGCCATGGACGGGCACTTCCTTTGGTCGATCTCGGGGGGCGGAACCCGCTCAAACGCCCCATCGAACTCGACGTTCAGCGGGGGTCGCCGGTATTCCGCCGCGGGGGCGGCTGATTCGAATTGTCACGGCTCCGGGCGGGCACGGGCCCCTGCGGGCTGACCGCTTCCGGTTGCCCAGATCCGTCCGCCGGCCTCTCTCCCTGCGGATCCGACTGATGTTCGGCCTCCAAAGGATACAAACCGGGGCTGAACAGTATTCCCGTCTCGTCGGCCTCGCCGCCCACCGTCCGACCCACCAGGGACGCGGGAGAGCCTGGATGGGCGAAGAAGGGGCCGAAGGTCAGCTTCTTTGCCGCGGGCCGCTCCGCCGGCGGTGGATACTCGTGCTTGCGGACATACACGGGCCGCTGCGAAGTCGCCGGAGGTTTGCTTCCCGAGGACGGGGTAGCCCCCGCCGCCCCACCCGGGCCGTCGGTCGTCGAAGGCTTGGTGACCTTCGCCGGGCTTGCGGCGGGCGGCTTGGCGTTCGAGGTCGTCGCGGGCGTCGCGGGGGCAGGAAGAGCGGGGGCGTTGGATGAATCAGGCTCTCCCGCCTCCGGGTCGATCCGTACCCGCTGCACGCTGCCGCGAGAGACCACCGGGGCCTCCTCGCACAGGCCGCAGTTGGCGGGGGGCTTCTTCTCGTCACCCCAGTAGACGCACTCCAGCGGGGAACCGTTGGGCGCGTTCAAGAGGGCATAATCGCTCTTGTTCGCCCACGACGCCCGGGAAGAGGGCATCTTGGCATTGAAGACCAAGGCTCCGTGGAAGCCGGGATGGCCTTCGGTGGGGGCGAGCTTGGCGTCCCCGACCGGCCCGGTCATCTTCGCGTCGCTGCCGTTGAAGACGACCACCACCTGCCCCGGCTCCAGGCTTACCGCGGGGAAGGTGAACTTGAAGCGGGCCTTGCCCTCCCCGCTGTCAGAGACGCTGTAGCCCTTGAGGTTGATGGGCCGGTCGTGGGGGTTGATGAGCTCGATGAACTCATCACCGGCCGAATCCCGCGTGCCGTCCCGGTTCGCATCCCCGACCTTGGTCGGCACGGCGTAGAGCACCTCGGTGATGACCGGGTGGGGATACGGGAGCGGGGGCATCAGGTCGGGCGGAGCAAGCAGGAACATCATCACACCTCCCCGGGGAACACTCTCGCGGCGCTGGGACGCCGGCGGATCAGGCGGACATGCGTCCCGGGCGTCGCCCGGGCTTGATCTGGATCTCGGGCTGGCCGGCGGGCGGGTCGGACGGCCGGCGATCATGCTCGTCGAGTGGGTAGAGGCGCACGAGCTGCCTTTCGACCGCGTTGACCACCGCCTCGCGCTCGGACCTGTGCACCAGGAGCAGCGCGGCGAGCCAGCGGCGGGCGAGTTCGGGGCCGACGGGCTGAAGCAGCTCGACCAGGAGGCGCAGGTGGTCGTTGGGGATGAGTTGAGGTGGCCGGGAGGGGTTCGAGGCCGCGCCGTCGAGCGGTGAGTCCTTGTCCGGCGGCTGCGGGGTACGCGCGGATTGTCTCATGGCTCACCCCCCGTGCGATCACCCTGGCGGCCAGTGTCCCCGCCGCCCTTGGCGGGTCGCCGCGCCGCGATATGGTGGGCGCTGGCCCCCGCGGCCGGCACCGGGCCCGCGGCGTTGACACCACCACGCACCGCCGCGCCGACATGGACTCCCGGACCTTGGCCCGCGCCGGGATTGGTGCCGGTGCGGGCCCCCACACCACCATTGAGCGGCGATGATACCGCGCCCGGAGGTGATGTGATATGCCGCGCGGGGTCCTGGGATGCAAGTTCTTCGGTCTGTTGCACTCGAACGCGGGTTTCCAGGGTCTGTATGTAGACTTCGACGAGCTCGACGCGGTCGATGAGCTTGACGATGGTCTCCGACATGGCGTGCAGGAGCTCGGAGGTGTCGGCGGTGGCGAGGGCGTGGGCCTTGAGTTCTTCGCATTTCATGGGGCCGCGGCCGCTGATAAGCCAATCAGCGTTGATATTGAGGGCCGTGCTGACGGCGGCGATGAATTCGACGCTGGGGGACTGGCCCGAGAGATAGCGTCGGACGGTCTCGGGGTGGGTGCCGGTGAGTTCGCCGATGTGCCGGTAGGTGCGGTTCCCGACGGCGGCGAGCAGGCGTTCGTGCATGAGCGCATTCCCCCCAAAGTCTCAGGATCTCGTCGCGTGTGTTGACAACACGGGGAAGATGGTACCGCGCCCAACAAATCCGTGTGAACGTGCGCATCCTCGCACGCTTTTGTGTGTAATCACAAAACACTCGTGTGCATACGAGGATCTAGACACGACCACCGCGCCGGTGAAGGCGCGGCGGGGGGGTGATGGTGGGGCGTGTCGTCGCGGTCCTGGTCGCTTGGGTTCGGTTCAGTTCAGGGCGCGGGCGACGGCGAAGGTTTCGGACCCGGCGCGGCCGCGGATGACCAGGTGCACTCGCAGGTCGGATTCGATGAGAGGACGGAGAGAGGCCGCGTCCTCGGAGACCACGTGGCAGACGGGGTCGGAGGTGGCGAGGGACGGGATCGCCGCCCGGATGAGCTGGTCGTGGGCCTTGGCCCAGGCGGCGACGCGGTGCAGGGACGAGAGGCCCTGCACGTCGGAGACCAGGTGCAGCAGTCCGGCGTGATCCATCGCCAGCTCGATGGACGGGGCATACGGACAGGAAATATGGATGCCCGAGAGGCCATCGATGTACGCGGACATGGAAGCCCGGCCCGCGGCCTTCGGGCGGTCGGGGGAGGGTGCGGCGGGAGGAGCGGGGATATGGCTCCCCCGCCCGGGTGCCTGCGGGCGGATGGCGACGGGTTCGTCGGGCTCGGTCGTGCTGGGTGCGACGGGCGCGGGGGCTGGCGCGGGGGTCCGCAGCAGCGCGGCGAGCTGGACGGGGGTGCCCTGCCAGGCGCCGCTGAACAGGGGCTCGCAGGGAGTGGGTCCGATGCGCTGGGGGCAGACTTCCACGTGCACCGTGCGTCCCAGGAAGGTGCGGACGGCGGAGCGGAGCTTGTCGCCTGAGATCCGGGCCCGCTCGGGCGCGGAGCCGGCGAGGGCGATGGTCAGGTCGGCGGTGTCGGGCCAGGTGGGCTGGCCGGGGGGCGCGTCGAGCAGGCCCTTGATCGCCTGGTACGAGCCGACGACTGCGGCATCGTCGGCGGAGGTGAGCATGGTGACGCCGTCGGGGCGGGCGTGGGTGACCAGCAGGGGTTCATCGGTCGCGTCGGTGCAGAGGAGCCAGCGGGCGGAGCGATCGCGCAGCAGGCGGATTGCGTCGGGAAGTTCGCTCTGCAGGGAGGGCTTGGGCTCCCCGGCGCGGGTGTCGAGGCCGAAGGCGTCGATGGTGAGGTAGCCGCCGCGGAGCTTGGCGAGGGCGACGGGGGTTCCCAGACGCGCGGCGAGGAGCTGGGCGTACCCGGCGATCCACGCCGTTCCGAGGATGGGCAGATGGCCGAGGATGAGTGCTTCGAGGCGGGGCGGCGGAGCTGCGGGTGTTGCTTGGGCCCTGGCTGTGCTGGATTCGGCGGGCGCAGCCTGGGCGGGCGTCGCTCCGGCGCGGGGGCGGGGCGCCGCGGGGACGTGGGCGGCGGCGGCGATGGTCGCGGCGGGGGGGCTCGCCGGCGCTGGGGCGAGGTCTGGATCACCCAGGAAGAGCTCGGCGAGGGCGTCGGCGTCGAGTGACATGTCCTCATCCCAGCGTGAGACGCCCGGCGGCGTGGAGCCGGGGCCGACGGTGGCGAGGACGGGGTTGTCCGTCTGCCAGTCGGGCGAGCTGGAGGGCGCGTGGGGCGTGGGATTGGAAGGCCCGCCGAGGGGGCCCGGTGGCGTGTGTCGCTGCATGTGCCCGAGATCTCCGATCCAGGCTTGGGGAATCCCACCCGATTCCCGCTGTTGGTCCATCAACCGACGGCGAGCGCTCCACCCACCTCGTGGAGCGTTCCCATCACCGATCGCGTGCGATGTTCTTGTGGCCGATCACTCCCCCGCGCTGACGGCGACGATGCTGTTGGCTTCCCCGAAGGGATTGGGCTCGGTCACCGGGTTGAAGGGGTCGGTCTGCCAGAGACCATCCACGACGATCCGGTACGTGTATCGGCCCGGGGGGAGGGGAATGCACAGTTCGAAGACCCCTAATTCTTCGTTTCGCTTCATGACGTGGCGCTGGACGGACCAGGCGTTGAAATCTCCGGCGATGGAGACGGTGTTGCCCAGCGTGAGCGGGAGGATGAAGAGGGAGCCCTGGCGGGTCTGGCGCACGCCCATGAAGAGGTTGACGGGCGGGCGGGCGGCAGAGCCGGGCTTGATCTCGGGGAGGAGTGTCAGGTTGTGCGCGGGCTCGACGCCGGTTGAGGCCGCGGCTGGGGCGGCGTCGGGCGCGGTGGCTGCCGCGGCGGGGGCGGCCTGGGCGCGGGCGAGCTTCTGGGCGAGGCGAGCCATTTCTTCGGATCGCGTCGCGGCGCGGGCGCGGAGGTCGGCGGCGATCTGCTCGGCGACACCGACGGGGTGCGGGACGTGGGGTGCGTGCGGGGAAGGCGGGTCTCCGGCGTCGATGGCGCTCGCGAGGGAGGCGTGCTCCGCGCCGCGGCCGGAGAGCTTCTGGGTGAGGCCAGCGGTCTGGACGGAGGACATGACCTGGACGATCCCGGCGAGGGAGCCGGAGAGGGGATCGAGGTCGGCGGGGGATTCGAGGGCAGGGGCGGGATCGGGGATGCGGGAATGGAGTTTGGGCTTGAGCCATCCGGCGAGGACGGAGTAGTCGTCGGCGCCCATGGATTCGGGGGCGTACTGGATGATGGTTTTGCCCAGGGAGGCGGCCTCGCGGAGGCGGACGTCGTGGCGGATGGTGTGGGGGCAGACGGCGTCCCCGAATCGGCGGCGCAGCTCGTCGAAGAGGTCGGTCGCCAGGCCGCTGGCCGGGTCGTGAAGGGTGGCGACGAGCCAGGTCCTGAGCGTGAGGGAGAGGTGCTTGGCCATGGAGCGGACGGTGGAGACCTGCCGCGCGGCGCCCTGAAGTGAGAAAAAACTTGTCTCGACGGGAATAAGCACGGTGTTGGAGGCGGCGAGGGCGTTGTAGGTAAGAAGGCCGATGGCGGGAGAGCAGTCGATGAGGCAGATGTCGTATTGGTCGGCGACGCGGGAGAGGACGTTGCTCAGGCGGATATGCCGGTCGCCCTGGTCGGCGAGTCCGCCGCGGGCGGCCTCGAGCCCGGCGAGGCGCATGCGGCTGGGGATGAGGTCGAGATTGCGGCTGGGTTTCCAGATGAGCTTGGAGAGGTCGAGGGAGCCGCCGGGGGAGAGGGCGTCGGTGATGTCGAGGTCGATGCGTTTTTCGGGGATTCCCAGGCCGGCGGCGCAGTGCGACTGCGGGTCCATGTCGACCAGCAGGACGCGGTGTCCCTGGGAGGCGAAAACGCCGGCAAGGTTGATGGCGGTGGTGGTCTTACCACACCCGCCCTTCTGGTTCACGATGGCGACAGTTCGCACGGAATGGGGTCCCCAAACCTCCAACACGCCAAGCCCGAACGTTGACGCGACCCCCCGCGAAACTTTGGTGCCTCGGACCATCCCGGAACAGAGGGGCCGCGGCTGTTGTAGAGCGGTGCCCCGCTCTCCAGTTTGAAATCTATCGGGTTTTTACGTAAATCAGCATCAATTGACAGCATGCAAACAGGTAGGGAGAAATCCCTGTTGCCACACGTTATATCGCGCCGCGGCGCGTCGGTTATGACGTTGAGGCACGAGAATCTGCTACGGAACTGCTGATGCGTCAAGGTCTTCGATGCGCGGGGAGACGTGCGGGCTCCGCTCACGCTCCAGCCATTGGCCCAGAAGAAAAACATCAGCGCGGCCGCGTCGCCAGGCGTCGAGCACATAGGCGTGGGGCGGGCCATCGAGCAGCCGCGCGGGGTCGCAGCGCGCCGGGTCATAGACGATGACGGCGTGGTGTTCCCAGGAAAGTCCCTCACCGGCGGCGAGTCCGACGGCCTTCCAGCCGACGCGGCGGGCGACGGGCGTGACGGCGGTATAGACCAGTTGCTGCCAGTCGTAGCAGAGGCCCTTGTGGGATCCGCCCAGGGCGTTGACGACCATGTTGCCCGACCAGCCCGCGTGCCAGGTGACGTGAGGGTCGGCGCGGGCGCGATCGACGGCAAGGCGCATCGCGCGGTGGATCTCCCGGAGGGCGGGTTCGTGGAGGGACTCTTCGGGGAGCGGGGTGGGGTGGGCCCGGCACGCGGGAAGGACCGCGAGCACGGCGAGGAGGATCGCCCGCGCGAGGGCGGAGCATGGAGTGGGCACGCGGACCATGGGGTGACACAGCGTAGAGGCGGCGCCGCGGCGCTCACGGGATGGACGGTCGCGCGTGGGAATCGGCGAGGGGCCAGGCGCCTCCCTCGCCGCGCCGGGAACCTTGCCGTGCAGGTCGATACAGTGCGGGCCACTCGCGGAGACCCTCCCATGATCGACCCCCGGATCGAAAAACTCGCCCACGTGCTCGTGAACTACGCCGCGGCGGTGAAGCCCGGGGACGTCGTCGGGATCATGGGGGAACCCGAGTCCCTCCCGCTGGTGGAGGCCTTGGGCGTCGCGACCGTCAAGGCGGGCGGGGATCCGATCTGGCTTCCCCGCACCACGCACTTTGCCGAGGCGCTGCTCGAGTACGGCACCGACGAGCAGGTCTCCCGCTGCCACCCGATCGTCATGCACTATGTCGAGACGGTGGACGTGCACTTCTCGCTCCTGGCCGACCTCAACACCAAGTATCTCTCCCGCTACGACGCGCGGCGGATGACGCTCCTGCAGCAGGCCCGCAAGCCGTTCATGACCCGCTTCATGCAGCGCGCCGCGGAGGGCAATCTCCGCTGGAGCGGCACGCAGTTCCCCACGCAGGCCCACGCCCAGGACGCGGAGATGAGCCTTGCGCAGTACGAGCAGTTCGTCTACAGGGCCGGGCTGCTGGACCACCCGGACCCCGCCGCGGAGTGGCGGAAGATCGAGGAGCGCCAGGCCCGGGTGTGCGAATACCTGACGGGAAAGAAGTCGGTCCGCTTCCGCGCCCCGGCGCGCGACGGGCACGACGGCACGGACCTGACGGTGGATGTCTCGGCGGCGACGTGGATCAACTGCTGCGGGCACGAGAATTTCCCCGACGGGGAAGTCTTCGCCGGCCCCACGCTCCCGCCGGCGGGTCTGGGGGTCGAGGGGCACGTCAACTACACGTTCCCCGCGGTGTACCAGGGCCGGGAGGTGCACGGGGTGCGTCTGAAGTTCAAGGCGGGGCGCGTGGTGGACGCGTCGGCGAGCAAGGGGGAGGACTTTCTGATCAAGATGCTCGACCAGGACGCGGGGGCGAGGAACCTGGGCGAGATCGCGATCGGGACCAACTACTCGATCACGGAGTTCAGCAAGAACACGCTCTTCGATGAGAAGATCGGCGGCACGTTCCACGCAGCGGTGGGGGCGGGGTACCCCGAGAGCGGGAGCGAGAACCAGTCGGGCCTGCACTGGGACATGGTGTGCGATCTGCGCCAGGGCGGGAGCATCGAGGCCGACGGGGAAGTCTTCCACCGGGACGGGAAGTTCCTGAGGGCGGGCTGGCCGGGGAACGCGTGAGCGAGTTTCTGTTGAGTGCGCGGTGAAGAGATGCTCGGCGCCGCGAGTTCCAAAAAAAAGAACAGCCCGCTCCGGGGGAGGGCGGGCCGCTCCGGCCCCAACAAGTGGGGCACATTCGTGATCAGCCTCCGGGCTCAGGTGCTTGCCGGCTGTACCGGGCACTGTGCTGCGCGGGAGGACTGAACGGCTGCGTGCTGTGATCCGTCGACGGGGATTGTAATCCCAAGTTTGCCCGCGATGCGCTGTCCGTAGTCAGGATTTACGCGGAAAAAGTGGCAGAGCATGCGTTCCTGGACCTCCCGGCGGGCCTTGCCCAGACCGCCGGCGATGCGGGAGGTCAGGCGGTCGCGCTGGCCTTCATCAAAGAGTTGGTAGAGGGCGTTGACCTGGGTGTAGTCGTCGTGGTCGACGGTCGAGTCAAAGCGGTCGACCACGGCCTGGCCGATCTGCCACGCCGGGTCGGCGTACGCGGGATCGGGCATGGGTGTGCCGGGCTGGCTGTTGGGCCAGTAATTGGGGCGAGGGCCGGCGCCGCCGTCGGTCAGTGCGCCGTCACGGATGTAGTTGGTGACAGGGCAGCGGGGCCTATTGACAGGCACCTGCTGGTGATTGACACCCAGCCGGTGCAGGTGCGTGTCGGCGTAGCTCATGAGTCGAGCCGGGAGCATCTTGTCGGGGCTGGGCCCGATGCCGGGGACCAGGGCGCTGGGCTTGAAGGCGGCCTGCTCCACCTCGGCGAAGTAGTTTTCGGGATTGCGATTGAGTTCATAAACCCCCACCTCGATGAGCGGGAACTCGGCGTGCGGCCAGACCTTGGTGAGGTCAAAGGGGTTCCAGCGGAAGTTCTGGGCCTGCGCCTGGGTCATGACCTGGATGCACAGCCGCCAGCGGGGGAACTCCCCGCGCGCGATCGCCTCGAACAGGTCGCGCTGGTGGCTCTCCCGGTCGGCGGCGATGGTCGCGGCCGACTCCTCGTCGGTCATGTTCCTGATGCCCTGGAGGTTTACAAAGTGGAACTTACACCACACGCGCTCCCCCGCGGCGTTGATGAGGGAGTAGGTGTGGCTGCCAAAGCCGTGCAGGTGGCGATAGCTCGCCGGGATGCCGCGATCCGAAAACAGAATGGTCACCTGGTGCAGGGCCTCGGGGCAGAGCGACCAGAAGTCCCACTGCATGTCCATATCGCGCAGGTTGGTCTGCGGATGGCGCTTCTGGGTGTGGATGAAGTTCTGGAACTTGAAGGGGTCACGCACGAAGAAGACGGGCGTGTTGTTGCCGACCAGGTCCCAGTTGCCATCCTCGGTGTAGAACCTCGCCGCAAAGCCGCGGACGTCGCGTTCGGCGTCGGCCGCGCCGCGCTCACCGGCGACGGTCGAGAAGCGGTGGAAGACCTCGGTCGTCTTCCCTACGGCGGATAAGACCGACGCCTTGCTGTAGCGGGTGATGTCCTTGGTGACGGTGAAGGTGCCGTACGCGCCCGAGCCCTTGGCGTGCACGACCCGCTCGGGGATGCGCTCCCGGTTGAAGTGCTGCATCTGCTCGAGCAGGGCGACGTCCTGCATCAGCACAGGCCCGCGCGGGCCGGCGGTGAGCGCCTGCTGCGCCCCGATGGGGGCGCCGTTGGCGGTGGTGAGGCGGGGCGTGGTCATCGCGTGAGCTCCGTGAGGCGGCGAAGATTGATCGCGAGCACGGTAGCGAACGCTTCGATAGGCTGCAATGATTTTTCGACGCTTCATCAGATAGGAGATGCCTATGGAACTTCAGCGGCTCCGCTACTTCGTCGCCGTCACCGAGGCCGGCGGAGTCTCCCGCGCCGCCGCTCGCCTCAAGGTCGCCCAGCCCTCCATCAGCCAGCAGATCCGCCGCCTCGAAGATTCGATTGGCCGCCCGCTGTTTGATCGCCAGGGACGCGGCATGGCCCTCACCGACGCTGGGCGCGCCCTGCTGCCGCGGGCCCGGCGCATCCTCGCCGAGGTCAACGAGGTGCTGCGAGAGCAATCGGAATCGCCCGGAACCTCCACCAGCCTCGCGGTTGGGGCGATCCCCACCATGGCGCCGTACCTGTTGCCGCAGGCCCTCGCCAAGCTCCGCAAGAAGCTGCCGGCGTGCGACCTCTCGGTGCGCGAGGATGTCACGGCGTCGCTGCTGGAGATGCTGCGAGACAACCAGCTCGATTGCGCGATCCTGAGCACGCCGGTGGAGGATGAGATGATCCAGACGCAGGTGCTGGGGAAGGAGGAACTGTGGGCGGTGGTGCCCGCGTCGTGGCCGAATGTGGGGGTGGGCGCGGGTGTAGGCGGATCAATGCTGAGCGTCGCGGATCTGCGGGAGCATCCGGCGATCCTGCTGGAGGATGTGCACTGCCTGAGCCAGCAGGTGCGGGCGTTCTGCGCGGCGAGGAAGGTGGCGCCGCGGGTGGTGTGCCGCATGACGCAGCTTGGGACGGTGCTGGAGCTGGTTTCGGTGGGGCTTGGGCTCTCGCTGGTGCCGGAAATGGCGGCGGCGGGTGATCGCTCGACGATGCGGAGGTATCTGCGGCTGACGTCGGCGAAGCCGACGCGGGAGATCGCCGTCGCGTGGCGAGCCGGGCGGACGCGCTCGCACGCTTCGCTGATGCTCGCGGGGTTGATCCAGGAACACCTGGCGAGCATGAACGCGAGCAGGGCGAGGCATTTGCCGGGCGACTGAAGTTCTCACGGCTTGGTCAAGGCGTTGTCCGGGTTCGCCGTGCCGAGGCTCGCGGGGTACGGCGGATGCACACTGGCCTGATAGGTGTACCAAAAGCGGTAGGCCACGGCATCCGATGCGGTCACCTGATGGTCGCCGTTGACATCTCCATGCACCCAGTTGCAGTTGCTCTTTCCGACGTACAGGGCGTACTGAGCATCGAAATCGCTGAGGTCGTCAGACGTGACGAAACCATCCCCGTTGAAGTCCCGGCGATCGGGAAGGGTGCCGAAGTCGTAGACGCGCTGCATATATTTCGTGAAGTCTGAGGGAACGAAGGCATTTGCGGAGGACTGGGCGGCGAGCACGAAGCCGCGCTGGGTCCACGCGAGTAGGTCAAACATGCTGTTGATTTTGAAGTAGACATCGTCAGAGTAGTCCACAATCACCATAAGTTCGGTTGAGGCCGCGTAGGTAGAAACATCCCATGACTTGTCGGAATCCAAGCCAGGAATATTGTTAGGAAAAATGATGGCAGGAGAAAAAAATGCGCGTGCCATATCAATTTCAGGCGGAGAGCTCGTATCCAGAGGAAATGCCTCCGCTCCCAAGAAATGCGGGTACCCGCTTGGCGGCGCATACAACGGACTGTAGGCGAGTTCAAGAAAATCAGACCAATAACCCGCAGAGCCGTCGAGCCAATATCGCGTAATGCCCAGCTGCTGCCAGGGATCGATATTGCGGTGAAAATCGCATACGTCAGCCTGCACGAACGGTGAAGGGGAGTGCGCGGTGTTTGCCCCCGCGCACGGGTAGTACATGTATCCCTGGGTGGACAAATTACCGCAAGTGCCCGCCTCAATGGTCGGCACCGTGTATGCGTTAGAGGCCGACATGCACAGGGAGCTGGGATCGTTGATGGCAAAACCCGCGTACACCTCAAACTGTGTATCAGCATGGTCCGCCCGCCAGTTGAGAATCAAGCACGCCAGCTCCTCTCGCTTCGACTGGGGAATCGGCCACCACTGGGAGGAGGGAAAATCCTGGCCGCGCACCGTGCCTGCGGGTAGGTTGAGGATGATGCGCCGATACCCTGAGTCGTATGCATCCGTGATCCTGCTGCGCAACTCATCCATTGGATCCAGGGAGACACCGTCGTCAAAGGCACCATCGTCTTGGTCATACCACCAATTCTGGAGCCCGCGATAATTGCCGTTGGATGAACAGAAAAGTCCGGTGCGGAAGCTGATCATTGCAGCTGGCAGACGGTTCGGGGTCCAACTCAGGTCCGTGGGGATCCATGTATGTCCGGTCTCGAGGGGCACAATACCGGTGCATTCGATGGATTGAACCACGCACCCTTCCGGACGCGGTACCCTCGCTACCGCAACAATAGCGGTAGATGCAACCACAGCGATACCTACATTCAGGATGCGATGCTTCATGAGAGACCTCCGCACTCCCGCGCACATTGGCAGCGGGTTTTACATGCCGAACTTATTGCCGTACGCACCCGCCCGCGCCGGGCGGCAGACGAATAGCGTAGTCTAGGGTTACCCTCAACGTCGCCGACAAGTCAGGCCCAGACCGACCACCACAGCGACCGCGCCCACACCCGGGCCCGGCACAGGAATCTGGATCGGGACATTCGCCTCGGTCTCATACGCCCACATGGTGGGCCATGCGTACTGGGTAAAGTAGATCCACCCGTAGTGCCACTGATTGTCGGCCATTTTGACACGTACTCCCAGGTACGCAGGGTCGCCGATCGCCGATGTGCCTTCCTCAAGGCTGTAGCTGAACGGCAAATGATAAAAATACGTCTCTCCCACGACCCAATTGTCAGATGTGGCGACTGTTTCTCCAGCGGTGTAATCTCGAATTGGTTTGACAACAAAAACTTGATCTTCCCAAGAAATAAATTTGTAATCTGTAGTTTTGGCCACCTGAACGCCAGATTCGCAAATAAGCTGCCGAAGCGCCGGCTCGTCACTTGCCTGATTTGGCCTGTACCACTTTCCCAAGCTTCCCGGCCGCTGCTCCCCGCTCTGAGTGGGGGGCTGCGTGATGTCCAGGAACGTGCCGGGATAGGGCGTGCCATCCACATCGCGGATGCTGAGCTGCCAGAAAAATGTCCCGGCCGAATTGTCGTAGGTGACCACGCCGCCGAGGCTCGGTGTTTCGCACACCCACGCGCACAGCAGGACATGTGCGAGCAGCGTCCGCAGACGCCAGCGGGCAGAACTCTGCAATCGTGTGATCATGCTGACTTTCCCCGGAACGGGCCAACCCCGCGAGCATTTCGGTCGCCCAAACGATCGAACCGTTGCTGACCGACGACTCGATTGTGCCACACGACCGAGAAGCACGCAACAAAATTCGCGTGAAGTTACCGGAAAGATCGCTCGCGGCGAGCCTGTATTATTACGCATTATCCCCGATTTCGCCGAAACCCCACGCCCACCCCACCCACGAGCGCGAACACGCCAGCCCCCGGGCCCGGCACGGGAATCTGGATCGGCACGTTCGCCTCGGTTTCGTACGCCCACATGGTGGGCCAGGCGTAATCGGTGAAATAGATCCACCCGTAGTGCCACTGGTTGTCGGCCATTTTGACGCGCACGCCGAGGTAGGATGGATCACCGATCAACGGCGTGCCTTCTTCTAGGCTGTAGCTGAAGGGGAGGTGAACGAAGTAAATGCTCGCCGTGTTCCAGTTGTCCGACTCCGTCACCCGTTCGCCCGGTTCGTAATTACGTGTCGGACGCGTAGCACCATGGGTATTATTCCAGTCAAGTACGACAAGATCCGTCGTGCGAGCCGTCTGAAGCCCGGTCTGACCTTCAAGATATCGCAGTGCAGGCTCGTCGCTGGCTTGATTGGGACTGTACCACTTTCCCAAGCTTCCTGGCCTTTGCTCCCCGCTCTGTGTCGGCGGCTGCGTGATGTCCAGGAACGTGCCGGGATAGGGCGTGCCATCCACATCGCGGATGCTGAGCTGCCAGAAAAATGTCCCGGCCGAATTGTCGTAGGTGACCACGCCGCCGAGGCTCGGGGTTTCGCATAGCGAGACGAAGGTCAGTGAAAGCGCGGGCAGCGCCCAGAAGCCGCGACGTGAGGCGAGGTGAAATTCCATGCGAACACTCCCCGGGCGGGTGCGGCGAGCGCGGCGGATCCGAGCGGGTTCGATCCATCGAGCGACCCGGCCGCACCGCCGCTGGCACTTCCGTTCAGGAGTGTGATACCGAACCGTGAGGATGCAACAGCATTCGCCCCACGTCAGCGGAATTACCCCAAAACCTTCGCCGAATACTCAGGACTTCCTGGTTTCCTTTGCCCACGCATCCTTCAGCGTCACCGTGCGATTGAACACAAGCTTGCCCGGGGTCGAGTCCCGGTCGACGCAGAAGTAGCCCAGGCGCTCGAACTGGAAGCGGTCGCCCTCGTGGGTCGCGGGGTTATAGCGGGCGGTCTGGGCGAGGTAGGGGTCGATGAAGGCCTGGACGGTCTCCAGCGAATGCGGGTTGAGGTCATCGAGGTGGTTGCCGGTTTCCTTGCCGGGCTCTTCGGCCTTGAAGAGGCGGTCAAAGAGGCGAACCTCCGCGGGGACGGCGTGGTCGGCGCTGACCCAGTGGATGGTCCCCTGCACCTTGCGGACGGGCTTGCCGTCGGGGCCCAGGGGGATGTCCCCGCCGCGCGTCGCCGGGTCGTAGGTGCAGCGGATCTGCGTGATGTTCCCCGCCGCGTCCTTGTCCACGCCCACGCACTTGATGATGTACGCCCAGCGCAGACGCACCTCGGCGCCGGGGGCGAGGCGGAAGAACTTCTTCGCCGGGACCTCCATGAAGTCGTCCTGCTCGATGTAGAGGACCTTGGAGAAGGGGACCTTGCGGCGAGCACTGGAGCCCGAGTGCTCGAGCATCTCGGGGTTGATGACAAAGTCCAGCTCGTCAACCGCGGGCTTTCCCGTCGCCGGATCATCGGGCCAGTTCTCGATGACGACCTTGACGGGGCGAAGCACCGACATGGTGCGGGGAGCGATCTTGTTGAGATGATCCCGCACGGCGTTCTCGAGGCGGGAGATGTCGATCCAGCTCTCCATGCGCGTGACGCCGACGTCTTCGCAGAAGGCGCGGAGGCTCTCGGGGGTGAACCCGCGGCGACGCAGGGCGCTGATGGTCGGCATGCGCGGGTCGTCCCATCCCTTGACGGTGCCGGATTCGACCAGCTTCAGCAGGTTGCGCTTACTGAGGATGGTGTACGTGGGGCGGAGCTTGGCGAACTCGATCTGCTGGGGATGGTGCATCACCTTGCCCCAGGGGCCTGAGCCGTCGGGGGTGCGGCCCTGGTTGATCGCCTGGAGGAACCAGTCGTAGAGCGGGCGATGGTTCTCGAATTCCAGCGTGCAGATCGAGTGGGTGATCTCTTCGAGCGAATCCTCGATGCCGTGGGCCCAGTCGTACATGGGGTAGATCGACCACGCCGCGCCGGTGTTGTGGTGCTCCTCGTGCACGATGCGGTACATCACGGGGTCGCGGAGGTTGAAGTTGGGGGAGGCCAGGTCGATGCGGGCGCGGAGCGTCATCGCGCCGTTGGGATGCGCGCCCGCTCGCATCTCGGCGAGGAGCTTCAGGCTTTCTTCCGCCGGGCGGTCGCGGTACGGGGAGGTGCCGGGGATCTGCGGGGTGCCGCGGCGCTGGCTGACCTCCTCGGCGGTGAGCTGGCAGACGTAGGCGTGGCCCTTCTTCACCAGTTCGACGGCGAGGGCGTACATCTGCTCGAAATAGTCGGAGGCGAAGTAGAGCCCGCCGCCCCAGGGACCCGTCGCGGGATCGAAGTCGGCGCCCAGCCACTTCACGTCCCGGATGATTGAATCGACGTACTCCTGCTCTTCCTTCGCCGGGTTGGTGTCGTCGAAGCGCAGGTTGAAGAGGCCGCCCGAGCGCTTGGCGAGGCCGTGGTTGAGGCAGATGCTCTTGGCGTGGCCGATGTGCAGGTAGCCGTTGGGCTCGGGTGGAAAGCGGGTGTGGACGCGCGGCTTCCCGGGCCGCTGGGCGCGGGCCTGATCGACCGCGGGGTCACCGGGAGCCGCGGGCGTGCGCGCGGCGAGGGTGGGGGAGGCGTTGGCCTGGTTCCACGTTCCCCAGCGGCCCGAGGCGGCGTCCTGCTCGACGATCTGCTCGATGAAGTGGAGGGATCGCTCGGGCGTGGGGTGCTGGGCCGGGTTCGTGCTGGGCGGGGTCGACATGAGGGCTTGGCTCCGGGAGGGCCAATGTTAGTCCGTCATGCGGGCCTCGCCGGGGCGTCGGGGACACGTGCGAGCCAGGATTACGCGAGGCCGCTCTGGAAGCGGCGGCGCGCTTCCCCGCAGATGGTTTCGACGGCGGGGTGCTGGTGCTCTCGCTCGACGGCGACGGCGTAGTAGAACTCCTTGACGCCGCGCAGGGGTCCGACGCGTTCGAGGTTGAACTGGGTGCAGACCTCGTCGGCGGTGACCTCGGCGACGGGGACGGCCATGACGGTGCCCGCGCCGACGAAGTGGTGCAGGAGGGAACGGTCCTCGGCCTCGATGACGACCTTGGGGCGCACCTTGTTCGCCTCGAACCAGGTGTTGAGCGTGCTGCGCAGGGACGTGTTGTCGGCGGGCAGCGCCATGGGCACCTCGTGGAGCGAGGCGGGGAAGTTCTGCCGCAGCTTGCGGGCCAGCGCGGCCACGGCGCAGATCACCACGCCGGTGGAACCGACGTTGTACGTGATGGTGCTGCGGCCCGCGGCGGGGGTGGGGGGAGAGTCGGTGAAGACCAGGTCCATGCGGCGCATGCTCAGCTCGGCAAGGAGATGATCGACGCGCCATTCTCGGCAGACGTAGGAGAGGCCAGGGTGGGCCTCCATCGCCGGCTGGAGGAGCGCGCGGGCGACGATCTTGGGCATGGCGTCGCTGATGCCGATCACCACGGGCGTCGCGAAGGGATCGGATCCGCCCGTCGCCGCGGCGACAAGATCATCCCCGAGCCGGAAGATCTCGTCGGCGTATCGCAGCACGAGCTGTCCGTTCTCGGTGAGCGTGAGACGGCGGCCGATGCGATGGAAGAGCGGAGAGCCCAGCGACTGCTCGAGATGCTTGATCTGCACGCTGATCGAAGGCTGCGCAACGCGCAGCTCCCGGGCGGCCGCGGTGACGCTTCCGTGCCGCGCCACGCACCAGAAGTAGTACAGGTGATTGAAATTGATGGAGAGTGCCATGAACAGGAGTTTATCACGAATTCATATGGATCGCATCTCAAGCGACGCTTGATCTATGCAAGGCTCCGGGGCATGATCGACGGGGCGGTTTTCACCGTACGGTTCGTACAGACTCCAAACGCATGCCCAGCCACCAGCTCGTCATCATCTCCAACCGCCTGCCCGTCCGCCGCACCTCGCGCGGATGGGAACGCAGCCCGGGCGGCCTGGTGACGGCGCTCGATCCGGTGATCCGCAAGCGGGGCGGGCTGTGGATCGGCTGGGACGGCGTCGCCGGCCGCACCACGCGCGCGATCGAGCACGACGGGCTGCAGGTGAAACCCGTGGGCCTTTCCCCGCGGGAAGTAGACCAGTTTTACCACGGGTTTTGCAACCGCACGCTGTGGCCGCTGTTCCACGACGCGATCCGCACCGCCGAGTTCAACCCCAAGTGGTGGGAGAGCTACAGCAAGGTCAACGAGCGCTTCGCCCGCTCCGCGGCGAGGTTTGTCGGGCGCAAGCGCACGGTGTGGATCCACGACTTTCACCTGCTGCTGGTGCCGCACATGCTCCGCGCCCTGCGGCCCGACCTGCGCATCGGCTTCTTCCTGCACATCCCCTTCCCGCCCGAGGAACTCTTCGCCCGCATGCCATGGCGGGTACCGATCCTTCAGGGGATGCTGGGCGCCGACGTCGTCGGCTTTCAGACCTGGAAGGATGCGCAGAATTTTTCCCGCACCTCGCGCCGCCTCGCCGACGCCGAGGGCACCGACGCGCAGCTCACCTTCGAAGGCCGCCGCGTGCGCGTCAATTCCTTCCCCATCTCGATCGACGCCCGGGAGATGGAAACCCTCTCCCAGGAAGAAAGCGTCCAGCGCCGCGCCCGGGAGATCCGCCAGCGCATGGGCAACCGCCGCGTGATGCTCGGCGTCGACCGGCTCGACTACACCAAGGGCATCCAGTCGCGCCTCACCGCCTTCGAGCACCTGCTCGAAACCCGCCAGATCCGCGCCGACCGCTGCGTGCTGGTCCAGGTCGCCGTCCCCAGCCGGGAGACCGTCCCCGAGTACGCCCAGACCCGCACCGGCATCGAAGAAACCGTCGGACGCATCAACGGCGAGTTCAGCCACCCCGGCCACGTCGCCGTCCACTATTTCCGCCGCAACCTGCCGCGGGAAGAACTCGCCGCCTGGTACCTCGCCGCAGACGTCATGGTCGTCACGCCGCTGTGCGACGGCATGAACCTGGTCGCGAAGGAATATGTCTCCACCCGCACCGACGGCGGCGGCGTGCTGGTGCTCAGCGAATTCGCCGGGGCGGCGCAGGAGCTCCGCCAGGCCGTGCTGGTCAACCCCTACGACATCGAGGGGATGGCCCAGGGCATGCGCCGGGCGCTGGAACTTCCCCGCTCCGAGCAGCGATTCCGCATGTCGATCCTGCGCATGGTCGTCAAACGCCACGACGTGGAAGAGTGGAGCGACAACTTCCTGGGTGCGCTGGAGAAGTCCTGATGTCGGCGGAGGAACTCAGCCTCGCCGCACGCCGGCTCGCCCAGGCCCAGCGGCTGCTGGTCGCCGCCGATTTCGACGGCACCCTCGCCCCGCTGACCGACCGACCCGCCGATTCCCGGATGCTCGTCCGCGCCGCCGCCGCCCTGCGACTCCTCGCCGCGCAGGCCCACACCTGCGTCGCCGTCATCTCCGGCCGGGACCTGGAATCCCTCAGCGCCGTCTGCCCGCCCCTGCCCGGCGTCACCCTCATCGGCAGCTACGGCGCCCAGTGGCCCGGCGTGATGCAGCCCCTCTCCGCCGCGGAGGTCGCCGTGCGGGACGAGCTGGTCGCCAGGCTCTCGGCGATCACCGCCCCCATCCCCGGCGCATTCGTCGAGCGCAAGGCCGTGGGCGTCTCGTTCAACGTCCGCCTCGCCCCCTCCGAGATCGCCGCCCTCGCGCTCGACCAGGCCCACAAGGCCGCGGCGAACGTCTCGGGCCTCACCCGCCACCTGGGCAAGGGCGTGGTGGAGTGGAGCCTGCGCCCCACGCGCAAAGGCGACGCCCTCGAAGCGCTGCGACGGGAGCACGGCGCGACCCTCACTGTGGCGCTGGGGGACGACGAGCCCGACCTGGAAGCCTTCGACCGCCTCGACCACGCCGACGTGAAGATCCTCGTCGCCGCGCTCCCCCGCGCCGGTGTGCTCACCGTCCCCTCCCCCACCCAGATCGCCGGCTGGCTGGAAGAACTGGCGATCGCACGGGCAGAGCATGCGGCGGAAGAGACGGAGTTCCGAAGAGACCAAGAGACGAAGTGAGAGGAACAGGGAAGAGACGAAGTTCCGGAGAGACCAAGAGACGCAGTGGGAGCCAGAATCTCCGTCTCTCCGTCTCTCCGTCTCTCCGTCTCTCCGTCTCTCCCTCTCTCCGAACTGCGTCTCTTCTTCCCCTCTTCTCTGTGCCCTCTGTGCCTCTGTGGTGAGTCCCGTCTTGGAGGACTTCGGACCAACACAAAACAAGATTCACCACAGCGGCACAGAGAACACAGAGGGGAATGCAGGGGGACGCATGTCTATCCCAGCCGCGAGAGGCAGCGATCGATGCGGGCGAGGGTGCTGGCCTTGCCAAGAACCGCGAGGGTTTCGCCCAGCGGGGGTGAGACGGCCGACCCGGCGACGGCGACGCGCAGGGGCTGGGCGATGGGTCCCACGTTGACGCCCTTTTCGGTCACAAAGCCCTTCGCCTTGGCGAAGTCCTCGATGGCCGCGTGCAGTGTCGCCGGTTCCCAGGGGTCGAGCCCGGCGAGGACGGCGCGAAACTCCTTGATGAGCGCGGCGCCCGCGCGGTCGTTTGCAATCAGATTCTTATCGAGCGCCGCCTGATCGAAGGGATATTCGTTGTCCCGGGCGAGGGCAAAGCCCACCGGCTTGAGCGCCTCGCGCAGCGTCTTGGCCCTGGGACGGATCGCCGGCGCCAGGATCTCGATCGTCCGCGGTCCAAGCTCATCCAGACGCCTGAGCGCCTCGGGCTCGTACTCGTTGAGCCACGCTCGCCAGCGGGCGACGAACTGAGCGTCGGTCATTCCCCCGATCGCGTCGGCGTTGAACGAGAGGAGCTTGCTGCGGTCGAACTTGCTGCTGGATTTGCCGATGCGCTCGACGGAGAAGTTCTTCCCGATGAACTCCATGTCGAACTTCTCGACGTCCTTGCCGTCGGCGGTCTTGAGGCCCGGGTTCCACCCCAGCAGCGTGATGAAGTTGATGATGACCTCGGGGAGGTAGCCCGACTTGCGGAAGTCCCAGATCTCGATCTCGGGGAGCGTGACCTTGAAATGCCGGGCGAGGGCTTCGGCGGTCTCGATGCTGTCGTTCTCCGCGGCGAGGAAGTCGGCGATGCTCTTCTGCTCCACGCCCGTCGCCGCGGCGAGACTCGCGGGCGTGATCCCCGCGTCCTTGGCGATGGCGTCCTTCGCCGCCTTGCGCGCCGTCTTGGCCTTGTCCCGCTTGCTCATCTTCGAGCCGTCCATGTTGCAGATCACCGGCATGTGCCCGTACACCGGCGTGCGGAACGGCGTGCCCGTGTCGATTCGCACCAGCGCCCGCTGCAGCGCCACGTGCTTGGGCGTGTTCGCCAAGTGCTCCTGGGCCCTCAGCACGTGCGTCACACCCATCAGCTCGTCGTCGATGACGACCGCGAAGTGGTACGTGGGGAACCCGTCGGCCTTGCGGATCACAAAGTCGTCCAGCTCACCGGCCGCGGTCTTCACGTCCCCCAGGATGGTGTCGTGGACGACGATCTCTTCGCGTGGGGAGACCAGGCGGATGACGTGCGTTTCCCCGGCCTGCGCCCGCGTCCAGCGGGCCTCGTTGAAAACCCCCGGCGTGATGTCGGCGGGCCGCTCATAGCGGTACGTCTGCTTCGCCGAGACGGCGAGGGTGCGCCTGGCCTCCAATTCCTGCGAAGTCTCGAAGGCGGGGTACGCCCGGCCGGCCTTGACGAGGGCTTCCAGGTACGCGTTGTACAGGTGCACGCGCTGGGCCTGGAAGTAGGGGGCCACGCCGCGCGAATCGCCCCCGATGGCGCGGGGCGGGGCGCCATAGTTCAATACGGGCCCGTCGTTCCACTCGATCCCCAGCCAAGCGAGGTCGTCCAGAATGCCACGGGCCGACTCTTCGCTCGAGCGGGCCTGGTCGGTGTCCTCGATGCGGATCATGAACCGCCCGTCGTGGCCTTCATGGGCCGCGCGGCGGGCAAAGGCCCAGCAGAACAGGGCCGACCTCGCCCCGCCGATGTGGAGGTGGCCGGTGGGGGAGGGGGCAAAGCGGGTGACGACAAGCTCGCGGGATGCCATTGTCCGCGAGTGTAGGTGGCGGGGCCTCCGCCCTACGCCTCGCCCGGCGGTGGGGGAGGTCCGTTCCCGCGAGCGGGCGTTCCGCGGGGGACTTTGTGAAGACGCTCCGCCGATTCATTCCCTCGGGCTCCTCTCAATCGCCTTCGCCCGCAGTACGATGACTCCCCTATGAGCAAGCGCCCGTCCTCCAGGTCTTCCGCCTCCCCCGCCGGTTCCGCCGGCCCCCGCCCCGCCGCGGGAAAGAAGAAGTCCGCCGCCAGCACGCCTGCCCTCGCCACGCACCCCACCGCCGCGACGGCCCGGGCCTCCTCCAAAGCCCTCTCCGAAGCGCGTCGGCGCATCGACAGCCTCGACAAGAAGCTCGTCAAGCTCCTCAACGAGCGGGCCTCCCTGGTTGTAAAGGTCGGCAAGGCCAAGCGGGCCGCGGGCATCCCGATCTACGCGCCCCACCGCGAGGCCGAGGTGCTCGACAAGGCGATCAAGTCCAACACCGGCCCCCTGCCCGACCGCGCTCTGGAAGGCGTGTACCGGGAGCTGATGTCGGGCAGCTTCGCCCTTCAGCAGCCGCTGCGGATCGGCTACCTGGGCCCGGCGGGGTCCTACTCACACATGGCGGCGGTCAAGCAGTTCGGCAGCTCCGTGGAGTTCGAGGATCTGCACGAGATTGGCGGTGTCTTCACCGAGGTGCAGCGCGGGCACGTGAATTACGGCTTGGTCCCCATCGAGAATTCCACCGGCGGCGGGATCGTCGAGACCCTGGACGCCTTCATGACCGCACCGGCGGACATGTCGGTGTGCGCCGAGGTGCAGATCGCCGTCCACCATTCGTTGCTGGCCAACTGCCCGCCTAAGGCGATCAAGCGGATCCACAGCAAGCCCGAGGTCTTCAGCCAGTGCCGGATCTGGCTGGCGACGCAGTACCCGCAGGCGGAACTGGTGCCGGCGGCGAGCAGCAGCCGGGCGGCCAAGACGGCGGCGGATGAGGCCAAGACGGCGATCTCGATCGGTTCCGAGCCCGGCTCGGCGGCGATCGGCAGCGAGCTGGCGGGCCAGATCTACGGGCTCAAGACCTTGTTCGCCAAGATCGAGGACAACCCCAACAACATCACGCGGTTCGTGGTGATTTCAAGGCAGAAGGCCCTGCGGACCGGGGACGACAAGACGTCGATCATGTTCAACGCCGCCGACAAGCCCGGGGCGCTGGTGAGCGTGCTGCAGGTCTTCCACCACGCGGGGATCAACCTTTCCCACATCGACAAGCGCCCCAGCGGGCGGACCAACTGGACCTACACCTTCTTTATTGATGCCCAGGGCCACCGGGACGACCCGGGGATGGCCGCGGCCGTCGCCGAGGCGGCGACGCACTGCCAGCAGCTGCACGTGCTGGGGAGTTATCCCCGTTCGCGGCGGATCCTCTGATCGATCAGGACCGGACTTACGGCCCCGAATCGGGCGCGGGCGTTTTGGCGGCGATCAACCGGGACAAACGCTCGATTTCTCGCACGGCGTCTGTGTGCTGCGTGGATCCTGTAGGGGAATGTTCGGCGAGGGCCATGTTGGCTTCCAGGGCGTATTCGGGGAGGCCTTGGGCGTCGGCGGACTGGAGGAACGAGATCAACGCGTCCCGGCGATCTTTCAGGGCGCGCGCGAACGACGTCGGAGCCCCTTGACTGCTTGATGGAGCGGCCAGGACGCCGAGTTCCGCGACCTGGTGATCCAGCACGCGAAAGACTTCGATCGCCGCGTGCTGCGCCTGCGTGCGATCACCCCCCGCGGCCAACTGCTGTACCCAGGCCCAGCCGACGAGCGAGATATCCGGGCTGGTGCGTGCGATCGGGTCGGCCCACACTTCCCCGAGAAATGCGGTGGCGCCGTGCTGGGTGGGATCGTTCTGCATCGCCATGATGGCGGTGCGGGCCACATCCACGCGTCGGCCGGCATCACCGCGCAGGAGTGTGGTCGATTCGCTGGCGAAGATGGCGCAGGCCTCAGAAGCCCGGCCGAGCCGAATGAGCAAAGCGGCCTTGTGCTGGAGGCATTCAGCCGTGAACTGGGGATCCAGGTCCGCGCGATGCTCTAGCAGAAACTCAAAGTGCGTGAGCCCTTGGCTGGCCTCCGCGGGGGACTTCCACGAGGATTCCAATTGAATCGCCGCGCTGTAGGCTTCGAGGCAGTCCCCGGCGCCCAACTTCTCCGCCGACTCTACCGTCTCAAGCACCGATTCGAAATACTGCCTGCCTGATTCTTCGTCCCCGTTCCAGAGGAGCAACTGCCCAAGCTGCCGCGTGGTCGCGATCAATTCCGACTGGTTCTCTGGAAACTCTCGGGCCGCTTGGAGGAGTTTCACCGCCCGATCCCTCTCCCCACCCTTCCAAAGTCCGGCGGCCATGCCCCGCAGCTCCGCTCCGTACCCGGGGGAGTCCATTCGAACGACGGATCGGACCAGTGAAAGCGAGGGGTTGGACGGATCGCCGGGTGCGGACGCGTGCCAGCGCCAGAGCCATCCCGCCGCCATGAGGAAGGTGATACCCAGGATGCATATCCAGCGTCTTCGTGTTGATGTCATGTCGTGATATCCCCGGACGACTGACGCGTGACGCCTCTGCTGCGTGTAAGCACGTGTTGCACATGAAGCTCCTGCACAAAACCCTGCGAAAGAAAGCTCCTAACCATTGGGACCTTGGATACGAGCAGGTCTTCAACAGGTGAGCAACGACGAAACAGTGTAACGAAACATTGGGACGAAGCTCCGACGCGAGCAGGGGTCGGATTGTCATGCGACGGATTCCTGGCGACGTCAGGATCGGCTCGATGGAGGCGCCGTGGATTCAGCGGGCGGCTCGGGAGGTGCCCAGACGCCGGCCGCGAGGGCGGCGCATGTCACCCTGGGGTGGTGCAATACGACCCCGAGATAGGGAAGATTTTTCCTCGCCCGAGCGGCTTTGCCCTTGCACTCTCCCCCGCCGGTCCTGTATATTGCTGGCAAGGTTCGCCCCTGTGCTCAACGGGGCGGTGCCGCGAACACGCGGTGACTCTCGAAGGGGTTCGGCCGAACACTTCCCGATCAGCGAGCGACGCGAAAGCGTCGACTGAGCGGCGGGGCAGTCGGGGGCCGAGTTGAGCAAACGCAGCGGCTCGGGTACCTTGTTGGCTCACGGCGGAACGCCGGGCAACGGTTCGGCCATTGGCTTACCCCCAATGGTGCTCCGTCCACTGGGCATGTCCGCCGAGGCACAAGCTGCGGGCCATGCGGCAACGGGTCGGGATCGGAGAAGGTGAGCCCGAAGGCTCACAGGTCTACCGTCCTGCCCCCCAGCCGAAAATCGCCGGGCGGGGGACGCCGCCGGGTGGTCGCGCGTCGGATCACGTCTTGCACATGCGGGCCTCCGCACGGGCTCGGCCCACGGTAAGGCCCTCAGGTCTGGGTTCAGTAGTCTGGAGTCGCCATGAAGAAGTCTCGCCGCTGGACGCTTCCTTCCGTGTTTGGTCTGGGCCGCCTGTTGAACGGACGGGATGATCGCCCCGAGGCTTCCTCCAAGGCCGGCTCCCTCGCACGCCGCGCCGCGCGCACCCAGCAGCCCATGCTCGAGGACCTCGAGGCACGCCGGCTGCTCTTCTCCCTCACCATCAGCGACAGCGACATCGACCCCCTCACCGGCCTGGGGTCCAAGGTCGGCTACTTCGCCTACGTCGCCCCCTACCTGCTCGCCCAGGGCGACCTCAACCCCGCCGACCCCGTCGTCATCACCGAGAACTTCAACGACGAGCTCAACAACAACGTTCCCGCCCTCAACGTGCCCAGCGGCACGGTCTTCCTGGGCTCCAACATCCGCACGCGGCACAACATGACCCCCGCCGCGTCGTACCAGCTCGTCCAGCCCGGCGCGCCCGCCAGCCAGGAGAAGTTCCTCCGCTACCAGATGCAGTCGGGCCAGTTCTTTGAATTCTCCGTCACCGACGGCCGCGGCGGCGTCAACTTCGCCTCCAGCGTCAGCATGGACATCCTTCCCCAGGGCGTGGGGAATACCACCGGCTGGAACACCGACACCATCAGCGTCCAGCTCTTCTACCGCGGACAGCTCATCCGCACCTACGCCGGGGACACCCTCCGCGCCGCCAAGACCGGCGGCGGCGTCTCCCCCGGCACCGGAACCTTCACCTTCGCCGCCCCCGCCAACCCCGGCGCCTTCGACACCATCCGCGTCACCGCCAACGGCGGCCCCAACGACACCTTCGGCCTTGACGAACTGACCTTCAACCTGCCCGCGGGCGTCTTCACGCCCATCATCAACACGGCGATCAAGGGCGCCACCATCTCCATCTCCGGCCCCGTCGGCGCCACGGTGCAGGTGCTGGACCTCTACGGCCGGGACATGATCGAGACCCTCGCCCTGGGTGTCCGCCAGGGCTCCCAGGTCCCGCTGGTCGATCCGGGCGACAACGGCATCCCCGACTTCAACGACGGCATCGGCCGCATCGTGGTCTCCGGCGGTGACAGCCGCACGTCGATCTGGATGCACGGCGGCACGGTGCACGAGATCACCGGCCAGCCCGACGCCGACGACGATTTCGTCTCCGACGGCTTTGGTTACAAGAACATCGAGACCCTCAAGGGCCAGTTCGACGCGTTCGAGGCCTCGGGCTTTGGCTACCACCTCGACCTGACCCAGCCCGTGATCCCGCCCCCCGACGGCCTTCCCCCCTCCGGCGGTTCGGTCATCATCGGCTCCCCGATCGTTCGCCCGCAGAACGACTACCGCCCGGGCAGCAAGAGCATCGTCGACCTGATCCAGGTCTTCGGCAACTCGATCATCCGCGTCACCCCCGGGCACCTCGACGTGATTGGCGGGTTCACGCGCTCCGACCAGGGCATCTTCGTCAACGGCTCGGTCGGGCAGATCGTGATCCACGGCGTGGTGCACGGCTCCTCGCACATCACCGGCTCGGCGGGCACGATCAACCTGGGCTACTCCGTCGGCTCCCTCTCGGTCGACGGCGACGTCGGCTCGTTCATCAACGCCTCCGACGCGGGCCGCTGGACGCGCGACGACGGCAGCGCCACGATCAACACCAACAACCAGTACACCTTCGGCCGCACCGTCGGGGACATCTCGATCCTGGGCCGCTCCCAGACGCCCATCACCATCGTCGGTGACACCGGCAACCCCTCCGGACGCCCCCCGCGCGACGTGTTCACCTACAAGGAACGCGAATTCGTCATCACCGAGGCAAACGCCAACTACGAGCAGGAATTCTCCCTCGAGGACAACCAGTTCTTCTACGCCGTCGGTCCCAACGACCGCATCCCCTACAGCGAGGCCAACTTCCTGCAGGTCGCCTCGATCTTCGGGGACATGTACCTCCGCAACGACTCGATCATGAACGCCGAGTTCGTCGGCACCGCCTCCGGCGGCGTGCGCATCCAGGGCAGCTTCTCCGCCAAGGAAACCGTCGTCAACACCGGTGACGACGACGCCGACGTCTACGCCTTCGCCGCCGACGGCACGCAGGTCGTCAACCTCCAGATCGCCACCGAGGGCAGCGCCTACATCCGCGTCGTCGACCAGGACGGCCGCACGATTACCTCCATCCAGCGCCCCCGCAGCGCCAACAACACCTTCCGCGCCGAGCAGACCATCAGCTTCACCCCGCCCACGCCCGGCGTCTACTACGCCGTCGTGACCGACGGCGTCGACTCCGCGGACAACGGCAACATCGAGTTCCTCTACACCCTGGTCATCACCGGCATGGCGCCCACCACCCTGGGCATGTTCCGCACCGGCGCCGGCTCCACCTCCTCGGTCACCATGCTGGGCGGCTCGGCCGGCCAGGTCCGCATCGGCTCGGCCTACGTCAACGGCAGCGGCGCCGAAGCGCCCGTCGGCACCCTGCTCAACGGCCCCGGAGATTCCGCCGACGCCCTCCAGTCCTGGACCGGCGGCACCTTCACCGTCCCCGGCAACCTCTACAGCATCGTCGCCGGATCCGACATCGAGGGCGGCAACTCCCTCCTGGTCGCCTCCATCAGCGTCTTTGTCGGCGGCAACTTCGGCTCCCTGTACACCGGCCAGTCTGGCGTCGCCGGCCGCGGCAACGGTGAAGGCGACATCATCGGCTCCTTCCTGATGCAGACCGGCGGCTCGATCGGCCTGATCGACGTCCGCGCCAGCATCGGCAGCGACACCGACTCCGACCCGCAGCTGAGCATCTCCTCCAACCCCGGCGGCGTGCACTTTGTCACCGGCCGTGATTCCCGCCTTCGCGGGGACGTCGGCATGATCCGTGTGGGCCGCCAGATCTCCGGCGACGCCCTGCAGGTCGATACCTCCGACGGCTCGGTCATCGGCGGCCTGCTGGTCCAGCAGGACCAGGCCGACACCGGTGACACCCGCCAGGGCATGTTCGGCGGCGACGTGGGCGCGATCCTCAACCTGGGCGCCGGCTCGGACCTGCGCTTCTTCGACACCCCCCTGATCGACCTGCGCGACACCGACAACGCCGACACCCTGCTGGTCGAGAACCAGACCCTGCGCTTCACCGACGACGGCGGCGGTGTGGTCGAGATCCGCGTCGTGGGCGCCACCACCGGCCGCTTCGCCGGCCGCGTGGTCAGCATGCCCGTGGACGGTTCCCAGGGCGTGGTCGTCGGCCGCATCGAGGTCGACCTCTCCGACGGTTCCTCCCTCGAGATCCGCGGCGTCGGCAACGCCGGCTCGACCGACGTGATCTCCCTTGGCCGCATCGTCATCACCGGCGCCGCCGCCGGCTCGGGCGTGAGCATCCTGGGCAACGTCCAGGTCGACGTCTTCACCCTCACCTCCACCGCGCCTCTGGCCTTCATCAGCAACCAGACGCCCCTGGGTGACATCGTCTCGATCGACGTCAACGCCCTGACCAACCTGACCATCCTGACGGGCGACTTGGGCCGCACGCAGGTCCCCTCCTGGGGACCCAAGCTCATCGGCCCCTTCCTGGGCATCAACGGCAACGCCGGCCCCGCCGTCACCTCCATCCCCCTCGACACCGCGAACATGACCCCCGACTGGGGCGGCACGCTCTATCGCCCCGTCAACGACGACACGAACACCGCCGGCGGCCTCTTCCTCGACGACGTCGGTTCTCCCTTCGATCCCTACCTCAACGGCGTGATCGTCCGCAGCGGCAACCTCTCCAATGTGGAGGTCGGCGGCGCCATCGGCGACGTCCTGGTCCCCGCCGGGGACGCCGTTCGCGTCACCGCCAACTTCGATCGCATCACCCCCGCGGGCCGATTCGACGGCATCATCGGCACCGTCTTCGCCAACCGCGTCCTGCTGGTCGAGGTCGGCGACGGCCTGGCCGCCAACACCGGCGGCGCCCTCTCCAGCACCGGCGTCTTCGCCAACGACGACATCATCCAGGTCTTCGCCGAGCGCATCAACGGCGCCTTCATCGCCGGCCCCATCAACGCCGCCGACAACGTCGCCGGCAACACCACCAACTTCGCCGGCGGCATCGACGTCATCCGCGTCAACAGCAAGGGCGGGGACTACGACCGCGCCTTCATCGGCTCCATGCTCACCGACGCCTTCTGGGAGTCCTACTTCGGTGAGTCGGGCGCCTACCGCGGCGTCATCAACCTCATCGACGGCAAGAACGCCGACCTCTTCGGCACCGAGATCGTCGCCTTCGGCGTCAACACCGTCCGCCTCACCGACGGCGTCTGGGACGCCTCCACCCTCACCGCCAGCAACGACGTCCTCTCCGTCACCGCCACCGAGTACCGCAACTCCACCCTGGTCGGCGGCTCCCTCGAGGTCCGCGCCAACCGCATCAACGCCACCGGCGACGTCGGGACCATCACGACCTTCAGCAACGCCGGGGACATGTCCGACCTGGGCATCGACGTCATCGGCGACGTCACCGGCAGCATCACCGCCCGCAACTTCACCCGCGTCACCATCGACGTCTCCGGCAGCCTCAAGGCCATGACCGCCGCCCAGGACATCCGCGCCAGCCGCGTCCAGGTCGGCACCCTGCCCAAGCTCAACGCCGGCCGCAACATCCAGTCCTCCGAGTTCGTCGTCTCCGGCCTGCTCTCCGAGATCAAGGCCGGCTCCAAGATCGATAACACCACCATCTCCGTCACCGGCCCCGACGGCGCCATCGACAAGATCATCGCCACCGACCTCATCGACGGGGAGATCTCCGCCTCCGGCCCCATCAACTCCGTCTCCTCCACCGCCGGAGACATCCACGCCAAGATCACCACGTCCACCGCCCGCGGCAACGTCGGCAAGCTCATCGCCTTCCGCGACCTGGACGTCTCCACCGACATCAGCGGCACCATCGGCTCCATCTCCGCCGGACGCCACATCGGCAACCGCGCCAAGCCCAGCACCATGGTCATCCGCGGCCAGCTCGTCGACGTCGTCGCCGGCGGCCAGCTCTACTCCGACCTCCGCGTCGGCCAGAGCATCACCGGCACCGTCTCCATCGGCCGCGTCTCCTCCACCGCCGCCAACAACCTCCTGGGCTCGGGCTCCATCATCGCCTTCGGCTCCATCAGCAAGGTCGCCGTCTCCGGAGACTTCGGCGGGGACATCATCAGCTACTCCGGCGGCATCTCCAGCGTCTCCATCACCGACGGCTCGTTCCTGCCCGGCCGCCAGATCGCCGCCTACGACGGGGACATCGTCAACGTCTCCATCACCAACGGCGACCTCCTGGGCAGCATCTACGCCGACCAGATCCTCTGGCAGGTCAGCGTCATCGGCTCGGCCGACGGCGTCTTCGGTGACGTCGGCGTCAACCCCTTCAAGTCCAGCAACGTCGCCTACGACGCCTTCCGCAACCAGCTCCCCGTCGGCGTCGCCGCCAGCACCGCCGTCGACGGCCCCCGCATCTCCGCCGGGTGGAACGTCGGCGTCGTCTATGTCTCCAACGGTTCCATGTTCGAGACCAGCGTCATCGCCGGCCGCGCCATCGGCTACATCACCGTCTTCGGGGAGATCGCCAACGACCCCTACACCGCCGTGCATGGCAGCGTCATCGCCGCCGCCGACTCCATCTGGTCCATCGGCACCTCCGGTCCCATCACCAACACCGACATCATCGCCGGCGTCGTCGGATTCGGTTCCGACAACCGCCCCGGCGGCACCGGCGCCGCCGCCGACATCAACAAGTCCGGCTGGATCAACCAGATCTACTCCGGCAGCGACGCCATCAACGTCACCATCTCCGCCGGCATGCTCCCCGGCGCCGACGGCGTCTACAACACCACCGACGACATCGTCGCCTCCGGCCTCTCGGTCGTGAACGCCGTCATCATCAACCCCGGCGTCACCGTCGGCAACGTCTCGGTCTTCAGCGACTCCATCACCCCCGCCGTCCTCAGCGACACGCGCATCCTCAGCGCCGGCTACAACTACGCCGTCGAGGAAACCCAGCTCTGGAACGGCTACCAGCCCCTGGGCAACGCCGCCAGCTTCGCGGGCCTGGCCTTCACCCGCGGAACCTCCACCGGCACCATCTACATCACCGGCCCCGGAAACGCCTACTACAACGAGTCCCTGGGACGCCTCTGGCTCGTCAACACCAGCTACACCACCAACATCTCCATCATCGTCAACGGCGCCAACCCCACCCTCACCGACTTCGACATCGTCTCCAACGACGACGCCTCCATCGGCAGCCTCTACATCGGCGCCAACCTCGCCGGCAACAGCGACATCATCATCGACGCCTACGCCGTCTACATCACCGCCGGCCAGGTCTCCGGCACCGGCCGCTGGGACATCGGCGCCGACGTCAACACCATCACCACCTCCGGCTGGACCGGCGGAACCTACGACGCCAAGCTCACCTCCATCTTCAACGTCCAGGGCAACCTGGGCAACGCCAACTACACCGTCCGCGACGAGGCCTACATCGGAAGCCTCGCCTTCGGCAACGTCCTGGTTTCCGGCTACAACAAGGCTCAGATCAACGCCGACCGCGACCTCAACTACTTCGTCACCGGCGGCGCCGTCGAGGGCGCCACCGTCCGCGCCGGCACCTCCATCCTCCTCTTCCAGGCCGCCTCGGTCTCCCGCACCTGGGTCGGGGCCCGTGACAACATCTTCGAGGTCAAGGTCACCGGGGACGTCTTTGACTCCTCCATCATGGCCGGCGTCGACCTGGGCCGGGACACCGTCTTCGGCGGCACCGGACTCAACGCCGACGACGTCAGCACCGGCACCATCGCCAAGGTCACCATCGGCGGCAACTTCAAGGAATCCGACCTCGTCGCCGGCATCATCCGCGGCGCCGACGGCTTCTTCGGCACCAGCGACGACGGCATCGCCGAGGGCCGCGGCGTCATCGGGGACGTCGTCATCGGCGGAACCCAGACCGGCAGCGACCGCTCCAGCGAGTCCTACCGCATCACCTCCAGCGGCACCATCGGCAAGGTCACCATCGGCGGATCGGTCGTCACCACCTCCGGCAACTTCGCCGTCGAACGCCTCGCCCTTCCCCCGCTCCCCTTCATCGTCACCGACCTCAAGACCGAGTTCGTCGCCGGCGTCGCCTACGCCCGCATCTCCTTCAACCAGCCCGCCAACTCCGCCACCATCGGCGAAGCGCTCTCCATCTACGAGATCCGCAACGACGGCGCGACCCAGATCCGCCTCGTCCTCAACGTCGACTACACCCTCGCCTACGACTCCAAGAACAACACCGCCGTCGTCGCCTTCTCCCGCGCCCTCACCCAGCGCAGCCTGCCCCAGCAGGCCGGCGTCCCCGGCCCGGGCGTCTACCGCTTCGACCTCAACCAGGCCAAGCTCCAGGCCAAGCTCGTCCGCTCCAGGCTCGACGGGGACGGCAACGGCCTTGCCTCACCGGCCGACGACTACTCCCACGACGACTTCGTCGGCGACGTCGGTGATCGCATCACGTCCTCCAGCCCCACCAGCGGCTCCCTCACCGTCGACCTCTACGCCGCGGCGAACCTGGGCCTTGTCCTCGACGACAACCGCACGCCCGACGGCCTGCCCGACGTCAACAAGGTCTTCACGGTCCGCGGTTCACTCGGCGACCATCCCGACCACGACTCCAACCTCTTCCGCTTCTCCGGCGACGCCGACGTCTACAAGATCACGCTCCAGGCCGGCCAGATCCTCCGCCTGGGCGGGCTGCAGGGCTCGGCGCAGGGGGCCCTCACCCACGGCCTCTTCGACGCGGGCGGCGCCACGGTCAACGCTCTCGAGACCGTCACCCTCCCCTCCGAGCAGTTCGTCTTCGGCACCAACCCCGGCCGCTCCTGGCTGGTGAAGCAGACCGGCACCTACTACATCGCCGTCAGCAACGGCGCCAGCCTGACCTCCTCCACCATCTTCAACCCCGACCCCGTCTCCGGCGGCGTCGGAGACTACTCCTTCACCGTCGAGGTCTTCGACGACGGGGACACGGGCTTCAACGCCTCCACCGACTCGGGCAACGGCTCCAACATCGGCAACGCCCCCGCGCCCATCGCCTTCGCCGGCCCCAACGGCGTCTTCAACAACACCACCGACGCCAACTACGACGACCTCACCCGCATCGTCGTCGGTGAATACGTCTACACCCTCGACGCCGGCGCCGATGGCATCCGCGGCACCGCCGACGACCTGGTCTCCGGCGGAAACGCCTCGGGAACCATCATCGCCACCAACAGCGGCACCGGTCGCCAGAGCGCCACCGTCACCGCCTCCATCGGCACCCCCGGCGCCGCCGGCCTCCCCGGCACCATCACCCCCGACGTCGACATCTTCAAGATCAACAACGGCAACCCCATCGCCCCCGGCACCAAGATCAAGGTCACCGTCAAGCTCGCCGAGCTCGGCTCCGACCTGGGCAGCCGCAGCCAGATCCCCCGCAACCTCGCCAGCACCACCACCGCCATCCCCCAGGACCTCCTGGGCGACGTCAAGTTCGGCATCTTCGACATCACCAACTCCTCCGCCACCGACGACGGAGCCCTCGTCCTCTCCCCCAGCGACTTCCTCCCCACCGCGGGCAAGCCCGGCATCATCGCCGCCGGCGAAAACGCCACCTACGGCTACGACTCCAACGGGGACTTCTTCGTCGAGTTCTTCGCCCCGACCTCCGTTACCGGCAGCGGCTCGGCCTCCCTCGCCGTTTACCTCCAGGGCGTCTACAACACCGACTACAAGCTCGAGGTCGTCCTCGACGGCACCGGCACCCTCACCAAGAGCGTCCAGAACTTCCTGGTCGAGACCAACGGCGGCACCGTCAACTGGCTTGAGGCCTCCGGCCGCGCGACCCAGCTCGCCGGCTTCGACGCCCAGACCCTGGGCTTCAACGGAACCCTCACCGGCGGCCAGGACGTCCAGTCCTACATCCTCCAGCAGGTCGTCTCCCGCCTCCAGCAGACCTTCAACAACGCCGGCCTCTCGGTCAACTTCTCCACCAACCCCGCCGACTTCGAGTTCCAGTCCTACTCCACCATCTTCCTCTCCTCCTCCAGCGACCCCGTCACCCTCCTCTTCGGCGACAACTTCATCCCCACCGTCTCCCTGGTCGACCTGCTCTTCCCCGACCTGGTCGGCACGCAGGTCCAGCAGCCCTACGGCTACAGCGAGCACACCGACGTCTTCAACGCCGACAACTCCGACGAGGGCGTGGTCTTCGTCCCGCCCATGGGCCTGCTTGGCTTCTCCAACTCCCAGGACGACGTGGACCGCTTCGTCAACTCCCTCACGGCCGCCATCGGCCGCCGCGCGGGCGAACTCCTGGGCCTCCAGCTCACCGACGTCTTCACCCCCGGCGCCAACCAGACGACCTTCGACATCATGGCCTCCGATTCGGTCGCCGATCCCGCCGCCTCCACCCGCACCATGGCCCTCTTCGGCTCCCTTCGCCTGCTCTCGGGCGTCAACGACTCCACGGTCAGCACCGACTTCTACCTGGGCGCCCAGAACGCCATCGGCCTGCTCTCCCAGTTCGTCCGCCCCGCCTGATCCCCGCGAGGCCGTGAACATCTCAACGTTCTCTCCCCGGGCCGCCTTCCAAAGCGGCCCGGTTTGTTTTTGCATGGCCTCCGGGCCCCGCGTGCACCGGCGGGGCGCATGAAAAAACCCCCGGCCGCGGGCAGCCGGGGGTCTTGTGTTGACTGCATCGATCCTTCCCCTTGGCGTGGCCGCGGGAAAGGATCTTCACATCAGCGGCGGCGACGGAAGGCGGCCAGGCCGGCCAGGCCCACCACGCCCAGGGAACCGGGGGCGGGGATCGTCGTCGTGACCAGGGCCACGTGCATCCCGAACCAGTCGCCGAACGTGTTGATCGCGATGTTCTCGCTCACGCCGTTGTTGACCACCGGGGCGCTGATGAACGAGGCGTTGGGCCCGAGGTTCGCGTCCAGGGGACCGGCGACCTGGGAGCCGTTGTAGAAGATCTGCTCACCGGTGGTGCTGATGTCGTCGGCCTGCGTCACCATCTGGAAGTAGGCCGGACCCGCCGCGGCGTTGAGCAGGTTGAACGAGTACGAGTCGGTCGTGTGGCCTTCACCCACGTGCTCGGCGCCCTCGTAGGTGTGGACCGAGCCCAGCGGCAGGCTCGCGTCGGAGTAGACCACGTACAGGGACGCCATGTAGATCTGCGAGCCGTTGTTCAGGTCGAACGAGTAGCTCCCGTTGCCCGTAATCAGGGAGGTGACGTCCCAGCGGTAGTCGTACAGGTTGCCGGGGCCGGAGACCGCGGACTCATACGCGGCGCTGGAACCCATCACATTGCCGTTGAACGTCAGGTCCATCGGGGCCCCGCCGTTGAACCAGCTGTTGGTGTTCACATACGCCGCCAGGATCGTCGAACCCACGGGCATTCCCGCGACCGTCAGGCTGCCGCTGGCGGCGCTCTGCGACGGAAACGCCACCGCCGTCAGCTGCGCGCCGACGTTGCCGTAGTAGTTGCCCGTGTTGTTGATCGCGGCTCCCGCCGACATGCACAACGCCGACAGTGCCACCACGCCCACCATTCCATACGTACGCTTCATGACTCTCTCCTGAAAACAAAACCCACGAGAAACCGCCCCACACGTCCGACGCGGACGCCGGCGAATTTCAATAGAAACACATCCGAATTAGATACGGAACCCCCTGCATACGGTTCCTTCCGCATGCGGGCCCCGAACAGTTGCGTTCGATCTCGAAATACCTAGGGAAAAATCCCCAAGCCACCCTCCCCGCTCACTCCGGGCCGCGAGTTCATCCCATCGCGGACGAGGCAAACGGCCCCAGCCGTGTCCAGAGCTGCACAAGCCCCATCGCGTAGATCCCGGCGAACAGATCGTCGGTCAGGATCCCCCAGCCCCCGGGTAAACTCTGAATCTGCCGCGCCGGCCACGGCTTGATGATGTCCAGCACCCGAAACGCCAGGAACCCGATAACCAGCGTTGAGGCCCACTGCACCGGCGTTGAAACCGCCGCGGCGGGCAGGAACAGCAGCGTCACGCTCTGCCCCGCCACCTCGTCGGCGACCACCACCGAGGGGTCCTTTCCGTACACCACCTCGGCCCGGTCTCCTTGGAAAACGCAGGCCAGGGAAAACACACACGCCGCCCCGAGCAAAATCCCGTTGAAAATCCAGGGGGAGCTTCCCGGCCCCAGCCCCGCGGCGAACAGAACCCCCGCCAGCACCACCGGGGGCATTGATCCCCACGTCCCCGAGGCGGGGCGCATGAACCCGATCCCGCCCACCGTCAGCCACCAGAACCGCTCGCGTGCCGGGTACTTCATGTGCCCTCGCCGCCCGTGGAACGAACCTCGCCCATCGTCCGGACCTCTTTAATGGCCCGGCGGGCATAGGGGACGGCCGAGGCGATCGTCACCAGCACCGTCGCCCACGCGATGATATCAATCAAAATCCGAACAAATGTCCCCGGAGCGGCGTTGGTGATTGCCAGCAGGATCAGGATGGTCGGGATCGAGGCCGATTGGAAGACCATTTTCAGCTTCCCCGACAGGGACGCGGAGAAATCCTTGCCCTGGGATTCCAGCCACCCCCGGATCGAGGTCACCAGCAGCTCCCGGGCCAGGATCGCCACCGCCATCCAGGGGGCGACGCCGGTGAGCTGGTCGTGGGCGCCCCCTTCCAAGGTGATCTGGAACTTGGGTCCGCACAGGCAGATAAAGGCCCCGACCACCAGCACCTTGTCGGCGAAGGGGTCCATGATCCGCCCGAAGACCGAGACCGAGTTCCAGCGGCGGGCGAGGTAGCCGTCCAAGGCGTCGGTCAGTGCCCCGACGATGAAAAGGGCCGCGGCGACGATCAGCAGGGAACGCGTCGACAGGGGCACGATGACCCAGTGGTCCTGTCCGGAGGCGATCCGGACCGACCCGATCCCCAGAAACACGAAGAATGCCGCCGCGAGGACCAGCCGGAGCATGGTCAGCGCGTTGGGCAGCACCTTGCGGAGCGTGCCGGCGCTCGCCTGCGGACTGGAAATGGCGCCGGGAACAGAGCTCATGCGGGGGGTCGTCCATCCTAGCGTCGCGGCGTGGCCGAGCGGGTTCTCCCCGCCCGCTTTGTCGACCTCTGCCTTCCCCTCCGCCGAGCTTCCCTCCCCTGAACCTCTCGCTTGGTTGAACCTCGTTAGTCGACACTCTATCCTCTGGACCCGTGCGGGCTCCCCGGCCCACGGATCGTGTCGCTTGTCCTCTCACGGGATCGGACCGGCGCTGCGGAGGTGTTCTCGGGGTCATTCACGGGGTCTTTGACGGGCTCTGGACGCCCCGGCGGCGATCGCCAGCCGGACGACCCCAGCCTTGGGGAACGCGAGTTGGAAGAGTTCATCTCCCCTCTTGTCCTGTATCTGGCCTGCGCCCTGGGCGCGGTCGGTGTCTTCCTGGCCCTGCCGCGCCGCACCCGCGGCGTGCAGGTCGTCGGTGGACTCATCGCCGCCATCGCCGGCGGCCTGGCCGTCCTGGGCCTCACCGCCGCCAACATCTCCAGCCACCCCAACATCTACTTCTACATCTTCTCTGTCGTCGCCCTCGGCGGCGCCCTGCGGGTCATCACCCACCCACGCCCCGTCTACGCCGCCCTCTTCTTCATCCTCACCATCATCGCCACCGCCGGCCTCTTCCTCCTGCTCTCCGCGGAGTTCATGGCCTTCGCCCTCATCATCGTCTACGCCGGCGCCATCCTCATCACCTACCTCTTCGTCATCATGCTCGCCACCCAGGCCCCCACCGAGGACGAACTCGAAGGCCTCGCCGAGTACGACCTCCAGGGCCGCGAGCCCCTCGCCGCCACCGTCGTCGGCTTCGTCATGCTCGCCGTCCTCTCCACCATGATCTTCCGCGGCGTCGGGCAGATCGCCCCCGCCGGCTCCAGCGAATCCGGCGGTGAACTGGTCGCCATGATGCCCGGCCGCGTCGAGACCGTGCTCCGCCGGGAGGGCATCCTCCAGGCCGGTGAGCACGTCAAGACCCTTGACGCCGGCCTCCGCAGCATCACCCTGTCCAGCGGCGGCGCCTCGACCCGCACCGTTCCCTGGCCCGCGGCCCTTGAGGCCCGCAACGTCGAGGGCGTCGGCCTCACCCTCATCGGCCGCCATCCCGGCACCATCGAGATCGCCGGCGTCATCCTGCTCATGGCGATGCTCGGGGCCGTCGTCCTCAGCCGCAAGCAGGTCCAGCTCGACGAGGCGGAGAAGAGCCACCAGGCCCGCACCCTCGCCCAGAGTGTCGCCGAGGCCGGCACCTCCTCACGGTCCATCCAGCGCGGAGGTGCGGCGTGATCTCCACCCTGCTTTCTTCATCCGCCTGGACGCCCGCCTGGACATTGGCCCAGACCGGCGCTCCGGCCGCGATGTCCGCGCCCACCCTGGCCCACTACATGTTCGTCTCGGTCGCCATGTTCGCCCTGGGGCTCATCGGCTTCCTCACCCGCCGCAACCTCATCGTGATGTTCCTGTGCACGGAACTGATGTTCCAGGCCGCGGGCATCGCGCTGATCGCCTTCGGGCGGTTCCACCTCAACCACACGGGCGAAACGTTCGTCATCTTCGTCCTCACCGTCGCCGCCGCCGAAGCGGCGATGGCCCTCGCCCTGGTCGTGCTGCTGTTCCGCCGCCGTGAATCCCTCGACGCGCAGCAGTGGGACGACATGAGCGGTTGACCCATTCTGTCCGGCCGCGGGCGAGCGCCCCGTTCCGGAGAAGGACCTGCCGGTGACCCTGACCGACCTGGCGACATTCTCTCTCTCGCTCGCATCCACCGTCCAGGACGCCGGTCACGAGGCCGCTGCGCACACGGCCCACGCCGCGGCCGCCCCCATCAGCGCCGGCGCGCCCCTCACGCTCCTGGTCCCTGCCCTCACCATGCTGGGCGCCATCCTCTGCGGGCTGTACGCCGCCATGGGCGTCAAGTCCAAGCTCCCCGCATGGACCACCGTCCTCCTCCTGGCCCTCTCCTTCGTCGCCATCGTCACCACCTTCATCAACGGTGAAGGCACGGCCTCTCCCGTCATCGCCCACGGCTTTGACTGGATCAACATCGCCTGGGGCGGCTTTGGCTCGGGAACCAACGGCCACGGCATCGTCGCGGACTTTGCCTTCTACGTCGATTCACTCACCCTGCTCTGGATGCTCTTTGTCACCGGCCTGGCGACCCTCATCGCCCTCTACGCCAGCGAGTACATGAGCCACGACGTCGGCGCGGGCTACTGCCGCTTCTTCGCCGCCTTCAACCTCTTCGTCTTCAGCATGTCGTGCCTGGTCATGGCCGACAACCTCGTCCTGCTCTACCTGGGCTGGGAAGGCGTGGGACTCTGCTCCTACCTGCTCATCGGCTACTTCTACAAGAAGCCCTCCGCCGTCGCCGCGGCGAAGAAGGCCTTCATCGTCAACCGCATCGGGGACCTGGGCCTGGCCCTGGGCATCTTCCTGATCTACGTGCAGTTCGGCAGCGTCGAGTATGCGACGGTCTTCGCGCAGGTCCAGCCTTACGTCGAGGCCTTCCAGGCGGGCAACTTCTCCGCGATCCCCGCCTCCGTGCAGCTCATCGCCCTGCTGCTGATGGTGGGGGCCTTCGGCAAATCGGCCCAGCTTCCCTTGTACGTCTGGCTCCCCGACGCGATGGAAGGCCCCACGCCCGTCTCGGCCCTCATCCACGCCGCGACGATGGTCACCGCGGGTGTCTACCTCGTCGCCCGCTGCTACCCGCTCTTCCTCAGCTCCGAGCACGCGCTGCCCATCGTCGCCTGGGTCGGCACGCTCACCGCGCTCTTCTCCGCGACCATCGGCATGGCGCAGTTCGACATCAAACGCATCATGGCCTACTCGACCGTGTCCCAGCTGGGGTACATGTTCGCCGGCCTGGGCGTGCTCACCAGCACCGGCGCCGCCTTCCACGTCCTCACCCACGCCTTCTTCAAGGCCCTGCTCTTCCTCTGCTGCGGCGCTGTCATGCACGGCTTTGCCGGCCAGCTCGACCTCCGCAAGCTCTCGGGCGTCTGGAAGGTCCCCGGCTGGAAGATCGTCAGCATCGGCATGCTCGTCGGCTGCCTCAACCTCGCCGGCTTCCCCTTCACCCCCGGCTTCTTCAGCAAGGACATGATCCTCGCCGAGGCCTTCGTCACCCCCGGCATGGCTCCCATCGGCTGGCTCCTGCTGCTCACCGCGGGCCTCACGGCCTATTACACCTTCCGCGTCTTCTTCCGCGTCTTCGTCGGCCCCGTCAGCTACGAGCCCGGTGACGAGCTCCACGCCCACGACGCCTCCGGCCACGATGCCGATCACGCCCATCACGGTGATGATCACGGCCACGCTCACGCCGCCGGTCACGCCGTCGTCGCCAAGCACGACGACCACGCCCACCACGAGCACGGCCACGGCTCGCACTTCCATCCCCACGCCCCCGGCTGGGCCATCAACACCGTCCTCTCCATCCTCGCCGTCTGCTCGATCCTCGCGGCTGGCCTCTACTTGATGGGCGACCACGGCGGCTGGGTCGCCTCGATGGTCCACCACTCCTCCGCCGTCCGCCCCGAAGCCGCCCACGCCGCCGCGCACGGCACGTTCCTGGGCTGGGACCCCCACGCCGTGATGTACTACGTGTCGGCGGCCATCGGCCTCACCGGCATCGGCATCGCCCTTGTCCTGCACTACCTCGGACGCACCACCGCCGCCCACAGCCGCGCCGACGGCCTCGCCGCCGCCCTGGGCCCCATCGCCGTCGCCGCCCAGCGCAAGTGGTACGTCGACGAAATCTACGACTTCCTCATCCGCACGCCCCTGTGGGTCCTGGCCCACATCTTCCATCTCATCGACAAGCTCGTCGTCGACGGACTGGTCGACCTCTTTGGCTGGCTCCCCCGCCTGCTGGGCAAGACCATCCGGCCCGCCCAGTCCGGTGTTCTGCACGGCTACGCCCTGGGCATGGCCGGGGGCCTGGCCGTGATCCTGCTCATCGTCCTGCTGGTCGTGACCTAAGCGTGAGGGTGTAGGTCGATCGGTCCACGCCCACCGGGCCGGACTGACTCGACGGTCTGGATGCCGATCTTTCGCTGGAGCGAACGTTGTCCGAGTCGATCCTCATCCTGCTGATGCTGCTCCCACTGGCCTTCGCGGCGTTTTTGGCGTGGATGCCCGAGCGCCACGCGCCGGCGATCGCCCTGGCGGGCACCTGCGTCCCGCTGCTGCTGGGCCTGTACTCCATGCTCCTGTTCCAGTGGGACCTCTCGGGCCGCTACCAGTTCGAGAACGAGATCTCCTGGCTCCCCGCGCTGGGCGTCACATTCAAGGTCGGCGCCGACGGCGTCTCGATGCTCCTGGTGCTGCTCACCGTGCTTCTGGGGCCGATCTGCGTCCTGTGCTCCCAGACGGCGATTACCCAGCGCCGCAAGACCTACTACGGCTGGTTCCTGGTCCTGCAGGCGGCGATGACCGGCGTGTTCATCTCCCGCGACCTCATCCTCTTCTACATCTGCTTCGAGTTCACGCTGGTCCCCATGTTCGTGCTCATCAGCCTCTTTGGCTCGACCAACCGCCGCAAGGCCGCGATCAAGTTCTTCCTCTACACGTTCACCGGCTCCATCATCGCCCTGGCCGGTCTGGTCTACGTCGCCTGGTTCGCCTCCGTGAAGGCCGGCGGACACGCCTGGACCTTCGATCTCGACCGGCTCATGCTCGCCGCCCGCGACCTGCCCCCCGCCACGCAGGCCTGGGTCCTGGGCGCGATCCTCCTGGGCTTTGCCGTCAAGGTCCCCCTCTTCCCGCTCCACACCTGGCTCCCCCTCGCCCACACCGAAGCGCCCACCGCCGGCTCGGTCATCCTCGCCGGCGTCCTGCTCAAGCTGGGCACCTACGGCATCTACCGCATCGCCATCCCCTTCGCCCCCGCCGCCTTCGCCCACTACGCCCCCTTCCTCGCCGTCCTCTCCATCGTCGGCATCATCTACGGCGGGCTCATCTGCTGGGTGCAGACCGACGTCAAGAAGCTCGTCGCCTACTCCTCCGTCGCCCACCTTGGCTTCTGCGTCCTGGGGCTCACCGCCTGCAACGAGATCGGCCTCTCCGGCGCGGTCCTCTACATGATCAACCACGGCCTCTCCACGGGCGCCCTCTTCCTGCTCATCGGCATGGTCTACGAACGCTACCACACCCGCGACATGGCCCAGCTCGGCGGCCTGGCCGCGAAGATGCCCGTGTGGGCGACGTTCATGGTCTTCTTCGTCATGGCCTCCGTCGGCCTGCCCGGACTCAACGGCTTCATCAGCGAATTCATGTGCCTCCTGGGCGCGTTCCAGTCCAGCGACGGCTGGGGCTCCGGCGGCACGTGGGGTTCGGTCGCCGCGGTCGCCGATCGCATGCCCGGCGCCACGCCCGGCCTGCTTGGACCCTGGTACGCCGCAATCGCCGGCGTCGGGATGATCATCGCGGCGATGTACCTGCTCCAGCTCACCGGCAAGGTCGTCTGGGGCCCGCTGGTGGAACCCGCCGGCCACGGCGGACACGCCGCGCACGGTGGTGGGGCTCATTCCCACGCGCAGGCGAACGATCATGGACATGACGCGCACGGGGCTACCCACGCGAGCGGCGGCCACGCCGCTCCCGCCGCGCACGGCCACGCCTCGGTGCTTCCCACCGATCTGTGCGGCCGGGAGATCCTGATCCTGCTCCCCCTCGCCGCCCTCTGTCTTTTCCTGGGCCTGTATCCCAAGCCCGCGCTGCAGGCGATCGAAGGCTCGGTGACGCAGACCGCCAACACCATCCGCGAAGCCGGAGTCTTCAAGACCCGCATGCCGCGGCCGATGGCGCCCGGCCAGTCTGAGGCGGGCCAATCTGAGGCAGGCCAGTCCGAAACGGGCGAAGCCGCCCAAACCGGCGCTCCTGCCCAGACCAGCGCTCCCGCCGAAAACCCGCCCGCCGCGGTTGAACGCCCGGCCGAGGGACACAGCGATTCCTCCGCCCACACGACCACCGGAGGCACGGGCCGATGACACTCGCCGACCGTATTTCCTTCCTCTGGCCCGAGATCATCCTCTTCGCCTTCACCTGCTGGGTGATGATGCTGGGCCTCTCTCCCCACCGCTCCACACGCAAGCTCTGCGCGCCCTTCTCCGGCGTCGCCCTCGCCCTCGCCGGCATCGTCGCTTGGCAGACCACCCCCGGCGCAGGTCAGGTCACCGCACAGACCGGACAGCTCCTCCTCCCGGGCATGGTCGCCTACGCGAAGTGCGCCATCGCCGTCGTCGGCCTCCTCATGCTCCTGCTCGTCGCCGGCACCGTTGACCGCGCCGATGAGGAGCACATCGCCGCCCGCCGCACCAGGTTCAACCCCCTCTCCAGCAACCGCGCCGAGTTCTACTCCTTCTTCCTCTTCTCTCTCACCGGCCTCATGCTCTGCGCCAGCGCCGACGACCTCATCTGGCTCTTCCTCGCCCTCGAGCTCACCAGCCTGCCCACCTACATCATGGTCACCATGTCCGGCGGCGCCGCCGGCGCCTGGATGCCCTGGCGAAACAAGAGCCAGGAAGCCGGCGTCAAGTACTTCTTCCTGGGCGCCCTGGGCGCGGCGATCTTCCTCTACGGCTTCGCCCTCATCTACGGCGGCACCGGCGCCACCAACTTCAACGACATCCGCGAACATTTCCAGGCCCACGGCGTCAACACCCTCGCCATGACCGGCATGCTCCTGGCCCTGGTCGGCATGGGATTCAAGATCGCCGCCGTCCCCATGCACTTCTACACCGCCGATGTGTACGAAGGAGCCGCCGCCCCCGTCTCGGCCTTCCTCGCCTTCACCCCCAAGACCGCCGGCTTCCTGGGCATCATTCTGCTCTGCTCCACCATGGGCTGGCAGTACCTCCCCGACGCCGCCGCCCATACCGGCGTCTGGACCATCGACCCCGCCGGCGCGTCCCTCCCCGAGCCCATCCGTCTCATCCTCTGGGTCGTCGCCGCCCTCACCATGACCATCGGCAACGTCCTGGCCCTCCTCCAGACCTCCATCAAGCGCCTCCTCGCCTATTCCTCCATCGCCCACTCCGGCTACATGCTCGTCGGCGTCATCGCCGGACCCGGGGATGGAACCTTCAGCAAGAGCGGCATCGCCGCCGTCCTCTTCTACCTCCTCTGCTACGGCGTGATGAACCTGGGCGCCTTCGCCGTCGTCGCCGTGCTCGAACGCACGCCCCGCGGCGACTCCACCGAACCCCAGGAGATCGACACCGTCGACGAGCTCCGCGGACTCTGCCACACCCGCCCCATGCTCGGGTGGATCATGGCGGTCTGCGCCCTGAGCCTCCTGGGCCTGCCCCCGCTGCTGGGCTTCTTTGGCAAGGCCCCGCTCTTCACCAGCGCCATCTCCGCCGGGGAGACCATCCTCGTCGTCGTCCTGGGCCTCAATTCCGCCATCGCCGCCTACTACTACCTCCGCCTGGTCAAGGCCGTCATGCTCGAGGATCCCGACCCCTCGAACGCGCCCACCACCGAGTCTCCCTTCACCTCGCGCCGCCTCGCCGGCATCCTCTCCGCCGTCGGCGTCGTCATCCTCGCCCTGGGCGGTAACAACCTGATGACGGCCGCCCAGAAGGCCGCCGCCTACGAACCGCCCGCGATGGCCGCCTCCACGCCGATCCCCCCCCACGCCGCGGGAGGACGGGAGGCCGTCGAGCATGGCGTTCCACCGGCGAAGGATGCGCACGCCCAGCCCGTCGAGACCATCCGGGCCCAGTAAACCCTCCCCCGGGTCGAAGCGCTTCCAACACCGCAGCCCGGCTGTATACTCCCCTTCCAAAGGAGGGGATCGCCGTGTCCTCGGTCGTTACACCCGAGCACGAACAACTGCTTGCCAAAGCCCTTTCGGGGGACCGGCAGGCCCTGGTCACGCTGCTTGAGCGGCTTGGCCCCGTCACCCGCACGCGCATCGAGCACAAGATCACGCCCCCCTGGAACGCGATGCTCGACGCCGACGACGTCATGCAGGTCACCTACATGGAAGTCGTCACCCGCCTGCCGACCTTCAAGACCGGCGGCGCCAGCGGCTTTCTCGCCTGGCTCAATCGCATGGCCGAGAACAACCTGATCGACGCCGTGCGGGCCCTGGAATCCTCCCGCCGCCCCGGCCCCAGCAAGCGCGTCACCCCGATCTCCCCCGATGATTCATCGGACATGTTTCTCCAGTTTATCGGCGCGACCAGCGCCACCCCCAGCCGGGACGCCGCCAAGGGGGAGGCCGGCCGGATCATCGAATCCGCCCTCCGCCACCTTCCCCCCGATTATGAAAAGGTCGTCCGGCTCTACGACCTCGAAGGCAAGTCCATCGCCGAGGTCGCCGCCGCCCTGGGACGCTCCGAAGGGGCAACCTGGATGCTCCGCGCCCGCGCCCACGACCGCCTGCGGGAACATCTGGGCGGCCAGGACCGATTCTTTTCATCTCCCGCGTGAGTAGATCGCGCCCGCTCCGTTCAACCCGCACGGGTCTCGAGGGTGCGGGGGCGGTGGTACGCTGCGCGACGGTTTCGCAGCAAGCCCCGCCCGGGCGTTCCGTGATTCACCCACCATGTCCCAGATCCCCCCCCCATCCAGCCCCGATCCGTTCGCCGCGCAGGCTGGCCAGGGTCCGCACGATCCGCCCGTCGGCGTGGGCTCCGCGCCGGCTCCTTCAGGCGCCGCGTCGGGCAAGCCCTCCAGCAAGACGCCCCGCGCCGAGCGCGACCTGATCCTCCAGGCGATCGACGCCGCGCAGACCCCCCGCTCGGGCGGATTCAACTTCCCCGGCGACCTCCCTCCGCCAGGAACCTTCCCCGGCTACGAGCTCATCCGTGAAGTGCACCGCGGCGGGCAGGGCGCGGTCTTCCTCGCCGTCCAGCTCGCGACCAAGCGGCGGGTGGCGATCAAGCTCATGCATGGCGGCCCCTTCCGCGGCTCGGCCGGCAAGGCCCGCTTCGAGCGCGAAGTCCAGATCCTCGGCCAGCTCAACCATCCCAACATCGTCCGCATCCACGACAGCGGCGCCACCACCGACGGCAGCCACTTCTACGTGATGGACTACGTCTCGGGCCGCTCCCTGGATGAAACCATCGCCGGGGACAAGCGTCCCCCCGTCGAGGACACGCTCCGCCTCTTCCTGAAGATCTGCGAGGGCATCAACGCCGCCCACCTCAAGGGCATCATCCACCGGGACATCAAGCCCTCCAACATCCGCATCAGCACCTCGGGGGAGCCGGTCGTCGTCGACTTCGGCCTCGCCAAGGTCTCCATGCTCGGCGGCAGCTCCGCCGACACGCCGGCGATCATGTCGATGACGGGCCAGTTCATCGGCTCCCTCCCGTGGGCGAGCCCCGAGCAGGCTCAAGGCGTGCACGAAAACGTCGACGTGCGCACCGACGTCTACTCCCTGGGCGTGGTGCTCTACCAGCTCCTCACCGGCAAGTTCCCCTACGACGTCATCGGCAACATGCGCGACGTGCTCGACCGCATCCTCCGCGCCGAGCCCGCCCGCCCCAGCACCGTCCGCCGGCAGATCAACGACGAGGTCGAGACCATCGTCCTGAAGTGCCTCGCCAAGGAGCGCGAGCGCCGCTACCAGTCCGCCGGAGAGCTCGCCCGGGACATCGAACGCTACCTCAGCGGCCAGCCCATCGAGGCCAAGCGCGACAGCGTCCTCTACATCATCACCAAGACCGCCCGCCGTTACTGGGTCCCCGCCGCCGCCATGGCCGGCGTCGTCTCCGCACTCATCGTCTTCGCCGTCATCATGAGCGTGCTCTACCGCGCCAAGTCCCTCGCCCAGGCCAACCTCGCCCTGGCTCTGGACAAGCAGGACCAGCTCCTCAAGCAGACCGAGGAGCAGCTGGGCGTCATCACCCAGTCGCGCGAGGCCGAGCGCATCGAACGCCGCAAGGCCGAGGCCGCCACCGAGGCCGCCCTGACCCCCGCGCGGCAGATGATCTTCGTCATCGACCCCATGCTCCGCAACCTCGTCGGGGCCACCCCCGTGCGCATGGCCTTCCTCAAGCACGCGATGGAGTACCTGCAGCGACTGGAATCCAAGGTCGGGGACGACCCCGCCATCCTCGCCGAGACCGCCGCCGTCCACCAGCGCATGGGTGAGATGATGGCCTCCATGTTCTCCAAGCGCATCGGGGACACCGACCAGGGCGTCGAGCACTTCAACCAGGCCCTCAAGCTGCGCGAAAAACTCCTCACACTCCAGCCCGCCGACCCCATCGCCAAGGCCGACCTGGGCCGCTCCATCAAGTCCCTCGCCGAGAACCTCCGCCTCGACCAGAAGGCCGCCGACGCCAAGCCCCAGTTCGAGCGAGCCCTCCAGCTCCTGGACGAAGGCCTCGCCAAGCTCCCGCCCGCGTCCGACCAGCGAGCCCGCATCGAGGCCGACCGCGCCGACTGCCTCACCGGCATCGGCTCCTGCCTTGCCCGCCTCACACTCCTCGCCCGCACCTCCGAAGAGGCCGCCGCCCTCCAGCAGCAGTCCGAGGCAAGCTACGCCGCCGTCGAAGACTTCTGGTCCGCGCGCCGCGACGCCCAGCCCGGCGACCCGGCCTTCGCTCGCCGCGCCCTGGCCGCCCGCAACGCCCAGGCCGAGTACCTCATCTCCGGCGTCATCGCACGCTACCGCAGGGACAAGAAGTACGACCTCGCCCTCGCCGCCGCCGACCGCGCCGACGCCCTCATGGCCCGCGCCATCCCCCAGCTCTCCGCCCTTGCCGACCAGCGCCCCCAGGACCGCGACCTCAAGCGCGACCTGGAAATCTCCCACCACTTCGCCGGCTGGGCCCTCCAGGAACGCGCCGCCGTCATCGACCAGCAGGCCAGGGACGCCGGCGGAGCGCCGAATCCCGAGTACATCCCCACGCTCCTGCGCGGACGGGAACATTTCACGCAGGCCCAGGCGATCGCCGCCGCGCTGCAGTCCGCCGATATCTCCGACCTTGAAGCCCAGCGCGACCTGGCCACCATCTCCAACAAGCTTGGCAACATGGAACGAGAGCTCGGCCGCGTGCAGGACCCCGCCCGCTTCGCCGCGGCGACGCAGCACTTCGAGAAATCCCTCGCCCTGCGCCGCAGCCTCTCCCGCTCCGACCCCATCACCCGCCACACCGCCGACCTCAACGTCGGCCTCATCAAGCTCGCCGACCTCCAGCGCGAACTGGCCTCCAGCCAGGCCGACCCCGCCCAGGCCGTGCAGCTCTACACCCAGGCGATGGACCGATATCAGGAGGCCCTCCGCCTCAGCCTCGACCTGGTGGACCAGAAGGTCCAGCCCCCCGACTGGAACGTCATCCCCGAGGTCAAGAAGGGCCTTGCGGAGTGTCAGGACAAGGTCAAAACGCTCGGAGAGCGGAAGTAAACATCATGGGCCGCCTCAACTTGTGTTTGTTCGCGCGGAGTGATCTGGTAGGCTCGTCCCCGGAGAGTCCAGCCATCCGCCCATCGGTGGAAGGTTGTGAGCATTTTGTTTGGAGAGGGAAGAGACACATGAATTCGTCACGTGCCGTGGTCAGCGTTCGCTCTCGCTCGGCTGTTCTTTCGGCGGCGATCCTGTCGGCGTGCGCCGGCCTCGCCCGCGCCCAGCCGGCGAGCTGGCTCGACGCCACCACGGGCTTCTGGAACGATTCGGCCCGCTGGAATCCCGCGACCGTGCCCAACGGCCCGACCGCCGACGTCACCATCGACGCGACGGGCAGCCTGTACGACGTCCACCTGGACATCAACCGCACCATCGGCTCCCTGGTGATCGATTCCGCCGACGCCACCTTCCAGCTCGACGGCAACACCCTCTCCATCGTCAACGGCTTCAACCTCAACTCCGGACTCATCCGCGGGAACAACGCCGGCGGCCTCAGCGTCGGCGGGCTCGCCCGTTTCTCCGGGGTCAGCAACGGCCGCGACGTGCTCAGCGCCGGCACGCTCAACTTCACGGGCGACGTGCTCTTTGACCTCTCCGACGACGTCGATATCTGCGACACCGACGTGAACTACAACGGCTCCAACTGCACCTGGCAGGGCAACGGTGAACTGGGCGGCGGCATGGGCTCCACCTACACCTTCAGCGGCTCCACCACGCTCACCATCCTCAACGACAAGCGATTCCGCCACAACGGCATCGGCGCCGCGCCCACCATCATCAACAACGGCACCATCCGCAAGACCACCGGCACCGGCACCACCGAGTTCTTCAACGTTCCCTTCACCAACACCGGCACGCTCGAGGTCGCCAGCGGCACCATCAAGTCCAACAGCGTCACCACCGCCGGCAACACGCTCACCGGCGGAACCTGGAAGGTCCTGAACGGCTCCACGCTCGACCTGGTCGGCAACACCATCACCACCAACGCGGCGACGATCATCCTCCAGGGCGCCGGCTCCACCTTCGCCGCCGTCGACGGCCTCTCCATCAACGCCGCCGCCGGTACCTTCCAGCTCGCCTCCGGCCGCAACTTCACCACCGCCGCGGGCTTCACCAACAACGGCACGCTCAGCGTCGGCCCGGGAACGCAGTTCACCGCGTCCCAGAGCTTCGCGCAAGGCTCGAGCACCATCACCGGCGGCGGAACCGTCCGCATCAACGGCGCGGCGACCTTCAATGGCCCGACCACCGCCCCGATCATCAACGGCGGCGTGACGGTCGACACCCGCGGCAGTCTCTCTATCTCCGGCGCCACCGGCCTGCGGCTCGATACCGCCGGCAAGCTCGCCCACAACGGCGCCTCGGGCTCATGGACCGGCGGGGACATCTCCATGGGCGATTCCGCGGGGATCAGCATCGCCGCGGGCGCAGTGCTCGAAGCCACCAACGACAAGAACGTCACCTGGGACAACACCGGCGCCCGTCCCACCTTCGCCGTCGCCGGCACCTTCACCAAAAAGACCGGGACCGGCACCACCTTCCTCAGCGGCGTCTCCCTCTCCAACACCGGCTCGGTCCGCGTCGAGAGCGGCACCCTGAAGGCCGATCAGCCGCCCGTCAGCGCCGGCACCCTCGCCGCCGGCGGAAAGTGGTTCGTCAAGGGCGCCTCCTCCCTCGATTTCGTCGCGACCAACGTCACCACCAACAGCGCCGACGTCACCCTCGACGGCCCCGCCGCCTCCTTCGCCGCCCTGGAATCCAGCATCACCACCAACTCCGCCACCGGCGCGCTCACCATCGCCAACGGCAAGAATCTCACCACCCCCGGCAACTTCTCCAACGGCGGAAAACTCACCGCCTCCCTGAGCTCCACCTTCGAAATCAACCCCGGCTTCCAGTTCACCAACTTCAACACCGGCTCCAAGACCCTCGCCGGCGGGGAGATCATCCTCATCAGCAAGCCCGGCCAGCCCGCCGTCTTCCGCTGGATCGATCCCCAGTTCCAGATCAAGAAGGTCGCCGGCCGCATCCTGCTCAGCGGCCCCGAGTCCAAGATCGACAACGGCCTGCGCGTCGATGAATCCGCCCTCAACCAGCTCGACACCATCACCGAGACCGGCTCGTTCGAGATCGCCGACACCCGCGAGTTCCGCCCCGAGGGCAGCATCGAGGTCCAGGAAGCGGGCCCCGCCCACGGCAAACTTGTCGTGGGCGAGAACAGCCTCTTCGAGATCCAGGACACCTTCACGCTCATCAACTTCAACGCCGGCACCGGGGAAATCTCCAACGGAGATTTCAACATCGACGGCACGCTCTCCTTCCCCGGCGCCGAGATCCACCGCATCAACAACACCGTCGTCCTCGCAGGCACGGGCAGCATCATCAACAAGTCCACCGGCGTCGAAGCGATCGGGTCCCTCGAGTACATCACCGCCCGCGGTGATTTCACGGTCCGCGGCGGCAAGGACGTCAGCATCACCCCGCTCCCGCTGGTCGGCCCCTCGAGCACCTTGCAGGTGGACGGCCGCCTCGCCGTCGGACCCGGCGCGGCGAGCAACGATTCACTCGTCACCATCAACGGCAGCTTCCAGCAGAACAGCGGGAGCGTCGTCGAGGTCTTCGAGGGCGGCGTCCTCGATGTCCGCGGCGTCGGACCCGGCACCGGAAACTACACCGCCGACACCGGCTCGCTCGTCCACCTCGCCGGCGGCGCAATCAACGTCGAAAACACCTTCACCCTCGATGGCACGCTCTCGGGCAACGGCACCATCTCCGGCCAGACCGTCATCAACGGCTCCTTCAGCCCCGGAAACTCCCCCGGCCAGGTCAACTTCATCGGCTCCCTCGCCCTCACCAGCGTCAGCGCCCTCACCATCGATATCACCGGCTACGGCGCCGGCATCGGCTTCGACAAGATCGACGTCACCGGCCCCATGACCATCGCCCAGGGCGCCACCCTCACCCTCGCCGCCCTCCCCGCCGACGGCTTTGCCTTCGCCATCGGCCAGGTCTTCCGCGTCATCGATGCCTCCTCCATCACCGGCAGCTTCTCTCCCAACGACATCACCGGCGCCGACCTGGGCGGCGGACTCTCCCTCCACCTCGACTGGGACGACCCGACCGCCCTGCGAATCGTCGTCATCCCCGCCCCCCCCGCGGCCCTGCTCGCTTTCCCTGGCCTGCTCGCCCTGGCCCGCCGCCGCCGCGGCTGAATACAGACCCGTTTGACGAGACCGCCCCGAGTCGTCACCATACCGCCGGTCGGGCCATTCCCGGCCTAACCCCCGATGGGCGGTGCTGACGTGATCTGTCCCTACTGCAATGCGAACAACGACAAGGTGATCGACAGCCGGGAATCCGACGGCGCTCGCGTCGTGCGCCGCCGCCGTGAATGCCTGGGCTGCGAGAAGCGCTTCACCACCTACGAGCGCGTCGAGCAGACCGCGCGGCTGGTGGTCATCAAGCGCGACGGCACGCGCGTCCCCTTCAACCGGGACAACGTCATGCGCGGCATCATGGCCGCCTTCGGCAAGCGCCCCATCCCCGAGGAAGCCAAGGAGCACATGGTCGACCAGATCGAGGAAGAGCTCCACCGGGAGTTCGACCGGGAGGTCGAGTCCAGGCTCGTCGGGGAACGTGTCATGCAGAAGCTCAAGGACGTCGACGAGGTCGCCTACATCCGCTTTGCCAGCGAGTACCGCAAGTTCAAGAACGTCGACGACCTCCTGGGCGAGCTGGAGATCCTCCAGCGCCGCGTCAAAGACGTGAAGAACCAGCAGAAGCTCTTTTAGCCCGCCGCGGGCATTTCACTCCACGCCGCGCAGAAAAACTGGGGGGACGGCCATGAGGCGCAACAACATGCTCGGCATGGAGTTGCCATCACTCCAGGCTTCGAATCAAGGCGATGCTTCATGTGAAGGTTGTAATAATGTATTGTGAAGCACGCGATGAGCGATTAAAGTGATGCTCGCCGTGCCGTGACGTGCTGCCGGGGCCGCACGCGCGGGCACGTGAAGATTGCTTCTCGGGGGAAATCGACATGAACGCAACTCCTGTGCTGTCGTTGTGCAACGCGCTTGTGCTCGTGGCCGGCCTCGCGTGCACCGTGTCCCGCGGCCAGGTGCTGCCGCCGATGATGCAAGACTGCGGTACCGTCGTCTCGCCCGAGCAGGTCGCCGCCGAACTGCGGCGGATGGCCGAAGGGATTGATTCGCATATTTATCCCCGTGTACACACGTGTATCGGCCTTACGTTCCATGTCGTCAGGGCCAACAAACTGTCGAAGGGAATCGACCGCGAAACGCTGGGCAAGGCCCTGTTGCTCCTCAACCGCGAGTTCGCGCCGATGGATATCTCCTTCGCCCAGATCGGCCATGTCCGCTACATCAACGACAAGGACTTCACCGATACTTCCGGTTCGGAGATCGACGCGCTGCGCGCCAAGGACGTGGTAGACGGAACGATCAACTGCTATTTCGTTGAATCACTCGAAGGAGGCGCCCTCCGTGGCATCTCATCCTTCAGCCACGACCCCGTCCAGGGCATTATTTATGCCAACGACCAGGTCGCGGCCTCGACCAACATGTCCACCGTGCCCCACGAGATGGCGCACTATTTCAATCTGTTCCACACCCATGAAGTGGCGCTCACCGCCGTCGAATGCACCGATGGAAGCAATTCCACCACCGCGGGGGACCTGATCGACGACACCGCCGCCGATCCCGACATCAAGGGCCGCGTTGACAGCTCGTGCGTGTGGATCGGCGTGGAAACACCCCCCTGCGGTCTGCTCCCCTACGACCCCCCGGTCTTCAATTTCATGTCGAGCTCGGTGCCCACCTGCAGAACGGAGTTCACGCCCCACCAGCAGGACCGGATCCTCGCCACCCTCGCCACCGACCGCCAGGAGCTCCACCGCAACCAGTGCGACGTGTGCGGTGGGCTTGAACAGGTCCGCCACGATTTCTTCTGGCGGGCCAAAGAGCCCCCCCCCGCCCGGCCCGCCCGCCAGATCTCGTTCTCCTACGACTGGAAAACACGTGACCGCACGCGCCGATGCAAGCAGAAGGACAAGGATAACAACACCCTCGCCTGGGCCCCGGCGCCGATGACGCTGAACTTTGGGGGCACCACGTTTGCTCCCAATTCAACCTCACGCACCTGCGCCCAGGTCGAGGTCGACCAGGTTCTCGGCGGCGGCTCGTCGATCGACGGCTTCGTCAACATGGGATTCTCCGTCGATCCGCAGCTCACCGGCTGCAGCAAGGGCAAGTGGCGCAAATCGGCGATGGCCCGCGCCCGCTCCATGGCGCAGGCCCACTTCTCCGGCAGGGGATCCTCCAACGGCAACTTCACCTGGTTTGGCTCGTTCTTCAACCAAAACGGCAACACGGTGACGGTAAAGAAAGGCGACCGGAAGGTTCTCAAGGACCCGATCCGCTGCACCCTGATCGACCACACCACGGGCGTCGTGACGCGCCAAACGCTCCTGAACATCCGCTCGGTGGTCGGCAACTCCGGCGGCGGCACCCAGTGGAGCGGGGGAGACAATGTCCGGTTCCTCACCAACACCGCGCCCGACATGACCTTCGAAGCGCAGCTGGGTGATCCCGCCATCGTCTCCCCCAGCGGCCGCCTTTACATCGTCGTCGAGGGCGGCACGGTGACCCAGCTCGAGCAGACCGGATATTTCGCCGGCATCGTCGGCCTTCCCGGGAAGGGCGCCTCCGGAAACTTCTCGGTCATCTTCCCCGCCATCTCCTTCAGCTACGACATGGGCGGCAATCCAGGCCACGATCTCGAATGGTCCATCGACATGGGCGGCGCCGCCCACGAGACCGGCCTGCCCGGCGGCAACGCCTTCGGGGAATGCACCCTTCTCACCGACCTTGCCGCCGGCGCTGATGAGCACGACATCAGTTCGCCTCTCGATGGGGACGCGACGCTCGGCTTTGAAGGCTCACGCGCCCTCGCCCACGTCGCCGACGACTTCGAGGTCCCACCCGGCGGCGACATGTGGCTCGATTCGGTCCTCTGGCCCGTCTACCAGGAGAACGCCCTCAATATCGAGGACGAGCCCACCATTTCCAGCGCCTACGTCCGCATCTGGAAGGGCGCCACGCCGCAGACCTCCGTGCTCGTCGCAGGGGACATCATCACCAACCGTCTCGTCGAGGCCGATGAAGACGCCGGGATCTACCGCGTGCCCCTCCACACGCCCGCCGATGATTCCCGGCGCATCCAGGAAGCGTTCATCGACCTCACCTGGGTTCCCCAGCTCAGCCCGGGCCGGTACTGGATCGAGGTCGCGTTCGACGGAGACCCATCACTGGGCGGCGTGGGTGTGCCCCCCTGCCCCTGGAAGAGCGGGCTCGAAAACGGGTACACCTTTGATTCCGCGAGCGGGACATGGACCCCGGCACGCGATGCCGCGACCGGCCGGCCCCTTGACTTCTCGTTCGCCCTTTTCGGGGACGACCAGCCACCGCCCTGCCCGGCCGACTTTGACGGATCCGGATTCGTGGACGTCTTTGACTACGATGAATTCGTGCGATCCTTCGAAGCCGGAGAGGTCGAGGCCGATATCGATCTCAGCGGCTTTGTCGATACCGACGATTTTGACGCCTTCGTCCACGCCTTCGAGGGAGGATGCTGACGCCTCGTGCGACACCGCCCGCGGAGCGGGGAGACCCCTCTTGCCGTGCAGGTGTACCAGAACGTCGTTCCCGTCCGCCCGTCCGTGGCACACTTTGCCCGTCCGATCGGCCGCCGGTATCCCCATGAGACGCCGCACTACCCCCTCCCCGGGCCTTCCTTGGGGGATTGGCTCGCAGGATCGCGCCCCGGGAGGGGGATGCTCCTAAAGATTGCTGTCCCGTGGAACTGTTCTACGGACTCAATCGGTGGTGGGAACCTTCATGCGGGCCGGCGAGCCCGACCGGGAGCTCGGTAATGAACAGCGACTACAGAGACACGCGCGGTGGCGGCGGAGGCGGTTACGGTGGTGGTGGCGGCGGCGGAGGCCGCGGCTACGGCGGTGGTGGTGGTGGTGGTGGTGGCAATCGCTACGGCGGCGGCGGCGGTGGGGGCCGTGGCGGCTACGGCGGTGAAGGCGGCGGTGGTGGGGGCGGTGGTGGCAACCGCGAGAGGCGCGGCGTGCCCCTTTCCGACCTTGATCCCGCGCTCACCGACATCTCTCGCCGCGTCATCGGCTGCGCGATCGACGTGCACCGCACGCTCGGACCCGGCTACGACGAGAGCGTCTACGCCGAGGCCCTCAAGAGCGAGCTGACCGCCGGCGGAATCAACTTCTCCCAGGGCAAGGCCGTCCCGGTCATGTACAAGGACAAGCAGGTCGGCACCATCGCCACCGACCTCTTCATCGAGAACCGCTTCGTCGTCGAGCTCATGGCCCGCCCGGGGGACATCGGCTCCTTCGAACGCTCCAGCGTCCGCGCGCAGCTCAAGGCCGCCGACCTGGAACTGGGGCTCATCATCAACTTCGCCGAGCGCCGGCTCAAGGACGGCCTGGTCCGCGTTCTGAACATCGAGAAGCTCAACATCGGCAAGGACGACGAGGGCGGGGAAGAGTTCCACGACGACGACGGCGGCGGACCCGTCGAACCCCGCACCCACGATTTCGGCGGTTGACCTCCGCCGCTCACTCGCCTGCCCGATCCGATCCCCCGCGGGCACTCCCCGCGGGTCACGCGCGCACCCCGCGCCCAGAAGGGATTTCAATTTGAGCCGTGTGGTGATTACTGGCATGGGTTGGATGACGCCCCTGGGACACGACCTCGACGGCGTGTGGAAGCGGCTGCTGGGCGGTGAGAACGCGATCGGGCCCGTCACCCGCTTCGACGCCTCCACCTTCGTCACCAACTTCGCCGCCGAGGTCCAGGGCTTCAAGCTCTCAGAGTTCCTCCCCAACACCCACGCCCGCCACGCCACCGCCGGCACCAGCTCCCAGTTCGCCCTCGCCGCCGCCTCCAAGGCCTGGCGACAGGCCGGTCTCGACTCCGCCAAGATCAACCCCCGTCGCCTGGGCGTCTATCTGGGCGCGGGAGAAGGCTCACTGGACTTCGCCAACTTCGCCGCCGCGAACATCGCCGGCTTCCGCGAAGGCCAGGAGCACGGGGACGGCGGGGAATGGGCCCGCACCGCCCTGGCCCGCATGACCGCCGCGAGGGAGATCGAGCAGGAACCCAACCTCGCAATCTCCCACCTCGCCGCCGAGTTCGGCTGCCGAGGGCCCTCCTTCAACTGCATGACCGCCTGCGCCGCCGGCGCCCAGTCCGTCGGGGAAGCCTTCGAGATCATTCGCCGCGGGGACGCCGACCTCATGCTCGCCGGCGGCACCCACAGCATGGTCCACGCCCTGGGCATGACCGGCTTCATCCGCCTCACCGCGATGTCCCAGCGCCGGGACGATTACCGCACCGCCGCCCGCCCCTTTGATCAGACCCGCGACGGCTTCGTCATGGGCGAGGGCGCCGGCATCCTCGTCCTGGAATCACTCGACCACGCCAAGGCCCGCGGCGCGACACCCCTCGCCGAGATCGCCGGCTACGGCTCCACCGCCGACGCCTACCGCATCACCGACATCCAGCCCGACGGCAAGGGCGCCCAGGCCGCGATGGTCGCCGCCCTCAAGCAGGCCGGCATCAATCCCCGCGAACCCGGGGAAGGCGGCCGCCCAGGCATCCACTACATCTCCGCCCACGGCACCGGCACCAAGGAAAACGACAAGATCGAGACCGTCGCCGTCAAGTCCGTCTTTGGCCCCCTCGCCCCCAAGATCCCCTTCTCCAGCGTCAAAAGCATGCTCGGCCACCTGATCCAGGCCGCCGGCACCGTCGAGCTCATCACCTGCGTCAAGGCGATCCAGACGGGCATCGTCCCGCCCACCATCAACCTGAACACCCCCGACCCCGACTGCGACCTGGACTACGTCCCCAACGCCCCGCGCGATCTCAACGCCCAGGGCGGCGTGCACGTGTGCATGTCCAACTCGTTCGGCTTCGGCGGCCAGAACGACACGGTGGTGGTGCGGCGATATATCCAGTAAGCCATAGGAATTGAATCACGCGGTACGGGGGTGGGTATGTCGCGTATACCGAGTGCACGGCCGTCATGGCTCAAGCGACAGAAGTGGCTGCTCGAGTTTGTCGTGCAGGTGGTTGTGCTGTGCGGCGCGAGCGTATTCGCGCACCGGGCCTGGACGGAATATGCACGCGATACGGCCAACGCTATTCAAAACAACCTGCCTGAACCCTCGTCGGTGGGCGTGTGGGCCGCGATCGCCGTGTGCTTGCTGTCCCTTGTCGCGGCGATCCTTCGCGTGATGTTCGCGCGGGACGATAACGCAGCCCAGCTTGCTCGCTCGAACCCTGCCGACCTCCTCGGATGCTGCATGGTCCTCCGCGCCACCTTTGCAGAAGGGCACAGCGCGGGTGATCCCAATGGCTTTCGAGTAGCGGTGTACCGCGTGATCAAGTCTCCCAACGGAACGTTGGAAGAACTGGAGTGTGTGACGCCGTATGCCGTGGGGCCCGGTGGGCAAACAGGAAGCGCAGGCAAAAGGGTGTCGGCGAAAAATGGAGTTATTGGACTGGCCGCCCGAACCGGTGATCCGCAAGTGGCGCATCGTCAGTCGGAAGACACCATCGCGTTCCGAAAAGAAATGGTTGAGGAATGGGGCTTTGACGAAACGGAAGCCAAGGGCCTCAACGACAGCCGGTATTCCTGGCTCGCCATCCCTATTAAGGGCGTGGACGGCATCGTTGATTCCGTCGTATACTTTGACTCATCCGCCCGCCAGTGCTTTACCGAGGAGGCGTGCAGGCCGATTTTCAGGGCGTGCGAAGGCGTCGCGGAGTACATCGGAAGGAGGTATGGCGATGGCGGATAATCAGGCGAAGCCTACTTCAACCCTCTCCGTGGAAGAATCGCGCCGGACAATCTCCAAAGCCGGTGCCGCGATTCGGGTGACCACCATCAAGCTGAACGCCTCTCAGGCCGCTCGGCTCACGATCCGCAGGTCTTCCAAGTAGACCGGTACAGCTCTAGAAACCCATCTCCGCCTCCACCGCCTCCACCAGCGTGTGCAGAAGCAGCATGTGCAGCTCCTGGATGCGGTCGGACGTCGCGCCGGCCACGACGAATTCGTGCTCGCACGCCCCTTTGAGCCTGCCCCCGCCCTTGCCCAGCAGCGAGACCAGCACCAGCCCCCGCGCCCGCCCCGCCGCGACCGCTCGCACGATGTTCTCCGAGTTGCCGCTGGTGCTCAGCACCACCAGCACATCCCCCGCGCGTCCCAGCGCCTCGACGCCCCTGGAAAAGATGTGATCGAACCCAAAGTCGTTCCCCACGCACGTGATGTGCGTCGGGTCGGCCAGCGCGATCGCCCCCAGCGCCGGCCGGTCGTTGCGGAAGCGCCCCGTCAGCTCCTCGGCAAAGTGCATCGCGTCGCACATCGATCCGCCGTTGCCGCACACCAGCACCTTTCCGCCTGCCTTGAACGCCTTCACCAGCGCCCCCGTCACCGCCCCAAACGTCGCGCGGATCCCGCCGTCCTCGCGCAGCATCCCCAGCACGCCCGCCGCGTCCCTCCCCGCCCGATCCAAAATATCCCTCGCATCCGCCATCACACCAGCTCCCTGACTTCCTGACGTTCCTGACTTCCTGACTCCGTGACTTCCTGACTCCGTGACTCCGTTACTTCTCATGTCTTCGTCTCTTCGTCTCTCTGTCTCTTCGTCTCTTCCCCTCACTCTTGCCACCGAAACAGGCTCGCCCCGATCGCGTACCCCGCGACGCCGATCACCACCATCACCCCGCCCGGCAGCAGCATGTCCCCCGCGGAGAAGTTCCTCCACAGCCCGCCCTCGATCAGCAGCGTCGCCCACTTGAACGGGCTGATCCCGCTGATTGTCTGCACGACCTTGGGAAGCAGGAAGAGCGGCATGCTTCCGCCCCCGATGAGGGCGAGCACGAGCATCACCGCCCGGCCGATCCCCTGCGCCGCGCTCTCGGTGCGCGAGAGTCCGGCGAGGAGCATCATCACGCCCGTGAAGCCCAGGCCGCACAGCAGCACGCCCGCGACCATCGCCACCGGGCTGGTGACGTGCACGCGAAACGGCGGCAGCAGCGCCATCAGGATCAGCATCGTCTGCACCGCCACGCACGCGATGAAACACCCTACCGCCTTGCCCAGCAGGATCTGCGAGCGGCTGAGCGGTGAGGTCGTGAGCCGCAGCAAGGTTCCCTTGGTACGTTCCTCGGCGAGGGAGATCCCAAACGCCATCGTGCATCCCATCAGCCCCCACACCACGCCCTGAGGGAACGAGATCTCAAAGGCCGTGCGCGGACCCGACCGGTCGCTGGTGAGTTCTTCGAACGACACATCCACCGGCCGGAAGTTTGACATCACCGACTTGCGTTCGGCAACGCCGCCCGTGTTCTTCGGCCCATCTGAAGCGCCGTTCTTCGCTCCCGTGCCTTCGGCCTGCCCGCCGCGGTCGGGCGGTTTCAACTCGGCGTTGTCCTGCGCGTCGATCTCCTTGGAGAACGATCCCAGGCTGTGCAGGAATGTTGACAGCGTGCTGCGGCGCTCGGGCGAGATGTCCGGGGAGGTATTGATCGACGCCAGCGCCCGGTCGATCTGGCCCGTGAACATCTTCGGGTCGCTGAACCCGTCGATCATCCGCCGGAACCCCAGCTCCGTCAGCTTTCCCGTGAGCAGCCCCGTCTCCGCCTTCGCCCCCGGCGCCACGTACCCCGTGATCTTCATCCCCCCGCCGCTGAAGACGCTCGAGACAGATTCCCCAAACCCCTTGGGCAGCACCACCGCCGCGCTCAAATCTCCCCGACGGATCTTCGTCGCCGCTTCTCCCGCCGTCTGCAGCTCCGACACCTCGATCCCGTCCACCTCCGTCAGGTCCTGCACGAACGACCGCGCCCCCTCCGAGCGATCCTCATCCACCACACCCAGCGTCATGTGCCCCGAGTCCCCTCCGCCCCCGAAGAAGAACCCGAACATGATCGCCAGCAGCAGCGGGAACACGAACGTGAAGAACGCCGACGCCTTGTCCCGCAGGATCAGCTTCAGGTCCTTCACCGCGATCGCGAGAATGGAAGAGATCAATCGCGCAGCCTCCGTCCCGTCAGGTTCAGGAACACCGCTTCAAGGTCCGGGCGGTCCACACGCACGCTCGTCGCCTCCCCGCGCACCGCGTCGGAGAGCACGCGCATCGGCTCGGCGGTCTGGATGCGTTCCTCGACCTCCCCGCGCTTCACCGTCACCACCGAGTCCCCGCCGTGGCGATGGATCAGCTCGTCCACCGTCCCCACGTCCAGCAGCCGCCCCTTATCGATGATCCCCACGCGGTCGCAGATCTTCTGCGCCTCCTCCATGTAGTGCGTGGTGTAGATGACCGTCTTCCCCCGCGCCTGGAGCGAACGCACCATGTCGATGATGCTCGCCCGAGACTGCGGATCAACGCCCGCCGTTGGTTCATCCAGCAGCAAAATCGGCGGATCGTGCACCAGCGCCGCCGCGAGGTTGAGCCGGCGCTTCATGCCGCCCGAGTACGTCCCCGCGTAATCCTTGCGGCGATCCGCCAGACCGACGGCGTTCAAAACGGCGTCCACGCGTCCCGCGAGCGTCGTTCCCGACAACCCGTAGAGCGTCCCGAAGAACCGCAGGTTTTCATCCGCGCTCAGGTTGTCGTACAGCGCCAGCGCCTGCGGCGCCATCCCGATCGATCGCCGAACCTTGGGGTCCGAGCACGTCCCCAGCCCTTCCAGCTCCGCGCTCCCCGAATCTGGCGCCAGCAGCCCGACCGCCATCGAGATCGTCGTAGTTTTGCCCGCCCCGTTGGGTCCCAGCAGCCCGAAGACCTCCCCGGGCTTCACCCGCAGCGACAACCCGTCCACCGCCAGGAGCGTTCCGAACGATTTGCGGAGTTCGTGCAGCACGAGCATGTGACGCGATGGTAACGCCTCCTCGGCCCCGCCGCGATCCTGCCCCCAGAGGCCCTTCCGGTTTTCCCCAAATCCATTAGACTCACCGCATGCTCGCGGGCCTCATGCTCTTCCTCCTCCTCAGCCGCGGCGCGGCCGCGGGTCACCAGTCCGACCCGGTTCGCCCCATCCACTTCGACCGCGACATCCGCCCCATCCTCTCCGACGCCTGCTACGCCTGCCACGGCCCCGATTCCCAGAAGCGCAAGGCCGGCCTGCGGATCGATCTCAAGGAAGGCCTCTTCGGCCCCACACGGGACGAGCCCGACACCCCCGACCTTCCCGCCCGCATCGTCGCGCCCTCCGACCCCGCGGCAAGCGAGCTGCTTCGCCGCGTCCTCAGCGACGACCCCGACGAGCAGATGCCCCCGCCCGCCGCCGCTCGCCAGCTCACCGCCGCGGAGAAGTCCCTGCTTCAAACGTGGATCTCCGCCGGCGCTCCCTGGAGCGGCCACTGGGCCTTCGAACCTGTCGTCGCCCCCGCCCTTCCTGCAGCCCCGGCCACCGCGAGCCAACCCTGGGGCGTCAACGAAATCGACCGCTTCGTCCTCGCCGCCCTCCGCGAGCACGATCCGCAGGGCACGCTCCACCCCTCACCACCCGCCGACCCCCGCACGCTCATCCGCCGCCTCTCCCTCGATCTCACCGGACTGCCCCCCACGCCCGACGAAGCCGCCGCCTACCTCGCCGATACCTCGCCCGACGCCTGGACGCGCTTGATCGACCGCCTCCTCGCCTCCCCGCGCTTCGGGGAGCACATGGCCGAAGCCTGGATGGAAGTCGCCCGCTACTCCGATTCCAACGGCTTCCAGCTCGACCTCGATCGCACCGCCTGGCCCTGGCGAGACTGGGTCGTCAGCGCCTTCAACAACAACCTCCCCTACGACCAGTTCATCACCGACCAGATCGCCGGCGACATGCTCCCCTCGCCCACCGCCGAGCAGATCCTCGCCACCGCCTTCAACCGCAACCACCCCATCAACGGTGAGGGCGGCCGCGACATCGAAGAATCACGCATCGATTACGTTCATGACCGTGTGGACGCAACTTCCACCGCCTTCCTGGGCCTCACCATGTCGTGCGCCCAGTGCCACGACCACAAATACGACCCGATCACCCAGCGCGACTACTACCGCTTCTTCGCCTACTTCAACAGCGTGGACGAGACCGGCGCCGGCGACGCCGGTGACATGGCCCCCCTCACCACCCTCCACGCCGTCGAAACGCCCGCCGGCCCCAAAGATCTCAACGTCATGGTCATGCACGACCGTGCCGAGCCGCGCGAGACGCACATGCTCATCCGCGGCGCGTGGGACCATCCCGGTGAAACCGTCGCCCCCGCGACTCCATCCGCGCTCCCCGCCCTCTCTGCCGCCCCGCCCACGCGCCTGGGCCTCGCCCAGTGGCTCACCGACCCCTCCAACCCGCTCACCGCGCGCGTCGCCGTCAACCGTTTCTGGCAGCAACTCTTCGGCCAAGGCCTCGTGCGCACACCCGAAAACTTCGGCACCCAGGGGGATCGCCCCACGCATGCCGAGCTGCTCGACTTCCTCGCCGCACGCTTCATCGCCTCCGGCTGGAACACCAAGGCCCTCCTCCGAGACATCGTCACCAGCGCCACCTACCGCCAGTCCTCCGCGTGCTCACCCGAGCTTCTGGAGCGCGACCCCGAAAACCGCCTCCTCGCCCGCGCCCCCCGATTCCGCCTTCCCGCCGGCGTCATCCGCGACCAGGCCCTCTTCGCTTCCGGCCTGCTGGTCGAGCAGCTCGGCGGACCTCCCGTCAAGCCCTACCACCCCTCGGGCGTGTGGGAAGACGTCAGCTTCGGCCGCCTGAAGTACGAGCAGGGCCTGGGCGCGGATCTCTATCGCCGCAGCCTCTACACCTTCTGGAGACGCACCGCGCCGCCGGCGAACATGTTCGACGCCTCCCTCCGCCAGCGCTGCTCGGTCCGCGTCATCCGCACCAACACGCCCCTGCAATCACTCATCCTCCTCAACGATCCCACCTACGCCGAGGCCGCCGCCGCCCTCGCCGCTCGCGTCCTGCGCGAAGTCCCCGCGAGCGACGACCAGCGACTCACGCGCGCCTGGGAACTCATCCTCGCCCGCCCGCCCACGCCGCGTGAACTGGGCATCCTCACCGCTCGCCTGGGCACGCTGCGCGAGTACTACGCCGCCCACCCCGACCTCGCCGCCGCCGCCGCGTGCGCCGGCGCCTCCCCCGACCCCGCGCCCGAGCAGTTCACCCAGGTCGCCGCCCACGCCGGCGTCTGCGCTGTCATTCTCAACCTCGATGAAACCCTGACGCGCGAATAGCGCCATCCCCACGGACGCGATCCCTCCTCACCTCCCGCATTCCATGAACCCCTTCCTCTCCCAACACCTCCACACGACCCGTCGCCAGTTCCTCGGCCGCTCCTCCGCCTCCATCGGCTCCGCCGCCCTCGCCCTCATGCTCGGCGACGCCGCCAAGGCCGCCGCGACGCGCCACCAGCCCGTCGCCGATCCCGCCTCCTTCTTCACCAAAGTCGCCCCCCGCGCCAAGCGCGTCATCATGCTCACCCAGGCCGGCGCCCCTTCCCAGATTGACCTCTTCGACCACAAGCCTGGCCTCATCCCGCTGCGCGGCGAGCTCATCCCCGATTCCGTCCGCATGGGCCAGCGCGTCACCACCATGACCTCCGGACAGGCCCAGAAACTCCTCCCCTCCCAGTTCGCCTTCGCCCAGCACGGCCAGTCCGGCGCGTGGATGTCCGAGCTGGTCCCCCACATGGCCCGCCTCGCCGACGACATCACCATCATCAAGACCGTCAACACCGAGCAGATCAACCACGCCCCGGCGATGACCTTCTTCCAGACCGGCCACCAGCTCCCCGGCCGCCCCTGCATCGGCGCGTGGACCATCTACGGCCTGGGCTCGTCAAACCGCGACCTCCCCGGCTTCATCGTCATGGTCTCCAAAGACGTCGAGCGCACCTGCGACCAGCCTCTGTACGAACACCTCTGGAGCGCCGGGTTCCTCCCCGCCGAGCACCAGGGCGTCAAGCTCCGCGCCGGCCGAGACCCGGTGCTCTATCTCCCCAACCCCGACGGCGTCCCCCGTGAGGTCCGCCGCGGACAGCTCGACGACCTCGCCGCCCTCAACCAGGACCACCTCGACCACACCCACGATCCCCAGATCTCCGCCCGCATCGCCCAGTACGAGCTCGCCTTCCGCATGCAGATGTCCGTCCCCGACCTGGTCACCCTTTCAGACGAGCCCGACGAAACCTTCGACCTCTACGGCCCAGCCTCCCGCCGCCCCGGCTCCTACGCCGCCAACTGCATCCTCGCCCGCCGCATGGCCGAGCGCGGCGTCCGCTTCATCCAGCTCTACCACGTCGGCTGGGACCAGCACCGCCACCTCCCCGAGCAGCTCCGCATCCAGTGCGAGCACACCGACCAGGCCTCCGCCGCCCTGGTCATGGACCTCAAGCGCCGCGGCATGCTCGACGACACCCTGGTCGTCTGGGGCGGAGAGTTCGGCCGCTCCCCCGTCGGCCAGGGCGACATCAACTCACCCGACCACGGCCGGGACCACCACCCGCGCTGCTTCACCGTCTGGCTCGCCGGCGGCGGCGTGAAAGCCGGTTTCACTCACGGCCAGACCGACGAACTGGGCTTCAACGTCGCCCAGGATTCCGTCCCTATCCACGACCTGCACGCGACCATCCTCCACCTGATGGGCATCGACCACGAGAAGTTCACCTACCTCTACCAGGGGCGCCGCTTCCGCCTCACCGACGTCTCCGGCGCTGTCGTCCACCCCATCCTCGCCTAAGCCTCCTCCCCAATCTCCTCGGGCCGCTCCCGACCCCCCGAATGGCCTCCCCGCCCCGCGGGTTGTCGCATGGCCGGGCCTCATCACGGGCGAAGGTTCTGACTTCAGGGGATTTCCTTATTCCGCGCACTCCGGTCGATACCTCACCCCGGGATGACCGATAACTGGATCGCCATGCACACCAGCTCCGGGAACCCAGACAAACAAAACTCAAAAATCCTCGACCTCGAGGGCCTCTCCCACCTCCGCGCCCTCGCCAAGGCCAACGGACGCAAGGTCGTGCAGTGCCACGGCTGCTTCGACATCGTCCACCCCGGACACATCCGCCACCTCCGCCAGGCCAAGGCCTTGGGAGACATCCTGCTGGTCTCCATCACCGGCGATTCCCAGATCAACAAGGGCAAGGGACGCCCCCTCATCCCCGAAGAGCTCCGCGCCGAGAACCTCGCCGCCATCGATTTCGTCGACTGGGTCTACGTCGATTCCAACAAGACCGCCGGGGACCTCCTCGCCAAAGTCAAGCCCGACGTCTACGTCAAGGGCAAGGAATACGAGCACAACCGCGACGCACGCTTCCTCGCTGAGCGCGACATCGTCGAGCGCGCCGGCGGGCGCGTCGTCTTCTCCTCCGGGGACATCGTCTTCAGCTCCACCGCCCTCATCGCCGCGATGGAGCAGTCCGTCGACCCCTTCCAGAAGCGCCTCGGCCAGCTCTGCGAAATGCCCGAGCTCGCCGGCCCCGGACTGGTCAACCTCATCTCCCGCTTCCGCGGCCGCCGCGTCATCGTCGTCGGGGAGGTCATCCTCGATACCTACGTCCTGTGCGACCGCCCCGAGGTCGCCGGCGAAAGCCCGATCATGACCCTGCGGCCCATCGAGCGCCGCCAGTACGACGGCGGCGCGGCGATCCTCGCCCGCCACCTCGCCGCCATGGGCGCCCGCCCCGTCCTGGTCACCGCCCTCCCCGACGATGCCGAGGGCCACGCCCTCCGCCAACGCCTCATGATCGACGGCATCGACGTCCGCGCCGTCCTCACCACCACGCCCATCCCCGAAAAGCAGCGCTTCCTCGTCGGCGCGCAGAAGGTCATGAAGCTCGACCTGGTCACCCCCATGGTCCTGGATTCCGCCCAGCAGCGCACCCTCATGCAGCTCGCCGTCGACGCCGCCGGAGAGAACGGCGGCTCGTTCCTGGGCGTGGGCTCTCACGCGGCGATCATCGCCGACTTTGGCCTGGGGCTCTTCTCCCCCGTCTCCATCAGCAAGCTCTGCACCGCCCTGCGCCCGCTGGTAGGCACCCTCACCGGGGATGTCAGCGGCCGCCGCTCCAATCTCCTCTCCATGCACCACATGGACCTGCTCACGCCCAGCGAGAGCGAGATCCGCGAGTCCTATCGCCTCTTCGGCGAGGGTCTCCCGCTGGTCACCTGGAAGCTCCTGGAGGACAGCGCCACCAAGGCCGCGATCGTCACCATGGGCCCCGACGGCCTCATCGGCTTCGAACGCCTCCCCGGCGTTCCCATCGCGTCTCCCGTCCCTGGCGCATCCCCGTCCCCCAGCGGCGAAGAACAGCCGATCTACCAGACCAAGCTCCGCGGTGAACACGTCCCCGCGCTCTGTCCCATGGGCATCGATCCCCTGGGCTGCGGTGATTCGCTCCTCGCCGCCGCGACTCTCACCCTCGCCTGCGGCGGCTCACTCCTGGCCGCCTCATTCCTGGGCGCCTGCGCCGCCGCCGCCCAGGTCCAGCGCCTCGGCAACGTCCCCATCTCCGCCGCCGACCTCCGACAGGTCATGACCCGCGTCCAGACCTCCCACATGACCTTCGCCACCGCCGACGTCATCGCCGCCCGCGGCGGACAACCCGCCCTCGCCGAAGACCTCGTCCAGGCATGAGCTTCCTCCGGCTCTTCATTTCCAGAGCCGCCGCAAAAGCCCCGCGCCAACTCAGCCCCCCATACCTCCAAAACCAATCGCGGGTGTCCCTCCCGGAACACCCGCGCTGTTTTCTTTGCGTCAAAGCCTCGATGCCTCGATGCATCCCCTCACGTCCCTTTCTCCGCCGCCACCTCCACCAGCTCCGCATCCATCACCGCGCGGCCCTTCTCATCCACCCGCGCCGACCCTTCCTTCGCCCGTAGCTCCAGCCGCACCGGCATGGACGTTGCGAACATCGTGCTGAGCAGCGGCACGTCTCTCAGCACAGGCAAACGCCGCGTCACCACCCCGTTCACCGACACCGGAGCGCTCCCCGCCGCCGCCCCGGCATCATCCTTCCCCGCGCCCGCGGCCTGCTTGCCCACACCCTTCGCCGCCCCCGCCGCCTGCGCCAGCACCCACTCCACCTGCCCCAGCATCCGCTGCGGAGCCCGCACGAACAGCTTGGTCCCGTACACCTTCACGCTCGCACGGCTCCCACCGTTGTCCGTCCAGTTCTCACTCTCCACCAGCCCCTGCACCAGCCGCGCGATCTCCCCGGCCACTTCCTGCGCCGCGTCCTTGTCCTGCGCCTGGTCCTCCAGCCGCTCCACCACCAGCGCCGACACGTCATACGTCACCAGCCGCGTCTCCCGCCGGTCAAAGAACTCGGTGGACGCAAACTCCAGCCGCCCATCATTCTCTCTCCCCTCGATGCGGTTCTGCACCGACAGCTCCAGCTCCGAGTTGAGCATCTCCAGCAGCTCCGACAGCGTCTGCGTGCCCGAAAGCTCCACGCCCAGGGACTGGTTCATCTGGATCCTGTCCCCGATCAGGCCTCGCAGGGAGCTCCACTGCACCGTCACGGGCTTGCCCGTGACCGATCCCACGGCGGCAAAGAAGTCCTTCCACATCACTCCCTCGGACATCTCGTTCAGCGTCACCTTGGTCTTGAGCGCCGTCCCCCCGGGCTGCGTGTCCCCGGTGAAGACCGCCGAACTCACCAGCGGCTGGCCCGGACGCATCACCACCGCGCCCCCCAGAACCGCCGCCGACGCAAATCCCACCATCAGCATGTTCATGAGCCGTCTCCTTCTGGGCGCTGTGTGCGCCGCATGAAACCGCCTCGCCAGTGACCCCGCGTCACCAAGCTCCCCGATCGCCCGCGCCGTCGCCGAGCGTTCCTGCATCCCCGTCACCATCAGGTCGCGCACCCGCTCCTCCAGGTGCCACGCCAATTCGTCGCGCACCTGCCCGCGTTCCGCCTCCGGCAGCCGCAGCATCGCGCACAATCCGTCCAGCCACCCCGACATCTCCTCCGCAGGCGAGGGCAACCCCTCATCCGCGGCGTCCACGCCGCGAGGCTGCTCCCGGTGCAGCCGCAGCGCTGCGCTCATCGCCCGCCCTCCTGACCGCTCTCCCCGGCCTCGGGGCCCTGCCCCCCGATGAACAGGTCAATCACCCTTCGCCACGTCCGGTGCGCTTCCACCCGCGCCGCGAGCCGCTTGCGCCCCTTCCCCGTCAGCTTGTACCACTTGCGCTTGCGCCCCTCCGCGCCCGCGCCGTTCCCACTCTCCCCCGCGCCCTCTTCCGCCGCCCGCGCCGTCCTCCGCTCGCTCTTGACCTCTTCCACGCTCCCGGAGATCAGCCCCTCGGCCTCCAGCTCCCGCAGCATCGGGTACAGCACCCCCGGCGTCATCCGGATCTGCCGGTCGGAGCGGGCCGCCACCTCCTTGGAGATCGCGTACCCGTACATCGCCCCCTGCGCTTCCAGCAGCGAGAGGATCACCAGCTCCGCGCTCTCCCGCTGTGAGTCTCTCGACAACATGCGGCCAGCCTCCCGTGCAGTTCTTCCCGCGGCAGCGGCGGACCCCCTCGCCCACCACCACAAACACTCCCCGCCGCCGGGCTATTCCTGCTTCGGTCAATATATCGGCAGCCGATATATCCGTCAAGAGCTTCCTTCGCGATTTCCCCACCCACGCCCCGCCGCCCCCGTGTACCCTCGCACAGCCCCACCTCCCCCTCCACCTTCCTCCAGCCCATTCCGCCAGCACCACCCATGCCCTCACGCATCGCCGTCGTCACAGGCTCCCGCGCCGACTTTGGCCTCCTCAAGCCCGTTATGCGCGCCGTCGCCGAGCACCCGGATCTCGAGCTCCTGGTCATCGCCGCCGGCTCTCACCTCATCTCCCCCGCGCAGACCTTCTACGACGTCAAGCACAACTTCCCCGTCACCGACACCGTCCCCATGCAGGTCGCCGGCCGCGTCGGACGCGCCGAAGACGCCGAGGCCACCGCCAAGGGCATCTCGCGCTTCACTCGCTCCTTCACCGGCCACGCCCCGGACTGGGTCGTCGTCCTGGGCGACCGCATCGAGGCCTTCGCCGCCGCCGCCGCCGCCTCCATCGGCGGCTGGCCCGTCGCCCACATCCACGGCGGTGACCGCGCCGAAGGCGTCGCCGACGAAGGACTCCGCCACGCCATCACCAAGCTCTCCCACCTCCACTTCCCCGCGACCGAGCAGTCCGCCCAGCGCATCATCCGCATGGGAGAGCTCCCCGCCCGCGTCCATGTCGTCGGCTCACCGGCGATCGACGGCCTGCGGGTCATCGACCCCATGCCCCACGAGCAGTACGCCGCCCTGGGCTCACCCAAAGCCGTCATGCTCCTTCACCCCATCGGCCGCCACGACGAGGCCGAGGAATTCGCCGCCGTCTCCATCCTCGACGCGCTCCGCGAGGCCGATCTGCTCGACCACACCCTCGCCCTCCACCCCAACCACGACCCCGGTCGCCGCGGCATCCTCCGCGCCCTGGAAACCACCATCCCCGCCCCGCGACTCCTCGCCCACCTCCCGCGCGACGAGTTCGTCGGCCTGCTCAAGCGCGTCGCCGCCGCCAAGGGCGTGCTCATCGGCAACAGCTCCTCGGCCCTCATCGAGGCCGCCGCCCTCCAGCTCCCGGTTGTCGATGTCGGTGATCGCCAGTCCGGCCGCGAGCGCGCCCCCAACGCCCTGCACGCCCCCGACGCCGATACCCAGGCAATCCTCGCCGCGATCCAGCAGGCCCGCGCCATGGATCACGCCTCGCTCACGCATCCGTACGGCGACGGCGCCAGCGGCATCCGCTGCGCTGACCTCCTCGCCCGCACCGATCCCAAGGCCCCCGGCTTCCTGCGCAAGCACAACACGTACTGAGCCGGCCCGTCCGACCAGCCCGCGAGCACGTCAGTTCCGCTTGCGAACCACCACCACGTCCATCTGCCGCGTCTGCACTTCCACGCGCACGCCCAGCTGCTCTTCCACCGCTGCGCCCACCGCGTCCACCGAGCTGTCGGAGCACCGCACCGTCCAGTCGTACATCCCCGTCAGCCCCGTCTCGTCGGCAACCGGCATCCGCACCATCGATCCCAGCCGCTCGGCGAGCACCGACGCCGGCTGACGGATCGCCGAGATCGTCCCCAGCCCCCACGACAGCGACGACGCCCCCGCGCTCCCCGAAACATCGCGCATCCCCGCGAACGGGCTGCTTGCCGCCGGCCGCAGCACCAGCACCGGCACGATGCGTCGATCCCGTGACGTCTCGATCCCCAGCGCCCGCTCCACCGCGTCGGCGAGCATCCCCCGAAGCCCCCCGCGGCCCTTCCCATCCACATATGTCGCCGGGTCGGGCATCCGCACGATCGCGTCGTAATGCTCCGCATCGATGTTCAGATCCCCCTCGGCCACCACCACGCCCGGACCCATCTGGTTGTACTCGGCGACCAGGTCGCGCCCCGTGCACCCCCGCGCCACCAGCGAATTCAGCGTCTGCTCCACCCGCGGGGAAGAACTGTCCGACGCCTTGAGCGAGACCTCGTACAGCACCGTCCCCGGCGTCCGCGCCGACGCCGCCTCCCCCGTCCCCGCCGCGGACGTCCCGCCCGCCTCCGCGGAAGTCGAACCCTGAGCGGCCGGTTCGCTCGAATCCGCCGCGACCACCTCCGTCTGTGCACTCGCCACCACCGGCGTCGGCGCCGCCTCCGCCTGCACGCTCTCCAGCTCACGCCCGTCGATCACCGCCTGCACCAGCGCCTCGCTCAGCTGCGAGGGATGGATCATCGCCCGGATCGTCCCCGACGAGTCCACGAGAATCGTCCGCGGGATCGCCGCGATGCGGTACGACAGGTACACCGACCTGTCCGTGTCCACCGCGACCACCCCGTCGATCCCGCGCCGCGTCAGGAACGCTTCCACCGGCTCTGCCTGCTCGTCCGACACCGACACGAACACCACCGGCTGGTCCTTGAACCGCGAGACCAGGTCATTGATGTGCGGGATCGAGCCCACGCACGGGGCGCACCACGTCGCCCAGAACTCGATCACCACCACCTTGCCCCGCAGCGACGAGGGCGACAACGCGTCCGGCTGCGACGATTCCAGGTTCCCCGCTCGCAGGATCCGCTCCACCGTCAGCGCCGGCGCGGGCCCGCCTACCACGGGCATCGGCGGCAGTGGGGGAAGGTCGTCCCCGGGCTGCCCAGCGCCGTCCGAACTCTGCGCGGCGGCAACCCCCGCCGCGAGCATCACCGCCCCGGCGCACGCCACCATCGACAGCCGTATCGCCGCGCCCACACCGTGCAGCGCCCGTTGCCAGTTCGTCATCAGATTCATCGGCCCAGTGTATCCGCCGACCATCCAGTCTGGCCCGCGCCGCACCGCGCCAGCCCTTGAATGCCCCGGGCCCCGCGTGCCCCGCGCACTCCGCACGCCCACTCCACGCGCACGCCTACACCGGCTTCTTGCAGTGCGGACACACCACCGGCGCCTTCGCCGCCGCCCTCGCCAATCGGTCCCGCTTGGGAATTGTCTTCCCGCACGAAGGGCACGCCGTCGCCCGCACCGCCCCCGACTTCCCGCACGCCGGGCACGGCGGCTCCGCACTGGGGTTCTTCTGATAAAACTCGTCCAGCGCCTTGAACGAAAGCAAAAAGTCCTTCCCGCACCCCGCCGCCGTGCACAGCCACCGCGTATCGCTGGGTCCCGCCGCCTCTTCCGCACCCGGCGCCATGGACCGGTACACGAAGAACGCCGCCGCCCCCAGCAGCGCCGCCGCGACCCCGACCTTCAGCGCCACATGCATCGGTGCCCTCCCCCGTCCTTGTTCGCCGCGACGAACCGATCGATGCCGGCCGCCAGTACCCGTTCACGGCCACAGGTCCTCGTGCGGCAGGCCGTCGTTGTTCCAGAGCCTCCTGGACTTGGGCGTCGCCGCCACCAGGTCGCGCTGCTTGTGCGTCGAGCCGTGCCCGTCCGCCCACACCACGCTGGACCCGCCAAAGTGCCGCGGGCTGGGCCACTCCGCGTCCGCCGCGTCGCTTGGATCCAGCGCCGTATCCCAGTTGAAGTCCGACTTGCTGTCGGCGATGCAGATCATCTCCGACGGGAACCGCACCCGGGATTCCTTGACCTCTCCAAAGTCCTTGTGCCCCACCCATCCGCCCAGGCCCAGGTGCGGCACCGTGAATTCCTGCACGCCCCAGTCGTTGTACCCGTAGCTGAAGCCGCTCTTGTTGGTCAGCCGCTTCTCGTTCTGCTCGTACCCGTACTCGGCCTTCTGCCCAGACTGCGTCTGCCGCACCCACTTGAACGCCGGATCGTTCACCGGGCAGAAGAAGATCTGCAGGTTCCCCTCCATGTACACCCGCAGCCGCGTCGGCCACACGATCACCGGCCCGCTCTGCGTGTGGTGCCCCGGGTAGTACGTCTTGTTGTCGTACTGGTACAGCACCAGCGCCGTCCCCATCTGCCGCACGTTCGACAGGCACAGCGCCGCCTTCGCCGCCTTGCGCGACTGCCCCAGCGCCGGCAGCAGAATGCTGATCAAGAGCGCGATGATCGAGATCACCACCAGCAGCTCGATCAGCGTGAACCCGCGCCCGCTGCGAGCCCGGGATCCCGATCCATGCAGGAGGCGCTCGGCCCGGACCGCGATGGTGTGCTGAGTCATGATGGTGCCGCTCCTGCCTCCCGCCAGCGGGCCCGCCTCATGCGCCCGCTCGCGTGATTCGGCCAGTTGACTCGAAACCCCACCCAAAAGCAATGTGCGGATACTTTATAAATAGTAGTCAATATGTGGGATGGTTGGTGATGAGCGAAGGCGTGTGGCGTTTTCTGTATACGGAACATGTACGGAGTTGCCAAACCAGCGACATTCTCTTGCCGTAGAACCGCACAGAGACGATAATTGTGTGGAACGGACCCGCGCTGAACTGTCACCCATGGGTGAGCGTGCCCGAAAGGGATAGGCGTGGGTCTCTTCTTGCGCTCACACTGGCCAGTATTGGACGCCAAGTTCATGTCCGCGCACGATCGCGCGATACGTCTTCGCGTCCGTCTTATCCAGCTTGTATGACCGCGCCACGGCGCCTGCCACCATGTCAGCAAGCTGAAGCAGATCATCGGAATGCGATGCCTGCGCCAGCGCCCGTCGGATCGGATCCGTGCCGTCCTGTTTCGCCGACGCCCGCTTGACGTAGGGGACCATCGTGCGACGAAAATCCCGGTTGCCGCAACGATCGAACACCACCGTCGCGTCGGATAGGTACGGTCGCGCATTGCTCAGCAGCAAACTCACCGCGTACTTGTAGAAACTCTCCTTGAACTTGAACCCCGGGCCGCTGAGCCTGGCCTTGTTCATCGCGACCGCGACAAACTTCCACGGCAGCCGAGTTGTTGCGGTAAGAAACTCTTTCCGGGTGTTCGCGTCGCATTGGTTGAACTTGAACTCTGGCCGCCGGTATCCCGCGTCCCGTCGGAAAGCCTGAATCCCTTCTCGACATTGGTCCATGTCCGCGGCGTTGCGGACGATGATGCCGGCAACGACAAATGTTGGGGAAGTGCCCACGCGATCCACATGAATGCCCGGATCTCCGGATTCGTCGATGAATACATGCACCCAGTGCCCCCCCGACGCTTTGCACCGTCCACCAGCGAACGAACCCTGTCTGCCCGCTTCCCAGCCTACTTCCCCACGCAAAACGTCGCAAAGATCCGCCCCAGCACATCGTCCGGCGCCACCCGCCCCGTCAGGTCTCCCAGCGCCTCCCCCGCCCTCCGCAGCACCTCCGCCAGCATCGCCGGATCCGCCCTCCCCCCCGATTCCTCCGCGTCACGCAGCATCTCCCGCGCGGACGCGATCCCATCCATCGCATCTAGCATCGCTCGCCGATGCCGCGGCACCAGCCCCGCATCCGCCGACGCCGCCGCGCCCCCCGTCGCCGCGTCCGCGATCGCCCTGCGCAGCGGACCCAGGTGCCACCCGTCCAAGGCACACACTGCGAGCGACTCGCGTGTCTCGCCCTCCTTCACGTCCCCGCTCCCCGGCAGGTCCGCCTTCGTCCTTACACGAATGACCCGCGGCATCGCGCCCTGTACGCCCGCACTCGCGCCGCTCCCCCAAAACCCCGCCTCAAACCGCCCGGACGGATCGCAGTGCAGCACCACATCCGCGCCCGCAAGCGCTCCCCGCGCCGCCTCCTGCGCCGCCCGCCCGCTCGCCGATCCCTCCGCGCCCCCGCTCGCCTCCAGCCCGGGCAGATCCATCAACTCCACCGCCCCTGCTCCCGGCACATCACGCGAGAGTTCGAGCGGCTCCCGCAGCACATCGCGCGTCGTCCCCGCGAGGGGCGACGTCACCGCGCGCGGCCGTCCCAGCAGCGTGTTGAACAGCGTGCTCTTGCCCGCGTTGGGCTCGCCCACCAGCGCCACCTTCGCAAGCCCCGTCTCCGCCCGCCCCGCCCCCGCGTTCCCCACCAGCTCCCTCATCCCCCGTTCAAGCATTCCCAGCCGCTCATCCAGCACCCTCGCATCGATCGCCACCACGTCTTCCTGGTCCGTGAAATCAATCCCCGCCTCCACCAGCGCCAGCAGCGTCAACAGTTCCTCCGCAAACCCGCGATACCGCGCCCCGGTCGTCCCCTCCAGCAGCCGCCTCGCCGCCCGCAGCTCATCCGCCGAGCGCGCCGCGATGATCCCCGCAACACCCTCTGCTTGCTCCAGCCCCAGCCTGCCGTTCAGGTACGCCCTCGCCGTGAACTCTCCCGGCGTCGCCAGCCGCACGCCCTCCATCCGCAGCATCCGCTGCAACACCCGGTCCACCAGCATCGGATTCCCCGGGATCAACAGCTCAAACCCATCCTCACCCGTGTACGAGCCTGGCCCCACAAACCCCAGCGCCAGCGCCGGAAGCTCAAATCCCCCATCAAGCCGCAGTCTCACCCCCCACGCCCCTCGCCGCCGCTCCACCGGCGTCCCCGCCGTCACCATCTCCCCCAGCACCCCCCACGCCCCCGCCCCCGCCGCACGCACAATCCCCCGCCCCGAAAACCCGGGCGCCGACCCCATCGCCACAATCGTCCCCAATCCACCCATGAGCTTGCTGCCTTGCTGCCTCGCTGCCTCGATGCCTCCCCCCAGTGCCCAGTGCCTAATGCCCAGTGCCTTCCACTTCCTCCCCCCACAACGAATCCGCCGGATGCCTTGCCGAGTACCACGCGCTGGTATTCCGCCGCAGTTCCGCCAGAAACCCCACCCCCGCGAGCCGGTCCGACTCCAGCGTCACCGTGATCGAGCGATCATCCGCCTGCACGCCCGCCAGCACAATCCCCGTCCGCTCCGCGATCGCTCCCGCCGCCGCGATCACCGTCGCCCGCGTCCTCGCATCGGCGAGCGGTGTCCCCTGGAGCGCCGTCAGTCGCATCGTCGTCAGCCGCCGACCCGTTCCCGACGTCGCCTCCAGAATTACCCTCGCCGCCGCCGCCATGTCCGGCGTGCGCGACCCCGGCGCCAGCAGCAGGCACCGCGCCGGGTCCAGCCCCGCCCCGATCGCCGCATCCATATCCCGTACCTTGTCGCCCACCGCCCACGAGCCCGCAAGCTCGATCCCAAGCTCCCTCGCCGCCGCGACGATCATCCCCGGCCCCGGCTTGCGCCACTCATGCTCCCGCGTGAAGTACGGCACGTTCCCCTTCGGATGAAACGGGCACACATAAAACGAATCGATCACCCCCGCGCCCAGCAGCTCGCGGACGCGATCGTTCACCGCCTCCACGTCGCGCATCGTCCCCCCGCCCCGCGCCACGCCCCCCTGGCTGCTGTAGATCACCAGCCGGTGCCCCGCCGCGCGCAGCGCCTCGCACGCCGCCTTCGCCGTCGGCAGCAGCTTCACCCGCGCCGGATCAATCACATCACCCGGATTCGCCGGCGGTGGGGGAGGCGGCAGCGAATCCGCCTCGATCAACGTCTCGTCACGATCCAGAAATATCGCGGATGCCATGCCACAGCGTAGGAATTGCCGCCCCGCTCCGTAACGTCGGTGCGGCCCCGCCTCGCATCAGTGCCTTTTTCACGGCCCCGCCTGCGCCATCGACGCCAGCGCTCCCAGCCCCGCGATCCCCAGCATCACCGCCGCGACCGCTCCCGTCGCCACCCCGATCGTCACCTTCAGCCACCGCACATCCCGGTCGATCGGCAGCCGCTCCACCGGCCTGCTCACCAGCGCCGCCAGCCGCTGCTGCCGCGTGTAAATCGACCCATGCCGCCACGTGAACTTCCGCAGCGGAAGTCCCGACGCCTGCGCCACCGTCGTCAGCGCCGTGTGCATCGCCTCCACCGCCTCCGCCGTCACACGCGGGCTCGTGCGCACCACGCCGTCTTCCGTCACCATCCGGCTGATCGCCGCCACCGCAAACGCATCCGCCTGCCACTCAAACCGCCGGCTCACATACCCCATCACCACCAGCGACGCCAGCAGCGAAGCCAGCGCCATCCCCGCCTCTGCAAGCGGTGATCCCGCCACGTCCGGCATCACCAGCGCCACGCCCATCAGCACCACCGACAGCAGCAGGCTCGCCCCCGTGATCGTCGTCAGCATCGTCAGCGCCAGCCAGATCAGGTGCCGCCGCCGCACATGCCCCACCTCGTGCGCCGCCACCGCCTCCACCTGCCGCGGGCTCAGCGCATCCAGCAGCGCATCGGTCAGCAGGATGTACCGCAGCGGCCAGAACAACCCCACCACCGCCCCGTTCAGCATCAGCCCGTGCGTCCGCCACACCAGGAGGTTCCCCACCCGCACCCTCGCCCGCCGGCACAGGGAAACCAGCATCTCCCGCATCGGCCCATCCCCCAGCGGCACCGTATCCCACACCAGCCGCAGCCCCACCGGCATGAGCACGAACAGCACGCCCACGCCCGCAAGCTGCAACACCCCCTGCGCCGCCGGCGAAGGACCCCCAAGAACCTTCCCCAGCAGCCGCGGCCCGTACCGCTCCACCGTCTCCGCCCACGCCAGCAAAATGCACATCGGCACGAAAATCAGCAGCACGTGGTAGCGGATGTTGCTCAGCACAAACTGCCACCGCGTCACGATCGGGTACAGCGGCTTGCCGCTGTCCAGGTCGCGCACCAGCGTCGCCTCGCGCACCTTCCGCTCGATCGGCTCCACCGACCACCACCCCAGCGTCCACGCCAGCAGCACCGGGCTCAAGATAATCAGCTCATCCACCAGGATCACGTCGCCCGTCAGCGCCCGCACCGCGTCCACCCACCCCAGCATCCCCACGTTGATCAGGTGCAGGCCCACGGCGAGCACCCGCGAGCGCCGCACGATCGCCTCCGCCGCCCGCACCGCCGCCCACGAGCCCGTCCGGTCCACCACGCGGCCCTGGCGCGCGATTGCCACGTGCGTGAACAGCATCAGCGCGGCAAAGGGCCCCAGCGAACCCGCCGCCGAAATCCACGGCGACGCCGGCGCCGTCAACCCTAGGGACGGCGCGAGCGAGTCGTGCAGGTACACGACCATGAAGCAGATGATGAGCGAGATCTGGATCATCCAGCGGCCGGAAGCGCCCCGCGCGCGGCGTCCGCGGCCATGATCAGGGTACGGCACCGCGCCGGATCAACAGGATTCGACCACACCCCGTCCACCTTGATCGACGACCCCACGATCAGCGCATCGGCCATCCCCATCAGCGCCGGAATCTGCTCCGCCGTCACGCCCGAACCCACCAGCACCGGCAGCGTCGTCGCCCCCCGCGCCGCCCGCACATCCTCCACGTCCGTCGCCGCGCCCGTGAAAGCACCGGTCACGATCACCCCGTCCGCTCCGAAAAATTCCGCCGAATGCGCCGCGTCCGCCAGCGAAATGTCACCCGTCAGCGCGTGCGAGGCGTGCTTCTTCTTGATGTCGCAGAAGATCCGCACCCCTTCCGCCCCGATGAACCGCCGGAACCGCAGCAGCGGACCCGCCGCCGCCTCCAACATCACGCCCTCGTCCGCCACGTGCGCGTACACGAAGTTCTCGCACCGGATGAACTCCGCCCCGCTCGCCAGCGCCACCGCCAGCGCCTCACGCTCCCCGCGCGAGAGGATCTGCACGCCCAGCGGACGGTCCGTCACCTCACGCACCCGGCACGCGATCGCCGCCATCGACGCCGTCACCTGCGGCTCGTGCGGCCCGTTCACATACGGGCAGTCGTGCATGTTCTCGATCATGATCCCGTCGAACCCCGCCTCGTGCAGCACCCGGGCCTCGCTCGCCGCCCGCTCCGCGATCTCGTGCACGCCCCTCGCCGACCGCGGCGAACCCGGCAGCGGGTCCACGTGCACCATCCCGATCAACGCCCCCCGCCGCCCAAACAGCGCCGCTCCCCTCCCCTCTCGTTTCACATCACCCATGCGCTGTACTCCCCTTCCGCTCCCCCCGAGTGCCTGATGCCCAGTGCCTGATGCCCAGTCCCCGATCCCTTCTTCTCCCCCTACGCCTTCACAATCGTCGCCCCCGCCCCCTCAAACCCCGCCATCGCGTCACGCGTGTCGATCACGAGCCCCGCGTGCCTCGCCACAAGCCCGTAATCCACCCCGCGGTGATGCGTCACCACCACCACCGCGTCGGTCCCCTCCAGCAATTCCTTTGTCAGCGCCTGCGACTCCAGCTCGATCGAGTACTTGCGCATCCGCGGGAACGTCGTGATGTGCGGGTCGTGATACTGCACCCTCGCCCCCGCGTCCAGCAGCAGCTCGATGATCTCCGCCGCCGGCGTCTCACGGATGTCGTCGATATCCGGCTTGTACGCGATCCCCAGCAGCAGAATGTTCGCGTTCTTCAGCGGCTTGCCCGCCTCGTTGAGCCCGTGCGCGGTCCGCGAAACCACATACGCCGGCATCGCGTGGTTCACCTCCCCCGCAAGCTCGATAAACCGCGTCGAGTGCCCCAGCTCCCTCGCCTTCCACGCCAGGTAGTACGGATCGATCGGGATGCAGTGCCCCCCCAGCCCCGGCCCGGGATAAAACGGCTGGAACCCAAACGGCTTGCTGCTCGCCGCCTTGATCACCTGCCAGATATCAATCCCCATCGGCGTCAGCACCGTCTTCAGCTCGTTCACCAGCGCGATATTCACCGCCCGGTAGATGTTCTCCAGCAGCTTCGCCGACTCCGCCACCTCCGCCGATTCCACCGGGATCACCGTGTCGATCGCCGCCGAGTACAGCGCCGTCCCAGCCCGCGTGCACTCCTCCGTAATCCCGCCCACCAGCCGCGGGATCTGGTGCGTCTGCACGTCCCGCCGCCCCGGGTCCTCGCGTTCCGGACTGAACACCACGAAGAAGTCACGCCCCACCACACCCGAAAACGCGTCCGCCGCCTGTTGCAGGATCGGCAGGCACAATTCCCGCGTCGTTCCCGGATAGCTCGTTGATTCCAGCGAGACCAGCACCCCCGGCCGCAGCACCTTCGCCACCAGCCTCGTCGAGTTCTCCACGAACGAAAGGTCCGGCTCCCGGTGCTGCCCCAGCGGCGTTGGCACGCACAGCACGATCGCGTCCGCCGCGGCCAGATCGTGCGGGTTCGCCGTCGGCTTGAACCGCGCCGAGGCCGCCAGCTCCTTGAACAGCCCCTCACCCAGGTGCTTCAAGTACCCCTGCCCCTTCTTGAGGGCATGGATCTTCGACTGATCGATGTCAAACCCCGTCACCACAAACCCCGCCGCGTGCAGCGCCCGCACCAGCGGCAGCCCCACATACCCCAGCCCGACCACCGCGACATGGGCCCTGCGCGACGAAAGCTTCTCGATCAGCGTGTCAATCACCATGCGTCTGCTCTACCCCATCTCGCGGCACAGCCATCCTGCCGGTGTCCCCAAGCCCATCGACTCAGCCCGGCCTTCCGTCAACGCAACCCCGCTCCCGCCTCTTCGCCCGGAGGGCGAGCGACCGTTGCCAGTGACTTCAGTCGCTGGAAAGGGCCTCTTCAATACCCCGACAACTCCCCATCCCCCCCCAATGCCTGATGCCTGATGCCGAATGCCTGATACCCCTTCCCTTCCTCCATTGTACTTACCCCCTCCCCCCTGAAATCCCTTCCCACCATTTCCCAACCCGCCCCTTTCCCGGCAAGCCCTCCCCGGCGCGGGTACGCTCATACCCCCCGGGATTGAAGTGGGAGCCCGGGCCGCGCGGGGATAGCGCGGTCGCCGAGTCAGGCAAACGCCGCGCAGAGCCCTGCACGGCACGCACATCATGGAGCATCACATGTCGATCAGCGTTCATCACACGCGCCGCCGCGGGCACACCCTCGCCCTCGCCGCCGGGCTTGCACTCTCCGTCCTCTCCGCCGGCGCCTACGCCCGCCCCGCCGACGACAAGCCCGTCTCGCCCACCATGATGCGCTTCCCCGACATCAGCGCCACGCAGATCGTCTTCTCCTACGCCAACAACCTCTGGATCGCCCCACGCGACGGCGGCACCGCACTCCCCCTCGCCACGCCCCCCGGCGCCGAGGGCTTCCCACGCTTCAGCCCCGACGGCAAGTCCATCGCCTTCGGCGGAAACTACGACGGCTCCCGCGACCTCTACACCATCTCCGTCGACGGCGGCACGCCCACCCGCATCACCCACCACCCCGCCGGCGAAATCCTCTGCGACTGGACCCCCGACGGAGGTCTGCTCTTCCTCAGCAACGGCATGGCCGGCCTCGCCCGCCAGAGCCAGCTCTTCTCCGTCCCCGCCGCCGGCGGCCTCCCCTCCAAGCTTCCCGTCCCCTACGCCGGCTTCGGCTCCCTCAGCCCCGACGGCCAGTGGCTCTGCTACGCCCCCCATGTCACCGACACCCGCACCTGGAAACGCTACCGCGGCGGCATGGCCACCGATCTGTGGCTCTTCAACATGCGCAACCAGTCGGCGAAGAAGATCACCGACTGGGAAGGCACCGACACCCTGCCCATGTGGGTTCCCGGCGGAAAGAGCGACGTCGTCTACTACCTCTCCGACCAAGGCCCCGAGCACCGCCTCAACATCTGGAGCTACAGCCTCGCCGACGGCAAGCGCGAGCAGCTCACCACCTACACCTCCGACGACGTCCGCTGGCCCTCGGTCGGCCCCGGCGCCGGCGGCAAGGGCGAAGTCATCTTCCAGCTCGGCGCCGAGCTGCGCGTCTTCGACCTCGACTCCCGCAAGGACCGAGTCGTCAAGATCACCGTCCCCGGCGACAAGCCCCAGGTCCGCACCCGCAGCGTCGACGCCGCCAAGAACATCGGCAGCGCCTCCATCTCCCCCTCCGGCAAGCGCGTCGTGATCGAAGCCCGCGGCGACCTCTGGTCCGCCCCCGCCAAGGAAGGCATCACCCGCAACCTCACCAACACCAACGGCGTCTTCGAACGCGACGCCACCTGGAGCCCCGACAACAAGTGGATCGCCTACTTCTCCGACGAATCCGGTGACTACGAGCTCTGGATCCGCCCCACCGACGCCAAGGCCCCCGAAGAAAAGAAGGACGACAAGAAGGACGCCGCCAGCAAGGACGACTCCAAAAAGGACGAAGCCAAAAAGGACGAAGCCAAAAAGGACGAAGCCAAGAAGGACGAGGCCAAAAAGGAAGAAAAGCCCGCCGACACCCGCGCCCCCCGCAAGCTCACCGACATGGGCCCCGGCTTCCGCTACAACCCCACCTGGTCCCCCGACAGCAAGCACATCTCCTTCACCGACAATTCCGGCCAGCTCACCCTCGTCAACGTCGAGACCGGTGAACGCAAGCTCGTCGACACCGATCCCTGGGGCGACTCCCCCGACGCCGCCTGGTCCCACGATTCGAGCTGGCTCGCCTACCCCCTGAGCACCAAGGACAACCCCAACCACGGCATCTGGGTCTACAACGTCAAGACCGGCGAAAAGTCCCAGGTCGTCAGCGCCATGTTCAACAGCCAGTCCCCCGCCTTCGACCGCGCGGGTGACTTCCTCTACTTCTCCTCCAACCGCACCATCAACAACCCCACCTACGCCGACCAGGACACCACCTTCGTCTACACCGGCACCGCCAACCTCTACATGGCCCCCCTCCGCGCCGACGTCAAGAACCCCTGGCTCCCCAAGAGCGACGAGGAAGAGCTCAAGAAGGAGGACAAGAAGGACGACGCCGGCAAGGATGCCAAGAAGGACGAACCCAAGAAGGAAGAGAAGAAGGACGAGCCCAAGAAGGACGCCCAGCCCGACGACGGCGTGAGCGGCACCTGGGACGGCAAGGTCACCGGCGGACAGATGCCCCCCGACGGCGTCCCCTTCAAGCTCACCCTCACCCTCCACGCCGACGGAAAGCTCACCGGCACCGCCAGCTCCGCCATGGGCTCGGGCTCCGTCGCCGGCACCTACAGCAAGGAATCCGGCGCCCTCTCCATCTCCGTCACCGTCGGTGACGCCGCCGTCACCATGTCCGGCCAGCTCAAGAACGGCGAGATCACCGGCACCTGGAACGTCGCCGACCAGAGCGGCTCCTGGACCGCCCGCCGCTCCACCCCCGGCGCCACCGGCAGCAGCGACGACAAGAAGGACGACGCCAAGAAGGACGAGAAGAAGGAAGTCAAGATCGATGTGGAAGGCTTCGAGGCCCGCGCCTGGCAGCTCCCCATCGCCCCCGGCGCCTTCGGCCAGCTCGCCGTCACCGACGACAACAAGCTCATTTACGCCCGCTTCGGCTCGCGCGGCGGCGGTGAGCCCCCGTCCATCAAGATCTTCGATCCCAAGGACGACGCCCGCGACGAGAAGACCGTCACCGCCGGCGCCGCCGGCTTCCAGCTCTCCGCCGACGGCAAGAAGCTCCTGGTCATGCGTGGGCCTTCCATGACCATCATGAACGCCGCCGCCGGCGGCGGCTCGGCCACCACCGTCCCCACCGGCGACATGCACACCACCCTCCAGCCCCGCGTCGAGTGGCGCCAGATCCTCACCGACGCCTGGCGCCTCCAGCGCGACTTCTTCTACGAGCCCACCATGCACGGCGTCAACTGGGACGCCGTCCACAAGCACTACCTCGCCATGATCGAGGACTGCGCCACCCGCGAGGACGTCAACTACGTCATCTCCGAGATGATCAGCGAGCTCAACATCGGCCACGCCTACCTGGGCGCCCCCGGGGACGTCGAGGGCCAGCCCTCCATCGGCACCGGCGTCCTGGGCTGCGATTTCGAGCTGGTCAAGAATGGCGACGCCGCCGCCTACAAGATCACCAAGATCTACGAGGGCGGACCCTGGGACACCGACGCCCGCAACCCCCTCAAGGAGGCCGGCGTCAACATCAAGGAAGGCGAGTACCTCCTCGCCGTCAACGGCGTCCCGCTCGACACCTCCAAGGACCCCTGGGCCGCCTTCCAGTACCGCGCCGACGAGACCGTCACCCTCACCATCGGCTCCTCACCGTCCATGAAGTCCGGCACGCGCGACGTGCTGGTCAAGACCATGAGCAGCGACGGCAACCTGCGCTACCGCGCCTGGATCGAGCGCAACCGCAAGTACGTCGAGGAGAAGTCCGGCGGCAAGGTCGGCTACATCTACGTCCCCAACACCGGTGTCGACGGCCAGAGCGACCTCTTCCGCCAGTTCTTCGGCCAGCGCCACCTCCCCGGCCTCATCATCGATGAACGCTGGAACGGCGGCGGACAGATCCCCACCCGCTTCATCGAGCTGCTCAACCGTCCCACCGTCAGCTACTGGGCCCGCCGCCACGGCAACGACTGGACCTGGCCGCCCGACAACGCCCCCGGCGCCAAGTGCATGCTCATCAACGGCCTCGCCGGCTCCGGCGGGGACATGTTCCCCTGGCTCTTCAAGCTCAACAAGATCGGCAAGGTCATCGGCACCCGCACTTGGGGCGGCCTGGTGGGCATCTCCGGCAACCCCGGCCTCATCGACGGCGGCTCCATCACCGTCCCCACCTTCGGCATCTACAAGACCAACGGCACCTGGGCCGTCGAAGGCCACGGCGTCGACCCCGACATCGAAGTCCTCGACGACCCCTCCAAGATGGTCGACGGCGGGGACCCCCAGCTCGACGCCGGCATCGCCAACATGCTCGACGAAATCAAGAACAACCCCTACGTCAAGCCCGCCCGCCCCAAGAGCCCCGACCGCAGCGGCATGGGAATCCGCGACGAAGACAAGTAAGTAGAAGGCGCTGGGCATCAGGCACCAGGCACTGGTGAAAGGCAGCAGGAAAACACCAAGACCCCGGCGAACGCGCCGGGGTCTTTTCATTTGCGTGATGCCTCGATGCCTTGCTGCCTTGCTGCCTTGCTGCCTTGATGCCTTGATGCCTTCCCGCCTTCCCGCCTCCCACTCCGTCTCTGCGTCTCTCCTCTCTCCGTCTCTTCCCCCTTCTCAACATCCCGCCTCAAACGCGGCGACGAAGGCATCGAAGTCGTCGGTATCGATGAACCCCGAGCCGTCGTAGTCGGCGGCGCCCGTTCCCTGCTCGTAGGCGTGGGTGAAGGCGACGAAGTCGTCCAGGTCGACAAATCCGGACTTGTCGAAGTCGGCGAGGCAGGCGTAGTTGGTCACCAGCGAGCGGTAGTCGCCCAGCTGGCCCGGCAGTTCATCCACGCCCAGGTACGCCACGCCCGCGTGCGCCAGGATCTCCTGCTCGCTGAACACCGCCAGCTCCGCGTGCCACGCCAGGTTCATCGCCGTGATGAAGTAGTTGGCGAAGACCGCCTGGAGCGTCGTGTGCGGGTGCACCCCGTCGTGGCAGAGCCCGGCGAGCTTGTTGGTGTTGGTGATGGTGTCGGCGACGTTGAGCTGGATTGCCTGCCCCCCGATGTGCAGCACGTCGTGGATGTTCGAGTTGGTCCCGAAGATCGCCCCGAAGATCCCGTAGATGTCCACCACCGGCATCTTCCTCGCCCTGCACAGCTCGTGGATCCCCTCGTTGATCCGCCGCACCACCGCCGACACCCGCTCGCGCTTCACGGGATCGGGGTACTGCTTCCTCGCCGACAGCGCGATCGAGTAGTCCAGGAACGTCGAGACCGCCAGCTTCAGCCCCGGCGCCGTCGCCGTGTCGATGATCGTCCCCATGTTCGCCAGCCGCGTCGCGATGTAGTTGTCCACCTGCGCCTGCGACCACGTGCCGTTATAGATGTTCGAGAAGGCCGCCGTGCTGGGCGCAAAGTCGTTGGAGCCCACCAGCAGCACCGCGTGCCCGACGCCCGCGCTGGCATACTGCGCCGCCAGCCCCGAGGCCTGCCCGCCGGTGATCACCGCCACCGTGCTCGCCCCCGCCTTCGCCCAGTCGTACTTGTAGAACTTCCGCCGCGGCTCGCCCCACGTCCCGCCGGGCTGACCTGCCTCCGCCGCCGTCGGCCCCACGTCGATCCCCCGGTACAGCCGCAGCTGCTCCAGCCAGTTCTTCGCGTAGCTGTACGACTCCTCCGCGTACTCATCCGTCAGGCTGTCACCCATCGCCCCCAGCCGCGCCACCTGCCCGCTCGCCGGCGCGCAGGCCACGCCCGCCAACACCCCCGCCGCCAGACTTGCCATCACGCCACGCGTCAACACGTGCCCCCCTTGCCTTCTGTCTACCCCCCCCAGTGCCCAGTGCCCAGTGCCTGATGCCCAGTGCCCAGTGCCTTCCCTCAGCACCCCACCTCAAAGTCGTGGACGAAGCCGGCGAAGTCTTCGACGTCCACAAAGCCCGAGCCGTCGTAATCGGCGTCGTCCCCGCCGGCTTCAAAGGCGTGGATGAACGCGTCGTAGTCTTCGATGTCCACGAAGCCGGACTTGTCGAAGTCGGCAAGGCAGGCGTAGTTGGTGATGTACTGGGCGTAGTCCCCGATCTGCGCGGGGAGCTGGTCGGGCCCGATGTACGCCAGGCCCGCGTGGGAGAGGATCTCCTGCTCGGTGAACATCGGGTACCCGGCGTTCCAGGCGAGGTTGGCCCCGGTCATCATGAGGTTGGCAAAGACGCCCTGGAGCGTGGTGTGCGGGTGGGCGCCGTCGTCGACGAAGCCGGCGAGCTTGTTGCTGTTGGTGGTCGTGTCCTTGGCATTGAGGTCGATGTTCTGCCCGCCCATGTGCAGGAAGGGGCGCAGTGAGCTGTTGGTCCCGAAGATGGAGACGCCCATCCCGTAGACATCGACCATCGGCAGCTTCTTCTCCCGGCACAGGTCGGCGATCTTGACGTTGACCTGGCGGATCACCGTCGAGACGCGCTCGCGCTTGCTGGCGCTGGTGTAGATCGACCGGGTGATGGGCGCGACCGAGTAGTCCACGAAGTTGGCGACGGCCAGGGACATGCCCGAGGCGCTGACCGTGTTGATGATCGCCGTCATGTTGGAGATGCGGCCGTCCACGTAGCTGTTGATGGTGGACTGGGACCACAGCCCGTTGTAGATGTTGAAGAACGCGCTGGTGCTGGGTGAGAAGTCGTTCGCCCCGATCAGCAGCACCGCGTGGGTCACGCCCTCGCTCGCGTACTGCCCGGCCAGGCCCGTGTGCTGGCCGCCGGAGATCACCGTCGAGGTCGTCGCCCCCGAGCGCGCCCAGTTGTATTTGAAGAACTTGCGCCGCGGCTCCCCCCACGTTCCCCCGGCCTGCCCCGCCTGCGCCGCCGTCGGACCGACGTTGACGCCGCGGTACTGCTGCACCTGCTCGAGCCAGTTGTGCGCGTAGCTGTACGTCTCTTCGGCGTACTCGTCGGTCAGGGAGTCGCCCATCGTGCCCAGCTTGGCGACCTGCGCGCCGGCGCCGGTCGTGAGGGCGGAGAGGATCAGGGCGGCGGCGAGGGCGGGGTGCGAGCGTCGATTCATGGGGATGTTGTAGCGGAAAAGCGGGAATGGGGCAAAGGAGAAATGGCGGCTCCCGGGCGTTTGCAGGACCGCGGCGGGGTTCTGCTCCCGGGGAGGGGGCCGCGGGAGGCCTGCCGGGGGCGGGGCGGGGGTGATATATTGAGGGCATGAAGGCGAGCAGATGGGCGGCATGGGGGATGTGGCCGGGACGTGCGGCGATGGCTGCGGCGATGGCGATCGCGCTGGCGTGCGGCGGCTGCCTGGAGCGGCGGGTGTCGATCACGACCGAGCCCTCGGGCGCGCTGGTGTACGCCAACGACGTGGAGCTTGGCCGCACGCCGCTGGAGGCGGATTTCACGTACTACGGCAAGTACGACGTTCGCGTGGAGATGGAGGGGTACGAGCCGCTGCGCACGCGGGCGGCGGCGAACGCGCCGATCTACGAGATGCCCCCCTTTGATCTTGCGGCGATGGCGATCCCCGTGGACATCGAGACGGTGATCCGGTGGCACTTTGTGCTCCAGCCCGCGGCGGAATCGCAGGGCGACCCGCGGGAGATCGAGGACGGCCTGATGGAGCGGGCCCGCGAGCTGCGCGGGATGCTGGGCGAGCCTGCGGGCGTGGCCCCGCCCGCGGAGCGGGCGGCCACCGAAGAGAAAGCGCCCGACGCGTCGACCACGCCCGCGACGGGCGCGTCCGAAAATCCAAAGTCGTGATGTGCGAATTGAACGTCCATCCGTTTCACGCGCCGGCGGCGCTCGCCGCGGCACAGGGGATGCTTCCATGAGCGGCGCGTCGGCAGGCATCGCGGTGATGGTGGTTCGGCGAAAGATCATCTCCCGGTTCCGCACGGGCCAGGCGACAGCGCCCGAGCGCGCCGCGACGCTTTCGGAACTTGGCGTCCGGGAGGGATTGATCTTCCGCCGCCTGACCTCGCGCGGTGTGCTGGTGGAGGCCCGGCCGCAGAAGTGGTTCCTGGACGAGGGGGCGTACGAGCGGTGGCGGCAGCGGGCGCGGGTGCGCGTGGCGATCGCCATCCTGGCGATCGCGGTGATCCTGCTGGTAGCCTGGGTAATCTGGCGATAGATATCGGTCTATCTGCTGAGAGGACGCTCTGCTGGGGCGGCGAGCAGGTTCAAAAAAATGTGCGAAAAAACCCTCGCAAATGCAAGGGGATCACCGCACGTAAACGCTTGCGGGCGCGAGTGATGGGATTGACACACCCCCTGTGCGGCTCGTAAAGTCCGGGTGTCCGGGAGTGCCGTGGCCTCCGCGGGCAACAAGAGGAGAGGTACATCATGATTTCGAATATGTGTGCGCGCGTCGGCCTGGCCGTCGCGGCGGCTGTGGCTACGTCGACTTCCGCGTCGATCGTGAGCCAGTACAACCAGATCGTGCTGGGCAACCTGCAGACCGGGCAGGACACCGAGGGCCGCGCGTTCGTCGGCGGCAACCTGACGGGCTCGGCGATGCAGTTTGGCACCAAGCTGCTCCCGCGCGTCAACTACCTGGGGACGGACGTCCTCCAGGTCGGCGGCAACATCGCGGTGAACAACCTTCATATGGAGGCGGGCAACCTGCACCGCACCGGCACGCGTTCGGGGACGGTGGATTTCAACGGCGGCGGGCACGAGATCGTGAGCGGCGGGCCGGCGAGCCTGGTCTCGTCGTACACGACGGAGCTGATGACGCTCTCGACCTCCCTGGCCGCGATGACCGCGGACAGCTCGGTGCAGATCCCCTCGGGTCAGCCCGGGCCGCTGAAGTTCGTGGCGACCCCCGGCGCCGACGGCGTCGCGGTGTTCCACATCTCGGCGTCGAACCTGACCAGTTCCCTGGTGCAGCAGATCGAGCTCTCGGGCTCGGCCTCGTCGATCATCATCAACGTCACGGGCAGCTCGATGAACTTCAACGCCGGCAACTTCGTGGGGAGCTGGTCGAGCGCGGCGGTGCGGGCGACGACGCTGTGGAACTTCGTGGGGGCGACGAGCCTGGTGATCGATCGCAACTGGAACGGGGCGATCCTGGCTCCGGGCGCGCACCTGACGAACACGACGGCGATCGACGGCTCGGTGTTCGTGGGCTCGATGACGCAGAACGGTGAAGTGCACCTACCGGGGTACACCGGCTACGTTCCCGCCCCCGGCGCCGTGACCCTGGCGATCGGCGGCGTGGCGATGATCTCCCGCCGTCGGCGCTGAAGCGCTCGACGTGAATTGAAGAACTGAAACACTCCCGACCAGCCGGCGAAAGCCGGTTGGTTGTTTTAAGAAGTCACGGAGTCACGGAGGGAAGAGACGGAGAGACGCAGTTCCGGAGAGACGGAGTGGGGAAGAAGTCACGAAGTCACGAAGTCACGAAGTCACGAAGTCAGGAAGTCACGAAGTCAGGAAGTCAGGAAGTCAGGAAGTCAGGGAGTCACGGAGTTACGAAGTGGAGGTGGGGGCGCCGGCGTGGGTGCGGAGGGGGTGGGTGGGGGTGGAGGGGAAGGGGGGAGAAGAGGGAGGGGTAGAAGGACGGGGAGGCACTGACCTCGAAGCAGAGGCTTCGAGATCGGTGGCACGAGAACTGGGGTCGGTGGTGGGGGTGGAGAGGTTCGAAGCGGGTTTTGTGGCGGGTTTTGGCGGCTTTGTAAAAGTCTGATGCAGGCGGATGATGGAGGAGGCGGCTTTGCGCATCGTTTCGGCGTGCTTGGGGGATTCGATGTCGGCGCGGAGGATGTTGGTGAGGGCGTTGAGGGCTTTGCTCAGCGCGCTGGTGGCGAGGAGGGTGGCGCGGGCTTCGGCGAGCGCGGCGAAGTCTTTGATGGCTTGAAGAACGTCGGATTCGCGCAGCCAGCGAGCGGCCTCGACGGCGGAGATGCCAAGGCGCTGGATGATGGTCTCGATTGAGAGTGCGCCGTTGAGGAGGAGCTGGATGAACTCTTCGATCTTGGACTCGGGGATAAGGGAGCCGGTGGTGGTGTGGGTGGGTGTGTGCATGTGGGCCAGCATCGGCGAGTGATGGAAGGTCAGCAAGAAAAACGTGAAGGAAAATGGGCGTTTTTGCGCGCATGGCCGCAGATGTGCGCACAAACGTGGTACATACGGAAGAAGGCACTGGGCATCAGGCACTCGGGGAAGACAAAACGAAATCAGGAGCCGGCACGGAGTGCCGGCCCACCCAAAGGCCAACTGGGAGCGGGGGGGCTAGCTGGGGCGGAGTGAGTCGAGGGGGAAGGCGGGGCGAGCGAGGGGGCGGAGGGCGAGGGCGAGCAGGGCGCGCTCGTCGTCGTCGCCGGCGATGCGGTTGGCCTTGAGCTCGTTGCAGGCGGTGCAGCGGTGGATGATCGCCCATTCGCCGCCGGGGCGAACCTCGATGCCGACGGGCTCCATGGAAGAACGGCACGGGGAGGCGCGGTCGCCGGGCTGGATGTCGAGGTGCTTGGACCAGAGGCAGCGCGGGCAGTGGTTGCGGTGGCTGGTGCCCCAGGACTGGTCGGGGACGGGGAACTTGCAGCGGCAGCAGGTGAAGCCGCGGGTGGAACCGTGGTGATGCATGGGAAGCGTGGTCTCGCTCGTGATCGCGCGGGATGCTCGGGGAGCAGGCGCGCGATGGATGAGTGAATCGATCAATGGCCTAAGGTTGTTCGGCGAGCGTTGAGATGGAAGGGGACGCCGAGCGATTCCACGCGGCAGCCGCCCGCACCGTGGTGCGGCGGGACCCAAGGGCGAAGTGGGTTCAGTACGCCTGCGTGGATGGTTAGGCAGTGGCTGGCATCAGGGGAATTCTAGCCCAGGCGAGCAGGGGCGGGCCACGCGAGGGCGGTCGGGAGACGGGGACGGCGATCGCCGGTTCTGGGACGGGCTTTCAGGGAAGCATGGAGGCAGGGGGATTTGAATGTGCGAACGGCAAGGGAGAAATGGGCAGAGCGTGCGCGGTGGGGGGCTATCGGACGGCGTGGATGGTGCACGCGGGGCGAGCCGGGAGAGCGGCGTGGGTGTTGCGGTGGGCGGCAAATCGGCGTGGGGGAGAGAGGATGCGGGGGGGGGGGGGGGGGGGGGCAAGCTCCCGATGGAGGAGCGGCGAGGTCGGGAGCCGCGGCGTGCCCACGCGAGGCATGCACGGCGTGAACCGGCCCGCCTGGGAGGTTTCATGGGCGGCGGCCGCAAGCAATCGTCGGGTTCGGGCTCGGGTTCGCATGAGGGTTCACGCAGGGGTCCTGCGCCGCTGCGGATCGGGGACATTCTGGTGCGCATGGGCGTGCTGTCGGAGGGGCAGCGTGACGCGGTGCTGGAGGCTCAGCGGCAGGGCCCGCGGCCGTTTGGGGTGCTTGCCGAGGAGATGTTCGGGGTGAGCCCGGGCTCGGTGGAGCGGGCGTGGGCGAGCCAGTTTGCGGACCTGGCCCCCAAGGTCGATCCTTCGGGGCTGCAGATCTCCGGAGAGATCGCGGCGGCGGTGACGCGGCGGCAGGCGTGGCAGTTCCGGGTGCTGCCGATCGAGTTTTCGGGCGGAGAGCTGGTGGTGGCGACGACGCAGGAGTGCCTGCCGCGGGCGATGCGGTTCATGGGGTGGAGGACGTCGTCCCCGGTCTCGTTCGTCCTCGCCGGGGCGCAGCAGCTGGGTGAGGCGCTGTGCCGCGTGCACCCGATGGGCGGGATGAGGGCGAGCGATGTGGCGCTGGCGCCGGGGGGATGCTCGACGTAGCGCCGCGCGGATGGATGATGGGAAATGAAACGTGAAGGATGGCGGCTGGGACTGTTAGTTCCAGCTGCATCCTTTGGGCCAGGCTTCGGGGTGCTGGGCCTGGGCCTTGTCGATGAGTCCGCGGAGGCTGAGCAGTTCCCGGAAGATGAGGGAGGCGCGGACGGAGGGGTTGCCTTCTTCGAGGAGCTTGTAGCGAAGCTCGCGGTCGCTGAGCATGGCGAAGGAGACCAGCTCGAGCACGACGGAGGTGGGGATCTGCTCGTTGTGGACGTACTGGAGGATGGGGCGGGTGGCGCGGAGCTGGCGGAGGGAGGTGTGGCTGAGGAGATCGTCGAGGCGATCGCGGGCGGGCTGGAGGCCTTCTTGGTCGATGTCGTCGTCGCCGATGGGCTCGATCATGGCCTGGCGATAGAGGATGTCGAGGCTGGGGGGGAGTTCGTAGACGATGCGGGCGCGGCAGACGCCCTGGAGGAGGATGTTGTACGTGCCGTCGGCGGCTTTTTCGTGCTGGGCGATGTGGCCGACGCAAACGGCGGGGCGGATGGCGGGGCGGCCGTGGTAGTTCTGCTTCCAGGTGGTGCCGCTGAACATGGCCATCGCGAACTGGCCGTGGGCGTCCAGGGCGCTGTCGACCATCTGGCGATAGCGGGGCTCGAAGATGTGCAGGGGGAGGACCTGCTGCGGGAGCAGGGTGACGGAATCGAGCGGGAAGAGGGGCATCGCCCTGCCGAAGTGCACCTGGATGGAGGGTTCGGCGGTCACGCGAGAAGTGTAGGGGAGCGGGGGGGTTGCGGGCGTGATTCGGGGCGTGGTGAGGGCTGGGTTCAGGGGCTGCGGGGAACGTGCTTCCAGAACTCGGCGGAGGGTGTGATGGGGACGACTTCGAAGTCGACCAGGTCGGTCCAGCTCGCGAGCCAAGGGTCGAGGGCGGCGCGATCGGGGGCCTGCATGACCTGGTAGCAGGAATCGCCGCCCGTGGCCATCCAACTGGTGACGTAGGTGAGGCCGAGGTTCTCGGGCATGAGGCGGCCGAGGCGCTGGAAGCGTTCGCCGACGGCGAGCGGGTTGCCGGATCGGAAGCGCTCGATGACCATGAAGAGCATGGGGGTGGTACGGAACAAGGATGAGCGGGTTCGCGCGGCATATCGTGGGCCGCGCGGCGTCCATCGGCTCTCAGGAGTCATGTGAGCTTCGAAAGATCTCGGCAGAGAGGGAAGGGTCAAGTTCGCCCCAGTCGTCCGCGGGATAGGTGGTTGTGCAGAGATCGCCGGGCAGGCCCAGCACTTTGCATACAGCCATGTGCCGCAGGAATTCGAACACGCATGGCATCTGCAAGACGAAGCCCAGGAGTGGCGTCAGGAACGGTCGGCCGAGTCCGCGAGCAAGCATTGACGCACCCGACCGGGCGGGGGTGGAGGAGTCATATTCGCCCACGCGATGTCCGCTTTTGTAGAGACAGAGCCACAAGACGTCGTCATCGGCGTTGAGGGCGATGAGGGCGGGGCACGTGAAGCGTTCTGAGAGCGCGGCGGCGAGGCGTTCAGAGTCGTCGCCGTCCATGTAGGAGCACGCGTAGTCGTAGACGACGACATGCGCGGGTGTGAGCTGCGCGGTGAAGGCCCTGCGACGCAGGGCGCGGAGGGCGGTGAGGGTTTGGTCCTGCGTGGGCCCGAGGAGGGTGATATTGGCGTACCAGTTTCCCACGGCCGGTGATCCGGAGTGAACCGCCAGCGAGCGAAGGCCTACTTCAGCGGATCGGGGCGGAAGAGCTTGGTGTCCAGGGCCCACTGCTTTTCGGTGAAGTTGCCGGAGGATTCGAGGGCCGGGGCGCCGTCGGCGCGGGTGGCGGCGAGGGCCATGGTGGTTTTGGCGTCGAGGTTGTCGAGCTGGGCGACGAGGATGGCCTCGGGGGTCGCGGGGATCTTGGCGGCGCCGAACTCGGGCTGGGTGTGGTGGGAGAGGATGATGTGCTGGAGGACGGTGAGGGTGCCGGGCGGGAGGCGCTGGCCGGTCTCGCGGATCATGAGCTGGACCTTGTCGTGGAGCATGATGGCGCCCTCGACGATGTGGCCGATGAGTTCCCCGCGGTCGCTGTAGGCGAAGGCGCGGTCGTAGATCAGCTCCCGGGTCTTGCCCAGGTCGTGGAGGAAGAGGCCGACGAGCACGAGGTCGCGGTTGATATTGGGGTAGAGGGGGCAGACGAGGCTGGCGAGGTTGCAGAGGGTGAGGGTGTGCTCGAGCAGACCGCCGAGGTAAGCGTGGTGCATGCTCTTGGCGGCGGGGCACTGGCGGAAGGCGGCCATGAGGGCGGCGTCGCCGAGGTAGGTCTGGACGAGGGCCTTCATCGCCGGGTGCTGCACGGTTTCAAGCAGGGCGAGGAGCTCGGCCCACATCTGGTCGATGGGGCGCTTGGAGCAGGGGAGGAGGTCTTTGATTTCCTCGGTGGTGGGATCGGCGGCGTCTATGGAATGGATGATGAGCTGGAGCTCGCCCTGGTAGGGCTGGGTTTCCCCCTCAAGGTAGACAAAGCCGTCGGTGGGGAGGCGATGGAAGGTGACCTCGTCGATCGACCACATGCGGGCGGGCATTTCGCCGGTCTTGTCCCCGATGATGCAGCGGAGATAGGTCTTGTCCTGGCGGGTCTTGCCCATCTGCGCGTTGGAGATGGAGAAGAGGCCGCGGACGCGCTCGGCGGGGCCGTGCTCGCGGAGGAACCGGCGAGGCGGGGCCTGGCCGGCGGAAGGAGCGGAGGAGGCGAGCGCGGAGGAGGTCGTATCACCCATATGAGAGGATCATAGCGAGCGGGCGCGGGCTGCTTTCATGTGCGGGTTTCAGTGGGAGCGCAAGGTGAATCTGGAGAGTTTGCCCGCCGTTTTGGCGGCGTGAGAAAAAGGCACGCGGGGGGCACCGTGCAGGGTTGAGCGGAATCTAAAGTAGTGGATTCCGGGGCGAGGCCTCTGAGGAGCGGATGATCAGGCCGCGGGGCCGACACGAGCGCTCGCGGCCACGACGCACCGGGGTCCTTCAGGAGTACGAGACATGCAGACTTCCGATACCAACATCCTCCACCCCAGCGCCGAATCGTTCGACGCGGAGGTTGGGGGTTCGAATCTTCCCGTGCTGGTGGATTTCTGGGCCCCCTGGTGCCCGCCGTGCGTGGCCCTCAAGCCGGTTGTTCATCAGCTTGCCGGAGAACTGGCGGGCAAGGCCAAGGTGGCGATGGTGAACGTTGACGAACATCCGGCCCTTGCGGAGCGGTTCGGGGTGCAGAGCATTCCGGCGCTGATGGTGGTGGTGAACGGGGCGGTGGCGGACGCGTTCGCGGGGTACACCCCCAAGGAAGCGCTGCTCTCGCACCTGCAGCCGTATCTGGCCACGTAAGTCCTTTGAACGCAACGAGCTTGCTTGTAGACCCCGTAGAAATACGGGGTTTTTCATTGGGATTGGCGGCAAAAATCCTGACTTTTCACGTAGGGATTTTTGCCTAGGAGCGACGGGTTGCCCACAGGACGGACCGCTTCAAGGGATGCGGGCCGGATTCCCATGCAAGTCTTGCAGTGACAGCGTTTTGTGCATTTTGTGCAGGAACTGGACTTCTGGTTGTACACAGGGTCTGCACAAGTGGGTTGTGGAAGTTGACTTGGGGGCGCGGAGTGAGGATGGAGCCCTGATCTGGCGTGGGGCGGTGGCAGGGCGGTTTTTGCGCGTTCTCGCGGTTATTGGACGGGCGTGGAGAGGGCCTGGGCGAGGAGCCGGTGGAAGTGATGGACGCCCTGCTCGCGGGTGGGTGAGTAGCGGCCAGCGGTGTAGAAGCGCGAGCGGGAGCCCTTCTGGACGGCTTCGACCACAGCTTCATCTTCGCGCTCGACACGGTCGAGGCCGGCGCCGGCGCCCTGGTCGAGCTTGGAGGCGTCCCAGACATAGGAGAGGAAGGAGACCTTGGTCAGGGCGGGGCCGAGGGGGCGGACGACGTTGATGGAGAGGCCCCAGGGGTAGAAGTTGAACATGGTGTTGGGGAAGAGCCAGAAGTAGTAGGCGGCAACGCGTTTGCCGTGGTCGGGGCTGGAGGCGGGGAGGTCGAAGCAGGGCTCTCCGGGGGAGGCGATGCCGAGCTGGAGGTTGCTGAGCGGGAAGAGCTCGGTGGCGTAGCTGCCGTAGTCGAGGACGGCGCTCAGGCTCGCGTGGACGAAGGGGATGTGGAAGCCTTCGAGGTAGTTGTCGCAGTAGAGGGCCCAGTTGGCGCGGACGAGGTAGTCGCGGCTGCGGGTGGGGTCGAAGGTGAACTGGTCGAAGGGCATCCAGCCGACGCGACGCTCCATGTCGGCGGTGAGGAGGGAGAGCGGGTGGGCGGGGCGGATGGATGTAAAGAGGAAGCGGCCCAGGGAGGTGGTGGGGCCGGGGGTGTCAAGGGATGGGGTACGGGGGAAGGTGCCCAGCGGGACGCGGGAGAGGTGGTCGGCGGGGGAGGGGAAGCCGGGGACGTCCTTGAACTCGGGCATGTATCGGCAGGTGCCGTCGAGGTCGAAGCGGCGGCCGTGGTAGCGGCAGGTGAGGGTCTTTTCGTGGCCGCCGTGCTCGACGAGGGTGGTGCCGCGGTGGGTGCAGACGTTGGAGAGGCAGTGGACGCGGTCGGAGAGGTCGCGGGTGAGGAGAAGGGGTTCGTCCAGGGCGCCTTCGAGGAGGGTGAAGGGGTGGACCTGGGTGGGGGTTTTGATGGCGTCGCTGGCGGCGATGAACTGCCAGGAGGGGAGAAAGACGCGATCGAGGATGAGGTGGTAGAGGTCGGGATCGCGGTAGAGGCGAGCGGGGAGGGTTGAGGCGCGGGTGATGTCGGGGTCGATGTGGATGTCGGGCAGGGTGATGGGGGATGGGGCGGGGGTGATGGGGGTCGGGTGGGGGCGGTCGTTCATGGGGCGGAGCCTCCGGGGCGTGGATTCCACTATCATTCGAGCGGATCACGTTCACGGGCGCGTGTCGCGGGCATTCCGTGGCGGGCTTCCCGTCTACACAGGGCGCGCATGAAATTCCGCAACAAGCTGATGATACTGATGGTGGGTCTTGCGCTGGTGAGCAGCGGCGTGCTGCTGACGGTGACGGCGACGCGGTCCAAGGCGCTGCTGCTGGACGAGATCCGCAGCAAGGTGCTGTCGGTGGCGGCGACGACGGCGCGGCTGGTGAGCGCGGGGGACCACGAGGCGATCCAGACGGCGGCGGACGCGAAGGGGGAGGCGTACGGGCGTGTGGAGACGATGCTGCGCGCGGTGCGGGACGCGAACCGCCGGAGCGACATCCATGTGAAGTTCGTGTACACGTTGCGGCCGGTGGCGGGGAAGGAAGGCGTGTATTCGTACGTGGTGGACGCCGAGGAGCGGGGCTCGGAGGATCGCTCGGAGGTGGGGGATGAGTACTCGCCGAAGGACGCGACGCTGCCGCCGATGCCGCTGGACCGGGACGACCTGCAGGTGGCCGAGGATGAGTATGGGACGTTTCTGAGCGCGACCTCGCCGATCCGTGATGCGGCGGGCAAGCCGGTGGCGCTGCTGGGCGTGGACGTGCAGATCGAGGAAGTGCTGGCGCAGACGCGCAAGTTGCTGTATATCGGGCTGGGGGGGATGCTGGTGGCGGGGGGCGTGGCGGCGGTGCTGGGGGTGGTGCTGTCGCGTGGGGTGAGCCGTTCGCTGGAGACGCTGACGGGGGCGGTGGAGAAGGTGGCGGCGGGTGAGCTTGACGCGAAGGTGCCGGCGAGCGTGGGCGGGGGGAACGACGAGTTTGCGAGGCTTGGGCAGGCATTCAACCAGATGGTGCCGCAGCTTCGTGACGGGCTGAAGCTGAAGGAGAGCCTGGAGCTGGCGATGGAGGTGCAGCAGGCGCTGCTGCCGTCGGGGCCTCCGGCGGTGGACGGGCTGGAGATCGCGGGGCGGAGCATTTACTGCGACGAGACGGGCGGGGATTACTTTGATTTCCTGGAGCTGTCGAACGTCGGGAAGGACGCGATGGCGATCGCGGTGGGTGACGTGACGGGTCACGGGATCGCGGCGGCGCTGCTGATGACGACGGCGAGGGCGCTGTTGCGCGGGCAGGCGACGCAGGGGGGGACGCTGTCGCACCTGTTCACGCACATGAACCGGCATCTGGCGAGGGATTGCCAGTCGGGGCGGTTCATGACGCTGTACTACCTGGTGATTGATTCGCAGACGCGTCACCTGCGGTGGGTGAGCGCGGGGCATGACCCGGCGATCGCGTACAACCCGGCGACGGATGTGTTCGTGGAGCTGTCGGGGGCGGATATCCCGATGGGTCTGGACGGTGACTGGGAGTACCAGGAGTTTGAGCGCGGGGGGTGGATCGACGGCCAGGTGATCGTGATCGGGACGGACGGGATTTGGGAGACGCGTGACACGAGCGGTCGGATGTTCGGGAAGACGGGGCTTCGGGAGATCATCCGGGCCAACGCGAGGCGTCCGTGCGCGGAGATCGCGAAGCTGATCACCGACACGCTGATCCGCTACCGGCAGGGGCGTTCGCAGGAGGACGATGTGACGCTGGTGGTGATCAAGTTCACGCCGCGGAAGAAGCCTGCGGCGGATGAACCGATCGTGGAGGAGCTGGCGCCGGCGGAGGGGATTTCCGAGCCCGGCGCGGCGGGGGGCGAGGCGCAGGTGTGATGGAGGCCTGGGGGGAGTGAAGTGGACTGGCCCGGAAGGATGATTCCGGGAAACACGAAGGGCCCGGGCGTCTTGCCCGAGCCCTCGAGCCGGTCGCCCGTCGTGGAGGGACCATTCACCGACGGGCGCCGATCTGCTCTCTTCTCCAGGGGACTCTCGCCCGCGGGCTCTCTTTTCCCGCGGGCACTCTCTCCAACCTCCGGGCGGACATTCGCGGGCGTGCGCGGCCCCTCGCCAATGACTGGGGAGGGGGGCAGGCCAAATTCAAAGGCCCCGGCCCACTCGTGGGCAGGCCGGGGCGTGGGTCGTCTGCCCCGTCGCGGCGGACGACGGGGCGGGGAGTTGCTCCGGCGGGCTGGGAGTTCCTAGCCAGTCGGATCCGAGGGCCTTTGGCGGGGTGTCGTCAGAACCCGCGGGCCTTGGAAGAGGCGCGATGCGGGGTTTCCCGGATCGCGCCCCGGAGGATCACTCTCCCGTGCGGCGGCTCGAACGCCACGCGGGAGGGGGGGATCAGTCGTACAGGCCGCTTGTCACCGGGACTTCCACGTTGCGCAGCTTGATGGTGGTCTCGATGCGGAAGTTGGACTCGACGGTGTGACGTTCGGCGTGGAAGACCTTCAGGGCGTAGACCTGCCCGTCGTTGAGCCAGGTCAGGCGGTCCAGGTCCAGGGACTGCTCCTTCTTGGAGTGGACGCCGCCCAGGTCGATGACCAGCTTTCCGGCGATGAAGACCCAGACGTCGTCGTCGCCGGTGAAGGTGAAGACCTGTCCCTTGCCCTTCTCATAGACGAACTCGGTTTCGACCTCCGTGGTGAAGTGGAAGTTGGACATTTTGCCGGCGGAGTTCTTGGCGTAGTCGCCGTACATCTCGCCGTTGATGGGGAAGAAGCCGCCGCGGGACTTGTACGGCTCGTCGGCGGCGGAGTCGAAGACGTAGCGGTTGGTGTTGGCGACGCGGTTGAGGGTCAGCTTGATGGACTTGGAGACGTTGGAGCCGGGGACGTCGTTGTACCACTGCTTGAAGGTGTCGTTGCTGACGAAGCCGTTGGCGGAGTCGCCGGTGACCAGGGTGCCCTTGGTGTCGCCCAGGGCGGAGTTGTAGAGGGCGGGGTTGATGTTCTTGCCAGCCTTGTTCTTGTACTCCGTGGAGATCTTCTGGCCGCGCAGGTTCTTGACCACGGGCTTGCCGTTGGCATCCAGGGATTCGTTCAGCAGGCCCACGGTGGTGGAGCCGGCGAAGGATTCGAAGTCGGCGTTGCCGCCGGCCTGCGACTTGGCCTTGAAGTCGCGGATGGTGGCGGAGATCTCCAGGGTGGGGGGCAGGTTGGAGTAGGGGTCACCGCCGGGGGCGGCGAGGGCCAGGGCGGGGGCGGACCAGGCGCCCAGGACCGAACCGGCGACCAGAGCCAGGGCCGACAGGCGGCCGGCATTCGTGTTGAATCGAGTCATACATCGCCTCCGTGAAAAGACTTCCCGAATGTCCGCCGTGACAGGCGGTCTTCAACGACCCGGGTGAAAGGTCGAATTGGGTTTGTGGAGATGCAAGGAGGGGGGAGGGAATTGCGGGGCGGCGGGGTGGGTCTGCGCGGGCTGGGATGGGGAATTGAACCGGGGCCGAGAAAACGAGGGAATCCGGGGGACGGGCCGATGTATGATCGGACTGAAGCGGCGGCGCCGAATTCTGAAGGATGGGGCGCGGGGCCGTGGAAATGAAGGACTGCGCCCCCGCCAGGGACCGGCCGGGGTTTATCCTGCACGGAGGCTCGAGATGGATAGTTTTGTGATCGAGGGCGGCCGGCGTCTTTCGGGGCGTCTTCGGGTGAACGGGAGCAAGAACGCGGCGCTGCCGCTGCTGGCGGCGGCGCTGATGACCGACGAGCCCGTGACGCTGCGGGACGTGCCGGACCTGGCGGACATCCGCAACATGCACCGGCTGCTCGCGGAGCTGGGGTGCCACCGGACCAACGAGGGTGCTCCCAAGGACGTCGCGGTGCTGCACTCGATCGACCGGTCCAACAGCCATGCGCGGTACGACATCGTGCGGACGATGCGGGCGGGCGTGTGCGTTCTGGGACCGCTGCTGTCTCGCCGGGGGTACTGCCGGGTGTCGATGCCGGGCGGGTGCGCGATCGGGGACCGTCCGATCGACCTGCACCTACGGGGCGTGAAGGCGCTGGGGGCGGAAGTGACGATGGACGGGGGAGATATCACCGTCAAGGCGCCGGCGGGGGGGCTCAAGGGGACGACGATCTTCCTGGGCGGGCCTTTCGGATCGACGGTGCTGGGCACGGCGAACGTGATGTGCGCGGCGACGGTGGCCAAGGGCAAGACGGTGATCGAATCGGCGGCGTGCGAGCCGGAGGTGGTGGACCTTGCGAACCTGCTGATCAAGATGGGGGCGAAGATCACGGGGGCGGGGTCTCCGCGCATCACGATTGAGGGCGTGACGCAGCTGGGCGGGGCGGACCACACGGTGATGCCCGACCGGATCGAGGCGGGAACGTTCATGATGGCGGCGGCGATCACCAATGGTGATCTGGTGCTGGACAACTGCCCAACGGACTGCCTGCTCTCGACGATCGACCGGCTGAACGCGATCGGGGTGGAGGTGGAGCCGATCGAGATCCTGCGTCCGGCGGGGTTTGTTGCGGATCCGCTGCGGCAGGCGGTGCGGGTGACGTGCGGGCGGGTGCTGCGGCCGGTGGAAGTAACCACGCAGCCGCACCCGGGCTTTCCGACGGACCTTCAGGCGCAGCTGATGGCGCTGCTGACGCTCGCGGACGGGAACTCGGTGATTACGGAACGCATTTTCCCCGAGCGCTTCCTGCACGTGGCGGAGTTGGCGCGGATGGGAGCGAAAATCTTCCGGCAGGGGCCGACGGTGATTGTGTCGGGCGTGCGGCAGCTGACGGGGGCGCCGGTGATGGCGAGCGACCTGCGGGCGTCGGCGTGCCTGGTGCTGGCGGGGATGGCGGCGGAAGGGACGACGATCGTGAACCGGGTGTATCACCTTGACCGCGGGTACGAGAAGATGGAAGAGAAGCTGTGCGGGGTGGGGGCGAAGATTACGAGGGTGAGTGAGAAGGAGGGGGCGGAATAAAGAGGGCAAAGGGGGCAGAGGGGCAAAGGCGGCAAATCTTGAAAGGGCTACAGGGCCACATTGCCAAAGGGCCACATAAAGACACACAGCGGCACAGCGGCACAGTGAGCACAGTGAGCACAGTGAGGCCGTGAGTGGGGAGTTTGAACGGGGGGGTGGGCTGGGTGGGTTGGGTGAATGGACTGGAATAAAAAGAGCACGCGGCGCGGGGGCGCGGCGTGCTCTTTTGTTTTTTGGGAAGTGGGGTGTGGTCGTGAACGTGTGGTGAAGCGTTATGGGCTTACTGGTTTCCCTGGCGGCGGGCCTGGAGGGTGGCGGTGACGGTGACTTCTTTGCCGTCGCGGATGACGACGATGTCGACCTTGTCGCCGGGGCTTTGCTTGGTGAGCAGGGGCATCCAGGATTCGACGGTGGTGAGGGGCTCGCCGTTCCACTTGATCATGCGGTCGCCCTTGAGGATGCCGGCGAGGGTGGCGGAGCCGCCGTCGGTGACATCGCCGACGAGGACGCCGTCGGCTCCGGAGTAGTCACCGGGGGCGATGCCGAAGCGGACGCGGGAGCGCGGGGGGGCGGCGGCCTGCTGGTCGCCGGTGGCGGCGGAGGGTTGGCTCTCGGATTCACCGTCGTAGACGAAGGGTTCGGGGCGCGTGGCGCAGGCGGCGGCGATGCGGTCGACCAGGGCGATGACGCGGGCGGCGCCCTGGGGGTTGAGGGTTTCGGCGAGGTCGGTGGGGGAGTGGTATTCCTCGTGGAGGCCGGTGAAGAAGAAGAGGACGGGGATCTGCACGCCGTTGAAGGAGGCGTGGTCGCTGGGGCCGCTGCCGCCGGGCTTGGGGGCGAGCTTGAGGCCGGAGGAATCGAGCATGGGCTGGATGAACTGCTGGAGGCCCTTGGCGGTGGCGACGCCGCCGAGCTCCATGGGCATGCCCTTCTCGTCGTCGCCGCGGTAGCGGCCGATCATGTCGAGGTTGAGCATGATGGCGTGCTTGTCCTTGGGGACGATCATGTTCTGGGTGTAGTGGCGAGAGCCGATGAGGCCGGATTCCTCGGCGGTGAAGCCCATGAAGAGGATGGAGCGGCGGGGCTGGTCCGGGGGCATCGCGGCGTATTCGGCGGAGAGCTTCTCGGCGAGGATGAGCATGCCGGAGGTGCCCGAGGCGTTGTCGTCGGCGCCGGGGTGGACCTTGCCGCGGGCGTCGGGCCCGCCGCGGGAGCCGAAGAGGCCGTAGCCGACGTGGTCGTAGTGGGCGCCGATGACGACGTACTGATCTGCGAGTTCGCCGACGCCGGGGAGGATGCCGCCGAGGTTGGAGGTGAGCACGGGCTCGCGGGTGACGGCGGCCTTGAGTGAGACGGTGGCGCCGGGGAGATCGACGACGGAGCCTTTTTCGGTAACGGTGGGGAGGTCGTCGGCGAGCTTGCGAAGGTCGAGGAGGGAGCGGTGCTGCGGATCGGCGGCCTTGACGAGGGCGTCGGCCTGCGGGATGGAGAGCATGACGACGGGGACGCTGAGGGGCTTGCCGGCGGGCTTGGTGTTGTCGAGGGTTTCGAGCTTGGCGGTGCGGGGATCGTCGGCGCCTGGGGGGCTGACGAGGATGACGCCGACGGCGCCGCGATTGACGGCCTGGGTGATCTTGGGCTCGAGGGCGGCGTTGTAGGACCATCCGGCGTCGTCCCACTGACTCTTGCCGTGCTCGTTCATGGGCTCGAAGCGCATGACGAGGGCGATCTTGCCCTTGAGGTCGGTGCCGGCGGGGTAGGAGGAGTAGCCGTCCTTGGCGATGTTGAGGCCGTAGCCGACGAAGACGAGGGGGCCGGAGGCCTGGGCGTCGCCGGAGAAGCCCAGGACGGTGTAGTCGGTGTCGGGCTGGAGGGTGGCAGGGGCGGCGCCGGGGGTAGTGATGGTGAAGGCGGAGTCCTTCATGGAGACGGTGGTGCCGAAGGCGAAGGGCTGGCGGTAGGACTTGAAGGGTTCCCCGAGCTGGTTGGGGGTGAGGGGGAGCATGGCCTGGGGGGCGGCATTGGTGGTGATGGGGAAGGCGGGGCGAAGGCCGAGTTTTTTGAAGTGGAACTCGATGTAGTCGGCGGCGAGGAGGTTGCCCTTGGTGCCCGGGGCGCGGCCTTCGAAGAAGGGGTTGGCGAGGGTGGTGGTGTGGCGATGGAAGGTGGCGGCGTCGGTGGTGAGCGCGGCGTCGGGCGCGGAGGCGTGGGTCTTGGCGTCGTCGGACGGGGGCGCGGGGAGCGCGAAGGCGGAGCCGGCGAGGGAGAGCATCGCGGCGGCGAGTGAGAGGGCGCGTGAAAGGGCGGGGGTGGGGCGGGTGGAGGGCGTGGTCATGGGTAATGCTCGGGTGGGAGAGGGGCGGTGGAAGGCCGTGAGCATGATAGAGAGGACAGGAAGGGATTCACCTGGGGGCGGCCAGGGCCAGGAGGTGGGCTTCCCGGGCCGGGGAGAGGGCGGGAGTGAGGGTGGAATGGGGGAGCCACTCGCGGACCCAGTGGGCGGTCTCGCGGGGGGAGGAGAGGATCAGGCCGTGGGCGAGGGCGTGGTCGCTCGAGACGTCCATGAGGGCGCTGCGGGGGCTGTGCTCGGGTCGGAAGAGGGGGAGTTCGTGCTCGGTGATGCCGTCCGCGCGGAGGATGGAGACGGGGACCCAGGTGGGGGACGAAGCGTCCAGGATGGAGAGGAAGTTTGACCAGGTGAGGCGGGGGCCGGCGAGGTTGAAGGGGCCGGTGAGGGAATGTTCGAGGGTGTGGAGGGTGAAGCGGGCGAGGTCGCGGGCGTCGATGACCTGGAGGTGGTCGGCGCCGTCGCCGGGGGCGAGGATGGGGCCGGGGAGCGCCGCGCGGCGGACCCAGTAGGAATAGCGGTCGTAGGGATCGTGGGGACCGGCGACGATCTGGGGACGCAGCAGGGCGCAGCGGCCGGGGAAGAGTTCCTGGACGAGGTCTTCGCAGGTGACCTTGAGGCGGCCGTACATGGGGCCGACGACCTGGGTGATGTGCTCGGGGGCGGGATCGACGCGGGGGTGGTCTTCGCGGACGGGGCAGGCGAGGGGGGAGGGATCACCGTAGACGCTGACGGCGCTCATGTAGATGTAGTGGGAGACGTGATCTCGCAGGAGCGTGGCGGAGGCGCGGACCTGGAGGGGTGTGTAGCCGCTGACGTCGATGCAGGCATCCCAGCGGCGGCCCGAGAGGGCGGCGAGGCCGGCGGGACCGGCGTCGCGGTCGCCGCGGAGGCGTTCGAGGCGGTGGGGGAGATCGTCGGGGGTGTGGCCGCGATTGAAGAGGGTGACGGCGTGGCCGGCGGCGAGGAGGGCTTGGGCGATGTGGCGTCCGACGAACTGGGTTCCGCCGAGGATGAGGACGCTCTGGGGGGGCATGCGAGGGGGAGGCGGAATTCTGGGACGGAGTGTACTGGGGAGCGCGTGGGGAGCGGGTGGATGAGGGTGGATCGGGCGTAGGCAGCGGCTTGGGCGGCGTTGGCGGCATCCAAGGGGGAGGGGGCGGCGAAGCGGGAGGGTGGGAGGTGGTGGGGGCTTTGGAAGGGGAAGACCCCGGTTGTCGCGGGATGGGTGCGGGAGGGCGGCTGAGGGGGTGGGTTTGGCGCTATCGTTGGCCCGTTTTCCGCAATTTCTTCGCCGGGAGGATCTTCCGGCGGATGGGCACTTGAGCGAGCGGGCGGCTGGCCTGGATTCGGCGAACGACGTGATGTCGCCGGGCGGGGCTGGGCGCGGGCTCGCGATGGATTTTTACCTGCAATGACCACCATGCATACCAACTCGTCGGGTTCATCGTCGTCTGGTTCTTCCGCCGCTTCGGGGGCCGCTTCGACCGCCGGGAAGGCGGGGTGCGGGTGCGGGGCGGGAGGGGGTGGTGGAGGTGGGGGCGGGATGTCGGTGCTGAGCCCGTCGGACGTGTTCCTGTACCGGCACATCGGGCCTGATGAGGCGGACCAGCGGCAGATGCTGGAGGCGCTGGGGTGCGCGTCGCTGGATCAGTTGATCGAGCAGACGGTGCCGGCGGCGATCCGGATGAACCGGCCGCTGAACGTGGGGGCGGGGAAGGCGGAGTTTGAGGCGCTGGGGGCGCTGAAGAAGGTTGCGGAGCAGAACAAGGTCTACCGGTCGTTCATCGGGATGGGGTATCACGACACGATCACGCCGGGGGTGATTCTGCGGAACGTGATGGAGAACCCGTACTGGTACACGCAGTACACGCCGTACCAGGCGGAGATCAGCCAGGGGCGGCTGGAGGCGCTGCTGAATTTCCAGACGATGGTGAGCGACCTGACGGGCCTGCCCTTGGCGGGCGCGTCGCTGCTGGACGAGGGGACGGCGGCGGCGGAGGCGATGGCGATGTGCTTTGCCGTTGCCGACGGGCACGACGGGACGAAGAAGGCGTTCTTCGTGGACGCGGGATGCCATCCGCAGACGATCGCGGTGTGCCGGACGCGGGCGGAGGGGCTGGGGATCGAGCTGCGCGTCGGTGACGCCGCAGGGATCGATTTCAGCAGGAACGACGTGTGCGGCGTGCTGGTGCAGTACCCGACGACGGAGGGAACGATCGTGGATCCCTCGGGGGTGATCGCGGCGGCGCACGGGGCGGGGGCGATGGTGGTGATGGCGGCGGATCTTCTGGCGCTGACGCTGATCAAGCCGCCGGGAGAGTTTGGCGCGGACATCGCGGTGGGGAGCGTGCAGCGATTCGGTGTGCCGATGGGTTTCGGCGGCCCGCACGCGGCGTACATCTCGACGAAGATGGAATTTGCGCGGAAGATGCCGGGGCGGATCATCGGCGTCTCGCGTGATGCGCAGGGGAACCAGGCGTACCGGATGGCGATCCAGACGCGCGAGCAGCACATCAAGCGCGACAAGGCGACGAGCAACATCTGCACGGCGCAGGCGCTGCTGGCGATCATGGCGAGTTTTTATGCGGTGTATCACGGGCCGGAGGGGCTGCGGCGGATCGCGCGGCGGACTCACGCGATGGCCAGGCTGCTGGCCGAGGGGTTCAAGCGGCTTGGCTACAGCGTGAAGGCCGGCGCGTTCTTCGACACGATCGATGTCGGATCGGGCCGGGACGCGAGCGTGCTGGTGAAGGCGGCGCAGAGCAAGGGGATCAACCTCGGGCCGGCGGGCGCGAAGGGTTCGGGCCGGGAGGGCCGATTCACGCTGACGTGCGACGAGACGACGACGGTCGCCGACGTGCGGGCGGTGCTGCAGGCGGTGGTGGACGCGTACCCGGACGCCGGGAAGGTTCCCGACGTGGGAGCGATGGCGAAGGAGACTGGGCTGGAGATCGACGGGGCGCTGGCGCGTCAGTCGGGGTATCTCACGCACCCGGTGTTCAACACGCACCACAGCGAGACGGAGATGCTGCGGTACATCAAGCAGCTGCAGGGGCGTGATCTTTCGCTGGCGGATTCGATGATCTCGCTGGGCTCGTGCACGATGAAGCTGAATGCGACGAGCGAGATGATCCCGGTGACGTGGCCGGAGTTCGGGGGGATCCATCCGTTCGCGCCGGCGGACCAGACGGCGGGGTACCGGGCGATGTTCGCGGAGCTGGAGAGGTGGCTGTGCGACATCACGGGGTTTGCGGCGGTGAGCCTGCAGCCCAACGCGGGCTCGCAGGGTGAGTACGCGGGGCTGATGGTGATCCGGGCGTACCACCACGCGCGGGGGGAGGTGCACCGGGACGTGTGCCTGATCCCCGATTCGGCGCACGGGACGAATCCGGCGTCGGCGGTGATCGCCGGGATGAAGATCGTGGCGGTGGCGTGCGATGAGCGAGGCAACATCGATGTGGCCGACCTGAAGGCCAAGGCCGACGAGCACAAGGCAAACCTCGCGGCGCTGATGGTGACGTACCCCTCGACGCACGGGGTGTTCGAGGAATCGATCAAGGAGATCTGCCAGATCATCCACGAGCGCGGCGGGCAGGTGTACATGGACGGCGCGAACATGAACGCGCAGGTCGGGCTCACCGCGCCGGGGATCATCGGGGCCGACGTGTGCCACCTGAACCTGCACAAGACGTTCTGCATCCCGCACGGCGGGGGCGGGCCGGGGATGGGGCCGATCGGGGTGGCGGCGCACCTGGCGCCGTACCTGCCGGGGCACCCGGTGGTCAGCCCGTTTGCGGGCGGGACGGCGGGGACGCACATCGGGCCGGTTTCGGCGGCGCCGTGGGGCTCGCCGTCGATCCTGACGATCTCGTACATGTACATCGCGATGATGGGGTCGGCGGGGCTGAAGAAGGCGACGCAGGTGGCGATCCTGAGCGCGAACTACATGGCGAAGAAGCTCGAGAAGCACTACCCGGTGCTGTACATGGGCAGCGATGGGCGGTGCGCGCACGAATTCATCCTGGACTGCCGGCAGTTTGAGAAGACGTCGGGCGTGAAGGTGGAGGACATCGCCAAGCGCCTGATGGATTACGGGTTCCACGCGCCGACGATGAGCTTCCCGGTGCCGGGGACGCTGATGATCGAGCCGACGGAATCGGAGCCCAAGGCGGAGCTGGACCGGTTCTGCGAGGCGATGATCTCGATCCGGGATGAGATCCGGGCGGTGGAAGAGGGGCGTCTGGACCGCGTGGACAACCCGCTGAAGAACGCGCCGCACACGATGCAGGTGCTGATGGCCGACGAGTGGACGCACAAGTACTCTCGGGAGCAGGCGGCGTTCCCGCTGGCGTGGCTGCGGCGAAGCAAGTTCTGGCCGAGCGTGGGGCGGATCGACAACCCGTATGGTGACCGGAACCTGGTGTGCTCGTGCCCGCCGATGGCGGCGTACGGGGCGTAAGGCTGGGTTGAGCGCCTGTTGAATGGCGTCGCGGCGCGTGCTTGTGAATGAGGGCACGCGCGGCGATACCTTATTTGGCATGGGGATGCGGCGGTTTATTGATCGATCCTCGCGGTGCTGCGCGGCGGGGGCGGGGGCGGAAGCGGGGACGGGGCCCGCGGGGACGCCGCCCGCGCCGGTTCAGGCTCCCTCTCTGCCTGCGCATGTTGTGACGAAGATCACCACGCCGGAGTGCAGCGGGGAGTGGCTGCTTCCGAAGATCAAGCGGCAGGTGGGGAGGGGGGAGTGGGACGGGATCCTGGAATTGCTCATGGAGCTGCGCGAGCGTGAACTCGCGGGGACTGCGGTGATCGAAGAGACCGATGCGCTGATGCGGGGCATTCCGCCGGTGCGCGCGCCCCGCCGGCAAGCGGCGCTCGCCAAAACGAACTCTTGGAACTTGTGGACTCAGCAACACATTTACGGGCGGGCGTGGCCGCCGGGGATGTGGATGCTGTTCACGATGCACCGCAGCGGGTATGTGCGGGAGCACGCGTGCATGGAGCTCACGCAGCGGTGCACTGCGGCGGAAGCGCTGCCGTGGCTGCTGCTGCGCATGAACGACTGGGTTCCGCAGGTGCGGGAGCTGGCGGGGAATGCCGTGCGCGACCTGCTTACCCAGGAGCACGTCGCGGTGTGGCTGGGCATGCTGCCGCTGGTCGGAAGGCTGGAGGGGCAGGGGCGGGCGGATCATCGATGGATCGTGGAAGGGGCGAGGGCGCTGCTGGCGCGGCCGGAATCGCGCGCGGTGCTGCGTACGGCGCTTGGTGCGAAGGATGTGGGAACGCGGCGAGCCGTGTATGAAGTGGCGCTGGGATTGCCGCTCGAAGAACGGGTGGAGTTCATTGCGGCGGCTGGCATGAGCAAGGATCCGGTGATCCGGTTGCGGGCGGCGCAGCAGGTGCTGGAGAATGCCGCGTTTGAGGGGCGAGGGGAGCTGCTGACGCGGCTTCGTACGGACCATTTTGTGGCGGTGCGGCGAGTGGCGCTGTACGCGATGCTGCGGGAGTCGCCGGGTGAAGCGCGGGCGTGGCTGGTGAGATGTCTGCTGGACGGTCATGCGTCGATCCGGCACGCGGCGAGGTTTTATTTGAAGGACCAGGCGGACCGGTGGGAGAAGGACGCGGAGGGAACGGTCGTGCCGCGCGAGGTGTACCTCGCGGAGATCGGGAGGAAGGGGAAGGAGACGCTTGCGGCGGCGATCGCGGGGCTTGGGGAGTGCGGGGAGCGCGGTGATGCGGCGATGTTGACGCCGTTTGCGGACGATCCACGCCCGGCGGTGGCGCACGAGGCGGTGGGGGCGGTGGGTACGCTGGACCGGGATCATCGACAGTCGTGGCTGATTGAGAAGATGGGGGATGGGCGACCGCGGGTGGCGAGGGAAGCGGCAAAGCAGGTGGGATTGGCGAGCGGGGTGGAGCTTGCGGAGGTGCGGAAGGTTGCTCGCGGATCGAAGCACCGGCATTGCCGGGCCTTTGCGCTGCGGGTGATCCTGCAGCGATTTCCGTACGATGGGCTGGTGGATGGAATTGAAGGGGCGGTCGACTCGAGCGAAGAGATTTCGCGGATTGCCGGTGAGTATCTGCGAGACCTGACCTGCGATGTGTGGCGGTATCAACCGCACGCGGGAGAGGTTCGAGCGGCGATTCTCCGGCTGAGGGGGGTGCTGCCGGCGGAGGTACTTCGGGCGCTGGGGCGGGCGGGCTTTTGCGATGACGCGTGCGGGGGCCGGTGAATTCGTGGCGTTGGCGTGGCGCTGCGCGGATTCAGGGCGTGGCGCAGCGTGATTGCTATCGTGTCGGCATGCTGTATGTGCGATGCGTGCTCACGATGTTGTTTACGGTGATGATCGCCGCGCCCGCGGAGGGGCAGGGGGGCGGAACTTCCCTTCCTATTGGCCCTTCCGCTGGTCCTGCTGGCCCTCCCACTGGCACTCCCGCTGCGGCCGAAAAGTCTGCGACGGATGACAGTGCGGACGCGGCGCGGACGTCGTTTCTGGAGGCGGCCAGGGCGGTGACGGCGTCGATCCAGGGCACGTTTTATGACGAGAAGACGGGGCTGTACGCGCAGAGCGTGACGAATCGCGAGCCGGAGTTCATGTGGGGGAACGGGGTGATGTTCTCGGCGCTGGTGGGGGCGGCGAGGCACGAGCCGGGGACGTACCGGCCGGTGATGGAGCGGTTTTTCGGGGCGATGGATAGGTACTGGGATGAGAAGGTGAAGGTGCCGGGGTACGAACCTTCGCCGACGGCGGGGGATGGGCACGACAAGTACTACGACGACAACCAGTGGATGGTGATCGCGTTCATGGAGGCGTGGGAGCTGACGGGGGAAGAGAAGTACCTGGAGCGAGCGCGGGGAGCGCTCGCGTTCTCGCTGAGCGGGTGGGATGAGGAACTGGGGGGCGGGATCTGGTGGCACGAGGGGCACAAGGGCGGGAGCAAGAACACGTGCGCCAATGGTCCGGCGGCGGTCGCGTGCCTGCGGGTGGGGAGGGCGCGGGAGCGGGAACACAACGTGGAGTGGGCGAAGAAGCTCGCAGCGTGGACGGGTGAACACCTGCAGGACGCCGATGGGCTGTTCTTCGACAATCAGCGGGTAAAGGACGGGCACGTGAACCGGGGCAAGCTGACGTACAACAGCGGGCTGATGGTGCGGGCGAACCTGGGGCTGTACCGGGCGACGGCGGAAGCGAAGTTTTTGGAGGAGGCGAGGCGGATCGGCACGGCGTGCGGGGCGTTCGTGGTTGAGAAGAGGGGGGCGTACCGGGATGCGCCGCGATTCTCGCACCTGCTGCTGGAGGCGGACCTGGAGCTGTACCGGGCGACGCGGGACGCGGCGTATCTGGAGCGGGCGAGGTGCGGGGGAGAGGCGATGCTGGAGGCGTGGCGGGCTTCTGCGCCGGAGGAGTTGATCGAGCAGGCGGCGACGGCGAGGGCGTTGTGGCTGCTGGCCGACGAGGAGACGGAGGTGGGGAGGGCGTTCTGGAAGAGGGCGGATGTGTTTGAGGAGCGTGGGGCGGGGGCGAGGTGAAGGGAGAGGTAAGGGGTTGGGCGGCGTGCACGCTATGTTTGAGCATGCGACATCTTGAAAGTCACCGTTCGCACCGCATCGGCTGGCTTCGCGCGGCGGTGCTGGGGGCCAACGACGGGATCGTGTCGACGGCGAGCCTGGTGGTGGGGGTTGCGGCGTCGGATGCGTCGCGGAGCGCGATCCTGGTGGCGGGGGTGGCGGGTTTGGTCGCGGGGGCGATGTCGATGGCGGCGGGGGAGTATGGCTCCGTGAGTTCGCAGGCCGACACGGAGGCGGCGGACCTTGGTCGTGAGAAGGAAGAGCTCAGGACGCAGCCGGAGGCGGAGCACGGGGAGCTCACGGCGATCTATGTGAAGCGGGGGCTTGACGCGGGGACGGCCGTGGAGGTGGCGAGGCAGCTGATGGAGAAGGATGCGCTGACGGCGCATGCGCGCGACGAGCTGGGGATCACGGAGGAGCTCAGCGCGCGGCCGGTGCAGGCGGCGTTCGCGTCGGCGGGCTCGTTCACGGTGGGCGCGGTGCTGCCGCTGCTGATGGTGGTGATGCTGCCCAAGGCGGGGATGGTGTGGGGCGTGTCGGGCGCGTCGCTGCTGTTTCTGGGGGTTCTGGGGTCGCTCGCCGCGCGGGCGGGCGGTTCCCCGGTGTGGAAGTCGGTGGGGCGGGTGACTTTCTGGGGTGCGCTGGCGATGGGCTTGACGGCCGGGGTGGGCTGGATATTCGGCTCGCGGTTGTCGTGATTCGGGGTTGGCGGAGGACCCCGCGGACGCGTGGCTTGACAACGTACAACCGTTTGGTATAGTAAACCACATGGTATAAAAACATGCGGGTGGACTTCTTAAGAAAGGAATGAACGGTGAGCACTTCGGGATTGAGCGTGGCGACGCCTTCGGCGACGACGATCGTGGTGACGCGAGCGTTCAGGGCGGAGCGGAGGCTGGTGTGGGAGGCGATGACGGACCCGGCGAAGCTGCGGCGGTGGATGTTTGCGCCGCCGGGGTGGGAGATGACGGTGTGCGAGTTTGATGCGCGGGTGGGCGGGAAGTACCGCTGGGCGTGGAAGACGGCGCAGGCGGATCCGGCGATGACGATCCACGGGGTGCTGACGGAGGTTGTTCCGCAGGAGAAGATCGCGCACACGCAGACGATGGAGATGGTGCAGTGCGGGCGGGTGGGGGACCTGACGGCGACGCTGGAGCTGAAGGAAACCCGCGGGGTGGCGCGGATGACGCTGACGCTGGAGTATGAATCAAAGGAGGCGAGGGACGGGGCGCTGGCGTCGGGCATGGAGCAGGGGATGGAGGCGGGATACAAGAAGCTGGACGCGGCGTTCGCGGGGTAAATTCCCGCGGCAAAGGTGAAGTGGGCGCGACGCAGGACTGGTATTGTCCTGCGTCGCGTCGCGTACTCACCTTGGGAGCGTCTCATGAAATCCTGGATGGTTCGATCGGTCGTCGTGCTCGGGCTGGCGGTGTGCACCATGACGGGGTGCGCGTCGAGGGGAGACGCGGCGGGGGAGGCGAGCCGGGCGGCGGGGAGCGAGGCGGTGATCCAGCCGCCGTATGCGCCGGCGAGGGAGCTGGCGGTCGGGGCGGGCGTACCCCGGGGCAGGGTGCACCGGTTCGTGATGAAGTCGCAGGACAGCGCGCTGTTCCCGGGCATTTCGAAGGAGCGGCCGGGGGAGGTCGTGCCGTATGAACGCGCCGTGAACGTGTATGTTCCCGCGCAGTATGTTCCTGGTGAGGCGGCGCCCTTCATCGTGGTGCAGGACGGGGACAGCGCCGGGTACCGTGACACGATTCCGCCGGCCCTCGACACGCTGATCGCCGAGCATCGGGTGCCGGTGATGATCGCCGTGATGGTGAACAGCGGCGGGGGTGACGGGTTTGGGAGCGAGCGGGGGCTGGAGTACGACACGGTCTCGGACCGGTACACGAGGTTCATCGAGACCGAGGTGTTGCCGGAGGTTTCGAAGAGGTACGGCGTGACGTTGACGGCGGACCCTGAGGGCCGGGCGACGATGGGTGGGAGTTCGGGCGCGGCGTGCGCGTTCACGATGGCGTGGTTCCACCCGGAGCTGTACCGGCGGGTGCTGAGCTATTCGGGGACGTATGTGAACCAGGAGAACCCGCCGCACCCGGAGATCACGCGGGGGGCGTGGGAGTATCACCAGACGCTGATCCCGGGATCTCCGCGCAAGCCGATCCGGGTGTGGCTGCACGTGTCGGAGCATGATTTGGGGGCGGAGCGGGATGAATCGACGCTGCACAACTGGGTGCTGGCGAACGAGCACATGGCGGCGGCGCTCAGGAACAAGGGGTACGCGTACCGGTACGTGTTTGCGAAGGGGGCGGGGCACGTGGACGGCGCGGTGGTGAAGCAGACGCTGCCGTCGGCTTTGGAATGGTTGTGGGACGGGTATCGAGGGAAGTAGCGGCGCCGGATCAGTTGACGCCGAGCAAGCGGCGGGCGATCACTGCCCACCCGGGAACGGCGTAGACGACGTACATCACCAGGGCCTGGCAGGTGAGGATAATGGGGATGCCCCAGGCGTTGGCGGGGTGGAGTCGGCGGCGGGTGATGAGGTCGTGGGCGGCGGCGAGGGCCATGAGGAAGGTGATGCCGGAGTAGGCGGTGAGGAAATAGTGGATGAATTGCCACGGCGCGGGGAGGGACTGCTGGAGGGGGGCGGTGAGGGGTCCGATGAAGCGGGCGAAGCCGGCGCCCAGGAGGAAGGTGGTGGCGAGGATCATGAGGCGCTTGTGCGCGGCGGGGGTGCGGCGCTGGAGCATGGCGGCGAGGAAGAAGGCGCCGAAGACGGCCATGTCCATGAGCTCGTGGAAGTAGAACTGGAGCGTGAAGGGGTTGTGGTCCTTGTCGTAGGCTCGCCTGGACATGGTGGTGGCGACGGCGATGCCAAAGACGACGACGGCGATGGCGAGGATGATGCCCAGGGTGCCGAGCGTGATGTGCGTGCGCAGGCGTTTGAAGCGGACGAGTCCGATCTGCACGGTGACCAGGACCATCCAGAAGGAAAAGACGGCGGCGTGGAGATCGACGATGGGCGGGTCGGGCGGGCGGGCGCCGGTCATGTGGGCGTAGGAGCCTGGGCCGAAGCCGGCGATGAGCGCGGCCCAGGCGATGATGAGCCAGAGAAGGTGGTAGGCGCGGTCCCAGGGGTGGTGTGGTGCAACGTGGGCGCGTGGGAGAGGGGCCGCTGGGGCGGGTGCGCGTGAGGGTTCGGGTGCGGCGGGGGTGGATGTATCCATGAGCGGGCGCGGCGTGGCGGGAGATCGGCGGCGCGATGGGCCGCGCCGGCCACGGGCGGTCATGGTAGTGATTGAGGAGCCGGGAGGCCGGCTCGCACGCGGGGCGTCACGCGGATTGCCGGGTCGCGCGCTGGTGGCGGAGAGTTCTCGCGAGCATGCGGAGGCGGCGGAGGGCGAGGAACGTGAGAGAGGCGAGGCAGATCGAGATGAGGGAGAGGCGGAGGGTGGACGCGGTGGAGACGGAGGTCGCCATGCCGGTGCCGAGGGCGAGGTAGGCGGCGACGCAGGCGGGGCATTTGGGAATGAGGGCGAGTGTGAGGCCGGGGAGCGCCCAGCCGGCGACTTCGCCCGCGAGGCGAGCTCGGCCCGAGCCGGCGCCGAGGAGCGGAGGCGCGGGGAGCGCGGAACCGGTGGAGGTCGTGGAGGTGTGGGCCGGAGTTTCCTGCGATGGGCTTGCCCCGCAGCAGCGGGTGGAGCTCATGGGGCTGCGTCCTTGGAAGCGCAGCAGCAGGAGGGTTTCGCGGCGTCTTCGGTCTTGGGCCAGTAGGGCTTGTCGGCGTCGGCGAAGGTGTTGGTGCCGTAGCGGTCGTGGTGGCGGATCCAGGCCATGGGGAAGGGGAGTGCGTCTTCGTCTCGACCCTTGGGGACCATGTCGAGGATCACGTAGGTGCCGAGCATGGGCTCGAGCCCGCGGCCGAAGGTGGAGTAGGTGTGGAAGATCTCCCCGGCCGTGTTCTTGCGGAAGACGCTGAGGCCGGGGGCTTCTTCGCTGGGGAACGACTGGCGGGTGTAGTTGTACTCGACGGGGCCGGCGGCGAGCTGGGCCTTGGTGAACGAGACGTTGAAGTCGGTGTTGAAGGTGTTGTTGTGGGAGGAGACCCAGTGGAAGGTCCAGCCCATGCGCTGGCGGAAGGCTTCGAGCTTGGGGAGCGGGGCGCGGGAGACCATGGCGAGGGCGACGTCCCGTGCGAAGAGGTGGGGGACGGCGGCGTTGATGTGGTCGGAGACGAAGGAGCAGCTGGGGCATCCTTCGTGCCACTCGGGGCCGAACATGAAGTGGTAGACGACGAGCTGGGAGCGTCCGGCGAAGAGATCGGAAAGGGTGCGAGGTCCGCCGGGCGCGTCGAAGACATAGGACTGATCGAGCTTGACCCAGGGGAGTTCGCGGCGGCGCTGGGCGAGGAGGTCGTGCTGGCGGGTGAGCTCTTTTTCCTCTGCGAGGAGCTGGATGCGGCGCGCGAGCCACTGCTCGCGGGAGACGACGGGATGATCGAGCGTGGCGCCGTGGGTGGTGGGGCAAGGCGTGGTGTTCGCGGTCGACATGGGGTGAGTCCTTTGCGATTGAGGATGCCGGGGCGCGCGGGGGGGGTGATCGTGAGGACCTGGAGGACGTGGCTGGGTGTGGAAGGGGTCAGGAACGGGCAGGGGTGAGGCTGGAGTGCTTGCGCTGGGCGAGTTCGCGGATGCGCTGCAGGCCGTGTTCCCAGCCGCTGGGCATCCCCTCGCTGTGCTCGGGGGGGATCAGTCCCATGGCGCGGTGCAGGAGCGTGAGGCGGGTGCCGCCGCTCTCGGCGGTGAGGCGATACTGCACGTGGTTGATCGCGGGGTACGACATGGGCATGGGCCCGCAGAGCTCCAGGAGCGTGGGGGGCTTGATGACCTGGACGTGGCCCCAGAGGTGGCCGGTGTTGTTGCCCAGGTCGCGGAACCAGCGACCACCGGGCCAGGGCTCGACCTTCATGGGGAAGGGCTTGCCGTCGGGGAGCTCGCTGCCGGGGCCGAGCTCTTCGAGGACGGATTCGAAGGCGAGCTCGATGGGGGCGGCGATGTGGATTTCCCGGCGGATGGTGAGGGTCTGGACGTGATCCTGCTGGGAGGGTTGGTGGGCGGTTTGCGCGGGCATGGCGGGTTCTCCGTCGAGGGGCGGGGAGCAGCTCTTGCAACGGGACGATGGACGCGGCGTGTGAGAGCGCGGGTGGGGGCTTGCGAGGCCCCAAGTATCATATTCCTATATCAGAATATGTCAAGCCGCGGCGGCGTGGTGGTGATTTTCCACGCACGCGGCAGGAGGCGTGGAGCGATTATGGTCGGCGGGGCGTGTCCCCGAGCGCACAGACTTCCATCGCCTGGATGAGGCCCTCGCCGATCGTAAAGAGGTGGCCGACGTGCCCGTCGGCGAGCACGGCGCCTGAGCGGTCTCGAACGACCTGATGCACATCGACCAGCACGCGCCCCGTGCCGTGGGGGTGGAAGGACACGGGCTCGACGCGTGGATCGATCTCGGACCACTGCTGGGTCCAGTAGGCGCGGACGGCGTCGTGCCCGCGAACGAAGCCGCCTTTGAAGGCCATGGGCCACGCGACGTCGGTGGACATGGTGTTGAGGGCGGCGTCGATGTCGCGGGAATTGAAGGCGGCGTAGGCGGCGCGCAGGAGATGGATGTCACAGGGTTCAGGCGACGCAAGAGATGAAGGTAAGGTCATGGGCGCAAGCGTATCCGGGTGTGCTCTCGGGAACGCGGGCGGCGCGCCTTGTGCGGAGTTGTGCACGCGACTCGGTGGATTCAGCGTGCCTCTTTCGAGATGGGCGAAGGCGGCGTCGAGGGGGATCTCGTGCTGGGGATGGCGGGGTGGGCAGGCGCTCACGCGGAGGGCCGGTTCATTTCATCCCAGGGCAGGCACCTTGGTGAGGAGGACGGGCACTGCCGGGCGACCGCCGCGCGGACGCGTGCTACCTTCACCGTCGGTCCGCGGGGCTGGGAAAGACGCCGCGGCGCACGCCGGTGAGAAGAGGAACTCGACCATGATGAAGAAGAACACGATCTGCCTGTGGTACACCCGTGACGCCGAGGGTGCGGCGAGCTTCTATGCGAAGACGTTTCCGGACAGCTCGGTGGGGACGATCTTCCGGGCGCCCTCTGATTTCCCCGGGGGCAAGAAGGGTGACGTGCTCACGGTGGAGTTCACCGTGTGCGGCGTTTCCTGCATCGGCATCAACGGCGGGGACGCGTTCAGGCAGTCCGAGGCGTTCTCGTTCCAGATTGCGACCGACGACCAGGCGGAGACGGATCGGTACTGGAACGCGATCGTGGGAAACGGGGGCGTCGAGAGTGAGTGCGGGTGGTGCAAGGACAAGTGGGGGCTGTCGTGGCAGATCACGCCGCGTGCGCTGACGAACGCGATGGCCAAGGGCGGCGATGTCGCCAAGCGGGCGTTCGAGGCGATGATGACGATGAAGAAGATCGACGTGAAGGCGATCGAGGATGCGGCGGGTCGCGGCGGCGGGCGATAGGTGGTGGCGGGGCGAGCGCGAAAGGCCCCTGCCCGGGCCGCGACGGTGAGATTCACCGCAGGGCGACAAACGTCTGTGTTTCGAGCTTGCTCTCTTCGGGCGTCCAATGTCCGTAGACCTCGATCATCGGGGACGCGAGGTGGTGGCCGGCGGCCTCGAGCTTCCTTGCCATTGCGGCCCCGGTCACCTGCAGCAGGTGATAGGGGCCCACATGCGTCCACACCGCGTACCGGGTGAGCCGAATGGGCTTTCGCTCCAGCCTCGCCGAAGCGGGAATGGCCTCGGCGCCAGGTCCCAGAATCACTCCCGCGAAGACGGTTTGATCCGCGTCATAGATCACGCGATTGATGCCGTCGTGAGGGATCTTGTGATCCTTGATGACGGGCCACACCCGTCCCAGCAGGGCGAGGATTTCCTCTCCGTATCGCTTGGCTGGGTCGTGCGTGAGGGAGTGTCCGGATACCGTGTACTCGATCACCTCGGTGCAAATTGCGGGTTGCATCGCATGACGGTAGGAATGCGGGACTTTCGGTACCGTTGCCATGGACCGGGACCGGCCTCACGATGAGATGTCGGAGCGGCAGGACGGGGATCCCGCGCGGCGGGGCTCCCATGGGCATCATCGCTGCGCGATGACGGATTGCACTTCGGGGCTCCAGGCGATCTGCCCGGCCATGACCGCGCGGACCGCGGTGACCAGCGCGTCCTCCCCGTCGTTCTTGGAGACGTATCCCCAGGCGCCGGCGTCCATTGCCTGGGCGACGAGCTCCGCGCGGAGGTGCCCGCTGAACACGATGGTGCGAGCGGGGGAGCCTGACTGGTTGATCTCGCGCAGCGCCAGCAGGGGGCTCTTGCCCTCCATATCCAGATCGAGGATCAGGATGTCGGGCTTGGCGTCCTTGACGGCGGCGAGGAGTTCCGTGGCGCTGGGGAGTGATCCAACAACCTTGAGGCCCTTTGTGCGGGCGAAATGAGCGCCCAAGGCCCAGAGGATCTCGGGATTGTCGTCGACGCACATGATGCGAACGGTGCTCATGCCACCCATCCGTTCACCGCCCGCCACAGGGCGCCCTGGAGCGCGGTGTATGACGGTTCCCCGGCGATCTGGATCAGACGTCCGTCGTGGGCGGCGGCTTCGGCCGGACCGCCCGGTTCCATCGGCATCCAGCTCCCCAGGGAGACCACGCGGACCTGGGGACCGCCCTCGCTGAGGAAGTGGAGCACATCGCCGGGATCGCCTGAGTCATCGGTCACCCACAGGAAGGCGCGGGTCGGGGCGCGCTGCAGCGGCACGGAGGAGTCGGTGGCGGGATCAGCGCTTTGTACGTCGACGCCAACGCCGGAGAGAAGGGCCGCGATCGTCGCCCGCACGCGCACGTCGCGAACGGTCAGCGTCGCGTGGCGCACCATGAGCGGCTGGTCGCTGAGCCGGGCGACGGGCAGCACCAGCGTGAAGGTCGATCCCCGATCGGGGGCGGACTCGATGAGCAGGCGTCCGCCGTGACGGTCCAGCGCCGTGCGCACCAGAGACAACCCCAGGCCCGTGCCGCGGCCTCGCGGCTTGGTGGTGAAGAAGGGCTCGGTGCAGCGGGAAAGGGTCTGCGCGTCCATGCCCGGCCCGTCGTCCCGCACCACAATCGAAACCGTCGATCCATCGGCGTCCACCTTCGCCGAGACCCAGACGTTCCCGCCGTCCCGGCCGCTGAGCGCTTCTTCAGCGTTCTGCAGCAGGTTGAACACCGCCTGCATGAGGACATGCTGGGGGATCGCCACCGCGGGAAGGGCGGGAGACTGCAGGCCGCTGACGTGCAGCTTGATCTGAGATGAGAGCGCCCACTTGTAGGGCGATGTTGCTTCCTCCCACCACGTGTGCAGCTGGGTGGTTGCCGGGGAGGCTTCGGTATCTTCGGGGTCCACCGAGAGCGAGCGGAGCCCGCGGGTCAGGTCCCGGAGGTGCTCAATGGATCGCTGCAGGGAAACAAGGATGGACTTGGCTTCGGGGGGCAGGTCCGTCTGTTCCAGCCTTGCCAAGGAGACGCGCATGGGCATGAGCACGTTGCTCATGTCGTGCCCCAGCCCGGCGGAGAGCGTGCCCAGGGCCGCCATTCGCTCCTTTCCCTGGGCCGACGCGATGAGGCGTTCCACATCACGGGCGTATCGCTTGATGGATTCGGCGAGAGCTTCGTCGATGGCCTCGTTGAACCGAGTAATCTGCTCGGCCTCGGAGGCGCTGTCGATGCCGCCCTTGCGTGTCCACAGGCGAAGCACGCTGGCGCGCAGGGCGCGATACTCCGACACCATCTGGTCGAGGGTGAAGCCCTCGGTTGCCCGGACGTTGCCGTGCTGTTCGGCGCCGCTGCCCAACACCACCGAGGGAGTAGGCGGCGAGTAGCCCTTGGACTTGGCTTCCCGCTGCGCTTCGGTCTGGTGGGTTTCAAGATCCGCGGCGACGTCACGCAGGATCTGCTTGGCGTGGTCGCGCAGCGCCTTGGCGTCCATCAGCTCGGTCACCGCGCCCAGTGCGCGGGCGAAGTCCTCCCACTCCTGAAGGATGGGCTCCATATTCGCCAGGATGAATCCGGAGAGTCTCATGGGGACCGTATCGGACCGTCGCTCGCGTCTTTCGGTAAGAGCCGGGGATTGAAGCGCGTTGCGGATCTCCATGCGATGGCGAATCTGCAACTTGGTTGAAATGGTGCGTGACACAGACGTATGCAGCGCGGTCTCGCGCGGGCGTACATGCTTCCACCTGCATTGTGTTCACGTACTCATCAACATCATGCAAGGCGTGCGGTGGCGGGCATGAAATTGTCATCACATCTCACGCTCGGGGCGGGGGGTCCTGATCGATTCGGTGGGCCCAGGGGGCGGGTGCTGCGACAAGGCTCGGCGGGTCGGGCCGGGCGGGGGGGGGAGTGGGAAAATGGCTAAAAACCTCTTGACAAGAAAAGTTGTCAATGGTATGTTTCCGCCATGGTCGATATCCACGTGATCGATGATCCGGAGGCGGCGACGGTGGCGCTGGAGCCCACGCGGAGCCGGCTGCTCTCGGAGCTTGCCAGCCCCGCCTCGGCGGCGACGCTGGCGACGCGCGTGGGGCTCACGCGGCAGAAGGTCAACTACCACCTCAACGCGCTGGAGGGCCACGGGCTGATACGCCTCGCCGAGCAGCGCAAGTGGGGCGGGATCACCGAGCGCGTGCTGGTGGCGACGGCGGTGTCGTATGTCATCTCACCCAGCGCCATGGGACCCGTCGCCGTCGATCCGGCGCGCGAGGCCGATCGGCTGTCGGCGAACTACCTGATCGCCCTGGGCGCGCGCGTTGTCCGGGAGGTCGGCAACCTGGTCCGCCGCGCCAAGGAGGCGGGCAAACGGCTGGCGACGCTGTCGGTGGATACGGAGGTTCGCTTCCGCTCTCCGGCCGACCGCGCGGCGTTCAGCGGGGAGCTCGCCGAGTCGATCGCCAGGCTTGTCTCGAAATACCACGACGAATCCGCCCCCGGCGGCCGCGCACATCGACTGGTGGTCATGTCGCACCCATTGCCGCACTAACCGCATGTCAAGGAACGAGTCATGAGCGTCAAGAAAGAACCTTCCGGTCGCCGGTCGATCCAGCTCGAAGTCGAGGTCCCCGGCACGCCGGAAGAAGTGTGGCGAGCGATCGCCACCGGCCCGGGGATCTCGTCGTGGCTTGTGCCGGCGGAGTTTGAGGTCAAGGACGGCAAGCCCGTCGCCGTGAAACTCAATTTCGGCCCGGGCATGGAGAACACGTCCACCGTCACGGCGTGGGAGCCGCTCAAGCGGTGGGTCGCCGAGTCCCCCGGCTGGGTGCCCGGCTCTCCGCCGCTGGCGAACGAGTGGAGCGTGGAAGCGCGCGCGGGGGGCACATGCGTGGTTCGCATCGTGCAGAGCCTGTTTGCGAGCACCGACGAGTGGGACAACCAGCTTGAGGGCGCCGAGTATGGGTGGCCGGGCTTCCTGCGGGCGCTGCGGATCTATCTCACGCATTTCCGCGGGCAGAGTTCGGCGGCGATGAAGTGCATGTCCCAGGTGCCGGGCACGGAGGCCCAGGCGTGGGAGTCGCTGATCTCGGCGCTGGGGCTCAAGGGCGTGGGCGTGGGGCAGCGGTGGTCCTCGCCGGCGGGCGTGCCGGCCTTTGCCGGGGTGGTGGAGTATTACACGGAGAGCCCGTACGACGCGCTGCTGCGCATCGACCAGCCCTGCCCTGGCATCGCCGCGCTGGGCGCGGTCGACTGCGGCGGCCCGAGCCTGGCGATCCTGGGGTTTTATCTGTACGGGGACCAGGCGGAGGCGACGGCGGGGACGGAGGCGCCGAAGTGGGAGGCGTGGTTTGCGAAGCAGTTTGGGGCGGGTGATGGGAAGGGTGGGGGTGCGTGAGCGAGAGGATGGGCGAGGACACCCGGCGCGCGCACACGCAAACGCCGACACAAAATCCCGTGAGAAGGTGCATGCGAGCGTGAGCGTGAAATCGCCTGCATGTGCAAACGCGGTGCGGATGGCGCACACGGTTGAGCATGTGGCGCGGCGCGAGATGGCGATGGGGATTGATCGGACGCGCGCTCGCGGATGTCGGAAGGCGGGGAAGCCCCGACTCCCCACTCCCACCACCCCTGAAAGGCATGGAGAGCCCCGGTTCTGCAAGGAACCGGGGCTCTTTTTTGCGTTCGGGCTTTGCGGGACACGGTGCAGCGATCAAGTCTCATTTGAACGCGATGTGCCGCGGACGGCGAACTCCTATTTGGGGTGTCTGTGCGGATAGCAAGCCGGGAGGGTGGTGAGGAAAAAGCAGCAGTCGCGCACGGTTCGCGAGAGCCTCTTCGACCTCGCCGGCCGCGCAGATCGCCGGGTTTACCGGGCGAGTTGATCCCAAGGTCGGCCGTCTCATTTGCGCCTGCCAAGCCGCCCTTCGCAGACGGCTTCCGACGGCGAGCGAACTCATGTTCGACAATCACCACTCTCGATCACCTCTTCAGTCCGGACCCAGGGGGATTCGCGGCGTCGTGCACCGCCGGAGTCGCCTGCACCGCTTTCTCTCTCCACTCCTCCGCTTTCAACTCGTAGCCCCTTCCCGGCTCTCTCCGATCCCACGCGGCGTACAGATCGGCGATCATCTGGGCGGTGTCGCGTGTGTCCTTGTGACCATCGCCGCGAGACTTGACGTAGATCTCGTACGTCGGGAGCAGGTTCTCCTGCGCCACCATGAACTCCGAGGCGTTTGTCGCCAGCGCGCCGCGGGCCGCGCCGAGGCTTCTGAGCAGGTTGGCGCACATGATCGCGTTCCCACCTGAAAATGCACGCCGGGCTTGCGGTTCGATCGCGGCGAGCGTCTCGATCGCGTGGGCGTACCTCCTCTGCGCCACGCGCACCTCGCCAAGAGCGATGATCGAGAGGAGCGTCTCGGAGTGCGCATCCCCCAGCGTCTTCTTTCGCTTCTCGTATGCTTCCTGGTTGAGCGTTTCCGATTCGCTCAGGCGACCCTGGTCAAACCGCAGCTTGCCCATGGCGGCGATGGTCTTGAGGGTGACGATGTGCTCCTCTCCCAGCGCGCTGCGGGCCTTGTCCATTGCTTCCTGCAGGTACGGCTCGGCCTCGGGGAGCTTGCCTTGCAGTTGCAGGAGGGAGCCGTAGTTCATCATCGACGCGAGGGTGTTCTGGTGATCCTCGCCGACGACCGCTCGCATGTTTGTCATCACGAGGCGTGCGAGGGGCTCGGCTTCATCAAAGCGTCCCTGCGTGCGCAGGATCGCCGCCATGCCGTTGAGCGACGCGAGCGTGTGGGGGTGCATGTCGCCCAGCACCGCTCGCCGCTTGGCGACGACTTCGCGGTAGAACGGTTCCGCCTCGGCGACCTTTCCCTGCTCCATGAGCAGGAAGCCCATGTTGTGCATCGCCGTAAGCGTCTGCGGATCGTTCTCACCCAGCAGCTTCCGGCGTTTCTCCAGCGACTCCCGGTACAGGGGCTCGGCCTCCTGAAGGCGGCCCAGCCGCTGGAGCACCAGGGCGAGATTGTTCAGCGGCACGAGGGTCTCGGGGTCGTTGTCACCGTGCAATCGCTTACGCGCTTCGAGGGCTTCGCGGAGCAGCGGCTCCGCCTCTGCGGCCTTGCTCTGGGACATCAGCAGGTACCCGAGATTGTTCAGGGAGAGCAGTGTGTCGACGTGGTTGTTGCCCAGCGTGCGCCGGCGCCGCTCCAGCGCCTCTCGATACAGCGGCTCGGCCTCGGCCAGCTTGCCCATGTCCTCCAGCAGGAAGCCCAGGTTGCTGATCGCCGTAAGCGTCGTGGTGTCGTCATCCCCGAGCACGCGCCGGCAACGGTCCAGCGACTCGCGCAGAATCGGTTCTGCTTTCGCTCCGTCGCCGCGGAAGAGCGTCAGCATGCCGAGGCTGTTGATGGACAAGAGCGTGTCGGGATGATCGTCGCCCAGCAGCCGCTTGCGGGTCTCATAGGCCGCGGTCTGAAACGGATACGCCACGTCGTACATTCCCAGGACGCGGTACACCGACGCGAGGGACTGGCGCAGGCTGGCGTCGACGAGTGGCTGGTCCTTGAACTCCGCGTCGACGGACGCGACCGCGGGCTTCAGGACCGTTTCGTCGATAAGGTTGCGCGCAGCGTCGGCGGCGTTGACCCGCGACCAGAGCCGATCAAACGCCGCGAGCTGCGCGTCGGGATCGGCGTCGGTGGCCGCCTGCTGGGCGACGGAGTTCCCGGCCTTGCTGATCGACGAGATGAACTGGGCTCGGACGTCGTCGGAGAGCTGCTTGCCGGCGCGGACGGCATCGATGCGCTGCAGCATGTCGGCCTGGAAATCCGCGACCACTTTGAGTTCGAGGGCTCGCTTGCTGGTCTCACCCTCCGCCTTTACGGCCCGATCACGCTGCTCGTCCGCGGTGTCCTGCGCGGCGATCGCCAGGTCGCGCTGCCTGCTGGCGATCCTCGCCTGCCACGCGAACCCGAGCAACCCGATGAGCAGGGCCGCGGCAACCGCCGACGCGGACGCGACCAGGCCCTTGTTTCGCCCGATGAACTTCTTGAAGCGGTACAGGTTGCTGGGCGGGGCGGCGAGCACCGCCTCGCCGTTCATGTACCGTCGGATATCCATCGCCAGCCCGTTTGCCGTTTCGTACCGGCGCTGGCGATCCTTCTCCAGCGCCTTCATCACGATCCAGTCCAGTTCCCCGCGCACAAGGGTTCCGAGCTTGCGCGGTTCGATTCTCCGCTGGGCCGCGACGCTCGCGATGGTGTGGGCGTTGTTGCTGAGGCGGGTGCTGGGCCTGGGGGGTTCCACTTCCCGGATGATCCGCTGAATCTCGGCGTACGCGGCCGCCCGCAGGTCCTTGCTGCTGAAGGGTGTGGTGCCGGTGAGCAGTTCGTAGAGCAGCACGCCGAGCGAGTAGACATCCGTGCGGGTGTCGATGTCCAGGTTGCCCTCGGCCTGCTCGGGGCTCATGTACTCGGGCGTGCCGATCAGGGCTTTGTGCTCGGTGAAGAGCGTCTTCTCGGTGAGCTTGCTCGCCGTGGCCTTGGCGATGCCGAAGTCGATGACCTTGGTGTGCGGGCGGCCGTCCTGCGTGGAGACGAGGATGTTCGACGGCTTGATGTCGCGGTGGATGATCCCCTTGGTGTGCGCGTGCTGCAGGGCGTTGCAGACCTGTGCGAAGAGCTCCAGCCGATCATGAATGCTGAGGTTGTTCCTGTCGCAGTACTCGACGATGGGGTCGCCCTTGACCAGTTCCATCACGAAGAACGGGCGGCCCGTCTCCGTCGCCCCGGCGTCGAACACCCGCGCGATGTTGGGGTGGTCCATCATCGCCAGGGCCTGCCGCTCCTGCTCGAAGCGCGCGACGACCTGGCGAGTGTCCATTCCCAGCTTGATGATCTTCAGCGCGACCTTGCGCGTGACCGGCTTCTCCTGCTCGGCCATGAAGACCGAGCCGAAGCCGCCCTCACCGATGAGCTGGAGCAGCCTGTACGGCCCGATGCGCGTCCCGGGCGCCTCTCGCAGCGCCGCCGTCGCCATGGTCACGGAGGATGTCTGGTCGGCGGTGGGCTGGGCATCGTGCCCTTGGGTTGGTTCAGAGAGGAAGGCGCCTGCCTCGTCGAGCGCGGCGAGCATGTCTTCGACCTGGGCCCGTAGGGGACCATCGACTGCCGCCAGTCCATCCAGAAACGCCGCCCGTTCCGTCTTGGGCAGGCGCCGGGCCCGATCGAAGATGTCCCGCATGTGCTCGCGTTTGCTCGTCATGGTTCCCCTCGCACGCCGCCCGACTCATTCGATCCCGCCAGGCGCAACTGGCGGAAGAGCCACGCCCGAGCCCACGCCCAGTCCCGGTCCACCGTCGCCGGCGACTTGCCCAGGGCCGACGCGGTCTCCTCGCCGCTCAGCCCGGCGTAGAACCGAAGCCGAACAACCTGGGCCACGTCCGGGTCCTCAACCTCCAAGCGTCGAACAGCCTCATCCAGCCTCACGATTTGGTCGGAATGTGCGTCCGAGACCAGATCGGCCACGCTGAGGATGACCGAGGCGCCTTCCAGAGGCATCGGGGTCGGCCCGCGCTTGAGGCGACCTCGGGCCCGCGCGTAGTCGATCAAGATGCGGCCCATGGCCTGGGCGGCCGCGGCGTAGAAGTGGCCCCGGCTCTCCCACGCCACCTCGCGGGGGCCGACGAGCTTCAAGTAAGCCTCGTGGACGAGGGCCGTCGCCGAGAGGGTGTGCCCCGTCCGCTCTCCGGCCAGACCACGCTGCGCGGCCTGGCGCAGCTGCTCATAGACAAGCGGCAAGAGCCGATCCGCCGCCGCCCTGTCCCCGCTCGCGGCGGCGACCATGAGTTGCGTCGCGTCCTGAGGTTGCGGCGGCGTGGGGGACATGGGCCCATGATAACGGCTCTTCTCATGCACAATGGCGAGGTGGATAGCCTGCTCGGCACGAGGCGGCACTTTGGCAATGGCTTGCATCCAGGATTGTGTGTCCCACGACGCTTCGCGCACCCGGCCCTGCGCCAGGGCGATGCACGATTCCTGAAGCGACACGACGCCTGCCGCTTCGAAGGCGGAGAGCCGGAGCAACGGACGGTCGTCGATCTCAACAAGCCGGGAGTCGAGCGTGAACATGGAGGGAGATGGTCGAGGAAGGTCGCCGTTCCCAAGTTGCTGAGCGCACAAGCGGTGTCAGCCGATGGAGGGATATTCGCAGCGCCGACACGCGCCAGCGATGGGCGCCAAGGCGAGTGCCTCGCCCATCGGCGATCGTGTGAGTGCGTGTTTCGGCGAGACTGCTGGGATTTCTCAGCCGGAGATAGAATGGTGTCAAGTATGAATACACCGCTTCATCGCGTCATCATCTTTGTCAATGACGTTCAAGCGTGCGCGCGGTTCTACGCGGACGCGTTCGGCTTTGATCGGATCGCCACCGATGATCCGACCGGCTGGCAGGAACTCGACACCGGCGGCTGCCGCCTCGCGTTCCACAAAGCCCGCGGCGTCACCGGACCGACCGGCAGCGACGAACACCCCCACAAGATCGTGTTCTTCGCCAAGAATGTTGCCCAGGCACGCGAACGCGCGGCCGCGCATGGAGCCGTGATGGGCCACGTCAAGACGTTCGGCACGCTGACCCTGTGCGACGGCCGCGATTTCGAAGGCCACGTGTTTCAGCTTTCGGACAGGCCGTAGCACGGGGAGTCATCGGCGGAAGACGCCACACACTGTGATGTGTAAGCTCAGCCATCGACGACGTGTGTATTGGAACGTCCAAGCTGAAACCACAGGGCTCGCAGGACTCGACTTGCGGGCGATCGTGCTTCAATCGGGGTGACAGTTTCTCACTAGAACATTTTGTGGAGGCAATACGGGCTTGGGAGGCCGGAATGCGGCTCTTGCTGGCCGTGAAACCGTGAAATGCCGGCGTGCTGGGGGCGGAAGTCTGGGTGAAGCTCGTTGACCCCGGCGCACCCGCGCCGACGGACCCCGGCACGTTCTCGTTCCTCACGAGGGCGCCAAGCCGAGGGTGACCGCCGAGTACCGCGCCGCCGACGGCGGCAAGACCGCCGTCTACATGCTGAGGTGGGTCAACACCCGCGGCGAAGAAAAGGGGCCGTGGAGCGAGGTCACGACGGCGACGGTGGCGGCCTACGGGGTGCTGGTGGTCAGGTTCGTCTGCTGTGTATCGGCATGATGCTCAGCTACCCTCGTCGAAGATCAACACACGCAGCACCGTCCGCAAGCGGGGGGTGGGTGGTACTTGATGGTTCGTTTCCAACGGGATTAGCCTGGCGCCTGGTGCCAAAGCGGTGGGATCTCCTGCTTAGCAATCTTGGCTTGCCATATGCGGGCGCGCTTAGTCCAAGGATGATTTTCACCGTAAACCTGTGCGTGCAAATCTACTGCTTCCGTGATGTTCGCAGAGGCAATGTTCCACTCGCCGCGACGGGCGTGGATTTCGGCTGAGAACCTGAGGAGTTCAAGCAAGAGGTGCGCGGCCTTCGGCACATTGTCTTTGAACCACCGGATGCTTTCGTCGACCTCGCTCTTGGCCTCGTCCAGTCTGCTCGTGCGCCCGAAGATCAAGCCGCGAACGCTGCGGAGCAGCGTCTGCGTATAGTTGTCCTGCGGAGTTTGCCTCGCGAAGAAGTCGATTGCCGTCTGGACGGTTGCTAAAGCCTCTTCACACTTGCCGAGGTCGCATTGGGCGACTGCCAGCCGCCTCGCCACAAAATGTACCGAGGTCTCGTTCTTTGGCTTTGCGCTCAGGTACCGCTGCCGGACTTGCTGATAGTGCTTCTCAGCAGCCGCAAGGTCTCCCGTGGCCTTTGCGAAGTTACCTGACTTCTGCAGCAGTTCGCATTGACGCCAGTCCGACACAACGCCGAGCCCTGCGAACGCGCGCTGAGCATTCTGGATGTCGTCTGCTGCTCCCACAAAGTTGCCACGTATGACTCGGATGGATGAGCGCGTGAGGTGACTCTGCGCGACAGCCTCAACAAATGCATCTGACATGCCGGGCGGTGCCGTGAATGACTGTTCTAGCGCATCGATGGATTCGGAGATGACAGCTTCCGCCTCCTCCAACGCTCCGACTTCTTCCAGGAACACCGCCGTGTTGCCCAAAAAAACAGCGTAGCCGCCAGAGTCAGAACCGTAGAGGGAGGAAGCGTTGTCCTTGAGCCGCTCGTATGCCTGCCAAGCCCGGTCATATCGCCCCGCTTCGCGAGCAGCTATCAGAAGCGACGAATAAAAGGCGCATGTGTCAATGCTGAGATCATGGTCCGGTGCGTTGTACCACTGCTCCGCTGTGTCGAGCATGCGGAGCGCGGCGTCGTACTTCCCGGCTGTCCTCAACGCGTCCGCCGCGCTCGTCAATAGTCGCGCAGCTAGCGCATGATCTTCAAGGAGCTCTACGAACGCTTCCACATGCGGCGCGGCCTGCAGGCGTTGCTCGGCTTCGGCATCGTACACGCGATTGTCATCGTCGACTTGAGGGGTTCTGTAGAAGTGTTCCGCGACGCGTGCCATGCGTGCGAGCGAATCAGCCTTGCGGGCCTGGTTATCGCCAACCCATCGGCCGCGTACCAATGACTGGGTGAGGCTGTGGATCGTTGCGGTCTGCTCGGCTGGCTTGCGAAGGTCGCCGTCAGCGGTAAGCACACCGGCATCGATCAGTTGTTGCAGGGCGTCATCAAACTGGGGTTCATCAAGTTCCGCGCTCGCCCGCAGCCACCAGAGTGGGATGCCCTCGGGCTGGCAAAGGGCCGCGACCTCCAGCACGAGCAGGGTGGGGCCATCCTTGAATGGCTCGATGAACACGGCGAACGCATCGGCAAGCCCCTGCGTCCAGCCTTCGGGTCGTTCGTGGTCATGCATCGCGTGGGTGGGATGATTGGCATGGCCAAGTTCGGACGCCTTCAGGAGCTTGAGCAACATCTCGGGTGATTTGGTCGACCTTCGATACAGCGCCGCGGCGAGATACCCCAGCGCCGCCGCGTTCCAGGCGACGTGCTCGCCGATCGAGTTGAGCGCGCCTTCGTGCTCAGGAGTATTCCATTCGGGTACTTTGGCCGTGAGCACATCACGTCCGCTGGCGGGATCCAGGGGGCCGAGCTTCAGGTGCAGACGCTTGTTGATCGCCAATCTGGCCTCCCGGGCCGTGATCAATACCCGGCAGTGAGCATTCAGGCCGTACCGCCGCCGGGTGGCATCGTCCTCGACATTGTCCAGGATCAAGAGATGCCGTCGCGGCGAGCCATCGGCCTTGGTCCTGTCCAACAGTTGGAGCAAGCGGGTCGCGAGTCTGTCGAGACGAGACACTCTATGGTCACCCTGCACTGCGTCGGCATTCACGCCACACAGGCAAAGCAACGCTGCAAGCGACTCTTCCTCCATGACCTCGCTCGCCAGCAGATACCACACGTGATCAAACGCCGCGCATCGGGTCCCTCCGTACGTGACCGCCAAGGCCGACTTGCCGACGCCCGGCGCGGCCGTGATGACTATCGCCTCGCCCGTGCCCGCAGCGTCGAGCAGCCTTGTGATGTCACCGAGTTCCTGTGTCCGCCCGCGGAATCCGCTGACCTTTGGTACGTGGAGGGCTGAGGCAAAGTTGTTGGCGGGCAATGTGTGGGACGCGGAGATGAGGCCCTTGAGAATGTCCCTGGCTTCGGTCGCGGCGTTCGCTCCACGCGTGGATTCGCGATGCCCGGCTGTGGATTCCTCCGCGGCGATGCGTGCGTGCTCGGCGATGCGTTGATCGACGAGCATGAGCGTGCCGGGCGCGAAAGATTCAAGGCGGCTTAAAACCTCGCGGAGCAACTCGTGCGTGGTCGCGTTGCCGCCGACAACCGCCGTCAGTGTTTGCTGCGCAAAGAGCATCTGCACCGCGACATACGGGCGGCCTTGGGGGCCGAAGGTGTTTCGTAGGATGTCGTTGGCTTGGGCCGCGAGTTCGCGGTGGATCCAGCCACCTAAAAATGTTAACGCGTCGTCGCTGGGAATCGGAACATCAAGTTTTGTGGCGAGGGCGCGGACGAAGGACTGCCAGTATGCCGAGGTCTGCGCGGTCGTGTGCATACCGCCGTCGCTCTGGCCGATGAGCATTAGCATGGCCGCATCGTCCACTTCGGCAAAGGCATCGCAACGGAGGAGGTCGCGGATGTGGGCGGTGTTGGCCTTAGACATGGCGGCGGCGAAGGCACCGATGTCGCCTAGCCCCGCGCTATTGTTCTTGGCGATGGCAATGCAGTTGAAGATGGCCTGTGCGGCGAGATCGTCGAGATCGTGGTTGGTTGCGGGGCCTGCGCTGTGGGCGAAAAGTATGCCCGCCTTGCCGCTGAGCCAGTCGCCCACGTCCTTGCCGTAGTTGGAGACAACGCCCTGCAAGACATTGCCCGCCGCGACTCCGAGGGTAAAGCCGCCGGTGCCATTGCTACCCGGTGCGCAGGCTTGGGACACGGCAAAGCCTGCAGCGCCGCAGGCGATGGTGATGGCGGCCTTCGTGGCGGTGACGATGGCGGCTGGCATGAGCGAATTGTACGAATCCAAGGGCGAACTGGCGAGTCGCGGGCAGCCACGTTGTACCCGCCGGGGCTGCTGCCCCCGGCACGCACGATCGGCGCGGCGGGCGGTCTTGGTCCGGGCAGGGAGAGGTGCGGAGAGCGCGGCATGCACTCTCCGCATCAGCGGATCGGTGGCCCTACCTCACCAAGACTGGGTTCGTGTTCGGCGTTCCGCGTCGTCGACGCGTCGCCGTGAAATCGTGAAAGAAAATCGGTGTGGCAGGATTTGAACCCGCGTGCAGCACCTCCCCGCCCGACGGCGAGGGAACTCGCGGCACCACTTCCCTCGCCTCCCCCTCAATCCTTCATCTGCTTGAGCTCATCCCGCAGAATCGCCGCGAGTTCATAGTTCTCCGACTCGATCGCCTTCGCCAGCCTTGCCCGCAGTTCGGCCATCGGGCTGATGGGGAGCTTGGGGACCAGGGAGTCGCGCATGGAGCGGAGCATCTGGACTTCCCCCGACATGTCGAAGGCGTTGGGCTCGTCGGCGAGGTCGAAGTGCTGCTTGAGGGCGTCGAGGGCTTCGTCGATCGCGTGGAGGGCGGCCTTGGGTTCGTTGTTGCTGATCGCCTGGCTGGCCAGGGCGCGGGCGCGGACCATCAATATATAAGGACGGAACTGCTCCAGGAATTCCTGGTCGGACTCCTCGGCGGCGTGGTCGCGGCACAGGTCCAGCACGCGCAGGTTGCGGGTGGTGTCTCGGATCACCCCGTAGAAGTCCTCCAGGGCCATCATGGCGACGTAGCGGTGGTAGTACTGCACCGCCTCCTCCCGGAGCGACTGGCAGTCGTCGCTGGAAAGCTTGAACTCCCCGGGCTTGGTCTCGGATGAGGCGTCGGCGGAGGCGTCCCCGGAGGCGTCGGAGGGGTTATCGGAACCGCCGCCGGCGGGGCGAGGGCCCTGGGGCTTGGCGTCGTCGTCGGATTCGTCGTCCTCGGCCTTGTCACCGCCCTGGGAGAGGTCTTCGGGGGGCTCGCTGGTGGGCCGCTCGGGGCGAGGGTCGCGGGAGCGGGGGTCGTCGGGGCGAAGCTCTCGCCGTCCTTCCCGGCCGGAGGGTCCGTCGCGCTCGTGCTCGGCGTCGTCGAGCTGGCTCTCGTAGTACTCCAGCAGGCTTTCGTAGCCCATGGGGCGGGCGCCGTCGGGGCGGCCGGTGGTGTGCATCTGGAGGATGCCCAGGTCCAAGCGGACCTGGATGCGTTCTTCGCCGTCGTCGGCGAGGATGCGGCGGGCGTTGATCTGCTCTGGGTTGTAGGTCCAGGCGGCGAGGATCGCGGAGATATCGGCCCCCTTGATGGGCTCGGGGGTAGGGGTCGCCTGCGGACCGGGGTTCTCGGTCTGGCCCTGGTTTTCGGGTGCGCCGGGCTGGCCGGACGGATTTTCCGCGTCCCTGGCCTGGTTGGAGGGCGGGTCGGGAGGGGGCGGGGGGGTAGGTGGGCGGTTGTCTGACTTCATTTCCCAAGGGAGTGTACGAGGTCAGAAGGCCTCGGGTGCCCTGTGGAAGGGCATCGGCGGATCGGGAATGTCAATTGACAGGGGGGTAAAGGGAGGCTGGCAGGGGGCGGCGCAGGCGGAACAGACGGCGCAGAAAAAAAATCTGGTACTTGCCTTGCACTTCTTCTAACCCGTGTCACCTTCCCATGCGGAGGATAGTGCGAGAGTCCCCCTTCAAGAGACAAGGTCTCGCAGACGATGGAACCCAAGGACGGGTTTGAGCGGATAGTTCGGAAATTGGCCACGCTCGTGGTCCAGTTGCGGCCTTGCGCCGTGGAAGGCGGGTAAGCGTGAGTCGTCTTAGTGAGGCCCGTTCGGCCCCCAGGAATGTCCAATCGGACCTTCAGCTTTACCTGCGCGAAATCAACCAGACAGCCTTGCTGTCGGCGGATGAAGAAAAGCAGTTGGGCTGGGCCATCATCAACGATAATTGCCCCGTTTCTCGCGAACGGATGATCCGGGCGAACCTGCGCCTGGTGGTCGCCATCGCGAAGAACTACTCCAACCGGGGCCTGCAGCTGCAGGACCTCATCGAGGAAGGGAATATCGGACTCCTGCGGGCGGTCGAGGGTTTCGACCCCGCCCAGGGCGCCCGGTTCAGTACCTATGCGTCGTGGTGGATCAAGCAGGCTATCAAGCGTGCCCTGATTAACGCGAGCCAGCCCGTCCACATCCCGGCCTACATGGTCGAGCTCGTCGCCAAGTGGAAGGTCGCCTTCCGCAAGCTCGAGCAGGAGATGGGGACTTCACCCTCCCTCCAGGACATGGCCAAGGCGATGGACCTGCCCCTGCGGAAGGTCCGGATCATCCGCCGGGCGGTGAAGGCCTTCCAGACCCCGGCCCAGGAGGCGAGCAGCTCGTCTTCGGGACTGTCTGGCCTGGGCGACATGCTCGCCGACACCCGCAACGGGGCCCCCGAGGACTCCGTGCTGCGGTTCGAAGAACTTTCGGTGCTCCAGCGGCTGCTGGACTCCATCGACGACCGAGAGGCCAAGATCCTCCGCCTGCGGTTCGGCCTGGACGGCGAACCCCTGACCCTGAAGCAGATCGCCGACGAGATCGGGATCAGCCGGGAGCGGGTGCGGCAGATCGTGGACGAGGCCCTGACGAAGCTCAACCAGCGTCTGAACGATGAACGCCCGACGCGCTTCTTCAACGATGCCGAGGAAGACGCGGAGTCTGCCGAGGCGGGCGCGGACCTGGAGTAAGGCGGGGAGCGGATCACGACCCTCACCGCGGGACGCCGGCAAGGGCCTGACTTGCCTGGGCATGTCCGCGGCGCACGAGCCTCTTCGATTCCCTCTTGGGGTGAAACCAGCAAGCCCGGTCGGGTCACCGACCGGGCCTTGTTCTTTTTGGGGACCGACGGGAGGCGGCGGGCGGGACGGTGGGAAGAACCGCTCCCCGGAAAACTGCTACCATCCGCCGCCATGAGAAAACCGACCTTCGTTGCGGCGGGGCGTGCCCGGACGTCCCTGGTTGTCGCCGCCCTCATATCGACCGTCTGTCACCTTTCCGGACCCTCGGTGGCCCGGGCTGATGAGCCTCTGGAACGGGTCAACAACCTGTTCGCCAGCGTCAAGAGCGAGAAGCGCAGCGACCTGGTGATCCTGCCGCTGCTGGCGAAGATGGATGCGCCGCCGCGGGCGGTGGACGAGGCGGACGAGACGCTGCTGATCTCCCCGGAGCAGGCCGCGTGGGCCGACGTGGTGAAGTGGCTGGACGGGGCGAACCAGAAGGCGCTGATCACGGCGCTGTACAAGGTGACCGAGGGGAAGGATTCGAACGATTCGATGGTCTTCGCCCAGCCGTACGGGGTCGAGGGGATCTCCCCCGAGCTCGTGCAGGCGAGGATGTACACGGAGCTGGGCGATCCTCCGCTGCTGGCGGCGGCGAACATCCAGTACCTGCCGGGGCTGAAGCGTCTTCACCGGCTGGCGCAGCTGGAAGGGACGCGGCGGGCAAGCGATGGGGATGTGCTGGGCGGGCTCGAGGTCCTGGCGCGGCTGGCGTTCTTCGGCCGGCAGCTGGTCGAGCGTCCGATGTATGAAGAGGTCTCCCTGGGCTACACGATCATGTGGCAGTCGATGGAGCGGATGCGCGACATCGCCTACATGGATTTCCGGGGGAAGAAGGCGCTGCAGTCCCAGGCGCAGATCACCAAGCTCCCCGAGCTGGTGAACAAGCTGGAGGACGAGCGGGGCGTGTTCTCGATGGAACGCCTGCCGTTCCCGACGGGCAACCGCGCGGCGGCGGAGCAGCTGGTTTCCCGCGTGATGCAGGACCGCGGGGGCCCGAACAAGGAAACGTTCGCGACGACGATGGCGAGGATCAAGACGGGCGGACGCCCGCTGCGGCTGTTCGGTGAGGCGGGTCGCTGGCAGACGGCGATGACGCAGCACCAGGACGCGTATGCGACGCAGGAGCAGCTCGCCCGGCTGTACGACGACTGGCAGGGGCGGTGGCGGCTGGACCCGTTCGATCCGCGGATGCTCCAGCCGTTCTATTCGACCAACCTGGACCGGCGCGGCTTCTCGGTGCTGGACGCCTCGGCCCCGAACATGGGTGAGCTCTTCCCGCTGCGTCAGTTCGTGCGGACGGAGATCACGGGCACCCGGCACGCGCTGGCGGTGCTGGGGTTCTTCTACAAGTACCAGGCGTGGCCGCCGCAGCTCTCGTCGATCCGCCCGGACTTCATCAAGGCCCTGACGGCCGATCCCTACAACCCTAAGCGGGCGCACGGCCAGCTCCCGCCGCTGGAGTATTTCGTACCGATCCGGGATTCGGCCGCGGCGGGCCCCCGGGAGGAGAAGCGTCCGCACGAGATGACGGTGTTCGTGCCCAGTGGGGCGAACTTCACGCTCAAGCTGCGGGACGACACGTTCGTGCTCTATTCGACCGGCCCCGACGGCGGCAAGAACGGGGCCGAGCGGATCCAGAACACGTGGGCGGTGGTCAAGGACACCGACCTTTTGGTGTGGCCGCCGCTCCCTTCCCTGTGGCGGCAGCATCTGAGAGATACCGGGACGCTGAAGTAAGACCCCTGGCCGGCGAGGCCGGCGGGTGATGATCGACGGCTGGGATCTGATCGCTGCGCGGTGCTCCCGGGGCGCGCGGCGTGGGTTTGCTCACGAATGGACGCATGGCTGCCATGAACTCGGATATCCACAAGGTCGTGATCGTCGGTTCGGGTCCCGCGGGATGGACGGCGGCGATCTACGCCGCGCGGGCCAACCTGGCGCCGGTGTGCTACGTGGGGGTGCCCAAGTCCGATCCGGGACCGATCCTGCCGGGCGGGCAGCTGATGCTGACGACGGAGGTCGAGAACTATCCCGGATTCCCGCACGGGGTGCGGGGGCCAGAGATGATGAACCTCTTCCAGGAGCAGGCGGAGCGGTTTGGCACGAAAGTGATCGGGGAAGAGATTTCCCGCTGCGAATTCTCGCTGGATCCGACGAAGCAGCCACACGTGCTGCACGTTGCCTCGGGCGGGACGGTGCGGGCGCGGGCGGTGATCCTGGCGACGGGGGCGACGGCGAACTGGATGGGCTTGCCCAACGAGATGCGGCTGGCGACGTCCGGCGGCGGCGTCTCGGCGTGCGCGGTGTGCGATGGGGCGTTGCCGCCGTTCCGCAACCAGCCGCTTGCGGTGGTGGGCGGGGGCGACACGGCGATGGAGGAGGCGACGTACCTCACCAAGTTCGGCTCGGTGGTGTACATCATCCACCGGCGCGACACGCTGCGGGCGAGCAAGATCATGCAGCAGCGGTTCCTTTCCCGGCCCAACGCGAAGGTGCTGTGGAACAAGGTGGTGGTGGACGTGCTGGGAGAGTCTCGGATCTCGGGCGTGCAGCTCAAGGACACGGTGACGGGAGAGATCTCGACGCTGGACGTGAAGGGGCTGTTCATCGCGATCGGGCACACTCCGGCGACGAAGTTCCTGAAGGATTCGGGCGTGGAGCTGGATGATGATGGCTACATCGCGCTCAAGACGCGCAGCAGCCACACGAACCTGCCGGGCGTGTTCGCCGCGGGCGACGTGTCGGATCCACACTACCGCCAGGCGGTGTCGGCGGCGGGGATGGGATGCATCGCGGCGCTGGACGCGGAGCGGTGGCTTGCGTCGGTGGGGGTGGATTGAGGAAAATGGGGCAAAGGCGGCAAATGGAAAAGGGCCACAGGGCCACATTGCCACAGGGCCACAGAAAGACAGACAGCGGCACGGCGGCACGGCGGCACGGCGGCACGGCGGCACGGCGGCACGGCGGCACGGCGGCACAATCACTATTCGTGGTGAGTGGGGAGGGCGAGGGGGCGGGGCGCCGGGTGGTTTAGTTTTTGAAGAGTTCGCGGAGCCAGGCGGCGTCGGGCTGGGTCATGGGGGCGTCGGTGGCGCCGCGGAGGTTGGAGCGGGCCTGGCGATCGTTGCGGAAGCCGGGGATGGCGGAGAGGACGTTGGGGTGGGAGAGAACCCACCGCGAGGCGACCGAGGAGAGCGCGGCGGTGGGATCGGCCTCGCCGGCGGCGAACCTGGCCTTGACCTGTGAAAGCTTGTCCTTCACCTGGCGCAGCAGCTGCGGATTGAAATCCTTGCGGCTGGTGCGGTAATCCCCTTCGGCGAATTTGGGCGGGTTATCGGGGTCGAACTTGTCGAGCAGGATGCCCTGGTCGAGGGGACCGAAGGCGACGAAGCCGCAGTTGCTGGCGGTCATGAGCGCCTGGAGGCGTGAGCCGGGGCGGATGAATTCGTCGAAGCGCAGGTTCGCCTTGTTCTGCAGCACGTGCGGCTTGAGAACGGGGACGGCACGCTCGAAGTCCTCGATGGTGTAGGCGGACTGGCCGATCGCCTTGACCTTGCCCTCCTTCACCAGCGCGTGCATTGTCGCCGCGGCTTCGTGCAGGTAGTCGTGGTCCTGCACGGTGTCCCCCGCGGCGCTGTAGCCGGCGCCGACGTATGAGCCGTGGTGGAAGTAGTAGATGTCGATGTAGTCGGTGCGGAGGTTGCGCAGGGACTGCTCGCACTGGTTGCGGATGTGCCGGGGTTCGAAGGCGTGGATCGCCGTACCACGAAAGTGGCCGACCTTGGTGGCGATGACCTGGGTCTGGCGCTTGACGCCGATGGCGCGGAAGCAGTCGGCGAGGGTGCGTTCGGCGCGACCGTTGCCGTAGACGTCGGCGTTGTCCCAGTGGTTGACGCCGCCATCGAGGCCGGCCTTGATGCCGGCGAGGACTTCGGCGTCGTTGACGTCGGCCCATCCGATCGCGGTGCCGGTGGAGGTGTTCCAGTTGGGGCCGCCCATGGTCCAGCAGCCAAAGCCGATCTCGGAGAGCTTGATGGAGGTGCCGGGGATCTCGCGGTAGCGCATGGGCAGAGCGTAGGGATGCGGGCGACCGCGGCGAGCGGTTACCATTTCTCCATGCCGGAACTGCCCGACATCCGCGTGTACGTGGAGGCGTTGTCGGCCCGGATCGCCGGGCGGACGCTGGTTCGGGTGCGGCTGCGCAGCGCCTTCCTGCTGCGATCGGTGGACCCGCCGGTCGAGGCGGTCGAGGGACGCCGGGTGATCGGTATCTCAAGGCTTGGCAAGCGCGTGGTGATGGAGTTTGAAGACGAGCTCTTCGCCGTGCTCCACCTGATGATCGCCGGTCGGCTGCGGTGGAGCGATGCGCCGCCGGCGGCGGTGAAGGGGCCGCCGGGCAAGCCGTCGAAGATCGAGCTGGCGCGGTTTGACTTTGAAAACGGTCAACTGACTCTGACGGAGGCGAGCCCGAAGAAGCGGGCTTCGCTGTTCATGGTGCGCGGGCGAGCGGGGCTGGCGGCGCACGATCCGGCAGGCCTGGATATTGCCTCGGCGACGCCGCGGGCGTTTGCGGACCGGCTGCGGCTGGAGAATCGAACGCTCAAGCGGGCGCTCACGAGCCCGAAGCTGTTCGACGGGGTGGGGAACGCGTACAGCGACGAGATCCTGCACGCGGCGAGGTTGTCGCCGACGCAGCTTTCGCGCAACCTGAGCGATGAGGAGGCCGCGAGGCTGCACGCGGCGGCGAAGGGCACGCTGGAGCTGTGGACGCAGCGGCTGCGCGTGGAATTCGGGCTCGATCGCGGCGTAGGAAGGTTTCCCGGGCCGGGGGAGATCACAGCCTTCCGTCCGGATTTCGCGGTGCACGGCAAGTTCGGCTCCCCGTGCCCCGTGTGCGGGACCAAAGTGCAGCGCATCGTCTACGCGGAGAACGAATGCAACTACTGCCCGCGCTGCCAGACGGGCGGGCGCGTGCTCGCCGACCGGTCGCTCTCGCGCCTGCTGAAGGACGACTGGCCGCGCACGATCGAGGCGTGGGAGGAGAGTTAGACCGCAAGTAACGCTCGACCATTCAGCGGCGACGGCGGGCGAGGCTTGCGAAGGCGAGGATGCCCAAACCCGCGGCGCTGGGGGCGGGGACGGGGAAATAGACGTTGTCGATGGTGGTCGTTTCGACAATGCCGTCACCGAATTCGCCCGGAAGCCAGAGTTCTTCCACGTCGGCGAGGATTGCGGCGAAGTCCGCGTCGGAGACCGCGCTGCCGGCGGCGTTGTTCTGGCGGAAGGACGAGGCGACCAGTGAGATGGAGTAGGTCTGCCAAGCGTCGATCACCGGCTGGGCGATGGGAGCGGCGATGATCTGGCCACCGTTGCCGACGATCACCACGACGGTGTCGGCGGTCCATGTGTCATGCGTGGTCTTGAGATCAAAGCGGAGCGTGGAGGCGGCGGCGGCGGAATTGTCCCCGCGGTACGCGTCGGGAGCGCGGAAGAAGAAAGTGTTGAAGGAGGGATCGGTGGCGAAGACGCCGCCGCCGGGGTTGCCGGCGCTGGCGTCCCACGAGGCGTTGAAGGTTCCCAGCACGTTGGCGTAGTCCCCGTTGCCGGCGGGGTCGATGAGGGTCCAGCCCTCGTCGGAGGCGTCGAAGGTGCTGATGGCGGCGCGGGCGGGGGGGCCGCCGGCGGCGAACAGCGCGGCGGCGGTGATGGCGGCGAGCGTGGTGGGATGGGCCATGGTTCTCACTCCTGGGAGCTGCGGCCTGCTTGCGCGGGGAGCGCCAACGGAACGCGAACTCGTCGAATGGTGCATCACCGCGCCTGTGGGGCGGTGTTCATGCCATTCGCGGAGACCCAGCCCGGGGTTGCATTGAACGGGGGGAGGAAAGGGGGAATCAGTACCCGGCCTTGACATCCACGCAATTGAGCAGGGGCTGCCCGGCGCCGAAGCGGCGGATATTTTCTTTGTAAAGGGCCCACCAGCGCTGGTCGGTGATTTCACCGTCGGCGGCGACGTGGGGGGTGATGATGACGTTGGGCGTGGACCAGAGGGGATGGCCGCTGGGGAGGGGCTCGGGGTCGGTGACATCGAGAGCGGCGCCGGCGAGGCGGCCGTCCTTGAGAGCGGCGAGGAGAGCATCGGTATCGATCACTTTGCCGCGGGCGATGTTGATGATGTACGCGCCCTTTTTCATGGCGGCGATCATGTCGGCGTCGAAGAGGTGGTCGGTCTCCTTGGTGAGCGGGACGCAGACGGCGACGACGTCGGCCAGGGGGAGCATGGCCTTGAGATCGGCGGGCTTGCCAACGCGCTGGACGTAGTCGGGGGCGGGGGATTCGCTGCGGCGGGTCGCGATGACGTGCATGCCAAAGCCGTGGGCGCGGCGGGCGATCTCGGCGCCGATGCCGCCGATGCCGACGACGAGCATGGTCTTGTCCTGGAGCGCGACGGCGCGGGCGGGAGGTTCGTCGCGCGACCACTGGGCCTTGTCCTGGGCGTGCTGGTAGTGGTTGAGCTGGCGCGTGAGGGAGAGGAGCATCGCCATGGCGTGGTCGGCGATCGCGGGGCCGTGCACGCCGCGCGCGTTGGTGAGCACGAGGGCGGTGTTGTCGGCAAGGCCGGGCATGGTGACGAGACGATCGACGCCGGCGCTGGGGGAGTGGATCCAGGAGAGGTGCGTGGCCTTGGCGAGGAATTCGGGCGTCGCGAATCGTCCGTCGATGCCGTCGGCCTCCGCGGCGTGTTCGATGACGTTCTGGCGCGAGAGGCCGGTGACGACGCGGACGTTGGGGGCGAGGGTCTTGAGCTCGGCGAGCTGCTCGGGGGTAAGTTCACCGGCGAGGAAGGTGAGGGTGGTCTTGGCGCGCTGGGCGGGGTCGGCGGGGAGGACGCGAGCGATGCGGGCGTTGCGATCGGAGCCGACGGGCTCTGAGGGTGGCGGGGCGGTAGGCGCGGCGGGGGCAACGGCAGATTGCGGCGCGGGAACGGCTGGGGACGCTTTGGGCTGGAAGGCAAGGCTCGCGGGGGCGTGGGCAACGATGGCGCAGGCGAGGAGGATGGACGGAAGTCTCATGCTCGCCAGCGTATCCGGAGCACGCACACGGCACAACATCGACGGTCATGCATATGCCGCGTGAGCGCACAGGATGTGCGTGGGCCGTGACGTCCGGCGTCAGGGCCGCGTGTAGATCACGATCTGGTCATTGAGTGCAAGGGAGACTGAGCGTGCCGACTGGCTGAGGATCTTGTGCACGCGAACGACCTTCTGCGGGGCCGGGGGCGCGGGCGGCGTCGCCGGGGGCTTGGCCCCGGGGGGCGGCGTGGGCGTGGGCGGGATGATCTCGTGGGTCAGCGTGAGCTCCGAGCCGCTGCGTGTCCACGTGCCGCGGACGATCGGCGTGCCGCGGGTCTGCTCGACGAAGGTGCCGTCGGCGGCGAGGACGAGCGCGGTGAGCTCGTCGGGAAACTTTCGGATCCACGAGCCGGAGAGCGGATCCCGGCGGGCGGGCTGGGCGGCGGCGGGCGTCGTGCCTGCGGCCTGCGGATCTGTTGGGTTGGCGGGCGTGGTGGTGGCGGCTGGATCGGCGGCGGGGTCGGTGGGCGTACTCGCGGCGGTTGGTGCGGTGGTTGTGGTGGTTTCGGGAGCCGGCTCGGTCGGCGGCGGGGGAGGCGCGGCGGCGACGGGCTCTTCGATCGGGGTATCACCGCCCAAGTCGAGGAAGGGGATCGCCGAATCGAGCTTGCCGATGGTCTTGCGGAGGGAGGCCAGGTGTGAGTCCAGGTGGGACATCGAGACGTTCATGGAGCGCAGCAGGGCGAGCTGGGCCTGGAGGGAGTCCAGGGAGGTGTTGGTGGTGTCGATGCGCCCCAGGCCGCGCTGGACGTCGTCGATCAGCACGTTGGTGCGGTCCAGGCGCGTCAGGCCTTCGTTGACCTCGTTGAGACGGTCGTTGGTCTGGTCCAGCCGCTTGTTGGTGTGATCGATCGCCTGCTTGGTTTCATCGATGCCGAAATAGACCGTGGTGAGCTGGTCGTTGCTGCGGCGCATCTCGTCGCGGATTTCCCACACGACGCAGCCGGGCAGCGAGCACACCGCGGACATCGCGAGCAGGATCATGCCAATTCGGGAAAGGAGTGAAACTTGCATGGCTGTATGGTACCGGCGATCCCTTGCAATCGGAAAGTCATCGGCGGCGTGCCGGGATTAACGGCACAACCCCGGCCTGCCTGGCAGGTCCGGGGCTGCTGTTTTTTCTAGGATGGAAGAAGGTTTCAGGTCCGGGAGGTGTGGGACCAGATCCCGCGGACTTCTTCGATGGTGTCGCTGGCCGCCGAGGGATAGACGCGGGCCTGGACCTTGGCGAGCTCGGCGACGACCGCGGTGGGAACGAGGTCTCCCAGGCGCATGAGCATGGGGGGGAAGGCGCGGAGCATGGAGTTGGTCGTCTGCACGGTGGCGACGTCTCCGAAGGCGCGGGCCGTGGTGTTGAGCATCACGGTGCAGATCATGAGGAAGTGCAGGGCGGTGTAGTCGTCGCGGAGCATGCGGGAGGCGGTCTCCCCGCGCGCCTGGCCGTAGAGGCCGGCGAGGAAGCCGGTCACGGTGGTCACGGTTTCCTTGATGTGCCCGGCCGCGCCCTGTCCGCCCATGGCGGTGACGCGGACCTCGAGGGCTGTGATGTTGTCTTCCAGGAGCTGGCAGATGCGGGCGAGGTTGTCCGAGGCGCCGGGAACGGCGTGTATGGCGCTTTCGGAAGGATGGCGCTTGGTCGCTTCGAGCACGTGGCGATGGGCGGCGATCAGGTCGTTGACGTAGCCGCGGAGCGTGGTCGTCGCGGCTTCGGAAGAAGCGGGGGTGGACGCGGGGGCGGAGGAGGGCGTGGGTGATGCGTGCGGAGAGAGAGCAACGGGGCGATATTCGACCATGGCGGACTCCTCAAGTTGTGTTGACTGGCAACTCACAGAGGGGCCCCCGGAGCGGCGTTGATGTGAAGATGGAATGAAACGGGGCTTATCGCCCCGCAAGGTCACAAATGCAGGAAATGTCCGCGCCGCGCGGCGAGGAAATCCTCGGCGCAGGTGGATTTACCGGGCGGGAGCGGCCTCGGGAAGCGGCGGCTCGCACGGGGCGCCGGCGGCGATGAACGCGGCCCACAGGTCATCCACGGAGGCGCCCAGGAGTTCCTCGAAGATCTTCGCATCGGCATTGCCGGCACGGAGCCGTGCGTTGAGCTTGTTCACGATGGCCTTGTCGCGAGTGGCGGAGAGCCAGCCCAGGAACGCGGCGGACGTGCGGTAGCTGTTGCGGTACGAGGCGCGCTCCCGATCGATGGGAGCCTGGCGGGTCTGGGGCTCGTAGACCCAGAAACGGATGTAGTCGGCGATGCCCTCGGTGAGCCAGCCGAGGTCTTCTTTCTGGCCGGGGTACGCCTGCACGACGTGGGCGAGCTCGTGCACCATCATGCCCAGGTCGTCGGCATGGTCGCGAACGTATGGAGCGCTGACGAAGATGGTGTCCCCCGCCGTCGCCGCGGGGGCCCGCATCTTCTTGCGAAAGACGATCTTGATGGAGTCCCGGGGGGTGAAGGCCTCGCTGGTGAGCTCGGTGACGAGGCGCGGATACCACGCTTCGCAGATTTTCGCGGCCTTCTGGCCCCACTCTTCCAGGTCGGGCGCGTCGGTCGAGACGACGGTGACCGCGAGGGCGGGAGCGACAGGAGTGGGGGCGATGACGGGGGTCGTTGGCGCCGGCGGTGTCGCCGGGACCGGGGCCGGATCCTTGGCCGGTTGGGGCAGAGCAAGACAGGCAAGAAGAGATGCGAGCAGTGGCGTGGGGCAAAGCATGGCGAGAGTGTACACACGCGTGCCGCAGGCGCGTTCGGGGAGAAGCAGCACACAATGACGCGGACGGCACGCAGGAAACGACAGGCATGGGCCGCATGCAAGGGACGCACGCAATGGCCTCGGAGCGGTGAGGAACGTTCGCCCGGCAAAAGAACGGACCACGATTTCCCAGCAAGCGGGGGGGAGCGGGCTGTCGGTGCCGTTGCACAACGCCGGTTCACCCTCAGCGGGAGTGGTCATCATGCGCGTGCGAATGGCGGGGACGGTTCTGGGGTTCACCATGGTCTTGAGCCTCGCCGGGTGCGTGGTGGTCGTGCACGACGACGACCACGACGGGTACAGCTCGTTTTCAAGCTGGGACAGCTCACCACGCATTGGCGTGGAGCTTGCAGGCGTCGCCGAGGCAACCGCGATGCAGGCGGGAGCCGATCCTTCCCGTTCGTGCATCATCACTCGCGTCTACGCGGGATCTCCGGCGGAGCGAGCGGGGCTGATGCGGTACGACGTGGTGACGGGCATCGATGGACGGGACTATGCGAGCGAGAGCGCGCTGCGAGAGGCGATCCGCGGCAGGAAGGCCGGGGAGACGGTGAACCTCACGGTGGTGCGGGGCGGGAAGGTGCAGGAAATTGCGGTGGTGGTGGAAGAGCGAGGATAAAAACGGGTCCAGCGGGCCACCGGCCTCGCTGCGCAACGCCTTCGCAGTCGCACGTTTGTGCATCATTTCATCCCGTCACGCGTGCTGACCGCGGTGGGCGCCTTCGGCGATCTCTTCGACCATCTTGGCGTTGAAAGCCTCCAGATCCTCGGGGCTGCGGCTGGTGACCAGGCCCTGGTCCACCACGCAGGCCTCGTCGCTCCACATAGCGCCGGCGTTGATGAGATCGGTCTTGATCGAGTGGTACGACGTCACGCGCCGGTCCTTGAGCACATCGGCCTCGGCGAGGAGCCAGGGTCCGTGGCAGATCGCCGCGACGGGCTTGTGCTGTTCGAAGAACTGGCGGGTGAACTCGACGGCCTTCTGGTCGGCCCGCAAGGCGTCGGGGTTGGAAACGCCGCCGGGGAGGACGAGGGCGTCGAAGTCGCTCGCATCGGCGGCGGCGACGGCGAGGTCCACGGGGAAGGTGTCTCCCTTGTCGTGGTGGTTGAAGGCCTGGATTTTGCCGGTCTTGAGGCTGACGAGGGTGACCTTGGCGCCGGCGTCCTTGAGGGCCTGGACGGGGGAGGTCAGCTCGATCTGCTCGACACCGTCGGTGGCGAGGACGGCGACGGAATGGTTGGCGAGGGGCTTGGCGGGGTTGGGAGAAATGGGGGCCATGCGTAAGTCCTTGCTGCGTGGAAGTTTGGGGGATGGTTCTTGGATGCGGGCGGAGCGCCGGACCGGTTGCTGATGGGCGGCACGGATGAGCGCAGGGTGAAGGGCGATCGCGCGGCGCGGGGGTTATCGGACGGCATGTCGCGGTTGTAAGGCTCTTGCATCTCAGAATTGCGGCATTGTCTTGGAATGATGCCTTCGTTCACTCCGGCGTCGCGTACCTCATGGTGCGGGGGCGGGAGGGGTTCTCTCGTCCAATTTTGGACCACGCCCGTTCTGGGCGAACTTCTTACAGGAGAGAGAAATGATGAATCGTCGCACCGTGCTGTCTTGCGCTGCCGCCCTGTCCATGGTTGCCGCCGCGTCGGCCCAGGCCGCGCTGTTTGAGCAGCTGCCCAACTACGCCAACGCGTACTTCTCCGACTCGACCGGCCCCTTCGCCACCCAGCGCATCGCCGATAACTTCGTGCTGGGCTCCTCGGCGACCATCGGCAGCGTCGATTACTGGGGCGTGTACTTCCCCAACAACATCCAGAGCGACTCCTTCCAGATCGACATCTACGCCGACGCGTTCGGTCAGCCCGGTACGCTGCTCTACTCCGGCGCTCCCTCGGCGCTCGTCGCCGTGGACAGCGGCGTCGACGCGTTCGGCGTGGACGTGTACGAGTACACCGCGACCCTCGCCACCCCCTTTGCGGCGGGCGCGGGCATCCAGTACTGGATCGGCATCACCAACGCGACCAACCTCGGCAGCAGCTGGGGCTGGGTGACGGCCAACGGCGTTGACTCCAACGGCTCGTACTCCCTCGACGCGGGCGGCACCTGGAACCAGCTCGGCTCCAGCTCGGCCTTCCGCCTCAACGAAGTCCCCGCGCCCGCGAGCTTCGGCCTGGTCGGCCTCGCCGGCCTGGGCGCCCTGCGTCGCCGCCGCTAAGCCTTCACTCCCTTGCGTGCCCCGCGGCACGTGAAGAGTTGAAGACATCTCATGAGTTGAATCACGCGGCCCGGGCATCTGCCCGGGCCGCGGTGTTTTTTGTAGTGGTGTGTTTCGCGCCACTGACCTCGAAGACTTCGCGGAAAGGTCGGTGTGATTGTCGGAGGCGGGCGGATGTTCGCACGGACGTCGCTTCGCCAGCCTCCGCGAGGCAGAAGGAACGGGGAAGTCAGTGCCCTTGTCGGTCGGCTTGGATGTTCGCTCTGGGAGCACTGTTCGCACTGTTCGCACTGGCCTCGCTGCGCAAAGCTTTCGCAAAGCCATCACAAAGCCAGTGAAACAAGCAATCAACGGCCGCTTGCAACCGCATCCTTGCGCGCAATCAGATTCCCCGGGCGCACCATGCCCAGGCTCATGTACATCACCGCCTTGGTTCCAAAGTCCTTGCTCGCGTACTCGACGTGTGAGCAGCCGCCGGCGCGGAGGGCGGCGGCGTACTGGGCGACGTGGAGAATATCCACGATGAGGACCGTGCCGCCGGGCTTGAGGACGCGGCAGATCTCGGCGATCGCCGCGGCGCGGCCGGGGGCCGAGTAGATGTTGTGGATCGCGTTCATCGAGAGCACGGTGTCAAACGCGCCGTCGGGGAAGGGGATCTGGCGCATGTCGGCGGTGTGGACTTCGACCCGGTCGGCGACGCCCTCGAGGCGGGCGTTCTCCAGCGCCGCCTCGGGCCGGTTGCCGGCGAGGTCCTGCTGCTGCCAGAGATCGATCCCCGCGGCGCTCCCCTGGCCCGCCGTCAGCCGTTTCGCCGCGCCCACGAGCAGCAGCCCGCGCCCGCAGCCGACATCCAGCACGCGCTCCCGCCCGGTCCACGTGAGCAGGTTGAGCAGCCGCTCACGCTCCCGGACCTTGCCGTACTTGCTGTCCAAGAACATCCACGCGCCCATGCCCAGGCAGCCGAGAGTCAGGCCCACGCTCATGGGGCGGAGGTTGAAGTCGCCACCCCCAAGCGTGAGTTTGCCGGACCAGAGGTGGGTCTTGATGCTGAGAAAGGTGAGAAGCGCCACGCTCCCGATGATGAAGAGGTTGCGGACGGCGCCGGGGGCGTCGATGCCGTAGTTGGGGGTGGGGGCCGAGGTGGGGGTGGGGGGAGATGGGGAGGAGAGGGTGGGCATGACTGGTCTCGAGGGGATGATGGTATGGGAAAGGGAGGAGTGGCGCAATGGTGGCCGCGAAGGCACATCAGCACGGGTAGGACACTTCGATGGTAATGCCACCCGCCGAGGGAAGTTGAGGACCAGAACACCAGGATCGGAGGAACCGATCCTGGTGTTACGTCATTCTTGGTGACACGTTGATGCCACCTTCCGGCAGCAGTGCGCGGGTTCCCACGCGTCAAGTTGTCGGCGAAGCGGTGGGATTCGCCGTTGGCTGCGTGTTGGCACGTATCACGGCAACCGCTCGTCGGAGCGAGACCACGATCTGGAACATGCGATGCGGCAACCAAGGATTCCAGATCGGGATGGGATTTCCACTGCGATCAAATACGAGAATTTCCCAATTCAGCGGGGTGGGCGGAAGTGATCGCACGTTGGAGCCCTCCGCTGCTGAGCGGCAGAGATTCAGTTTCTCGGTCCGCTGTTTGCGATCACTGGCTCGCGAGAGGAACTCCGCCCGAGGTAATAGGAGCATCAGGCGTTCCGGTCGTGTCTTGCCAAAGGCGTGTTTGAGCTCCGTTTCGATGCCCTTTGTCGTGCCTGGTCGGATCACCACTATTTGAGCTTTGGAGAGCAGATCCAAGACCGTGCCTTCCCACTCGTCATCGCGTGCCTGCATGCGTGCAGCCCCGATTGGCGGCAGCTTCTCTTTCGGATCGGCGATGGCGATCACGGGGCCCAGACGGGAAAGTGATTGAACAATCATGGATTCGTAGGTTACTCGGGGAGTTTCCCAAGGCGCCGACATACCCATCGTGACATCGCCGATCTGCTCAGAGTCGATTGTAAACGGTCGCAGATACACGATTGGCGCTCGGGGATCCAACTCAAGCTTCACTTTCGCGGTCAGTGCGTATACCCGAGCATCGTGTCGGATCCAGAGAGCCATCAAAAATGAGAGCCCCGCAGTGCCAAAGAAGATGAGGACGTCGAGCTCGCTGTTGTCCGTGAGGTGTGCGGCGAGCACACCAATAAATCCGAGCGTGATTAGGACATAGAGAGCTGTGAGAAGCTGCTTTGTATGCGGTCCTTCGTGCTCCATTGCTGTTTCCTCCGAGATTCGATCAGCATACTGGAAATCGCAGCACTGCATAGTTGAAAATGCACGCGTGCTTTGGTGACGGAGGGGTGAAGGGAAGAGGGAGTGGGTAAGGAGGCCTGCCTAACGGTGGTGTGAATCTTGATGCCACCTGCCGGGGGGCGGATGGACGCCGGTGTAGAGGGGCTGGCCGCCCCTCTACGACTCCCGGCTTGAAGGCAGGGAACCAAGAGGATGCGGTTCTGCGGGCGAAAATGGATGGCACGGGGTCCAGTGGAGCCGTCCTTGACTGAAGGTCTAATATGTGCGACACATTGGAGGATCCGAACATGTCGCAGAAAACGGTCATCGCGCTATGCGGCCGCAGGAATACGGGGAAGTCAACAACACTTAAAGCGGTTCGATCTCAAATCGAAAAACTCGGAACACTTGTCAAAAAGCTCAGGCGCAGCCAAGGAGCCGACTATGCGGACATCTGGAAGGTCAATGGAGTTCTTGTTGGCCTGACCACCCTCGGGGACGTTCCAAAGGATCTGGACAAGTATTTTGCGGCGTTCATTGGGGCAGGTTGCGACCTGATCATTTGTGCGCACCATCCGGAGGGCGAAACACAAAAGTCGGTAGACGCTCTCAAAGCCAAGGGTTTTTCAATCAAGAGAATCGACAAAGATCTTGCGAGCTCAGAGTCTGTTGAAGAAGCAACTAATTCATTTCAAGCCGCCGAGATTCTTGAATTGGTAAAATCATATTGTGGCCTTTAGAGGAGCATCAATCTTCTCGTGGTCAACGTCTGGCGCAGGCGTGGTTTTACACCATGCTGCTTCGTGCTCAATGTTGTCAAGGTTGTGCGACATCATTGCATTGCGCGTGAGGCGTCGCGCATATTGGAGCAATTCGAGAGATCGTGCTGCTCAGGTGCTGCTCCGCGTCCGTCAGTTATCCACGGATGTCCGGTATGTCGCGAGGACGACGAGACACCACGATCGTTTCCCCGTCCTCGTTCATCTTGAAAATGAAGTAGTGCGTGTCGTGCTTGGGATCGTACGCGACGCGTGGTTCGCATCGGAATTCCCAATCGTTGCTCGCCATCTTGTCCGTGAGGGCACGGATCGCGCAGTTGAAATCAACCCACGCGTGCTCGATCGACCGAGCGACGCCGCTCGTCCTGACGTTGTGGAGCCACTGTTCCAGAGTAAGCGTTGACTGCTCGAAGTTGTCGAGCGGGCCGACACTTTCGGCAGTCCACGTGACGGGGGGTATTCCTCGCGTCATCCCCCCGCACTCCCCTCGCCCCCCGGCAGGGTCATGGACCACGGGTCCAGATACGCATCGATGTCCGACTTGGCAATCACCTTCCCCGCGTTGTCCTTCTGGCCCACCACCGTCTCATACGCCACCTGCCTGACCGTCTTGCCCTGCTTGAAGGCATCCTTCGCCAGCGCGGCCGACTTGTCGTAGCCGATGACGGGGACGAGGCTGGTGCACATGGCGAGGGAGCCTTCGATGAGGCTCTTGCAGCGGTCTTCGTCGGGTTTGAGGTCTTTGAGGAGGTTGGAATCGAACATCTCGCAGGCGCGGGCGAGGAGGTGGATGGATTCCAGCAGGGAGTGGGCCATCATCGGCATGGCGACGTTGAGGTCGAGCAGGGAGCCGACGCCGCCGAATCCGCCGTAGGTGATCGCCGCATCGTGCCCCACCACCTGGCAGCAGACCATGACCAGCGCCTCGCAGATCACCGGGTTGACCTTGCCGGGCATGATCGATGAGCCGGGCTGCACGGCGGGGATGATGAGCTCCCCCAGGCCGCAGCGCGGGCCCGAGCCGAGCCAGCGGATGTCGTTCGCGAGCTTGGAGAGGCTGATGGCGATGGTCTTGAGGTGGCCGGAGGCCTCGACGTAGGCGTCCTTGGCGTGCTGGGCCTCGAAATGGTTGCTCGCCTCGCGGAAGTGGATGCCGGTCTGGGTGGTCAGGTCGCTGGCGACGCGGGCGCCGAACTCTTCGTGGCAGTTGATGCCGGTGCCGACGGCGGTTCCGCCGATGGCGAGCTCGCCAAGCGTGTGCAGAGCGCGATGCAGGCGTTCCTGGGCGTGGTGCATCTGGGAGGCGTAGCCGGAGAATTCCTGGCCCAGGCGGATGGGCGTCGCGTCCTGGAGGTGGGTGCGGCCGATCTTGACGACCTTGTCCCAGGCCTTGGCGTGGGAGTCGAGACGGTCGGCGAGGCGCTGGATCGCCGGGAGGAGGCTCTCGTGGATGGCGATGGCGGCGGCGAGATGCATCGCCGTGGGGAAGGTGTCGTTGGACGACTGTCCCATGTTGACGTGGTCGTTGGGATGGACGCCGCCCTGCTTGATCCACTCGGGGTCTTTGGAGCGGCCGATGGGCTGGTGCTTGCGGACGCAGACGAGGTTGGCGATGACCTCGTTGGCGTTCATGTTGGTGGAGGTGCCCGAGCCGGTCTGGTAGATATCGACGGGGAAGTGCTTGGCGAGCCCGCCGAAGGCGGGGAGCCCGTCCTGGATCTCGCGGCAGGCCTCGATGATGGCGCTGGTGCGGGCGGGGTCGAGGCGGCCGAGGCCCTGGTTGACGCGAGCACAGGAGGCCTTGAGGATCGCGTAGGCTTTGAGGACGTCCTCGGGGACGGTCTTGCCGGAGACGGGGAAGTTGAGCACGGCCCGCTGGGTGGAGGCGCCGTAGAGGCAGTCGGCGGGCACGGGCATCTCGCCCATGGTGTCTTTTTCGATGCGGGTCTGGGAGGTCGAGGTGGTCATGAGGGGAGTGTAGAGAAGGGACTGGGGATTGGGCACTGGGGACGGGGGGAAAACAGTGGAGGGGAAGGCACTGGGGACTGGGCATTGGGCACTCGTGGAAGAGGGCGGGGGTGTATGGGTGGGTGGCGTAGGGACGAGAGAGACAAGGGGAATGTAATGCGCGGGATGAATGTGATGAAGATGGTGGTGGGGGTTGTCGGGGTAGCGGCGGGCGTGGGCTTTGGGCAGCCTGCCGCGAAGCCGGTAGGAAGTCATCCGGTGGGGTGGATGGATGAGAAGTACCGGCCGCAGTATCACTTCACGCCCGAGATCAACTGGATGAACGATCCCAACGGGCTGGTGTACTACGGGGGTGAGTACCACCTGTTTTATCAGTACAACCCCATGGGGGATCAGTGGGGGCACATGAGCTGGGGGCATGCGGTGAGCCGGGACATGCTGCGGTGGGAGCATCTGCCGGTGGCGATTCCGGCGGCGGGCGGGGTGATGGCGTTTTCGGGCAGCGCGGTGGTGGATTGGAAGAACAGCAGCGGCTTTGGCAAGGGCGGGGAGCCGCCGCTGGTGGCGATCTACACGGGGCATCGTGAGGCGGACGGTCACCAGAGCCAGTACCTCGCCGCGAGCACGGACAAGGGGCGGACGTGGACGCCGTACGCGGGCAATCCGGTGATCGACGTGGGGTCGAACAACTTCCGCGATCCCAAGGTCTTCTGGTGGGGCAAGGGGGAGCCGGGAACGGGGGATGGGAACTGGGTGATGGTGGTGGCGATGTCGGAAGAGCGACGGGTGCGGTTTTACACGTCGGCGGATCTGAAGACGTGGGAGCTGCGCAGCGCGTTCGGGCCGGCGGGGGCGACGGCGGGCGTGTGGGAGTGTCCGGATCTGTTCGAACTGCCGGTGCGGGGCGGGCAGGGTGCGGAGAAGGCGCTGAACGAAGAGCAGACGCGAGCGGCGGACCGGGCGGGGACTCGCAAGTGGGTGCTGGTGGTGAACATCAGCGGCGGCGCGCCGGCGGGGGGCAACGGCGGGCAGTATTTCGTCGGGACGTTCGATGGGAAGACGTTTACGCCGGATGCCGGAGGTGTTGGCGGGGCGGACGGCAAGTCGGTGAATACGCGCTGGCTGGATTACGGGCCTGATTACTACGCGGCGGTGACGTGGTCGGATATTCCGGCGAGCGATGGGCGAAGGGTGATGCTGGGGTGGATGGTGAACGGGCAGTACGCGGGGGCGGTGCCGACGCGGCCGTGGAAGAGCGCGATGTCCCTGCCGCGGACGCTGTGGCTGGAGCAGGTGGGGGGAAGGCTGGGGGAGCGCGCGGGTGAGGTGAAACTGTTCCAGATGCCGGTGAAGGAAGTGGAGTCGCTGCGGGATCGACGCTTCGCGATCACCGGCGGGAGTGTTGCCGACGTGAACCGGCAACTGAAGGAGAAGCACGTGGAAGGAGAGTTGCTGGAGATCGCGGCGGACTTCAAGGTCGGGGATGCGAGCAAGACCGCCGCGAGCACGCCGGGGATGTTCGGACTGAAGGTGCGGGGGGGCACGGACGGGCGGGGGACGATGATCGGATACGACGTGGGACAGATGCAGCTGTTCGTGGATCGCCGGAAGTCAGGGGAGATCGGATTCCACCCGGCGTTTGCGCAGGCGCACGAGGCGTCGCTTGAGATGCGGCCGGGAGGAGAGATGCGACTGCACGTGTGGGTGGACCGCTCGTCGGTGGAGGTGTTTGCGGGGGGCGGGGAACTGGCGATGACGCAGCTGATTTTCCCGGAGAAGGACGATGTGGGCGTGGAGGTGTGGAGCGAGGATGGGGAAGTGGGCGTGACGAAGATGGAGGTGTGGACGCTGAAGTCAGTCTGGAGGTGACCGGAGGGACGCGGCGAAAGCCCTCGCGGGGCAGTGAGCGCGGGGTGGGGGCTGCAATAGCTTCTCAGGAGGCTCGTTGAACGTGGGATAGCCGGCGAGGACGGGCAGGGGCCAGTCCTTGTCGGCAGGTTGAACCGTGATGGCCGGAGGTGCTGCGTGGGTGTGAAGGGTGGTTATCGGGGCGTCGCGAGAGAGTTGGGGAGCGGTAAGTTCGCACGTTTCGCAAGCGCGGGGGTAGTGAGCGCGTGCGTCCTCACACTCCTCGCCGGCGCGGCACATGCGCGTCAGAGCGCCCCGCCTGCGCCTCCCGCGCCTCCGCCATCGCCGACAACTCCATCGCCGTCCATCCAACCCGCGCCGTCCCAAGACGTGCTGCGAGGCCCCAAGGTCGAGGATCACTCGCTGGAACACGCGACGCTGGTGAAGCGCGATTTCTCCGGCGCGCTGGCGCGGCTGGAAACCCGTCCCGAGATCGCCGCGGTCGACCTGCTGGGCTTGAGCAAAGAAGAACGTGCGCCCGTGGACGCCGTCCTCGCCGACCGTGCGGCGAAGATCAGCGCGTTCACGCTCGGGCATTACGACCTGCTGATCAAGCTGCAGGCGGCTCGCCAGGGCCGGGCACGCCAGGAACTCGCCGGGCTGATGCGGGACGTGCGCACCGAGGCGGGCGAACTCTTCAGCGTCTCCCTCGCCGACCAGGTCGCGGCGGCGCTCCCGGAGCCTCGCCGGGAGAAGTTCCGAGAGATGGTGGAAGAGTACGTCAAGGCCCTGGCCGTTGAGCTTGAGAATGAGGACCGCGCGGCGGCGCCGGGATCACGAGGCCGCTCGCCCGCCTCTCCCGCAAAGCCCGCCGACACGCCCGGCTCTCATCAATCCCGCGAAGGTGCGGAGCCGATGCAGGATGCGGGGAGAGGCGCCAAGCGCGAGCCCTCGGCGATGTCCATTCGCCGCGTGCAAGGCCAGCTTTTCGTGCGGGAGATGGCCCGGTCGTTCGGCTCGTTTGTCGAGGACCGCCGTGAGCACGCTGATGCGCTGCTCAAGGCGGTGGAGGCGACGCCCGAGCAGGAAAACAAGATTCGCGGCATGCTGCGCGAGTTTGCCGCGGAGACATCCTTCAAACCCACGCCGCAGCAGCGGGCGGAGCTGTGGGGCAAGATCATGAAGGAACTGACGCCCGAGCAGCGGCGCAAGGCGGCGGCGATGCGTGCGGAGAAGTAGGCACAGAACGGGGCGGTCCGCATTACGTGCGTGATCGCAGGTGTGCTTCCAGCCGGTCGAAATTCTGCTCGTTGGCGGCGGCGACGATGTCTTTCGCGGCGTGAAAATCCTCCGCCGACTCAAACCGCATTCGCCACGTCAACAGGGTCGAGTCCCCCTGTGGTTCCAGCGTCATGGTCATGCGAAAGCGGTGGCCTTCCTGGAGATTTTCGTACACGATCCGCTGCGGCGGCGTGATGTCGATAAACCGCTGGGACATCGGGTGGCTCGCCCCCCCGGGGCCGTGCATCGTGAATCGCCAGCTTCCCCCGGAGCGGAATTCGCACGCGTGGAACTCGTTGGTGAAGCCGGCGGGTCCCCACCACGCGGCGAGACGGGCGGGGTCGCGGTAGGCCTCGAATACGACCTCGCGTGGGAAGGCAAGCAGGCGTGTGCTGACGAGCTCAAGCGGCGCGGGATCGTCGGTCGCGTTCATCACAGCTGCCTTTATCCTTGCGGCGATGTCCCCCGGCTCAGCGGGGGCAAAGACGCATGCGGCGTGGGGGCCGGGCCGGTTACGCGGAGGCCCCGAGCATGCGCCGGATCGTCGCCGGACTCTCGGGCTGGCCCGTGCGGCACGAGAGCAGCGCCGCCTGCCCCATCGCCAGCGCTGCGGTGATATCCGCCGGCGGCTCGGGAAAGAGCGTGTTGTCCAAGAGTCGCCTCAGCGAGCTGGCGATGGCGGCGATGCACAGCGGTGAATGACTCTGCGCGCCGGCGGGGACGGCGAATTCCGCCTCCATCACGGGAACGTCCGGACTGCCGGCTTTGCTCGATGCCGCAGCGCGGCCGCCGCGCTTGCCCGTCGCCTTGGCCGCGGTGGTCCTGGGCGCGGCCGGGGCTCGCCCGCGCTTGGGTCGCATCTCGTCGAGTTTCTTGCCCGCCGGATCGATCCACTCGAACCCGTCGTCGAACAGCCGCATGCGCCCGCCCGCGCCGATCAGCGTCGTCGTGTTGTTCCACCGCCCCGCCTGGTTGCTCGCCACGATCGCCGCGCTGCGCTGCCCCACGAACCGCATGTTCGCCGTGATCGTCCCGTGCAGCCCGCCGAGGGTCTCTCCCGGCTGCGAAGGCGCCGCGCCGGGCACGGAGGTCGGCACGAAGGCCGCGTCGATCGTGTCGGGTTCGCCCACCAGCAGGTGCACCAAATCCATCGCCGCAAAGAGCCGGGCGCCCAGGGAGCCTTCGCCGGGTTGGCACAGACTCTCGTGGGCGAGCGCGCTGATCTCTCCGAAGGTCGTCAGCAGTTCCGACGCCGCTCGCACGGGTTCGCTGAAGCGGACCAGGGGCATGAAGTGCACGGGCGTGGCCTTGGGGCCGGTGGAGGCGGGGGACCAGTCGCCGGCGACGGGGGCAAGGGCCGAATCGGGGATCGGCTCGAGCGTCGCGATCTTCATGGTGGTCGGGGCGAGCTGGGCAAAGTCCAGGTCCGGCCTGGTCAGCACCAGCAGCACGGTGGCGCGGGGCTCGACCAGGGCTTGGCGCAGATCGTCGATGGTGTCGCAGCCCAGCATCGTGGCGACGGTAGTGGACTGGCCGCGTGACGGGGAGCCCGCGCCGACGATGGCGAGGTCGGCCTTGAGGGCGATGGCGCGCAGCAGCCCGACCTGGTGAGGTTCGAGCCACGCGATCATGCTTCCGACCCGAGAAGGCATAGCGCCGATGGTAGTGTCGGGTGGGGCGGGCGTGGGCGACGGGGGTAGAGTTTCTTAACTCCGGCGGCGCAATCCCCGCGCCATCGGTCGGCCGAAGTCTTCATGGCGTCGCGGCTCTTCCGCGGTTGGCACAGGCGGCGCAGGATCGGCGTACCATCGGCATCCCCTGCGGGCGGCGTCGCGTGTTCGCGCGGGTGTTTCCTCCCGCGCCGGTGCGACCGGCCATGCTTTCCAGTCATTGATTCCCACCCGGAAGCGATCCCCCCATGCCCAACGACACGCACAACCCCAACCTTCGAAGCTGGGTTGAGTCGGCGAACGATCCTTCGACCGATTTCCCGATCCAGAACCTGCCGCTGTGCGCAATCCTCAAGGAGCACGACGGCCACGCCCATGCGCACTACGGGGTGGCGATCGGGGACCAGGTGCTGGACGTCTCGACGCTCTGGGAGGCCGAGGTATTTCCCGAGGTCGGGGAGGAATCCGAGGAAGCGGCCGCGCTGATCGACGAGCTCGCCGAGGCCCTGGAATACCCGCACTGGATGGGGATGATCGACCGGCCCGACCTTGTCGCCCTTTTCCGCCGCCAGGTGCAGCGATTCCTGCTCGACGGTCCGGCGGGCGGGCAGCAGGGTCGGCGGCTTCGCCAGCGGGCGATCCAGCCCATCGCGCAGACGCACTTTCTGCCGCCCGTCTCGTTCCTGAATTACACCGATTTCTACGCCTCGATTCACCACGCGACGACGGTGGGGGCGATGTTCCGCCCCGACAATCCGCTGCTGCCCAACTACAAGCACGTCCCGATCGGGTACCACGGCCGCGCATCGTCGGTGGTCGCCTCGGGCACGCAGATCCGTCGGCCCAAGGGGCAGCAGTCGCCCCCCGACGACCAGCCGCAGGCGGGGCCCGGGTTCGGGCCGTGCAAGATGCTCGATTACGAACTCGAGGTCGGCTGCGTGATCGGCAAGGGCAATACGCTGGGTGAATCGATCGCCGTCGGTGACGCCGGCTCCCACATCCTGGGCCTGGTGCTGGTCAACGACTGGTCGGCGCGGGATATCCAGAAATGGGAGTACCAGCCGCTGGGCCCGTTCCTGGCCAAGAACTTCGGGACCACGGTCTCCCCCTTCGTGGTGACGACTGAGGCGCTGGAACCCTTCCGCGCGGCGGGATGGTCCCGGGCCGCGGGGGATCCGCAGCCGCTGGATTACCTGCGCGACGAGAACGACCAGAAGGCGGGCGGGTTCGACATCACGCTGGAGGCGTACATCCAGAGCGCCGAGATGGCGAGCAAGAAGATCGAGCCTCTGCGGCTCTCGCGCGGCTCGTTCAAGGACATGTACTGGTCGTTCGCGCAGATGATCGCCCACCACACCGTCAATGGCTGCAACATGCAGGAAGGTGACCTCATCGCCAGCGGCACGGTCTCGGGATCGTCCCCCGACTCGCGCGGCTGCCTGCTGGAGCGCACGTGGGACGGCGTCGACCCGGCGACGGGCAAGCCCAGGCCGCGCAAGCCCATCGAGCTGCCCACCGGGGAGAAACGCACCTTCCTCGCCGACGGTGACACGGTCATCCTCCGCGGCTGGTGCGAGCGCGAGGGCTTCCGGCGCATCGGGTTTGGTGAATGCCGGGGGACCATCGTTGGGTGACGCGCGAACTGTCATGCTCGCGGGGAGCGATGGCGTGGCGGGACGCCTCGCGTGAGCGCTCCCCCGTCCACACCGGCGGGCGGCGGGTGGAAGCGTCTCGTGCTTCCGGTCGTGGCCCTGTTGCTGCTGCTGGCCTTCAACTTCTTCTTCACCCCAGGCTTCTTCCAGGTCGAGATCCGTGACGGTCGCCTCTACGGCACGCTGATCGACATCCTCAACCACGGCTCCAAGGTCGGCATCCTCGCCGTCGGCCTGACGCTCGTCATCGCCACCGGGGGCGTGGATCTCTCCGTCGGCGCTGTCATGGCGGTTGCCGGCGCGGTCGCGGCCTCCATGGTTGTCGCCGGGCACAGCGCCGCCAGCGCCATCGCCGCGGCGGTCGCGGTGGGCGCCCTCTCCGGGCTCTGGAACGGCGTGCTCGTGACGTTGCTGCGGCTCCAGCCCATCGTGGCGACGCTCATTCTCATGGTCACCGGCCGCGGCATCGCCCAGCTCATCACGGGCGGCCTCATCATCACGTTCTCCGATCCCACGCTGACCTCGATCGGCAACAGTTCCCTGCTGGGATTACCCATCCCCGTCGCCATGCTGCTGGGGGTGCTGGCCGTGACGGCGCTGGCCGCGCGCGGCACCGCCCTGGGCCTGTTCATCGAGACCGTCGGGGACAGCGCCCCCGCCGCGAGGCTCGCCGGAGTGCCCGACCGCGCCGTGACCGTCGCCGCGTACATCGCCTGCGGCCTGTGCGCCGGCATCGCCGGCCTCATCGAGTGTTCCTACATCCGCGCCGCCGACGCGAACAACGCAGGGATGTTCCTTGAGCTCGACGCCATCCTCGCCGTCGTCATCGGCGGCACCGCCCTCACCGGCGGACGTTTCTCACTCCTGGGATCGATCGTCGGGGCGATGCTGATCCAGACCCTTACCAAGACGCTCTACATGCAGAATGTCAGCGCCGACATCGCCCCCGCGCCCAAAGCACTGGTGGTGCTCGCCGTCTGCCTGCTCTACTCCCCCGTGCTGCGAGCCAAGCTCTCGGCGCTTCAACGCCGCATAGGGCGGGACGGCGGCGCCGCCGCCAGGCCGGGGGCCGGCGCGTGAAGCTCAACCTCCGCCACGTTCCGCTTGCCGCGACGGCGCTGGTGCTCGTGGGCGCGTTCAGCTTCGGCGCCGTGAGCTACCGCAACTTCGCCTCGTGGGGGGTGGCGAGGAACCTGCTGGTCGACAACGCGTTCCTGGGCGTCGCGGCGGTGGGGGCGACGTTTGTAATCCTCGCCGGCGGCATCGATCTCTCGATCGGCTCGGTGATGGCCTTGACCAGCATCCTGGTGGCGAGCCTGGTGGAGCATCACCACGTGCACCCGCTGCCGGCGATCACGCTGGCGCTGGGGATCGGCACTGTCTTTGGGTTGGCGCAGGGCGCGATCATCCGACTCTTCCGCCTGCCGGCGTTCCTGGTCACCCTCGCGGGCATGTTCCTCGCCCGCGGCGCGGCTTTCTGGGTGGAGCCGCAGTCGGTCGGCATCCAGCATCCGTTCATCGCGCAGACCATCAACGCCTCGCTCTCCTTCCACCTCCCCCTGGGCCCCAGGGGCATCACCATCCCGCTCATCGTCGATGTCTTCCTGCTGACCGTTCTGGCCGCCGCCTTCGTGCTGCGCTCGACGCGGCCCGGCCGCGCGGTGTACGCCATCGGGGACGATGAACACGCCGCGGAGCTCATGGGCGTCAACGTGACCCGCGCCCGCATCGGCGTCTACGGGATCAGCGGGCTGCTCTCCGCCCTCGCCGGCGTCGTCTTCACGCTCTACCAGCAGTCGGGAGACCCGGCGTCGTGCAAGGGCCTGGAGCTGGACGCGATCGCCGCCGTCGTCATCGGCGGAACGCTGCTGCGCGGCGGCGTGGGATCGGTGCTTGGGACCGTGCTGGGCGTGCTGATCCTGGGGATCATCCAGACGCTGCTGGCCTTCCAGGGGGATCTCAGCTCGTGGTGGACCCGCATCGCCGTCGGCGGGCTGATGCTCACGTTCGTAGGCGTGCAGCGCGGCGTGGAGCGGCTTGCCTCACGCCGCGCCGGGGGCCACCCCTGAAGCGCCGGGGCGCACGCGCCGCTGTTCACACGTGATGGATCACGTCCTTGCGGTCAAACCGCACCTTGGGCATTGACGCGAACGCGTCGTCGGCGGCGCGGTAGCCCGCGGCGGCGATGACCTGCGCGTTGTACCCCTGCGCGGGCAGGCCCAGGATCTCGTCGTACTTGGGCGCTTCGAAGCCTTCCATCGGGCACGCGTCGATGCCCAGCATCGCCGCGGCGGAAAGGAAGACGCCCAGCGCGATGTACGCCTGGCGCCCCGCCCATGCGCCGGCGTCGAATCCGGGGGCGCCCGAGGCGATGCTGCCGAGCATCGCGTTCTTGAGCCCGTCCAGCGCCGCCGCCGGGGTCTTGCGGACCTCGATGATCCGGTCGATGTGCCGCTGGATGTCCGCGGGCGTCATGGTGGAGCGGCGGGCGAAAACCACCAGGTGGGAGGCGTCGGTGATCTGCGGCTGGTTCCACGAGGCCGCCCGCAGCCGCGTGCGCACCTCGGGGGAATCGATCACCTAGAACCGCCAGGGCTGGAGCCCGTACGACGAGGGGGCGAGCAGCGCGGCGTGCTCCAGCGTCTCCCACAGCGCGGGGGCGATCTTCCTGGCCGGATCAAACTTCTTGGTCGCGTACCGCCAGTGGAGGGACTGAACCAGCGACTCGGGCGTGACGTTCGGCATTGTGCATGTACCCCTGTTGAACAGCCCGCGCTGAGCAGGCGTGGAGACCCTGAGCGTAGCCGCACGCGGCAACTGCTCCGCGTGGCCGGTGAGAGACCAGTGCGCAAGGCCGCTCGCCCCTGCGGTTCGGTCCATCATGAAGGTTGGATGCCCGGGAGACCGAGAGGTCGCGGGGATCTGGGGGGGGGACCGGCCAGACACCGGCCGCGGGGGGTCATTCCTCTTCGAATCCCGCGTCGACCAGGGCCTTGAGGGCGGCGCAGGCGGCCTGCGCGTCGTCCCCCTCGGCGATGATGAGCAGCTCGGTCCCCTGGCCGGCGGCGAGCATCATCATCTGCATGATCGACTTGCCGTCGACCTCGGTGTCGTCCCGGCAGACCTTGACGTCGCTGTGGAAGAGGTTCGCCGCGTCGACAAACGACATCGCCGGCCGGGCGTGCAGCCCGAGGCGGTTGACGATCGTGACCTTGACCTGGTGGCGGGTGGACATCGGCGGCGTGCGGTCGAACGGGCGTATCGGAGGGGCGTGATTCCACGCGCCGGGGGGAGCGTTGGTCCATCCGGCGGGCGGGCCGCGGGGAAACGATCCGCGGGGCCCGGAACATGCATCAGGCGGAATATTTCTGGGCGTCGGCTTCCTGCAGCAGCGCCCAGACGTCCGAGGAGGACTGGCACTGGCGCAGGAGGCGGCGGAAGACATCGCTGCCCACGTGCTTGAAAATCGCTTCCATCGCCCGCAGGTGCTCGTTGGGCTGCTCGTCGGGGGAGATCAGCAGCATGACCGTGTACACGGGCTGGCGATCCAGGGAGTTGAACTCGACGCCCGAGGGGCTCAGCCCGATGGCGGCGCTGATCCGCTTGACGCGCGGGTCCTTGGCGTGGGGAACGGCGACGCCCTTGCCAAAGCCCGTGGTGCTCTTGAGCTCACGGTCCAGCACGCGGAGGTACAGGTGCTCGCGCGATTCCCGGTCGACCACGCCCGCGGAGACCAGGGCGTCGACAAGCTCGGCCACGACCTGGTCTCGCTCGCGTCCCTTGAGGGGGACGACGATGGCTCCCTGTGTGACGATGTCCGTCAGCTTGAGCAACACTGGACTCCTTGGCGCGGCGAGCCGCGCGCGGGCCTGGTTTCCCCCCGGGGCGGATCAATGGCTCTTGAGCTTCTCCTTGAAGTCTCGGAGCTGGCGGGCGCTTTTCTCGATGGTCTCGTCGATCACCGCGTACAGGTCGGCGCCGCTGCCGTGGGCGACGAAATCCTCGTGCTTCTCCACGTCGGCGACCACTTCGACCGTGAACTCGTGCGTCTGGTGGGCGTGGGCCCGGTGGATGGTGATGCGGATCTGCTGGAGCCCGTCGAAGTACCGCGGGAGCTTGGCGGCCTTCTGCTCCGCGTGCTGCTGGATGGCCGGGGTGATCTCGATGTCCCGGCCCACGATGTCGATCCGCATTCGCATCCCCTTGGCGTTCAACCGGGCCATCGATCGGCCCGGGGTCGGTGGTGGAGTCGTGTGGAATGGCCCGCGGGATCATAACCCCTGGCGGACCGGCCGCCCCCGGCGGGCGTCCCTCTCCCGGCAAGCCTTCGCCGGGCGTCGCGAGGGCCGCCGGGCCGGCACGCCGGCACAACGACCAGAGAAAAAAAGCGGGGCATCCTGCCCGGATACCCCGCCTTCAGTGGGCCTGATTGGACTCGAACCAACGACCTTGCCCTTATCAGGGGCACGCTCTAGCCAACTGAGCTACAAGCCCGTACCAAGGGCAGGAGTGTAGACCGGGGTTTTCAGGCTGTCATCCCACTTTGACGCCTCGCCTTCGACCCGCCCCGCACCAACATCACCCAAACGCCACGCTGAGCTCCCGTCAAGTTCAAATTAGGCAGGCAAGATCGCAAAACGTTCGGGTTCCCATCCACAGCTTCTAGGACTATACTGTTCCCACAGAAGGGGTCAGAGGAGGCAGGATGCCGCTCTGCTCTTTCACAGGTCAAACGATCCATCGTGGCCGGATCGTTGTGCAGGAGAGAACTGGGAGCAGGGGTGCAACCGGCGGTCGTGCCGGATTGCAAGGCCGCATGAGATAAGTACTTATTACCGAATCGCGTGAGTGAACTCCTCGGGCGTTCGTTCCGCTTCTGGCCGCCATCGGCGGCGTGTGTCCGCACGCCTCCGGAGTCTCCAGGCGGCCCGAAATCCCGTCGGACGGTTCAAAAACCGCCATTCTTGGACATTCGAAAGAGGTCCAGGAAACGCATTGTGGAGGACGGTGCGTACAGGTTCATGTGGATTCTTTGGGAAGGGTGCAAGAGATCACGGCGTTTCACACATCGCCCGGAAGGGTCCGGCTGATGATCGTTCATGTGCTTCGCACCCATGCGAAGTCACGTGCTGATTGCAAGGTACCACGGCGGGAATACAGGCCCCGCCACAGGGAGTAACTAGAGATGGACAAGAGACTTATCGCAGTTCTGGCCCTCACCGGCGCTTCCACCATGGCCCACGCGGCCGCGGTGGGCAACATCGTGTACACCTCCAAGACCACCGACTCGGTCATGTACTACAACAACGGCGTCGTCTCGACGCTCGTCTCGGGCTTTGGCGCCCCGAGCGACATCCGCCTTTCCGAGATCCTCCGCGCCCCCACCGGCGAGTACTACGTCGGCAACGGCCCCTTCCCCGTCAACACCGCCGACAACAAGTCCGCGATCTACCGCATCGACAACGTCTTCGCCGCCGTGCCCTCGGTCTCGACCGTCAAGCAGGGCTTCGACATGGCCAACCCCTCGGGCATGGTCTGGCACTCGGGCAACCGCAACATCCTCTACGCCAACAACCCCCAGTCTGAGTACGGCAACGACTCCCAGGTCTATCGCGGCGTCCGCTCGGTCAACGCCGACACCGGCAACGACGTGGGCTCGTACCAGCAGACCTTCATCAGCGCTCCCACCGTCCGCACCGCCAACGACATCACCAAGAATCCCTACGCCGGCTCCAACGACTACTACCTCACCTGCATCAACGGCGGCAACTTCGATTTCTCCTCCCCCGATGCGGCGTGGAGCTCTTTGTGGCACTACAGCGTGGACGGCTCGATGGCCGGCACGCCTTCCCTGATGGTCAACCTCGGTGACACCTCGGCCACCGGCCTCTCGGCCCCCGTGACCTTCGCGCGCTCGACGACTATCAAGGCCTCGACCCGCGAGATGTTCATCACCAACGC
>JBGAHA010000009.1:0-212807 GCA_044226385.1 Phycisphaerales bacterium
CGCGCATGTGCCCCCGCGCCATGGATCAAGACCGCCACGCTTCCCCAGTCCGAAGGACTGCCCTCCAGTAGCCGGTGGTGGAGCCCCGCGACACCACCGGAACACGCGCCCCCTGGATCCAAGCAGTCTGAAAGACTGCAATTGCGTGCTTGATATGGACCTCTCCGTCAGACGAGCAGTCTTTCAGACTGCAAATCCAATCCCCGCACCATCCGGTGGTGGAGCCCCGCGACACCACCGGAACACGCGCCCCCGGGATCCAAGCAGTCTGAAAGACTGCAACTGCGTGCTTGATATGGCCCTCTCCGTCAGACGAGCAGTCTTTCAGAATGCAAATCCCATCCCCGCACCATCCGGTGGTGGAGCCCCGCGACACCACCGGAACACTCGCCCCGGGATCCAAGCAGTCTGAAAGACTGCAACTGCGGGTTTGATATGTCCCTCTCCATCAAACGAGCAGTCTTTCAGACTGCAAATCCAATCCCCGCACCATCCGGTGGTGGAGCCCCGCGACACCACTGGAACGCCCGCGCCGGAATCCAAGCAGTCTGAAAGACTGCAACCCTCTGCTTGATCTGGCCTTCTCCATCCAACGAGCAGTCTTTCAGACTGCAAGTCTCCCTCCCACCACCATCCGGTGGTGTCGCTTCGCTCCACCACCGGCTATGGAATTGGCAGGCCTTCGGCCTGCGTGCATCCCTTGAGATCACCACCCTCCGACAACGACGTAATACGATTCAACCGATGCGGCGGACCGGGCTCCATCTTGCCGATGTCCTCGTCAACTTCCCGTAAGGCACCCGCCACCGACGAAGTGTGTCCGCAAATCGAAGCCCACTTCACCGCAGACAGCCTGTTGCTAATACAATTTCATCCATGGCCTCCACACTTACCAAGCTCCTGCTCCACGTCACGTTCTCAACGCGTCACCGTGACAACCTCATCGACCCCGGGATGGAACCGGAGCTCTACGCGTACATCGGTGGCATCTGCCGCAACATGCACTCGCCATTGCTCGCGATGGGCGGGACCGCCAACCACGTACACATGCTCATCAGCCAGTCAAAGACCGTCACCCTTGCGGACATCATGCTCAACGTCAAGCGCGATTCATCCAAGTGGCTCAAAGATCGAGGGGCAACGCGGTTTCAATGGCAGGATGGGTACTTCGCCTTCTCGATCGGGGAGTCGGGTGTCAAGGCACTGCGCACCTACATCGCCAATCAGAAAGCCCACCACCGCGCGGTGGAGTACCAGGACGAGATGCGAGCGTTTTTTCAGAAGTACAAGCTGGAATTCGACGAGCGATATATCTGGCAATAGGCCCCCAGCAATGAGACCGCCGCCCGCAAGAGCTCCGGCGTATCGATAGAAACCGTCACGCCCCCGCAGTCCGAAGGACTGCCCTCCAGTAGCCGGTGGTGGAGCCCCGCGACACCACCGGAACACCGGCCCTTTGATTTCACGCAGTCTGAAAGACTGCAAGTGTCTCTTTGAACTGGCCTTCTTCATCAGACGAGCAGTCTTGCAGACTGCAAATCTCTCCCCCCCCCCCACGATCCGGTGGTGTCGCTTCGCTCCACCACCGGCTATGGAATATGCAGGCCTTCGGCCTGCATGCACCTCTTGACAACGCCTCTTCCGGGGAACGACGCCACTCGGATCCACTTCCCGCGCGGCCGCGAACTCCATCTCGTCAATGAACACGTCAACGTCTTGTAAAGCCTCAAACCACGCGCGGAGAGCGTCCGAAAAACTCATCACTTTCTCTTGCACCCTGGGAGTTCGGCTGGCAGTATATGAGTGTGCGGTCGTTGGCGCTGCTGAGCCACGCTCGCGGGGGCTTCTTTCCGGAGGGATTCATGGCTTTGACCACACTCGGTCACTCGGGGGCTTGGCGCGACGACCGCGCCCCGCTGTCCATCGCGTTCGCCGTTTCGCTCGGGCTGATGGCGGGCGGAGCGAGCGCGGCGGTCGTCACTTACGACAACCACGATGGCACGTTCCAGTGGACGCGGACCATCAAGCTGCTCAGCGGCGATCCGCAGTACGGAACATTTCTGGATATCCGTAAGCCTCCGACGCAGAGCGGGGAACGGCTGCCGGGGACGTTGGGGAGTTGGTATCGACTCAATTTTACAACATCTTCGCCTGGGGAATTCACGATTGAAGGAGTTTCCGCCGCAGCGATCGCGCAAGCGGATGTCCCGAAACTTTACGAGTGGAACGGAGAAGTGTTTTCGTACAAGGCGGCTCGTGAGTATGGCCCCAAAGAGGCTGTTGACGGTGACGATGCCTGGCGATTCACAGTATCTCACTACTGGTCACTCCCGTTCGATTTCGGTTTTGAGGGTGGCACGCCTCTCATCGCGCCATCGTCGTACCTCGGTGTTCGCATTGAAACTTCTGCAAACGTTTATAACTACGGGTGGATTCTGTTTGAGAATTGGACCGACCCAGTGGCATGGGCGTATGAAACCGTCCCCAACACTCCCATCGCAATCCCGGTGCCGGGGCCGGGTAGCGCGGTTACCCTTCTCAGCACTATCACCATCGTGGGAAGCCGCCGTCGGCGCGGGTGGAACGTGACCTACGAATAGCGGAAGAGCGAACAGCACAATTTTCATCGAGCAATTTGCACTGGCAAGGAAAGTAGTATGACAGCCAAGTGAGATATGGGCTTCTACTACGCTTGTTAAAATTGAGTATCGATGTAGATAGATAATCATTCTCTTTTGGAGGGATATCGAATGAATCGCATTTTCCATCGTCGTGGCTATCGGTGCGCCCTTACCGCCGGCCTTGTAATGCTCTGCGGCACCCTTTGCAGTGCACAGACACTCTGCGAAGGCCCCGCACTGAATTGTGCGGGCATTCCGTACCTAGCTTCGGAGGAGAGCTGGGCAACCAACCTTGCCTGGACGCCCAACCGCCTTCCTGGCGTCACTTTCTCGCTCATGAACGGCAACTTCTGCTCGGGTGATACCGAGAGCAATTATCGTGGTCTTGCGTCCTGGTGGTGCGACCCCGAAGATGATGCGAATGGGTCGTACGAACAACTTGCCGACGATCTGTTCGTGTCAGGGGTTGACATGCTCGTGAGCAAGATGGATAGCGCATACGTTCAGGGCTTCCGGCGATTCATGCTCTACGTCCCCGCCGGCAACGTCTGGGGAACCAGGTCTGGCGGCACGACCTACGGGCAAGAGTACATCGCCAGTTCACAGTGGTGGACGATCCACCCCGACAAGCGAACACGGTTGATCAACGCCCTTTCAGCGTGGACAACCAACCCCGACCGCGGCGGGATTCAGTTGGAGGTGTACTCCTCCTTCCCGATTGCCGGTGATCCGACATCGCTCTGCCTCGGGCTGCCGATGAACCACACCTATTACACGGACACGGAGGCCGCCATCGCCGTCGGCCGCTGCCATGGTCAGGGGACCACCACGAAAATTCTGGGCTGCGGGGAGGACTGCGTGGTCGTCCCGCCCAATCCCATGATCCAGAGCGATGTGTGCCTGTTCAACGAGAACATCCGGCCGTGGCGCGATCTGGTCGGAATTTAGCGTTATTGGCTCGACTCCGCCTCCGCCGTATCAAGCGACCCCGTCAAGAACTTCTTTCCGAGTTTTTTGGAACTGGCGCACTGCCCTCTGTACCGCGACCCGGAGGCCGACGGCTATCCCAACCTTCCGCACTTGTTGGGGATGGAATCCGTTCCGACCCTTGTTGTGGGAAACAATATCGAGATCGACATGAGTCGAGCGGAGGCAGCGCCCGCAATCGCGTTTACTGATTTCATTCTGAATCGCGATAACGGGAAGATTTGGAATGTGGCAAGCGACGCCAGCACCACAAAGCTTGTGGCCATCTTGGATTATTCAGAGCCTTGGGTCTTTAACATTCCATCAAATACTACACTCGACGACGGGGTTTTCGCCATCCTTGACTGGGCCCAGCGTGGCTTTGTCGTGTATGTCGCCAATCCCGATGAAGCCGGCGCGGCCACGCTCATCGAGTACACCAAGCGCGTCGACGACATGGGCATCCTCGGCAACCGCCGCGACTTCAACGGTGACGGCGTGACAACCACCCAGGACTACAACGATTTCATCGCCCAGTGGAACCTCTACCACGGCAAGACCACCGGCTGCAACTGGATCCACGGCGACATGGACCAGGACAACGACGTGGACAACGCCGACAAGACCATGTTCCTGCTCTGGTGGAACGCGCCCGCCCTGCCCGGCCAGCAGCCCGCGGCCGTCCCGATCGACCTGGGAGCTGCCGACCCCGAGGATGTGCTCACGCTGCCGTGACAGGTGCCATCGCTGGCCGCGAGCGTGGACCTGTCCCGTGACCTCCCGACCTCCCACACCACCCAATGAAAAAGGACCCGCGATGCGGGTCCTTTGTTTCATGGGCGGTCTGGCGAAGGCGGCTCGCCGGTAAGGCTTACTTGGCCTTCAGCACTTCCTCGATCTTCTCCGCCATCGCCTTGCTCTCCGCGTTCTTCCCCGCGTTGTCCGGCTCGGCGTTGCTATTGAACCTCGCCACCACCTTGCCCGAGCGGTCCACCAGGAACTTGGTGAAGTTCCACTGCGGATCCCCCCCGATCGGCGCGGGCTGGCCGGCGAGCTTCTTGTACAGCGGGTGCTGGTCGGCCCCCTTCACGCTGATCTTGCTGAACATCGGGAACGTCACCCCGTACTTCGACGAGCAGAATTCCTTGATCTCCGTGTCCGTCCCCGGCTCCTGCGAGCCAAAGTTGTTCGCCGGGAACCCCAGGATCACCAGCCCCGCCTCCTGGTTCTTCTCGTACAGGCGCTGAAGCCCCTCGTACTGCGGCGTGTACCCGCACTTGCTCGCCACGTTCACGATCAGCACCACCTTGCCCTTGTACTGCTCGAGCTTCTGCTCGACCCCGTTGATATCGGCCATCTTGAAGCCCAGCACGTACGCCGGATCCTCCTGCGGCTTGGCGGGGTCGGCGGGCTTCTCGCTCCCGGGCTGGGCCGCCGGCTTGCTGTCGGCGGGCGGCGCGGGCTTCTCCGCCGGTTTGGGAGCGTCCGCGGGCTTGGGCTGCTCGGGCTGGGCGACCGCGGCGCCGGTGATCGCCGCGGCGGCGGCAAGGGCGGAAACCGAACGCGTAAGCATGCGATTCATGGGACCTGTTCCTGACGACTCCCGCGGATCGGCACGGGGCGTGGGTGAGTGACAAAACGAACGCGGAGCCGCCCGAGCGGCTCCGCTGGTGGACGTTCTTCAAGTGTACCGACTCGGCGCGGGCCCCGGCTTACTTGTTGGATTCCTTGGGACCATCACCCGTCGTCGGCGCCTTCTCCGCCGGCTTGCCGCCGCCGGTCGTCTCGGCAGCCTTGTTCTTGTCTGGGGCGGGGGCAGGCGCCGGGGCCTTGCTTTCGCATCCCAGCATCCCGAATCCCCCCACCAGCATCGCCGCCGCCGCACCAGCCACCACCGAAGACTTCATCGAACGCTTCATGAGCAACTCCTTCGATACGCTTGTCCCGCCGCGGCTCGACGTTCGAGCCCCCACGGGACACGAGAGACTCTTCCAAAGGTTACTGGGATGTGGACCCTCACCCGTTCGGTTCGAATCAATGTTGATCTCGATCCCCTGCCGTCCACACCCTCCGCAATTCCAAACAAATTCCGATCAAAATCCGGTTTCTCCGGCTCCGGACCCATCGACGGCCTTCCCAGCCACTACGAATTCCAGATCCTCTGCCGGGGCCCCCTGGATCCCCTGACCTCATACGTCCGGGATATCAAAGAGATCGACCGGAGCGTCGTTCAGGCTGTACAGCCCGCCCTCCATCGCCAGAGAGCCCTTTCCGCGGAGGCTCGCCAGGCGCCCACACAACTCCTCGCCGCCTTTGCCGCGGAGATCAACCAGGCCCTGGGCGGCACCGTCACCGCCGTGCGGTGGTGGGTCACCCCGTACCATTCCTACGAGATGACCCCCGCCCCTGCTTCACTCGCCTCCTCCCAGTTCCCCGCCGGCGGCGCGGCGGACCCGGGCAGCGTGGTCATCCGCCAGCGGTTCGATTTCTCCGCCTCCCACCGCCTCCACAACCCGGCGATGACCGACGCCCAGAACAAGGCCCGCTTCGGCAAGTGCAACAACGCCGCGGGCCACGGCCACAACTACGTCGTCGAGCCGTGCGTGCGCGTGGGGCTTGATCGGGCGGGCCTGCCGGCATTCACGCACGCCGACCTCCAGGAAGTGTGTTCCGCAACGCTGATCGACCGATTTGATCACAAGCACCTGAACGTCGATACGGCAGAGTTTGCCGACGCGCCGCCGGCGCCGGGCCTCACCCCCGGCGTCCTGCCGACCGTCGAGAACATCGCCAAGGTCTTTTTCGATCTTCTGGCGCCGGCGATCACGGCCCGCGCCGCCGGCGCCTCCCTGGTCTCCCTCACCGTCTGGGAGACCGACCGGACCAGCAGTACGTACCCGGGCTGACGCGGTCGCGCGGCCCCAGGAAGGAATCTCGCCATGGCGATCGGCACGCTGCTGGTGGACCAGGGACTCATCTCCCACGAACAGCTCGCCGAAGCGCTGACGGAGACCGCCGCCGCCGGAGAACGCCTCGACCGCGTGCTCATCCGCCGCGGACTGGTCACCCGGGACCAGATCCTCGAGACCATCTCCACCCAGTTCCACATGCCCGTCATCGACCTGGACACCACGCAGGTCGAGCCCGCCGTCCTCGCGTCGATCCCCTCGCGCCTGGTCTTCCGCCTCCACTGCGTCCCCATCCGCAAGGAAGACTCGCGCCTCATCGTCGCCACCAGTGATCCCTTCGACCTTGCCGTCCTCGACGAGCTCAAGATCGTGACCGGCTGCTCCATCGAACTGGTCCTCGCCGACGAGGACGAGCTTCGCAAGTTCATCCGCGCCCACTTCGGCGTCGGCGGTGACACCCTCGACGCGATGTCCGCGGGCCTGGCGGACATCACCGACATCGTGCCATCCGGGGACGACGCCGACCAGGCCCAGGAGGCCTCGGTCATCCGCCTGGTGAACGACGTGCTCACGGAGGCGATCTCCGAGCGGGCCACCGACGTGCACATCGAGCCCTACGAGCACGAGCTTTCCGTCCGCTACCGCATCGACGGCGTACTGCAGCGGGCGAGCGTCCCCCCCACCATCAACCGCTTCAGCGCGGCGATCATCAGCCGCCTGAAGATCATGGCGAACCTCAATATCGCCGAGAAGCGCGTGCCGCAGGACGGCCGCATCTCCTTCAAGGCCCGCCTGCCGGGCCGCTCTCCCGAGGAATTCGACCTGCGCCTGAGCATTATCCCGATGCTCTTTGGGGAGGGCGTCGTGCTCCGCGTGCTCAACAAGTCGGCGGTGCTGATGACCCTCGACCAGCTGGGCATGCCCGACTGGGTCATCACGCGCTGGAACAAGCTCATCGACCGCCCCCACGGCATCCTGCTGGTCACGGGCCCGACCGGCTCGGGCAAGTCCACCACGCTCTACGCCTCCCTGAACAAGATCGTCTCCGATGAGATCAAGGCGATCACCGTCGAAGACCCCGTCGAATACCACGTCCCGGGCGTGAACCAGATCCAGGTGAACCACAAGGTGGGCCTGGACTTTGCCGCCGGGCTGCGGGCGATCCTTCGCCACGACCCCGACGTGGTGATGATCGGTGAAATCCGTGACAAGGAGACCGCCGAGACGGCAATCCAGGCCTCCCTGACCGGCCACCTGGTCTTCTCCACGCTGCACACCAACGACGCCGCGGGTGCGATGACCCGCCTCTTGGACATGGGCGTCGAGCCCTTCCTGGTCTCCTCGTCGGTCGAGGGCGTGATGGCCCAGCGCCTGGTGCGGCGGGTCTGCGCCGCCTGCTCGGCCCCGTTTACCCCCGAGCCCGCCGACATCCCCGACGGCTTCGTTCTTCCCCCCGGGCGAACCCTGGTTCGGGGCGCCGGCTGCCGGGCCTGCCGCAACACCGGCTACCGGGGCCGCGTGGGCATCTACGAGCTCCTGGAACTCACCGAGGAGACCCGGGACCAGGTGATGCACCGCACCGCCGGCCCCACCATCGCCGCCACCGCCCAAAAAGACGGCCACCTGCGAACGCTCATCGAGGACGGTTTCGCCAAGGCCGCGTCGGGGGCGACCACGCTTTCCGAGGTCGTGAGGTCGATTTCGACCTGAACAGGCGGCCTGCCGGGGTCCACACCCCAGCTTATTGAGGGTCGTTCAAGTAATACCCCCAGCGAATCCCCGACCGGCGGCAGTATTTTATTAAAATTCCCTCACTCGCAGGGAATAATCCTATTGCCATCACTCCCGGAATCGGGACAATCCGCCCTGTCAGAGGGAAGGTTTCAGGAGCAAGATCGCATGAAAATCGGATCGTGTGTTGCGGCTCTCGTCGCCGGGTCCTGCTGCGCCGTCGCTTCGGCCCAGTCGGTCACCCCCACAACGGCGTCGCGGGATGTGTTCGTCGAGGCATTCGTTGTTGATTCCAACTCGTACTCGTCGGGGTATGACAGCGACAGCAGTCATTCCGACACCCTGACCCCCTTCAAGAGGACGCTCAACCGCTTCCTCAAGCTGGGGCTTCAGTCGACCACCACGTTCTCCTCACAGGAGTCCTCCATCTCGTCCTCGGGCGTCACCGCCCTCCTCACCATCGACGAAACCAGCGTCGCCCCCTCCCCCGGCATGGCCCTCGCCCATTCCAAAGGCCTCCTGAGCTGCGACTTCCAGGTCACCGCCCCCTCTCAGGCCCGCATCACCGTGACCCTCTCCACCCTCGCCGACGGCGTCGGCACTACGACCGTCTCGGACTTTGGCATCACCGGCCCCAAGGGCTCGGTCGCCGCGCTTGCCCAGTCCGCGACGGGCCAGGCGACCCTCACCCGGACCGTCCTTCTCACGCCCGGCGCCTACAAGGTCAAATCCACCGTGGACACGACGACGCAGACGCCCAAGGGGACCGTGGTCAAGCACGGCCGCGCCACCGCCGCGATCGACGTGAAGTTCTTCTGCGCCGCCGACTTCGACATGACCGGCTTTGTCGATACCGACGACTTCACCGCCTTCACCAACGCCTTCGAGTCCGGGGCGGAGTCCGCGGACGTTGACCAGAGCGGCTTCGTCGATACCGACGACTTCACCGCGTTCATGGCCGTCTTCAGCAATCCCTGCTGATCTCCCGGGTCCCGTGGGTCGGTTCATCTCGCTGTGGTATTGCTGGCGGCAGACCAGCCACTGAATCAAGCCCGGCCAAGGATGGCCGGGCTTTTTCGTGCGCACTCCCCGTCCGCGCCATGGCCAACCGCGCATGAAAAAGGCCCGGACGCATCGCGCCCGGGCCTTGGGGTGAACAGGATGGTCACCGCCGAGCCTCCGCGGCGATCAGCGGCGGCGACGGGCAAGCACCAGGCCGGCGACGCCCGTCAGGGCGAGGGCGCCGGGGGTGGGGACCACGAAGCGGTGGAAATCGGGGTAGCCGGCGGAGACGGTGCCATCACCGATGTTGCCGCCCGCGTTCATAGAGCCGCCAGGCATCGACTCGTTGCTGCCGTAGCCGCTGTCGGCGATGTAGCCGACGATGAAATCAACGTTGCCGCCGCCGGAAAGGCCCAGCGTCGCGAGCGGGATCGCGAACTCCCGGAACTGGGAGGCGCTGTTGCCCGTGAACGTGCCATCGTAATTCAGGAAGTTGAGCGAGCCGCCCGTCAGCTCGAAGCTGACAGTTCCCCAGCTGGCCATCACCACCGAGAAATCGGGGAGGAAGTTGGGATCGAACGCGTCGTCGGCGTTGCCGGCGAGGTTCGAGGAAGCGCGGCGGCCGCCGTCGGAGCCGTCGTTCATCGTCGCGTCGGTGAACCCGCCCGAGCGCGTGTCCAGCAGGATCGTCACCAGGTCGTTCAGGTCGGCGCCCGGCTGGAACCCGATGTACAGGTTCGTCGCGTCGGAGTCCATGTACAGCCGGCCGTTGCCGACCGTGCCGCCGAACCCGGTCCCGCCGCCGGTGTAGACGTACGACCCACCGCCGTACTCACCGCCCGACAGCGAACCGTTCACGGTCGCGCCGGCGCCGGTGCCGTCGGTGTGGGTCGTGGAGACTCCCGCGCTGGCGCTCGCGGCCAGCGTGGCGAGCAGCGCCATCGCACAAAGCTTGTTCATGTCTCTCAACTCCTGTAGCTCGACGTTCGGAAACTTCAAGACGCCGCCAATGGCGACGCGCCGCGGGAGGGAAACCCGGGCTCAGACCCGGCACCCGCAGACTTCGATCCCCAGTCTAGAGGCGATTGCGGATTCAGCAAGTCGATTTGATCACCGAATCCATGCGAACCGATCGGCAAGGAAAGCCAATGCCATTTGTAACGTTTAGATTACCCAAAGTGACGCGGCTCATTCGTTCTCGGGCGCGGCGAGGGCAACGTCCGTGGGCTTGGCCGCCTCGGGGCGGACCGAGGGCGGGGCGCCCAGGTACGTCAGCGCCCGCTCCATGAACCGCCGCACCACCGGGCCCGCCGTCGCCGATCCGTAGTGCCGGGGAAGGGGGCGGGCAAAGACCAGTTCCGGACCCGGGTCATCGATGACCGTGATCACCACCAGCCGCGGCTCCTCGATGGGCCCTCCGGCGATAAAGCTCGAGTTGTACTGATCGTCGTAGTACCCCGTGGATCCCGCGGGGCGCTTCTTGCCGGGCGGCGCCTTGCCCAGCGGAATCTCCGCGGTGCCCGACTTGCCGAAGATCGTGTACTTCCATTCCAGCTGGGAGTGCTCCAGCACGTCCATTCGTTTCTGCATGTTGTCGGCGACGCCCCGCATCGTCATGCGGGCCAGCTCGGCAATCCTCGCCGGCAGCACCCGGTAGAGCACCGACGGCGCCGGCTCCGCCGCGCTCACCGCCGTCAGCCGCAGGTCGGCAAGCGTGCCGGCGAGCTCTCCGGTCCGGGCAAACGCGCTGAAGCCTCGCACCATCTGCAGCGGCGTCACGGCGATCTCGTGCCCGATCGCGTACGACGTCTGGCTGTAGATCGTCCAATCCTTCAGCGGCGTGACCAGGCCGCTCGCCTCACCGGCGATGCCCACCCCCGTCGGCTTTCCGAATCCGAAGCGGTACACCGCCTCGTTGAGCTGGCGGTGCGTCAGCCGCTCGACCATCTTCGCCATGCCGATGTTGGACGAGTTGATGAGCACCTCGGCCCACGTCATCACGTCGCGCTTGGTCACGTCGTTGAGCTTGCGGCCATAGGGCGTCTGCCAGCGGCCAGACTCGGTGTCGATCACCTCGTCCACCTTCGCCAGCCCCAGCTCGGTAATCGTGGACCACACGAACGGCTTGAAGGTCGAGCCCGGCTCGTACACGTCCTCGGCGCAGCGGTTCCGAAGCAGGGCCGCCAGTTCCGGGTGCGCCTTGCGGCCCGGATCGATCGCGATCGTGCGGTACCTCGCCGAGCCGGGCCGCGGGGCCATGTACGGAAGCTTCCTCGCCGGCGCGTTCTCCCCTTGCCACTTGAGCGCCTTGGGATCATCCTCCCAGGGATACTCCTTCAGGTTGGCAAGGTCCCGCACGATGTCGCACATCGCCAGGATCTCCCCCGTCCGCGGGTCCATCGCCACCAATCGGCCGCCCGCCGCATCGCTTTCCTCAATACCTCGCTGAAGCTCCTCGAGCCCCATCGACTGCAGCACCAGGTCGATCGAGAGGCGAACATCCTCTCCGTGCACCGGCAGCTGCACCTGGCCCGGCTCGATCCACAGCGGCTGGTTGCGCGAGTCGCGGTAATAGCTGACCTTGCCCGCCTTGCCCGAGAGCCGCGGGTTGAGCTTGGCCTCCATCCCGATGCTCGCGTCCACGCCCACCTTGCCCACCAGCGCGGCGACCGAATCGCCCGCGACCTGTTCACGGATCTCGCGCCGCTCCAGGAACACGCCGGGGATCTTCAGCAGGCGGATGCTCGCCCCCACCGAATCCTCCACCACCTGCGTGAAGGGCAGGTAGCGGATGGGCTTGAGCACCTCGTGCTTGATCGGGACGTCGGCAAACGAGATCAGGGACGTAGTCAGGCCGGTCTGCGGGTCGGTCACCACCTCGGGCTGCGGCGTGGAGACCAGCGGCTCCCCGGTTTCGTCCTTGTCACCGGGCTGGCCGACGGCGAAGAGCTTCCTGAGCTCCTCGATCCACTTCCCCTTCGCGGGGTGATCCTGCGCGGACTGCTTGCCGGCAAGGATCGCCGCGCGGCGGGCGTTCTCTTCAATCGCCCCGACGATGCGCTCCCCGATCTCCTCCTCGGGCCGCGCGAGCGCCTTGGCGAGTGAGACGATCGTGGTGTCCACCTGGTCGGGCTTGAGATTCACGGGGTCCACGACGACTCGCCATCCAAACCGCGTGACGGCGAGCGGGCGGTTGCGGCGGTCCATGATGTCACCGCGCACGGCCATTTCAGAGCGCGTGGTCACGCGGGACTGCCGCTGGGCGAGCAGCCGTTCGCTGGGCGCGAGCTGGAGCTGCACCACCCGCAGGATCATGATGACCATCAGGAGCGTGATGCCCCACGCGGCAACCACGCTGACGACATCGGCCCTGCGACGGGCCGGCGCGGAGATTTCGGGCGGATTCGTGGCGGGGGCGTTCACTGGTCTTCCTCCCCCTGAGTCTCGATCGCCAGGTGTCCTTCGTCTTCCTCGTCAGGGGTGCGGGCGGTGTCCCCGGCGGGCTTCTTTTCCATCGGAGCGCGGCCCTTGGGCGGCTTAGCGTCCTTGGCAGGAGCCCCGGGCTTGCCCGCACCGGGCTTGGCGGCGCCCGGTTTGCCGGGAATCGGCTTGCCCGCGGCATCGGTGTGGACCGGGGCGGCGGCGGGGGCGATGTGGGAGGTCCGCAGCGCCTCGGCGGGGGGCGGCGTCATGGGCTTGAGAAGCGCCATCTCGTCCACGAGGGAACGAACGTCCTCGGGCCGCACGGCGGCGCCGATCTGGGAACGCAGCTTGTAGAGCCGTTCATCGCACGAGCGGATGCGAAGCTGGGTCTGCGCCAGTTCGTGGGCCGCCTGGAGCCTCGCCTGGCGCATGGCCAGCAGGGAGCAGCCAAGCACCCCCATGCTGATGACGCAGACGACCAGTTTCGAGAACACTTGGATGGCTCCACGAGGGGCCCCGGCGCCGCTCGTCTCAAGGCCGGGACAGGCTCACGGCCGGCGGATTACTTCGACGGAAGCTTGATGACCATGCCCACGCGCAGGCTGTACTCGTCCACGCCGTTGTTGAGTTCCTGGATCTCCGACGCCCGGCGGGAGCTGCCAAGCTCCGCGGCGGCGATGTGGCCCAGGGTGTCGCCCTTCTTGACGACATACGTTCCCGCCTTCGCGGGCTTGGCGGGCGTAGCCTCGGTCGCGGGATCCTTTCCGGGCGTCTTGCCGGCGGGCTTGGTGCCCCGGTCCAGGGCGAGCAGCGGGTCGATCGACTCCGACTCACGGGTGTTGGCGGCGAGCTTGACCTCGTCCTCCCCTTCCACCGCGGGACGCTTGCCCATGAGCGGCTCGGAGCTCGCCTGGCGGGTCACCTTGCCCGTCAGCGCGTCGGCCGTCGGGATCTTGAGCGTGGAACCGACCTTCAGCGGCGCGTCGGGCTTGAGGTTGTTGTACATCGCCAGCTGCTTTACCAGCCGGGCATCCTTGTAGTACCGCTTGGTGATCGCGTACCACGATTCGCCCGAGGCGATCGTGTGGGTCTTGTCATTCGGATTGCCCGCGGCGAGCTGGTCGGCGCCGTTCAGGCCGGGGGTCGAGTTGGGGGTCGAGTTGGGCGTCGTCGCGCCGGGAACCAGCGGCTTCTTGCCGCCTTGGCCGATGAGGATCGGGCCGCCCGTCGTGGGAGCGTTCTTGGGGTCGGCGCCCTTCACGTCGGGCGTCTTGCCGGCCGGCGCGGGCTGCGCGGGGCCGGGGTTGGAGCCGAAGTTGGTGCGAATGGGCTCGGAGGCGGCCTTCTCATTCGCGATGGCGACCTGGCGAGCCTCTTCCGCTTCCTGCTGCTGGGTCTTGGACAGGAGATCGCCGGGGGCCGGCACCGCAAGGGCCACGGGCGCGCCGGGGTTCGTGCCGTCCAGGCGCGTGGTCCGGGCCTTGGACAAGTAGTCGCTGATCAGCACCGTGACAATGAGCACGAGTGAAAAGCCCAGGATCAGTGAGAGTTTGAGTTCACGGGTCACCTGACACATCCTCATCCGCCAGAAGGTCCCCAGCCCAAGGGTTCCTGGCGGCACTTTGGGGCCCGGCCCGTCGGCGATCTACGCCCGGACCGGCACCCACGCCCTGTTTCACCGCCCTCCGTACGCGTCCATGCGGCCGGTCACGAGCGGATCACAGTCTTTCCATCCACGCTTCCAACGCATCCGGCGGGCGCCAAACCCGCTCGAACACCATCATACGACCGGGCGAACTTGAGTCACGCGGCACACCCGCATCCGGCTCGATCGGCTCCGGGGATTTCGATCCGACTCCTCGTCCGTCGGCCCCACGGGCCCCTTGGTCAGCAGTTCAACCACGCCCGCCGCCGCCATCTCCGCCATCGCCCGCTTCACCGGCCGGTCCTCCAGCGAGTGAAACGAAATCACCGCCACCCGCGCCCCGGGCCGAAGCCACGAAGCCTTGCCCGACCCGGCGGCCTTCGCCCCCCGCTCTACCCCCGCCAGCAGCGCCTCCAGGCTCCCGATCTCGTCGTTGACGGCGATCCGAAGCGCCTGGAACGTCCGCGTGGCGGGGTCGATCGCCGAGGGATCAAACCGCCGGGGCAGCGCCGAACGGACAACCTCCGCCAGCCTGCCCGTGGTCGTTATCGGCGAGTGCTCCCGCTCGCGGACAAGTTTTCGAGCGATCCTTCCAGCTTCGCGCTCTTCCCCGTACATCCGTATCAATTCTGCCAGCTCGAGCTCCGGTAACGTCGCCACCAGCTCCGCGGCGGTGACCGCAAGGGTCCTGTCCATCCGCATATCCAGTGGTCCATCCCGTGAGAACGACAGCCCCCGTGAGGCGTCGGAAATCTGCGTGGAGGCGAATCCCAGGTCGGCCAGAACCATGTCTGCGGCGATTCCCTGTTCGGTAAGTTTCCGGGGAAGCTCGGCGAAGTTCCCTTGGATCGCGATCACCCGGACATCCGGGTGGGCCTCCCGCACCGACCGCTCCGCAGGTTCGAGGTTCGTCAGGTCCACGTCGTTAAGCACAATCGTTCCGCCGGGCGTGATCGCCGCCGCAATGGACCGGGCGTGGCCCCCCAGCCCCGCCGTGCAATCGACGTAGACCTCCCCCGGCCGCGGTCTCAGCAGCGAGAAGACTTCCTGGGGCAGTACGGGGACGTGGGTCACAATTCGAGCGTAGCGAGAGCGGCGAGGTTAAGTCGGTCTGGACCGTGAGGGAACAGATTCTGGGGGCCACTGGGGCGCATTGAACACCGCGCGGCGAGGACCGCGTGAGGTCGTTCACGAACCCGTATCCCCGGCGGCCCGTCAGTCTCCGCAGCCGGACTCGAAGGCGACCACGAAGGCGTCATAGTCGTTGGTATCAACGAACCCGGTGTGATCGAAGTCCGCGGCGGGATCCCCGGCCTCGAACAGGTTCACGAACAGGTCGAAGTCATCGAGATCAACGAAGCCCGAGCCGTCCACGTCCGCCGAGCAGGTCGTGTAGATCAGCGTGATGGTGGCGATGTTCGACACGCCCCCCGGCGTGGTGACGCGGAACGTGATGTCTTCCTGCCCCGAGGCGTCGATGTTGGGCTTGTAGATGCGGTACGCCCCGCCGTACGCGCCCTGGGCCGTCGCCATCGTCGGCCCAGAGAGCACCGTGTACGTATAGCCGGGCCCGGTCAGGGCGCTGTCATACGTCGCCGGCAGTTCCACCACGAACGGCTCCTTGGTGAGGAGCTTCTTGCGGTAGCCATAGGCGACGGGCGTCACGTTCACGGGCGTGCCCGAGGACGCGACCGTCACCGTGATGGGCGCGCTGCGGGACTTGCGCCCGTCGAGGTACTCGGTTTCCGCGTGCAGTTTGCACGTTCCAGCCCCGAGGATCTGGCCGTGCACGCCCAGCGTGCCCGAGCTCCCCGTCGTCGCGGCGACCACGCGGCCGTTGTGGATCAGCCGCGTCTCCTTCACCGTGCTCCCGGAGGCCGCGACGTTGAAATCAAACCGCGTCGCGAGGTTGCCCGAGGTGATCGGCGCCGAGAGCGAGGTCTGGCGGCCGTAATTGTCGACCTGCAGCGTCGAGACCCAGCGGCCGTATGACTTCACCGCGGTGTTGTCGTGGGCGAGGACCCGCACGTCGTTGTACCCGTCATCAAGACTCAGCGTGTTGAGCGCAAACTGCCCGCCGGGCAGCACCGACTGCACGATCACGCCGTTGACCAGCAGATCAAACCCGGCGATGGCCGCCGTGGGGTGCGGCGTCGTCGCCGTCGGCGTGAGCGTGATGGTCCCGCTCACCGGCCCGGGCGGCGCGTCGGCGACATTCACTACGGGGATGTACGCGAACGGCCTCGCCAGCGGATCGCCCACGAAATTCTGCTGGAAGGGCACGTACTGCAGGTTGCGGAACCACGCCTCACCAAGGGCCAGACCCTGGAAGTAGTGCGCGTGGATCATCGCCCGCGGGAACTTGCCCGTGTAGTTGCAGGGCTCCTCGATCGCCCCCGAACTGCCGCCGGCCCCGAACGTGATCCACTCGGTCGTCTTGGTCTGGGAGGCGACGTCATACGCCGCCGCATACGAGGTCAGGTGATCGCAGAACGCCCCCGGCTTGATCCCGATGTTCTGCCCGAAGAGGCTGAACCCCGCCAGGCCCGTCATGATTCCCAGGCAGTCCGTCTTGTTGTACGGCAGGTCACCCACAATGACCTCCGCGAGCCCGCCGCGAGACGTGATCGCGTTCTTCGCCGCCGTGTACCCGCTCGCCCGCACGTTGCGCGCCGTGTCGGCCGTGTTGTTCATGAAGTAGAACGTGCCCGACGGACGCGTCCCGTCCGCCGCCGCGCTCGCCGTCAAGGCCGACGTGATCTGCGAAACCAGATTCCCCCGCGCCCCGGTCCATCCCAACGTGGTTCCGATGTAGTACCGCCGCGCGTTGACGTTCGTGCTCTCCGCGCCCGAGAGATACGACACGTTGCTGTCGAACGCCGCCGCCGCGTCGCTGGTCGCGTAGAACCGGTTAGGCTTGGCCTGGTTGGTGCCCCCGGCGAGGATCTCGCTCGAAATAAACGACATCGTGTACAGCGAGCCAAGGGAGAAACGCTGGATGTCGAAGCACGAATCGGTCACCAGCCCCCCCTCGGAGACCCAGAACGTGTCCGTGGGAGAAACCACCACGATGTCCGTGTGGTCCGGGATCCCGCGCTGGTTCAGGAACGCCTGGAACGCCGGCTGCTGCACCGCCGCCCACGCCTGGTAGTTCGCCGCGTCCGCCGAATCCATATAAAGGATGTTGGATTCGGGGATGTTCCGCACGTTGATGAAGTGGTTGGCGATCGTCAGCGAGTCCGCGAACGCTGGGTCGATGATCACCACCGCGTTCTCGGGCGTCGATCCCGCCATCGCCTGGGAGGCCGCGCCCAGCGTGGTCAGGGCCAAGGCACGCAGAAGCCGCCGCACGCGCACGTTCTTGGAATCCATGTAGCCAGTCTCCGTTGCCGCCCGTCAGTCGGCCGTTCTTACCCGTGCCTTGGGCGGTCGGTACGAATCTAGCACGGACGACGCCCCGTGGGAATACCAAACGACCCCATTCCTTCCGATAACCCATCCCCGCGCGCCGCGGCCCGGCCTTTCCCCCGCTCTCCCACGGCTTCCGGCACTTCCTCACAGCCCCGCTGGTATGCTGCCCGCGGCCTTCAAACCAAGGGGTTCCCGATGTTCAAGCTCCCGGTGCGGGCGGTGTTCGCCTCGTGTCTCCTGACTTCCTGGCTCATCCCTGCCCTCTCCTCCAGCCACGCCCGCACAGTCCCCGGGACGGCCGCTGCGCCCTCAGAAACACAGCACCCCGGGAATGAGCCGGGTCGACGCGTCAACACCACCCTGCATCGCTCCGCCGGCGGCGTGGATGTCATCACCTTCAACCCCGCCGAACTCGCCCGCGCCGCCGCGACGCCCGCAGCCTTCATCATCCGCAGCGTGCCCCTCCCGTCTGCCGCAGCGGCCTTCGACCCCGCCTCCCCCCCCACCATCGATCTCGAGCTTCAGCGATTCTCACCGCTCGTTCCCGGCGCCCGCCTTGTCGTTGGCTCCCTCAACGGTCCCGACCGCGACGCGCACTTCGATCCCTCCCAGATCCTCATGTTCCGCGGCCGCGTCGTCGGACATCCCGGTTCGAGCGTCTTCCTCTCTCTCTCCCCCACCAGCACCGTCGGACGCATCGACCTGGGCGCCGGCGCCCAGCGCCTGCTCATCTCCGCCCGCGGCGGCTCCAAGCTCGAGCTCGCGCCCGGTGAGCTGGCGCTGTTCCCGGCCTCCGCTCGCGGCGGCGTCGCCCTCGATGTCCCCGCCTGCGGCGTGACCCCTCCCCCGGGATGGATCCCCACTCCTCCCCCACCACCCGCGCCCGGTGACCGGGACAACGACCCCATCCGCGGACTCCGCCAGATCGAACTCGCCGTCGATTCCGACTATGAACTCTTCGAAATCTTCGGCAACACTGAAGACACCCTCACCTACATCATCCAGCTCTACGGTCAGGTCAGCGACATCTACATGCGCGACGTGAACGCCCGCGTCGACCTCACCTACATCCGCGTGTGGGACAATCCCGCCGACCTCTTCAACTTCGAAGACCCCCTGGGACAGTTCCAGTCCTACTGGGAAACCAACATGAAAAGCGTCCCGCGCGACGTCGCCCAGCTCTTCCTGGGCAGCCGCCTGCTCAGCGCCGGCGGCGTCGCCTACGCCCCCGCCCTGTGCAACTCCTCCTCCTATTCATGGGCCGGCTACGCCCTGGGCTATTTCGCCGACCCCGACCGACCCGACTGGGCCTGCCGTGACATCATGGTCACCGCCCACGAACTGGGCCACAACTGCGGGACGTTCCACACCCACGATTACAACCTCGACAACTGCGACGACGCCCTCTCCCGCCCCCAGCGCGGCTCCATCATGGCCTACTGCGGCCAGACCTACAGCGGCGGAGATGCGAACCACGACCTGTGGTTCCACGAGTACACCGCCTCGGTCATGCGCTCCTACATGGCCTCTCGCGGCTGCATCGCCCTGGACTGCAACCAAAACCATCAGCCCGACTCCCAGGACATCGCCCTGGGCTTCAGCCTGGATCTCAACGCCAACGGCGTTCCCGATGAGTGCGAGGACTGCAACAACAACGGCGTGCTCGACGCGCTCGACATCTCCAGCGGCGCCAGCCCCGATGTCGACGCCGACGGCCTCCCCGACGAATGCCAGCCCGACTGCAACGCCAACGGCGTTCCCGATCGCTACGACATTCAGCTGGGCCTCAGCGTTGACCTGAACTTCAACCGCATCCCCGACGAGTGCGAGCCCGATGTCGATTCCAGCGGCCAAAGCGACCATATCCAGATCAGCGCCGACATGACCCTCGACATCGACCGCAACCTCGTTCCCGACGCCTTCCAGGACTGCGACGCCGACGGCATCACCGACCTCGCCGCGCTGGACCACTCCTTCAACCCCTACGTCGCCACCACCTCCGCCGACGCCTCCGTCCGCGAGTTCTTCACCTACACCGGCGTGCTCATGCACGTCGGCTCACCGGGCCTCATCCAGGACGGCCAGGACCTGGTCATCACACCCGCCCGCCGCGTGCTGGTCTCTTGCGGATCCCAGAACCGCGTCGCCGAGCTCGACCGCGCCGGCAACTACCTCCGCGACCTCGTCCTCCCGGGCGCCTCGGGCCTCTCGTCCCCCGCCGCCATGCTCGTGCGCCCCGAGCAGAACACCGTGCTGGTCGTCAGCCGCGGCAACGCGTCGGTGCTCGAGTTCTCACTCGTCGACGGCGCCCTGGTCCGCACCGTCGTCGCCCCCGGGACCGGCGGCATGAGCTCACCCTTCGGCCTCGCCATCCGCGAAGGCAAGCTCTACCTCTCCACCGCCGCCTCCAACGTGCTCGAATTCGACTTTGCCACCGGCGCGCTCCTCCGGGAGCTGGTCCCCCCCAGCTCCGGGATCCTCTCCGATCCTCGCGGCATCCTCTTCAAGCCCGACGGCAACCTCCTGGTCGCCTCCCGCGGGTCCAACCGCATCAACGAATACGACGGAACCACCGGCGCCTTCATCCGCAAGTGGAACCGCAACGGGACCAACATCCGACTCACCCTCGACGAGCCCTGGTGCCTGCGGATCGGACCCGGCGGGGATGTCTACGTTACCCGCAACCGCGTCACCCGGGAAGGACACGACGGCGGCAACGATGACGACGGACACGACGGGGACGACGACCACGTGCACGACGACGCCGACACCTATATCGGCGGGCCCATGGACCTCCACCTCACCGACGCCCGCGTCTACCAGTTCGACATCCGCAACGGCAACATGGTCCGCGCCTATATCATCGGCTCCGACACGGGCCTGTACCGCCCCACCGGCATCGACTTCATGCCCGACGCCGGCACCGACTGCAACCGCAACCAGATCCCCGACGTGTGCGACCTCGCCTCGGGCGCCAGCCTCGACCTCAACCACAACGGCATCCTCGACGAGTGCGAGCCCGACTGCCCCGCCGACTTCGACGGCACCGGCTTTGTGGACACCGACGACTTCGACGCGTTCGTGCACGCCTTCGAGGCCGGCACGCCCGACGCCGACATCGACCACTCCGGCTTCGTCGACACCGACGATTTCGACGCGTTCGTCTTCGCCTACGAATCCGGCTGCTGATTCTCCCGCTCGAGCCTCCCCCCCGTAGGTCTTTGGGCTTCCCCCAGTGCCCAGTGCCTGATGCCCAGTGCCTTCCAAAAAGAAAACCGCGGCCTTCCCGGCCGCGGTCGTGTGATTTTCGCAGTCGATCCCCGTCGCCTGCTTAGAACATGAACTGCAGCTGCAGGCGGAGCGCGAACTGGTTGTCGTTGACATCGGGCAGCAGGGCGTTGCGGCCGTTGGTGCGGGTCGAGACCAGCGCGTTGTCGGCGACGGTGTCGATGAACCAGCAGACGTCGGCGGTGAACTTCAGGGCCTGGCTCTCGGGCACGAAGTAGTGGTTCCAGCCGGCCGTGAGGGTGTTGAAGTCCTTGTCGGCCGAGCGGTCGCTGTCGGGGAAGACGCAGTCCCAGCGGCCGAAGATCTCGTCGTTGTCGGCGACGAAGACGCCGGCCTGGATGACCGCGCCGAAGTCGTCAAAGTCCGCGGAGCTCTCGTCCCCCTCGAAGTGGGAGCCGACGAACTCCCCGAAGACGTTCCAGCCGTCCCCCTCGATCGAGAGGTCGGCGGTGTAGACGAACAGGTCGGTCTGGGCGACGGGGTTGGTGCCCCCGCCGGGCGTCGCCGTGTTGCCCGCGTGCTGCCAGTGGCCGGCGACGCCGACCATGCCGCCCGTGGGAGACTTGCGCCAGCTGGTGAAGTCGTCGTAGCGCTTCCAGTCCCCGTCCCCGAACTTGAATTCACCGCGGGCCGTCACGCCGATGTCGGCCTCGGTCGTGCTGGTGTAGACGGTGTTCAGGGAGTTCAGGCCGTCGTTGAGGTTCACCACGCCGCGGAAGGTGTCCGCCGCGTACTGCATCTCCACGCCCTGTGAGCGAGACTGGTTGAAGACCGAGTCCACCACCGAACGCTCGACGGCGAGCTGGTTGGTGTCGGAAACCAGCTGCTCACGCAGCAGCGGGGCCTTGAACTGCCCGGCGCGGAGCGTGAAGCCCTGCATGGAGTCCTGGAACGAGTACGTCGCGAACGAGTCGAGCAGGCCGAAGTCCCCCGTCGTGCGGCTGAAGTCCCCCTCGATCTTGAACTTGAGGTTGGGGTCCAGCACGTTGCCCGAGAAGTTCAACCGCGTGCGGGCGAGCTCGAAGCCGCTGGTGAAGCCGCTGTCGTGGGCGCCGCCGGAGTTGGCCGGGTCGTCACGGAAGTTGGCGAGGTAGCGGAACTGGGCCCACCCGCCCACGCGGAGCTTGTTGGTGCCGTCGGTGATGGAGAACCCGTTGGCTTTCTCCATGTATTGCGACTTGGCGAGCGCGTCGGCCGAGAGCTCGGCCTTGAGGGCGTTGGTGGGATCGTCCTGTCCCGCGCGGGCCTGGCCGCAGGCCGCGACGAGGCAGAGGACCGAGACGGCGGAGAACATCGCGTGCTTCATGAAATGTTCCTTCGGAAGAATGGCATCGAGTCGGTGCGTGGCGGAGTATACAAACAAAACATTGTTCAAGTGCTTGCGCAGCGGCCTCAAATGCGTTCATAATGCGCTAAGGAATGCTCCCGCCGTGCATGGTTGGTCCGTGGGCCGCGTTGGGAGACCGTTCCAGGCGCCCAATCCAGGCGATCGACGCGTGAGAGCCGGTATTTCCCGCCGGTGCCTCCACCGGTATTGCATCATCAGTGAATGAACTCGCCGGTGGAGCTTCCCCGCGTGCACATAAAAAAACCGGTCGCACCTTTCGGTGCGACCGGCATATCTACAGGTTGCCCTGTCGGATTCAGACTCGTGACCAGGTCAGCTTAGAAGGCAAGCTGGAACTGGAAGCGGATCTGGATCTGGTTGTCTTCGCTGTCGGGGAGGATGCCGGTGGCAGCCGAGCCCGAGGTGGCGTTGACCAGGGAGTTCTCGTCGGTGGGGTTGAGGGCCCACATGACTTCGGTCGTGAACTTGGCGGCGTTGCTGTCGGGAACGAAGTAGTGGTTCCAGCCAGCGGTCAGGGCGTGGAAGTCGTCCTCGTTGCCCGAACCACGGTTGTCATCCGGGATGACCCAGTCCCAACGGCCGAAGAGCTCGTCCTGGTCGGCGACGAAGAAGCCGCCCTGGACCTGAACGCCGAAGTCGTCGGTCGACTCGCCGTTGTCGTCATCGGGCTCGTTGTGAGCGTGGACGAAGGCGGCGTAGAGGTTGGCGCCGGCGAACTCGACCGAGGCGTCAACGGTCCACTGGAAGAAGCTGGTCTGGGGAACGGCGCCCGAGCCGGGGTGAGCCGTGTTGCCGGTGTGCTGGTAGTGAGCGCCCAGGCCCAGCAGGGTCGCGATACCGTTGTCGCTCTTCCAGCTGGACATGTCGTTGAAGCGGTTCCAGTCGCCCGAGAGCTTGCCCTCGATGCGGGCCGTCAGGCCGATGTCGGCTTCGGAGCCGCTGGAGTAGCGGGTGTTGGCGGTCTTGGCGCCGTCGTCGATGGCGACGATGGCCTTGAACGCGTCGGCCTGGTAGACGAACCAGACGCCCTGGGAGTAGCCGGGGTTGAAGACGTCGGTGACGACGCCGTAGTCAGCGCCCTGGACGCCGAAGGGGCTCAGGCTCCACTCACGCATGAGGGGAATCTGGAACTGGCCGCCGGCGACCGTGAACTCGTCGCTGTACTTGTACGCGGCGAAGGCGTCGAGCAGGTCGAAGCTGCCTTCGTTGCTGTCCGAGAACTGGCCTTCGATCTTGAAGGACAGGTTGGGATCGAGCACGTTACCGCTGAAGATCAGGCGGGTACGGGGGAGCTCGAAACCGTTGGTGAAACCGCTGTCGTGGGCGCCGGCGGTCTGGGGGTCGTCACGGAAGTTCAGGGTGTACCGGAACTGGGTGAACCCGCTGACGCGCAGCTTGTTCGAACCATCGGTGATGGTGAAGCCGTTGGCCTTGGCGAAGTACTGGGTCTTGGCGACCGCGTCCGCGTTCAGCTCGGCAGAATAGGCCCGCTCCGAGTCGCTCTGGGCGAGGGCGCCCGAAGCGCCGAGGCCGAGAGCCGCACCCGCGAGCATCACAAGAAACTTGCTCCGATTCATCTCGCGAAACTCCTTCGAATGTGACCCGGACTTTATCGGTCCGTTGAGCCCGGGCTCGACTTGCGTCCGACTCTCTGTCTGGGGCCGACCACGAGGTCTGCCCATCGGACGTTGCGTTGTTCCATTGCCCGCACCGGGCGAGCTTCGGGGACGACATGCCCCGAGGAATGACTTGAACCGTTCGAACCTGAAAAAACCTTCACACCGACTCGATCTTCAAACTCATGCTCCCGCCGGCGTGATCGTTGGTGCCGTCCGGAAGACCTGTCGAACTGCCGAGTGGCACTTCAACAAGAGCAGATACTAGCCTCCAAGTAAAGCGACCGCAAACACCCCGATAACGATTTTCGGCCCGAACCCCACCTCTCCATGAGCCTTCGTGTCCGAACATCTCCCGACTTTCGCTGAATTTCCAGCGCACGCCGCACACATCGACCCCCGCCAGGGCGCCCGCAGCCTCACCCCTCGACGCCCATTCCCTCCCCTCGCCTCACCCACGTATTAGCGCAACCCCAATGCACGATTCGTGCGGAGAACGCCTTGTTTTCCTACGCTATCTCGCACTTTCACACTCCACCCGCGCCCACCGGCCCGCGGCCACGCCGTTTCCACGTCGCGACCTACCCACCGAGGATTCCCCTTGAATCAATATAAAAACGTCCTCATTGTGGAAGATGAGCGAGATATCGTGGAGCTGCTCACCATCAACCTGCAAAAAGCGGGTTATCAGACGTCGACCGCACTGAACGGACGCCAAGCATTGGCCGCCATCGACGCCTCCACCCCCGACCTGATCCTCCTGGATCTCATGCTCCCCGAGCTCTCTGGCATCGAAGTCGCCCGCCGCATCCGCACCTCCCCCGCCACCGCCGACATCCCCATCATCATGCTCACGGCCAAGGGAACCGAGACCGACCAGCTCGCCGGACTCAACATGGGCGCCGATGACTACATCGCCAAACCCTTCTCCATGCGGGTCCTCCTCGCCCGCGTCGAGGCCGTCCTCCGCCGCACCACCAAGCCCGAATCCTCCCAGAAAGTCTTCTCCCTCAGCACCATCCACCTCAACACCGACACCCACCAGGCCACCGTGGACGGCCAGCCCATCAAGCTCACCCTGACCGAGTTTCGCCTCCTGTGCGCCCTGATCCAGGCCTCGGGCCGCATCCTTTCCCGCTCGGTCCTTATGCAGCGGGCGATGGGACCCGGAGTGACCGTGACCGAGCGCACGATCGACGTCCATGTCACGTCGATCCGGAAAAAACTCGGCCCCCACGCCTCCAAGATCAAGACCGTCCGCGGCGTGGGATACCGGATGGTCGAATCCGACGAGGCCGATGATCTGGTGGAAAGCGAATCCGCCGGCGAATAACTCCGGGGGTTCCTCCCTCGGCCCGGCAGGTCCGCCGCACGCATGGCCGCATCCGGGCGCGGTGAATCCACCGGCCCCCTCCACGGGCGGGGCATCCCTTCCTTCTATAGCCTTCCTTCTATAGAGCGACGCCCGCGGCAACCCTCGTTGGAAACCTTGGCCGCGGCGAAACCTTCCCCGCCCCCCCTCGCCAATCCCCATGGCACGAGACTGGAACACTCCCGACCACGCGCTTCGCCGCCCACCCGCGCTGGCCGGTGGTACCCCTGCCCCACTCCCCTCCCGAGTTTCCTGGACCGCCATCCTTGCCGCGGGGACGGCGACGGCCTGCGTCGCCGGTTCAGTCTGGCCTGCCTGGTGGCTCGCCGCGCTTCCCCTTGCCGCCGGGTGCCTCTTCACCGAGCTCGCCGGTCGCTCCCGGGCCCGCGGTGAAGCCGCACGCCAAGATGCGGGAGCGCAGGCCGCCAAGGAGTTCTCGGGCCTTGCCGTCGCCGCCGTGCCGCGACTCGGCGACCTCGACCAGTCCCACCTACCCCACGATTCCATCGAACACCTCGCGGGCCTGGGTCTCGCCGCGATCAACGCCCTCAGCGTCGAGCGCGACAACCTGCGCAAGGTGCTCGACGCGGTCGGCGACCCCGTGCTGGTGACCGACGCGGGCGGATCGGTCCGCCTCTGGAACACCGCCGCCGAGACCTTCCTCTCCCGCAGTGGGGATCGCATCTCGGGGCGATCCATCGAGGAGCTCTTCACCTCCGCCGACCTGGTCGCCGTGCACGCCGCGGCGTGGGCCGGGCTCTCCAAGCACGCGACGGTCCGCCTGCCGCGCGAGGGCGGCATCCGCTCGTTCGAGGTCATGGCCTCCCCCGTCGCCTGGCGACCTCCCCCGCTCTCTCCGCCGAGCACGCAGACCAGCGCGGGCGGCTCGGCCGCGGTGCTGGCGCTGCGGGACATCACCGAGCTCGCCGCGGCGAGCCAGCTCCAGACCGACTTCGTCGCCAACGCGAGCCACGAGCTGCGCACGCCCCTCTCTTCCATCAAGGGCGCGGTGGAAACGCTCCTGGACGACGATCACACGCCCCCGGCGCTCCGCGATCGCCTGATGAAAATGATCGCCGGCAACGTCGCGCGGCTCGAAGAGCTCATCCGGGACCTGCTCGATCTCTCCATGCTCGAATCACCCGAGACCGGCCCCTCCCCCGCGCCGATGAAGATCTCGACCGTCGTGGAAACGCTGCGCACCGCCTTCGAGCCCGCGTGCCTGGAGCGCCGCGTCCAGCTCACCTTCGACATGGACCCCGCCCTCGAACACATGGTCAGCGACCCGCGCCTGCTGGACCTGATCCTGCGCAACCTGATCGAGAACTCGATCAAGTTCGCCTACGAGGAATCGACGATCCGCGTGGTGGGCGAGGTGATCGAGCCAGCGCCCGGCGTCGGGGCGACTTCCCCCGCAACGACTCTCGCCGCGAGCCCCACCCACAGCGCGACCTCCAGCCCGACCACATCGACAATGGCCGGCGCGCGGTTCCGCGTCAAGGACAAGGGCGCGGGCATCCCCCTCGCCGCCCAGCAGCGCGTCTTTGAACGCTTCTACCAGGTCGACCCATCCCGCACCGCCGGCACGCATCGCCGCGGCACCGGCCTGGGCCTGGCGATCGTCAAGAGCGCGGTCGATTCCCTGCGCGGAACCATCGGCGTGGAATCGGTGTGGAAGCAGGGCACGACGATGACGGTGGAATTGCCGGGGTGCGTGGAGCGCACGGTTGGCGCGGCTGCCCCGTAAGGCAACCGTGCCTCGGCGTGCCTCGCCTCAGTCTCCCGTCAGCACCCCGACTCGAACGCCAGCACGAACGCGGTGAAATCGTCGGTATCGACAAAGCCGCTCTCGTCGAAGTCGGCGGCGTCGACACCCTGTTCGAAGGCGAGGACAAAGGCGGTGAAGTCGTCGGTGTCGACAAAGCCGCTCGCGTCGAAATCGGAGGGGCACAGGTGCGGAACTCCGACCCAGAACCCGCCGGTGAGGTCCAACGTGCCGCCGGTCAGCGGTCCGCCCGCGTCAAACTGTCCGACGGCGCCAGACACCGTGAACGTGCCGCCGGACGACGTTCCGCCGCCGCCGTCGAGGGTGAACCACGGGATGTCGGGCCGGGCGAGGCATGTGGAAGCGGCGGGGAGCAGGACCAGGAGCGCACCCAGACCCAGGAGCGGACGCGTGGCGCGGTGCGGTGCATGAAGGAATGAATGCATGCGCGGGTACCTCCAGGTCAGCGGCGCGGAGTGCTCTGGAGCTGGGCCTTGAGGGCCTTGAGCTCGTCACGCAGGGAACGCAGGTCGGCGACTTCCTGGCGGAGCGCTTCAAGCTCCTTGAAGACGTCCGGGCTCGCGTCCCGGGCTTCAGCCGGTGTATGCGCACGGGCGGCGGCGCCCGCGCCGGGTTCCTGGTCGGCGCCGTTGCCGCGGAAGTTGGAATTCACGGGACCGTAGGCCGTCGGGAAGTACATCAGCGTGAGGTTGATGTCGTTGCAGACCAGCGTGCCGCCGGTCTTCACGCCCACGGCATAGAACGTATGAGCACCCGCCGAGTTGACGGTGAACACTCCCTGGACCGTGAAAGGAATGTCGAGCGAGGCGGTGGGAGCCTGAGTGCCCACGAGCCACTCGACATCCTGGGCGCCGCCGGCCGGGAATGCGGCCGACACGTTGGAAACTCCGATGATCGCGGAGTCGTTGATTCCGAGCGTATGGGCTTGCGAGGCTTCGAGGCTCACCATCGCGACCACGTATCCCGGACCCGGCACCGTGATGGTCTGCGCGGCAAGATTCGCGATAACCCCGTTGCCGGGAATCGAAGTTCCGCTGATCACGTTGGCAACGCCGGGCTCGTCCAGGATCTCGCCCGCGTCGATCGCACTGACTGGAAGCCGCACCGAGCCGGTTCCTCCCGTCGCATCGACCACGTGCAGGCGGCCGAGGGGGGCGAGGGTATTGATCCCCACAAAGCCGTTCGGATCGACCTGCACCGCGTTCAATGGGCTGCCGTCGGAGGCATCTAGTGAGTTGCCGTCCGGAATCGCGGGCTTACCGGTGATCTGGTTCCAGGTGATGGTGCCGCTGAGATTCTGCGCCGTGACGGCCTCGGCCGCGGTGTGCGCGGTCTCCGCGGTCATGGCGGTGTTGGCGCGCTCTGCGAGGGGGGCGGGCGTGACAAGCTGGCGGGGCGACAGCTTGGTGTACAGGCCCGAGCCGGCCGGGTACCTGGCCTCAATTTCCAGCCACAACGGGCGACCGTCCATCGCGGTCGATTCCGTGGAGAATCGCGCCGTGAATGTGCCATCGTTCACCTGCGTGCCGGGCTGGAGCGTGGTGGAGGACACGGAAGACCCGCCCGTGGGAACATCGAAAAGCGTGAACTTGAAGTCTGCAAGTCCCGTGACCGGGATGCCCTGGTCCTTCAGAACGCCCTGGTAGGTAAAGGGGCCCGAGCCGCCGCTGGCGCGGACCAGCGAGTACCCCAAGAGTCCGAAGGCGTCTCCAGGACCGAGCACGCTGTTGGAGGAAAGGTTGCTCAGGTTGACAGGAGATCCGACGGCGTACCACGTGCTGTTGGGAATGTATGCGGCGTTGTAATCAACGGAGGCGGGATACAGGCCCGCGTTGTCATACGCGGCTCCAACGAAGAAGACTCCGGAGACACTCACGGGCGTCGTGAGCTGATAGCTTGTGAGAATCCCGGTGTTCGCGTTGGCGACCACGACGGTCTGCGCGGCCAGCAGGATCGCGTCGCTGGGATTGCCGTCATCGTTGGGATCTTCCCAGACGCAGATCTTTGCCAATGATCCGTTGGGAACTTGGATGACCGCGCCGCCGAACGCGACATCGATGCCGCGGATGACGGTGCACCCGCTGGTCGCGGTGAACTTGTTCATCCAGGCGATCTGGCCGCCCGAGCCGATCTGGTCTTCCTGCGTACCATCATCCAACTGGTAGAAGCACCCGGACCGCACCGTCGGCGAGGGGCCGCCCTCGGGCAGCACGGGGCCTTTCTGCTCAGGGACGAGGAGCTGCGCCGAAGCGCTCACCGAAAGGATCGCAAGAACCGCCGCCGAAAGCACTCGCTGGGACCACGAATTGCCGCAAGTGGCAAGGGTTGACTGCTTCATCGTCACTCTCCCGCACATCCGGATTGGATGGCGAGAGGATAATAAGGGATTTCCCGGGGTAGACGCAAGGGAAATGGCGTCAGTTGTCTTGATTTCACGGTCGATTCCCTTGGCGGCGCGATGAGGGGTGAAATCTGTGTGGAAGCAGGGGACGACGATGACGGTGGAACTGCCGGGGTGCGTGGAGCGTGGAAGCTCAGTCAGTACCGACTAAATCTCTCATCGCCTGCGGCGAAAAGCCGCGAGGGTACCGAGGAGTACTGACCACGTAGCGCTTGGCGCAGGGATCTGCACGATCTGGAGCCCGTTGATGACGCTGGTCTTGGTTTCTTCGCCAACGCCTTGCCCGAAATACACGAGCATGAACGTCTGGTTGGGCGCGGTGATGGCGAAATCGTACGTGGTGTACGTCTCCCCCAGCACCTGCTGGCCGGGCCAGACGGCGCCGTAATCGATCACCTTGCGCGTCTAGGCGTTGGTCTGGGGGTTGTAGAAGTCGAAGACGCTCTGGAAATCACCGTAGCGATTTCCCCCCCATCCGTAGACAAATATCCGGTACTGTCCAACTGCAAGGCGCGAAATTTGAATGTCATCCGTAAAAAAAGCATCGGCTGAAGCAGTATCAGCCATGAAGTTGCCTTCGTCGCCCGTTGCACCTGCTATTGCGAGCGATTCCTTCGATCCCCCAATCGCCACATTTACCGATGTCGTCGAGCCGTTTATGTCCTTTGCATTGGAAAGCAGCCCGGCTCCGAGATTCCAAACGCCCGGTTGCCCAGCGGCAGAACCGTATCCAATCGATGGAACGGTGCTGCCCCCAGGGCCAACATCGACATTGAAGTTCTGGCCATACGCCGTCCCCGCGAGCACCCCGGAGCACACGACCACACCAATGAAGAAACGTTCCATCAAGACAACATACCGTTCCTTCACTTGAAAATCCAGAAAAATGAAAGAGACTGCCACCTTGACCGATTTCGTATTCAGAGGTGTCAGATCACACTCAGGAAAGTCTCATTCAACACATCAGCTACCGAGAATCCGCTCCGCAACACTCGTTAATCGGCCGAAGGATGGCTCCACCATCCCGCCGCCTGCGCCGTGACAAAGTTGATCAAGGTCCCCGCGAGCAGGAACAACACAGCGTTTCGGATGAATCGATCCGTGCGCACCGTGCCAGTCTACAGGCAATTCAACGTACCGCCGACCCGCACTCTGGACACGTCCCAAGCCCCCGCACGTCGTACCCGCACCGTCCACAGTGTCCTCGCCTGCGACGATGTTCACGGCGCACGAAGGGAACGACCGTCGCGCCCGCCCCCACCACCGCCGCCCAGAACGCCGTATCGATCACCAGACCCAGCGGCTCCACGAACGTCGGGATGAGGCGGTATCCGCTGCGGTCGGCGAAGGGGAGCCATGAGGGAAACAGTGGCGCGAGTCGCCAGCCAACTTCGGCGCGCTGGCGAGCAAATTCCGCTTGCTTTTCGGCCTTGCTTTCCCCTTGCAGCCCCACCCAGTAGTGCCCCAGGCAGCGCATGGGCCAGCCATACGTCGCGTGCACGATGCTCGCCCGCAGCGGACCCTTGTTATACGGAAGCGTCATCTCCTCCGGTTCACCGTGGATCGTCCGCATCTCGATGCTCGTCGCGGCAAACGCGTCGTAGCGCATGGCTTCGAAGGGGGGCGGCCATGTGGACATGAATGGAGGGAGATGGGCCGAGCCGGGATCGATGGGGCGGGCCAGGGCGCCGGGGAGCATCACCAGATCGCTGGCGGAAAGGGCTCGTAGCTGGGCGAAGAGGATGGAGATGACCAGGCCGGCGAGCAAGGCCAGGCAGGCGCGAAGGAATCGCGGCAGGAGGAAAGAAGAAGAAGAAGAAGAAGAAGAAGAAGAAGGCCCGCGTGACAGGCTGGCAGTCTGTCCATCGAGACTGGAGAGGGGCGGGTCCGCGCTCACGCCTTGGCCCTGGGCACGAGCACCGAGGGATCGTTCAGGTGCCCGTAATCGGGCAAGGGGCACTCGTCGTTGAAGTGGTGGCGGATCCAGTCGAGCGAGCCCGAGGCGAAGAGGGAGGCAAAGCGGTCCACGGCGTCGGGCGCGTAGCGGTTGCCGCGGCCGCGGATGATCTCGTGCATCGCCGCCCTCGCCGCATCGTCCCCCACCGTCGAGCGGTACGGCCGGAACGAGGTCATCGCGTCGAACGAATCGACCACCGCAAAGTACCGCGCGGGGAGCGGGATCTGCTCTCCGGCGAGTTTGTCCGGATATCCCAGGCCGTCCCATCGCTCGTGGTGCGACCTGACCAGGCCGACGGCGATGGGATCGTCCTCCCCCATGCCGCGCAGGTGATCGTGCCCGAGCGTGGTGTGGGTCTTCATCACCTCGAATTCCTGCGGCGTCAGGCTCGCGGGCTTTTGCAGGATGGATTCGGGGATGTCGAGCTTGCCGATGTCGTGCAGCGCGGCGGCGTACGTGAGGCGCGAGATGGTGGGATGGTCGAGCCCCGCGTGCTCGGCGAGGGTGCGGGTATAGAGGACCACTCGCCACGTGTGCGCGGCGGTGGAGAGGTCCTTGACCTCGAGCAATCTCACCATGGCCTGGACAATCTCGGGGGTCATCGTGGCGCCGGAGGCTCCGCTCGGCGGCGAGCAGAGTTTATCACGGGGCGCGGCCCGGCCGATCACCGATTGCGCACCGGGGCGACATCAACCCCGTACAGATCCTTCAACCGCGCCGCGGTGCGACCGATAAGCCGCTCCTCCCACGCCCGGTTGCCAAAGCGGCCCACGTGCGCCCACAGGCGAATCGGCCGCTCTCCCTCGGGGCCCGTGGCCGGGAGCCGCTCAACCTCCATCGTCGCCGGCTCGTCGGTGATGGTTCGAAGCTCGAAGATGTACTTGGAATCGGAGGGCGAGGTCGTGCGCTCGATCGCCATCTCCGACTGCGCCGCGCCCGTGCGCACGGCGGTCTCGACGTCGTCCCAGTCACCCACGGCGGTGATCTCCGCGGGTTCCTGGAAGGGCGCGGCGCCGGGGATCGGATCGGGCGTGGAGCCGCAGGCGGACAGGGCGGCGGAGAGTCCCGCAAGCAGGCCGGCAACAACCACCGCGGCCGGGATCGCGGTACACGAACGCAGCGAGGGCGATTTGGCCTGACGGGTCGGCATGGACATCCCTTGTGCGGAAAAAGGCAGGGTACGTGCGGTGCGGGCCCCCCGCAGTGTAACCCATGCCCGGACCTGCGCCCCAATGGCTTCCCTTGCAACTTGGGCTGGGCCCGATATCTCGACCGACCGACTAGAATCAGGGTCATGGATCGCCCGGGGGGGTCGTGACAGGCGGCGCATCCACCCTGCGGGCCAGGCCTCGTCGGCGGCCTCGCATTCTTCTACCGGAGCCGGATCAGGCTTGGACATCAACATCAAACTCCCCCAGGGCGTGGATCGCGTGAGCGTGCTGGGCACCTCCGACCGCAACCTCAAGATGATCCGCGAATCCCTGGGCGTCACCATCACCGTCCGCGACGGCCAGATCCGCGTCCGCGGGGAACGCCCCGAGGTCGCCACCGCGCGCCGGGTCATCGAACGACTCGCCAGCGCCTCCAAGACCACCGGCAAGAGCCCCACGCGCTCGGAAGTCATCAACGTCATCGCCGACGAATCCACCAGCCTCGCAGACCGAGCGGTTGCGGCGGAAGAATCCGAGGACGAACCCAAGGATCGCGGGCTGTCGGCGCCGGCGAACATCGGCTGGGCGGATGAACCCCCCGCCGTCGGCACGCCCGAACGCCGGGTCTGGGATGGGACGCTGGACGTCTTTGTCCGCGGCCGGCGGATCCGGCCCAAGACCCCCAACCAAGACCGCTACCTCCAGACCATCCGGGACAACGACATGGTCTTTGCCATCGGCCCCGCCGGGACGGGGAAGACCTACCTCGCCGTCGCCGCGGCGGTGCACCTGCTGCGGACCGACCGGTGCGCCAAGGTCATCCTCTGCCGCCCGGCGGTTGAAGCCGGAGAAAAACTGGGGTTTCTCCCGGGTGACCTTGAGGCGAAGGTCAATCCTTACTTGAGGCCGCTCTTTGACGCCCTGGGGGACATGGTCGAGTACGCGACGCTGCGGCGGTTCATGGAGAGCGACGTGGTGGAGGTCTGCCCGCTGGCCTTCATGCGTGGGCGGACGCTGAACAATTCGGTCATCCTGCTGGATGAAGCCCAGAACACGACGCGGGGGCAGATGAAGATGTTCCTGACACGCATGGGGATCGGCTCGAAGGTGATCGTGACGGGGGATACGACCCAGATCGACCTTCCCGACCCCCGCCAGAGCGGCCTGATCGACGCGGCGAGGCGATTGATCCGCACGCCGGGCGTGGGGTTTGTTACGCTGGACCGGGGGGACGTGGTGCGTCACTCGCTGGTGCAGCGCGTGATCGACGCCTACGGAGAGGACGACGCCCGAGAGTCCGCGGAAAGAATGGGATCCTGAGGATGGCCGGCGACCGTTCACGAACCTCCGCCTTTTCCTGGGGCCGCCGCCAGCCCGGCTCGACCCGGCGCGTGAACATCCGCCTGCGCGAAGAGTCCCTGATCGAGAAGACCTTCGACCTGGTGCAGTCTCCCAAGGTGGCGTGGGGCATGGCGGTGCTCGCCGCCTTCATCCTGCTGGGATCCCTGCTGGTCATCTGGACGCGTGAACAGCCGCTGGTCGCCGTGGGCCGCGTGATGAACACCACGCGGCTGGTGCGCCTGACGATGAGCGCCGAGGACCGCGCCCTGACCGACGCGGCGAGGGAATCGGCGCGGCAGCGGTCACCGCGTACGTATGTCTGCGACCTGAACTACTTCGACGAGCTGCGGACCTCCCTGGACGGCCTGCCCCGGGCGCTGGCGAGCGCGGGGGGGATCCTGGATGTTGATGTGAAGCTGCGAGAGCAATTCCGGCTGACGGAGGCTTCCCTCGCCGCGCTGCGGGCGGAGGTCGGCACGGACAAGGATCCCACGCCGCGCTGGACCGAGCGGGTGAGCGCGTTCATCACGCTGCTGCAGGCCCGCCCCCTGCTGGACGAACAGACCTTCCAGCGAGCCACGACCGAGGGGCTCTCCCCCAGCGTGAAGCTGGTGATCGGCAAGAGCGAGCGGAGCATCCTGCGGACGGACGTGATCAACATCGAGGACGGGCGCCTCGCCGACGCGATCGACTCGATCGCGCGCGACGCAGGTTTCACGGCCGGCCCGCTGCGGCAGCTGGTCGTCTCCCGCGTGCTCTCGGCCCCCCGCCCCACCTACCGCTTCGACGAGGTGCAGACCACCGCGGAACAGAACGCCGCGGCGGCGGAAGTGACTCCCAAGTACCGCATCAATCCCGAGGGACTGATCATCTACCGGCGCGGTGAGGTGCTGACCTCCACGGCCCTGGACCTCTCCATCGCCGAGATGCGTCACTTTGCCCTCAATGCCGAGTGGTGGCGCGTCTGGCTGCGCTGGGGCAGCCTCGCCGCCGCGGTCGTGGCGATCGCCGCGGCCCTGGCCGGCTATACGGCGCTGTTCGCCAACCGAATCCGCCGCAACCCCGCGCGCATCGCCGGCGCGGCCGCCCTGCTGCTGGCGACCCTCGCCGTCGCCTGCCTGGGCTCCGCGGCCGAACCCTCCATCATGGCGATCACCGCGGTCTGCCCCACCGTCTTCCTCGCCGTGATCTTCGCCGTGACCTACGACCAGCGCGTGGCGCTGGGCTTTGGCATGCTGCACGGCGTGCTGGTGTGCGTCGCCCTGGACCAGGGCGTGGGCACCTACGCAACGATCGTGACCGGCGTGGGCACCGCGGTGTGGAATCTCAAGGAGATCCGCGGGCGCAACGACCTCTTCCGCACGGGCATGTACGTGGGCCTCTCCCTGGCGCTGGCGACGTCACTGGTGGGGTTCATCGACCGGCCCATCAACGACCAGGTGCTGCGGGAGACGCTGGTGGACGCGCTCTTCGCCGCGGCGGGGGGCCTGGGCATCGGCGGGGTCACGCTCTTCATTCTGCCGGCGATCGAACGCTGGTTCGACGTGGTGACGGGCATGACGCTCATCGAGCTGCGCGATTCCAAGCACCCGCTGCTGCGTGAACTGCTCCAGCGGGCCCCGGGAACGTACAACCACTCCCTCACCGTGGCTTCCATCGCCGAGGCGGCGGCGGACGCGATCGGGGCCAACGGGCTGCTCACGTATGTCGGGGCGATGTACCACGACGTGGGCAAGATGAACAAGCCCGAGTACTTCGTGGAGAACCAGCGCGGGGGAGTGAACAAGCACGACAAGCTGACACCGGCGATGTCCCTGCTGGTGATCGTGGGCCACGTCAAGGACGGGATGGAGCTGGCGCGGGAATTCGGGCTGCCCCGGCAGATCCAGCACTTCATCGAGAGCCACCACGGCACGACGCTGGTCGAGTATTTCTTCCTGCGGGCCCAGCAGCAGGCGATGGCGCAGGCCCGCAAGCTCGCCCCCAAGGGCGGCGGATCGGTCGGAGAAGAAGGAGAGGTGGACGACCCGCTCCCGCCCGACCCCGCGTATGTGCCCGATGAATTTGAGTACCGCTACCCGGGTCCCAAGCCCCGCACGCGCGAGGCGGCGATCCTCATGCTCGCCGACGCGATCGAGTCGACCACGCGCTCCCTCGCCGAGCCGACACCGGCCCGCATCGAGACGGTGGTGAACACGCTCGCGAACCGGCGACTGCTGGACGGGCAGTTCGACGAGTGCGACATCACGCTCAAGGACCTGGCGAAGATCACGGAATCCATCGCCAAGAGCGTGACGTCGTTCTATCACGGCCGCGTGATGTACAAGTCGACGGCCGATCTGGCGAAGCAGCGGGCGTCGTAGCCAAAGGGCCAAAGGGCCAAAGGGCCAAAGGGCCAAAGGGCCAAAGGGCCAAAGGGCCAAAGGGCCAAAGGGCCAAAGGGCCAAAGGGCCAAAGGGCCAAAGGGCCAAAGGGCCAAAGGGCCAAAGGGCCAAAGGCAAATTGTATTTTCCGCTGCGGCGATGTGGCCCTGTGGCAATGCGGCAATGTGGCCGTTTGACCTATCCCGCCAGCTTCTTCTCAATCGCTTCCAGCCGCTTCTTGTGCACCGCCTGATCGGGCTCCAGCGCCACCATCGCCTCGATATGGCGCTTGGCCGTCGCATAGTCCTTCATCTGCACGGCGATCGTCGCGGCGAGCTCACGCACCGTGGGATCGAACGGGGCGATGCGGCAGGCCCGCTCGGCCTTGCTCGCCGCGCGCTGCCAGTCCTTGATGCCCGCGTAACGCTTGGCAAGCTCGATCGCGTAGGTCGTCAGGTACTGCTCGCGCTGGTCGAGGAACTCCAGGTGAGCGATCGCCTTGGACGGATCGGATGAGGCGAGGTAGAGCCGCGCGAGCTGCTTGTGGGGCATGTGGTCGATGGGTCGCACGGCGGCAAGGTGTTCGAGCATGGGGATCATGCTCTCGTCGGCCTGGCCCTGGTGCTCGGCGAGCTCGAAGCCGACGGCAAGTCGTACCAGATCGGGGTCGTCGGGATACTTCTCCAGCCACGTGGAGACGAGTTCCGGCGTGGGCTCTCCGCCCTGCGCTGAGCCGGCGGGAGAGTCGGGAGAGGGGCCGCCCTCGGCCTTGAGCAGCTCCAGCACCGAGGGCACGCCGTCGGCGGGAATGGTCCCCCACTGCTGGCACTGGGCGCGGGCCCAGATCTTGAACTGCTCGAAGAACTGCTCCCGGGAGACGCCAAGCTCGCTCTGGAAGGCTTCGGCCTCCCGTGTGCCCTGCGCGTAGCGGTCCATGAGCTTGAGTGGCGCGGTGGGCCCGAAGCGCGTGACGATGTACTCGTACATCCAGTGGCCCTGCGCGTAGGCGAGGCCTCGCTCGGTGGGCGTGCGCGGGCGGACGAAGGCGGTGTTGATCTGGGTGAAATCCAACAGCCCGCCGGTGAGCAGGGCCTTGGTGAGCATCATGCAGCGCGTCTCGTCGCGCGGCGCGTCCTCGAGGTACACCGCGCCAGCCTCGGTGAACCAGTGCGGCAGACGGTTCTTGGTGCGGGCGAGGGTGACGGTGTGGGTGAACTCGTGCCGCAGCACGCGGGGCCAGTCGTAGGGGCCGATCGAGTGGCCCGGCCCGGTCATGGGGCGTTCCATGGCGATCACCGGCCCCGTCGCCGCGGCGATGGTGTGCACCTTGCGCATGCCGGTGATGCGAACGCTGAACCAGTGGTGGTCGGGGTAGAGCTCGATAACGGTCTTGTCCGCCATCGGGAAGTCGATGCCGCCGGGGCCGTTGCCGGTGACACGGGCGTAGTTCTGCTCCATCGCCGGGAGCATCTCCTTGGCGAGGATCTCATCGATGCCGGGCTTGTAGCGGATCTCGAAGTGCTCGCTGGTCACGCGGCTGTACGTCGCGATCTCGGTGACCAGCGTGAGGCTGTTGGCGACGCGGGTGTTGAACGGGTCGAGCTGCGCCGCGCCCTGGAGCGTGGCGAGGGCCTGGACGTCCCGGCCGGCCTGCACCTGGAGCAGCCCGAGCTCGCACTGCACCGCCGCCCAGCGCGGCGCACGCCGCACCGCTTCCACCAGGTACTTCTCGCTGTCGGCGTACTGGCGGAGGTCGGAGAGGATGGTCCCTACCTCGAAGTAGGCGTCGGGAGAACCGGGCGCGACGGCTTCAAATTCGGCAAGGCGAGCGGCGAGCTGCTGGTCGTTGTACGTCGCCGCCGCGGCCGCGGCCCGGATGGCCATCAGCGTGCGGTTCTTGGGTGAAACCTCGAGAGCTCGCTGCAGCGCGGCGTCGGAGGCCTCGGCATCCTGCTGGCGGAGGTACGCGCGGGCGGCGACTTCTCCGCCGAGCATCGAGCGCGGCGTGAAGAGTTCTCCCGATGGTTCCTCCCACAGCGCCAGACGGTCCAGCCGCGCGGCGACGGCCAGGGCGCGGTCAAAGTCCCACGTCTCCGCGGACATGCGTCCCAGCAGCGCCCACGCGCTCGCCCCCTTCGGGCAAAGCTCAATCGCCTGCCGCAGCGCATCCGAGGACTCGGAGTAGTTTTCCTTTTCGTGCAGCAGTTCCGCCTCGGCGAGGTAGACCGAGGGCTCGAGGCGGTTGATCTCTTCCCGGGCGCGGGCGAGGACCGACATGAGCATCTTGAAGTCGGCGAGCCGGCGATCCCCCGCGGCGGGCGCACCATTGGGAGCGCCGTTGGCGGCGCCGTTCCCCGCGGCCTGCGCAACATCCCCCGTGAGGCGCGAGAGCATGACCATGGCGCGGACCGCCTGCGCCACCTCGCCCGCGTCGGCGATGGGCTGGTCCATCAGGATTCGGCGGGTTCCCTCGAGGCTCTGGCGGGCGTCATCGAGACGGCCCAGGTCCCACAGGGCCTGCGCGCGGAGGCGAGCGGCACGCATGGAGGGAGCGTTCTCGATCAGCGCCAGCGTCGCCTGCGGCTCACCGAGCATGAGCTTTGCCTCGGCGCGATCTTCGATGGCGGCTGCGGCGTCGTCGAAGGCCGGATCGTGGTACCGCCCGCTGATGATCGCCGCACGGGCACGCCGTGCCGGGGTATCGAGATCGGACGACTCCCACACGCCGTGCGTGATGCGAAGGTCTTTCTTTTCGTCGTCAGAGAGGTACGGCGCGGCGAGGAGCGACTGCACCGACTTGGCGACGCCGGGCATCTCCATCGGCGCGGGTTCCCCTGAACCGGGCGCGGGGGGCGTTGCGGGGGCCGGCGGGGCGAGCGGGGAGAAACGCGGGGCGGGGGCGGCGAGGGAAAATGGAGTGAGCGGCCCGGCGAGGAGCGAGCCGCAGGCGCTGATCAGCAGCGCAATCGACGCGGCCTTGAGCAGGCGAGCACGATTCGCGCGGGGGCGTTGAAACGCCCTGCACGCCGGAGCCAGATCCGGGGCCAGATCCCGCGCCGATGCTACGTCACCAATCCCACGTGCTTCCTCATCGGCCGATCGCGTCCTTGCGTGTACCAACGGCATGCTCCTCACACTTCCATACGCACGTGGAACGTCCGCGGTTATCGCGCTCCGCACGACTGGATCGGTTATTTCGGGACTTTACTTGGGCGAGGCCGGGGCCGCCGGGGACTCTGCCCCAGGAGGCGTCGATCCAGATGGCGCAGGCCCGTCGTTCCCACCGCCGGGCGCCTCGGGGGAGGGCTGGGCGGGCGGGGCCGGAGCCGGGGCCGGGCCCGGCTGCACCTTGCGGAAGGGGATTACGTTGATGTCCCAGCCTCGCTCCCCGCGCTGGTCGGGGGTGCGCGTGTCAAAGAAGTCGCTGGCGAGGTCGAAGTTGATTTTCACGCCCACCAGCTGCACGTTGGTCACGTCACCGGCGTGGTTGGTGGTGCGGGCCATGCGCGGCAGCAGGCGACCATCCTCGATGCCCTCCTGCTTCGCCGCGGGCTTGTACCACAGGCGGATCTCGGTGAAATCCTCATCTCCGCCCGCGGCCTTGGGAACCAGCTTGAGCTGATAGCTGCCCTGAACGAACTTCCGCCACTGCTCGGCCTGCTTGGCGTCGTCCCCTTCGACAATGCCATCGGCCGCGCTGACGAGTTCGACGTTGAACCGCTCCAGGATGTCGGCCTTCTTCTGGCCGATGGGCAGCGGGATGGGTCCCTGGCCGACGCGAAGCGGATCGAGATGCTCACCAGGCCCCACGAGCTGCCGCTTGCTGAAGGTCTTTTCCTCGGGGTTGGATTCGGTCAGCCACTCACCGTCAAAGACGAATCGCTGTTCCTTCTCCTCCACGCGCTGACCGATCTTGCGCTGGTCGAAGCGGACGCAGAACTGCTTGATGAGCTCCGCGCCCCCCGGCTGAGTCGAGGGCTGCTGGCGGAAGTAGAGCATGCCCCATCGCGTCTGCTCGTCACCTTCCAGGACAAACGTGCGGTGCAGCATGATCTCGGCCTGGAGGCTCGTCAGGCCCTGGTCGGCGGTCTCGAGCTTGGTGAGGACCTGGTCGGCGGTGGTCAGTTCGCCCGGCGGGTTCGCGGGCGCTGCTGGAGGAGGCGTCGCCGCCGGCGCGGGCGCCGTCTGAGCCAAGGCGTGGGCCGCCCCGCTGGCGGCGAGCAGAGAGCAGAGTGAAATCCGGAGCATCAACGGGGCGCGACCGACCATGGAAAACCTCCAACCCATTGGATGCCCGATCAGGCTCCGGGTTCGCGGCAACAGTACCAGACGCGGCCTGACCGGGGCCCGAACCTCACGAATTTCCAGGGCGTGGGCACGCTCAGGTGGAGGCATCAGGTGAGGACGGAGAGTCGTGGGGCGGGGGCATCTGGGGCGGGGAGGCCCCGGGCTGGGGGAGCGCGGAGAGGAAGTCGCGCAGGATCGCCGCCGCAGCGAGGGCGTCGCGGCGCTCTTTCTTCTGCTGCCGCGTGAGATCGGAGCGCGACATCGACCAGTCCGCGTCGGCGGTGGTGAGGCGTTCGTCCTGAAAGTGCACTTCCCGGCCGATGCGGGCCTTCACGCGGGCGCCGAAGGAGCGGATCACGCGGGACTGCTTGCTCTCCGAGCCGTCCATGTTGAGCGGAAGGCCCACCACCAGCTCACCCTTGGAGGAACTGCCGATCAGGCGTTCAAAAGATCGCACGATCGCCTCGATGAGGGGTCCGCCGCCGGCGAGGGTCATGGAGATCTCGATCACCTCGACGGGGGAGACCAGGCGGGTCTGCGTATCCCCCAGCGCCAGGCCGGTGCGTTTTTCACCCAGATCTATGCCGAGGTAGCGCATCAAGGGAATTCTCGGGGCAAGCGCGGCCGCGGGAGGGACGCGAACGTCGGTGCGAGGGGCATCGTACTAGAGAAGGTGACCGACCGCGCCCTATGGAAGACTCGTAATATGTTCGGTTTTTTGACGGTGTTTCTGCCGAATCGGGCGGCGTGAATGGTGATCGGGGGGCGTGGAACACGGGCGACGGCGGGTGCGAACCAATCGGGCGCACCAAAACTGATGGATTGACCCCTCCCTGACGAAGGCTATTATCCTCCCCCGCTCGGCTTCACGGCCGGGCGTTTTGTCTGGGTGGGAGGGCCGGAACATCCGTTTTCGAGGGATGTTGGGCTTCGTTCCCGGGGCCATCATGCCGCTGTAGCTCAGTGGTAGAGCGCACCCTTGGTAAGGGTGAGGTCGCGGGTTCAAATCCCGCTAGCGGCTTTGACGGGGTCTATTCGCGTGAGGACCGGTGTCCTCCCGCCGAGGGATCCCAGGATTGGTACTTGTGAGCTCTGAACCGGGCCAGGCAGGCCCGAGCACACTGGAGTGACTTGTCATGGCGAAGGGCGTCTTTACTCGTAACAAACCCCACGTGAACGTCGGCACGATCGGTCACATCGACCACGGCAAGTCGACGCTGACCGCCGCCCTCTCGGCCCGCTCGGCGGCCCGCTTCGGTGGTGAAATCAAGAGCTACGCGGACATCACCAAGGGTGGTACCGTCCGCGACGCCAACAAGACGGTGACGATCGCCTCGTCCCACACCGAATACGAGACGACCAAGCGCCACTACGCCCACGTCGACTGCCCCGGCCACGCCGACTTCGTCAAGAACATGATCACCGGCGCCGCCCAGATGGACGGCGCGATCCTGGTGGTCTCCGCCGCCGACGGCCCCATGCCCCAGACCCGCGAGCACGTGCTGCTCGCCCGTCAGGTCGGTGTGCCCTACATCGTGGTGTTCATGAACAAGGTCGACCTGGTCGACGACCCCGAGCTGCTCGACCTGGTCGAGCTCGAGGTGCGTGAACTGCTCAAGAAGTACGGCTTCCCCGGGGACACGACCCCGGTCATCCGCGGTCAGTCCAAGGCCGCCCTTGAGAACCCCAAGGACGACAAGATCTGCAAGCCGATCGACGACCTCTTCGACGCGATCGACAGCTACATCCCCGAGCCCACCCGCGAGATCGACAAGCCCTTCCTCATGTCCGTGGAAGACGTCTTCTCGATCAAGGGTCGCGGTACGGTCGCCACCGGCCGTATCGAACGCGGCATCGTGAAGGTCGGTGACACGGTCGAGATCGTCGGCCTGCGTCCCGAGAAGAAGAGCACGGTGTGCACGGGCGTCGAAATGTTCAACAAGACCCTCGACAGCGGCCAGGCCGGCGACAACGTCGGCGCCCTGCTCCGCGGCGTTGAGAAGTCCGACATCGAGCGCGGCCAGGTGCTCTGCAAGCCCAACTCGATCCAGCCCCACACCAAGTTCAAGGGCGAGGTCTACGTCCTGACCAAGGAAGAAGGCGGCCGCCACACCCCGTTCGTCTCGGGCTACCGTCCCCAGTTCTACTTCCGCACCACCGACGTCACCGGCACCGTCACCCTCACGGGCGGCGCGCAGATGTGCATGCCCGGGGACAACATCGGCATGGAAATCGACCTGATGGACAAGCCCGTCGCCATGGAGAAGGGCGTTCGCTTCGCCGTCCGTGAAGGCGGCAAGACGATCGGCTCGGGCGTCGTGACCGAAATCATCGCCTGACCGCGGCCCCCGACCGCCCTCCCATCCGGAAGGGACGTGTCAGGGTGCTCCCTGCGGTGTGCGAAGTGAGTTTCAGAGAGTCGCCCGGGTCGAAAGATCCGGGCGGCTGTTTCAAAGCGGTGTCGGAACGACAGTTGGTACGACCGGTTTGGAAGCCACGTTTGGAGTGGTCGAGAGGGCCGAAGGGTGACATATCCTTCCCCGGGCGCAAAACCCGCCCCGACCGCGAAAGGTAGAACCGTCCATGGCCAAGAAGAAATCGGCAGCACGCGAGTACGTCTGGCTGCAGTGCACCGAGTGCGGCGACCTGAACTACCGCACGTCGGTCAACACCAAGGGCGGACTGCCCGAGGGCCTCAAGGAGGGCATGAAGAAGTTCTCCCCCCGCCTTCGCAAGCACACGCTGCACAAGATCAAGAGGAAGTAATCCCGTCGGCGTCGCCACGGAATCCCGCCCCGCGCGGGGCTCTGGGGCCGCCACGGTGCTTCCGGGAAGCGAGCGCACGTGTCCGCATCCGTCAACGGATCCAAGTCTGATACGCCGGTAGCTCAATTGGTAGAGCAGCGGATTCCAAATCCGCAGGTTGCGGGTTCAAGTCCCTCCCGGCGTGTTCCTCCCCCGCCCTCCGGTGGAGATGGTGATTCCACGTTCGCGGGTCTCCACAAGCCCGGCCAGGGCTACTGGGTCCGCATGCTCACCGCCTGCCTGATGGGTGTCCTCATCCTGTCGGCCGCGGTCTGGGCCTACAAGCAGCTCGAGGCCGTGGTCATCCCCACCAAAGAGTGGAACGTCCAGGTCACGATCCCCAGCGACGCCGTGAACGTGCAGGCCGCCGTCGCCAAAGCCGGGGACGCCGTCGAGTTCTTCTCTCCGGGCCCCAGCATCACCGAGAGCGGACCCAAGGCCGTCACCGGCGTGGTGAAGGCTGTCCAAGCGACCCCCGGCCAGAACAGCACCGTCCTTACCGTCGGCGACGTCGTCGCCGTCCAGGAGGCGGCCGTCCCCTCCCGCGACCAGATCGTCGTCGCCGGCGCCCTCCGCGGGCTGGTCAGCACCGCCGGAGCCATCCCCTACTTCGACCTTCTCTACCTCCAGGCCACCGTCGTCGGCATCATCCTCGTGGTGGGCGCCCTGCTCGCCTACTGGCTGGTGGGCGTGAAGCGCGGCTCGGTCGAGTTCCTCATCGCCACCGACGGGGAAATGAAGAAGGTCAACTGGTCCACCCGCAAGGAAGTGCTCGGCTCGACGTGGGTCGTGATCGGCGCGTGCTTCCTGATCGCGGCCTTCCTGTTCGTCATCGACTACTCGTTCTCCGCGGTCTTCCAGCTCGTTGGCCTGCTCAAGAAGGGCTGAGGCGTTCGCGCCCTCCTGGCGGCCGTTTCAAAGTGTCCGCCCCCCGTCGGGGCGGGCGTCGTTGGTGGGATGGCGGTGTGAAGCCCCCGGCGGATCTGTTGCCCCGGCCTTCGCCCGCCCAACTCGTCGTGTGTCCGCCCCCAAGGCCCCGTGCCGCGGGGAGCGTGTGTGGGTCAGGTCGCCGCGGGCGGTGTGTTTCTCACGCCCTGCGGTCGACAGGACGTCAATCGGCCTTATCTCGGACTTCTCCGGGCCACCACGCCCGGTGCATTGGGAGAGTCAGCATGACCGGAGCAACCAGCGTATTTGACGGCCGCCCCAACGAACGCGGGGACCTCCTCACGGGGGACGAGCCCATCCGGCAAGAGGGGATGAACTGGTTCGTCCTCCGCGTCGCCTCCAACAAGGAATCCTCCGTCCGGGAAACCCTGCTCCGCAAGGTCCAGATCGAAAAGATGGTCCACCTCGTGGGCCGCATCCTGGTCCCGACCGAGAAGACCAAGACCGTCAAGGCCGGCAAGCAGAAGATCACCGAGACCAAGCTCTACCCCGGCTACGTCTTTGTCGAGATGAAGCTCGAGGACGACGGCCGCATCCCCCAGGACGTCTTCTTCCTCATCAAGGAGACGACGGGCGTGGGCGACTTCGTCGGCACCGCGGGCCGCCCTACGGCGATGAAGGAACACGAGATCCAGAAGATGCTCCTGGACAGCCGCAAGCCCGAGGACCAGCCCTCGGTCAAGCTGGTCTTCCAGAAGGGCGAGCACGTGCAGATCAAGGAAGGCCCATTCCAGAGCTACGAGGGCACGGTGGACGAGCTCCTCCCCGAGAAGGGCCTCGTCCGCGTGCTGGTCACCATCTTCGGTCGCCAGGCGCCCATCGAGCTCGAGGAATGGCAGATCGGCAAGGCCGACGACGTCGCGTAAGCAGGGATCTGGCCGCGGATTGACGCGGATGAACGCGGATCAGACCCGGCGGCAACGCGCGGGTGGAAAACGCGGGCGAAGTTGAGAGTGTAAATACAGAAAGGCCCCGCGCGGTGCGGGGCCTTTTTCGTTGGGTCGCACAATCAATCGCCGTGGGTTCGTGCACGGCGACGGGCGATCACCGGCGACGCCGGCCCGCCGTGAGCAGGCCCGCGATCGCCAGCCCCAGTGCACCCGGCGCCGGGATCTGCGGGAGCAGGCCGGTCTGGAGGCCGCGGTCGATCGAGTCAAAGCCGTAGGACTGGATCGTCCAGAAGTCCCCCATCGTGTACGAGCCCTCGTCGTCCACGAGAGAGACTTCCATAGAGTGCATCAGCAGGTCAAACTGCACCAGGTCCGAATCGGTGCGGATGAACGCGTCGAGCGTGGTCTGGATGCCCAGCTCACGGTCGAGGGGGGCAAGGCCGGCGCCGGACTGGAGAATGAACTCCCAGCCGCCCTTGCCGGCGAGGGAGTTGCCCATCGCGTCCAAGGCCGAGCCGTCGAGCGGGCTGATGAAGCTCGCCCGCCAGATGCCGCCATCAGAATCAACGAAGCTGTGGCCGTCCAGGGACGCGTCGTACTGCGCGGCGGTGTTGACCGAGCAGAGCTGGATGCGATCGACCGGCAGGGTGGACGCGCTGGCGAGCTTGATGTCGGTGGTGACGCCCACGCCATCCTTGACCTTGCCCAGCTCGTCGAAGCCGGCGGGATGGATGACGTCGAACGAGGAGATGTTGACGCCGGTGTAGCGGCCGTCGGAGGTGATCTTGCGGTCAAAGTCGTCGCTGCCCTTGACGGTGAAGGCCTTGTCGGGCGCGGAATTGTCCATCTTGAACGAGCCGTAGAAGCTGTTGAAGTTGGTGGGGTCGGCGTTGACCTTGGCGCGGCCGGGGATGGGCACCGCGGAGTCGGCGGCGACGAACTTGCGCTTGTTCACGTTCTCGTCGGCGCCCTTGGCGAGGACGGCCTCGGGACCACCGCCGTCGATGTTGGTGGTGGTGATCGCGCCCTTGTCGTCGAGGTGCCGCCAGGTGAATTTCTTGCCGTCCTTCACGTCGGCGACTTCCGCGCCGCTCACGGGGTCGATCCACGTGTAGCCCTTGCGCGGATCGGCCTCCCCGCGCTTCTGCTGGTTGAAGACCCAGCCGCCGTCACCGGAGTCGGCGTCTTCGGAGCTGCCGACCTTGTACCCCGTCTTCGCCGAGCGGTTGCCCTTGTTGGAATCGGGGTCGGAATAGAAAATCTCACCCGTCTTGCCGTCAAAGCCGACGCCCGTCACGGCGTGGTAGTTCCCCCACCACACGATGTCGCTGTACGTCTTGCCCTCCTCCCGTTCCACCAGCAGCGTCACGCTCGCCTCGTTGATGATCATGCGCTTGTAGACGTCGAACGCGCTGACGGGCTTGAAGCCGCCCTTGCCGTCGGACTCCTGGATCTTCTTGCCGCTGGGCGTGAGCACCGTCCCCGTGGTCTTCTTCGCCCCGTCCTTCTCCATCGTGTACTGGTTGAACAGCAGCCGGCGATCCCACTTGTTCGCGGCCTTGCGGTCATCGAGGTACTTCTGGAATCCCCCCGCGCCGGCGAAGCCGGCCTTGACGTCCTCCACGGTCGTCTTGTACGCCGTGCGCCAGGTGTCCTTCTCCAGCGTGCCCGCGGCGGTGAGGCCCTTGTAGCCATAGGGCTGCCACGACGCGATGGCGTTGGTGATCGCCACCTGGTAGCACAGGCCGCCCAGCTCCCCCCACTTGGGATACGCCGTGGAATCGGGGTAGTGCGTCTGCCACGAGTTGGTGATCGCCCCCTCGTAGAACTGGTGCTGGTAGAAGTCCGGAACGTTTTCCTGGAAGCCACGGTCCTTGGGACCCTGGTACCACTTGTGCTGGGCGAGGGCCTGCTGGCCCACCAGGGTGCTCAGCGCGGCGAAGACCAGGGCCTGGGGGGCGAGGCGGATGATGTGCGACATGGAATGTGTCTCCTCTCTCGGGGTGCGTTGGGCGGAAACGCCCGGATCCCTGTGGAACGCACGCCCGCGGAGACACTCACGCGCCGCGATTGCAATTTTGATCCCGTGCAATCACCGGTGCGACGCCGGGGGCTCGCTCTGGAACGCTCGCTCGCACACGGTAGCCCCCGCTCCTCCCGTGGAGCGCCCCCGTCAACAGCCCGGGCGCGCTCGTTCACGGCTCGCCGAGCCTTAGCACCCGGCTTCGAACGCGAACACAAAGTTGGTGAAGTCTTCGAGATCCACGAACCCGCTGCCGTCAAAGTCGGCGATCGGGGCGCCCTCCTCAAACGCGTGGACGAACGCGTCGTAGTCGTCGGTATCCACGAACCCCGAGCCGTCGAAATCCGCAGGGCACCCGCCGCTCTCGACCGGGATGCACGCCGAGAACTCGCTGGTACTTCCGGAAGGTTCCCGGATGGCCGTCGCCGTCACATACCAGCCCGCGGGCGCCGAGACCGGGAGCGCCGCGGAGAACACCGCGTTGCCCGAGGCGTCCGTCACGACGGTCGTGGAGCCCAGGAACAGCTGTCCCTCGCCGTGGCCGGTGGAATCGCACGAGGGGCTGGCAAAGAACTCCACCGAAAAGGATGCGCTGCGTGAACTGTTCAAGGTGCCGCCGACGCTCGTGTGGGTAGCGCTGCTCTGGGCCAGCGTCAGGAGCGGGAAGTTCTGGAGCCCGTTGCCGCCCGCGTCGGGGTCGAGCGGATCGTTGGGCGTAACGCCTTCCAGGAACGCCGCGGTGATGAGGTCAATCCCCAGACCGCCGTTGTCGTGGATGGAGTTGCCGGAGATTCGCACGCCGGAGAACGCGTTAGCGATGTTGACCGCGGTTCGGAGGTTTCCGGCAATCTCGTTGCCATCACCCGGCGCGACGCCGCCGATCACGACGTTCTGCATCGACGCGGGGGAGTTGTTGATGGTGGCGATGCCGACGACGCTTCCCAGCACGGGCTCATCGAGGATGTTGAGGCCGATGGTGTTGCCCAGGATGTTCACGCCGCTCCCGGCGCCGCCGATCTGGATGCCGGCGCCGACTTCATACGACGGGGAATGGGGCGGCGTCGCCACGGCGAGGATTCCGGCGATGCGATTGCCCTGGATCCGCGTGTCGTGGTTCTCGTTCTCCACAACCACGCCCATCGTGGTGTACGGATGCCCCTGCGTCAGTCCGTCGGGCATCGTCCCGATGAGATTGTTCTCGATGATCGTTCCCGAAGTGTCAAACAGCTGGATCGCCGAGCCGCCGGGGATCCCGTTGCTGCTCTTGGTTCCCTGGCCCATGATGCAGTTGCGGTCATTGAGCAAGGGACCGCCGATCCGGTTGTTGACCGCGGGCCTGCCGCCGGCAAACCACCCCAGCACGCGCACGCGCCCCAGCACATTACCCACCACGACGTTGTCGCTGGATTGATCGATCTGCACGTAGCCGCCGCCCACGTTGCCCCGAACCAGCGTGCCCGTGCCTCCCGCCCCGCCGTAGATCTGGATCCCCATGACGCTGCAGTTCTCAACGATGCCGCCCGAGCCCTCGAAAAACACTACGGTGTTGTCCAGGCCCAGGATCGTGCAGTGGTCGGCCGGGATGTAGAGACCGCCGCCGCGGAGGATGACCACTTCACCGCCCGCGGGATTCGTGTCGCCGGTGAACGCCGTCTGCGTGCCGCCGTCGATCGTCACCTCGTCGTAGGCGTTCGCGTAGACCATCATGCCGTGGATCACCGCGCGGCCCGGGTAGTACCAGTCCAGGTAGGTCCACTCGCTGGTAGGAATCGCAAACCCGATCGTCTGACGCCCGGGCGTGTGGTTCGAGGCGATCATCGCCTCCGAAAACGAGATGTGCCCGTCGGGGCCCGGCAGATCGGCCACCGTCGCCGTCTCGGGATCGATGTCGATCACGTCTCCGTCGGTCAGATCAACCAGGATTGTTTGCGCCCCCGCCCGCGCGGCGCACATTGACAACCCGGCGAACACGGAGAGAAGCAACGCCCGGGTCGGGCGGAGAGAATGTGAGATCGGCAAGGCAAGGCTCCTGCGCCGCGGGATATACCGCGGCGATGACGAAGTGCCCGGGAGCTGGAAGATCATCTCCGTTGCGGCGTCGCCGCGCGACCTCCCGCGAGCGGGGCGAGCGTCCCGGCACTCTAGAGACAGAGGAGCCGAATGACCATGAATAAAATGCTTCGATATCCAGAATAGATCGCGTTCAGACGCCCCATGAGGATCGCACCCGAACAAGGCGCTATTCGTCCTTGAGCGAGCCGGCGACGTCGATGACATAGCGGTAGCGAACCTCACCCTTTTTTACGCGTTTAAACGCGGCGTTGATATCTTGGATGGGGATGAGCTCCACGTCCGCAACGATGGAGTGGCGTCCGCAGAAGTTGAGGACTTCCTGCGTCTCGGCGATGCCGCCGATGAGTGAGCCGGCGACCGTGCGGCGATGGAACGCGACCTCGGCGTTGTTGGTCGCCTTGGAAAACGGCGTCAGCACCCCCACCACCACCAGCGCGGCGTCGCGCTTGAGGACTTTCACGTACGGATTGAGGTCGTAGGGGTCGGGGATGGTGCTCAGCACCAGGTCGAACTTCAGTTCAAGGGCGTCCATCGCCGGCTTGTCGCTGGAAACCACGAACGAGCGGGCGCCCATGCGGCGAGCGTCCTCGGCCTTCTCCGCCGTGCGGCTGAAGACCGTGACCTCCGCCCCCATCGCCGCGGCGAGCTTTACGGCCATGTGCCCCAGTCCTCCCAGGCCGACCACGCCCACTCGCTGGCCCTGCTTGACCTTCCAGTGCCGCAGCGGGGAATACGTCGTAACGCCGGCGCACAGCAGCGGAGGAACGGCCTTGAGATCAAGGTTCGCGGGGATCTTCAGCACGAAATGCTCGGGGACGACGATGCTGCTGGAGTAGCCGCCGAAGGTGTTGGTCCCGTCGGGCTTGAATGGCCCGTTGTAGGTCAGCGTTGGTCCCTTGGGGCCCTGGCAGTACTGCTCGAGGTCATCCCGGCACGAATCACAGTGGCCGCAGGAATCGACCATGCAGCCGACGCCCACGGTGTCCCCCACGCTGAACTTGGTCACAGAAGCGCCCACCGCGGTAACGCGCCCGACGATCTCGTGACCGGGCATGCACGGGTAAATCGTGTTCCCCCAGTCGTTGGCGCACTGGTGGATATCGGAGTGGCACACACCGCAGTAGAGGATCTCGATCTGCACGTCGCCTTCTCCCGGCGGGCGGCGATCGATCTTCATGGGTCCAAGCGAGGTAAACGAGTGGTTGGTCGCGTAGCCGATGGCGCTGGGCATGGATTCACGGAGAGAACCAGCGGTAATGCCGGGATGGAACCGTGATTAAAGAACGTCCATCCCGCCGAGCACCTCCGTTGATGCTCCTGTGGGCGCTCCCCTCACGCCTCGTGCTCGATCTCCTTGTGGTGGCTCATCGCCGCCCCGTCCCCGCGGCGAAGCTGGAGGAAGACCATCGACGACGCGATGGTGAGGATGCCCAGGGCCATGAACGTGCGGTGGATGCCGAAGATCATGCTCGCATCCCCGGGCTGGCGCGTCCCGACAAAGAGCACCGTCAGCAGGGAGGCGAAGGCGACGCCGAAGCTCATGGACATCTGCTGGATCGTGCTCGCGATGCTGCTGCCCATGCTCGCATCGGCGTCCCCCAGGTCGGCGAAGGTGAGCGAACCCATGCTGGTGTACTGCATGGACGAGATGAACCCGAAGATCGACGCCTGGACGACGATCACCCACGCGGGGGTGGATGGCCCGATCGTCACAAAGAGCATGATGAGCGCGCCCATGCTCAGCGTGTTGAAGATCAGCACCGCCCGGTACCCGAACTTGGCGAGGATCCGCGGGGCAAAGAGCCTCAGGCCCATCGCCGCCAGCGGCTGGGGGATGATGAGCAGCCCCGACTGCACGGGGGAGTATCCAAGCCCGATCTGGTACAGCAGCGGCAGCATGAAGGGCATCCCGCCCGCCCCCAGCCGCGTGATGAACCCGCCCACCACCGCGGCGCGGAATGTCCGCACGCGGAAAAGGCTCAGCCGCAGCAGCGGGAACTCCTCCCTCGCCGCGTGCAGGCCGTAGGCGACCAGCAGCAGAATGGAAAGCGCCAGCAGGCACAGGCCGCTCTGCAAACTCAGGGAATGCTCCCCGAAGACCTCCAGCACGTACGAGAGAAGCCCGATCCCCGAGCCAAAGAGCACCAGCCCGACGAGGTCGATCGGCGTGGATTCCTGCGCCCGGTAGTCGGGCATGTGGCGGAAGGCGAGAACGATTCCCATCAGCCCGATGGGGATGTTGACGAAGAAGATCATGCGCCAATGCAGGTACGTGACGATGAACGCGCCCACCAGCGGGCCCAGCAAGGGCCCGATGAGCGCCGGCAGGGCGACGAACGTCATCGCTCGCAGCAGCTCGGACTTGGGGAACGTGCGGACCATGGTGAGACGGCCGACGGGGAGCATGAGCGCCCCGCCCGCCCCCTGCAGGATGCGGGCGGCGACGAGCAGGTGCATGCTGCTCGAAAGCCCGCACAGCAGGGAGCCAAGGGTGAAGACGCCGATCGCGGTGAAGAAGACGCGGCGTGTGCCGAAGCGGTCGGCGATCCAGCCGCTGATGGGGATGAAGACGGCGAGGCTGATGGTGTAGCTGGTCAGGGCCGCCTTCATGCTCAGCGGCGCCACCTGGAGCGCGGCGGAGATGGTGGGCACGGCCGTGTTGAGGATCGTCGTGTCGAGCGACTCCATGAACAGCGCGACGGCGACCAGCCACGGCAGCAGGCGCTTGGCCGAGGCCATCTGTGGGGTCATCGCGGTGGTGATGCTGGCATTCATGCGGGCGAGGGAGCGGGGGCCGCGGCAACTCCTTGCCACGGGACGAGCGTAGAGGCTCCAGTCTCGACCTGTGCGAGTGCAACATGAACGGAATTTCGCGCTGGGCGCATTGTCCCACGCACTGCTCGCGGGGAGCGCTTGCGGCGTTCGAAGGACCTTCGCTCAGCAACCAGCCTCGAAGGCGAGGACGAACGCCGCGTAGTCGTCGTCGTCGACGTCTCCCGATCCATCGAAATCGCTCGCGGCATCCCCCGCCTCATACGCGCCGACAAACGAGTCGAAGTCGTCCCGATCGACAAACCCGGAGGCATCAAAGTCCGACGGGCACAGCACGCTCAACGTCGCGGGCAGGCTCGTCACGGACCCACAGCCGTTCAGGAAGACGGCGGTGTATTCCCCCGCGTCCGACGGCTGCGCGCCGGAGATGAGCAAAGTGGCGGGCGAACCATCCGTCGGAGATGCCAAGTCCTGAGATGCCCCTGTGACGGTTCCACCGCCGGGAGAGGCGCCTCCGGGGCCATCGGTCACATCAACGCCCCCGCGCCGCCACTGGACCCGCACGCCGGAAAATCCCTTGACCGGGGTCGCCGAAAGCGTCGCGGTAGCCCCGATCTTTACCAGGGCATTCTGCGGCGAGAACGCGACGACGGGAAATCCGGTGGTCGACCAGCGAGCGACAAACGGGGAAGGCTTCCCGTCGGCGAACTCGAAATCTCCGCCCACCAGCAGCATTCCGTCGGGAGAGACATCGAGGCTGTTGACGTATGGATATCCACCCGTCAAGCCCGCGCCGAAACCCGACCATGAGTTGCCGTTCCACCGGGCCAGACGGCCGAAGCGCGAGAAGCGCCCGCCGGCGACAAGATCACCGTTTGGCATGATCGCCAAATCATGGACGATGGAGTCGAGCGAGCTCGAGCCAACCTTGGTCCAGGTTGCTCCATCCCAGCGTGCGATGTACGGAATCGAAGCGCCGCCCGCCTTGAGGAACTCTCCGCCCGCGACGATCCCGCCGCCGGGCAGCACCGCAACCGCTCGGACCAGGCCCTCGACGCCCGCTCCCAGCGCGTTCCATCGCGAACCATCCCACACGGCGATGGAACTGGCGGGCAGGCCATCGGCGCGGGTGAATTCGCCGCCGGCGACGATCCCGCCGCCAGGGAGCATCGCCACGTCGTGAACACGCCCGTTGAAACCCTTGCCGATCGGCCTCCACTCCACACCGTCCCACCGCGCGATGTAATTAAGCTGGACGGTCGAATTGCCCTTGGGTGTCGTGAAGTCTCCGCCGGCGATGATCTCTCCCGATGGTTGAACCTGGAACGCTCGGACCCGGCCGTTCAGCCCCGTGCCGAACCCGACCCAGGCTGTCCCGTCCCAGCGCACGATCCCGACCGATCCCGCGGCGACAATATCATCATTGGGAAGTGTGCCGACATCGGAAATATCTCCGCTCAGTCCGGACCCCAGCCCGTGCCACGCCACGCCGTCCCATCGTGCGATTCCGCGCATCGACGACTTGCCGTCGTTCGTGAAGTATCCGCCGGCCACCATCCCGCCGCCGGGCAGCGCGGCGACCGCCGTCACGCTGTCGTTAAGTCCCAGGGTCAGAGGCGACCAATGGTTGCCCTCCAGTACGACCGCGCCCTTCCCCACCTGGGAGAACCTGCCTCCGATCAGCAGGCCTCCGGTCGGCAGGGCCATCAGCGAATACGCATCACCGTCCATGTTTCCGATGGTCACCCACTGTGAACCGTTCCAGCGGCAGAGATTGTCCCCCCAGGTATCTCCGTTGCCTTGGGGATACCAGCCGCCCGCGAATAGCTGATGATCGGCCGTGACCGCCAGCGCGTTGCACGAAGGGTACTTTCCGCCGATACCGTCCCCCATCGGGATCCATGCTTCACCATCCCAGCGGGAAACCGTGACCCTCCAGGAATTACCCAGCAGGATGCTGGCGGCGAAGAGCTCCCCGTCGGGCGCGGCGGCGACCGCTTGAACAACTGCGGCGATCCCGCTGCCGATCGGAGACCACTGCGAACCATCCCAGCGGGCGACACCAAGGGTCTCGACGGCGCCGGAGTAGGCGAAACGACCTCCCGCGACGACGTCCTGGTTGGGCAGCACCGTCAGGGAATCTACGCTGTCGTTGAGGCCCGCGCCCATCGCGTTCCACGAGTGACCGTCCCACCGCGCCACGTGCTCAACTTCAGTGGTTCCGGCGAAAAGGAACCGACCCCCGGCGATGACATCCCCCCCGGGCAGTGAAACCAGTTCGCGGACTTCGTCGCTGAGACCCCGATCGAGCGGCAGCCATGACGAGCCGTCCCAGCGTGCAACGTGGCTCACGTCTTTGACGCCGCTCTTGGTGAAGCGCCCCCCGGCGATGATTTCTCCACCGGGGGTGACCGTCACCGCAAAGACCAGTTCATCCAACCCGTCCCCGAGTGCTCGCCATGCGCCGTCGGCGGTGTCGTACACCGCGATGTTGCTCGCAGGTGTATCTCCGGCGATCTCGAATGTGCCGGCAACGATGTACTGCACGGGCCGAGGACCATCTCCGTCGGGATCCACGCACGCCGTTGCGAACACCTGCCCGTTCACGCCCGGGAACGAACCGCCCGCGAGCCACCCCACATCGCACGACTGCCCCCGCGCCGCAGAAGCCAGCAGAATGACACTGAGCAAACGCATCACGGCCGACGCGCGGAGCCCCGCCCGATCGCCCCGCCGCATCAAACGCCTCGAACCGTTCGCACATTCCGCCAGGCAGCACATCAGCGTCATGGAACAACTCCACCGACCGATCGCGCCGAAAATCCCGCGTCTCAATGTCAGCGCCCCGGACCACCCGAGCGTATCACATCGCGTGCGCCCGTCACAACAGCTTTTTCTCAGGTGCGGGCCATTCCTGCGGTGTCGTCTGTCCGATTCAGGAACTCCACCTGGCACCACCACAGCGTCAGGACTCGCCGCGAACGCGTCCACCGCTTGCGAAAAGAAAAACGCCCGGGCGTCTCGCCCGGGCGTTCATTCAATCCAGCGTTCTCACGCCCGAGATCAGGCCGACTGCTTCATCAGCTTGTCGAACTCGCTCGCCGGCACTTCCTCAACCTTCGCCCGCGCCACGATCGCGTCCATCGCCTTGTGCTCCCGGATCTGCATCGCGATGCCCTGGATGCGGCCCGACTGGATCAGGTCCTGCTTGAGCTTGTCGGGGCGGGCGTTGTTTTCCGAGGCCAGCTGCATGATCCGCTGGTCCACGTCCTGCTGCGTCACCTGCACGTTGAACTGGCCCGCGGCCTTGTGCAGGATGAAGAACATCTTCAGCTCGCCCGCCGCGCGGGTGCCGGAGGCGGCCCGAAGCTCGGCGAGGTTCTCTTCGATCTTCTGCGGATCAAACCCGCGGTACATCAGCTCCAGCCGCTGGCGCTCCATGATCCGCGCCGCCTGGGACGAGGCCATGCGCGGGGGCAGGTCGATCTTGGTGTTCTCCATCAGGTGCTTGGCGACCTGCTGACGCATCACCACCTGCTGGCGGACCTGCACGTTCTGCAGCAGGCGCGAGCGGATGAAGTCCCGCAGCTTCGCCTCGTCGGGCCACTGGTAGCGGGCGACGATGTCCTCCAGCTTCGCCGGGATAATGCGGTCAACGCGATCGACCTGGAAGGTGATCGTCAGGTCGGCGCCGCGGATCTTCTCGATCTCGTGGTTCTCGGGGCCCCTGGTCTTGATCGTCACGGTGTCGCCGCTCTTGGGCAGGCCCAGCTGCTTGCCGAAGTCGTCGACCATCACGCCCAGGATCATGCCCTTGCCGTTGTTGTCGGCTGCGGGAACCTGGATCACTGCGCCGGGCAGGTTGTAGAACTCGGTGCCGTCACCGCCGACCATGATGCCGTGGCCGGTGAGATAGTCACCCGCCTCGGGGGCCTCGCGAGACTCAAGCTCCCCCTCGTTGACGCAGATCTTCTTGATCTCGTCGTCCACCATCTGGTCGGTGACTTCCATCACCGGCTTCTTGACGGCGATGCCGTCGAGGCTGGGCAGGTCAAACTCGGGAACGACCTCGATCTCGATCTCGAAGGCCAGGGCCTTGCCCTCGGCGAGCTCGAGCTTGTCCATGTTCTCCGCGGCCGGATCCCCGACGACCTGGAGCTTGTGCTCCTCAACGGCCTTGCGGTACGCCTCGCTGATCAGCCGGCCCTTGGCCTCGTCGCGCATCGACGTGCCGAAACGCTTCTCGACCAGCTTGCGCGGCACGTGCCCGGGGCGGAAGCCCGGCAGGGAGACGGTGCCGGCGAGGGAGTCCATCGCCTGCTTGAGCTGCGCATCGACGGTCTGCGCCGGGATCTCGATGGCGAGCTTCTTGCGAGCGGGCCCGAGATCGGAAATGGTGACTTTATTGGGTGCTTCAGGGGCGGCGGTCTCGGCCATGGCAAGGCTCCGTCTGGAATTTGGTCGGGGCTTGGATCGTTCTGCGCTTCGGAGGGCTCACACGCCCCGGTGTCAACGAAACCGGCCCGGAGCTGCTCCGGGTCGGGTCGTAATTCTAGACAGGGAAAGGGAAGGGTTCATCCCCCACCCAGGGGCCGACTTGGGCCGCTTGGATGGGCGGCCGCGAGGCCGCCGCCGCTTCGCCCACCCTCAACGCAGCTCGAGCGTGTTGATCACCCGCTCGCCCGCCAGCGGCGTGACTTCATATGCCACGATCGGCCCCACCTCCCGCCGGAACAGGCGAAGCCCGCTCCCCTCCGGCAAGGACAGATCCCGGTCGCGCGATGCGCGGTCCAGCAGCACGAGCACCTCCCGGCCGTCGACGCGGGCGAGAAGCATCATCGTGTGCGGGCTGATGGGAGAGCCCTTGTAATCATCCTGATACCCCCACCCCAGCACCTCGACCCCCGGCGTCGCCACGGCGACGAGGGCTGAGCCGAGCTTCTCCCGCACCAGCCGGGCGAACTCGGGTTCGGTCTTGCAGACCACCGCGGGCTGGAAGCCGGCGCTGACGAGCTGCTGGTACATCGGGGCGGGCTCAAGAAGCCTGAAGTCGGGAACCCGGGCATCCCAGTACGCGCGGAAGAGGCCGGCAAAGGTGAGCAGGATCGCCGCCGCGGCCGCCAGCCCGCCCCACCGCTTCCAGGGAAGCGAGGCCCGGGCGGGTGCGGGGCCCTGGGACGCGGGGAGCGCCGGGGAATGGTCGGCGGGCGTTCCCGCGAGCTTCAGCGCGGGCTGGGCCACCGCAGCTTCCCCGGCGCCTGGCGAAGCAGATGCCCCGCCCGCCGGGATCACCGGCATGACAATCGCGTTCATCGAGCAGGTCCGCCGCAGCGAATCGTCCACGCGGGTCTGCAGGTCGATCTGGTCTCGCAGCACCGGATCCTGGGCGAGGCGCCCTTCCATCCATGCAAGCTCTTCGCCCGCAAGATCACCATCGATGAACCGCTCGAGGAGCGTGTCCAGCGGGCTTTCAAAGGGTGTATCAAACGAGGGTCTGGACGTCATGGCCTGGGCCCTCCCTTCCCCCGCGAAGAGGAATCGGGCTCCTGCCCGGTGACCGAACCATCAGGACCGTGGGTCGCCGCCAGGCGCGCCCGCATCAGCTTGCGAGCGCGAAAGACGTGGCTCATCGCCGTGCCTTCGGGGATCCCCAGCGCGTCGGAAATGTCCTTGTACTCCATCCCCACCACGACCTTCATCAGCAGGCAGGCACGGGCGGTCTCCTCGAGTTCATTGAGCGCCGCCGTCACGTGTTCGTCAAAATCCCCGCCCGCCGGCCCCGCGGCGCTTGCCGGCGTGCCCAGGTTGTCGGCGGCGTCGGGACCAGCGCTCTCCCGCCGCCGCGAGCGCCGGCGGACCTCGTTCATCGCCGAGAATCGCACGATCTGGCCCATCCACGCGACGAAGCTGGTGGACGGATCAAAGTCGGCGACCTTGCGGAGGGCGATGATGGCGCTTTCCTGCACCACGTCACGGGCGATCTCCCGGTCGCGCAGGATGGAGAAGGCGATGCACCAGAACGTGCGTGAGGCGGCCTCGAAGCGATCGGCAAAGGCCCCCTGCGTGAGGGGTGTGTACGCCGATCGGTCTGGAGGCGCGGCGAAGGCCGCGGAAGCGGGCATCGACTGGGAGATGTCCTGTGGATCCGTCGGCATTGCGGCTGGGGGATGAATTCCCGAAGAAGCAAAGTATAGGGAAAGCCCGGGGCGGCGTGGCGCGTGCTCACCGTGCCCACAGGCTCCGGACCCGCCAAGGCATCGTCCTGCGCCTGAGCCACGGCCGCCTTGGCAGGGGCGCCACGGCAATCCCCGCCCCCGCTGCTGCGTGAGAACGGCCATCGGACCGCGCCCGGTCGCAACGGGCGCCATGCCCGCGCTGAAACTTTTTTCCACCCGCGACGCAAGACGCTCCGTTCCTCCGGACATCTCCGCCTGTCGAACGGGCGCTGCGGCGAGCTGAAACAGGCACGCGAGCCGGCGCGGCGAGGCACAGTTGCTTCGCCACTTCCACAATCGACGACCAAGGAGATCGAGATGCATCGTTCCAACGCTATCACTCTGTCCGCGCTGAGCGGTTCCCTTCTGTGCGCTCTGGCGACGCAGGCTTCCGCGGGCTTCACGGTCTTCGCCGCCGGCGGAAACGCGAGCAACGCGAGCATCCAGGGGACGGTGGACAGCTTCCGCAGCGCCGTGGGCAACCCCAACCAGGGCGTGGGCGGCGGACCCTTCACATCCGGCCGCCGGGAGATCAACTGGGACGCCCCCGTGCTGGATTCATCCGCCCACCCCAACCACATGGCCGCGGACTTCTTCAACAAGAACAGCAAGCGCGGCGCCCTCTTCAGCACCCCCGGCGCCGGCTTCTTTGTGAGCCAGCGCAACGGCAGCGATTCCTCCGACCCCAACCTGCGCTTCGGCAGCCTCAACCCCACCTACAACAGCGAGTTCGGCGCCTTCAGCGCCCAGCGGCTCTTCATCGCCGACGGCAGCACGATCACCGACGTGACCTTCCGTGTGCCGATCGACCCCACCCGTGAGGCCACCGTCAACGGCTTCGGCGCCGTCTTCACCGACGTGGACCGCGCGGACTCCTCCTGGATGGAGTTCTACGGCGCGGGCAACACGCTCCTGCACAAGGAATTCGTCCCCGCCGCCACCGTCGGCAAGGCAGGCATGTCGTTCCTGGGCGTGACCTTCGACACCGACCGAGTCGAACGCGTCCGAATCGTCTCCGGAAACGTCGTCGCCGCCGCCGACATCAACGACGGCACGTTCCTCGACGGCATCGGCATCGCCGACGTCGTCGCCATGGACGACTTCATCTACGGGGAGCCCGTCCCCGCCCCCGCCGCCCCCGTCGTCGCGGGCCTGGCCCTCGCCGGCCTTGCACGCCGCCGCCGCTGATTCCCACGTCCCCACACCCTCGGAGCCTCCGCGTGAGTTTCTCCGCGGAGATGAGAGAGGAGCGCCCGGGCGGTTCCCCCCGCCCGGGCGTCTTCGTGCGCCGAAAGACGCCGCGCCGGGTCTACCCTGTGGGCGCTCACGCCCGCGATGGGGCGAAAGAGCCCGCACCCACGCCACGGGATACCGCACGCGATGACCGGCCGTCCGCTCCACCAGATCGAAGCCTATTTGGAACGCTTTGTCGGCGACCTGGCGCTGCCCGCGCACCTGCTGGAGGCGATCCGTTACAGCCTGCTGGGCGGCGGCAAGCGTCTGCGCCCCATGCTCGCCTGGCACTGCGCCCTCGCCGCCGGCGGTGAGGGAGAATCCAGCCTTCCCGCCGGCGCCGCCGTGGAGCTCGTCCACGCCTTCAGCCTCGTCCACGACGATCTTCCCGCGATGGACGACGACGACATGCGTCGCGGAAAACCCACGCTCCACATCCACGCCGGGGAGGCGATGGCGATCCTCGCCGGCGATGCGATGCTCTCATTGGCCTTCCACGCCGTGATGGACCATTCCCCCGCCGACCTCGCCGTGCGTCTGTGCAAGGAACTTGCGAGCGGCACTGAAGGCATGATCGCCGGACAGGTCTACGACACGCTGGGCGGCCTTCCGGAACACGCGACGCCCCGCCAGCGCCTGGAGCTGATCCACCGCAACAAGACGGGAGCGCTCATCCGCGCCTCGTGCCGCATGGGCGCGGCCTGCGGCGGCGCGGCCGACGACTCCGCGGCGATGGCGAGCATCACCGCCTACGCGGACGCGATGGGCCTGATGTTCCAGGTGGTGGACGATCTGCTGGACGTCACGCAGTCCCACGAGCACGTCGGCAAGCGCACCAACAAGGATGCGCAGGCCGGGAAGCTCACCTACCCCTCATTGCTGGGCATCGAGGGGACGCGGGGCGTCGTCGCAGAGCTTGAAAAGCGGGCCCTGGAGTCGATCATGCCGCTCGGCCAGGCGGCACACAGCCTGGCCGAGCTTGCACAATCGATGGCCAGGCGGGAGAAGTAGGCCTTCTCCCGCCCGGAGCCAGGGCATCCCGGCGACCACCCCTATCCCAGGGCGGACGCGATGAAGTCAACTTATTCCGATTCGTGCGGCGCGGTCGCCGTCTTCACCTGCAGTGCGTCGAGGATCTGCGACTGCCAGGGGTGCTCCCCGAGCCACTCCACCTTGCCGGTGGAGATGTCGTAGATCGCGCCGATGACCCGCACCTTGCCTTCCTTGGCTTCCTGGCGGAGTTCATCGCTGGAGCGGTAGAGGTCGAAGATCGACTGCCACACGTTCTCCTTGACCGCGGCCGCGGCAAGGGCGTTGGGATCGGCGTTGGGGGCGCTGAGCTTGGCGCGTTCAACGGCCGGGGCGATGTTGGCGACCAGTTCGGCGACCTTGCCGTGCAGGGGCGTGCCCGCGGCGGCGGCGGCGACGGCGCCGCACTTGGTGTGCCCCATCACGACCAGCAGGGGCGTGTGAAGGTGCTCGACGCCGTACTCGATGGTGCCCGTCTCCGCCGCGCCGCCCGAAACGTTGCCGGCGACGCGGACGGTGAAGATCTCACCGACGCCGCGGTCAAAGACGCGTTCGATCGGCACGCGTGAATCGCTGCACGTCAGGACGGTGGCGAAGGGCTTCTGGCCCTTGTCGGCAACCAGCTCGCGCCGGGTCGAATCGATGTTCGGATTCTTCACGTCCCCCGAGACCCAGCGCAGGTTGCCTTCCTTGAGCATCTCCAGCGCGCGGTCGGCCGTCACGCCCTCATCGGTCGGCGCGGCGGCCTTCTCCTTTTCCTTCTCCTTGGCCTTGTCACCAAAGAGCGGTTTACGGGGCGTGGGCTCGGCCGTCTTCCCCGCCGCGGGTTTGCCGGGCTGGCCCGCCGGCGCGTGCGCGGCATCGTGCTCGTCGTTGGCAGGGTCGTCCTCACCGGCGGCGTCCGCGGGGGCGTCGTGGCCGTGCGCGTCCTTCGCCGGCGTCACCGTCTTGGGCTTGGCGGAGGGCTCGGGACGTGCCGGGGCGGCGGCCTTCGCCGGCGCGCCGTGCGTCTCCGGCTCGGCATACGCGCTCTGCCAGGCTCCGGCTGTTCCCAGCGTAAGAACCGAACCCGCGGCGATCAGGACGTTACGAAGACGCATCTGCATTTGGTCAACTCCCGAGTTACAACGTGTGCGTGGATGGATCAGTGTGCGTTCGAGCTATCGACCGCCCCCATCCCGGGAATGACCCCCTCCGCGTCCGATTGGCAATTCATTCCCGCCCCCGACTTCGGTCTGTAACGCCTGCGCGGCCTGTAACGCTCCGGCGGCCCGCCCCGGCTACGTTTCGGGCATGATTCAGCCGCTTTCCACCGGTTTCCGCGCCCGCCTCGCCTGGCCCGTGTTCCTCCTGCTCACCCTCGCCGCCACCGGCGCCAAGGCCTCGCGCCCCGAGATCGAGCAGCTCCTCCACGAGATGCAGGTCGCTGTACTCAACGGTGACCCTTCCGCCTACATGCGCCTGGTGGACCCCGCCGACCCCGTCTTCCTCCAGGAACAGCGGATGTGGGCCGAGGACCTGCGCAAAAACCGCCCTGAATCCTTCACCATCCGCATCAAGGACCCCGCCCCCGCCACGAAGGACAAAGACGCCAAGGAATCAGAAGCCAAGGACGCCCCCGCCGCCGCCGAGCCCGTTCTGAAGATCGGGGATGGCTCCGCCGAAGGTCCGATAGAAATCTCCTGGACCCTCAAGGGCTGGAAGTCTCCCCGCACCCTCTCCTGGAAGGCCCGCTTCCGCAAGAACGATGACGGCTGGGTCTACTGCGGTGAACAGTGGAATCGCCACGCCGCCGAGGGCGTCCTGGTCCTCTACGACGACGGCCTCGAAGACTCAGCCAAGGCCGTCGCCGAGGTCCTCCCCGAGATCCGCAAGCACGTCCACGAAGGCTTCGGATTCACCGAAAAGTCACCCATCGCCCAGCGCGTGCAGCAGATCAAGCTCTACGGCTCCATGCAGCATCTCCAGGAATCCATCTACCTCAGCTACACCGACGGCCTCTCCGGATGGAACGAGCCCGACGAGGCCGTCAAGCTCCTGGTCGGGCGCCGCACCGAGAAGGGCTCCCTGCGTCCCCTCCTCGCCCACGAGTACGGCCACGTCTCCACCTTTGAACTCGGCCGCGCCCGCATGCCCTGGTGGATCCTCGAAGGCGTCGCCGAGCTCTCCGCCGAGGCCTTCCACTCCAAGGGCCGCGAGCAGAACGACCGCACCGTTCGCCACTGGAAGGCCGCGGGCCAGCTCCCCCCCTTCGAGGAAATGAACGAGTTCGACGACCGGGCGAAGAAGTGGTACGGCCAGGTCTACGGCCAGGGCCACCACATGCTGGGCTACATCTCCGACAACTACGGCCGCGAAAAGCGTGTCGCATGGCTCTCCGCCCAGGCGCAGGGCTCAAGCCTCGACCAGGCGACTCGCGACGTGCTGGGCCTAGGCTTCGATGAGCTCGACAAGAAGTGGCGAGACTCGATCGGGCCGGAAGATCCCAAGAAGGAAGAGCCCAAGAAGGACGAGAAGCCTGAAAAGCAAGAGTCCAAGTAAACCGGCTCCGCTGCGCAGTTGACCCCACAGTCGTGCCACTGACCTCGCAGGCTCTGCGCAGAGGTCAGTGCCGGACTTTCACAGAGCCCGCAGACTCACTAGCAGACACACACAAAAGACACACACAAAAAGACACCGCGATGCATCCACGCATCGCGGTGTTTTTATGTCTCGTTTTGTGCCGCGCCCAGGCTTACGACTTCACCGGCGCCAGCAGCACCAGCTTGTCGCGCTTGGTCACCGTCACGCCGCCCGGCTGCTCCAGGGTCACGGCGAAGGCGCCCACGTCCCGTACCGGCAGCGTCGCCCGGATCGGGACGATGTAGTCCCCCGTCGCCGGGTCCTTCTCCGCGGCGGCGATATCGAACACGCCGCCGTCCACGGGGTACTGCTTGAGCAGGTCCCCGCCGTGCTCGGGCTCGATGCGGCCCTTGTCGAAGATCCAGAGCTGGTACTGGGCGAGCTTCGGATCGTTCTCCGGCAGGCCCTTGAGCCGCATGAAGCCCTTCTGCTGGCCCGCGTTCCAGGTCACCTCACCGGTCACCGTGTCGGGGCCGGCGGAGAAGGGACCGGGGGACCACGCGGCGGTCACCGTGCCGGGCTGCTTCATCAGGGCTTCACGCTGGGCGAAGACGCTGGGAACAGGTGGCGTGGGGGGCGTGACCGGCGGGCGATTCTGATAGATCACCACGGCGAACGTAATCGCCGCCGCCGCGGCAACCCACCCCAGTAGGGAGCTGATCGGGAACGGACGCGGCGCGGACTGGGCCGACGGAGAGACCCGCGTCGCGGTCTGGGCGTTGCCCATCTCCGCCATGCCCGAGGCGAGCAGCTTGCTCCGCAGGGATGCCGGCAGTACCTGGGCCTTGTCGCGCGACATCATCATCGCCAGCGCCTCGCCCGCGGCGGCACGCAGGCGATCCTGCTCCGCCATCGCCTGGGAGCGTTCCTGGGCCGACAGGGTCGACATGAGGGTGTCAAGTTCCCCCATTTCAGCGGACGAGAGCGGCGCGGTGACCTGGTCGGAGAGCAGCTCGATCACGCGGGCGAAGTTGGTAGAAGGGGCGCTCATCGTGCGACCTCCTTCTGCCGGTGGCCGGTTTCGAGCAGTTCGCGCAGCCTCATCAGGCCGCGGCGGATGCGTGTCTTGACGGTTCCCACGGGGATCTGCGTCGCCGCGGCGATCCGCTCGTGCGTAAAGCCCTGGTACAGCGAGTACCAGAGCACCTGCTGCTCGTCCCGATCAAGCCGTTCGAAGGCGTCGGCGGCGGCCTTGAGGTCGTCACGGTTGGCGACGTTCTCCGCGGCGCGGTGCTCCCGGGCCTGCTCGACGGGGGCGGTATTCTCAATCGGGGCGGCACGGCGGCTCTGGGCGCGGCGCTGGCGGTCGGTCAGGCGACGGTGGGCGATGGTGGCGACAAACGCCGGCTCCGACCCCAGCGCGGGATCAAACCGGGCGGCGCTCCGCCAAATCTCTACAAAGACCTCCTGAACCGCGTCGTCCACGTCCTCTCCGAGATACTTCAGGTATCGCGTCGCCAGCGCGTGCACCGTTCCACCATATTCATCGATGCATCGAGCGACCGCGGAGGGGTCGCCTTGTGCGATGAGTTGGAGAAGGGTACCGGGCATACGAGGTCGGACTGGATCCTTTGATGCGAAATGCCGCGAGCGGGCACAGACTGTTCGCCGCAAATTCTCCCGCGGTTTGCCAATCCGCCCAAATCCGACCCCCGAAAGGCAGATCGTCCGGGCATCATGGTACAGGTCGGCGCAATCCTTGCCTCTGTGGAGGGGAGAACCGGCGGCCTGCGTATACACCGCGATTCCGCGGATCGTTGTCACACAGACCAAGGAGAGTATAGATGAATTCGAAGATTGCCGCCATCGTCGGCCTGGGTATCGCTGCGCTCGCGTCGGGAACCGCCTCCGCCGAAGCGGTCTACGGGGTCACCCTCCAGCAGACCCTCGTCACCTGGGACAGCGCCACGCCGGGCACCATCGCCTCGGGGGTCCCCATCTGGGGCATGGCCTCCAACGAGACGATCCACGGCATCGATTTCCGCCCCGCCACCGGGGAGCTCTACGGCCTGGGCTCTTTCAGCCGCCTCTACAAGATCAACCCCATGACCGGCCAGGCCGCCCAGGTCGGCGCCAACTTCTCCACCGCCCTCAACGGCTCGAGCTTCGGCTTTGATTTCAATCCCACCGTCGACCGCATCCGCATGGTCAGCGACGCCGACCAGAACCTCCGCGGACACCCCGACACCGGCGCCATCACCATCGACGGCACGCTCAGCTACGTCGCCGGCGACCCCGGCTTCGGCGTCAACCCCAACATCGTCGGCGCCGCGTACACCAACAACTTCAAGGGCGCCACCACCACGACGCTCTACGTCCTGGACGCCGGCCGGGACATGCTCTGCATCCAGAACCCCGCCAACAGCGGCAACCTCATCAGCGTCGGCGGCCTCGGCACCGACGTCAGCGACTTCGCCGGCTTTGACATCTCCGGCCTCACCGGCATCGCCTACGCGACCATCCGGGACGTCAACCTCAACAAGTCCACGTTCTGGACCATCAACCTCGCCACCGGCCAGGGAACCTTCGTGGGTGAGATCGGCGGCGGCTCCATCATCACCGCCATGACCGTCGCCATCCCCGCCCCCGGCGCGGCCGCGATCGCCGGCCTCTCGGGCCTCGCCCTGCTCCGTCGCCGTCGGTAAATCCCCTCCCCACGCCGGACCCCCGCTGGGGAGAGAGTGTGTGTTGGAAGCCCCCGGGCCCGCGCAAGCGGGCTCGGGGCGTTTTTGCATCGCCACGCTCACCGCTGCGGTGGAATCCCCTCGGGCATCCATCCCGGCAGGGACGCGACCTCATCCCTCGCCGCCTGCGAGGTCGGCACGCCCCATGCCACAAAGAACGGCCCCAGGTTCCGCCCGCACGCCCGGCTGAAACGCACCATCCACTGATCACGCTTCTGGTCGTCGTTCCGCGGCCGCTCAGCCGCGGGCAGCGCCCGGTACTCGGCGAAGACCTTCTTGAACGTCTCCCAGCCGAACGCCTGCTGCATCTGGATGTACATCGCCAGCGCCGTGAACGGCTCGGACTTCCACGTCTCAAACTTCGCTCCCGCCGCGAAGTACTTCGCCACGTCCGCCGAGCGCTCGGCGAGCCACGCCTTGGAATTGGTCTTGGATCCCTCGCACACCGTGTCGTGGATGTACAGGCAGAACAGGTTGCACGTCACCTCCGTCGTGCCATCAAACGTCCACAGGTCGTCCTGGTGGTTGTGCCCCAGTTCGTGGTACAGCCCCCAGTTGCCCTTGCGCAGCTCGTCGAGCGACGCCAGCCACGCCCCCGCGTCCAGGTGCGTCATGATCGGGTACCCCGAGTGCATGTACCCCGCGCTGATCTGCACGTCGGCGAGGTACCGCTCGGGCCTCGCCCGCTCGCGCGGGATCGTCGCCAGGTCCGCCGCCGCGTCCAGCACCTTGTCCCAGAACTCCAGCACCGCCGTGGGGTCTTCGAGTTCGCGTATCCGCTCCGATGGCACGGTCACGATCACCGTGCCCGTCCCAAGCTCCGCCCACGGTCCGGGCGCGTGGCGGATCGTCCGCTTCCACTCGGAAGCAGAAGTCTTGCCGAGTTCAAACAGCGGCGCTTCCACCGCCCCCGACACGGTGACCTGGATCTCACCCAGCGAGCAGTTCCCGGGCACATCGATGTACACCAGCCCGCCGAACGCATTGGCCGCGGCGGTCTTCTCACCCTTGATCGCAAATTCCCGGGAAATGCTCGGCACGCGCTTCCACTCGTCCATGTGCCACAGCTCATCCCGGTGCGCGCCGATGATCACGCCCAGCTTCGCCCCCGCGGCGTTCGTGGGCACCGTCACCTCGATCGTCGCCCCCGGCGCGGCATACAGGCCCAAGCTGTGCCACTCCGGAATCCGCGTGTCGATCGACACCGTTCGAGTGACCGTCTTCGCATCCGCAGGGACTGCCCCCGGAAATCCCGCCGCCGCCGGGTGGGCCTTCACCTGCCCCGGCGGGAGGGACTTGATCTGATCGAACTGGTACGCGAGCAGAAAGCGGTCAACCGCCGCATCCCTCGCCTTCATCGGATGCTCCGGCGTCGGCGCGAGGGCGTCTCCCCGCGCCCCCAGCAACTTCTGCAGCCGCGGACGGAACCGTGTGTCATCCCTTGGCAGCACGCGCAGCGTCTGCATCGCGCTGCTCGCCGCGAGCTTGGCCTCCTTGCCCTTGAGCTTCTTCCCATCCGCATCACCTCCCACCGCGCCGCCCTGTCCCTCCGCCTCTCCCAGCAGCGCATCCAGCGCAGCCCCGCCGTGCGTCAACGCCAGCGGCGCGACCGCCGTATCAAATCCCTCCGGGCTGGTCTTCTCCGCGTACCCCTCCCCAAAGGCGAGCCCCGTCCCGGCGACGGCGTGGTTCACCGCGAAATCGATCAGTTCCTTCTCCCCCGAATTCTGTCGCCATCCCCACCCCGTCTGCGCCGTGATGAACCCGCCGCCCGCCGAAATGAACGCCTGCACCGCGGCGACCTGCTTCTCATTGAGCCCGCCGGCGAGCACCAGCACGTCGCTGGCTTCCAATCCCTTCACCCAGTCCCGATCCAGGTCGCTCGCCTTCATCCCCGCCTGCGTCAGCGAAGCCGTCAACTCTTTCGAACCCACCACGCCCACGCGAACCGCGTCCCCTTTTCCCCCGGCCCACCGCACCGCGTTTGCCATCAGCCTCGCCGTCTCCCCCACCTTCAGAGACTCTCCGTGCACGTAGCTGGAGTGCGAGAACAGCACCACCCGGCCCTTGCCCTGCTCGCCCGCCGCAACCACCGGCACCTGCAGCCCGTCGTCCTTTCCCACCACCACGACGAACGCCCGGGGACCCCAGACACAGATCGTGCCCGGCACGCCGGGAGCCGCGATGGTCTTTACGCCGTCGAGCAACGCCGCGCGAACGTCGGGCTCACGTTCGGGCCTGGATGCAGCGACTGCGTTCCCCAGAGGACTGAATGTGGCTTGGCCAGCCAGACCCACGCCGGCGACAAGGCTCAGCAGGACCAGCGGCAACGCACGCACGCGAAGGCATCGGTTCATGCGGCACACCATACCGTCTCCCCGCGCGGGACGGCGTCCGCGAGGCCAACGGTTCGCGGAAGACTCCGCGAGGGTGGGCCATCGCAGGTGCGTACACCCTCGCTCACCCCATCCTGGACTCGCCACCCGTCCGGCCGACCCGGGCAAAAATCGCTGAACATGCCCGTGCGTGCCGCGTACTATTCTGTCGCTCGCGCCACCCCCGCGAGCACACCACACACTCACGACCGGCCAGGGGGGCTTGGCCTTAAGCAAGAAGGCACTGGGCATCGGGCACTGGGCACTGGTGAAGGCGTCACGAAACTCGCCCTCCCCAAGTCCAAAACCCAAAGCCTTGTGCCGGGAGACGCATCCATGAAGTGGACCAAGCAGGACCTGCTCAAGAACCCCATCCAGCACATCGACGTCACCAAGTTCGACGCCCGCCCCGTCATCGATTCCTACCGGGAGATGGCCTACACCAGCCGCACTCTCGCCAAGGCCTCCGACATCTTCTCCATGATGCTCGGCGACAAGGGCTGCGCGGTGATCGTCACCTTCGCCGGCTCCCTGATCTCCGCGGGCCTCAAGAAGGCCCTGATCACGATGGTCGAGAACAACATGATCGACGCCATCGTCTCCACCGGGGCGAACATCGTCGACCAGGACTTCTTCGAGGGCCTGGGCTTCCAGCACTACATCGCCCCCGGCTCCCCCGAGGCGCCCCCCGTCGACGACATGACCCTCCGCAACATGATGATCGACCGCATCTACGACACCTACATCGACGAGGACGATCTCCGCGCCTGCGACGACGCGACCAAGAAGGTCTTCGACTCCTTCGCGCCCGGCGCCTACTCCTCGCGCGAGTTCATCGACGCCATGGGCGCTTACCTGGTCAAGAACCATCCCAAGAACGAGTCTCTGGTGAAGACCTGCCACCAGAAGCGCGTCCCCATCTTCTGCCCCGCCTTCAGCGACTGCTCCGCCGGCTTTGGCATCGTCCTCCACCAGGTCGAGAAGCAGGAAGAGGGCAAGCCCTTCGTCGCCTTCGATTCGGGCGCCGACTTCCGCGAGCTCACCGAGATCAAGTTCCAATCCACCGACACCGGCCTGCTCATGCTCGGCGGCGGCGTTCCCAAGAACTTCGCCCAGGACATCGTCGTCGCCGCCGAACTGCTCGTCGAACGCCGCGGCGGCAAGGCCCGCGGTGACGTCACCATGCACAAGTACGCCGTTCAGATGACCGTCGCCGACAGCCGCGACGGCGCCCTCTCCGGCTCCACCCTCCGCGAAGCCTGCTCCTGGGGCAAGGTCGACGTCGTCCACGAGCAGATGGTCTTCGGTGAACTCACCGCCCTCTTCCCCCTCCTCGCCAGCGACGCCTACCACCGCAAGGCGTGGAAGGGCCGCAAGGGCTTCAAGTTCGCCGACATGTTCGAAAAGGGCGCCGGCGTCCCCAACTTCAAGGACACCCGCAAGGACGGCGGCAAGAAGAAGACCGCCAGCCGGTAAGCCTTCCCCATCACTTTGCTATTCCACACGCCCCCGGCCCGGCCCGGGGGCGTGTGTGTTTTTGCACCGCGTGTACGCCCAGCCGCCACGCCCTCATGTCGCCACCGACCACGCCGGCAGAGTTCACCTCGATTCCCCCTAGCCCCCGTCATTCCCCTTCCCTTGGTCACATTCTCCCTCCCCGGCGGCACATTCCTTGACCACCCCGCCCCCCGATTCCGCCTGTATGCCGGGGGAAGGAATGCCCGCGTGCGTCGTCCCGGGCCTTCCCACGTGATCCAAGGAGTTTCGCCGATGTCCATCTCCAAGAACGCCGCTCCGATGCTCTGGGCCGCCACCGCCTCCCTCCTCGCCGCCGTCGTCATCACCCAGGCCGGCCCCCTCGACCCTCCCGCCGGTCCCATCGCCCCCACCTACAAGACCCTGAACGAGGTGGAGCCTGGCATCCCGCTCAACTCCGCCAATACCCCCGGCGACGCCGACAGCGTGTACAGGATCACCAAGCCCGGCCGCTATTACCTCACCGCCGACGTGGTCGGCGTCGCCGGCAAGCACGGCATCGAGATCGAATCCCCCCACGTCACCATCGACTGCAAGGGCTTCCAGATCCGCGGCGTCTCCGGCTCCCTTTCCGGCATCGACGCCAACGGCACCGGCGCCAACTCCCCCACCTCCGCCCCCTACGTCACCCTCAAGAACGGCGTCATCACCGGCTGGGGCTCCAACGGCGTCACCGCGAACGTCGCCGGCGCGTGGATCGTCGAGGAGATGAAGTTCCTCTCCAACGTCGGCTGGGGAATCACCGTCAACAGCGGCACCGTCTTCACCCGCTGCTACTTCGCCGGCAACTCCCTCGACGGCTGCGCCACGAGCAACCACGTCGAGTTCCACGAGTGCTTCGCCAGCCAGAACGGCGGACACGGCTTCTCCGCCGGCAGCGACTCGGCCTTCGTGAACTGCGAGGCCTCCAGCAACGCCGGCTCGGGCTTCGTCGTCCCCCTCGGGGGCCGCGTCACGGGCAGCACCGCGACGCTCAACGTCAACCTGGGCATCGTGGTCGGTGACGGCGGCGCCGTGGACAACTGCCACGTCGACAGCAACCACGGCGGCGGGATCATGGTCGGCAAGGGCGCCAACGTCTCCCGCTGCGCCGTCAACGGCAACGGCGCCACCACCGCCCAGCCCGGAATCTGGGCCCGCCTCTTCTCCAGCAACACCACCACCACCGCCAACATCACCGACTGCAACGTCACCCTCAGCGGCGGCCTGGGCATCCTCACCGCCGGCGGCACCATCCGCGGCTGTATGTGCGAATCCAACGGCAACGGCGGCATCAGCATGACCGACCGCGGCGTCATCTCCGAATCCGCCGCGAAATCCAACACCGGCATCGGCATCATCGGCGGCCAGTCCGTCTCCATCCTCCACTGCACCTCCGGCGCCAACACCACCCACGGCATCCAGGTCGCCAGCGACTGCCTCGTCCGCGCCAACACCTGCGACAGCAACGGCTCGGCCGTCAATAACGGCGCCGGAATCAATGTGCTCAACGCAAACTTCCCCTTCAGCAACAGCGACAACCGCATCGAAGAGAACAACTGCTCCGACAACGACTACGGCGTCCAGGTCCTGGACTCCGCCAACCTCATCATCCGCAACACCTGCACCACCAACTCAGTCGCCAACTTCAACATCGCTGCCGGCAACACCAAGGGCACCATCTTCAGCGTTGGCGGGATCGACATCACCACCAGCAACTCCTACGCGAACTTCGAGTACTGAACCTCGCACCCCCCCGGCCCCCGCCCCCGCCCCCAGCGTCGCTTCCATAGCAGGTCGTTTCAACTCCCAACTCTCGTTCCGCCCGCTCGGCCATCCGGGCGGGCGGTTTTCATTGGGTCTTCCCGACGCTCGCACTCCCTGCATTCCCTTCCATTTGCTGCAGAATTGCTTGCCGCGCCCACCCCCCGTTCGGTAGCCTGAACTTCCGCGGTTTCCGCGAATGGAGATCAACTCTCATGTCCCACCTTCCCCGCATCCTCCCCGCGTCCATCCTGGGCGCGTCCCTGGTTATCGGAGCCGCCCTCCTTTCACACGCCGGACCGCTCGATCCCCCCTCCGGGCCCGTCACGCCCTCGTACAAGACCCTCTCCGATGTCGAGCCTCGCACGGCGGTCAGCAGCGCCAACACCCCCGGCGACGCGACGTCGATGTTCATCATTTCCAAGCCCGGTTCGTACTACCTCACGGGCAATATCACCGGACTTCCTGGCAAGAGCGCGATCAGCATCACCTCCTCCGACGTCACCCTCGATCTCGCAGGTTTCCGCCTCACCGGGGACGCCGCGACGCTCAGCGGCATCACCTCCGCGCAGAGCCGCGTCTGCATTCGCAATGGAAGCGTCTCTTCGTTCGGACAGTCTGGGATCCAGCTCGGCGGATTCTCGTGCGCCATTGAATCCGTTCAGGCAAGTTCCAGTGTCGGAGACAATCTCGTGATCAGTACCTTGGGATCGGTCCGCCACTGCACGGTCGCCGCAGGCTCGGCCCGCGGGATTGTCGCGGGCCTGGCCTCCAATGTCGAAGATTGCCGCGTCGCCGCCTGCAACGGCATCGGGATCGACGTCATGCAATCAACGGTCACGCACTGCATTGTCAACAACTGCGGGACCGGAATCGTTGGTGGCACGGCCTGTATCATTCGCGACTGCAATTCACAGGTAAATAAGGGTGACGGCATCCGCATCGGTTCCGCCAGCCAGGTGACCCACAATGTGGCCTCAAGCAACGGCCTGACCTCGGCGGACGGGGCGGGCGTGCGCGTGGTCGGGGGCGACACGCGCGTGGAGGACAACAACTTCGCCGGTAACGACATCGGCCTGATTGTCACCGGCACCAGCAACATCATCCTCCGCAACACCTGCGGGGACAACTTGGTCAACAATTACGACATCGTCGCCGGCAACCGCTACGGCCCCATCATCAACATCACCGCCGGCGGCTCCGCCGCCGCGGTCGGCAACGCCGCCGCCAGCACCCTCGCCAGCACCGATCCCTGGGCCAACTTCGCCTACTGAGCCCCGCACGCCCCTTGCCGCATAATTCGCGATCCCGTGCAAGGCCCCCGGGCCCGCAGGACATCTTCATGCGCCGCGCGAGCGGCTCCCGATGGCACCCTCAACGCCGCGGAAGAAATCCACGCGCGTCCCAGGCGCTCCGCCAGTGTGACGGCGACGCCTCTGGCTGCCGCTCTCCATAACGTCCGGTAACGCCAGGCAATGGGGCGCCGCGACACCGTGTGCCCGAAAACCTGTTCGATTGCAACCCCCTTTGGTAGTGTGGTGCTCCGTTCATCCCACCCACGCATGAAACCGCAGTTCTGGGGGTCGCATCATGCCACGCAACGCCCACCCGCTCCACGCCCCCCTGATCCTCACCGCCCTCGTCGGAATCCTCGCCGGCGCGATCATCACCCACGCCGGACCTCTCGACCCGCCCGCCGGTCCCGTCGTCTCTTCCTTCAAAACCCTCTCGGAGGTCGAGCCCCGCATCCCCGTCAACGCCGTCAACACGCCGGGCGACGCGACATCCATGTTCATCATCTCCAAGCCCGGTTCGTACTACCTCACGGGCAACATCGTCGGCCTTCCCGGCAAGCACGCGATCACCATCGCCGCCGCCGATGTCACCCTCGACCTCTCCGGCTTCCGCCTGATAGGGGACGCCGCGACCCTCTGCGGCATCACATCCACGCAGTCACGCGTCACCGTGCGCAACGGCAGCGTCTCCACGTTCGGTCAGCTCGGCATCCAGCTCCTCGGCGTGTCATCCACCATCGACTCCATCAACGCCAACGGAATCGTCGGTGACAGCCTCCTGGTCAGCTCCCTGGGATCTATCCGCAACTGTGCTGTCCTCACCGGTTCGGCCCGCGGCATCGTCGCCGGCCTTGTCAATACCGTCGAGAACTGCCGCGTCGGCAACTGCTTGGGCGCCGGCATCGACGTCTCACAGTCGATCGTCACCAACTGCATCGTCAATGGCTGCGGCAGCGGGATCATCGCCGGTTCTGTCTGCACCATCTCCATGTGCAGCACCCAGGTCAACAAGGGCGACGGGATCCGCATCAGCACCGGCAGCCGCGTGGTCGGCAATACCTGCATCAGCAACGGCGCCGCCACCCCCGACGGCGCCGGGATCCGCGTCATCGGCAACGACGCCCGCATCGAAGACAACAACCTCAGCGGCAACGATATCGGCATCATCGTCACCAGCACCGGCAACATCATCCTCCGCAACACCTGCTCCAGCAACACGGTCAACAACTACGACATCGCGGCGAGCAATCGCTACGGCCCCATCGTCAACATCACCGCCACCGGCTCCGCGGCCGCCACCGGCAACGCCGCCGCCAGCACCCTCGCCAGCACCGACCCCTGGGCCAACTTCGCCTACTGATCTCACCCCGCCCCGATCTTCTCCAGAATCATCTCCCGCACCGTCTTCGCGTCGGCGCTCCCGCCCGCGAGCTTCATCGTCTCACCCACCAGCCGCCCCACCGCCTGCTGCTTGCCACCCTTGATCTGCTCCACCACCGCCGGGTTGGCCGCAAGCACCTGATCAATCCACCGACCCAGCGCCGCATCGTCCCGAACGATCAGCAGCCCCCGCTCCCCCGCCAGGGCCTTCGCGTCCACGCCCGGACCCGCCTCGCACAGCAGTCCGAACAGCTCGTCCGCCCCCGCCGCGCTCAATCCCCCGTCCTCACGCATCCGGCCGATCGCGCCCACCTGCTCCGCCCCGATCCCAAGCTCGTGCACCGCCACCTGCCGCTCGTTCGCCCGCTTCAGCCCGCTCTGCAGCAGGAAATTCGCCGCCACCTTTCCCGCGCGGATCCGCTCCATCCCCGTCCGCTCCAACGCCCCGATGCACGCCTCGTAGAACAGGCATGTATCGCGCTCCTCCACCAGCGCCGTCGCCTCCTTGATCCCCAGCCCGTAATCCCCCACGTACCGCCGCAGCCGCGACAGCGGCAATTCCAGCAGCCGAGCCCTCGCCTCCTCCACCCACGCCGCCTCAATCGACAGCGGCAGCAGGTCGGGGTCCGGGAAATACCGGTAGTCGTGCGCGTCCTCCTTCTCACGCTGCACGTACGTCACCCCACGCTCGTCGTCCCACCCCCGCGTCACCTTCGCGCCCCGGCCCATCTCCCGGCCATCCTCCAGCCATCGCCGCGGCTGCTCCGCGGCCTCGTGCTCGATCGCCCCCTTCACCGCCTTGAAACTGTTGAGGTTCTTGATCTCCACGATCGGCGTCTTCACCAGCGTCCCATCGTCCAGCGTCAGGTGGCAGTTGATGTTGGGCTCAAAGCGCATGTGCCCCTTCTGCATCACCCCCTCCGACACCCCCAGGAACCGGCAGATGTTCCGCAGCAGCCGCGCGAACGCCACCACCTGGTCCGCCGCCCGGAAATCCGGCTGCGTCACGATCTCCAGCAGCGCCGTCCCCGCGCGGTTGTAGTCGGCGATCGAGAAATCGATCGCCCCGCCCCCCGGCGCCTCGTGCAGCAGCTTCCCCGCGTCCTCTTCCAGGTGCGCGCGGATGATCCCCACCCGGCACCCCGGCGTCGCCGCCTGCGCCGATGAATCCAGCACGAAAAACCCGCGCTCGTCCAGCCCCGGCAGGTCCACCGACCCGTCGAAGCACAGCGGCAGGTCGTACTGGCTGATCTGGTAGCTCTTGGGCAGATCGGGGTAGAAGTAACTCTTGCGGTCCCACTTGGTCACCGGCGCGATCCGGCACTCCAGCGCCAGGCCCACCATCATCCCAAGCTCCACCGCCGACCGGTTGATCACCGGCAGCGCCCCCGGCAGCCCCAGCACCACCGGATCAATCCACGTGTTCGCCGCGGCGTCCTCAAACTCCCGGCTCGCCGGGCTCGGGCACCGGCTGAACATCTTGGTCCGCGTGGCAAGCTCCACGTGGACCTCAAGACCCACGATCAGCGTGGAGGAAACGATCTGCCGCGAGCGCGCCTGCGTCATGCGCCAAGTGTACCGCCCCGCCGCGCAGCCCATCTTCTCCCGCGCAGCCCCTCGTGTTCCCGCCTTCACCGCCGCGAAAGCTCCAGCAGGATCCGCCGCTGCACGCTGGAAATCCCCAGCGCGGCGATCTCCTCACGCGTCGCCCACACCCTCCCCGCGGCCGCCGACTTCCGCTGCGCCGCGTGCAGCCTGCCTCTCCACACCGCAAAGTGCACCCGCCGGTGCGTCGTCTGATGCTCAAACCGCTCGATGAGCTTCAACGACGCCGCCGCACCCCCCAGCATCCCCGCCACACACTCCGCCTCCCCGTGCTCGTCCCTTCCAACCTCCACCGTGGGCGCCTGCCACATCCCCGCCCACATCCCCGTCCCCGGTCGCTGCTCCACCAGCAGCCTCCCCTTCCCGTCCTCCACAATCACCGACCCACAGAACACCTCGCGCCTCACAACCGCCTTCTTCGCACGCGGAATCTCGTCCTGCCGTCCCATCGCCCGCGCCCGGCACATCACCTGCGCCGGGCACACCTCGCACCGCGGACTTGCCGGCGTGCACACCGTCGCGCCCAGCTCCATCAACCCCTCGTTCAGCTCTCCCGGCCGCACCCCCGCCGCCGCTGCCGCCCCCACCATCGACTCGGCCCGCTCCCACGCCCAGCGCATGTCCCCCGGGTCCGCGTGCGTCGCCTCCCGCCCGTGAATCCGGAAAAGCACCCGCGCCACGTTCCCGTCCACCAGCGCCTCGGGAAGCCCGAACGCGATCGAGGCGATCGCCCCCGCCGTGTACTTCCCCACGCCCGGAAGTTCTTCCAGTGCCCCTCGATCCCGCGGCACGATGCCCCCATGCCGCCCCGCGATCTCCTTCGCCGCCCGGTGCAGCAGCCTCGCTCGCCGGTAATACCCCAGCCCCGACCACAGCGCCAGCACCCGCGACTCGTCGGCCAGGGCGAGCGACGCGGCGGTGGGAAACTCCGCGACGAACGGCTCGAAGCGGTCGATCACCCGCGACACCTGCGTCTGCTGCAGCATCAGCTCGCTCACCAGCACGCGGTACGGATCGCGCAGATGCCCCGCCCCTGCGCCCGCCTTCCGTCGCCACGGCAACTCCCGCCGCGAGGCTTCAAACCACGCCTCAATGCTTCGCGCAAGGCCTACCTCATCGGCCGCACGTTCCCCGCGCCGAGTTCCAGGTGGTGTTGCCTTGCGACGATTCTTCACGCATCCCCACAATACGCCCCCGGACCTCCACTCCGCCCTTCCCGCGGCTTTGCCTTTTCCCCCCGAGTGCCTGATGCCCAGTGCTCAGTGCCTACTCCCTCCAAAAACACCGCCGGGCCCGTCTCCGGGCCCGGCGAGTATGCATCATGCATGTCGAGTCAGCGATGGACTTACTTAGCGGTCGATGAAGACCGTCAGTTCGTCGTCGCGGACGGGGGTCTTGAGCTGGTCGCAGGTGGTTTCACCGATCACCAGCAGTTCGCCAGACTTGGTCGCCTTGGCGACGAAGGTGAACGAGCGGAGCTGGCCCGCGGCAACCGAGCCGAAGTTGAAGGTCAGCTTGTTGCCGGCCACCTGGGGGTTCTGGGGAGAGGAGACGAAGGTCAGGCCCTCGGGCAGGGTCACGACCATCTTGGTGTTGGTCAGGTCAACCTGGCCCTGGTTCTTGACCTCGCACTGGTAGGTGTGGTTGTCGCCCACGAGCACCACGCCGTCGGCGTCGGTCACCGTGGTACCGATGTCGGGCGTGCCCGTCGCGCCGAACTTGCAGTTCGTCGCGACCTGGGAAGCGCACCCGCCCGTCGCGGTCGCGCTCACCGTCACATCACCCATCGTCGTCGGACGCACGCACAGCTTCACCGTCTTGCTGGCGCCGGGGGCAAGGTCGCCCACGCCCCAGGTCACGTTCGCGCCGTTCACCTGGCCGCCGTCAGCGCTGCTGACCGTGCCGCCCGCGACCGTCGCCGTCACAACGCTCCCCTTGGAAGCGCCGTCACCGGTGTTCTTGAGCGTCAGCTCGAAGCAGCCTTCCGCGCCCGGGCGGATGATCACGCGATCGGTCGAAACCTTGCACGCCAGCGCCAGCGAGGCCTGCTTCACCACCGTCGAGACGGTGTTGGAGGTCGCCGTCAGACCGCCGTCGGCCATGGCCTTGGCCTGGTTGTCGTACTTGCCCGTCTTGGTCGCCTTCAGGGCCACCGTGAAGGGCTTGGACTGGCCCTGGGCCAGGTCGCCCACGGCGATATCAACCGTCGACTTGCCGTCGGCCGTCGTCAGGCCGGCGGGCAGCGTGTCGGAGATCTTCACGTTCGACGCCGTGCCCGTGCCGCTGTTCTTCACCTCGACCGTCATCGTGATCGGGTCGCAGCCCAGGATCGACTCGGCCGTGATCTGCTTGGTGATCTGCAGGGCCGGCTCGACAACCGTCGTGCTCGCGCACAGCGTGTTGTTGTACGAGACCGACGAGCAGCTCGACGAGGTACCGACCTTGTCGGCCTTGCCCGTGATCTTGATCACCTTGGTCTGGCAGGGGCTCAGGTCACCCAGCATCCACATCGAATCCCCGTTGTTGCCCTTCGCGGCCGCGGGGTCCGAAGACACCACCGTCAGGTTCTGCGCGCCCTCGTTGTGAACGACGACGTTCTGCAGCGTGCCCGCCGTGATGTTCGTCACGTGCAGCTCATACGTGTAGTTCGAGCCCGCGCGGACCTGCGCGGGAACGACCTGGTGCACCAGCACCGCGCTGGTCGCCACGTCACCCGTGGGGAACGCCATCGGGGAGATGTTCATCCCCGGGCCCGCCGTCGGGGAGTAGTTGCAGGGGCCGTGCGCCGCCGGGCGGGGCGTCTCACGGGCCATCGGCGCCGGGGCCGGGGCAGGGGCGCCCTGGCCGTCGGTCGCCGCGAGCCGCGGGCCGAGCTTGTAGTTGTAATTCTTCGGAGCCGCCGCCGTCTCCTGACGCTGGGGCTCGGTCGCGGCCTTCTTCTTCTGCGAGCTGTCACACCCGCCAAAGACCGTCACCGTGCCCGCGAGGAGGGCAATCAAGGTGAATTTTGAAAGGATTCCGGGGTTCATCGTTCAAATCTCCAAGCTGGACGTTGGTCCGCGGGACCCGGATTGGGCCCAACGCGAAGGACTCACTCGATGCGTGCGTACGAAGGCTCCTGTCAAGAAGCTGGCGCGATTAACGCAATCGAGCCACAGGATAGTGCTGGTACCAAGGCCGGTCCACACACGCAGTTTCTGCGCGACCTTGCGGAAGTACCAACCATCTCCGCAGACCGCGCTCCCATCCATGCCTCCCCCACGTGAAGAAACACCCACCACCCCCCACGCCCGCTCCCCCGCCCTCTCCTTACACTCCCGCCATGGCCTACACCGTGCTCGCAAGGAAATACCGCTCCAAGGGGTTCGACGAGGTCGTCGGGCAGGAAGTCATCGCCAAAACCCTCCGCGGAGCCATCGCCTCCGGCCGCGTCGCCCACGCCTACCTCTTCTGCGGCACCCGCGGCGTCGGCAAAACCTCCATGGCGCGCATCTTCGCCAAGGCCCTCAACGGCGGAACACCCGAGATCGACGCCCTCATCATGCAGGGCAAGGACTCCGACGTCATCGAGATCGACGCCGCAAGCAACACCGGCGTCGACAATGTTCGGGAACTGATCGCCAACGCCGCCTACCGCCCCCTGCGCGGCAAGTTCAAGATCTACATCATCGACGAAGTCCACATGCTCTCCATGCAGGCCTTCAACGCCCTCCTCAAGACCATGGAGGAGCCCCCCGACCACGTCAAGTTCATCCTCTGCACCACCGAATCCCACAAGGTCCCGGCCACCATCCAGTCACGCTGCCAGCGCTTCGACTTCCGCAACATCCCCTCCGCTCGCATCGCCGACCACCTCCGCGAAGTCATCGAGGCCGAAGAGCTCAAGGCCGATCCCGAACTCGTCCACGCCGTCGCGCGGCTCGGCAACGGTTCCATGCGCGACGCCCTCTCCCTCCTGGACCGCGTCATCGCCGGCGGAGACAAGCACCTCACCCTCAAGCTCCTCGAAGACCTCCTGGGCCTCCCCGACACCGAGCTCATCGGCGCCCTCATCGACGCCATCGCCGCCGGCCAGGCAGGCCCCGCCCTCCAGAAGGCCGACGCCCTTCTCTCCAAGGGCATCTCCATCGACACCCTCCTCGAAACCCTCAGCTCGCGATTCCGCGACCTCATGCTCCTGTGCGCCTGCGGACCCGATACCCCCCTGGTTGATCTCTCCGACCAGGCACGCCAGGCCGAGGCCGCCCGCTGCCTCCCCTTCGATCCCGCCGGCCTCACCCACATGATCGCCCTGTGCGAGAACGTCCAGCGCAGCGTCAAGAGCAGCTCCTCCCCCCGCTCCCTCATGGACGCCCTCATCGTCCGACTCGCCATGACCGAGAAGATCGCCGAGGTCACCGCCGTCCTCGCCGCCGCTTCCCGCGAGGATTCCTCCGCAAAAAAACGCTGACGGCGACGCCGGGATCCGCCGCGCCCCACGCGCCCCCAACGTCGCCGCCTTCAACCGCACCCCCGCCGCGGCCCATCGCCTCATCCCCCGCCGCACCCGCCCGGCCCCGCGAAGACTTCGCCCCCACCGAGCCGCACGATGCCCCCGCGCCCACGCTCAGCAGGCCCGGCACGCCGCCCACCGACTGGCAGGGACTCGTCGCCGCCTGCGGCTCGCGCGCCATCCAGGCCGTGCTCCAGGGCGTTCAGCTCGAGATGCTCGATGCCTCCCGCATCGTGCTCCGTGTCCCCCCGGGACTCATGCGAACCGCCGAGATCCGCAGGGAAGAAATCACCCAGGCCCTCTCCAAAGCCGCCGGCCGCATCCTCGCCCTGGAGCTGCTCCCCGGCGAAGCCGCGCCTCACAGCGCCCCACCATCCACACCCGGCCAGCACGCCGGCTCACAACCAGCTCCCTCACCCGGCGCGGCGCACTCCCCCTCCGGCCATTCGGGAGCCTCCCCATCACCACTTCCCACCCCTCGCCACGCGCCCCAGCCCCTCCCCGCTTCTAGCATGTCCGATCATCCGCTGGTGCGGCAGGCGGCCGAACTTCTCAACGCACGCCTGATCCGAGTCGAACGAAGGGAGTCACCCAATGGCTGAAGGGCGCAAGGGCAGTCTGGTCCGTCTGGTCGTGCTGGTCGTGGTCCTCGCCGCCGCCGGTGGGTACTTCGTCTTCCAGCAGTCCAAGCCCCCCAAGGGCGGCAACCTCGACCGCATCGTCAACGAAGATTCCGCCGGCCTCATCGGCGGCTCCCTCGACGCCGTGAAGTCCGCCTTCCATCACCCCTCCCCTGAGAAGGGCGCCGAGGAAGGCGTCTGGCTCTTTGATTTCAGCAAGGTCGATCCCACCAACCCCGCCAAGATCGAGGTCGTCGTCCGCGGCGGAAAGGTCGCGAGCATGCGCGAGTTCGACGACCGCGTCCCCGCGCCCAAGCCCGCCCTCAAGGGTGAACCCGACGCCACCGACGCCTCCGCGACGCCGCCCCCGGCCGACTCAACGCCCCCCTCGACCCCCACCGGCGGCGGCTGATCCTCGTGAATCCCACGCCTCCCACGTGAACACCGCCTCGCCGATGTCCACACCCGCCAGCCCGCACGCCGCCGTACCCGCACCCCCACCCGCCCCCGCGACGGGCGCGGCCGCCCTGCGCCTCATCGCCGCCGACATCAAGCTCTCCCACACCGTCTTCGCCCTCCCCTTCGCCGTCCTGGGCGCCTTCCTCGCCCGCTCCACCGGCGCACCCTGGTCACGCTTCGCCGGCCAGATGCTCCTGGTCCTCGCCTGCATGGTCACCGCCCGCACCTGGGCGATGCTCGTCAACCGCCTCGCCGACCGCCGCATCGACGCGACCAACCCACGCACCGCCCGGCGCGTCTTCGCCTCCGGGAAAGTCTCTCCCGCCCTCGGCGCCGCCGCGCTCATCACCTGCGCCGTCCTCTTCATCCTCTCCGCCGCCGGCTTCTGGCTCTTCTACGCCAACCCCTGGCCTACCTATCTCGCCCTCCCCGTCCTGGCCTACCTCGCCCTCTACTCCTACACCAAACGCTTCACCTGGCTCTGCCACCTCTATCTCGGCGTCGCGCTCTGCCTCTCCCCCATGGCCGCCGCCCTCGCCGTCGATCCCGCCTCACTCACCCACACCCACGCCATCTTCTGGCTCGCCGCCATGGTCGCCCTCTGGGTCGCCGGCTTTGACATCATCTACGCCCTCCAGGATGTCGACACCGACGTCTCCACCGGTCTCTGGAGCGTCCCGTCCCGCCTGGGAATCCCCGCCGCCCTCACCATCAGCCGCGCCCTCCACGCCGGTGCCCTGGCCTGCCTCACACTCGCCTGGAAAGCCGAGCCGCGCCTCGGCACACCCTTCGCCGCCGCGATCATCCTCGTCGCAGGACTCCTCATCACCGAGCACGTCGTCCTCGCTCGCCGCGGAAAAGCCGGCCTCGACCTGGCCTTCTTCACACTCAACGGCATCGTGAGCTGCGTCCTGGGAATCGTCGGCGTCGCCGATCTTCTCTCCTGATCCCCTCCTGCACCCCGCGCTCCCCCCGCGCCACAGAGAGTCACGCCATGCGCACCGCATTCTTCAGCACCAAGCGCTACGAGCGACCCTTCTTCGAACCCCTCGCCGAATCCCTCGGCCACGAGTTCCTCTTCCTCGACGCCCCCGCCTCCGCCGCGACCGCCCCACTCGCAAAGGGCTGCGAGGCCGCCTGCGTCTTCGTCAACGACCGCCTCGACGCCCCCGCCCTCGACATCCTGCACGCCCAGGGCGTGCGGCTCCTGGCCCTGCGCTCCGCCGGGTTCAACCACGTCGATGTCGTCCACGCCGCCCGCCTGGGCCTCACGCTCGCCCGCGTCCCCGCCTATTCCCCCTACGCCGTCGCCGAGCACGCCGTCGCGCTCATCCTCACCCTCAATCGCCACACCCACCGCGCCTTCAACCGCGTCCGCGAGCACGACTTCTCCATCGACGGACTCATGGGCTTCGATCTCCACGGCAAGACCGTCGGCTGCATCGGCACCGGAAAAATCGGCTCGGTCTTCTGCCGCATCATGCTCGGCTTCGGGTGCCGTGTGCTGGCGAGCGATCCCTTCCCCTCACAACCCCTCGCCGCCGCCGGCGTCACCTACGCCTCTCCCGACGACCTCGCCCGCCAATCCGACATCCTCGCCCTGCACTGCCCACTCACGCCGCAAACCCGCCACATCATCGACGCCCGCATGCTCGCGCTCATGAAGCCCACCGCGATGCTCATCAACACCAGCCGCGGCGGACTCGTCGACACCCCCGCCCTCGTCGAAGCCCTCAAGCAGCGCACCCTCGCCGGCGTCGCCCTCGACGTGTACGAGGAAGAAGCCGACCTCTTCTTCCGGGACCTCTCCGAAGAAGTCATCGCCGACGATGTCTTCGCACGCCTGCTCACCTTCCCCAACGTGCTGGTCACCGCCCACCAGGCCTTCTTCACCCGCGAAGCCATGCACGGCATCGCCTCCGTCACCATGCACAACATCCACGCCTTCGCCCACCACGGCCCCACCGCCATCCCCCCCGAAAACTCCGTCCCCCTTCCCGCGAAGTGAGCGGGAAAGTCACGGAGTCACGGAGTCACGGAGTCACGGAGTCACGAAGAGACGAAGAGACGAAGAGACGAAGAGACGAAGAGACGAAGAGACGAAGAGACGAAGAGACGAAGAGACGAAGAGACGAAGAGACGAAGAGACGAAGAGAATTCGTCCATTCAGTCCAAACTCATCGCCTCGACAGTGTCCTGGGCATCGGCATGTGCCGCTGTGCCGCTGTGCCGCTGTGTGTCTTTATGTGGCCCTGTAGCCCTTTCTACATTTGCCGCCTTTGCCCCTCTGCCCCATTTGCCCTATTTCCCTCCCCCCAAAACCTCCACCATCACCGCATTCTGCACATGCATCCGGTTCTCCGCCTGGTCGTACACCACGCTCGACGGCGAATCGATCACCTCGTCGGTCACTTCAATCCCTCGCTGCGCCGGCAGGCAATGCATGAACAGCGGCGCCGCCGGCAACCCCTGCCCCGCCAGCCGCATCAGCCCCGAGTTCACCTGGTAGTCCGCGAACGCTCGCCGCCTCTCCTGCGCCTGCTCCGCCTGCCCCATCGACACCCACACATCGGTGTACACCGCGTGATGCCCCGCGATCGCCCGGAGCTCGCTCGAAATCGTCAGCTTCCCGCCCGACGCCGCCGCGAACCGCTCGCACTCCGCCGTCACATCCGCCGCCGGCTCGTACCCCTTGGGGCACACCACCGTCATCTCCATCCCCAGCAGCGTCGCCGCGTGCATCAGCGAATGGCACACGTTGTTCCCATCCCCCACGAACGCCAGCCGCTTCCCCTCCAGCCGCCCCAGCTTTTCCTTCAGCGTGAACACGTCCGCCAGCGCCTGGCACGGATGGAACCGGTCCGACAACGCGTTGATCACCGGCACCTTCGCGTGCACCGCCAGCTCCTCCAGCGCCTTCTGGCTGTACACCCTCGCCACGATGCACTGCACCCAGCGCTCCAGGTTCTTCCCGTAGTCCTTGATGCTCTCGCGCTCCCCCAGCTTCGAGCCCGACTGGTCCATGTAGATCGGCGAACCGCCGAGGTTGTGCACGCCAACCTCAAACGTCACCTTTGTCCGCAGCGAAGCCTTTTCAAAGATCAGGATCACCGACTTGCCCGCCAGCGACTTCGCATACGGCCCGCGGTCCGCCTTCACCTTCCCCGCCAAGTCCAAAAGCCCGCCCAGTTGCTGCGGAGACAGCGACGCGACCGTCAGAAGGTCCGTGCCGAAAAGCGAACTGGTCGTCGAGAGGGGCGCTGCGGCCATCGGTGGCTCCGGTCTGTTCGGGCGATCAGGATCAGCAAACACGCATCCAATTCAAAACGCCGGCAAAATGGGAAACGGAGACAATAGAACACCTCCGCCCCGCCGGTGCGCGGTTCCTCATGCCAAACGTGAAGACCTGCCCGGGGGAAACGTCCCCCACCGTACTCCCGCCTCACCCCGGCAACACGCGAGTCCCCGACGCCTCCCCGCGGCACCATGCCTCCAAGGCCTCCGCGCCCGCACCCGACAAGATCACCACCGGCGCCCCGATCCGCGTCGCCGTCTCTACCGCCGCCCGCGCCTTGACGATCATCCCCCCCGAAATCTCTCCCGTGCCGATGAGCCGCTCGATCCCCCCGCGGTCGATTTCCGCCACCAGCCGCTTGCTCCCGTCCAGAATCCCCGGCACGTCCGTCATCAGCACCAGCGCCGACGCCCCGATCACCCTCGCCGTCCCCGCCGCCGCATCATCCGCGTTCACGTTCAAAAACCCGTCCCCATCGATCCCGATCGAGCTCAGCACCGGCAGAAATCCGCTTCCCAGCAGCACGCGCAGCAGGTCCGTCTTCCCCTCCACGGCCGCTCCAGCCGCCGCTTCCACCACATCCCCCACTCGCCCCGGATCAAAGCTGTACCGCGTCGTCTTCGCCGTTGGCACCGCCCCGCCGTCCCCCAGACACAGCCCCACCGCCCGCACCCCGATCCGCAGGAACTGTCCCACGATCGATTTGTTCACACGTCCCGCGAGCACGCCCACGATCTCGTCGAGCTGCTCCGCCGGCGTGATGCGGATACCTTCTCTCCGCTCGGTGGTCATCCCCAGCCGGTCCAGGTGCCGGTCCACCGCCTTCCCGCCGCCGTGCACCACCACCACGCCGCCCGGATGCTCCCGGTGCAGCTTCGCCACCGCGTTCCACAGCGGCGGAGACGTCCGTGGATCTTCCACCATCGTTCCGCCGACCTTGATCACCACCGGCCCCGCGTGCGTCACCGTCCACCCCCCGCGCTCCCGGCCGCCGCGCTGGCCAGCAGTCCCACCGTCTCATCGATCCCGAACCGCGCGTTGAAGCACTGCACCGCCTGCCCCGCCGCGCCCTTCACCAGGTTGTCGATCGCGCTCACCACGATCCCGTGCCGGTTCCCCTCATCCACCGCCAGGGCGATGTCGCAGAAGTTCGTCCCCCTCACGTCGGCGACGCTCGGCCACGACCCCGCCGGCAGCAGCCGCACGAACGGCTCGTTCCCATACGCCCCGCGGTACATATCCCGCAGCGACTGCTCGGTGCACCCCTTGATCAGGTCCACGTGGATCGTCGACAGAATCCCCCGGTCATACGCCCCCAGGTGCGGCGTGAACACCGTCGACACGCCCGCATACGCATCGATCTCCGGCTGGTGCCGGTGCTTGAACACGTTGTACGGCTGCAGGCTCACCTCGCAGAACAGGCTCTTCACGCTCGGCGAACGCCCGGCCCCGCTCACGCCGCTCGTCGAATCGATCACCGGTCGCCGCCCCGGCTCGATCGCCCCCGCCCGCGCCAGCGGCGCCAGCGGCAGGATCGCCGACGTCGGATAGCACCCCGGCACCGCGATCAGCGAAGCCTCTCGCAGCGCCGCCCGGAACAGCTCCGGCAACCCATACGGGGACGCGGCGAGCAGCTCCCTCGCGTGATGCTCAAACCCGTAATGCTTTGGGTACAGCGCCCCATCCTTCAGTCGGAACGCCGCCGACAGGTCCAGCACCACCATCCCCGCCTTGATCAGCTGCGGCGCAAGCTCCAGGCTCGCCTCGTGCGGCGTCGCGAGGAACGCAACGTCCGCTCCCAGCGCCGTGATCGCCCCCGCATCCGCGGCAACCACCGGCAGTTCGCATCGTCCGCGGAACCTTGGAAAAATCTCGGCGATCGTCTGCGGACGCTCACCCGTTCCGCGCGACGCAGAGCCGTACAGCCCCACCACGTCCACCGACGGATGCCCCAGCAGGATCCCCAGCAGCTCCGCCCCGCTGTACCCGCCCGCGCCAACGATAACCGCCCGCTTCTTCACGCCAGCTCCATACGAAAAGACGCCGCGAGCCCGCCCTCTCATGAAGGCTTCCCGTCGGCGAAGCGCAATCCTAGCGATCGATGCCGGTCCTTTCAGCCCGCCGTGCACCAGCCCATCTCACGCTCCTGCCCTGCGCCACGCGTCCCGCGCCACGCCCCTTTCTTCATCCCAAGGTCCGAAGAACGCCTCGATCCACCCTCTAACCCCCCGCGCAGCCCTCCCAAACCGCATACACCGAACTCTCCCCCGTCCCCGACCGCTCCTTCTCCATCCCCGCCGGCAATCCCCTCGCGCCCACCCCGTTGAACTTCTGTTCCGGTGCGTGCGACGGACCGCCTGTCCGGGCGCATCAGGATGTCAGTCCGGGGATGGCCTCGCGGACGCGGGCGTGCTCACGCCCACCTCCCGCAAGGCACGCTCGCCACTTCCAGTGCGGGCACGATTCGCGCGTGGTGTTCAAATGCCGACCAGCCGAACAGAAAACCTGCAGTGCGCTCTGGTCGCCGCCGCGCTGCTCATCGGCGGCACACTCCGCGTCGCATCCGGACCGCTCACGGATCTCTTCGCCTCCAGCGCCGCCTGGCTCTCCGCCACCGCCCTCACCTCCACCGCCACCACCGCGTGGCTCTCCACCTTCGGCTCCCGCACCCTCGACCAGCTCGCCGCCAACCCCTGGATCCGCGTCCCGGTCGTCCTCGCCCTCAACGCCTCCGCCTCCCCCGCCGAGCTCCGCTCCCTGCCCGGCATCACCGACTCCGGCCCGGACTCCCTCGCCGCCACACCCCCCGACGCCCAGCCCGTCCTCGCCTGCGTCCAGCCCATCCACGCCCAGACCCTTCCTTCTGAATCCACCACTCCCTCCGACTCCCCGGAAATCTCCATCTCCGGAACCGCGACGCTCGTCGCCGTGTCCCTCGCCCTCCCCGCCCGCGCGGCGAGTCACGCGGACGACACCACCGTCATCCCCTCCCCCCAGCTCTTTGCCGCGGCCACCACCTCCGGCCGTTTCACCATGCACGCCTGCCCTTCCCTGCCTCCCGCCTCCGATCTCCCCGCCCCCTCCCGCCGCGGACGCGTCATGAAGGTCATGGTCTCCGAACCTTCCATCACCCTCATCCCCCCGCGCCCCGCCTCTTCTCGCCGCGGCGCCGCGAGCAAACCTCCCACCCATCTCTTCAATACGCACCCGCTCCCCCGCATCCGCCCAAGTTCCCACGCCGAATCGCTCCTGCCCGGGAACCCCGCCCACCTCCGCGGCAACTCCCCGGCCGAGCACACCCGCGACGTTGAACACCTTTCGGCTTGAAACCACCACCGTCGTCCCGCGAAGCGTCGAAGAGACCTTCGCGTTCTTCGCCGACGCCGCCAACCTCCAGGCGATCACGCCCCCGTGGCTCCATTTCGAGATCCTGACCCCCGCACCGATCACCATGGCGCCGGGAACGCTCATCGACTACCGCATCCGCCTCCACGGCATCCCCATCCGCTGGAGAACCCGCATCGCCGTCTGGCGCCCTTCCACCCGCTTCGTCGATGAACAGCTCAGCGGCCCCTACAAGCTCTGGCGACACGAACACACCTTCGAGCCAGACCCCGCCGGCTCCGGCGGCACCCTGATGCGCGACCACGTCGACTACGCCTTCTTCGGCGGCCCCCTCACCCCCCTCATCAACCGCCTCTACGTCCGCAGGGACCTGGATCGCATCTTCGCCTACCGCACGCAGACCATCCAGAACCTGCTCGCACGCCGGGTCTGAATCGCTGCGCGGAACCCACATCAACCTCCTTCTACCATCCGCGAGCAACGCCCCCCCGCTCGCTCGCCTCTTCACCGGAGTTCCTCCCATGCCCACCATCGCCGTCGTCCTTTCCGGCTGCGGCTTCCTCGACGGCAGCGAGATCCACGAATCCGTCAGCTGCCTCATCCACCTCGCCCGCCTGGGTCTCTCCTACCACTGCTTCGCACCCGACGCCCCTCAGGCCTCCACCATCAACCACGCCGCCCAGGCCCCCGACCACCCTGCTCGCAACTGCATGGTCGAATCCGCCCGCATCTCCCGCGGCCAGATCAAGCCCCTCGCCCACCTCCGTGCCCAGAACTACGCCGGCGTCGTCTTCCCCGGCGGATTCGGCGCTGCCAAGAACCTCTGCACCTTCGCCGCCGACGGCCCCCGCTGCACCGTCAACCCCGACGTCCACCGCGTCGTCAAAGAGTTCCATGCCGCCCGCAAGCCCATGGCCATGTGCTGCATCGCCCCGGCGATCGCCGCCCGCGTCCTGGGCACCGTCGGCGGCGGCCCCGGCTGCTCCCTCACCATCGGCAACGACCTCGAAACCGCCGCGGCCCTCCAGCAGATGGGCGCTACCCACGTCACCACCACCGTCACCCAGGCCCACCTCGACCAGCCCAACCTGCTCGTCACCACCGGCGCGTACATGTTCCACACCACCCCGTGGGAGGTGTACAAGGGCGTCGGCGCGATGATCGACACCTTTGTGTCTCTTGTGGACCCCAGCGAGCCCGCCTGAAGGCCCCCCGAATCCTCACCAAACCAGCGCGGCAACCTCCAAAACCCGGCCCGCTCCCCGCCCCACACCCCCGGGGTACACTCCACCCGCGCCTGGGTCGGAGGAGAGATCACGTTCTGAGCCTCTGTGCCCCTGGAAAACCCTCGGATGCTCGTCGCTCAAAGTCGCCCGCGGAATCTCGACTGGTTCCATGCCGGTCCGCTTTTGTTCGGTGACTGGGGCACCAGCCGCCTCTACGTCCTGGGCCTCGCCTTCTTCTATACAGGCCACGCCGCCGTCTGGTACCTGGGCGCCATGTCGGTCATCATGGCCGCCGTCGCATGGTCCTACACCATCGTCTGCCGCGTCTTCCCCGAAGGCGGCGGCGTCTATACCTCCGCCCGCCAGCTCAGCCCCGTCCTCTCCGTCTTCGGCGCCACCCTCCTCCTGTGCGACTACATCGTCACCGCCGCCCTCTCCACCGTCGAGGCCTTCAAGTACTTCGGCACCGATGAGGGCCTCGTCGTTCCCCTCTCAGTCCTGGCCCTCATCCTCATCGGCATCGTCAACTGGTACGGCGCCCGCAGCGCAGGACGCTTCGCGCTCATCATCGCGATGGTCACCCTCGTCGTCGCCGCCTGCATCCTCTCCATGTGCCTCCCCTTCGTCCGCGAAGGTCTCCGCACCGTCTCGGGCGTCCATCCCTCCATGGCCTCCATCTGGGACCGCTGGACCAGCCTCGTCGCCATCATGCTCGCCCTCTCCGGCGTCGAGGCCGTCTCCAACATGACCGGCCTCATGAAAGAGCCTGTCGCCAAGACCGCCCGCAAGACCATCTGGCCCGTCCTCATCGAGGTCGTCACCCTCAACCTCATCTTCGGACTCGCCTTCTCCGGCCTCCCCGCACTGGTCAACCACACCGTCCCCGACGCCGTCACCTACCACGCCATGCACGACCCCACGGCCCACGTCCCCGCCGAGGTCGAGCTCTACCGCGACACCGCCGTCAAGCAGCTCGCCATCGCCGTCGGGCAGGCCTCCTTCCTCGGGCAGACCTTCGGCTTCTACTTCGGCAAGATCGCCGCCGTCGCCTTCGGCCTCCTCCTCCTCTCCGCCTCCAACACCGCCGTCATGGCCATGGTCTCCGTCCTCTACTCCATGGCCCAGGACGCCGAAGTCCCCAAGATCTTCTCACGACTCAACTACTCCGGCGTCCCCTGGGTCGGCCTCATCCTCTCCGTCATCACCTGCATCCTCACCGTCATCTTCAGCAACGGAAACACGCTCCTCCTCTACGACATGTACGCCGTCGGCGTCGTCGGCGCCATCACCATCAACATCGGATGCTGCGTCGCCAACCGCAAGCTCCCCATCACCTCCCCCCAGCGCCTCGGACTCCTCGCCGTCGCCGCCGCCATGCTCGCCGTCGAGCTCACCATCATCGCCACCAAGCTCCACGCCACCCTCTTCGCCGGCGGCGTCGTCGGAACCATCCTCACCATCCGATTCATCGTCGCCAACCAGCGCCGCAGGCGCGCCATGGGCGAGCAGCTCCCCGAACCCGCCACCGGATGGGTCGCCGAGCTCCAGGCCCCCCCCACCAAGCTCGACGCCTCTCGCCCACGCATCATGCTCGCCGCCCGCGGAAAGGACCAGTCCGAGTTCGCCGTCGACCTCGCACGCCGCCGCAAGGCCGTCCTCTTCTCCATCTACGTCCGCACCCTGCGCGTCATGGATATCGCCCCCGGTCAGGTCCCGCGCGTCGAGGACGATTCCGAAGCACTCGTCGCCCTGGGCACCACCGCCGTCCTCGCCCGCCAGGCAGGCGTCCCCTACGTCCCCGTCTACGTCACCAGCACCGAGATCGCCGGCGAAATCCTCGACTACACCGTCACCTACGGATGCGACACGCTCATCATGGGTAAGACCCGCCGCTGGGGATTCACCCGCCGACTCGCCGGCGACGTCATCGCCCAGGTCACCCAGTCCCTCCCCGACGGCGTCTCACTCATCATGCGATCCAACTCACCCTTCCAGCCCGACAAGCCCGACGCCGGAACCGAGGAGGTCGTCAAGGACGAAGAGTCGTTCATCGGCCGCACATGAAGCGCCCACTCCCCCCGCAGGCGACAATCCCCATGACCACGCCGCTCACCCGTCGACTCGCCCTCTCGATGGTCGTCCTCGCCGCCTGCACCAGCGTCGTCGTCTGGACCCTTCCCGCCTGCTCGGACAAGAAGCCTCGCGCCGCCGTGCCCGCGTCCACCGTTCCCGTGCGCACCTACACCGTCCGCGGCCTGATCGAGACCTTGCCCATCAAGGACAAGCCCTCCACCCAGCTCATCATCCGCCACGAAGACATCAACGACTTCCAGTCCCAGGACGGCCGCGTCGGCATGAAGGCGATGGCGATGCCGTTCCCCCTCGGCGAGGGCGTCACGCTCCCCCCGCTCTCGCCGGGCGACAGCGTCCGCTTCGACTTCACCGTCGACTGGAACGCCACCCCAAGCTACTGGATCACGCGGATCGAAAAGATCGACGCCCGCTGACCGCGGCGCCGGGGCGCAGGCTTCCCGCACGCGTGCATAGACGCCCATCGATCCACGGTTAAAAGAAAAAACCCGGCACTCGGACGAACCGAAGCACCGGGTCTCGTGGGGGTCGTTGTTGGACTGCACCAGCCTGTCAGGACTTGCTGACTATACCACAGAATCGGGATCAAGGTTGACGGTGCGGCCTTTTTTCTCAGGCCTCAGCACGTTTCTCCACGAGATGATTCGCTCAGGATTCCGTCCGGTTCCGCACCGGCGCGTTTTTTGTTGAGCACGGATCCTTTATTGGCCATCTCAAGGAAAAGTCCCTACCCCAATCCCTCGTATATCACGCAGGTCCCGCCCCGCCGCCCGCCTTCGCAAGCCCCAATCGCTCCATCACCATCTGCAGGTCCGACCACACCTTCGCACGCTCCTGCGGCGTGTAATTCCGCAGGATGTACGCCGGGTGATACGTCGGCATCACCGCAAACGCCTTCCCGCCCGCGATCGCCCCGGGGTTGAACGATGCCCACTTCCCCCGCAATTTCCCCATCGCCTCCATCGTCCCAAGCAGCGCCCGCGTCGCCGGAAGACCAAGCGTCACAATGACTTCCGGATTGATCACCGCGATCTGCTCAAACAGGTACGGCGCGCACAGCCGCGTCTCCTCCAGCGTCGGCGTCGCGTTGTTGGGCGGACGAGTCTTCAGCACGTTGGCGATGTACACCGACGAGCGGCTCAGCCCCATCGCCACGATCATCTTGTCCAGCAGCTGCCCCGCCCGCCCCACAAACGGCCGCCCCGTCTTGTCTTCCTCTTCTCCCGGCGCCTCACCCACGAACATCAGCCTCGCGCACGGATCCCCCTCCCCGAACACGATCGTGTGGTGGTCCGTGACAAAGTTCTTGTGCGGTGCATCGGCCTCGTACCTCGCCCGGATCTCATCCAGCCGCCGCTGCCCCTCCACGGGATCCCGGGCCGAAGAAAGAACCGACGCGGACGCGCTCGAAACCGGCTTCTTCTTCCCCACCGAAGTCTCCTCCGCCGATGTTCCCGCCGGCGCGGCCACCGGCACGGACTTTTCCACCTTCGGCGTCAACGCCGCTCCCTTGGACGACGATTTCTCCACCGTCACGGGCGCCGCGCCGCGCTCCTCAGTGACGAGCGCAGTGACAGACGTGACAGCCGCCACCGGCGCCTGGAACGCACGCGGCGCGGCCTTCCCCGCCTCCACGGACTCCGAGGGTGCCGCCGCCCCCGCGCTCACGCTCACCGGATCCCGATTCGCACCACCCGCGCCCGGCCGATACACCGGCACAAAGTCCACACCCATCAGCCGGGATGTTTCGGCGTGCTGACGCACCACCTTGGAAATCGATGGAGGCTGGGGTGTCATGGCATGTCCGTGAAAGGCGTTCGGCGGGCACCGCGTGCGGCCGCATCCTATGTCGCCCACGCCGGCGGCGCAGCAGAACACCACGCAGGCGAGCCAGCACCCCGCGCAAGTCTTCCCGATCACGGAATTTCAATGTTCGTTCCGTCGCCGATGTCGGCGACTCTCCGCCCGGGACCGATCACTTGGGATCAATGACCTTGTCGTTCCCCGTGCCGTGGCCGGGAACTTCAGACCTGGGCGTCTCGGGCGCCGGCGCGGGCTCGTGCTTGGGAGATTCCGGCGCCGGCTCCGCGGGCTTGCCGGGAGCCTGGGAATTCGGATCGGCCTTGGGATCGGCGGGCGCGGGCTCGCTCGGCGCGGGCTCCGCGGCACCCGGCGCGGTGCCGGGCGTCTTGCTCGGATCTTCCGCCGGTGCCTGCGTCTCGTCGGACGCCTGGCCCTCATTGTGCGCGTCCCGAGTCCGGGGCGCGCCGTCGTCGATCGGGCCGTTGCCGCGGGTCACCGCCTGCACGTTCCCGGGCCCGCCCAGCCCCGACAGGATCGCCCCCGCAAATCCGCCCACCACCAGCCCCACGATCAGGCCCGGCAGAAAAGCCTTGGCGAACGATCCACTTCCGTTGCTTGCGTTGCTCGACGACATCGACTGACTCCACACTCGCTCAAGGTCCGGGAAAAAAGGCCATGGCGCCGTCACCAGACTCCAAGGGGAGAAGGATACACCCTTCGTGGCGGGCCGAACATCCCCCTCGCGGGGGTTCCCCGTGGATCGGGCCGCTTGGCGAACTACTTTGACAAAGTCTTATAAGTCGAAACCGAATTCACACAGAATCCCCGGCGAGGCTTCAGTCATCCCCCTCGCCTCCGCCCGCCCCCTCACCCCTGTTCATCCCGCTACGACCCCCGCCGCATCCGGTGCACCCATCGGGCATACGCGAGCACCGATCGCACCAGCTCGCCCCGGGTCGCCGGCATGCCCCGCCCAAAGGCCGTGTGCATCCGCCACTGCCAGTACGGGCCCCGGAATCGAAATCCCGTGATCCACCCCAGCCGGGCCAGCTCCCAGATCCCGCCGATCGTGTCCAGCAGCCATCGCATGTCGCTTGGTGTGTCCTTCGCGCAGCCGGCCTACGACCGCCGCGCCGTCGCCGCCGGCAGAATTGACCGGTAGTACGCCATCGTTTCGAGAACGCCCGATTCCAGGCTCGTCACCGGCTCGTATCCCAGCATCTCCCGCGCGCGGCCCAGGTCGGCAAGCGAATCCTTGACGTCCCCCGCCCGCTCGGGTCGGAACTCCGGCAGAAGCCCATCCGCCCCGCACGCCCGGCCGATCATCTTCGCAAGGTCCAGCACCGACGTCCTTCGCCCCGCCGCGATATTGATCGCCTCACCCCGCAGCGGCCCCTCCGCAACCCCCGCCAGCAGCGTCCCCAGCACCGCGTTGCCCACGAACGTGAAATCCCGGCCCTGGCTCCCATCCCCAAACACCACCGCCGGCTGACCCGACAGGATCCGCTTCGCCATCGCCGGGATCACCGCCGCATACTCCGAGTCCGGAGACTGCCGCGGCCCAAAGACGTTGAAATACCGCAGGGAAACCGTGGAAATCCTGTAACTCGCCGACCACGCCGCCAGCAGGCTCTCCGCCGCCAGCTTGCTCGCCGCATACGGCGAGATCGGCCGCGGAAGCATCGTCTCCACCTTCGGCAGCGGCGGAAGGTTCGCCCCCACCGTCATCGCATGGTCACCGTACACCGACGACGACGACGCGAGCACCACCCGCTCCACCGGAAGCTTCGCCCCCAGCGGCGGCTTGGCCATCGCCGCCACCAGCGTCCGCACCGTTCCCGTCGCGTTCACCGACCACGAACGCTGCGGATTGGCGAGCGAACGCGGCACCGAACCGATCGCCGCAAGGTGAAAAATGATCTGGCACCCGTCCCCCGTCGCCCCGCGCCCCACCGCTTCCATCAGCGCGTCGTCGTCCAGCACCGACCCGTGCACAAACCGCACCCGCTTGGGCTCCAGGTCCATCAGGGAGGCAATGTGCTCCGCGGTGCTGTTCGACAGGTCATCGATCACCGTGATCGTCGCCCCCACCGAAAGCAGGGCATCGCACAGGTGGCCACCGATGAACCCGGCGCCGCCCGTCACGCAGACGGACCGCCCCTGGTACTTGCTTCGGAGTCGTGCAACAACATCGGCGGGGAGCTTCATTCCGCAGGGAGTCTATCAGACTGCACGGATTTCTCCCGGCTAGCCCCTTGGGCACTCTCCTAGTCCCCGCGAGCGCATACAGAAACCCCCGCAACGCGCGGGGGATCTGGTGGGAAAGAATTGTCGAGTGGAAGGGAGCCCCGAAAACACGAGACCCGGTTGTCATCTCAGATGCGGTCGCCGAAACGATCCGTCGCTGAATGGCAATAATTGTGTCACTGAGTGACATGCTACCGCACAGACTTCGCTCCCGCAAGCCATTTCAAGGTGTAGAAACGACATATTCCCGGTAGACTGACCCCGCCCCCTCCGGATAGCACCGGATTGTTTGGACTTTGAAAGGGAATCGTGGCCCGACCGACCACCGACTTCACCGAAACCGATCTCGCCCGCCTCAGGCTCCTGGGCCGCCGTCTCAGCGGCGAACTCGCCGCCCTCATCGAGGCCGCGCCCGACGCCGCCCGCACCGCCCGCGGACTCGCCAAGTTCCTCGGAATCGATCGCGGCACCGCCCAGCGAGCCCTCGTCGCTTCACGCCTCTCCCACGAACCACTTCAGGCCCTCGCCCGCGGACCCGGCGTCGCCGCCCTCCGCCAGATCGTCCGCGGCGTCCTCGACGCCCCCGCCCAGACCTCCCTGGGCGAAGATTCCGTTCGCGGACTCGCCGCCGCCGCCGACCAGATCGAATCCACCCTCCGCGAACTGGGAATCAGCCAGGCCGCCCTGGTCCGCATGATGGAGCCCGCCCCCGAAGAGCCCGCCTCCGCCGGATGGGCGGCGAGCACGTCACCCGACCCCGTCGATGCTCGCCGACGCCTGTTCGAAGCCGCGAGCGAGTGCGTGGGCCGCGCCATGGACACCCGCGCCATCATCATGATCGTGCGCCCCAAGCCCGCCGACGCTTCCAAGGTCGAGATCTTCGGCGGCCACGCCGTCATCGGCTACCGTGCTCGCCCCGACGCGATGCCCCTGGTTCTGGGCCGCAGCGTCGATTCCACCGCCGCCACTGATCAGCCTGCCCCCCGCGCCCCCAACGATCCCTCCTCGCCTCCCCCGTCCCCCGCCCCACTCCAGCTCTCGGGCGAGCGCGTTCTCATGGACTTCTGCACCCAGCCCCTCGCCCTGGTCACTAGCCGTCAGCGCGGCCGCGAACTCTTCGCCGTCGTCGAGCCCCGCGGCATCGAGGAATCCGTCGACGTCGTCCTCGCCTCCAAGGGCCCCGACGACGACGAAAATTCCAAGCACCTCGGCCGCGTCCACGAAACACGTTTCAACATCCGCGTCCCCACCCGCGCCGCCGTCTTTGACGTCTACCTCGAGCGCTCACTCGCCCAGAACTGCGTCCCCTCCCTGGACCTCTTCCTCTGGCCCCGCGAAGCACACTCCCTCCGCCCCAGCAACTGGTACGACGCCCTCCCCGGCGCCCCGCTCCTCGCCGTGCTGGGCCAGGGCACCCGCAACGCCGCGAGCGAGTTCTACCCCCGCCACGCCGAACTCACCTCCACGCTCTTCGAAGCCTCCGGCTGGAACGCCGACCACTTCGTCGGCTTCCGCTGCCAGACCGCCTACCCCCACTGGGCCTCGTGCTACACGGTGAATTTCGACTACCGCGCCCAGGCAAGCGAGGAATAAACCGTTGGCGGTGCCCAGGTGCGTGCCCGAAGGCCGGCTGCCGATCCCTGTGTACACGCGTAACATTGAAACATGGCTTTTCGCGGCACGATCGAGAACGGCAGGCTGATCCTGGATGACGGCGCAAACCTCCCGGACGGGACACGCGTCGACGTATCCGTTCGCACCAGCAAGAAGCGAAAGACATCGAAGCGATCCGCCTCCCCCGACAGTCTCGGACGGCTCGGGTTGAGGGCCGTGAAGACCGGACTCTCGGATCTTGCCGATCGCCACGACGAGCACGCCTATCCGGGATTGACAAAGAACCCCGCCCGAGCAGGCCGAGGGCCGCGATGACGCGAGCAGGGAGTGCAGCCCGCCAGAGACCCGTGTTCATCGACACGCACGCGCTTCTGGCAACCATCAACGCGGACGATGCGCACCATGCGGTCTGCCTGGAAGTTCTGGGCCGCATCGCGAGTTCACGCACGAAGGCAATCACGAGCGACTGGGTGCTCGCCGAGTTTCTGTCGGCCGCGTCGAGACGTCCGCTGCGACCCGCCGCGATCGGCGTCATCGTCGACCTTAAATCTTCCTCGCTCACGACCATCGTCCCGGCGATCCGGGAGACATGGAATGATGCGTTCGATCTTTTCCGCACCAGACGCGACAAGACCTGGTCCTTCGTCGACTGCACTTCCATGGTCATTTGCAAAGCGCTCGGAATCAAACGAGTGCTGACGCACGACCACCATTTCCAACCAGAAGGCCTGGAGATCATGCTCCCATGACCGCCTCCAAGTACGACACCTACACCTCCCCCCTCGCCGAGCGCAACGCCAGCCCGGAGATGCTCTGCCTCTGGTCCCCTCGCCACAAGTTCAACACCTGGCGCAAAATCTGGCTCGCCGTCGCCGAAGCCCAGCACGAACTCACAACTCTTAAGGGAACCCCGAGCGCAAGCTCGGCTCCTGGTTCTTCTTCTCCCACCTCTTCCCCCTCTTCCCCCCCACCACTCGTCACCGCCGACCAACTCGCCGAACTCCGCGCCGTCGTCAACCGTCCCGGCGGCATCACCGATGAGGAAATGAAGGCCGCCGAAAAATACGAACGCGAACTCCGCCACGACGTCATGGCCCACGTCCACGCCCTGGGCGACTCCTGCCCCAAGGCCAAGGGCATCATCCACCTCGGCATGACGAGCCAGGATGTGGTGTGCAACGCGGACATTCTTCTGATAAACGAGGCCCGTCGCCTTGTTGAAACAAAAATCGCTCGCCTCCTGTTCTCGCTGGCACAGTGCTCGGCGGAACACAAACGCATCCCCTCTCTCGGCTTTACGCACTACCAGCCCGCCCAGCCTCTTACCGTGGGCCGTCGCATCGCACAGTGGGCAATGGAACTCAGTATCGCAATGTCAATGCGAGTGGGCGGCCAATACATTTACAGCACGATTGATCTGAAGGGTCTTCGCGGAGCGACAGGCACTCAGGCGAGCTTCTTGTCTCTCCTTAACGGGGACGGCGAGGCGGTGGACGAACTTGAGCAGCGCGTGATGACGAAGCTCCTGGCTCCATCCCATACCGACGAGGAACTCGTCGCGAGCGGCCGGAGCTTTGCGGATGAACTCCACAAGTACATCGAACGTTGTGAAGCGGATGGCAAAGCCGAACATGGAAAACACCATCTTCGCCAGACGGCCGAGTTCTACCGCAACGCAACCCCAGAGCAGCGACGGCAGCGCATCACTGACAACATCGACATGCCCCGCTTCGCGCTGAGCGGCCAAACCTACCCCCGCGTCATCGACACCTTCATCCTCGCCGACCTCGCCTCCACTGCCTCCGTCCTCCACAAGATCGCCACCGACATCCGCCTCCTCTGCAATCGCAAGGAGCTTGACGAGCCCTTCGAGACCAAGCAGATCGGCTCCTCCGCGATGCCCTACAAGCGCAACCCCATGCGCTGTGAGCGCATCTGCGGCCTCACGCGCTTCGTCATGAACCTGGTTGGCAACGCCTACGACACCGCCGCGACGCAGTGGCTCGAGCGAACGCTCGACGATTCCTCCAATCGCCGCCTCAGCCTCCCCGAGGCCTTCCTCGCCCTCGATGGCGCCCTCGACCTCATGCACAACGTCGCCAGCGGACTCATCATCCACGAAGCCATGGTCAAGAAGAACCTCATGGCCGAGCTCCCCTTCATGGCGACCGAGAACATCATGATGGCCTGCGTCAAGCTCGGCGGTGATCGCCAGCACTACCACGAACTCATCCGCGTCCACGCCCAGGCCGCCGGCACTCGCGTCAAGGACGAAGGCCTCGACAACGACCTCCTGGATCGCCTCAAGAACGACCAGAACTTCTGGTCCACCTCTCGCGGCGGCCCTCTCTCCGCCGAACTCGACTGGCGCGGTCTGCTCGACCCCATGAAGTACATCGGCCGCAGCGTCGAACAGACCGACCGATTCATCAAGGAAGTCGTGGAACCCCTCCGCGTGCAGTACGGCGAAGCGATCGCACGCCTCGGTGAAAGCGGGCCGAAGGTCTAAGAGAAGACGGGACTCACCACAGAGGCACAGAGAGCACAGAGGGAAGACAGGGAGAGAGAGAGAGAGAGAGAGAGAGAGAGAGAGTTTGATGATTTGTATTGCCGATCAGCCTCGGCAACGGCTTGGCGATTTCCACGTCAGCCCGGTACAAACCACCGACATCATCGCCCGCTCTGTCTTGCTTCTCTTCTCTTCCCCACTTCGTCTCTCCGTCTCTTCCTCTCTCCGTCTCATTCTCGCTCAGTCTCTTCCTCACCCCTCTTCTCTGTGCCCTCTGTGCCTCTGTGGTGAGTCCTCTTCTCTTCACTCCGGCACGCCCATCACCCGCACCACCGGGAAGTCCTCCCCCGCCTTCAGCCCCGCATCAAAGAAGTTCCACGTCCCCAGCCCGTCCTCGCTCTGCGGCTCCAGCAGGTACACCACCAGGTTCCCCAGCGGCTGGCTCGTCCGCACCAGCGCCCAGCCCTTGGGGATCGTCCGTTCCTCCGCCCGCGCCGTCGCCTCGATCTTCGCCAGCGTGTGACCCTGGAACGCCCGCGAGGCCGACGTCGCCGATTCCACCCGGTACACCTCCGCCCTCGCCTTCACGTCCCGGTCCAGCACCTGCACCCACACCCCGTGCACCCGCAGCGCCTCGATCGCGCTCCCATACTCCGGCGGGATCGCGTATCCATACGGCCGCGTCACCGTCATCGCCGCTTCAAACTTGTCCCACAGCTCCACCTCGTACTCGCGCGGCGCCGTCGTCGGCCGCACGTGCCCATCCAGCTTCTCTTCTTCAAATCCCAGGATCTTCACCTTCCCCGGCCACGGCGCCTCGCGCGAGCGGATCGCAACCGGCTCACCGATCCTCCCCCCCTCCGTCGCGTCACGGTCCGCGGCGGCGAGGAGCTGGCGGATCTCCTCCGCCTCCGCCGCCGTGCGCACCAGCGTCACCCGCACAAATTCCACCGTCGCCTTCACGCGATCCGCGAACGGCGCATACGTGTACGTCTCCACCAGCACCGAGAGCCGCCCCCGCAGCCCGATCCCGTTGGTCACGTACCGCCCCTCCGCCGGGAACGTCTCCCACCTCGCGTGCGGCTCGCGCTGGTCGGTCCATTCCCCATTGAAATTGCCGTACCAGAACGAGTCCCACCCCGTCCGCGCATGAAACTCCTTGGCGATCCCCGGAAAGAACACGTTTCGGGAATACTCGATCACCCTCGCATCACCCGCGGGCACCTTGGGCCCCGCGTACGTCACGATGTACCGGTGGTACGACCCGTTGGTGATGTGGCAGTCGATCACCACCGCCGGGTCCCACCGCTGGATCGTCCGCAGCAGCGCCCGCGTCTCGGGGGCCTCGACCTTCACGAAATCCCGGTTGAGATCAAACCCCTGCGCGTTCTCACGGATCCCCGTCTCTTCCGGCCCGTTCTGCGGTCCGCGGATGCCCTTGCTCACGCGCTCGTTGCCGTCGGCGTTGTAGATCGGGGCGAAGATGATCACCAGCTTCTTCAGCAGCTCCTTGTTCTCCGGCGAACCGGGATCCATGAGGATCTCCCTCGCCAGCATCGGCAGCGCTTCCTTGCCGTCCACCTCTCCCGCGTGGATATTGCCGAAGGCGAGCACCACCAGCCGCCCGTTGAGCTGTGCCGCCCCGATGCGTTCATCCCCGACCGGATCTACCGGCGGATCGGCAACGATCAGCATCGGGATCGCTCGCCCCTCGTGCGTCTTGCCCATCTCCGCCCGCCGCGTGATCGGATACTTCGCGGCGAGAGCGTCCAGCAGCGCCACCACGTCCGCGTACTGGGACGTCTTCGCGTACTGCGTGCGTTCGGCAACAGTCAGCAACTCATCGGGAATCCCCGCCGTGCTCGGCTGCAAAGACTGCCCCGCCAACCGTGAAACCCCCGGCCCCGACAGCAAAAGTGAAACCAGCGCTGCGAACACCCACCCTGCAATCCCCCGGCAACTCGTGCGATGCATCCCAAGGCCTCCCGTGCGTCCCGCCCAACCCCCGACCCTGCTCGGTAGTTTGGGGGAACTGCATGAACCCACTTCGCCCGCAACATATCAGGTCAGGGAGTGTGCAGTGGCCCGCCGATCGGTCTCTGGCCGGTTGGGGGGCTTTTTTCACGATCAGTATTCCGGTCCCGTTCTCCGCCCGCATCGCCATCGGGCGGACCAGGAGCTTGTCCATGGCCCACATCGATCCTTCCACCTCCACGCCCGCCCCCACTGGCGCGCTGGGCCCCGCTCGCTTGCCCGCCCGCGCGGCGTGCGCCGGACTCCTGCTCGCCTCCCTCACCACCCTCGCCGCCGCCCACGACATGATGTACGTCGGCCGCACCGCCGACGGTCACCTCACCATCTTCATCGAAGACGGCCTCCTCCCCAACATGATGGTCCAGTCCATCTACAACGAGTTCCCCGGCTGGATCCAGACTGAGCTGGGAATGGAAACCATCGGCGAGGACGTCCCCGACTACAACCTGTACACCATCTCGTCCCAGGCCAACGTCCAGCTCGTCCTCCTCGCCGCCGACGAGGGAATCGTCCTTCAGAAAGAAGAGTTCGCCGGGCCCGTGGCGCTCGGGGAGAGCTACCTGCTGGGCCATCCCTACTTCCACCAGCATCCCCTGTGGAACATCGTCGATCCCAGGATCGACCAGCTCTTCTCCCTCACCTTCAAGCTGCACGACGCCACCGGTCTCTACGCCGACAGCGCCCCCTTCACCCTCACCTTCGGCTGCACCCCCTGCCCCGCCGACTTCGACCACTCCGTCTTCGTGGATGTCGACGACTTCGTCGCCTTCGTCCTCGCCTTTGAGGCCGGCGACGAGGCCGCCGACTTCGACCAGTCCGGCTTTGTCGATACCGACGACTTCGACGGCTTCGTCAGAGCCTTCGAGGCAGGATGCTGAGAGAGGGCCGAAGGCACTGGGCACTAGGCACTGGGCACTGGGCAAACGCATCGCGCGCCCGATGTCTCAGTTGCATCTCCCCCCACCCCCTCTCTGTGCCCTCTGTGCCTCTGTGGTGAGTCCTCTTCTCTTCTTTCTTTTCTCCCCACTCCGTCTCTGCGTCTCTCCCTCTCTCCGTCTCTGCTCCCCTCACCCCACATCCGCCAGCCCCAGCGAATCCCCATACGCCTTCAGCAGTCTTCGCCGAATGACCACCTCGTCCGCCCCCGTCAGGTGCGGGCTGCGCTTGATCCATTCCGCCGCGTCGCGCCTCGCCATCGCCAGCAGCTCCCGGTCGCGCATCAGGTCCGCGACCTTGAACGGCGCCAGCCCCGACTGCCGCGTCCCGAACAGCTCGCCCGGCCCGCGCAGCTCGAAATCCTTCTCGGCGAGCACGAACCCGTCCGCCGTTGATTCCATCACCATCAGCCGCCGCACGCTCTCCTCCGTCACCGGGTCCGAGAGCAGGTAGCACGCCGATTCCTTCTCCCCTCGCCCCACCCGCCCGCGAAGCTGGTGCAGCTGCGCCAGCCCGAACCGCTCCGCGTTCTCCACGATCATCATCGTCGCGTTGGGGATATCAACGCCCACCTCCACCACCGTCGTCGCCACCACCGCATCCAGCTGCCCCGCCCGCAGACGCTCCATCACGACATCCCGCGAGGCCCGGGAGAGTCGCCCGTGCAGCGCCGCGAGGCGCCGCCCCTTCCACGCCCCGCGCTCCAGTTCCTCCACCACCGTGCGAACGTCGGCGATCTCTTCGTCGGGCGCATTGGCCCCTGTTCCAGTCCCAGCCCCATCCTCCATCCCCGGATCGATCGCCGGCACCACCACAAACGCCTGCTCACCCGCCTCCAGCCGCGGCAGCAGGCTCTTGTACAGATCCTCTCGCCCCATCAGCGGCACCACCGCCGTCCGCACCGTCTTACGCCCCGGCGGAAGGCCCTTGATCGTCGAGATGTCCAGGTCCCCGAACAGCGTGATCGCCATCGTCCGCGGGATCGGCGTCGCCGTCATCACGATCACATGCGGCGTGCTCCCCTTCTCATCCGCCTTCCCCCGCAGCGCCGCACGCTGGTGCACCCCGAAGCGGTGCTGCTCGTCGATGATCGCCACCCCCAGCGACTTAAACCGCACGCTCTCGGTCAGCAGCGCGTGCGTCCCGATCAGCAGGTCGATCTCCCCCGCCGCCAGCGCCGCGAGGATCTCCCCACGCCTGGCCTTGGGCACCGATCCCGTCAGCAGTTCCACCCGCACCGTCGAGCCCGCCAGCACGCGCGAGATCGACGCCATGTGCTGCTCCGCAAGGATCTCCGTCGGCGCCATCAGCGTCGCCTGGTGCCGTGAGGCCACCGCCATCAGCATCGCGTACAGCGCCACGATCGTCTTGCCCGCCCCCACGTCACCCTGGATCAGCCGGTTGGTCGGCGTCGCGTGCGAAAGATCCTCGATCAGCTCCTGCACCACCTGGTTCTGCGCCGGCGTGAGCTGGAACGGGAACCGCTTGCGGATGTGCTCATCGATCGACGCCGACCACCGCAGCGCCGGCGCCTTGAGCCCCTCGCGCAGGTGCGCCCGCTTCATGTGCACGCCCAGCTGAAGCAAAAGCAGCTCGTCATACGCCAGCCGTCGCCGCGCGGCGAGCACGTGCGCCTCGGTATCGGGCGCGTGATACAGCCGGTACGCCTCACCCAGCGGCGGCAGATCCCTCGCCGCCCGGTACCCCTCACCAAGGTGATCCTCGATCAGCGCCACGCCCTCGCTGAGCACCTTCCCCACCGCCCGCTCAATCGCCCGCGAATTCACCTCTTCCGATGCCGGGTACACCGGCCGCAGACGCTCCGAATGCAGCCCCGGCTCCGCCGCGGAGGGCTGCGCGTTGCCCATCTCCGTGCTCGCGTCCCCCGGCGGCGGCAAAATCTCAAACCGCGGGTTGACCATCTGCACCCCGGGCCCGAACTTCTGACATTTGCCCTGCACGCGGATCCGCATCCCCGGACGGATCTTGTCCCCCATGTACGGCTGGTTGAACCACACCGCGTCCAGCCGGTCGGTATCGTCCACGATCACAACCTCAAACCGCATCCTGCCCCGACGCACGATCCGCGTGTTGGCGACCTCTCCCCTCGCCGAGCCGATCTGCCCCGGCACCAGTTGGTCGATGGGCGTCTCGGCCTCGAGCTTCTCGTGCCGCATCGGCAGGTGCGCCAGCAGCCTCCCCACGTTGGTCAATCCCAGCCCCTGGAGCTTCGCCCCCAGCGACTTGCCAATGCCGCGAATGTCCGCCAGCGGCGTGCCCAGCGAGAGGCGGGCGGCATCGGACTGAGGAGTTGACCCGGGCTTGGAGGGCACGATTCGAGGAGCGTAGGAGATTCCTTCGCCGCGTCCCCCCTGCCCCGCGAGCCGCGGCCCCCCGTTTTCACCCCACGTTGGCGATAACCCCTGCCCCGGCGTCAAGACCCGTTCCCGGACGGTCGATGCACTCTTCTATGTCCAGATGCTGCGATGACGGGGGCTGCGGCGAGATCACCAGCGCCCACGCCCACAACACGGCCCATACCACCACTCCCGGTACCACGCCCGGCACGACCCCGGTCACGGCCCCGGCGACCACCACCGGCGCCTCCCACACCTCCCTGTGGGGTCAGGGGCCCGAGCGCCGGTCCTGCCGCCGCACCCGCGTGCACGGTGATGCCCAGATCTCCTTCAAGTCCCGCTTCGGACAGGAGACCACCACGAAGGTCTCTCTGATCGACGCCAGCGTCGGCGGCGTGGGGGTGCGCTCCCAGACCGCCGTCGAGGTCGGCTCGCGCTTCGCCCTCTTCCCCGACAAGGTCCGCCAGTCCTCCTGGACCGGCGAAGTCGTCCGCTGCGTCAAGGACGACCAGGGCTGGACGATCGGCCTGCACCTCTCCGAACTCGCCGCCTGATCACCGCCGGGCCTCCATACCATCCCGGCGTGGACCTCCCGGCCGATTCCAAGCTCCAAAGCGCCGATCCTCCGCCCGACTCCGCGGACGATCCGGCCTTTGTCGCCAGGCTCCGCGCCGGCGATCCCGCCGCCTTTGAGCAGCTGGTCAGGGAATCCACCGGCCGCCTGCTGGTCGTCGCTCGCCGCTTCCTCCCCGAGGAAGAAGACGCCCAGGACGCCGTTCAGGACGCCTTCCTCTCCGCCTTCAAGGCCCTCCCCCGCTTTGATGGCCAGTCCCGCGTCACCACCTGGCTCCACCGCATCGTGGTCAACGCGAGCCTGATGAAGCTGCGCACCCGCCGCCGCCGCCCCGAGCTCAAGCTCGAAGACCTCCTCCCCCGCTTCTCCGAAAACGGCCACCACGAATCCATGCCCGTCTTCTGGAACGAGACTCCCGCCGGGGGCATCGAACGCCAGGAGACACTCGCCGCCGTGCGCGAGTCCATCCACCAGCTTCCCGACGATTTCAGAGACGTCATCCTCCTCCGCGACATCGAACAGGTCGACACCCGCTCCGCCGCGAGCATGCTCGGCATCACGGAGAGTGCCGTCAAGACCCGCCTGCACAGGGCCCGCATGGCCCTGCGCACCATTCTCGATTCCAAGCTCAGCCGCAAGGGAAAAATCGCCACCGTCGCCCGCGCCGCCTGGAAGACCTTCGGCCCCGGCCGCGCCGCCGGCGACTCCTTTCCCGGCGACCGTTCCCCGTCCCGCGACCCACGCCCCACCGGAGGTGCACCATGAAGTGCCGGGAACTCACCGAGTTCATCATGGCTTACCTCGACTGCGAACTCGACGACGCCACGCGCCGCACCTTCGAGTTCCACCTCTCCATGTGCCCCGCCTGCATGGCCTTCATGGATACCTACAAGAAGACCGTCGCCCTGGGCCGTGAATCCTTCGCCTGCCCCTCCGACAAGCCCGCCGAGGCCCACGTCCCCGAGGCGCTCATCCAGGCGATCATCGCCGCGACCAAGGTCCGCAACGGCACCGCCCAGCCACCAGGCGCGACAAACTAACGTGTCCGATTTTGGTTCCAGTCTCCGCAATTCTCCGTTCCACACGGCGTTATCACCGGTGTATCCCGCGCGGGAGACTGTTCCACAATTGATGCCAATCAGATGACCTCGACCCCGACCGGCGTGAAACACCCGGTCCGGGACGCCGTCACCATCCACACACTTGCGATCCGCAAAGGAGCTGTCCCATGAAGTCATGCATCATGACCGCGTGCATCGGTCTGTCCATGCTGGCGCCGTACGCCGCCGCCCAGGGCGTCACCGTCTTCCACGACGTCAGCTACTTCTCCCCCGGAGGCGAATCCAGCACGCTCGACGTCTATCTCCCACCCCTGGGACCTCAGCGCGGCACCCCAACCGTCCTCTTCGTCCACGGCGGCGGCTGGTCTGACGGCGACAAAGCCGCGCCCGCCGTGTTCTGCGAAGAACTTGCCGCCGAGGGCTACCCCGTCGTCAGCGCCAACTACACCCTCGCCGACGCCGGTTCGCCATCCTTCCCCCAGTGCGTCTTTGACCTCAAAGCCGTCGTCCGGTGGATCCGCACCACCGGACAATCCCCCCAGTTCGGCCTCCACCGCGACATCTGCGCCGCCGGCTCCTCCGCCGGCGGGCACCTCGCCCTGATGGTCGCAACCACCGCCGGCCAGGGCGAGTTCGAACCCCTCCCGCCGCCCGCCGGGGGTTACCGCATCCAGGCCGCCGTCTCACTCTGGGGCCTGACCGACGCCGTGTGGGATGTCCAGAACGGCGGACAGGACGCCGCGCTGACCAACCTGCTGGGCGCCCCGCTCACGTCCGCCACCCGCCCGCTCTACAAATCCGCCTCCCCCATCAACCACGTTTCCGCCTGCGACCCCGCCACCGCCTTCTATCACGGCACCGCCGACGACGTGGTTCCTTATCAGCACTCCCTGCGAATGGCCGCCGCCTACCAGCCCTGGGGAATCTACTCACAGATCGAACTCGCCCCCGGCGGCGGCCACGGCTTCGACGCCTTCGGCGGACAGGTCCCCGTCGCCCGGTCCGTCGCCGCCGTCATCCCCGTCCTCATGCGCAGCCTGACCACCGCCGACTACGACAACTCCGGCTTCGTCGATACCGACGATTTCACGACCTTCGTTCTCGACTACCAGGCGGGGGAGCGCGACGCCGACTTCGATCATTCCGGCTACGTCGATACCGATGACTTCGACGCCTTCGTCCGCACCTTCGAAGCCGGCTGCTGACCCCCGGCGATCCCCGCCACCCCAGGGAGCACGCCCTCACGGGCGCCTCCACCCAACACGAGCGCCGCGAGCCCGCTTCCAGGCTCGCGGCGTTCCATTGTTCATCGTCCGTGTTTCTACCGCGTCCGCGCCACGCGGCCCGATACACTCCGCCCGTGTACCAAGCACTCCTGACCCGCCGCTACCTCACCAGCAAGGTGATGCCCCTGCTGGCGTCCCTCGCCGTCGTGCTGTGCACCGCCATGGTCCTCATCGTCTGGTCCGTCATGGGCGGCTTCCTCGTCAAGCTCATGTCCTCGGGCCGCACCCTCGTCGGCGACGTCGTCATCGCCTGGCCCAACACCGGCTTTGCCTACTACGACGACCTTATCTCCCGCCTCAAGACCGACGACATGGTCGAGGCCGCCACCCCCGTCATCGAGACCTACGGCTTGCTCAGCCTCCCCAGCGGACGCACCGAGTACGTCGTCGTCAAGGGCATCGAGCCCGGCGGCTACTCCGCCGTCACCGACTACGAATCCAGCCTCTGGTGGAAGCCCCTCACCACGCCCCTCCCCAAGGACAAGGACCGCCGCGACGAACGCCTCGACCCACGCCTCAAGGGCGTGATGGAACGCGCCCTCGCCAACGGCAAGCTCCTCTCCCGCCCCGACCCCCTCACCGGCATCCCACTGCCCGCGATCGTCATGGGCATCGAGATCGGCGACAACGGCCGCGACCCCATCTCCCAGTTCTACTACCCCCTGCGCACCCAGCGCGTCCGCTCCGACGGCGTCGTCGTCACCTCCGACGTCCGCCCCATCACCGACGGCGTCGCACGCCTCAACGTCCTTCCCCTCGATTCACAGGGCAAGGTCCTCGAGATGGCCGGCCTCACCCTCCCCATCGCCAACGAATTCAAGACCGGCATGTTCGAGGTCGACAACCGCACCGTCCTGGTCCCCCTCCTGGCCCTCCAGAAAAGCCTCCAGATGAACGAGGCCCTCCGCGTCGACGAATCCCAGCCCACCGGCGGCACACGCCAGGGTGACAACGGCCAGGAAACCTTCGAACGCCCCAAGGTCCTGGGCAAGGACCCCGCCCGCGTCACCGCCGTCTTCGTCCGCGCCAAGAAGGGCATCGACGCCTCCGACCTCCGCTACCGCGTCATCGAGATCTACGAAAAGTTCGCCGCCGCCCACGATCGCCAGGTCCCCGCCGCCCCCGTCGTCAGCCTCCGCCCCGACGGCACCCGCGAGGTCGTCCGCTTCACCGGCTCCATCCTCGTCCGCACCTGGGAAGACCTCAACGCCACCTTCATCAACGCCGTCAAGAAGGAAACCGGCCTGGTCCTCTTCATCTTCTCCTTCATCTCCCTCACCGCCGTCTTCCTCGTCCTGGCGATCTTCTGGGCTATGGTCAGCGAGAAAACCAAGGACGTCGGCGTCCTCCGCTCCATGGGCGCCTCGCGCACCGGCGTCGCCGCCGTCTGGCTCGGCTACGGACTGGCCATCGGCATCGTCGGCGCCGGCCTGGGCGGCCTTCTCGCCTACACCATCGTCACCAACATCAACCCCATCCACGACTGGATGGGCAACGCCCTGGGCATCCAGATCTGGGACCCACGCATCTACTACTTCACCGACATCCCCAGCAAGGTCGAGTGGGACAAGGCCCTCTTCGTCATGTCCGGGGGCGCCCTCAGCAGCGTCCTGGGCGCCGTCATCCCCGCGCTCCGCGCCGCGTTCCTCCACCCCGTCAAGGCACTGCGGTTTGAATGATCCACGCCCCATGACCACACCGATCATCCAGGTCCAGAACCTCTACAAGACATACCGCCTCGGGCGCGTCGATGTCCCCGTCCTCCGCGGCGCCACCCTCTCACTCGCCGAAGGCGAAACACTCGCCGTCCTGGGCGCCTCGGGCTCCGGAAAGTCCACCCTCCTCCACCTCATCGGCGGGCTCGACAGCGTCGACCGACCCGGCAAGGCCAAAGCCCTCGCCAAGGCCGTCACCTGCCGCAAGTGCGGCGTCTCCCTCGTCGGAACCAACGGCGTTGCCTGCCCCACGTGCGGCGCCTCCATCCCCCTCCGCAGCGCCCCCGCCGACGCCGGCGGCGTCCTCTTCCGCGGCACACCCCTCGCCGGCATGTCCGCCGGAGAAATCGACCGCTACCGCGGCCGCGACGTCGGCTTCATCTTCCAGTTCTACCACCTCCTCCCCGAACTCACCGTTCTCCAGAACGTCCTGGTCGGCGCCATGGCCGGCAAGGGACCCCTCGCCTACCTCGCCTCCCGCGCCCAGTGCCTCCGCAAGGCCCGGGAACTCCTTGAACGCGTCGGACTCGCCCACCGCCTCACCCACCGCCCCGCGGAACTCTCCGGCGGTGAACGCCAGCGCGTCGCCATCGCCCGCGGACTCATCAACGGCCCGGCGATCCTCCTTGCCGACGAGCCCACCGGCAACCTCGACCGCAAGACCGGCGGCACCATCCTCGACCTCCTCGACGAAATCCGCAAGGAAACCCGCCAGTCCATGATCATCGTCACCCACGACCAGGAAACCGCCGCGCGGGCCGACCGCGTCATCTCCCTGGTCGATGGACGCGTCCAGGCCGGACAGGACTGACCCCCCGCGCCCGCGAATCACTTCATAAAGGCACCTGTTCGGGTCGGCACTTGCACGCCCTGCGGCACCTCTGCGCTGCCGCTTGTCTACACTCGATCCGACGATGGAAATGTCCACCACAGCGAAGGATGGAGCGTCCGCCGGCTCGCTCGAACGTGTTGATACCGTGATCACGCTGCGTGGCCTCTCGGGCCGGCCGATCGAGGCCAAACTCACGCGATGTGGACGCGGACGCCGCGCCGTGCTCCTCCACGGCATGCTCGCCCACAACATCCACTGGCGACCCCTGCTCGACCACATCGCCTCCCGCTGGGACTGCTCCATGCTCGAGCTCCCCCTCCTGGACCTCGAAGGCGAAGATTGCTCCGTCGACGGCGTCACCGCCCTCACCCACGACTTCATTGAAAAATACGCCCCAGAGCCCGCCGTCTACGTCGGCAGCTCCCTGGGCGGGCACACCGCCCTGCGCATCGCCCTCGAACGCCCCGCCAACGTCCACGCCCTCATCCTCGCCGGCGCCGCCGGCGTCATCGAAAAGCCCATCAGCGGGGACGTCACCCTCCGCCCCTCCAAGGAATGGGTCCGCGAACGCGTCGGCGCGATGTTCTTCAACAAAGAAAAACACATCACCTCCCCCGAGCTCGACCGCGTCTACGGGGAACTCTCCGACCGCAAGAAGGCCCGCGCCATCGTCAAGCTCACCCGCAGCTCGCGCCGGGAATACATGGGCGATCGCCTCTGCGAGATCAAGGTCCCAGCCCTGGTCGTCTGGGGACGCCAGGACGCCATCACGCCCCCCGAGGCCGCCGACGAGTTCGCCACCCGCATGCCCAACGCCCAGCTCGTCTGGTTCGATGAGTGCAGCCACGCCCCCATGGTCGAGCACCCCTCGCGCTTCGGCGCCGCGATGAACGCCTTCTGCGACGAACTTGATCGCCGCGACGGCCTCGCCTGACGTTCCGCGCTCTCGGACCTTCACCCCGCCACGCCCACCGCCGTTCTTCGGACCCTCCCCGGCCGAGAACAGCCCGGAACACAACGCCCACGCCGCACACCCTCGACGGTGAAGGGCACCCAGGGGTCCCTTGAGGCCTCCAAACCCCATTTCACCCCCAAGTGGTGTCGAATAAGGGTGCAGTGACCGCCGTGCTTCCCATCTCCCCTGCAGGAATGCAGGAGTGGCTCGTCCAGCAGGTTGGGCGCAACATCTCCCACATGGGGGATTGGCGCGCCCCGCCACGGGAGAGCATCTTGCAGGTCGCCGAGTCGATCCGCAATATTTCCGCCAAGGCCCTCAAGGAGAGCAAGTCCATCTATACCAAGGCCGGCGGCATCGACGTCACCATCTAGCGCCCCGCCGCATCCCCGCGCACCAATCCCGCTCCCCATCCCCTTCCCCACCTCGCGCTCAGCGCTGGTTGAGGTACTCCTCAATCTTCTCCGCCTTGCGCAGCAGAAAGGGGATATGGCGGTCCGCCGATTCGGTGTACCGCGTCATCACCTTCAGCGTCTGCTCAAACTCTTCGGCGAACTTGGTGTGCTCCTGGTCGCGCCAGCTCTGCCCAAGCTCGTTGAAGCGCGTGTGCAGCGCCGCCATCTGCGTCAACAGCTGCGTGTTGAACCGCTTCAGGTCCATCGCAAAGCGCCGAAGTTCTCCGGGATCGACCACGGCCTTGGACATCGCGTGCCTCCGCTGCAAGTGACCGACCGTCACAATCCTACCACCGTCCGCGCCCCGCGTTTTTCCTCAGTTCATCTCCCTCACCACGCATCCGAGAACCTCCTCCCGGCGTACAGCACGCCATGCAAACACACTGGATCCGTGCCCTCGCCCTCACCGGGGCCGCGCTGTGCTCTTCCGCCGCAAACGCCGGCCTCGTCACCTTCAACTTCGCCCCCGTCGGCAAATCCCTCTCCTACTTCCTCGCCGGTGACAACCCCATCGTCGGCCAGCGCATCATCTCCACCCACATCGTCCTCCGCGTCGAGTCCTTCGCCGGCTCCGACGCCGCCAACTTCTTCACCGACCATTCCTTCCCCATCCTCCCCGACGAGGGCAACACCTCCGCCTTGGCCTGGACCGGCTCCGAGCTCGGCTGGTCGGGCTCGGGAATCTTCGAGTACACCCTCGACACCGACATGTTCAACGGCGTCTTCACCCCCGCCCGCTACGGCTCCGAAACCCCCGGCTTCGACTTCGACGGCGTCATCCTCGAGGGCTCCGTCATCGAGATGACCACCGTCCCCGCCCCGGGCGCCTTTGCCGGCGCAGGTCTGCTGGGACTCACCGCCCTCGCCCGCCGTCGCCGTCGCTGAACCCGCCCTCCCACGAAAACGCCCCCACGCCTGCTTAGAATCGCGCATGGCAGGTCGTGACTACTACCAGATCCTCGGCGTCCCCCGGACCTCAACCCAGGACGAGCTGCGCCGCGCCTACCGCAAGCTCGCCCGGGAACTCCACCCCGACGTCAACAAGGCCCCCGACGCCCAGAAGAAATTCACCGAGGTCCAGCACGCCTACGACGTGCTCTCCGACGAATCCAAGCGAGCCCTCTACGACCAGTACGGAGAGGGCTTCGCCACGCGCGGATCCGGCGGTGCCGGCACCCCCGGCGGCAGCGGCGCCTGGTCCACCTCTTCCGCGCGCGGCGGAGGCGGCGGGGTCGATTTCGACATGGAGGACCTCTCCTCCATGTTCGACGCCATGTTCGGCGGACGCGGCCAGGCCTCCCCCGGCACCAGCAAGCGCAGCAAGTCCAAGCGCGGCCCCGCCCAGGCCGCGCCCCCGCCCGAAGCCGAGCCCGTCCGCCACGACCTGCACATCTCCTTCATGACCGCCGCCCGCGGCGGCACCGAGTCCCTCCAGCTCCAGCACAGCGGCGGCAAACGCACCGTCGAGGTCAACATCCCCGCCGGCATCCACGACGGCGCCACCCTCCGCGTCCGCAACGTCTTCGGCGGAACTTCCGGGCCCGACCTGCTCCTCACCATCCGCGTCGGCGGCCACCCCGCCTTCCGCCGCGGCGAAGGCCTCCAGACCGGCAAGGGCAACGACCTCCTGGTCGATCTCCCGCTCACCATTGCCGAGGCCACCCTCGGCGCCACCGTCACCGCCCCCACCCTCGAGGGAGACGTCGATCTCACCGTCCCCCCGGGCACCGCGAGCGGCAAACGTCTCCGATTGAAGGGAAAAGGCATCCGTTCGGCTGGCGGCGACGTAGGGGACCTGTATGCTGTGGTGAAGATCGTCCCCCCACCCGCGGACGCTCTCACCCAAGCCGAACGGGAACTGCTGGTGCGACTCTCCTCGCGCGGGCCAAGCCCCCGCGCCACCTTGTAGAGCCCCCGCCACCCGCCGTTCGCCCTCGCACGCCCCGCGTGCCGATAGAAAAAAGTCGACCCGCCCGCTCAAAACGTGGGAGCGTCCGGCGTCGAATGCGTAACCCAGGGACCGACCGTCTTCGCCGGGGAACTCCCCGCCGATCGATCGCGTTCAACGCCGCCCTCCCGGGCCTCACAGGAGCCAGCCAGGTTTGACACCGGGGATCGACCGCTCAAGTATCCATCGGCCGTTGGCGACGCGTCGGGACGCGGACGCAGGGGACGGCGCGGCGAACCTGCCGCGCTGCTGTACACGAGGGCGGGCCGGAGGCCACGGCACGTGCTGAAGCAACGACATCAAATCTTCGTCGCCCTCCTCTGCCTGGTGGACGGCGCGGTCGTCACCGTCGCCTGCCTCGCCGCGTGGGCCGTGCGCCGAATCCTCATCGAACGCTTCTGGCCCGTCAGCTGGGAAAACTGGGTCAAAGAACCCCTCGTCCTCTTCGCACTCCCCATCGTCATGGCCTCCCTCTGGGTCGCCGGCCTCTACAAGCCACGCCGCGACCGCACCCTCCTCTCCGAGCAGGGACAGATCTTCCGCGCCACCATCGCCGCGCTCGTCGCCCTGGTCGTCGTCCTCTGGGTCGTCGGAAACAACGTCATCGGCGGCACCGAGGGCTACAGCCCCGCCCGCATCCTCGGACACGACCTCGACGCCGGTCGCCTCCAGATCGGCATCCTCGCCTTCATCCTCCCCGTCGCCCTCGGCGCCGAGCGCCTCCTCTTCCGCCTCGTCCTCCGCTCCATCCGCCGCGCCGGCTGGAACCTCCGCCACGTCGCCGTCCTGGGCGTCGGACGCCTCGGCCAGATCACCTGCCGAACCCTCGAACGCAACCACTGGACCGGCCTCAAGGTCGCCTTCTTCATCTCCCACCTCGAGCACACCAAGCGCACCCAGTGGATCGGCCACCCCATCATGGGCGGCCTTGCCGACCTCGAATCCATCCTCGAGAAAAACCGCGTCGACGCCGTCTACATCGCCCTCCCCAACAGCCGCGCCGCCGTCCTCTCCGAAGTGCTCGAACGCCTCGAACGCTTCACCGTCGACGTCCGCATCGTCCCCGACGTCCAGCTCCGCTTCACCCCCGCCCGCATGAGCGTCTCCGAACTCGACGGCATGCCCATCCTCAGCTACCGCGAAAACACCCAGTACGGCCTGGGCGGCATCAGCAAGCGCGCCTTGGACATCCTGGGCTCACTCATCGCCATCATCCTCTTCTCCCCCGTCATGCTCGCCTGCGCCCTGGCCGTCGCCCTCACCAGCCCCGGCCCCATCATCTTCCGCCAGCGCCGCGTTAGCCTCGGAGGCGAACAGTTCGACATCTTCAAGTTCCGCACCATGCGCTACGTCGAGGACGAACAGCCCATCTCCACCGCCCCCCGCGCCGGCGAAACCTCCAAGGACTCACGCCCCTCCGCCCGAATCGAGGGCTGGACCGACCGCGACGACCCTCGCATCACCCGCCTGGGCAAGCTGATGCGCCGCACCAGCCTCGACGAGCTCCCCCAGCTCTTCAACGTCCTCTCCGGACGCATGTCCCTGGTCGGCCCCCGCCCCGAGCGCCCCGAGCTCATCGCCCGCTTCCGCGAAGACTGGCGAGGCTACATGCTCCGCCAGCATGTCAAGGCCGGCATCACCGGCTGGGCCCAGGTCAACGGCCTCCGCGGCCAGACCAGCCTCCGCAAACGCATCCAGTACGACCTCTTCTACGTCCGCCACTGGAGCCTCTGGTTCGACATGCGGATCCTCCTCCTCACCCTGGTCCGCGGCTTCTTCAACCCCAACGCCCACTGACTCCCTTCTTTCGGCGACCCGCCCTCGTGGCACAGGCTTCCAGCCTGTGATCTACCCCCTCCCTCCTGGTTCTCCTTCTGCCCTCCCTCTCCTCCCCTTCATGTGGTACCCTTGTGTCTCCTATGGCACAGGTCACCCTCCACGACGTTCGCAAGACCTACCCCAACGGCTTCCACGCCGTCAAAGGCGTCTCCCTGGGCATCCAGGACGGTGAATTCATCGTCCTCGTCGGACCCTCGGGCTGCGGCAAGAGCACCACGCTCCGCATGGTCGCCGGCCTCGAAGAGATCTCCGGCGGCACCATCGCCATCGGCGAGCGCGTCGTCAACGACATCGAGCCCAAAGACCGCGACATCGCCATGGTCTTCCAGAACTACGCCCTCTACCCCCACATGACGGCCTACCAGAACATGGCCTTCGCCCTCAAGCTCCGCAAAACCCCCAAGTCCGAGATCGAACGCCGCGTCCGCGAAGCTGCCCGCATGCTCGACATCGAGAACCTCCTCGAAAAGCGCCCCAAGGAGATGTCCGGCGGACAGCGCCAGCGCGTCGCCGTCGGCCGCGCCATCGTCCGCGAGCCCAAGTGCTTCCTCTTCGACGAGCCCCTCTCCAACCTCGACGCCAAGCTCCGCGTCACCACCCGCGCCGAGCTCAAGGCCCTCCACCAGCGCCTCAAGACCACCACCATCTACGTCACCCACGACCAGGAAGAGGCCATGACCCTGGGCGACCGCATCGTCGTCATGGCCGCGGGAGAGATCCAGCAGGCCGGCCCGCCCCTGGAGGTCTATCGCCGCCCCCTCAACCGCTTCGTCGCCTCCTTCATCGGCACCCCGCCCATGAACTTCATCGACGGCACGCTCCAGGACTCCGGCCTCACCACCGAATTCGTCTCCACCACCTCCGCCGGCCTCCGCCTCACCCTCCCCGCCCACCGCGCCGCCCAGCTCAAAGGCTCCGCCGGCGTCCCCGTCGTCCTGGGCCTGCGTCCCCAGTCCCTCACCCTCGATTCCGGCGGCGCCCCCGCCGGCCGCACCTGGTCCCTCAAGGTCAACGTCGTCGAACCCCTTGGCGACTCCATGGACCTCACCTGCGAGCTCCCCTCCGGCGGCCGCATCGTCGCCCGCGTCCCGGCTCGCGACTCCGTCGCCCCCGGCGCCACCCTCCCCTTCGCCGTCGACGCCGACCAGGTCCACCTCTTCGAGCCAGGCGAATTCGGCCGCTCCCTCACCACCGCCTGATCCCCCGAGTTCTTCCGCGCGACACAGCGCTCGTCAGCACCTGACGGCAAAACTCCGCGCAAAGCCGCAGCCGCACGCTCCCCTCTCGCGCGTGCGCCACGGCAACCAACTGCAACTCGATCTGTACGGCAAGCGGGCGAAGCAACCGCCCGTCGCCCTTACAGCGACTCATCCTCATCCGCCTCAAACGGCGGCTCTTCCAGCCCCTGCCTCCCCGCCGTCGTCCTCGGCCCACCCTGCGGCGTCCGCACCTTGGGCGCAGGCTCCACCACGTTCTCCGGCCCCGACGGGATCAACGGCGCCGTCGGCGGCGGGATCACCGCCCCCTCCACCGCGCCCCCGCTCAAGGCCGCTCCATTCCCGAAAAGCTCCGGCTGCGGCTTCTCCTCCCCGCTCATATCCACGCCCTGCTCCGCGGCGAGCTTCTTCATCGCCTCCCACTCGCCCTCGCTGATCAGCACGTCCCGCGCCACAGAACCCTTGTGGTCCGAGATGATCCCCGAGATCCCCATCAGGTCGATCAGCCGGCTCGCCCGCGTGTACCCGATCGCCAGCCGCCGCTGCAGCAGCGAAACGCTCCCGCGCTTGGTCTCCAGCACGATCTCCACCGCCCGCGGGAACAGCGGGTCTTCCTGCGCCGCCGCCAGGCTCGCCGACGAGTTGTTCGCGCTCGCCAGCGCCCGATCCTCATCACTCTGGTCCGGCTTGCGCAGGCTCATCAGCGATCGCTCAAAGCTCGGCGCCGCCACCTCACGCATGAACCGCACCACCCGCCGGATCTCAAGATCATCCACCAGCGTTCCCTGCGCCCGCGTCAGCTTGTTCGTCCGCGGGTTCAGGAACAGCATGTCACCATGCCCCAAGAGCAGCTCACCGCCCTTGTGGTCCAGCACGATCCGCGAATCCATGCCGCTCGCCACCCGGAACGCCACACGGCACGGCATGTTGCTCTTGATCAGGCCCGTCACCACGTTCGCCTGCGGACGCTGCGTCGCCAAAATCAAATGCATGCCCACCGCACGCGCCTTCTGGGCAATGCGGATGATGTGGCTCTCCACTTCCTTCGCCGTCATCATCAGATCCGCCAGCTCGTCGATGATGAACACCATGTACGGCAGCTTCCGCGGGATCCGTGAAGCCTCCTCGTCCGTCTTGCAGTTGAACCGCTCCTTCAGGTCCTCCCACGTCAGGTCGTTGTAGCTGGAAATGTCCCGGCACCCCGCCTCGGCGAGCAGCTCGTACCGCTCGTCCATCTTCACGCACGCCCACTCCAGGATCGCCGCCGCCTTCGCCATCTCCGTCACCACCGGACACATCAAATGCGGGATGTCCTTGAACTGCGACATCTCCACCATCTTGGGGTCCACCAGCACCATCTTCAGCTCGCTGGGCTTCTTGGTGTACAGGAAGCTCATGATGATCGTGTTCATGCACACGCTCTTGCCCGACCCCGTCGTGCCGGCGATCAGCATGTGCGGCATCTTCGCCAGGTCCTCGATCAGCGGCTCACCCGACGCGTCCTTGCCCAGGAACATCGGCAGCTTCATCGACGAGAACTTGTCCGTCTGCGACATCAGCTCCTTGAGCCGGACCTTCTCCTTCTGCGCGTTGGGAACCTCCACCCCGATCGTGTCGCGACCCACCTGGTTCGGAACGATCCGGATGTTCACCGCCTTCAGCGCCCGCGCGATGTCGCTCGACACCGCCGACACCGCCGACACCTTCGTCCCCGGCGCCAGGCGCACGTCGTACAGCGTGATCACCGGCCCAGACTCGATCCCCACCACGCCCCCGTCGATGTTGTATTCCTTCATCGCCGACTCCAGCGCCATCGCCTGGTCGCGCACGTAGCTCTCCAGCTTGCTGTTGAAGTTCTCCTCCGGGTTCTCCAGGATGTCCAGCCCCGGGAACTGGTACGGCTTGCCCCCCGTGTACGTCGAATCATCAATGTTCGACGCCCCCTGCAGGCTCGCCAGGTCCGCGTCCGTCGCCACGTCCTTGTTCTGCTGGTTGAAGAACACCGGCAGCTTCTCGATCTTCGCCCGAAGCTCCGATTCGCTGTACACCTGCGCCGCCCCAGGCAGGTCGTCCTCCGCCTCCTCAACCGCCGCGGGCTCCTCCTCGGGAGTCTCCACCACCGCCGAATCCGCAAGCGTCGGGTACTTCCCCCTGCCCTTCTTCACCGGCTTGCTCGCCGGCGCTTCATCCTCTCCATCCTCATCCTCGTCGGCGCTCTCCACCACGCCCCCGCCCGCGGCGCCTTCCACGTCATCTTCTTCGATGACGGGCTCAACGCTCTTCTTCTTCCGCTTCGCCGGGCGCTCGTCGGTAAACTCCGCCGCCTCCTTGTCCGGATCCACCACCCCCAGCCGCTCCGCCGTCACTTCCGGCGCCTCGGCCTCTTCACCCGCAACCGACCCCGCGCCCGCCGCGATCCCGGCCTTCACCGACCGCCGCTTGCGCCCCGAATCACGCGCCGCGGTTGTTCCGGCGCGAAGCCCGCCCCGCAGCCCCGCGTCATCGTCCACGTCGTTGTGACGAACCTTCGGCCGACCCGAGAACATCCGCCGCCACGCCGTCGCCAGCATTCCGCCCGACGCCTTCGCCGTCGTCTTCCCCGCCTCAAACGCCATCGCCCCCGCCGCCGTCCCCGCGGTCTTGCCCGCCGCCAGCGCGGCCGGAGCCCCGCGACGCCACATCCAGCTCACCAGCGCCGTCACCCACTCATCCATCGCCACGATCGCCCCCACCACCGCCATCATCGTCAGCGACAAAATCGTCCCCACCGGGCCCAGCGAATCGATCAGCCGCTGCGCCCCCGTCACGCCCACCAGCCCGCCCGGAAGGTTCGCAAACGGTCCCGACGCCGGCAGGATGATCCGCTGAAAGCCGCTCGCCGCCACCGTCAGCATCAACAGGCCCAGCGCCCGCACCACCCAGTGCGAAACCCGCTGACCGGCCGCCGCCGACAGGATCCCGATCGCCCCGAAGATCATGAGCACCCACACGCCCAGCCCAAGCAGCTTGTACAGGTAGTACGAGGTGTACGCCCCCACCGGCCCGCACCAGTTGGCGACGGGCTCGTTGGGCGGCCACACCAAATGGCTCGGCGGGTCCGCCGGGTCGAACCCGATCAGGCTGGCGATCACAAACGTCCACCCCGCCAGGATCAGCAGGATGACCATGCGACGGAACACCCCCCAACCGGGGCTCCCGGTCAGACGGCCCGACGTTGATGCGGTAGAAACACTCTTGGCGGACTTGCCCATAGCTCGGCCATTATCGGCGACGGTGGCTCAAAGCGGTGAGAACTGCCAGACTTACAAACAAAAGGTGAACGCTTCCTCCCAGTCACGCCTGAAAATCACGCCCGCCCGCATCCTCCACGCTCCGCGCTCGAATAGGACATAAATGTCCTATTCAGGCCGGCCATTCGTGCTGGCGGCGCCCGGGAGTGTCCCGGGTCCACCGCCACCGGCTCCCCGCAGTCCATGTGGAAAGGAGCAATGCCCGTGAACCGCACATCCCTCGTCTCGCTATTCGCTGCCGCCGCCTTGCTGCCCGCCGCCACCGCCCGGGCCGGCATCACCGCCAACACCACATTTACCGACCACCTCAATCACACCGTCAGCTGGATCTGGACGCTCACCGTCACCGACCCCGACGCGATCAGCAGCCTCCACATCACCGGCAAGAAGATTGGCGAGTCCCTGTGGATCGAACCAAACTTCGAAGGCCATCCAGACGGTTGGCAGTGGACCGGCACCAAGGACCAAGGCGATTACAGCTGGGTCCGCACCGACAAGACCAACCAGTCGGGCACGCTCAAGTTCAACATCCGCCTCGCCGTAAACAGAAGCGACCGAGAGGCCGCGGGCAAGGTGGAGGTCGACTACTACAAGCCCGGTGACACCACCCCGACCTGGGTCACCGTCTCCCCGCCCTCCAAGCCCGACGTGACCAACTGGATCTACACCCCAGTCCCCGCGCCCCAGGCCCCCGCCTGCCTCCTCGCCGCGGCCGCCCTTTTCGCCCGCCGCCGCCCCCGCTGAACCACACAAGTCCGTCCACTCCCCGATCCCCCCGTCCGCGACGCAACACAACGCCGCGCCGGGGGGCACTTCGTTTCACATCTTCGCCCCTCGCCGCATCGGCTGCCACCGCAGGTACGTCACCGACCTCCACAGCCACTCCATCGGCCCGTACAGGAACCGCCGCATCCACAGCGCGCTCAGCGCGACCTGCACCAGGTACACCCCCACCACGATCCCCATGCACGCCAGGCCCGACACCTGCCCGAACAGCCCCAGCCCGAACCAGTAGAAGATCGACGTCGCTGCCACCGTCTGCATCAGGTAGTTCGTCAGCGCCATCCGCCCCACGTTCTGCAGCGCCCCCGTCACCCGTGGCGCCGTCCTGGAATGCACCGCCAGCGTCACCAGCCCGATGTACATCAGGCCCATGAGCGGCCCGGCGAAGAACTCCGGCAGGCTCGCCAGCAGCTGCGATGTCAGCGCGTCCGACGTCAAAGAGTGCGCAAAGTCTGAAATCCCCGCGAGCGGGATCCCCACCAGCGCCCCCGCGAGCACGAATCCCCGGTGCCAGTGGATCTTCTCAGGATTGAAGATCCCCGCCTTGAGCAGCCCCGCCCCCAGGAAAAACAGCGCCAGCACGTGCCATCCAAACCCCATCAGCTCAAACACCAGCATCGATGCCCACGTCAGGCTCCGCATCCCCGCCGCCTGCCAGAACCCCCCGTACCGGTACGCCTGCGTCTCCGCCTCCATCCAGCCCGGCGACGACGGGTCCGTAATCTCCCCGCTCCTGAACCCATCGCGCAGCCGCCGCATCGCCGACTTCTTCTCGTGCTCTGCCCCCTCTCCCGCCGCGGGAATCCTGCCTGCGGCCTCTCCTTCTCCCCCACCATGCGGCACAGCCGCCCCACCGGCGTCGCCCCCTTCTCCCGCCTTCTCCTGCTTCCCCTCCTCCTTCACCCTCTCCTTCTGCGCCGCTTCCGCCCGAGTCAATAGAACCGTCGTCCCCGCCGTCAGCACGCACGTCCACAGCAGCAGAGCCCCCGCCAGGGCGAACATCACCTTCGCCGGTACCTGCCGGAACATCAGCAGCACCGCCCCTGCGAACGCATACGTGAACAAGATGTCCCCGTACCACAGCAGGTTCGCGTGGCACGCCCCCAGGATCACCAGGAACAACAGCCGCCGCAGGTACATGGGCACGAATGACTTTCCCGCCGCCCTCGCCCGCGTCATCTGCAGCACCAGCCCCATCCCAAACAGCATCGAAAACTGCGCGTAGAACTTCCCCGTAAAGAACACGCCCGTGATGTGGTGCGCCCACCAGTCCCCGCGCGTCAGACCCTCCCCCACCTCCGGTGAGAGCAGCCGCCCCAGCGGCCCCGAGAACAGCTGGATGTTCACCATGAAAATGCCCAGCAGCGCCAAACCCCTGCACGCATCCATCGCGTCGATCCGCTCCAGCGCCGGTCCCCACCGCCCGCGCCCCGGCCCGCCACCACCCTCCGGCGCGCCGATGACCCCCGCCCCCACCCCCGCGACGTCCTGACCTTGGTCTGCCATATCCGCAGTCTATTGGGATTCCCACCCCCGTATTGCATCCCCTCCCGGGCCTTCCCCCGTCAACCCCTCCCCCCCGCCTCTACCATCGCCCCGACATGACCTCCACCGACTCCAGCGCCGGCAAATTCGGATCCATGACCGCGCAGGTCCTGATCGTCGAGGACGATCCCGACCACGCCGACGTCATGGCCGACGCCCTCCGCAAGCCCGGCCACATCTGCACCATCGTCTCCGACGTCGACAAGGCCCTCGACGAGCTCCGCCACGGCGCCTTTGACGTCATCGTCACCGACCTGCGCATGCCCGGCTCGGGCGGCAAGAACGGCGTCTCACCCGACGGCGCCGACGCCGGCCTCAAGGTCCTGGATTCCGCCCGCAAACTCCAGCCGCAGGCCGAGACCATCATGGTCACCGCCCACGGCGACGTCCCCACCGCCCGTGCCGCCTTCAAGCACGGCGCGTACGACTTCATCGAGAAGCCCCTCGACCTCGAGGTCTTCCGCAACCTCGTCAACCGCGCCGCCGAGACCGTCCTCCTCCGCCACGAATCCGGGGACCTCGAGGAAAGCGGCCAGCTCATCCAGCACGAAGGCTTCGAGGGCATCATCGCCGGCTCCGAGCCCATGCGACGCATCCTCCGCACCGTCAAGACCGTCGCCGCCAGCAACCTCCCCGTCCTGATCACCGGCGAAAGCGGCACCGGCAAGGAACTCATCGCCCAGGCCATCCACCGCAACAGCCCCCGCACCAAGGCCCGATTCGTCGCCATCAACTGCGCCGCCGAAGCCGAAAACCTCCTCGAAGACCAGCTCTTCGGCCACGTCCGCGGCGCCTTCACCGGCGCCGAGCGCGACCGCGAGGGCGTCTTTGAGTACGCCAACCACGGCACCCTCTTCCTCGATGAAATCGGGGACATGCCTCTCACCATGCAGGCCAAGCTCCTGCGCGTTCTGGAGACCGGGGAGGTCGTCCGCCTCGGCAGCAACGAGACCCGCAAGACCGACGTCCGCTTCGTCAGCGCCACCAACAAGGACCTCAAGGCCATGGTCGCCCAGGGCCGCTTCCGCGGGGACCTCTACTTCCGCATCAACGGCTCCACCGTCTCCCTCCCACCCCTCCGCGAGCGCCGCGAAGACATCCCCCGCATCGTTCGCCACGCCATCACCCGCTTCGTCGACCAGATGTCACCCGGCACCCCGCCCCTGGACATCACCGACGCCGCCATGATGCGTCTCACCAGCTACGCCTGGCCCGGCAACGTTCGCCAGCTCCTCAACGTCATCCAGAACATGGTCGTCACCGCCATGGGCGAGGCCCACGGTGATTTCAAGTCCGGCGGACCCGGCGGCGCCGTCCCCAACCTCGACACCCGCCACATCCCCGAAGACGTCCGCGCCGACGACGACGCCTCGCTCCCCGAATCCGGCGAACTCGCCTCCCTCGCCGGCACCAGCCTTGAGCAGATCGAAAAACGCGCCATCCGCGAAACCCTCCGCCTCACCGCCGGCAACCGCGAACAGGCCGCCAAGCTCCTGGGCATCGGCGAACGAACCCTCTACCGCAAGCTCAAGGAATACGGCCTGCGCTGACGCAACCCCCGCGCTTCCTTCGCCACGCCGCAGCCCCGCACCGGGACGCCGCCCGCCCCCTCTCCCTCTACCTCCACACCATCTGATCCGGTGCCTACCCCAGCATCCATCCGCCCCCGGCCGCCGAACCATTGACGGAAGCTCCGCGATACAAGGGTGCGTGCATGGCCAACCTCGTCTGGTTCCGCTCCGACCTCCGAATCCACGACAACACCGCCCTCCACCACGCCTGCAAAGACCCCGACGAAAAAGTCCTTGCCGTCTTCCTCCTCTCCCCCGCCCAGTGGCTCGCCCACGATTGGGCCACCGTCAAAGTCGACCTCCTCCTCCGCACCCTCGCCGACCTCTCCGCCTCACTCGCCTCCAAAAACATCCCCGTGCTCATCCGCGCCGCCGACCCCTTCTCCGCCGCGCCCGCCGCCCTCCTCTCCCTCGCCCGCGAGCACCACTGCACCGCCCTCTTCTTCAACCGCGAATACGAGCTCAACGAGCTCCGCCGCGACGACGCCGTTCGCGCCGCCTTCGAATCCGCCTCCCTCACCGTCCATCCCTTTGACGACCAGACCGTCCTCCCCCCCGGCCACGTCCTGACCAAGGAATCCAAGCCCTACACCGTCTTCACGCCTTTCAAGAAAGCCTGGATCCCCCGCATCCGCGAGGCCGGCGGACCCACCGTCCACCCCGCCCCCCGCAAGCGCCCCGCGATGCCCCTCCCTCCCGACCCTGTCCCTCTCGAGCTCCCCCAGTTCACCGGCCTCAAACGCCCCGATCTCTGGCTCTCCGGAGAAACCCACGCCTCCGCTCGCCTCAAGAGCTTCATCACCGATCGCATCCTCACGTACAAACAAACTCGCGACACCCCCTCCCTCAACGGCACCAGCACCCTCTCCCCCTACCTCTCCATCGGCGCCATCTCTCCTCGCCAGTGCCTCCAGGCCGCCCTCGACGCCAACGAAGGCCAGTACGACGCCGGCAATGTCAGCGCCGCCCACTGGATCAGCGAGCTCGTCTGGCGCGAGTTCTATCGCCACCTCATCGTCGCCTTCCCACGACTCTGCATGCACCGTGCCTTCAAGCCCGAAACCGAGAAGATCCGCTGGCGCGACGACGACGCGGGCTTCCAGGCCTGGTGCGCCGGCCGCACGGGCGTCCCGATCGTCGACGCCGCCCAGCGCCAGCTCCTCAAGACCGGCTGGATGCACAACCGCCTCCGCATGGTCTCGGCCATGTTCCTCACCAAGGACCTCTTCATCGACTGGCGTCGCGGAGAGAAGTTCTTCATGAACAACCTCGTCGACGGCGATCTCGCCCAGAACAACGGCGGCTGGCAGTGGTCCGCCTCCACCGGCACCGACGCCGCACCCTACTTCCGCATCTTCAACCCCGTCAGCCAGTCTCGCACCTTCGACCCCGACGGCACGTTCATCCGCAAGTTCGTCCCCGAACTCGCCGCCCTTGACGCCGACACCATCCACGAACCCGGCGCCCTCCCCCTCCTCCTCCGCGGCGCCATCGATTACCCCCCTCGCCCCATCATCGATCACGCCCAGGCCCGCGCCCACGTCATGCAAGCCTTCCGCGCCCTCTGACTGCCCCCCCCCGCGCAACTCCAGTTCCTCCCGCCCCCACCTCCGCTCTCCGCGCCTGCCACTCCCCCCGAGTGCCTGATGCCCAGTGCCCAGTGCCTTCATCTCCCCTCCCACAAAACCCCCGGCCCCTCGATTCTATCGAAACTCCTCAATATGCCCGCCCCCATACCCTCCTCCATGCCCCCCACCATCTCCACCCTCGCCCAGCTCAAGGCTTCGGGCTGGCGCTCTCGCCCAGTCAAGGAAGAACTCCGCGCCAACCTCATCACCGCCCTCAAGGCCCGCGATGAACTCTTCCCCGGCATCGTCGGCTACGACGACACCGTCATCCCCGAGCTCGTCAACGCCATCCTCGCCGGCCACGACCTCCTCTTCCTCGGCGAAAAAGGCCAGGGCAAGAGCCGCCTCATGCGCCAGCTCGTCCGCTTCCTCGACGAGTGGATGCCGTACCTCGACATCCGCCCCCAGACCGGCGCCGCCCACATCCCGCCCGTCCACGAAGACCCCTACCACCCCATCACCGCCGCCGGCCGCGATTTCCTCGAAAAACACGGCGAAAACGCCCCCATCGCCTGGTGGAACCGCGAAGACCGCTACGCCGAGCGGCTCGCCCCCGGCACCAAGTTCGCCGACATCATCGGGGAGATCGACCCCGCCAAGCTCGCCCGCGGCGCCAGCATGTCCTCCGAAGAAGCCCTCCACTTCGGCCTCATCCCCCGCATGCACCGCGGCATCTTCGCCATGAACGAGCTCCCCGACCTCGACGACTCCGTCCAGGTCGGCCTCTTCAACATTCTCGAAGAGCGCGACGTCCAGATCCGCGGCGTCCCCGTCACCTTCGACATCGACGTGCTCGTCATCTTCTCCGCCAACCCCGCCACCTACAACCGCTCCGGCAAGGTCATCCCCCAGCTCAAGGACCGCATCGGCTCCACCATCCAGACCCACTACCCCCGCGAGCGCGAGCTGGGCATCCGCATCATGCAGCAGGAAGCCCACGCCAGCGGCCCCACCGGCGGCGGCCTCGACCTCGCCGGCGAATTCCCCGTTCTCATCCCCCCCTTCATGCTCGAAATCTGCGAGCAGATCTCCATCGAAGCACGCAAGAGCAAGTACGTCGACCACCAGTCCGGCGTCAGCGCCCGCTTCTCCATCGCCAACTACCGCACCATGGTCGCCAGCGCCCGCCGCCGCGGCATCATGCTCGGGGAAAAGCCCGCCGTCCCCCGCATCAGCGACCTCGCCCACTTCCACGCCTCCGCCCTGGGCAAGATCGAGCTCGACCTCATGGGCAGCCACCAGCTCACCGAAAAACAGGCCCTCGACGCCGTCGCCGCCCAGGCCATCAAGGTCGTCTTCGACGAGTACGTCTCCGACCACGGCCTCTCCGACATCGCCGAGATCTTCTCCAAGGGCGTCAAGATCGAAGTCGGCGACATGCTCCCCAGCGCCGCATACGCCGCACTCCTCAAGCGCGTCCCCCCCGCCTGGGACAAGGCCTTCGAGGTCAACGCCTCCAAGGACGACGCCGTCCGCGCCAGCTGCGTCGAATTCGTCCTCGCCGGCCTCTACGCCAGCGACAAAATCTCCCGCGCCACCCGCCACGGACGCGTCGAATACACCACGTGAAAGCCCCGCGATATGTTCCCTGCCTCACCAGCACACGATGGTCTTCCCCGCCGCTCGGAGGGTTCGTCATCGCGCATGCTTGGAGAGAAATACCGCCGGCGTGATCGCCTGGACCACGCTCCCGCGAAAATCGGCCACATTACGCGTCACAATGAAATCGGCCTTGGCGCGCTTCGCCGTCTCCGCCTGCACCGCATCTTCGAAGTCCTTGATCCCCGATCGCATCGCCGCCATCACCACCGGGCGGTCGCACGCCGCAAGCTCCAGCGTGTCGGCGATCACGTGCAACGCCGCCGACGCGGCCCCTCGGGACGCCCCCTTGCTCAGCAGGTACCCGCACGTCACCACCGTGACCACCGACGCCACCCCGGTGACCTCACCCCGCTCCACCATCGACCACACGCCCGCCGAATGCTCGTAGTGCGGCTGGCGAAACGCCAGCACGTCCATGATCACGTTGGTGTCCAGGAACACGATCACCGCCGCACGCCGTGCTTGCCCGCCGCCGCCGACCTCACCACGTCCCGCTCGGAAGCGCCCTTGGGCAGCCGCAAGATCCCCGAGATCGCCTTGATGCGCGGCGAAATCCCCTTCCCGCCCCCGCCCTCCTTCTCGATGTACTGCGACAGCATCTTCGAAATGCTCGTCCCCCGGCTCTTCGCCAGCTTCCGCGCCTTGTCGATCGTCCGCTCGTCCATGCTGAGCGTGAGCTTGCGTGTCATCACAACACCTCCGGCGTCGCCATGTACGTACAAACGCCGCTTCATCATACGTATACATCCCCTCCGCGCCAATCCCTTTTATACACCCCCTCCCTCTCCCGGTCACATGTTCTCCTGCACCCTCTCCTTACCGCCACGTTCCCCTCTCCTCTCCGCGCCCCTCCGCGCCTCCGTGTTCTCTTCCTCCCCTGACCACCCATGAACACACCCGACAACATCCCCGGCGGACTCATCCACACCTACCTCGGCTTCGATCCCAAGAACTTCCCCTCACCCACCGCCCCGCCCCCCGACCTCGCCGGCGCCGCCTTTGAGCACATGCTCGCCTACGGTTCCCTCCGCCACCTCACCGAAGAAGAACTCGCAAACGCCGTCAAGCTCGATGTCTCCCAGATCTCCGGCCTCGGACCCTCCCTCGACTCCCTCATCGCCACACTCGAGGAACGCAAACGCAAGATCCTCTCAACCTACGAAGTCGATTCCGCCCGCAAGGACGCCGACCGCCGCTATCAATCCCTCGCCCGCGAGATCAAGCCCCCCAAGGAACACCGCGAACGCTTCAGCAAGGCCGCCCGCGCCCAGCAGATCCGCGACCTCGAACGCCTCTACAACGACCTCCGCGACGACACCAGCGAGTTCGCCGTCGATCTCGTCCGCCTCGCCGATCGCCTCGGGGACAGCTTCCAGATCGACCAGCTCATCTCCAAGTACACCTTCACCGGCCGCGAGAAAACCGACGTCCCCCGCGCCCTGGAGCTCAAGGACGAACTCGAAACCATCGACCGACTCCTCGAGCAGCTCCGCGAGGCCATGAAAAACGCCCGCCTCGCCGTCATCGACATCGACCAGCTCTCCGAGTTCGCCAGCGAAGAGCAGATGGGCGACCTCGCCCGCATGCAGGAGCAGGTCAAGGAACTTCTCCGCCAGCAGGCCCAGCAGCAGGGGCTCGAGGAAACCGCGGACGGCTACACCCTCACCCCCCAGGCCTACAAGCTCTTCCAGGGCCGCCTGCTCAACGAAATCTTCGACAGCCTCCAGGCCTCTCGCACCGGCCGCCACCAGGGACCCATCGAGGGCGACGGCGCGGTCGAGCTCCCCGGCACTCGCCCCTACGAGTTCGGCGACGCCGTCTCCTCCATGGACATCTCCCAGAGCTTCATCAACGCCGCCATCCGCGGCTCTGCTCGACCCTCACCCACGGATTCACAAGACCCCACCGACCAGCTCATCTCCCTCACCACCGACGACATCGAGATCCACCGCAGCCGCAACAACCCCAAGTGCGCCACCTGCGTTCTTCTCGACATGTCCGGCTCCATGCGCTTCGACGGCCAGTACATCAACGCCAAGCGCATGGCCCTCGCCCTCGACGGCCTCATCCGCCGCGAATATCCCGGCGATTACCTCCAGTTCGTCGAGATGTACAGCCTCGCCCGCCGCCGCCACGTCTCCGAAATCCCCTCCCTCATGCCCAAGCCCGTCACCATCCGCCAGCCCGTCGTCCGCCTCAAGGCCGACATGAGCGACCCCGAGATCACCGAATCACAGATCCCCCCGCACTTCACCAACATCCAGCGCGCCCTCCAGCTCGCCCGCCAGATGCTCACCGCGCAGGACACCCCCAACCGCCAGATCATCCTGATCACCGACGGCCTCCCTACCGCCCACTTCGACGGCCCCATGCTCTACCTGCTGTATCCCCCCGACCCGCGCACCGAAGAGGCCACCATGCGCGAGGCCGCCCTCTGCGCCCGCGAAGGAATCACCATCAACCTCTTCCTGCTCCCCAACTGGTCCCAGACCGAAGACGACGTCCAGTTCGGCCACCGACTCGCCGAAAAAACCGGCGGCCGCGTCTTCTTCACCGCCGGCAAAGACCTCTCCCGCTTCGTCCTCTGGGACTACGTCACCGGCCGCCGCCGCATCCTCGGCTGACCGTCTTTTTCCCCACTTCGTGACTCCGTGACTTCCTGACTCCGTGACTTCCCCCCCCTAATACATATCCCACACCCACGGCGTGCTCCCCGCAAACACATTCGCCGCCTCCAGATCCTCCGCTCTCCCCTCCGCCCACCCCAGCATCCCCGCCTGCGCCGGCGTCACAAACCCCCCGAAGATCGCCGCCAGCCCGCGCACGTGCATCTTCACAAGCCCTCGCCCGCCCCGCTCGATCCTCCCCTTCCCATCCTCCACGCTCACCACAAACTTCCCCGCATTGCCCTCGATCAACTCGTCCTCGATCTCCATCTCCACCCGCCCCTTCACCGCCGGGTTGTACCCGCGACCCTCGATCGCCGCCTTCACATCCAGCACCCGCGTCAGATGCGTGTCCTTGGATGTCAGCGTGTGCCGCTGCTGCGGCAACAGCAGCAGCGCCGGGTGCGTCGGACCTCCGAAGAACCCCACCTGGTCCGCCATCATCCCGAAATCGGCGAGCAGCCCCAGCAGCCGCCGCCCCGCCTCGGGGGTGTGGAACACAAAGTCCGACAGCTCCAGGTTCTGCCTGCCGCTCTCGGGCTTGCGCACCTGGTTCACGAACAAGTATCCATCCAGCTCCCCATCCGCGCCCCGCACCCCAAACGGCGTGTACTCCGCCCCCCGGTAGCTGCGGATCCGGTTCCAGATGTACGCACCCCGCTCCAGCATCCCATCCCACCGCGCCGCATACCGCCGGTAGCTTCGCCGCACCGCCTCCATATCCCCATCCCCCAGCGCCTCCACCGCCCCCGACCGCTCCCGCAGCCCCATCCCCGCCAGCGGCAGCTCCACGCGAAACCGGTACGCCGACTGCTCAAACCCGATCTGCCGGTACAGCGTCTGCGTCGACGCATACAGTCCGCCGAGCGTAAAACCCTCCGCCGCCGCCTCGCGCATCGCCAGTTCCATCATCGCGCGCGCATACCCACGCCCGCGACACTCCGGCGCGACCGCTACCCCCGCGATCCCCATCAGTTTCAGGCACTTCCCGCCCAGGTACTGTCCCATGGGAATCCGCAGCAGGCTTCCCACCGCCCGCTCCCCATCCTTCAGCACCCGGAAATTCTCGTGCCCCGCCGCGAGCATCCACGCCGTCGCCTGCTCGCCCGTCGTCGCAAACGCCAGCGAGATCAACCTCGCCGTCGCCGCCGTCTCACCCGCCCCCATCACGCCCAGTGTGATCGCATCCATGCGCCCATTGTTGGCGCATGCCCGCAAATCGACATCCCCGCTCGCGCCCTCGCAACCTACCGCGGACCCGCCACGCCGCACATCTTGTACAGCAGCCTCGCCCCCACGTTCGCGTCCCACTCCGGCTCATCCGCATCCGGCCCCGGCGCCACCTCCACCAGATCAAACCCCACCACCGTCCGCCCCGATTCGTGCAGCGCATGCAGCACCGCCAGCGCCTGGTGGAACGAAAGCCCCCCCGGCACCGGCGTCCCCGTGTGCGGACACATCGCCGGATCCAGCCCATCAATGTCAAAGCTCACGTACACCTTGTCCGGCAGCGGCTCCACCGCCCGCCTGCACAGGTCCGCCAGCTTCTCACCATCCGCAAGCCGGTCCTTCCACGCCTCGTCCGTATGAAACTGCACCCGCTTGCCCTGCGACTTCGCGAACTCAACCTCCCTCGCCCCAAAGTCCCGCAGCCCCACCTGCACCAGCGTCTCCACGTTCCCCACCCGCGTCAGCACGTTGTGCATGATCGACGCATGCGACCACTGGAACCCCTCGAACGCCTTCCGCAGATCCATGTGCGCATCGATCTGCAGGATCCCGATCTTCCCCAGCGTCGCCGCCGCCTCGATCGCCCCCAGCGACACCGCGTGCTCCCCCCCGATCAACCCCGGCACCTTCCCTTCCTTCATCACCCCCAGCGTGTGATCACGGATGATCTGCGCCACCCGCGAACCCGTCGCGTTGATCCGCTCCAGCGCCCCCTCATCCCCCTCCTCCGCTCCGCCCTTCTCAATCAGCGGCCTCGCCAGCCCCGCCGCCTCCACCGACAGCCTCCGGATCTCCTCCACCCCCGTCGACTCACGATCCATCCAGATCCCCTGCCGGTAGATCGCCCCGTACCGCCCGTCATGCAGATCCACCTGCTGCGACGCCTGGAAAATCGCCTCCGGACCATCCGCCGTCCCCGGCCGGTACGACGTCGTCGCGTCATACGGCGCAGGCAACAGCACGATCCGGCTCTCCTCCCGCGTGAACGGAAGACCGAAAATCCCAGCCCCAGGCGCCGACGCCGCATCAGGATCAAACATGCTCAAATCTCCAGTCCGCAACCATACGCCCTCCCCACGCTCCCCTTCTCCCCTCACCCCCTCCTCACCCCCGCTTCACACACGCCCCACCCTTCCTGAGAGCACCCGCCCCTCATTCGCTCCGCCACCCTCCCCCCCCAACAATCATCACAATGCCTGATCCGTCCCCGATCGACCCCGCCAAGCCCGCCCCGGCAGATTCCACGCCCTACGAGCTGGAACCACCCGCCCCCACTCCTCCTCCACCTCCCCCACCTGCGGGCAAGCCCCACCTCGCCGCCGAGCCCGTCCTCTCCGGCGTCGACGAAGACGACGACTTCGAGCACGACCCCCAGGTCCAGCAGGCCCTGAACAAAAAGCCCTCCCCCAAGCCCTCCTCATCAAAGTCCTCCAAGCACGCCCCCAAACCCGCCGCCACCGACGACGCCGATCCAGAATCCCTCCCCTTCGTCAAGCCCGGCTTCGGAAACGCGCAGGCCTGGGCACTCCTGGGCGCCTTCCTCCTCGTCGGCGCCGTCATCGCCGCCGCCATCAACTCCCCAAAGCCCTTCGCCATGTCCCTCCTCGTCCTCTACTCCGGCGTCCTCCACGTCGGAACAGGACTCGCCGCCGTCTGGGTCTCCGCCAAGCTCGCCTCACAGCCCGTCGGCCAGGTCGAACTCGCCGGCGCACGCATGATGGTCTGCGTCGGCGCCTTCCTCCTCATCCTCAACCTCAACATCCAGCTCATCGGAACCTCCAAGATCGAGGAACTCATCCTCGCCACCCTCGCCTACCTCGCCGCCCTCGCCGGACTCTTCCGACTCTGGGGACGAGACCTGGGCATCCTCGCCGGCACACACTTCCTCTTCTGGGTCATCGTCGAACTGGGAATGCAGCTCAGCGCCTGGGCCAACAGCGCCATCCCACTCACCGCCGGAGCCCCCCACGGATGACCCTCACCTCCGCCTCCGATACCTGGACCCTCCACGCCACCCACCAGCGCGCCCTCGCCGCTTTCCAGGCCGCCCACGCCTCACTCCCGACCCACGTCGCCGCCGCACCAGGCCGCGTCAACCTCATCGGGGAACACACCGACTACACCGGCGGCTTCGTCCTCCCCATCGCCATCGACCGCGCCTGCGTCGTCACCGGCCGCCTCTCCGCCAACCCCCAGCGCTCCCGCATCGTCACCGAGCACAGCGAAGAATCACTCGACGTCGATCTCCTCGCCCCGCTCTCCCCCGGCGTCACGCTCTCCCCGCACCACACCCTCTCCCCAGGCCAGTGGCCAAGCTACGTCGTCGGCGTCCTCGCCGTCCTCGCCCACGAGGCCCGCCGCGCCGGCGCCAGCATCTTCAACCTCGACCTCGCCATCGCCAGCAGCGTCCCCCTCGGCGGCGGCCTCTCCAGCTCCGCCGCGCTCGAAATGGCCGTCTGCACCGCCGCCGCCTCACTCTGGAACATCGATCTCCCGCCCCGCGCCCGCGCCGTCCTCTGCCGCAAGGCCGAGCACGAGTTCGCCGGCGTCCCCTGCGGCATCATGGACCAGTACATCTCCGCCATGGGCGCAAGAGATCATGCCCTCCTCATCGACTGCCGAACCCAGGAGTGCGTCCAGGTCCCCATGCCCTCCCTCGACGACGCCGCGGTCCTCGTCATCAACTCCAACGTCCGCCACTCACTCGCCTCCGGTGAATACGCCCAGCGCCGCGACGCCTGCGCCCTCGCCGCACACATCCTCGGCGTCCCCGAGCTCCGCGACGCCACCGAGCAGCTCGTCGCCCGCAGCTCCGCACTCGCCGCCCGCCCCGACCTCTTCCCCATCGCCCGCCACGTGGTCACCGAGAACGCGCGCACCCTCTCCGCCGCCGCCGCGCTCCAGGCCGGAGATCTCGAGACCTTCGGCTCGCTCATGAACGCCTCCCACAACTCCCTCCGCGACGACTACCGCGTCTCATGCCCCGAGCTCGACACCCTCGTCGACCTCGCCCGCAACACCCCCGGCATCTACGGCGCCCGCATGACCGGCGGCGGCTTCGGAGGCTGCATCGTCGCCCTCGCCCGCGCCGCCGACGCCGCCAACGCCTCCCGGCACATCCTCGCCGGCTACCGCGCCGCCCACGCCCGCGACGCCGCCGCCTTCACCACCCTCGCCAGCGACGGCGCACACCTTCTCTAACCGTCCCCCACGCGCGCACCCCGCGATCTGGGCTCTGTTTGGCTGCAACTTAACTTGCACCGGCCCCGCGTTCATGGGATTCTGCGATCTGCGAGCAGTCGGGACACGCCCGCGCGTTCGAGTGCCGCGCCCTTGCGCCGCCTCTCCGTCGCGCCCAGCGCCCCATACACGCCTCAGCGCCATGCCAGCGCCACGCGTGACCACCCGTGCTCCCCGACGAACCGCGCACCAGGGAGATCGCACATGAACATCACCGTGCACGCCATGCGTCATCACCTCCACGCCGTCATCCTCGCCGCCGCCTCCCTTTCCCTCCTCGCGCCGACATCTCTCGCCCGTCCCGACCAGCACCTCTTCCCGGCACCCCAGTATCCCGCCGGATCACAGCCCCAACGAGTTCTCGCCGCCGATTTCGACGGCGACGGCAAGATCGACCTGCTCACCATCAACGCAGACGTCACCGCCAGCTTCCTCCGCAGCTCCGCCGAAGACTTCGAACTCCCCGTCAGCTCGTCGACCGCAGCACCTCTCCCCAGCGTCGCCGCCGGCGACATCGATGGTGATGGTGACATCGACGTCGCGTGCCTCGGCCCCGCCGCGTCCCCACAGGTCTACATCCTTTCCAACAACGGCGACGGCGCCTTCACCGCCGATGGCTATATCGATACCATCACCCAGCCGCTGGGCATCCTGCTCGCCGATGTCAACCAGGATGCCGCGCTCGACATCATCGTCGTCAGCCAGTTTTCCCTGGGCGTCTTCATCAACAACGGTGGTGGATCCTTTTTCCCCCGCATCGACTCCCCCAAGCTCTTCGGCAACGGCGGATTCACCACCGCCGATCTCAACCACGACGGCTTGATCGACATCATCACCACCAGCGTCCCCGAGCAGAAGCTCGCCGTCCACCTCAACGACGGCGACGGGCACTTTCGGGCCTTTACTGCCATCCCCACCAGCCCGCAGCCCGGCGCACTCGCCGCCGCGGATTTCAACCACGACGGCCACACCGACATCGCCGTCATCTGCCGCAATCCCTACCAGCTCGGCATCCTCTCCAACGACGGCAACGGCGCCCTCTCCGCGCCCGTCTACACCCCTGTCCCCTCAGACGCCGGCCCGTTGTCCTCCGCTGATTTCAACCTCGATGGCCAGCCCGATCTCCTGCTCTCCAGCAACGCCTACTCCGGCGCCATCCTCTTCACCAACCACAACGGCGTCTTCACCCAATCCACCTTCAACGCCGGCGTCGACCTCGGCGTCCCCGCCATCGCCGACTTCAATTCCGACAACTACCCCGACATCGTCTACCCCGGCCCTTCCATTGATCGCGTGATCGTTGTCAGGAACAACGCCGCCGGAGGCTTCATCGTCCCCGACAACTCCGTCGCCAGCATCGGTTCCTCCGCCGTCACGCTCGCCGACCTTGACGGCGACGGCGACCGTGAGATCATCGCCATCAACTCCCTCGCCACCCGCGTCGGCGTCGCACGCAACGACGGACACGGCGCCTTCACCAGCCAGACCCTCTACACCTCCGGCGCCGGCTCTACCTCCGTCGTTCCCGTCGACCTCGACGCCGATCAGCGCCCCGAGCTCGCCGTCGCTATCGGTGCGTCGAGCAAGGTCGCCGTCCTCAAGAACAACGGCGATGCCACCTTCGCCGCACGCGTCCTGTACAGCACCGGCAACAACCCCGTCTACATCACCTCCGCCGACATGAACGGCGACGCCAGGCCCGATGTCATCACCGCCAACCTCCTGGGCAACTCCGTCAGCGTCCTCCTCAGCAACGGCTTCGGGGGTCTGGGTGTCAAAACCGACACCCCGACCGGCGGCGTAAAGCCCCGAAAGCTCGTCGCCATCGACCTGGACCAGGACCACGACGCAGACCTCGCAGTCCTCAACGAGTCCACCATCACCATCCTCACAAACAACGGCTCGGGCATCCTCACGCTCGGAGATACCTACCCCGCCCCCGCCGGCGCCAGCGACATGCTCGCCGTCGATCTCGACGGCGACACCATCCCCGACCTGGCGTGCTCCGCATGGGTCACCGGCGATCCCCAGGGCTCCCTGTCATTCCTCACCAACAACGGCAACGCCACCTTCGCGCCCGCCGTCTCCATGTTCACCATCCCCGGAGTCCAGTCACTCGCCGCCGCCGATGTCGACGGCGATCAAGACAACGATCTCGCCCTCGCCAGCACCACCGCCGATAACGTCACCCTCTACCTCAACGACGGTCACGGCGCGATGACCCCCATCAACGAGTTTGCCGTTCTCGATCACCTCCAATCCCTCGCCGCCGCCGATCTCAACGGCGACAACCTCCCCGACCTCGCCGCGGGCAACAGCGAGCACTCCATCGCCATCAGCATCCTCTTCAACCGCGGTGCCGCCCCATGCCCTGCCGACTTCGATCACTCCGGCTTCGTCGATACCGACGATTTCGACGCCTTCGTTCGCGCGTTCGAAGCGGGCGACGACAGCGCCGATTTTGACCACTCCGCGTTCGTCGATACCGACGACTTCGACGCCTTTGTCCACGCCTACGAAGCCGGCTGCTGACCTCCAATCTCCCACCCGCGTGTTTCCCTATCTCGGTGTGCCCCGCTGCCCCAGCGGCCCCCGTTGCCCATCCGCCCCATATCACCCACGTACCCCGAGCGACCGGCGTTGCACCCCGCGGCCTGCCTTTCTCTCCCAAAATGCCCTCGCATCCTCCACCCAGCGCGGTATGCTGGCCCCTCCAGTCCTCCCATCGTTTCATAGTCTCTTTCTATCGATTCCCTGCTTTCGGAGCATTCACCATGTCCATCCCGCGCGCCCTTGCCGCTCTCATCCTCGCCTGCGGCCTCGCACCCGCCGCCCTCGCCGGCGCTCAGACCCAATTCACCCAAAAACCCGGCGAGCTCGAGTTCACCGGCCAGCTCATCGTCCGACCCGCCCGCGACCTCTCCCCCCAGCAGCTCCAGCAGGCCAAGGCGCTCCTCAACGACATCACCCTCAAGTACTACCCCGAGGTCGATGAATACGTCGTTCGCGTCCCCGCCGCCAAGGGCGACCAGGCCCCCGGCGCCGGCGAGAACGAACTCTCCGCCCGCCTCATCTCCACCGGCCTCTTCCAGTACGCCGTCCCCAACTGGTTCTGCTACCCCGTCAACACCCCCAACGACCCCATCTTCCCCAGCCAGTGGCACCACCAGAAGATGCAGTCCGAGCTCGGCTGGGAAATCTCCACCGGCTCCTCCTCCATTATCACCGCCTACACCGACACCGGCATCGACTACACCCACCCCGACCTCGCCGCCAAGCGCGTCCCCGGCTATGACGCCTACAACAACATCGCCGAGGCCGACGGCGGAAGCGTCGCCGAAATCCACGGACACGGCACGCACGTCGCCGGCTGCGGCGCCGCCATCGCCAACAACAACGTCGGCGTCGCCGGCGTCAACTGGAACGCCAGGATCATGATGATCCGCGTCGCCGTCGACTCCTCCGGCGGCGCCTACTACGACGACCTCCTCGAAGGCGCCCGCTGGGCCATCGAGCACGGCGCCAAGACCGTCAGCGCCAGCTACTCCGGCGTCTCCTACGACCCCATCCAGACCACGGGCGCCTACATCAAGTCCATCGGCGGCCTCTACTTCTACGCCGCCGGCAACGACTCGGCAGACCTCAACTGGTTCGACTGGCCCGACGTCATCGTTGTCGGCGCCTCCGACTCCGGCGACAACCGCGCCTGGTTCAGCGCCTACGGCACCGCCGTCGACGTCTTCTCACCCGGCGACGGAATCTGGTCCTCCACCTGGGGCGGCGGATACGACGCCTGGAGCGGCACCAGCATGGCGACGCCCGTCGCCAACGGCCTGGCCAGCCTCATCTGGTCCATCAACCCCGCCCTCACCCCCAACCAGGTCCAGGACATCCTCTTCACCTCCTGCGACGACCTGGGCACCGCCGGCAACGACAGCTTCTACGGCTGGGGACGCATCAACGTCTATAAGGCCGCCCTCGCCGCCAACGGCACCCTCGGACCCTCCGCCCCCACCGCCAACGACGACGCCGTCGCCTCCGTCATCGCCGGTGAGCCCCGCACCATCGACGTCCTCGCCAACGACTACGACCCCAACGGCGACACCATCACCATCTCCGCCTTCGACTCCGTCAGCGCCCACGGCGGAACCATCACCCGCTCCGTCGGCTCCGGCCCCGGCGGCCGCGACCAGCTCGTCTACAGCGCCCCGGCCGTCTACACCGGCCCCGACTCCTTCAACTACACCATCACCGACTCCATCACCGGCTCCGACACCGCCGCCGTCACCCTCTCCATCGCCGACGCCTCCCTCTTCCGCAACCCCGACAACTCCACCGGCGCGGGCCCCGGCGTCCACACCTCCTACTACGCCCTCTCCGCTCCCGCCGTCCTCCCCAACTTCAGCGCCCTCACCCCCTACCTCTACGAAATCGTCGACCAGGTCAACTACCCCTCCACCGGCGGCAACTTCGCCAATTCCGGCCGCGCCGATGAAGTCGGCGCCCTCTACGAAGGCTTCATCGACGTCCCCGCCACCGACACCTACACCCTCTACGTCGAGTCCGACGACGGCTCCCAGATCTACATCGGCAACACCCTCGTCGTGAACAACGACGGCCTCCACGGCATGGTCGAGCAGTCCGCCCAGATCGGCCTCAAGAAGGGCACCCACCGCATCTCCATCGGCTTCTTCGAGAACGGCGGCGGCGCGGGCGTCATCGCCCGCATCTCCGGCGGCGGTCTCTCCAAGCAGGTCATCCCCACTTCCATGTGGCTCCGCGACTGCGGCGCCGACTTCGACCGCACCGGCTTCGTCGACACCGACGACTACGACGCCTTCATCTTCGCCTTCGAAGCCGGAGCCCCCTCCGCCGACTTCGACCGCTCCGGCTTCGTCGACACCGACGACTTCGACGCCTTCGTCCACGCCTTCGAACTCGGCTGCTGATCTCTCACCATCCATCCCCCACCCCAACCCCCCTCAGGCCCCGGCCCCCACGCCGGGGCCTTTTTCATTCCCACTTCCCATCCCCTCCGCTCCCTCCGCGCCCTCCGTGTTCTCTTCTGCCTTGATGTAGCCCTTTGGCCCTGTGGCCCTGTGGCCCTTTCCATTCGCCCCATTTCCCCCCGTACCCTCCCCCATGCCCACCCGCCTCCTCCTCGCCTTCCTCCTCACCCTCGCCGGCTGCCACGCCTCGCCCACGGCGACGCCGGCCCAGACCTCCGGCAACCCCGTCATCAAGGGCTGGTACGCCGATCCCGAGGGCGCGGTCTTTCGCGGCCAGTACTGGATCTATCCCACCTACTCCGCCCCCTACGACCAGCAGACCTTCTTCGACGCCTTCTCCTCTCCCGACCTGGTCCACTGGACCACCCACCCGCGCATCCTTGAAAAGTCTGCCATCTCCTGGGCCCGCCGCGCCATGTGGGCCCCCGCGATCGTCGAGAAGTCCGGCCAGTACTTCCTCTTCTTCGGCGCCAACGACATCCAGAACGACAGCGAGCTCGGCGGCATCGGCGTCGCCGTCGCCGACTCCCCCGCCGGTCCCTTCCGCGATCACATCGGCAAGCCGCTGATCGACCGCTTCCACAACGGCGCCCAGCCCATCGACCAGTTCGTCTTCCACGACGCCGACGGCCAGTACTACATCCTGTACGGCGGCTGGAGGCACTGCAACATCGCCCGCCTCCGCGACGACTTCAAATCACTCGACGCCTTCCCCGACGGAACCACCTTCAAGGAAATCACGCCCGAGGGCTACGTGGAAGGCCCATTCATGTTCCGCCGGGATGGCAAGTACTACTTCATGTGGTCCGAGGGCGGCTGGACCGGCCCCAACTACTGCGTCGCCTACGCGATCGCCGACTCCCCCATGGGCCCGTTCCAGCGCATCGGGACGATCCTTCAGCAGGACCCCGCCGTCGCCACCGGCGCCGGCCACCACAGCGTCATCCAGGTCCCCGGCCAGGACGCGGCGTACATCATCTACCACCGCCGCCCGCTGGGAGAGACCGACGGCAACCACCGCGTCGTCTGCATCGACCGGATGGAGTTTGACGGGGACGGCCGTATCAAGCCCGTGAAGATCACGTTCGAGGGCGTCCCCGCCGCCCCCGCGCCGCGCTGAGCGGGCAATACACTCTGGGCCATGGACCCCATCCGCCTGTACGACTACCTCGCCCGTTCCCGCGCCGAGATCTTTGACGCGATCCGCCCCCTCGCGGCCGAGCAGTACGGGAGGGAGTTCCCGTTCGGCCTGGGCAGCATCCGCAAGACCATCCCCCACATGGTCAACGCCGAGTGGGTCTACGTCCACCGCATTCTCGCGCAGGAAGTGCCCGAGAAGCGGCCGCTGGATGCGGAGAACCCGCCGGAGTTTGCCGCGGCGGAGGCGGCGTGGACCCAGCAGGCGGCCCGCACGCGGGAGGCGCTGGGGCAGGTGCGGGACTGGGCGACAACGCGGGAGTATCGGCGCCGCTGGATCGACGGGGACGTGATCGTGACGGCGAGCCCGGACGAGTTCTTCGCCCAGCTGTACACCCACGAGATCCACCACCGCTCCCAAGTGATGGCGATGCTGCGGCAGATGGGGGCTCCGGCGCAGGATCTGGACTACAGCATCCTGATGCACCCGCGCCGCCCGGCATGAATGCGGGGCCGGTGAATCCACCCGCCGCCGTGCATAGAATCTTGTCTATACGTGTAATCCACCCGTTTTCTCCACGCCCGGGAGCATGTTAATGCCCAAGACGCTCGCATACGCCGCCCAGTCCGCGACCAGCCCCCTCGCCCAAGCGAACATTGATCGCCGGGACCCCGGCCCCAAGGACGTGCAGTTTGAGATTCTCTTCTGCGGCGTCTGCCATTCGGACCTGCACGCGACGCGAGGGGAGTGGCCGGGTCAGGTGTACCCGCTGGTCCCCGGCCACGAGATCGTGGGAAAGGTGACCAAGGTCGGCGCGCAGGTGACCACGTTCAAGGCTGGCGACCTCGCCGCCGTCGGGTGCATGGTCGATTCCTGCAAATCCTGCCCCACGTGCGCCAAGGGCCTGGAGCAGTACTGCGAGAAGGAAGTCACCTTCACGTACAACAGCCCCGACCACAAGACCCCCGGCGCGATGACGTTCGGCGGGTATTCCAAGTCGATCACGGTCGACGAGCGGTTCGTGCTGCGGGTTTCACCGTCGGCGAATCTTGCCGCGACGGCCCCGCTGCTGTGCGCGGGGATCACGACGTACTCACCGCTGAAGCGCTGGGGGGCGACCAAGGGGAAGAAGGTCGGGATCGTGGGCCTGGGCGGGCTTGGGCACATGGGCGTGAAGTTCGCCCACGCCTTTGGCTGCGAAACGGTCCTGTTCACGACGTCACCCAGCAAGATCGAGGACGGCAAGAAGCTGGGGGCCGACGAGGTGGTGATCTCCCGCGACGAGGCGCAGATGGCCAAACACGCGGGGAGCTTTGATTTCATCCTCAACACCGTCGCCGCCTCCCACAACCTGGACGCGTTCACCAACCTTTTGCGGCTGGACGGGACGCTGTGCCTGGTGGGCGCGCCCGAGCACCCCCACCCGTCCCCGAGCGTCTGGCCGCTCTTGATGAAGCGGAGGAGCATCGCCGGCTCGGCGATCGGCGGCATTCCGGAGACGCAGGAGATGCTGGATTTCTGCGCGGCGAAGAACATCGTCAGCGACGTGGAGATCATCCCGATCCAGAAGATCAACGAGGCGTACGAGCGGATGCTCAAGGGTGATGTGAAGTACCGGTTCGTGATCGACATGGCGTCGCTCAAGGGCTGAGAGCCGCGCCGGTACATTTGGAAGTTCCACGACGCCGCCCCGTTCCGGGGCGGCGTTTTTCGTGGGGACATCCGGGGCACATTGCGGTTGTGGATCTCCTCAAAGGCGTTAGCATGGCGGCTTCTTCTGGAGATTCATCGCATGAACCACACTTGGACCGACCGTTCTCTCCCGTTCTTCGGTTTCCTGGCGCTGGTGGGCGCGGCGTTGCTCTCGCAGGCCGGGCCGCTCGACCCACCGGTGGGGCCGGTGGCGCCGAGTTATAAGACGCTGACGGCGGTGGAGCCCCGGGTGGAGATCAGCGCGATCAACACGCCGGGGGATGCGGACTCGATGTTCAAGATTATCTCGCCGGGCTCGTACTACCTGTCTGGGAACGTGGCGGGCGTGGCGGGGAAGATGGGGATCGAGATCGCCGCGTCGAACGTGACGATCGACATGCGCGGGTTCACGATGCGCGGGGTGGCGGGGAGCCTGAAGGGGGTGTTCTGCGCCTCGGGGTTCACCAACCCCGCGCTGGAGAACGGGGCCGTCGCGGGATGGGAACTCGCGGGGGTTGATTTCAGCTTTTCCACCGGCGCCCGGGTCTCCAGCGTTACGGCAAGGAACAACAACTCCGAGGGCATCGCGGTCGGCCCCTATGGGCTGGTCACGGCGTGCACGGCGGAAGTCAACGGGGGGAGGGGCATCCGGGCGTTGAACGTGGGGTGCACGATCGATGGTTGCAAGGCGAACAACAACACGCTGGACGGGATCGGGCACGGGGGCGCGGGAACGGTGCGGAACTGCACGGCGAGCGGGAATTCCGGGAGCGGGATTACGTGCCTGGGGGCCTCGGTCATCACCAACTGCACGTCGTGGGCGAACCTGGTCCACGGGTTTGACTTCGGCAACTGCGTGATGACGGGGTGCGATGCGCAGAGCAACACGGGAGCGGGGTTCAACTCGACGTCCATCAGCACGATCCGTGATTGCCAGGCGCTGGGCAACACGGGGGACGGGTTTGTTCTACAGAACGGCTCGTTGATCTCGCAGTGCACGAGCGCGCAGAACCTCGCGGGGATCCACGTGCTGGGCGGGCGCAATCGCCTGGAGGGGAACACCGTGTCCGAGAATGTGCGGGGACTGGATGTGGACGGGACGGGGAACATCATCGTGCGCAACACGGCGAGCGGGAACGGCGGGAACTACTCCATCGTCGCTGGGAATGTGGGCCAGTATGTCGTCGCGGCGACCGCGGGCGTGGTGAACGGCTCGTCGGGCGGGACGGCGCCGGGGTCGGCGGACCCGTCGGTGAATTTCTCGTACTGAGGAAGAGGACTCACCACAGAGGCACAGAGGGCACAGAGAAGAAGGGAGAGGGGGTGGGTGTGAGAGAACTGGGCCGGGGGAGTGGCCGGCGAAGGGGGCGGTGGGGAGTGACTGCGAGGGCGTGGGACTCTTGACGCTGAACGAGCGCGGGCCTTCGCGTGGCTTGGAAGGAAGAGAAAGGAAGAGGACTCACCACAGAGGCACCGAGGGCACAGAGAAGAGGGGGAACGAGGAGTGGGTGTGGGAGAACCGGGCCGTGGGAGGGGGCGGCGAGGGAGGCGGAGTAGGAATTGACTTGGTGCGCGAGGGCGGCGGAACCTGGTGGGGGATGGAGGGGGGCCCGGGCTTTACAGCCCGGGTTCGTGGTGCCGTACGGAGGGAGTGACGTCGATGACGTCGGGGGGAGTGGGAAGATGGTCGTGGGGATGCGCTGGGGACGTGGTCTGAGGAGGTCGGTGTGGAGAAGGGGCGGGGGATGGATCGGCACTGACCTCGCGGCGCAGAGCCTTCACGAGGTCAGTGGCACGGTGGGGTGTGGCTTGGGCGCTTGTCGGGGACACGGGGCTGCGGTGACGGTGCGAGGAGGGGGAGGTGTCCGCGGGGGCGGGGTTGTGGGGTTGGTGGGACGTGGGCTGCGTGGGTGGAATAGAGGTGTCGGGGGAGCCCGTGGAGTTGTCGGCTGGGTTGGTAATGGGGTTGGCGGCGGTGTTGGGGCGGGGCGTGCGGGGGGAGCGATTGGGACGGGGGGCGCGGGGGGGCTTGATGGTGGGCATGCGGACGGAGGGGACGACGGTGGGGTTTTTCTGGTAGGCCTCGTGGAGCTTGAGGAGCGTGGTGGCGCACTTGCGGAGGGTCTCGGCGTGGCGAGGGCCGAGGATGTCGGTCGCCATGATGTTGGTGAGCATGAAGATGGACTTGATGACGGCCTCGGAGGCGAGGATGCGGGCGCGCTGGTCGGCGATGGCGGCGAGTGTGGTGGTGACCTTGAGGACGCGCTCGTTCTCGAAGAGCTCGTGGGCCTGCGTGACGGTGCGGTTGGCGTCGTGCATGACTTCCTCGGTGGAGAGGGGCGTTTTGAGGAGACCGGCGAGGATGGTGTTGATCTCGGCGTCGGTGAATGGGCCTTGCGCGTGCCGGTGAGGAGTGGGCGAGGCGGGGGCGGCGCTGTGATGATGATGGGTGGTGTGATGCTCCATATGGCGGGGAGCATACTTGGCGAGCGGCGGCTTGCAAGGGAAAATCTTGCATGACCATTATTTAGCGCACAAGTATGGTATATGCGCGTGGGGTTTTGTGGATAAGTGGAAGAGGACTCACCACAGAGGCACAGAGGGCACAGAGGAAGACAAAGAACGGGCGGTTTTTTGCCGCGAGACTCAGAGGAGCTGTGAGAAAGAAGAGTGTGGACGAGGGTACTTCAGACCAAGAGCTTCTGCTATTAAGACACTGAGAGGATTCGCTGCAGAGCACTTCCGTATCGCTGGAGAACGCATCACACTTACCAAAGAACGGATGAAGCACTTCCTGGCACGTCACGCAATTGGATTTCAGAGCGGGAGAAAAGAGAACGATGATCCACTCCCTGGTGTTGCAACAGCCCCGGAGAAGTTGGCATGCTTGCCGAGAAGTGTTTGCGGTCGGTGGAAGGCGACATCAAAAACAGATTGGAATTGGAACTGGAGCCTTCTATCCTATAATTGACGGCATTCGGTACAAAATCGTGATTGCCGGTCGTCGAATCGAGAGTTTTTTCCACCTGCTTCTCCCATCAAATGATGACCCAATCTCATATTCAATGGACTATTTGGCGTCGTATCAAGGGCGAACTGTGCGAGGTGGTTTTTTCCGCCGCACCCCCTCGGAATCTCGCAGATGCTTTTCTGTCGCTCAAATTGGACGAGAAGGAACTACTAGGCGAAGACATTGGGGGTGACCCGACAATGCTCTTGGCAGAACTCGTCATGGCAACCGAGCAGTTGGGAAACGCCGGAGTCGCCGAGTTCCAGCTTCCGGATGCCACTAGAGTGGTTTTTCGATTGGAGTATTCTTCGTCCAATTCGTGTAAAATCGACGTGGGCGGAGTCGACATTCAGCGACATGTGGAAGTCCCTCGCGAAAAATGGCATTCGATCGCGCTGACTTTTGCTCAGCAGTACTTTACATGGCTCACCAACGGCCGCAAGAACGTTGCGTTCGGCGATATGGCTCATCGAGCGATGGTGCTGTTGGGCGCATAGTGTTACATATGATTGGTCGGCATCAAACATAACCACGGATGGGAATGAGGTAGGATTTCCTTGATCGACTCGGATTCGCATGCCCGGGACAGAAACACGTGCAGCTTGAGGCAAGGATCATGACATGCAACAGCTTCGTTCAAAGGCACAAGAACTCGCCGATTACATTCGAGTCCAGATCTCCCTGCACAACCCTCGCGACTGGACTCAAACTCTGCCGCCAATTGAAGGGTACGTCTTTCAGGATTCGGATGTGAAGGCGCTGGAGAGGCTCGACCGAGCAATCGCCGCCGACGACGACACGCTGAGCGAGTACCTGAGGTCGAACTCACTTTGGGGCGGCGCGGGATCCATTGCGGATCAAGCATTGATGGGGCGTCCCCAAGAATGCCGGCATGGCTTTTACAAGCTGATGGTTGAACTTGGCAGCCTTCAGGTCGAGCAAGAAATTGTGAACCCTCGCACCGAGTGGGTCGTGCAAGTGCTCCGAACATGGATTGCGAAAGGAATCGTTTGAACCGCGCCGAACCAAATCTTCGACCATGACGCCGGCGCCGCGTTTGGGATTAATTCTGGCGAACGGAGGGTATTGGTGCGTTTACCAGGGGCTGCGCTCGCAAAGCCTCGCGGGCGCCCCTGGCTTCACTCGTGTGCCCCGTTGGGGCATGGAAGAGGCAGCGAACCAGATGCGTGCCGCGGGTTACAGCGTCTCGCGGATGGCCTGGACGATGCGTTCGGCGGTGCGGACGTTGGCGAAGCCGGCTTCGGCGTCGATGGGGGGGCGTGAGCCGGTGCGGACGGCGTCGAGGAAGGCGGAGATTTCGGCGACGATGGGTTCGGCGTCATCGACGGTGAGGGGCTCGATGTTGACCAGTTCGTGCCACTTGAGGTGGGTGAGGTCGGCGCCGGAGCGGATCTGGTCGCGGACCTCGCGCATCTGGAGCTCGTTGGCGATGCGGCGGATGAGGGTGCCGGACTTGGCGCCGTAGTCGATCTTGACGTAGCAGTTTTCGCCGGTGATTCGGGCGATGCGTTCGGTCTTGAGGGCGAGGCGGCTGGCGGTGATGTTGCAGACGACGGTTTTGCCGCTGGCGATGCGGGCCTTGCGCCAGGTGAGGCGTGCGTTGCAGATGTCTTCGTGCTCGGTGATGACGGCGACGCCGGAGGCTTCGACCTCGTCGGGCTCCTGGCCGTCCATGAGCATGAGGACGACGTCGAGGTCGTGGATCATCATGTCCATGACGACGCCGACATCGACGGAGCGGAAGGTCATGGGGCTGACGCGGTGGATCTCGAGGAAGCGGGGGATGATGGGGTCGCCGGCGGCGGTGGCCTTGCGCATGGCGCGCATGACGGGGTTGAAGCGCTCGATGTGGCCGACCATGAGGACCGAGCCGGTGGAATCGGCGAGGTCTTTGAGCTTGCGGGCGGTCTCGACATCGCCGGCGAGGGGTTTTTCGATGAGGCAGGCGACGCCGGCCTTGAGGAGGGGCTCGGCGGCGGCGTAGTGGTGGGTTGTGGGGACGGCGATGCTGACGCAGTCGACGCCGGCGGCGAGGATCTGGTCAACGGAGGCCATGGGTGTGGTTTCGAACTTGCCGGCGATGGCGCCGCGGCGGTCGTCGTTGGCATCAACGACGCCGACGAGGGTGCAGCTTGGGAGGTTGGAGTAGACGCGGGCGTGGTGCTGGCCCATGCGTCCGACGCCGACGACGCCGCAGCGGAGGGTGCGGCCCTCGAAGCGGTCGGGGGCGGTGACGACGACGGGGCGGCCCGAGCCGGTCGCGGATGCGACGGGGGTCGGGGTTGGTGAACCGGCGGCGGATGGTGTCAAGCGTTCCACTCCCTTGCGGCGGGGCGGGGAGGGAGGCTCCCGGCCCTGGCGGCGCGAGCGGTGCGGTGGGCCTGGCCCGTCGCGGGTCGCTCGATGGATGGTACAACCCTCGGGGGCCCGGCGTCGGGCGATTGGGGAGGGTGAGGGGGATGATCGGGGCGTTATCGGGCGGCGTCGGCGAGGGCGGCGACGAGTTCTTCCTTGCGGGTCTGTCCGCCCATGAAGGTCTTGAAGACCTGGCCTTTCTTGAAGACGAAGATGGTGGGCAGGGACATGACGTTGAGCTTCATGGTGGTGTTGCGGTTTTCATCGGCGTCGATGACGCCGACGCTCGCCTTGCCGGCGCACTCGTCGGCGACGGCGGAGATGGTCTTGGCGAGGAACTGGCAGGGTCCGCACCAGGTGGCGCTGACATCGACGAGGACGGGCAGGTCGGCCTTGAGGACTTCCTGCTCGAAGTTGGCGTCGGTGAAGGTCTTGACGTTGGGACTGCTGGCCATGGACTCTCCTTACGGCCGGGGCGGACAAGGGCCCCGGGAGGGCCGGGCTCGTTCCGTGAGCCGCGGGTGATTGGAACGGTAGGAGGGAAGGTGCGGGGGAGGGGGAAATGCGGGCGGGGGCTCAGGGCATGAGGGCGGCGGCGGCGTTGAGGGCGGCGCGGTGGGGTTGGACATCGTGGACGCGGAAGAGGCGGGCGCCGGCGAGGTAGTGGCAGACGCTGAGGGCGAGGGTTCCGGTGAGGCGCTGGTCGGGGGTTGAATCGGCGTTGAGGCTGATGCGTCCGACGAAGCTTTTGCGTGAGAGGGCGCTGAGGACGGGGGGCCCTAGGGCGGCAAGGCGGGGTGTGCCGCGGATGAGGGCGAGGTTCTGCTCGACGGACTTGCCAAAGCCCAGCCCGGGGTCGGTGCAGAGGGAGGCGGGGTGGATGCCGGCGGCGAGGGCGGCGGAGATGCGTGCGGAGAGGAAGTCGGCGACGGTGGAGAGGACGTCGGGGTAGGCGGGGGGCGTGGGGTACTGGTCGGAGTAGTGGTCGCGGGATGGGGGGGCGGCGCGGTGCATGAGGATGAGGCCGGCGCGGCGACGGGCGACAAGGGGGAGCATGTCGGGGTCGTCGAGGCCTGCGGAGATGTCGTTGACGGCGTCGGCGCCGGCATCGAGGGCGGCGGCGGCGACGCGGGCGCGGGTGGTATCGATGGAGATGGGGAGGGAGATGCCGGCGGCGCGGATGGCGGCGAGGAGGGGGGCGGTGCGGCGGATTTGCTCGTCTTCGGAGACTGATTCCGCACCTGGACGTGTGGATTCGCCGCCGAGATCGATCATGTCGGCGCCGGCGTCGGCGGCGAGGCGTGCGGCCTCGAGGGCGGAGGTGAGGGAGGTGTGGGTGGAGCCTGTGAAGAAGCTATCGGGCGTGGCGTTGAGGATGGCGAGGATGCGGGGGCGGGAGAGGTCGAGGGAGGCGTGGGGGGAGATTTGCCAGGACGTGGCGGCGGGTGGAGCGGGATGGGGGATTTGCGGTGTGGGGGGCACGCGGGGATGGTACGGATTGATGTAGGATGCTGTGGAAACGGAGGCAGCCGGTGAGTGATGAACAGACACAACACGAGGTGACGCAGCTTCTCGCGGCGGCGTGCGAGGGGGATCCGCGGGCGGCGCAGCAGCTGCTTCCGCTGGTGTACGACGAGATGCGGAAGCTGGCGTCGGCGAGGCTGGCGAGGGAGCCGGGGGCGGGTCAGAACTACACGCTTCAGCCAACGGCGCTGGTGCACGAGGCGTACCTGCGGCTGGTGGGCGGGGGCGATGTGACGTGGGATGGGCGTGGTCACTTTTTCGCGGCGGCGGCGCTGGCGATGCGGCGGATCCTGGTGGAGCGGGCGAGGCACCGGGGGCGGATCAAGCACGGGGGCGGGCGGCAGCGCGTGGCGCTGGAGGTTGACTCGCTGGCGGACGAGCCGGAGGGAGATGAACTGCTCTCGCTGGACGATGCGCTGCAGAAGCTGGAGAAGGTGGATGACCGGAAGTATCAGGTGGTGATGCTGCGGTACTTTGCGGGGCTGAGTATTGAGGACACGGCGGCGGCGCTGGATATCTCGCCGGCGACGGTGAAGAACGACTGGAACTTTGCGAGGGCGTGGTTGAGGAGAGAGGTGACGGCGAGCCAGGGGTAAGAGAACGCGGAGGCACGGAGAGGGGAGAGGGGCACGGAGGGGAAGAGAAGAGGTTTTGACGCGGAGGGAGCGGAGGGCGCGGGGGGATGAGGAGGGGAGAGAGGAGGGGTGGCGTGAAGAGGTTTTGGGTGGTTGGGCTGTGGATGTGGGTGGGGGTGTGTGGCTTGGTGGGGGCGGGGTGTACGTCGGTTCAATTGGCGCCGGCGAGGGATGTGGAGGTGACGGCGGCGGGTGGGGAAGGCGGCGGGAGCGAGAGCGTTGAGTATGGGGGGCTGAAGATCTGGATTGCGGGGATCTCGGGGACGAGCCGGCACGCGGGGATTCTGTACGTGATCGAGAATCGGGGGACGAAGACGGCGTGCATGTCGCCGACCGATTTGATGTACGGGGCGATCCGCGCGAAAGTACAAGAGGAGAGCGGGCAACCGCTTTGGCTCTTTAAGCCACTGAACTTTCAGGGGTGCATTCTGTATTCGCGGGAAAAGACACTGACATTGGCGCCCGGGGAGCGGCGAGAGATTGTGGAGTATGGGAACAACGAGGGGCGGGTGTCGGATGCGGCGATGGAGATGTTGGGGCGGGCGACGAGGGTGGTGCTCGAGATTGAGTTGAGAGATGGCATGGGAGAGTTTGAGAAGGTGAAGTTGCGGACGGTGATGAAGACGGGGCGGAGCTGAGAGGGTTATCTCTGGAATGGGAAGAGAACGCGGAGGCGCGGAGAGGGGAGAGGGGGACAGAGGGGGCAGGAAGGAGAGGGAAGAGCGGGCGGGGGTGACGGGAATTGTGGGTGCGGGTGGGGGCGGCTATTGTTTTGGACCATGAAAAACTTTCGCACGATCGTTGGCGTTTCGGTGGCGGTGCTGGTGATGGGGGCGGGGATGGCGCAGGGGCGCGGGCGCGTCGAGCCTCCGGCGGCGACGGCGCCGAAGGTGGAGGCTCCGAAGGATGAGAAGCCGGCGGAGCAGAAGCTCTCGTATGTGGAGCTTGACACCAGTAAGGGGAAGATCGTGCTGGAGCTGGACGGAGTGAAGGCGCCGATCTCGACGGCGAACTTCCTGGCGTATGTGAACAAGGGGTACTACGCGGGGACGATCTTCCACCGGGTGATCAACAACTTCATGATCCAGGGCGGTGGGTTTGACGGGAGCATGCAGCAGAAGGCGACGGAGAAGCCGATCAAGAATGAGTGGAAGAACGGTCTGAAGAACAAGAAGTACACGGTGGCGATGGCGAGGACGGCGGTGGCGGACAGCGCGACGAGCCAGTTCTACATCAACGTGGTGGACAACGACATGCTGGACCAGCCTCGTGACGGGGCGGGGTACGCGGTGTTCGGGAAGGTGATCGCGGGGTTTGAGGTGGTGGACGCGATCAAGGTCGTGAAGACCAAGCCCGGTGACGTGCCTGTGGAGCAGGTGACGATCACGTCGGTGAAGGTTGTGACGAAGGAGGAAGCGGAGAAGGCTTCGAAGCCGGCGGAGAAGGCTCCGGCGGCGGGCGGGGAAGAGAAGAAGGTTGAGGAGCAGAAGGGGGAGCCGAAGCCGAAGTGATCGGGTCGGTGTCAAGGAACATCGGAAGACCTCGGGCATAGGCCCGGGGTTTTTTTGGTTTTTGGGGGTGGAGTTGGGGGAGAAGAGAAGGGAAGAAAGACAGGGAGAAAGACAGGGGGAAAGACAGGGGGACCGAGCTTGCGCTCGGGGTTCTCTTAGTGGCGGGCGTGGAGGACGGGCATGGCCTGGAGGTATTCGTGGGGAGGGCCGGAGGCGGCGGCGGCGAACTGTTCGTAGGGGCCGGCGAAGGCGATGCCGCCCTCGTGGAGCATGAGGATGCTGGGCTTGAGGCGGCGGAGGAGGTCTTTGTCGTGGGTGACGATGAGGCTGGTGCGGGGCTCGCCGGTGGCGCGGGGCTTGTGGTGCATGTTGAAGATGAGTTCGTGGATCTGTCCGCTGATGACGGGGTCGAGGCCGGTGGTGGGCTCGTCGTAGAAGATGAGGGCGGGGTCGATGGCGATGGCGCGGGCGATGGCGACGCGCTTGGCCATTCCGCCGGAGAGGGCGTCGCGGTCCTTGTAGAGGACGTCGTCGACGTCGAGGGCGGCGTCGGAGAGGGCCTGGCGTGCGGTGGCGAGGAGCTGCTCGTCGGTGAGGTCGGGGGCGCCTTCGGGGGCGAGCATTTCGTGGTGTTCGCGGAGGAGGAGGGCGATGTTCTCGAAGACGGTGCCGCTGAAGAGGGCGTTGCGCTGGAAGACGACGGCCCAGAAGATGCGGAGGCTGTCGAGCTGGTCGCTGTCGAGTGTGGAGAGATCGGCGAGGGGTGAGCCGGGGCGGGAATGGTCGGCGGCGAGGACGGTGCCGGCATCGGGTTGCATGAGCCCGGCGAGGATGTGGAGGAGGACGGTCTTGCCGCTGCCGCTACCGCCGACGACGGCGAGGAGGTCACCGCGGCGGACGCTGAGGTTGATGGAGTCGAGAACGGTGCGTTCGGAGAAGGCTTTGTGGATGTTGCGGGCGGAGAGTTCGGGTGGGGAGGGCATGAGGCGAGGGTACGGGAGGTGGAGTGAGAAATGGGGCAAAGGGGGCAGAGGGGCAAAGGCAGCAAATGTAGAGGGATGGGGGCAGAGGGAAAGGGCCACAGGGCTACAGGGCCAAAGGGCCACAGAAAGACAGACAGCGGCACAACGGCACAACGAGGGATTTTAACGCGGATGGCGCGGGGGGACGCAGAGGGGAGGAGAGGAGACAGTGAAGTTGTTCTCGGCGTTCTCTGCGGGCTCTGCGAGCTCTGAGTTCACATTGGATTTCGAGGGGGGAAGAGAGAATCAGGCGTCGGCGCGGACGGGGGTGTCGAGGATGGAGCGGATTTTGGCGAGCATGGCGTCGACGGTGAAGGGCTTGGCGAGGAAGGCCATGGCGTGTGTTTCGACGCCGTGGCGGATGATGGTTTCCTCGGTGTAGCCGGACATGTAGAGGACCTTGATGCGTGGGCGGACGGCGGTGATGTGCTCGACGACCTGGACGCCGTTCATTTCGGGCATGACGACGTCGGTGATGATGAGGTCGATGACGCCGGGGGTTTCGGAGGCGATCTGGATGGCGCGGGGGCCGTTTTCGGCGGGGATGATGCGGTAGCCGGCGCGGGAGAGGGAGCTTGAGACCAGCTCGCGGACCATGGCGTTGTCCTCGACGAGGAGGATGGACTCGGCGCCGCCGGTGGCGGGAGAAGTGGGCTTGAGCTCCAGGTGGGCGAGGGCGTCCTCGGGCTCGCGTGGGAGGAGGACCTTGACGGTGGTGCCGCTTCCCTGCTGGCTTTCGACGATGATGTGCCCGCCGCTCTGGCGGATGACACCGTGGCAGGTGGCGAGTCCGAGGCCGGTGCCCTTGCCGGGTCCCTTGGTGGTGAAGAAGGGTTCGAAGAGTCGCTCGAGGACTTCGGGTGACATGCCGACGCCGGTGTCGGTGACGGAGATGACGACGTGGTCGCCGGTCTTGGCGGCGGGGTGGAGACGGCAGTAGGCCTCGTCGAGCATGACGTTGGCGGTTTTTATGGCGAGGATTCCGCCGGAGGGCATGGCGTCGCGCGCGTTGACGGTCAGGTTCATGATGACCTGCTCGATCTGGCCGACGTCGGCGCGGACGTGGCCTGTATCGGGGGCGAGGGCGACGTGGAGGGTGATGTCTTCGCCGATGAGCCTTCGGAGCATGGGGACGAGGGCGGTGATGGCGTCGCGCATGGAGAAGATGCGCGGGGCGAAGATCTGCTTGCGGGCGAAGGCGAGGAGCTGGCGGGTGAGCTTTGCGGCGCGTTCGGAGGCTTCGCGAGTGTGGGTGAGGGCGGCCTGGGCGCGGTGGTCGGGCTCGAGCATGGCGGAGGCGACGCCGAGGTAGCCGAAGATGACGGTGAGGAGGTTGTTGAAGTCGTGTGCGACGCCGCCGGCGAGGCGGCCGATGCCTTCCATTTTCTGGGACTGGATGAGCTGCTCTTCGAGCTGGCGGCGTTCGGAGGTGTCGCGGAGGATGACGGTGAAGAGTTTTCGTCCGCCGGAGGTTGCCTTGGAGATGGAGGCCTCGATGGGGAATTCCTTGCCGTCGGAGCGGAGGCCGTAGAGGGTGCCGAGGCGGCCCATGGCGCGGGTGGTTCCGCCGGTGGCCTCGAAGGTGCGCACGTGGTGGCTGTGGGCGCGGCGATACCGCTCGGGGATGAATCGCTCGAGGGGCGCGCCGACGGCTTCGGAGGCGGGGGTGCCGAAGATGCGTTCGGCGGACTTGTTGAACATCACGACGCGCTGGGCTTCATCGACGGTGATGATGGCGTCCATCGCGGATTCGATGATGCTGGACAGGTGCGAGTGGGTTTCGTGGAGGGGGGCGTTGTGTGATGGAGGCTGAGGGGCACTGGCCCAGATCATCGCGCCGGCGGGAGGGTTGTGAAACGCACCGATTTGGCGAGTGTGCGTGCCGATGGTGCACTGAAAGCACACGGTATCGGCGGAGCCGTTGCAGATGTTTTTGAAGCGGGGCTCGATCTCGGTCAGTCCGGCCCTGGCGCAGTGCAGCCAGAAATTGTCGCCATGGACGCCGAGGGAGGGTCCCTGGGACTGCATGGAGAGCCATGCGTTGTTGGCGTGCTGGATGACGCCGGCGGTGTTGATGATGGCGGCGGGGAGGGAGAGGCTGGCGAGGGGATCGGCCGCGGGAGCGGGCCCGCGCCCCTGATCATCGCTGGCGCCTGTCGTGGTGGCGTTTTCGCCGGACGCCTGTGAATTGGACGAACTGTCCGGCTTCGGATCCCTGCCACACATGCTGATATTCCCCCGGTCGACACTTCACCGCGGGATTAATGTAGCTGATTGGGGAGGGAATGCAACGTGCGGCACGGGGGCTTCAATTTGCGTTAAAAAGAGTTGTTTAGCCCATTTAATTGAGCAAGAAGCCACTCGGCAGAAATACACGCAGAATTGAGGGAGTTTGCACGCTGGTGCATGCAAGTGCATATCTGGAGCGTCTACAGCCACATGTAAATATGGGGTAAGTTACTTGCGACAAACATCCGCGCCGGGTTATGACTCGGCGGCGCGGCGGCCAGGTGGCGTGAGAGGGCGGAGGTGTGACCGCGGGTGGATCAGACCCAGATCTGCACGACGGCGATCTGTTCGCGGCCGGTGGCGGTGGCGACTTCACCGACCGTCATGGTGGAGAACTTGACCTCGACCTCGGGGTGGGCGTCGAGCCACTCGTTGACGTGTCGGTCGAGGAATTCGAGGCCCTGACCGGACATTTTGCCCTGGAAGGTGCGGACGTGGGTGGCGCCGGCGCCGGTCTTGTTGGGCGGGCGTTTCCACTTGGAGTCGCTGTGCTCCATGGGGGCGGAGGCGAAGCCGTGGATCTTGGGCTTGGCGTCGGCGTGCAGTCCTGCTCCCCCGCCGAGTGCGGCGCCGGAGTCGGGGGAGAGGTTGATGGTGGGTGTGATGGACATGTGAACCTCCGGGATCAGGCGCCGGGCCGCGGGAGCGGCGGGGCGAGTGGTGACGCCGATCCGCTGGGTGATGGGGAATCCCATGCATAGACGAGCCAGCGGATGCGGTCGATGAATCCGTGCCGGACGAGGTTGCGGAGTGAGACCTGGACGGTGGTGTTGGTTTCGCAGGAGCACCAGTGGGCGCCGAGCTCTTGCGCGTGGAGGAGCCTGGAGCGGATCAGGGCGCCCTGAGCACCGCGCGTGCGATGGGAGGGAGCGGTGGCGGCGGCGGTGAGGTAGGCCCAGGGTTGATCGGGGGAGAGGAAGGCGAGGGCGACGGGGAGGTCGTGGTCGAAGGCGGCGTGGAGATGGGAGTTGCCGGAGCGGGCCATGTGTGTGGCGGCGGCGACGCTGGAGGCGGTGTACCAGTCCTCGCAGGCGCGAAGGACGCGATCAATGTCGTCGAGGGGGACGGGGCGGGCGTGGAGATCGGTGGGACGGGGCGCGGGGAGGGCGCCGGAAGAGCGTGCGTAGGCGATGTACTCGACGTAGGGCCAGCGTGCGGCGCCGAGGGCGGTGAGGGCGGCGTCGGTGGTGGGAAGGGCGGCCCAGGGCGCGAGCCAGATGAAGGCGCGGGTGACGTCCAGGGCGTGCATGGCGTGGATGCCTTCCTGGAGATCGGCGGGTTCGAGTGGGCGAGGGGGATCGAGCCAGAAGATGCGGCACTGGCTGGCGGAGGGAAATTGAGCGGGAGGGTCGGAGGGGCGTGCGGTGAGCCATCCGGTGGAGAATTCGCGGATGAGGGTGCCCGGGCGGCTTGGCGCGGTGCGACGCCGCACGCGATCAAGGTGGCGAGCCAGGTCTGTGACCGTTGGGGCTTGCACGTGCGCAGCGTACCAGCGCGGGGGTGGGAATGGTGCGGGAGGGGTCTGTTATTGCGGCGTGGGAGGGCGAAGGACGGAGTGTGTTGAGTTTTCAGAAATACTTGAAACTTGTGAATTTGACTTGTAGAGTGGAGGCATGGATATCACACTGAATGGGGAGCGGATCGTGATTGCCGGGGGGAGCGGGGCGATCGGTCGGGCGCTGGGGCGGCACCTGGGAGGGCTGGGGGCGCGGGTGGTGGTGCTTTCGCGGAGCGAGCCGGACTGGGAGGGGAGGGAGCCGGCGGCGTGGGAGCACGTGCGCTGGGATGGGAGGACGGCGGGGGCGTGGGCGGGGTGTTTGGAGGGGGCGAGGGGCGTGGTGAACGTGGTGGGACGGACGGTGGACTGCATCAAGACGCCGGAACACTGCGATGAGATCCTGCGGTCGCGGGTGGAGGCGACGCGGGCGCTGGGGGAGGCGTTGCGGGGGTGCGTGGTGAGGCCGGGGGTGTGGGTGCAGATGAGCACGGCGCACATTTACGGAGATCCTCCTGAGGCGGTGTGTGAGGAGGGGAGTGCGCTGGGGTACGGGCTTGCGCCGGAGGTTGGGAAGGCGTGGGAAGGGGCGTTTGCGGCGGGGCTCGTGGAAGGGGTGCGGGGCGTGGTGCTGCGGACGAGCTTTGTGCTGGGAAGGCGGGGCGGGGCGCTGGGGAGGCTCGGGATGCTGGCGAAGCTGGGGCTTGGGGGGAAGGTTGGCCACGGGCGGCAGGGGATGAGCTGGATCCACGAGGAGGATCTGTGCCGGGTGTTTGAGCGGGGGCTGGTGGATGAGGGGATGAAGGGCGTGTACATCGCGTCGGCGCCGACGCCGGTGTCGAACGCGGAGTTCACGCGGACGCTGCGGAGGGCGGTGGGGATGCCGGTGGGGCTGCCGTGCGCGGCGTGGATGGTGAGGATCGGGGCGAGGCTGGTGCTGCGGACGGATCCGGAACTGGCGCTGCAGGGGCGGTATGTGGTGCCGAGGCGGCTGATGGAGGAGGGGTTTGTGTTTCGGTTTGGGGAGCTGAGGGCGGCGCTGGCGGATCTGTACGGGCGTGAGTGAATGCGTGAGTGGGTGAGACGGTGTGCGGGGTGGTCAGCGCCGGTCTTCTTCGAGAAGGTCTTTGTTGATGGTGACGGCGGCGGTGGCGCCTTCGGCGGCGGCGACGATGACGAACTGGACGTCCTTGTCGGCGTCGCCGGCGACGAAGACGCCTGGGACGCAGGTGCGCTGGCGTTCGTTGGTGAAGATTCCGCCGTCGGGCTTGGGTTTGCAGCCCAGGGCGAGGGCGAGGTCCCACCGGGTGGTCTGGGAGGTATTGAAGAACATCGCGTCGCAGTCGAGGGCGGGTCCGGAGGCGAAGATGGCGCGGGCGAGGTAGCCGCCGCGGCCTTCGAGGCCGGTGATGGGGCGGGGTTCGACGCGGATGTCGTTGCGGGCGGCGAGGTCGGCGTGTTCGTGGTCGAGGGGGACGCCGTCGGTGCATGCGGTGACGTGCTGGGACCAGTTTTTGAGGAGGAGGGCGAGGCCGACGGCGCGGTTGCCGGCGCCGAAGGCGAGGAGTCGGCGTCCGCGGTGCTCCCAGCCGTCGCAGTAGGGGCAGTGATGGATGCTGACGCCGTAGTAGTCGTTGATGGTGGGGATGGGCGGGAGCTGGTCGACGACGCCGGTGGCGAGGAGGATGCGGCGGGAGGTGAAGGTCTGGCCGGTGGTGAGGGCGGCGAGGAAGCGGCGATCGGGGAGGATGCGGACGGAATCGACGGTGGCGTGAAGGAGTGTGACGCCGTAGTGGGCGATTTCGTCGTGGGCGAGGCGGAGGAACTGGCGTGGTTCGATGCCGTCGCGGGTGAGGTAGCCGTTCATGGAGCGTGAGGCGGCGTTGCGGGGCTGGCCGGCATCGATGACGACGACGGAGCGGCGACTGCGTCCCAGGACGAGCGCGGCGGAAAGGCCTGCGGGTCCTCCGCCGACAATGAGGACGTCGAGGATGGATTCGTCGCTGGTTGGCATGGAAGGGGTCCCGGAGGAGGACCGTATGCTCGGGTGGGCGAGCAGTATGAAGGAATGATGAGGGTTGCACGTGTGTGCATGGGGCAGATGGAAGTGGACTCTCGGAAAGGAGCGGAAGCGATGGGCGGCGTGGTGATTGAGGCGTTTGCGAGGGAGTTTGGGAGGTATCGGAGGATGATGGAGGTCGCGGCGGGGCAGGTGACGTGGGAGATGCTTCGGGTGTCGCTGGACAAGGAGACCAACTCCCCCACTGTCATCATGAAGCACGTGGCGGGGAATCTGCGGTCGCGGTGGACGGATGCGCTGGGAAGCGATGGGGAGAAGGCGTGGCGAGACCGGGATGGGGAGTTTGTGGATGACTTTGCGGACCGGGCGGCGCTGATGGCGTGGTGGGAGGCGGGGTGGGCAGTGCTGGAGGGGACGCTTGCGACGCTGGGGGATGAGGATTTGGGAAAGGTGCTGACGATCCGCGGGGAGCCGCACACGCTTGCGCTGGCGCTGGCGAGGTCGGTCTCGCACACGGCGTATCACGCGGGGCAGGTGGTGCAGGTGTGCCGTGTGCTGGCGTCGCGCGGGGGGCTGGAGTGGAAGGTGATGACGATGGCGAGAAGAGAAGAGAGAGGGAGAGACGCAGAGACGAAGTGAGGGAGGGGGAAAGAAAGAGACGGAGTGAGGAAAGAGACGGAGAGACGGAGTGGGGAAGGGGTGGGGCACGGGGTGGAAGCCTGTGATGCGAGATGGGGGAGGGGCTGGGGCGTATGATGGGGGTTGTTCGCTCGGGGCGCGGCCGATGCCGCTGAGATGCACCCGTTGAACCTGATCCGGTTTGTACCGGCGGAGGGAAGCGAGATGAAGACGCCGGTGGGCGGAACGCTGACATATTGGGGAGCGAGGACCGCGTGAAGAGCGCGGGTGGTTTGTTTTTTGGGAAGAGACGGAGAGAGGCAGAGACGAAGAGACGGAGTGGGAAAGAAGACACAGAAGCTGAGAATGGGTAGGACACAGGCTGGAAGCCGGTCTCACGAGGTTGGGGAGAAGGACTATGACGATGAACACGACGCGTGCGCGGTTTGCTCCTCCGGTTCGGGGCGCGGGGAATCCTGGGAAGACGGCGGGGGTGACGACGCCGGGGTCGTTTGCGAATCCGGCGGACATCGGGGGGCCGCTGATGTTCTCGTCGCCTGATACCCCGGGGATGCCGGCGCCCAGCGAGAAGACGGCGTGGGACTTCATGCCGGCGGACTGGCTGGTGGAAATCGTGGCGGCGGGAACCAGCGCGCCGGCGTCGTCGCCGTGCACAGCGTGCGAGTCGTACACGTTCACGGATGCGCGAGGGGTGACGCGGAGGGTGACGCCTCCGGCGGGGTTTACGCCGGTGACGCAACTGGAGAGCGCGCGGCTGGGGATCATCACGCCGCAGATGAAGCGGGTGGCGGAGCGCGAGCCGCATTTGACGGCGGTCCAGGTGCGTGACGAGGTGGCGGCGGGGCGGATGGTGATCCCGGCGAACATCAATCACTTGAAGTACAAGCTGGACCCGATGGCGATCGGGCGGGCGAGCCTGACGAAGGTGAACGCGAACATGGGGGCTTCGCCGGTCTCGAGCGGGACGCACGAGGAGGTTGAGAAGCTCAAGTGGGCGGAGAGGTGGGGCGCGGACACGGTGATGGACCTGTCGACGGGCGGGGACCTGGACGAGTGCCGGGCGGCGATCCTGCGAGAGAGCACGGTGCCGATCGGGACGGTGCCGATCTACTCGATGATCATCGGGAAGAAGATCGACGACCTGGACTGGGAGACGATTCAAGCGTCGCTGCACCACCAGGCGAGGCAGGGGGTTGATTACTTCACGATCCACGCGGGGGTGCGGCGGGGGCACCTGAAGTTTGTGAAGAACAGGCTGATCGGGATCGTGAGCCGCGGGGGGAGTCTTCTGGCGAAGTGGATGCTCGTGCACAGCCAGGAGAACATCATGTACACGCGGTGGGACGACATCTGCAAGATTCTGCGGCAGTATGACGTGACGTTCTCGATCGGTGACGGGCTGCGACCGGGCGGCCTGGCGGACGCGACGGACGAGGCGCAGATCGCCGAGCTTGAGACGCTGGGAGAGCTGACGGAGCGGGCGTGGCGGTTCGGGGTGCAGGTGATGATCGAGGGGCCGGGGCACGTGCCGTTCGACCAGATCGAGTGGAACGCGAAGGTGCAGCGGACGCTGTGCCACGGGGCGCCGTTTTATGTGCTGGGGCCGCTGGTGACGGACATGTTCCCCGGGTACGACCACATCACGAGCTGCATCGGGGCGACGGCGATGGCGTATCACGGGGCGGCGATGCTGTGCTATGTGACGCCCAAGGAGCACCTGGGTCTGCCGAAGAAGGATGATGTGAAGCAGGGGTGCATCGCGTACAAGATCGCCGCGCACGCGGCGGACGTGGCGCTGGGGATTCCGGGGACGCGCGACCGGGACGATGAGCTCACGAAGGCGAGGGCGGCGCTGAACTGGGAGAAGCACTTTGAGCTGAGCTTCGATCCCGACACGGCGAGGGCGTACCACGACGAGGATCTGGACGTGGATACGGACTTTTGCGCGATGTGCGGGCACGACTGGTGCAGCGTGCGGATCAGCAAGGAGATCCAGGAGTTTGCGAGCGGGAAGGCGGAGGGGTTTGAGCGGATGGGCGGGAAGGACGGGATGACGCCGGGGGCGGCGAAGAAATCGGGGGCGCTGACGGCGGAGCAGCAGGAGATCTTGGAGAAGCGCGGGGTCTTGAGTCCGGAGGAGATTCACAAGCTGGCGAGCAAGGTGAAGAAGGAAATGGCCACAGGGCCACAGGGCCAGAGGGCCAAAGAAGAGGCGGCGAAGCTGTCGTGCCATTCGGACTACGTGGATCCGGAGACGGCGAAGAAGGTGCAGGCGGAGGTTTTGGTGCAGCTGGATGTGAGGCCGGCGCTGGGGATTGGGAAGGAAGATCGGGTGGTGTGAGAGGCACTTGATCCTGCGGGGCGGGAGGCGGGCCTGAACGCTCCGTTTGAGATTGCGTACCGCCTCAGTGCGGAGTACATGGCCACGGAGCCACAGGGCCAAAGGGCCAAAGAAGAGGCGGCGAGGCGGGTGCAGGTGGAGGTTTGGGTGCAGCTAGATGTGAGGCCTGCGCTGGGGATTGGGAAGGAAGATCGGGTGGTGCGAGAGCCTGGGCGGGAGTCCACGTCATACTGGTAAGGCGGGGCATGGCCAAAGTACAGACGCTCTATCAGAAGCTCCGGCGGAAGCGGGTGAAAGTCACACAGCCTGTGGCGCTCGCCGCCAAGGCATTCGTCGGTGTTCCCGATCCGCTCGCTTGCACGGTTCGTTGCCCAACGTGCCGCGGCGAAGCCGTGTGGTTCAGCGCCAGAACGGAGTCATCGGCGCCGATCGACGCGGAAGCCGCACGCACATGCGGCGTGAAGCTGACGCGTCGCTTCGGTGATTGGGTCGTCTGGCATTTCCCCACGCTCATTCCACCCGACGACGACAGCGAATACTCCACGGCTTTTGACAAATACAGCGTGCACGCACTGTACCGCTCGCGTCGTTTTAGCCCCGACGTGATCGGAGCCAGGCATTGCCCGACGTGCAAGACGCTCATCCGCGCGGCGCTGAACTGGCCGCAGAGTGCATACTACCAGGTCACGTTCAAAGGAATTCGGCTTTACGCAATCAACCGAGCGGACTGGATGGCAATCCGTCGCTACATCGCGGCGGACAACCGTCGGGAGCTGCAACGAGCGGAACAGACGCACTGGTCCGTCCGGTATCTCCCGGCCACCATTATCTCCGCCAACAATCGTGCGGCGGTACTCAAGGCCATCGATAAGGTGATCGGTGCACCCACGGGCAAAGACCGAGCCGAGACGAGGGCGTGCGGAGTAAATGCCCGCGGGACCAAAGGGCCACAGAGCCAAAGAGCCACAGGGCCAAAGAAGAGTCGGCGAAGCGGGTGAAAGCGAAGGTATTGGTGCCGCTGGATGTGAGGCCGGCGCTGGGGATTGGGAAGGAAGATCGGGTGGTGTGACGGGCACTTGAACCTTCTGGGCGGGAGCCGGACATGTTTTTGTGGTTGCGTCCCACGAGAAAAATGCCCGTGCCCACGTGCGTGGAATGTGAGGGGGATCACATACGGCTGTGCGACAAAGGGATACTGCTTGAATCGCTTCGCTGGGATCGCGTGACGGCCGTCTATGGCTATAAAGAAGATCTCGTTGCAGTCGACCTTATCTGTCTCGCATTTGAACCGCGGGAAGGCGAGGCGTGGCTGGTCGTGCACGAACAGCTGATCGGGTATGCACTGCTGGTGGAGGAGATGCAGCGGCGCTGTACGAGATATGACGCGGGGTGGTTGAGAAAGGTTGCGTTCCCACCGTTTGAAACGAACCTGACGCGCATCTGGCGCCGGGAGTGCGAGCGGAGCGACGAGGTCTGCTGACGATTTCGGCGAGGCATGGCCTCTTTTGCGGTCTGGCCCTGAATTGCTCAAGCGCGTAAAGTGCCGTGGCCCACTCGACAACCACTTGCAGGAATCTCGCCATGTCACACGCCTCTGCGTTCAGCGGATCCGTCCCCAAGGTGTATCACTCGCACCTGGTTCCGCTCATTTTTGAGCCGTATGCGAGGGACATGGCGGGGCGGGTGAAGGTGGGCGCGGGGGAGCGGGTGCTGGAGCTGGCGTGCGGGACGGGGGTGGTGACGAAGGAACTGGTGAAAGGGATGGTCGGGAGCGCGAGGCTGACGGCGACGGATTTGAACGAGGGGATGCTGGAACTGGCAAGGCCGTATGTAGGGGCGGATGCACGGGTGACATATGAGAAGGTGGATGCGTGCGAGCTGCCGTATGAGGATGGGTCGTTTGACGCGATCGCGTGCCAGTTCGGGGTGATGTTTTTTCCGGACAAGGTGAAGGCGATGCGGGAGGCGAGGCGGGCGTTGAAGCGCGGGGGGCGGTACGTGTTCAACGTGTGGGATTCGCTGGAGCACAACCCGATCGCGCGGACGCTGCACGAGACGGTGGCGGGGATGTTTGCGAGCGATCCGCCGATGTTTTTGCCGAAGCTGCCGTTTGGGTGGTTTGATCGCGGGGAGATCGAGCGGGTGGTGCGGGCGGGGGGCTTTGAACGGTGCGAAATGGAGGCGGTGGAGTTTGTGTGCGCAGCGCCCAGCGCGGAGGAGGGGGCGAGGGGGTTTTTGGAGGGGACGCCGGTGGTGGCGCAGCTGGCGGAGCGCGGGGTGACGGACCTGGGGCCGTTCCGTGAGGCGGGGCGGAAGGCGCTGGCGGAGCGGTTTGGAGAGAGGCCGTGCCGATCGACGATGCGAGCGGTGGTGGTGACGGCGGGGTAGAGAAATAGGGGCATAGCGGGCAAAGGGGCAAATGGGGCAAATGGGGCAAATGGGCAAAGAGAGAACGGCGGCGCGGTGGGGCGGGCACGTTTGGGGCGGGCGAACTTGTTGGGGAGGGTGAGGGATGGGGATTACGTTTCGGGGGCGGATGTTTTTGGGGGTGTTGGTGCTCGCGGGGATGGTGTCGCTCGGACTGACATGGGTGCTGCACGAGCTGTTGACGGGGATGCTGCTTCAGGTGGTGTCGACGGCGACGAGCGCGGCGGCGGTGCAGATGTCGCGGCAGCTTGAGCCGGAGAGCGTGGGGAAGGCGTCGCGGGGTGATGTGGACGAGCGGGCGGCGCTGCGGGGGAAGCTGGCGGAGATGCGGGAGGGGATCTTCCGGGAGTTTCCGCCGTGGTGGCTCGGGGATCCGGGGCAGTGCATGAAGCGGGTGATGGTGGTCGCGCCGGCGGGGAAGGACGGCGGGGCGGTGGTGGTGGTTTCGACGGATGGGTTGTCGGAGGGTGAGGGGTACGAGTTTGGTCCGGCGCCGATACCGGATGTGGACTGGGAGAAGTGGAAGTGGCAGGCGATGACGGGGACGGAGGAGTTTTTGACGACGCCGCGCGGGGTGGTGCTGGCGGGGAGATCACCGATTCGTGATGCGTCGGGAGTTCCGGTGGGCGTGGTGGTGATCGAGTCGGACGAGGCGTTTGTGGCGGCATCGCGGGGGCCGCTGCTGTCGTTCGTGCAGTCGGTGTTCGCGTGCGCGATGCTGGGGGCGGCGGGAATTGCGTTCGTGCTCGCGGGGAGGACGGGCAGGCCGGTGATGCTTCTGGCGGGTGGGATGGAGCGGCTGGCGAAGGGTGAGCTTGGGACGACGATCGAGCCGCCGGCGCGTGGGGATGAGTTTGACGCGCTGGTGGAGCGGTTCAACGTGATGTCAAAGGGGCTGCTGGAGCGGGAGACGATGCGGAGGTCGCTCGCGGACGCGTCGGAGGTGCAGCGGCAGCTGCTGCCGGCGGCGCTGCCGGAGATCGAGGGGTATGAGGCGCTGCACGCGGTGCATTACTGCGAGCAGACGGGCGGGGATTACGTGGACGTGCTTCCGGTGACGCTGGGGGATGGGCGGCGGGGATGGGGGCTGGCGCTGGGGGACGTTGCGGGGCACGGGATCGCGGCGGCGATGCTGATGAGCTGGACGCGGGCGATGATCCGGGTGCTGTCGTCGGTGCACGGGGGAGATGTGTCGGGGACGGCGAGGGTGATCAATGCGCACCTGCGGCGGGATATCGCGGACGGGACGTTTTTGACGCTGTTTCTGGGGGTTTTGGATCCGTCGCGGCACCGGATGGGGTGGATGAGCGCGGGGAACGATCCGGCGCTGGTGGTGCGGGCGGGGACGGGGGCGGTGGAGGAATTGTGGTGCACGGATGCGCCGCTGGGGGTGCTGGATGATGTGGAATTTGCGGCGGGGGCGGAGGTGGAGATGGGGGCGGGGGACCTGCTGTTCATGGCGAGCGATGGGCTGACGCAGACGCGGGACGGCGCGGGGCGGCACTTTGGGATGGAGCGGGTGAAGGGGATCCTTGCGGGGCTGATGGGGCGGCCGCTGGAGGAGATTCGTGATGCGGTGGTACGGGCGGCGAAGGCGCATCGCGGGGCGGGGGCGCAGGATGATGACATCACGATGCTGATGGTGAGGAGGGGGTGAGGGGGAAGAGACGGGGAGAGGGAGAGACGAAGAGACGGAGTGGGGAGAGGGAAAGAGGGCCGGCGTTGACAGGCGGGGTGGGGCCAGCACACGGATTGGAAGGGGTGGACGGGCAGAACGCTGGGTGCGCCGCGGAGTGGTGTGTGGGGATCGTGATGCGGGAGACGGGTCGTGAAGGAACTGGGATTTGAGTGTGTACTGGAAAAAGACGGCTGGGCTCGCTCCTGGTTTCAATTGGATGGGGCTCGCTACGAATTTACGCACGGGTACTGCGAGAATCCGTTGAAGAGGATCGCGAGCGTGGCGGCGGTCATGGCGAGGGGAACGGGGCTTGCACGTCGCGAGGTGTTTTTCGATCTTGAGCCGGATGGGTATGTCACCGCGGCGTTCACGCACCGCGATCCTACCTCGTTTGAACTTCGACGGCGGTCGCTTGGCAAACCAAGCGAGGTCGACTCAGATTCGCCTGCCACGCGGACCGTTGAAGCGGGCGACATTCTCATGCGTGGGGAGATCGATAGTGTGCGTTTCGCGGTGACGGTCGGGGCCGAGCTGGATCGCCTATTGCGTACGCACGGGCTGTCCGGATATCTCTCGACATGGCGCTGGCATTTTCCGCTGCAGGAATACCTCCTGCTGCGCCTGTTTCTTGACGAGTCTGCGTTGGTTGAGAGGCTCGCGGATGCTGCGCCGGAAGATCGTTTTGGCTTGGAGCTTGAGCTACTGCGCTCGCCGCCGCGGTGGAGTGACGAGCGGATCCCGGAGAGGTTTGGGAACATGGATCCTTGGGAATAGGAGGATGCGAAGTGCGTGGACCGACAGCGGAGAGGCCAAGTACGACGAAGAAGGGAGAACACGGCTTTGACACTTCGGGGACGGATTCGCAGCCGTTGGACGAAGAGGGTGAATTGCACTGATCACGTGCCGAAGGCGCCGCTGCGTTGAACTCGGTGTTTTTCCACTCGTAGAGACTGACGTATGTACACAACACTCGCATACGGAGAGTTTCGTTCGAGGGAGTTCTGGGGGATGCTTGCCGAGTGCATTCCTTTCTTTCTTGCGTGGATAACACCGCCACTGGTGGCGTTTGGCATCGGCACATGCATTGCGGAGGTTCCCCGCATTCGTGTGCTTGGAATCTTCTTGTATGCGGCCGTCTTTGTCGTGTTGGCGCCTTCGATGATGGTGATGGGCTCGTGGGGCCCGGCACATGTTGCAGCAGACGCCGGCATTCACGCGTGGCCGCTGCTGCTGGGCGTGCTCGCCATCAAGACCGCGATCCTCTATGCGCGTGATTGGCTGGGAAAGTCGGCCCCGCGAGTTTCGACCTGATGGACTTCGGGCGCGTCGGCGGACCACGGCGCGCACTTTGCACTGCAACGGGGGAGAGCTTGTGTTTCTCGCTCACGATGCTCAGCAGCCGGATTCGAAGTGTTGGACGAAGAGGGTGAAGTCTTCGAGGTCGACGAAGCCGGTGGCGTCGATGTCGGCGCGGGGGTCGCCGGCTTCGAAGAGGGCGACGAAGGCGTCGTAGTCATCGGTGTCGACGTAGCCGTTGTGGTCGGTGTCGGCGGGGCAGTCGGTGACCTGGGCGGTGAAGAGGCCGCGGCCGTGGGTGCCGATGATGAGGGTATCGGTGGAGTTGTTGAGGAAGTTGATTTCGTCGACCGAGACGTTGGCGGGGCCGTCGTTGGTGGTGGACCAGTGGGCGCCGCCATCGGTGGTGGTGAAGATGCCGACTTCGGTGGCGACGTAGAGCCAGTCGGGGTGGGTGGGGTGGCGTGCGATGCCCTTGATGGGGGCGCTGGGGAGGCCCTGGAGGCCGGAGCCGGAGATGTCGGTCCAGGTGGCGCCGCCGTCGGTGGTTTTCCAGAGATTGTCGGGTGAGAAGCCGCCGAGGCAGACGTAGGCGAGCTGCTTGTTGGCGCGGTCGATCAGGATGCGTGAGACGTAGCGGTTGGGGAGTGGGTTGAGGGCGGCGTTGTCGTCGACGGGTGTCCAGGTGGGGCTGGCGGCGGTGCCGTTGGTGGTCTTGTAGATTTTGGCGTCGTTCTGGGCGATCCAGATCACGCCCGAATCGGTCTTGGCGACGGCGATGGCGGAGATGTACTGGCCGGTGCCGGGGCGGATGGGTTTCCAGGTGGTGAGGAGACCGGCGCGGGCGTTGGTGGTTCGCCAGAGGCTGTTGCCGCCGGCGAGGAGGGTCTGGGGGCTATTGGGGTCCATGACGAAGGGGGCGATGAAGTTGGCGGCGGCGCCGGCGTCGGTGAGCTGGCCTGTGATGTAGGTGGCGCCGCCGGAGCCGATGGCGCGGTGGATCTGGAGGTAGATGAATTCGCCGTAGATGTAGCGCGGGTCGGAGTAGTCGATGGCGGAGAAGCCGCCGTCGCCGCCGAAGGGGAAGGCGGCGAGGTCGGAGCCGGGGGTGAGGAGGAGGCAGCCGTTGTCCTGTGTACCGCCGTAGAGGCGGCCGGTGGGACCGTCGCCGACGGCGCTGTAGAACTGGGTGGTGCGGTAGGTGTTGTCGAGGCGGGTCCAGCCGGTGTGAATGTTGGCGGCGTAGATGTCGTCGGTGCGGTAGGTGGCGCCGTCGGTGGTGATGTAGACGCGATTGTTGGTGGCGCCGTTGAAGCCGGGATCGGCGGTGACGGACTGGATGTCGGGGTGGGGATCGATGGTGTTGATGTAGCCGTCGCTGATCTGGGTGAGGGTGACGCCGCCGTCGGTGGAGCGGAGGACGTGGCCGGCGCCGGTGATGATGAAGTTTGGATTGGTGGGATCGACCCAGAGGGGGGCGGCCCAGGGATCGGTGCGCGTGGAGCCGCTGGTGGTGACGGGGATGTAGGACTTTCCGCCGTCGGTGCTTTTGTACATTTTGCCGTCGGTGTAGGTGGCGTAGACGATGCTGGGGGAGCTTGGGGCGTAGGCGAGGGCGATGCGTCCGCCGGCGCCGAGCTTGGCGTCGAGGCCTGTACAAACGCTCCAGGAGACGCCGCCGTTGAGGGTGTAGATGCAGCGGTTGAACCAACCGCCGAGGATGAGGCTGTAATCGGTGAGGGCGGCGACGGCCTTGCTGGGATTGGTGGGGTCGAAGGCGACGCAGGTGACGGACTGGGCTTTGTAGGGGTTGCTCCAGGTGAGGCCGCCGTTGGTGGTGCGGTAGAGGCCGCCGCCGGAGCGGCCGGCGAGGACGATGTGGGGGTTTTGCGGGCTGACGGCGAGGGAGATGACGTCGTTGTTGGCCCAGCTCGCGGTGGCGGTGAGGAGATTCCAGGTGGCGCCGTTGTCGGTGGATTTGTAGATGCCGGCGCCGTGGGTGCCGTCGCCGGCGATGGAGGCTTCGCCGGTGCCGGCGTACATGACGGCGGGGTTGCTGGGGGCCATGGCCATGCAGCAGATGGCGAGGTTGGGCTGGGCGTCGTTGATGGGTGACCAGTGGAGTCCGCCGTCGGTGCTGGACCAGATGCCGCCCCCCACTGCTCCGGCGAGGAGGTGATTGGGCTGGGAGGGGTCGATGAGCAGGGCGCGGGTGCGTCCGCCGACGTTATCGGGTCCGCGGCTGGTCCAGGAGAGGGTGTTGAGTCCGCCGCCGCGGGTGTTTGATGTGGCGGCGAGCATGGCGGCGCGCTGGTCAAGGGCGCGGGCGTGGGCGCCGGGGAGGATCTGGCCGTTCTCGTCGACCCAGGCTTTGCGACGCCAGAGGTAGGCTTCGTGTGGCGCGTCGGTGGCTTCGTTTTCCTCGAAGGATTCGCCGTGTTCGCGACGCTCGCCGCCAGAGAAGGGGGCGCAGGCTGCGAGGGAAAGGAAGAGAAGTGTGAGGAGGAGTGGGCGCAGCACGGTGAAGTCCTGGGAAGGGGCGGAGGGGTTTGGCGTGGAGTTTAAGGGAGGGTGGGAGGGAATGCACGGGAATTGCGAGTGGGAGCGATAGAACGGGCGCGGCGTTGACAGGGCGAGAGACTGGAAAGCAGGCCCGGCCTTGTCAGGCCGGGTACCTTTTTGGATGGATATCAGCGAGGCGAAGGCGTTTGCGGGGCGGTGGTACTCGGCGTGGAACTCGGGGGATCTGGACGGGGTGATGTCGTGCTACGACGCGGGGATCGAGCACAGTTCGCCGTTCATCGCGCGGTTCAATGGGACCAATGAAGCGTCGCTGCGCGGGATCGACGCGGTGCGGGCGTATTTCGGGAGGGCGCTGGCGACGAATCCGACACCGGCGGGCGTGGTGAGGTTTGATCCGATGTTCGTGACCGTGGGCCACGAGAGCGTGATCCTGGTGTATCGCCGGATGTCGGGAGAGGTGGCGGCGGAGGTGTTTTTCTTCGGCGCGGCGGGGAAGGTAGTGCGGTCGGTCTCGCACTATGGGGTGTGAAACGGTTGCGGGAATGTTGAGGGGGTGAGGCGATGGGGCGAAGGATCGGGCTGGTGGCGGTGACGGTTCGGGAGTACGACGAGGCGATCGCGTTTTACGTGGGAAAGCTGGGGTTCACGTTGGTCGAGGACACCGACCGGGGCGGGGGGAAGCGGTGGGTGCGGGTGGGCCTGGGGGATGAGGGGACGCAGATTCTGTTGGCGAGGGCGGTGACGGAGGAGCAGCGGGCGAGCGTGGGCCGACAGACGGGGGGGCGCGTGTTCTTGTTTATGGAGACGGACGACTTCTGGCGCGACTACCGGGGGATGGTGGAGCGCGGCGTGGTGTTCGTGCGCGAACCGGTGGAGGAAGCGTACGGGACGGTCGCGGTGTTCGAGGATTTGTATGGGAACCGCTTCGACCTGATTGGGCGGACGGGATGAGGTGGGGATGGGTTCTTGCAGGCTCGGCCGGGGCGTGCGCGGGCGGATGCACACCTTGGCGGCTTGATATCGGCCACGCGAATTGATTGATTCCCCGGCGCGGGAGCGTGAGGGATAGTCGGGATCGCCGGATCGGCTTACTTCTTTGAGGTCTTCTTTGAACCGGTCTTCTTTGAACCGGTCTTCTTTGAGCTGGTCTTGTTTGGTCCGGTCTTGTTTGATCCGACCTTCTTGGATGCGGCGCCTTTGGAGGCGACCTTCTTGGAATTCTTCGCGGCGGCGGCCTTGGAAGGGGTGCTCGCCTTGGCGGGGGCGGGTTTCTTGGCGCGCGTGGAAAGGCCTTGGAGGGCCGATTCGTACTGCTCGATGAATTGCTTGACGGGGACGCGACGGATGGCTTCGCCGATGAGGGGGAGGGGGATGTCGTCGAGCTTTTTGAAGCGGATGCAGGCCTTGCCCATGTCGAGCTTTTTGCCGGTCTTGGTCCATTCGTCGATGAACCACTGGGCGTGCCTGTTGCGGGGGGAGTCCTTTTCACCGGCGGCGGGGTCGCAGTAGCAGGACATGAGGTAGAGGGACATGTGGTTTTTCTGGGAGGCGAGGCCGGCGTAGGGGAGCGGCTGCTGGGGATTGCAGTGGTATCCGGCGGGGTAGATGGAGTGGGGGACGTTGTAGCCGATCATGCCGTAGGCCATGCTTTCGGCGTAGCCCTTGTCGAGATTCTTGAGGATGACCTCCCGGACGGCGGAGATGGCGGCGGCGCGGTCGGGAGGGAGCTGGGCGATGTACTCGTCGACGGTGGCGGCGTTGCTCTGCATGATCGGCGCAGCATACCGGGCGTGGGAGCTCGATGGCAAGGCCGAACGGGCGGGGAGGACGGTGTGGAGCACGGCGGGGTAGACTGGCGTGGACGGGGGCTGGAGCTGACGCGTGGTGAATGCATGTGCGGTGGGCGGCTGGACTGCGGGATGGACGAGGACGTGGATGGCGAGGATCGTGGCGCGGGGGATGCGGCACGCAGGTGTGCTGGCGGCGGTGGTGATGACGATGGCCGGGGGGGAGGATTCTCACTGCACGGCGCAGGTAGTTCCGCCCCCGGAAGCAACGCCGGTGGAGCTGGTGGTGTCGGGAAGGACCTCGACGCTCCGCTCGATCACGGTGGAGGCGGTGGGCCAGAGCATTCCGGAGACGTTCTCGGGTGACAAGCTCAAGAACGCGGAGGGGTTCGCGTGGTACGTGAGCCGGCACTATGCGCTGCAGACGGATTACGACGCGGGGAAGGCGAGGCATCTCTTGACGATGCTGGAGCTGGCGTACCCGCACTACGTGGAGCTGTTTGGGCGCGAGATCCCGGGGATCGAGCGCATGCGGATGGCGGTGATCTACGGGAGCAGCACGGCTTCGCTGACGCGGGCGCTGGGGGCGGACGGGATCGAATGGAACTTCGGGGGCGGCGGGATTACGTACGAGGGGTTCAACGCGGCGTTCAATTATCCGAGCGGGAGCCTGCAGTACCACCAGCACTACATCATGCTGCACGAGTGCGCGCACCTGTACCAGATGTGCCTGAACGGGACGGTGATGAACACGCCGTACTGGTATTACGAGGGCGTGGCCGACGCCGTGGCGCACCACGTGTGGGAGGAATCGGCGCAGCGGCTGACGATGGCGGTGATGGACAAGCCGACGGTCAACAACTGGTACGACGACGGGATGGAGCGGCTCAAGAAGTCGCCGTTCACGGCAGGGGACATCCTGGCGGGGCGGGTGGTGGGAAGGGATGTGGGCTTTTTGCTGGTGAATTACTTCTGCACGGACGCGCGGAGGGTGATGCGTTGGCGGATCTGGAGGGATGAGGTGAGCGGGCTTCCGAGCGGGGCGGGCGCGGCGAAGGAATCCGCGCGGCTGATGGAAGAGCTTTTCGGGAGCGCGGCGCTGGACGCGGACTTTGCGGCGTGGCTGGGGGCGAGGCGCAGCACGTTTCATTACGTGGACTGGGGCTGGGAGCAGGACGGGGACGCGATGATTTCGTATGGGTGGCCGCAGACGGGGGCGTACTCGCAGACGGATCTGCGGATGCCGCCGGGGGAATTGGCGGCGCACGACCCTCTGGTGATGGACTACCCGCTGCACGCGGCCTCGCCGCTGGTGGACCGCGTGGAGCGGGGCGGCCAGACGCCGACGGTGGGATGCGTGGTGGGATTTGCGCTCAATCCCGACGCGGGGGTGGCGGGGATGGGGCTGGGGGTCCGGGAGCGGTCGCTGGTGAAGGTGCTGGTTGAGCAGCGGCGAAGGCTGGTGGTGGATGGGACGGATGTGGGCGCGGGGAAGGTGAGCGTGGAGCTTGGGGAGGATGTGCGAGCGGCATCGGCGGCGTCGCAGGAGATCGGGGTGACGGTGCGGATCGAGCGGGATGGGCTGCGGGTGATTGCCAGGGGCGGCGAGGGAGCGGGAGCGAGGGAGGTTTCAGCGTGGCTGGCGCTGGACGCGACGCAGCGCGAGCGGGTGCTGAAGGGGTCAATGGCGGTGCTTTCGCGGGATGGGCGTCACCGGATCACGCCGCTGGTGGACGACGGGCGGCGGGCGGAGCCGGATCTGGGTGCTGCGGCGCCGGGGAACCGGTGGCGATTCGGGATGGACCGGGAGCTGTTGGCGCTGGAGCGGGCGGCGTGGCGGCTGGGGGCGGGTGCGCCGGCGTCGCTGACGGCGCTGAAGGAGCGGGTGGCGGGGCTGGTGGGCCAGGATGCGGCGACGGTGGAGAGAGCCAGGACCGCGTATGCGGGGGATGTGGAGCGGGTCAGGGAGGATGTGCGGGGGTGCGGCGCGGGGGCGGAGCGTGTCGTCCTGGCCCTGGGGGAACTGGGCGGATGAGCCCACTGAAATGACGCGAGGCCGCTGGATGAGCGGCCTCGCGCGTGGAATTGGGAAGAGAGGCACCGCGTCACGAGACCCGGGAATGCGGGTGATCAGCAGCCGGATTCGAATGCGTTGATGAAGGCGGTGAAGTCGTCGGTATCGACGAAGCCGCTGTGGTCGAAGTCGGCGGGGCAGGATTCCTGGGGGTAGCACACGCCTGAGAGGGCGAGGCGGACGCAATAGAAGTTGGAGTTGCTGATACAGTCGCCCTGGCGGCCGGGAATGTACATGGGGTTGGTTTTGCCCGTGCCGTTGGGGGGCAGCCACTTGTTCCAGCTGGAGGAGTTGCCAAAGTCCCAGAGGGCCTGGCCGTTGACGTCGTAAGGAACGGCCTGGTAGCCGTCGATGCCGCCGCAGTTGCTGGTGACGGCGAGGTAGTAGTCGCCTTCGGAGATCTGAACGTTGGGGGGGATGCCCAGGGTGGTATCTGTGACGTTGATGGTGTTGTTGATGCCAACGACGCCGCGGCCGGTGCTGTCGAAGAGGTACATGCGGGCGCCGTAGAGGTATCCCCACTGAAGGGTGGGCGTGGCGACGACTTGGAAGCTGGCGGGATCGCAGATGTGGATCTTGTAGACATCACACTCGCCGGGGTTGAAAGAGCCCAGGATGCTGGTGAGAGGTCCTGCGCCGTGTGGTGAGTGGGCGACGGACGTCGAGTAACCGGTGTCGTAGCCATCGAAGGCTTCGTTGTGCTGCGTGGCGGGGACTTCGCCGGTGCGGATGCGCAGGCGGACGGTGCCCGTGCCGGTGAAGTTGGAGGGGACCTGCCAGTTGGGATTGGGACTCAGGCTGAAATCGCCGTTGTATCCGACGATGCAGACATAGAAGGTGCCTTCGCCGATGTACGGGCGCCAGCCGGCCTCAGGGTTCCAGCCCGTGTCGATGCGTGAGCCGAACCAACCTGTGGTGTCTTCGCCGAGGCGCTGTCCAGAGCCACCGCCGAACGTGAGGGCGGCGCCGTAGCTCTTATCGAGGGATGTTCCGCCGCCGCTGTAGTCGTCCCACGCGACAAGGTAGGACCAGACGTTGTACATGCCGATTTCAACGTTCAGGGCGGAGCCGTCGGGGGCGAGGGAGCGGACGGTGTCGATGTTGAGCCAGGTCTTGGGTGTGATGGGGCTGGTGAGGCGGAACTTGTACCAGACGTTCTGGCCGGCGACGAGGGGGACGCTGACGGTGGACTTGGTGACGCCGATGCCGATGTCGCCCATGTCGATGACGTTGGGAGGAGGGGGCGGCGGCGCGGGGGCGCTCTGGGCGGAGGCGAGGGAAGCCGCGGCGGCGAGGCAGAGGGTGGAAAGGAGGCGGGTGAGCGTTTTTCGTGCGGGCGCGGCGGGGGTGAACATGGGCGGCTCCTTGGAAGGGTGTGGAGATGGGACCGAGCGGCGTCCGAGGCCGCGGGCGCGGTCTGGGAAGCGCTGGTGACGGATTGGTTCGTCCTCGCCGTCCCGGAACGGGCGAGGAGCGGCCATCCGCGACAGTCGTACAACCGCCGCGGGGGGCAGGACCGGTCCAAAAAATCGGGAAAAAAGTGAGGAGAGGGGTTCAGGGAGCCATGGCGGCGGCGGTGACCTGGTCCTGGGCGCGCTGGGCGCGGAGGAAGAGGGGGTGATCGGGGGGGAGGAGGCGTGCGGCCATGGCGCTGGCGTGATCGGCGAGGGCGAGGGCTTGGGAATGTTCACCGACGGCGGAGCGGGCGAGCGCGGCGTTCATGAGGGTGAGGGTCATGTCGAGGTTTTCGACGGGGTCGACGCGGCGACGGGATTCGAGCGCGGCGGTGCAGGCGGCGTCTGCTTCCTGGAATCGTCCCTGTCGCAGGAGAAGATCGCCCCACTCGGTGAGGGCGGTGAGGGTCTTGGGATGGTCGTCGCAGAGGACCTGGGTGCGGAGGTTGAGGGCTTGGGAGAGGAAGTACGAGGCTTCGGGGAGGTTGCCCAGCTCGCGCTGGAGCGAGCCCCAGTTGAGAAGGGAGTCCATGGCGCGGATGTCGCGTGACTGGAACGCTCCCTCGCAGGCTTCGACGTCCTGGCAGAGGTAGGGCTGGGCGAGGGAGTATTCGCGTGCGTCCAGGAGCATCTGGCCGTAGAACTTTCCGAGGATGGCGGTGAGATCGGCGCGGGAGGCGTTGGTGAGGGTTTCGAGGGTGAGGGTGGTGGCTTCGGAGAGGCGGCCGTTGGCGTAGAGGCAGGCGGCGAGGTTGATGGAGGCGATGACGGCGTCGGTGTCGAGGGGGTCGCGGGTCTGGCGGAGATGTTCGTAGACGAGGCGGCGGTACTCGGCGGCCTCGGAGAGACGGCCCTGGGACTGGGCGAAGCCGGCGTAGGTGCCGTAGATGGTGAGGAGGTTGGGGTCGTATCGAGCGAAGACGCGGGCGCACTTGTCCATGAGCTCGGCGGAGAGACTCTCGGCCTCGTCGAATTTGCGGTTGGCTCCCAGGGTGCTAAGGAGGTCGTTCATGGAGCCGACGGCCTCGGGGGACGAGTCTCCGAAGATGCGGCGGCGTTCGGAGAGGATCTCGCGAAGGATGGGCTCGGCCTCGGTGGTGCGGTCCTGGAAGAGGAGGCAGCGGGCGAGGTTGGCCTTGGAGGTGAGGGTGTCGCGGTGGACGGGGCCGAGGGTGCGGGCGCGGATGTCGACGGTCTGGCGGTAGCAGGCTTCGGCGGCGGTGTAGCGGCCCTGCTGGTTGATCACAAAGCCGAGGTTGTCGAGGGTGGTGAGGGTGTCGGGGTGGTCCGGGCCGAGGACGCGGGTTTGGCGCTGGAGGAGGTCGCGGAAGAGGGATTCGGCCTGGGGGTAGTCGCGGCGGCTGGCGAGGAGGATGCCGATCTCGCTGACGGCAAGGAGGGTGCGGGGGTCTTGCTGGCCGTAGAGCCGGCGCGAGGTGTCGAGCACTTCGTTGAGGAGGGGTTCAGCCTTCTGCGTGGCCTCAATGAAGATGAAGTACTTGCCGAGGAGGGTGAGGGAAGTGAGGGTTTCGGGGGCGTCGTGCGGAGAGAGCTTGCGGCGGAGATCGACGACGCGCTGCTGGAGGGCGGCGGCGCGGTCGTTGGCGCCCTGCGTGGCGTAGAGATGGGCGATGGCCTGGCGGAACGTTGCGTCGACGAGCGGGCGGTCGGCGGGGGCGTTGTCCATTAATTCGAGGGCGGGGGTGAGGATGGTGCGGTCGACGAGTGAGCGGGCGAGTTCGGCGGCGTCGAGGCGCTGGATGTCGGCGCGGAGGCTCGCGAGGCGTGTCGAGCGCTGGGGCTCGGGTACGCCGTCTTTTTCAAGTGATTCGGCCAAACGCTGGAGGAGGTCGTCGACGATGATGCGGCCGACCTTGACGTGATTCATATCCCCGATGGTGGATTCGAGGAAGGTGACGAGCTGCTGGGATTCCTGCTGACGCTGTTCGGCGTCGCGGCGGGCGTCGCGTTCGCGGAAGGCCATGGCGGTGGAGAAGGCGGCGGCGAAGGCGAGGGTGAGGACGGCGGCGGCGGCGGAGATGACGGCGGCGCGGTGGGCGCGGGCGAATTTGAAGGCGAGGTAGCGGGCGGAGCGTGGGACGGCGAGGACGGGGCGTCCGTGCAGGTAATTGGAGATGTCGGCGGCGAGGTCGGAGGCGGTTTCGTAGCGGCTTTCGCGCTGGGGTTGCATCGCCTTGCGGACGATGGCCTCGAGCTCGGCGCCCAGGGCGCGGGTGAGCTTGGCGGGGGTGGTGGCTCGCTGGCGTGCGAGCGCCTCGAGGCGCTGGGCGGAAGGGAGGCTGGAGAGACGCTTGCGGAGCGTGGAGGGGGCGGCGCTGCGGATGGAGCCCAGCAGGTCTCGCGTGGCGTGGAGCGGGTCGGCGGGGCGCTCGAAGGGGAGAAGGCCGCAGAGGAGCTGGTAGAGAACGACGCCCAGGGAGTAGACGTCGGTGCGGATGTCCAGTGGAAGGCCGGCGGCCTGCTCGGGGGACATGTACTCGTAGGTGCCGATGAGGGGGGCTGGCGGGGCGGAAGGGTTTGAGGGCGCAGGGGCGCTGGTGGGCTGGGCGATGCCGAAATCGATGACCTTGACGACGCTCTGGCCGTCCTGGGTGGTGACGAGGATGTTGGAGGGCTTGAGGTCGCGGTGGATGACGCCGTTGCGGTTGGCGTGTGCGACGCCGTGGCAGGCGAGGGAGAAGAGGGCGAGGCGGGCGGGGATGTCGAGGGTGTGGCGGTCGCAGTAGGCGGTGAGAGTTTCGCCGCGCACGAGCTCCATGACGAAGTAGGGGCGTCCGCCGTCGGTGAGACCGCCGTCGAGGACGTGGGCGACGTTGGGGTGGGAGAGCTCGGCGAGGATCTGGCGTTCGCGCTGGAAGCGTTCGACGGCGGCGCGGGAATCGGCGCCGGGCTTGATGAGCTTGAGGGCGACCTGGAGAGCGGGGTCGCGGCGCTGGGCGAGCCAGACGCTGCCAAAGCCGCCTTCGCCGATCGGGCTCAGGAGCGTGTAGACGCCGATGCGGTCCCCGGACTGCTCGGGGGGATGGTCGGGCGGAAGGTGGATGCTCGCGGAGAGGATGGCCCCGGCGGTGCAGAGCGCGGCGTCGCGATCGGCGTCGAGGAGTGAGAGGACTTCGAGGCGAAGTTCGACGTCGTCCCCGCACTCCGCGGCGAGGATCGCCTCGCGGGCGCCGGGTTCGGCGTCGCAGGTGCACTGGAAGATGTGCAGGACGCGGGCCCAGCGGTCGGGAGGGAGGATGGGGCGCGGGGAATGGTCAGGCATCGGAGGTCTCCGATGCGGGGCCGGTGGTGGGATCGGGGGGGAGGCCGGTGAGCTCGCGCTTGAGCCACGCGCGGGCGGAGCGCCAGCCGTTCTTGACGGCGGACTCGCTGATCTCCATGAGCTGGGCGGTCTGGGGGATGGTGAGGCCGGCGAAGTAGCGGAGGCAGACGATGCGGCAGAGGATCGGGTCTTGCTTTTGTAGGCGCTCGATGGCTTCGTCGAGGGCGAGGGCGTCGACGACGCTGGATTCGGGGAAGACGCAGGCCTGGTAGGAATCCAGGTCGGTGCGGTCCCATCCTTCGCCGCGTTTGAGGCAATGCCTGGCGCGGGCGTGCTCGACGATCAGGCGCCGGATGGCTTTGATGGCGGCGGTGAAGAAGTAGGCGCGGTTGTGCCAGGGGATGGTGCGCTGGCCGGCGAGGCGGACGAAGGCCTCGTGGACGAGCGCGGTGGCCTGGAGGGAGTGCCCGGGGGGCTGCCGGGCGATGCAGGCCTGGGCGTAGCGGCGCAGCTCGCCGTAGAGCACGCCGATGAACTCCCGCAGACGCTCGGGGGAGGGATCGGGTGAATCAAAGACGCTTTCGAAGCGTGTCAGATCGCTCGCGGCGTGCGGTGCGTGCGGCTCTTGCTCAAAGGTCATTCCCCGCGGCCTCCCTACAGAGGATAGGGATGCGCGGCTGCGGCGGTCGGGGGAACGGGGGGCGCGGGGGGTCAGCGGCTGACGGGTTTCTCGCTGCGCTTGCGGCCGATCTGCAGGAGCATGACGTCGGGATCGACGACGACCTTGGCGGGCTTGAAGGTGACGGGGACGGAGAAGTCTGCGGGCTTGCCGGGGGCAACCTGGACACGAACGTCCTGGTGCGGGGGATCGAGGGGCTTGCCGCCCAAGCCCTTTTCGGTCGGGACGTCCCCCTGCACGCGGATGACGACGGAGACGTCGCCGGTGCCGATGTTGGTGATGGAGCCGGTAACGGTGGAGCCTTCGCCCGCCGCGGCGGGCGCGGCGGCGATCTTGTCGAGGGTGAACTCGGGGAGCGTCGTGGCATAGATCCACTGCTTGACGAAGGCGTCGTAGGCGGCGGGGTCGGGGGCGTGGGGGCGGAGGGCGGCGACGAAGTCTTCGATGAGGGGGAAATCGAGCCCGCCGTCCATGGGGACGCCGTCCTTCCAGGTGGAGATGAACTCCTTCATGCCGGCGAGCATGGCGGGTTCGCCCATGAGTTCGCGGAGCATCCAGAAGACAAAGCCGGCGCGGTCGTAGGTGACGTTGGTGTCTCCGGGGCGGGAGCCGTCGGTGCGGTTGATGGCACGCTCGCTGTCGGCACTGCGGCCGTTGACGTAGGAGTTCTCCCACCGGCGCAGGAGGACGCGGCGCTGGGCGTCGCCCTTTTCGTGGTGGACGAGGAGGGCGGCGGAGAAGTTGGCGAGGCCTTCGCTGATGATGTTTCCGCCGGGCCCGCGGCCGGGAGTGACGATGTTCCCCCACCACTGGTGGCCGGCCTCGTGGGCGACGATGTAGAAGGCGGCGTCCACGTCCTCGCCTTCTTCATTGTTGGGACGGGCGAGGAATCCGATTTCTTCGGAGAAGGTGATGTTGCCCGGGAAGCCCTGGGCGTAGCCGGCGAGGCCGGGGAACTCGGTGACGCGGAGGAGGTTCCAGGGGTAGGGGCAGAACCACTCGCTGTATCGCGTGCGCGAGGCGTCGAGGGCCTTGGTCATCGTGGAGACGTTGAGCTTGGTGCGCGGGTCGTAGAAGACGGTGGAGACCTGGCCGGCGTCGGGAACGAGCGTGGGTCCTCCGACGATGTTGAAGAAGCGGACGGGATGGTCGGACTCCCAGACCGTGCGGCGACGGCCGGCGGACTCGGAAGTTTCCTTCTGCACGCCGACGGCGTTGATGGTCCAGTCGGCGGGGGCTTCGATGTCGAGGCGGACGTTGGTGGTCCATGCGGGACCGAAGAGAGGATCGACGCGGCGGGTCCAGTGGTCGGGCGGGTATTCGCGGGCGTCGCGGGAGTTCTTCTCGTCCACACCGACACCGTCGGCGAAGCCGACGATGGGAAGGAAGCTGGGGCTGAAGGATGTGAGCACGACGCCGGTGGGAAGGATGAACTCGCTGGCGCCGGAGGAGAGGCGTGACCAGCCCTGGGGGAAGCCGCCCTCGCAGCGGAAGCTGACCTGGACGGTCTGATTCGCGGCGAGGGCGTGGGCGGGGCGGATGATGAAGAGGCCGGAGCGGTTTTCGACGCAGGGGTCGGGCTGGTTCTTGGCGGAGGGGTCGGTGCTGACGCCGTCGACCTTCCAGTCGGAGCTCTTCATGTGCTGGCCGAGGGTGAGCGGGATCTCGGCCATGGGCTGGGCGTGGGGGTTGCGGATGGTGTAGGTGGCGACGACTTCGAGGGAGCGGGAGGCGGGGAAGAGCTTGACCTGGGCGTCGACGTTATCGAGAGCGGGTGAGGGAGCGTCTTCCCAGGTGGTGGAGTTGCGTTTCCAGTAGGCCTTGGCGGCATCGCGGCGGGGGCCGCCTTCGTAGCCGGCGCGTACCTGGAGCCCGGCGTAGGCGGCGACGGCGATGAGGGGAATGGAGGCGATGAGGGGCGCGCGGAGGGCGCGGAGGAGCGTGAAGGGGGCGAGGCGGTCGGCGACGGCGCGGAGGTCGTGGGTGCGGCGTGGCCAGATGGCGAGTGCGGCGGCGATGAAGAAGGCGGAAAGGACCAGGACGAGAATGCGGTTGACGATGAGGGGCGTCTGCATGAACTCCATGCGGTCGAGTTCGCTCCAGCGGACGACGCTCCAAAGCTGCCAGGAGGACATCCAGTTGATGTAGCCGAAGCGCGTCGCAAAGCCGTTGGCGACCAGGGCGCCCAGGCAGACGCCGTAGACGACGAAGCGGTTGCGGAGGGCGGCGAACATGAGGACGACGAAGGAGCACCAGACGACGAGGGTCGGGAAGAGCAGGAGGCCCAGGATCATGAGGAGGACGGGGATTTCGAAGGGGATCCACAGTCCGGTTTTGATGCCCTGGACGAGGAGGACCAGGCCGATGCCCAGGGAGGCGGCGATGACGATCGCCATGGCCAGGACGGCGTTGGCGAGGGCTTTGCCTGCGAGGACGGCGCCGGTGGGGACGGAGGAGGCGCGGAAGATGGAGGAGAGTCCGCAGCGTTCTTCGCGGGCGAGGCTTTCGACGGTGTAGAAGAGGGTGAGGAAGCAGAGAAGGAGGGCGATGGTGTTGAAGCCGCCGGCGGCGGCGATGCCGGTGGTGACGAGGGCTTCGGTGTCGAGGGTTCCGGGGCGGAAGGAGGTGACGCCGAAGATCTGGAGGAGGATGAGTGGTCCAAAGAGCCAGACGCCGGGTGAGCGGAGAAGGAAGCGTGATTCCTGGCGGAGGATGTGCCAAGTGGAAGGGATGAAGCCCGGGGCGCGGGAGAGGGATTCGAGAGGACCGCCGCGGGCGGCGACGGAGGCGTGGACGGCGGGGGCGGTGGAGGCTTGGGAGGCCTGGTCGAGGAGCGCCTGGGCGTTTTTGATGCGGCGATCGGCGGATTCGGTGCGGGCGAGGCGGCGGCCGGTGGCCCAGGCGCCCAGGAGGCCGGCGAAGGCGAAGCCCAAGCGGCTGAGGGCGAAGGCAGAGTCGGGGAGGATCCAGCTGGTGTTGTAGAAGGCGACGCCGCGGTCTTCCTCGATGAAGGTTCGTGTGAGCCAGCGGAAGCCGGTGGGATCGACCATCATGAGGAGGCGATCGACCCAGCGGGGGAGCCACTCGGGGTTGAAGGACCAGACGAAGAAGATGCCGGAGATGAGGATGACGACCGGGAGGGCGAAGACCAGGACGGGCTGGCGCGTGCGGACGCCCAGCCACATGGAGATGCCGGCGACGAAAAGCATCTGGGGGAGGGCCATGAGGGCGATGGGCCAGAGGTAGCCGAGGATGTTGAAGGGGACGCGGATGGAGTCGTTGGGATCGAGTGGCCAGAACTGGTAGAGGCCCATCTGGATGATGATCCAGAGGGAGAGGATGACCAGCAGGATCGCCAGGGAACCCAGGAAGCGGGCGAAGGCGTACTGGGTCATGGAGATGGGCGTGGAGAAGATGAGGCGGTGGATGCGGCGATCAAAGTCGGTGAGGACGGGCATGCCGCAGTTGACGGCGACGAAGAAGGGGAGGATGAGGGCGAAGAGGACGGTGTCGGCGAAGAGGAGGTTGGCGGGTGAGTTGATGGCGAGCTTGGCGCCGCCGGTGTCGGAGGAGCCGACGCTGATCTTGACGCCGCCGGCGACGAAGCCCATGGACATGAGCCCGAAGATGGCGAGCATGATGAGGTTGACGGGCCGCTTCCAGAAGGTGCGGAGGTCGAGGAAGAGGAAGACCAGGAGTCTGTGGATCATGCGGCGCTCCCGGTGGAGGTCGGGGCGGCGTGGACGAGGGCCTGGGGCAGTTCGGCGGGTGTGCAGCGCATGAGGACGAGGTAGGCGTCTTCGAGGGTCCCGGGGCTGGGGGAGAAGCCCGGCGGGGCGGCGCGGGAGGCGCCGACGTAGACGCGGACGCGGTTGGTGCGGCCCTCGACCAGGACGGCGCTGATGACGTTGTGGGCGGAAGCGAAGTCGGGGAGGTCGGCGTCGCCGACGAGGCCTTCGAAGATGGTTCCGTCGATGGCGCGGCGGGCGGCGGAGGGCGTGGTGTCGGCGACGACGGCGCCGGAGCGGATGACGGCCAGGCGTGGGCAGAGGGTGGAGACGTCATCGACGATGTGGGTGGAGAGCAGGACGATGCGGCCGGCGCTCATCTCGGCGAGGAGGCGGTAGAAGCGCTGGCGCTCTTCGGGGTCGAGGCCGGCGGTGGGTTCATCGACGATGAGGACGCGTGGGTCGCCGGCGATCGCCTGGGCGAGGCCGAGGCGCTGGCGCATGCCACCGGAATATCCGCCGACCTTTCGGCGAGCGGCGGAGGTGAGGTTGACGCGTTCGAGGAGCTGGTCGGCGAGGGCGCGGCGGCCCTTGGGTCCGATGACGCCCTTGAGCTTGAGGAGGAACTCGAGCATGGCGCGGCCGGAGAGGTCGGGGTAGAAGCCAAAGTCCTGCGGGAGGTAGCCGAGGCGCTGGCGCATGTAGACGGGGTCGCGGACGATGTCGTGGCCGTCGAGCAGGACGGTCCCGGCGGTGGGCTCGGCAAGGGCGGCGACGAGGTTCATCAGGGTGGACTTGCCGGCGCCGTTGGGTCCCAGGAGGCCGAACATGCCCTCGGGGATGTCGAGGGTGACGCCTCGCAGGGCGCAGACGGGGCCGGGATGGATCTTGACGAGGCCGCGGATGGAGAGGGGAGCGGGGGACGGCATGGGATCGTCCTGTTCAATGACAGCGGCGACGCCGGTGTGGCGTCGCCTGGGTGGATCCTGGGGTATTGGGAAAGGGGGGCGGGGGCATTTCAGGGGGCGAGTTTGCGAGGGGGAGGTGCCCGGAGGATTGGGCGAGGGCGATGATACAGGGGAATGGGTGCTCTCGCGGGGGTCGGGCGAGAGGTGGAGGTGATTGGAGGAGGTGATGGGCGTGCATTGCTCGCCCCTGCCCCGCTGTGAACTGCGTCGGGCAGAGGCGGGGCATCAGTCTGGGACTGTGGAGCGTGAACCGAGGTGCGGACGATGCCTGGGCGAGTGGCGCAACCTGAGGCATGCTCTGGCGACCTTCCGCCGGGCGACGGAGAGGGCTTGGACGTGTTGCAACGAGTTGGAGTGATCAGGTGTGGAACGGCAGGAGCACACAACCTTCTCAAAGCAAAAGATGGCGGCACGGCACGGGAAGACTTCGGCGCCGCATGCCGCTTCGGTCACTTTATATATTGATAGATGTAGTCCAGAAGAATGGCCATGCGAAGTTTTCCCGCAGTATCGCGTAGACTACGTCCGACATCTGATATCCAGCCGAAATACACATGCCATGATGCTCAATCATGGTACGCGATATGACTGCTCCGTGATTCACCACTCCCCTGGACAGATCACCGAGGCGAAAATCTTTCCAGTCACAATATTCACTTTGCACGTCAGCGACGCACGGAGCGACTACTTCATAATATTTCAAATCGGGTGATGGCACGCGGTACTTCTGGGCAAATCTCATGGCGATGCCGTCAGAGGACTCATTACTTTTGAATGCATCATCCCTCTCGAATCCCATATCGCCGGGCGCAAATGGATAATAGTACGCGAGGGAGATTTCCACGGGCCTGAATACCGCCGAACAGACTGCCCGGAGCGGTGGCAGAAGCTTCTCGGAAATGCAAAACTGGTAGTCAGCAGGAAAGAGATCGCCCAGCCCATACAAATTCTTGACCACTCGGAGTGGTGGCAGCTTTGCCGCAGTCCAAATTGTGCCCGTCTCTTGATCACGAGACACGACACCGGCAAAGAGCTTCGCGTGTACCGTGTCCAGCTCAGGCTGGACTGTGGTTGACGTGCAAACTTTGGCCTGCCAAACTCTCATCTTCTCTCCGTTGGGTTCCCGCTACCTGAGTTCTCGCCAGGAAGAGATGTGTGCGATATGAACCATGGGTGCTCTTTCACTCAACCTATCCCGGAAAATCCGAACAGGCTCAGCTAGTCATGCCCCAGATTGATAGATGTCGTCCAGAAGAATGGCCATGCGAAGTTCTCTCACAGTATCTCGTAGACTGCGTCCGACATCTGATATCCACCGGAACTACACATGCCGTGATGCTCAATCATGGTAGGCGATATGTCAATATCTTCAATGCACACTCCCCTGGACAAATCACCCAATTCAAGAGTTTTCCAATCACAATATTCACTTTTCACGTCCGCGACACACGGAGCGACTACTTCATAATATCGTAAATCAGGTGATGGCACGCGGTACTTCTGGGCAAATCTCATGGCGATGCCGTCAGATGACTCATTACTTTTGAATGCATCATCCCGCTCGAATCCCATATCGCCGGGCGCGAATGGATAATGGTACGCAAGGGAGATTTCCACGGGCCTGAATACCGCCGAACAGACTGCCCGGAGCGGTGGCAGAAGCTTCTCGGAAATACAGAATTGGCAGTCAGCAGGAAAGAGATCGCCGAGCCCATACACATTCTTGACCACCCGGAGTGGTGGCAGCTTCGCCGCAGTCCAAATGGTGCCCATCTCTTGATCACGAGACACGACACCGGCAAAGAGCTTGGCGTGCACCGTGTCCAGCTTCGGCGGGACGGTGGTTGACGTGCACTCTGTGGCATGCCAAATTTTCATCTTTTCTCAGTGGGGTTCTCGCTCCCTGAGCTCTCGCCCGGAAGCGGCATTTCTGGTCGGATCGGGGACCTGGTTGACGCTCTTCGGAAACATGCTTGACAGTGGGAGTTTATCGCTTGGGCAACAGTTGGGGGAGTGAGGGAACTGAGTGAGGAAGCGGAACCGGCCGCCCACAGTGTTCGTGGCACGGCGGGCGGCGGCGATACAGTTCTTTGCAGAGAGGTTTGGCCTCTTTTGAATGAGTCCCCGTAGCTCAGCCTGGATAGAGCATCGTGCTTCGAACGCGAGGGTCGTAGGTTCGAATCCTGCCGGGGACGTTGGAAGGGTGTGAGGGGGGGCGGCCCCGGGGCGCGGCGAAGGGGGTTCGCTACGCTGGGGGCGTGTTTCTCATGTATGCGAGCGGAATTCGGGTGGAGCGGACCGCGCCGGGGGAGGATCCTCGGGCGTGGCTTGATTGGATGCGCGGGTTTGAGCCGGGGGCGGCGAGGACGCTCAAGATTGATGAGGGGACAGGGGTGTGGCGAGCGGGGATGAACGGGCGGGACGTGGTGGTGAAGATGTGGGAACATCGGACGCTTGGGGCGCGGATCAAGCTGCTGCTGCGGGGTTCGCGGGCGTGGCGGCACTGGAGAGGGGCGGCGTGGCTGGAGGCGAGCGGGTTTACGACGGCGCGGACGCTGGCGCTGATGACGGAGTACGGGCCGGGGGGGCCGCGGCAGTGGCTGGTGATGGAGTTTCTCGCGGGGGAGACGGTGCTGGAGGCGATCGCGGGGGGAGGATTGGGTGTGCGGCGAGAGCATGGGCTTGCGGCGGCGCTGGGGGGCCAGGTGTCGGACATGGTGGCGCGGGGGAGGTTCAACCGGGATCACAAGCCGTCGAATTTGATCGTGACGGGGTGGGCGGGTGATGAGCCGACGGTGGGGATCATCGACTGCGTGGCGATCCGGCCGTGCAGGCGGTTTGATTTCGGGGCGATGCGGCGGATGCTTGCCTCGCTGTTCATCGAACCCTTGGGGGTCGGGGCGGCGCCGCGAAGAACGCTGTGCATGCGGGCGCTGACGGCGATCCAGGCGAAGGGGTGGTGGAGAGAACTGGAACAGATGGTGCGTGAGCACGGAGATCCACGGCCGCGGGTGGATCCGCTCGCGGGCGGAGCGGGCGCGGGCCGGTGAGAGGGCGGGGACGTACATCGGCAGGGGTGATTTCCCCGGCGAGAGAACGGCGGGAAGGGTGCCGGCAGGTCGCTGGGAGGGGTCCGCGCCGCCGAGCGGGGGCTACACTCGACCGCGCCACGAATACCCGTGGGCGAGAAGGAACCCCGACCGAATGACGTTCTCCGGCTGGCGAGTGACGGCCCCCCCGATTCCGGCGACCAAGACGGCCTTGCCGCGGAACGCGCTGGAGCATTTCCCGGTGGTTCGCGACGGTGAGCACCCGTCGGGGTGGGAGTTTCCGGCGTACCTGGACAACCCCAACTGTCGGTGGCTGCAGGCGCTGAAAGAAATGTACTCGATGCCGATCGTGTTCCCGGCATCGCTCTCCCCTGAGGCGGGGCTGATGCTGCACTCGCTCATCCGCAACCTGCGTCCGCGGGTGATCGTGGAGGTGGGGACGTTCTGCTCGGTGAGCACGCACTGGATGGCGGCGGCGCTGCACGAGATGGGCGGCAACGGGGTGATCCACGCGTTCGACGACTTCGGGCCGATCTACAAGGGGCCTTGGCGAGACGCGGAGATGGCCAGCGGACGTATGGAATGGGTGCAGGAGCGGCTGTCGAAGGCGGGGCTGCTGGACCGGGTGATTTTCCATCCGGGGGATAGCGTGACGCAGATCCTCGCGGCGCGGCAGGAGCTGGAGCGCTGCGGGGGCGTGCAGTTTGCGTTCATTGATGGTGACCACACGGTGGGCGGGGCGCTGCAGGACCTGTGGGCGGTGGAGCCGGTGCTGAACACGGGCGGGTACGTGATGCTGCACGACACGTTCCCGGAGCAGTGCGGGGACCACCTGGGGCCGCGGCATATTCTGGACAACCTCAACACGGTGAGCGCGGGAATGTACGAGGCCTGCGAGCTGTACCTTTCGCCGCTTAACTACGGCATGGGCCTCCTGCGCCGGATCGGGTGAGAATCCATGAAGCCGTCGTTCCGCAATCACATCGACCGCGCGGTGGAGAACCGCAAGCTCAAGGCCCGGGAGGCGACGCAGAAGGTTGCCGACCAGCGGGTGTACGACTTCACGGACCCTTTCGGGCAGATTCGCGTGGGGGATTGCCGGGAGCAGTTGCCGGAGCTGCTCAAGACGCACGAGGGAAAGGTGGACGTGGTGTTCGCCGATCCGCCCTTCAACTGGAAGCGAGCGTACGACCGGTGGGACGATGACCTGCCCGAGAAGGAATACCTGGACTTCACGTATGACTGGATCGACCTGTGCATCCGGGCGCTGCGGCCGGGGGGGTCGTTCTGGATCAACATTCCCGACACGTGGGCGGCGGAGATCGTCTGCTACATGAAGCGGCGGATGGAGCGCAAGCCGCCGGCGACGATGTCGCACCAAAACTGGTGCGTGTGGCACTACCGCTTCGGGCAGAACGCGACGGAGCGGTTCATCAATTCCAAGGTGCACGCGCTGTGGTTTGTGAAAGAGGGCGGCTTCCACACGTGGAACCCGCAGGACGTGCTGGAGATGTCGGACCGGGCGTCGATCTACGGGGACGCGAGGACGCAGAATAAGCGTGACGGGATGCCGCCGGGGATGCGTGTGCCGCTGGACGTGTGGTACGGGCGGTACTGGGGACGCGTGCAGGGGAACAACTCCGAGCGGCGCGGCTACCACGATAACCAGCTTCCCGAGGTGTACCTGGAGCGGGTGCTGCTGTGCTCGTCAAACAAGGGGGACCTGGTGCTGGATCCGTTCCTGGGGTCGGGGACGACGGGCGTGGTGGCGAGGGCGCTGGGGCGGCGGTTTCTGGGGACGGAGTTCAGCCCGGAGAATGCGCGGAGCGCGGTGGCGAGGATCATGGATGGGCCGGCGCGGGAGCTGGGGCAGAGCAAGGGGATGAGCTCTGCGATCTTTCCTTCGCGTTCGGGAGAGGGATCATCGGAAGATGATGGCGCCCCGACGGGCGTGAAGAAGGCGGCGGCCAAGGCGTCGCCGGCCTCCGCGAAGCGTGGAAAGGCGGGGACGGGCACGGCCCGGAAGAAGTCGGCGTCCGTTCGGTAACTTGCTGTTGGGCGCGGGAATGGGATGATGACTGAAACCGGCGCTCGCGGCTCCCAATAAGTGTGCGAGACCAGCCCATGGACACCGCCATGCCCATCGACGGATACGCCACCGACGCGACGGCGCAGGACCTCAGCGAGGACCAGCGCACGTGGGGGCTGTTCATGCACCTGAGCACGATCGTCTCGCTGACGCTCTGCCCGGTGGTGCCGGGCGTGATCATGTGGCTGATCAAGCGCAAGGACTCGAGCTACCTCGACGACACCGGCAAGGAAGTGCTCAACTTCCAGATCACGCTGATCCTCTACTTCATCCTGAGCGGGATATTGACGGTGGTGATCGTGGGGATCCCGCTGGCGCTGGCGGTGTTTGCGCTGGCGGTCGTGGGGATCATCAAGGGGACCATCGCCGGCAACAAGGGACGGTACTTCCGCTACCCGATGTGCATCCGGATGATCCGGTAAGCGAGGGAAGGTTTATTCATCATGCAGAACCGGCCGCGGGCTTCTCACGCCGCGGCTTTATGGTTTTTGGAGTTGAGAGAGATCCAGGGGTGATCAGCAGCCGGATTCGAAGGCGTGGATGAAGGCGTCGAAGTCGTCGGTATCGACAAAGCCGGAGTGATCGATGTCGGCGAGGCAGGGGGGGAGCTGGTATTCGAGGGCGCCCATGTCGAGGCGGGGGATGCCGTCGCCGTTGCCGTCGAAGAAGCGCGGGAGGCCGGAGAGGTCGAGTTCCCTGAAGCCGGGCGTGACGGGCTGGCCGGCGTCGATGCAGGGTGAGCCGGCGGTTGGCCGGTAGTCGTCGTCGAGGAGGGGATCGGCGTCGATGTTTCCGTCTTGCCAGTTGATCGCGCCGGAGCCGGAGAAGGCGTCGAGGCCTCGCTCCACGTCGCAGCGTTCGACGCTCACGATGTTGGGCTTGTTGAAACTGTCGAGCACGTGAACCAGTGAGGTGGAGAAGGCGCTGAGGGGGCCGTCGTGCATGATGCAGTTGCGGAACTGGCCGAACTGGAGGGCGACGGCGGCGCCTGGGCGGGCGGCGTTGTCGAAGAATGTGCAGCGGTTGAAGAGGGGAGGAGGGGTGTAGAAATCGCCGTCGGTTCGAATGTACACCGCGCCGCCCTCGCCGAACGCTGCGTTGGAGGCGAAGAGGCAGTCGGTGAACGAGACGTCGGTGTAGGAGGAGATTTCGACCGCGCCTCCGTTGCTTTCGGAGGAGTTGCCCAGGAAACGGTCGCGGGTGAACGTGACCTCGCCGCCCTGAGCCCACACCGCGCCGGCGCCGCGCCGGTCCTGGTACAACTGGATGCAGGTGTTCGCGAGGAATTCGCAGTCTTCAATGCGCACACCGACCTGCCGGTCGCTGCCCCAGATCGCGAGCGCGGCGCGGTACGCGCCGCTGAGGTTTTCCGTGAATGTGCACCGGCGGAGCACGACGTCGCGTTCGCGCGTCCCTCGCCAGGTGGGCGTGAGCATCATCGCCTGGCCCTCCCCGAAGGGCGCGAACGCGCCCGATATTTCAAGGCCATCGAAGAGCATCGACCCGCAGTCGCCCGCGTTCACGATCGTGAACGAGTTGTCGGCGCGGATGAACTGTCCGGGGAAGTCGTCGTCGTTGAGATCGCCGCTCAGGATGGTGCGATACGCGGCGATGTCGCGCCGGTCGGGCGTCGGGGATGAGAGGCCGGCGAAGCCTCCCAGGACACTCAGACTCATGCCGCTGGTGATGGTGGAGCGGAATTCGAATGGCATATGGCGCGAGCCGGTGCCGCGGTCGGGGTGATAGACGCCTTGTGCAATTCGTAATTCAAGATCGATGGGAGAGAAGACGTCTCCGGAGTATCGGATGGCGTCGAGGGCGTCCTGGAGATCGTTGAAGGCGTGGCTCCACGACGCGCCGTCCCCGCCGGCGGGGGCGTCGTCGTCGACATAGACGATGCGGGACTGGGCCTGGACCGCGGAGGCGGTGGCGAGGGCGGCGAGGTGGGCGAGGAGGCGGGTGCTTGCCCGGGTGGGCGAGGCGACGATGGACCTGGTCATCAGTATCTCCCTCGGGAAAGGCGACGCATCCGGATTTGTGGGCTGGCCGTGCTGCATCGGAATACGCCGCGCCGCGAGGAGAGTTTTCCGCTCCATGGGCGGCGGCCGACACCATGTCAGCAGCCGGATTCGAAGGCGTGGATGAAGGCGTCGAAGTCGTCGGTATCGACGAAGCCGGAATGATCGATGTCGGCGATGCAGGGGGGGAACTGGTATTCGAGGGCGCCCATGTCGAGCTGGGCGAGTCCGTCGCCGTTGCCGTCGAAGAATCGCCGGAGGCCGGAGAGGTCGGTCTGGCGGGTATCGGCGGCGAAGGGGATGCCGGCGTCGATGCAGGGGGAGGCGGGGGTGAGGGCGAAGGTGGCGGGGGTGAAGAGGGGGTCGGCGTCGATGTTGCCGCCGAGCCATGTCAGGTTCTTGGTGGAGCCTCCGACGCCGGGGAGGCCGTGCTTGACGTCGCAGCGCTCGACGCTGACGAACTTGGCGCTGCCGGTTGTTGGAAGGATGTGGAGCGTGGAGAATGTCGCGGCGCTGAGAACGCCGTCGTGCATGATGCTGCCGCGGAACTGTCCGGCCTTGATCGCCGCGGCGGCGCCGTCGGGAGCGCTGTTGAAGAAGAACGTGCAGCGGTCGACGAGCAGGCTCATGCCCGAGGCGGGGCTCCCGCCGTTGCTGTAGATCGCGCCGCCCATGAACCCGGCGGAGTTGTGGGCGAAGAGGGAGTCGGAGATGCGGGCGCTGGAGTAGTTGAGGAGAATGGCGCCGCCGTTGTAGGTGCTGGAATTGCCGAGGAACTGGCAGCGTGAGATCTCAATTTCGGCATCGACGGCGAGGAAGGCGCCGGCGACCTGGTTGGCGCCCTCGTCGGCCCCCATATTGTCGATGAACTCGCAGTCTTCGAAGCGGGCGGTGACGGATGAATTGAGCTGCCCGAAGACCCCCACGGGAGCGCGGAGGCTGCCGCCGGTGTTCTCGGTGAACCGGCAGCGGGAGATGAGAACGTCCTGCTCGCCCGGCACGCGCTCGCGGAGGCCGATGAGGACTGAGCAGCGGTACTCCCCGAGCTGGGCCCAGCCGCCGGTGACGCGGAAGCCGTCCATCTGGAAGGCGCCCACGCGTGGGGCGTTCACGATCGTGGAGGAATTGTCGGGGCGGACCGTCTGGCCCGGGAGGTCGTCATTGTTAAGGTCCCCGCTGAGGACCGAGACGTAGGCGTGGATATCCCGGGCGTCGGGCGCCTCTCCCGTCAAGCCGGCAAACCCGCCGAGCATGCGGAGCGTGAGACCGCTGGCGACGCCGGACCCGACCTGGAACGACGCGTGCCTATCCATGGAGCCGCGGCCGGGGCGGTAGGTTCCCTGCGCGACACGGATCTCGGCCTCGGCGGGGAGCTTCTTATTGGCGACTGTTGAAAGGGAGTCGAGGGCGTCCTGGAGGTCGTTGAAGGCGTGGCTCCACGAGGCGCCGTCCCCGCCGGCGGGGGCGTCGTCGTCGACGTAGACGATGCGGGTCTGGGCCTGGACCGCGGACGCGGTGGTGAGGGCGGCGAGGTGGGCGAGGAGGCGAGTGCTTGCCCGGGTGTGCGAGCCGAAGACGGACCTGGTCATGTGGTTCTCCCTCGGGAATAGCGTGCAACACCCAGGTAGGGGCGTGTGGGGTGCTCCATCGGAACAAGCCCCGCGGCGGCAAGAGTTTTCCGGACTGGCAGAACTGCATCGAGCGCGCGGGCGCGGCGTAGCGGAACTCACGCGAGCGAGGGGCGTGGGCGACCGATAAGTCTCTCCATGAACGCCGCCCCGCCCGTCCAAGGCACAGTTCCAGTCAATTCCGGCCCATTGAACGGGGATCGCCCGCTGTCACCAGACGAAGCGCGGACGTACATGGACTTCAACTCGGCAAGAAATGCGCGAAACCGAGCAGCGTCAGTCGCGGCGGGGGTGGAGACGTTTCCGGCGTTGGTAACGGATCGGGCGCCGATCATGCCGGGGAGTTCGCCATCCCGGCACGACATGAACACGTTCTTTTTGAGCGCGGGGCGACGGTTTGTCCAGGGGAGAGCACGTCGCGGGGCGACGGGCGAGGTCACCGTGGTGGATCTGGGGTGCGGGTCGGGGATCGTCGCGGAGCTGCTGGCGAGGGCGGGGGTTCGCGGGCGGTACATCGGGATCGACATTGCCCGCAATCGCAAGTGGACGGACGGGACGGTTCGCGGGAATGAGGGCGTTGCCGGGGAAGAGGGGGGAGAGCTTCGCAAGACGCTCATCGTCGCCGACATCGCGCGGTTTGATGCTTCGGTGCTGCCGGAGATTGATCTGCTGGTGTCGTCGACCTCGCTGGAACACATCGAGGATGATGCGGGAGCAATCCGCACGCTGGAAGCGCGGCTGGGCGTGGATGGGTTTCAGGCCCACTTCGTGCCGGGGGAGGAGGCGCTGGAGCTGTACGGCCCGCATGGGTGGCGGCAGTACAGCCCGCTGTGCCTGCGGCGAATGTTTCCCCGTGGGACGATCTATCGGTATGGGGGGGAGGCGGGGAACCGGGTGCACCGGCGAGTGATTACGGAGCGGTTGGCGGCGGGGAAGAAGGATGGGCGTGTGGTTCATCCGCGGTTGTATGGATTGGCGGCGGCGAGGGCGTGGGAGCGAGATGCTCTCGCTGGGAACGTGCCCGCCACGATGTACGGAGTGATCAGCGAATGACCCGACTTATGAATGATCCGGCGTTCGATAGAATGCGGACCATGCAGTACCGAACCGATCTCACGTACACGGACCGCACCTCGAAGGCGACGTACATCGCGGCGAAGTACAAGGCGATCCTGGGGGGATCGGTGCTGGACGTGGGGTGCGACCAGGCGCGGCTGCGGACGCTGGTGGGCGAACCGTCGCGGTATAAGGGCGTCGACATCGCGCTGCCGCCGGTGACGGGCGCGGACGTCGCGGTCAACCTGGATCGTGAGGACCTCCCGTTCGCGGGCGGGTCGTTCGACACGGTGATCTGCACCGATGTGCTGGAGCACCTGGAACGGTGTCACGCGGTGTTCGATCAACTGTGCGCGATCGCGGCCTCGCGCGTGATTGTCTCGCTGCCCAACCCGGTCCGGCTGTTTGCGCAGGCGATCGGGCTGGGGACGGGCGGCGTGCTGAAGTACTACGGCCTGCCGGTGGATCCGCCGGTGGACCGGCACCGCTGGTTTTTCGGGGCGGAGGATGCGAAGCGGTTCTTCACCGAGCGAGGAGACCGGTGCGGGTTCGATGTCGAGCAGATGGACGCGGAGGAGGCGGAGCAGCCGATCCCGTCGGTGACGCCGTGGATGGACCGGCGAGGGCAGGATGTGCTGGGGAAGCCGAACATGATGAGCGGGACGGTGTGGTGCGTGCTGGTGAGGAGGGGGTAAATAGATCAAAGAGGGCAGATGGGGCGAAGGCGGCACATGGAAAATGGCCATATCGCCAAAGGGCCAAAGGGCCACATGAGGACAGACAGCGGCACAGCGGCACAGCGGCACAGCGGCACAGCGGCACAGCGGCACAGCGGCACAGCGGCACAGCGGTGAATTTTAGAAGCGGGGGGAGAAGAGGGCGCTGAATTGGCGGGTTCGCAAGGACGGCGCTGCGGGATTACACTGCGCCGGTGAAGATCCCCCACTGCCAGCCTCCGACGTGGCCCGATGATCTGCCGCCCGCGCGGTTTGCTTCGCGCATCCACAGCGGGATTGCCGTGGGATGCCAGGTCGCGCTGATCGGGCTTGCCGATGACACGGGGGTGCGGCTCAACGGCGGGCGAGTGGGCGCGGCGGGGGGGCCCGCGGCGTTTCGCGCGGCGCTGGGGCGGTACGGCGTGCAGGAGCCGGCGAACTGGATCTATCCCAAGGTGTTTGACGCGGGGGATGTGATTCCGGCGGCGGGGCACTCGGAGGCGTCGGTGCTGGAGACGCACGGAAGGGTGTTTGAGGCCGTGTCGGCGCTGCTGGACCTGGGATTGTTTCCGATCGGGATCGGCGGAGGCCACGACCTGACGCTGCCCTTGGTGCACGCGGTCTCGAAGCGGCATGCGCCGATGACGGGTGTGTACTTTGATGCGCACCTGGACGTGCGGCCGGGGGTGGGCTCGGGGATGGCGTTCCGCAGGCTGGTAGAGGATTGCGGCGTGCGGGAGCTGAACGTCTTTGGGCTGAGCAAGATGGTGAACGCGCGGGAGCACGTGGAGTGGTTTGAGAAAAACGGGGGAAGGATCCACGCGGGGCATGAGGAACTCCAGGGGCTCGAGTCGTGCCTGGATGGGGGTGGGCGGCCGCGGCACACGGTGTTTGCCAGCTTTGATCTGGATGTGATCGACGCGGGCCACGCGCCGGGCGTGAGCGCGCTGAACCCAGCGGGATGGACGGCACGGGAGGCGGAGCGGGCGGTGTTTGCGTGCGGCGCGGCGGAGGCGGTGAAGTGCTTTGACATCATGGAGCTCAACCCGGTGCACGATGAGCAGGGGCGAACGGCGAGGATCGCCGCGCACTTGTTTTTGACGTTCTTGCGCGGGTTTGCAGGGCGAAGGGGGTTGGTGGCGTGAGAGATGCGTTGTTACACGATGTACATTGCAGTCTTTCAGACTGCATGGCACGACGGATCATTCCGGTGGTGTCGCGGGGCTCCACCACCGGCTATTGACGGGCAGGCCTTTGGCCTGCGGAGAACGGAGAGCAAGGGCCCGGGCGCGGAGATCAGAGAATCGCGAAGAAGGGCATCAAGGAGAGTTTCAGAAATCAGCTCGCCGCCGCTGACAAACGCATCCTGCTTCAAAGTCCCCCCCCGTGATCTCACCATTTGCCGCCTTTGCCTTATTTGCCCCCTTTGCCTGATTCCCTCCCCCCCACCATGTCCATCCTCATCCGACATGCTCGCCTCGTGTTGCCCGGCGGCCAGGTGATGGCGAAAGGTGATGTGCTGGTCGAGGGGGAGCGGATCGCGGGAGTTGGACCGGCGATTCAGACGATGCGGGCGGCGGACCGGGTGATCGACGCGGGTGGGCGCGTGCTGATGCCGGGGTTTGTGGATTGCCACACGCACGCGTGCTTTGCGGGGGACCGGCTGGACGAATGGGAGATGAAGCGCCGCGGGGCGACGTATTTAGAGATTCTTGCCGCGGGCGGGGGGATCATGTCCACCGTGCGGGCGGTGCGGAAGGCGACGCAGCAGGAATTGGCGGAGGGGCTGGCGCGGCGACTGGAGATCATGCTGCGTGAGGGGACGACGACGGTTGAGATCAAGAGCGGGTACGGGCTGACGACGGCGGACGAGCTGAAGATGCTGCGGGCGATCGACGACGCGGCGCGGGGGTGGGCGGGGACGGTGGTGAAGACGGCGCTGATCGGGCACGCGGTCGACCCGGATGTCGCGGACTTCTTCGAGCGGACGATCCACGAGACGCTGGACGCGTTGCACGCGGAGTTTCCGGGGATCGCGGTGGATGTGTTCTGCGAGAAGGGCGCGTGGCCGCTGGAGGAATCGTCACGGCTGCTGGCGCGAGCGGTAGAGCTTGGGCATCCGGTGCGGGCGCACGTGGATCAGTTCACGGCGCTGGGGATGACGGCGAGGGCGGTGGCAATGAAGGCGAGGAGCGTGGACCACCTCGAGGCGTCCACGGACGCGGATCTTGCGGTGATCGCGGGATCGTGGCGGGGCGGCGAAGCAGGTTCATCGCGCGGAACGTTTGGCGTGGGGTTGCCGGTGTGCGGTTTTCACGTGGACGGGCGGTACGCGAACCTGCGGAAGTTGATCGATCTGGGCGGCCGCGTCGCGGTGGCGACGAATTTCAATCCGGGGTCGGCGCCGTCGTCGTCGATGCCGCTGGCGATGGGGCTGGCGGTGCGGCACTGCGGGCTGGGGATTGGTGAAGCCCTGGCCGCGGGCACCGAGGGCGGCGCGGGTGTGCTGGGGTTGGAGGATCGGGGGGTGATCCGCGCGGGGGCAAGGGCGGACCTGGTGCTGCTGCGGCATCGGGATGAGCGGATGCTCGCGTACGAGGTGGGCGGGAATCCTGTCGAGCTGGTGGTGTGCGCAGGGAAGGTGTGCGCGGAGCAGGTCAGCGTTTCGGAATGAACGGGCCGCGGGCCAATGGCGGAGGCGGGGACGGTGATCGGGAAAGGGTCGAGGGCGAGGGCGAGGGCGAGGATTCGGACCCGCCGGAATCGCTCGCCTCCGGGGTATCGATCACGTGGGAATCGGCGGGGGGCGCGGGCAGCGCGGCCATCACGACGACTCGCTGGCGCGGCTGGTACTTGGGGGCATCCATTCGCCACGCGGCGGAGCATTCGGGGCAGACGGTGCAGCCGTCGGGGGCGGGCTCGACCCCGGAGAGGTCGTAGTCGCACGAGGGGCAGCTGCATTCCCGGAGCATCGCAGCCTTGATGAGGTTGGATTCGGCGCCGAACCATTCCCCGGCGCTGACCAGGGACATGGCGAGGAGGGTGATCCAGGTCGCGGCGACGGGTGAGAAGAGGATGAGGGCGATGACGACGGGGCCGAAGTTGGCGGCGCCCAGGACGGCGGCGGCGACGACGCTGAGGGCGACGATGAGGAGGATGGCGGGCCTGCTGAGCAGGGTGCGAAGGAGGCGGACGAGGCCGCGGCGCAGGGCGCGGCTGCCCCGGGACTCCCCGGTGGCGATCAGGCCCCGGAGATGGAGGGGGACGCGTCGGCTTCGATCGTCTCGTGTGCGCAGGAGCATCGCGTGGTATGGGCCGGGACGGCGTGGGGGGCGGGGACGGCGCGGGGCCGGGAGCGCGCCAGTCAGGGCGGGGCAAAATGGGGCGGGTTGCATCCTATGATCGGCCCGAATGCACGCGCCGTCCATGAGCAAGATTGACGTGGAAACCGCCTACGCGGCGGCCCAGAAGGTGGTCCAGACCCAGCACAAGGTCGCGGCGTTCCTGCACGCGGGCATCACGCTGCCGGAGGTGGACAGGTTCGTCGCCCGGACGCTCGACGAGCTGGGGTGCGAGTCGTGCTTCTTCCGGTATCCGGCCCCGGGGGGGCGCGGGCGGCCGGCGTTCCCGTCGTATTCGTGCCTGAGCGTGAACGAGTGCATCGTTCACGGAACGGCGGGGTACTACCTCAAGCCGATGCAGGCGGGGGACGTGCTGAAGATCGACATCGGCGTGCGCTACCGCGGATGGATCGGGGACGCGGGGTGGACGTACGTGTTTGGTGAGATGTCCCCGCTGGTGAAGCGGCTGACCGACTGCGGGAAGGAATCGCTGCGGCGGGGCGTGCGGGAACTGCGGCCGGGGAACACCTACATCGAGTGGGCGCGCGTGGTGCAGAATCACGTGGAGAAGGAGTGCGGGTTCCACCTGGTGCGAGGGCTGGGGGGGCACGGGCTCTACGACTCACGGACGCGCAAGCCGGCGCTGCACGCGGCGCCGTTCATTTCCAACGTGATGCCCAGCTTCGGGGACTGGCCCGAGGCGCAGACGCCGTGCACGCCCGACACGCTGCTGGCGGTGGAGCCCATGATCGCCGTGGGGACGGGGCGGACGCTCGAGGAATCGCGCGGCAAGGCGTGGGACTGGCCGATCAAGACGGCCGACGGCTCACTGGCCGTGCACTACGAGCATGACGTGCTGATCACCGAGAACGGCCCCCGGGTGCTCACCGAGGGGCTGGAAACGGTCAACGACGTGATTACGCGGTAAACCCGGCGAGCGCTCCGGCGGCATCGCGTGGGTAGTCGTCGCGGGGTTCTTGCGCGCTTGTGTCAGGTGGCGCGGGCGCTGACCCATGTGTTGGCCGGGAGCAGGCCCGGAGGCATGTCGGCGGAGGAGAGGAGGACGAGGGTGCCCCAGTTGCCGTTGCCGGTGGTGGAGGCGAAGGTGGCGAGCTGGGGGGCGAGGGCCTTGGACTTGGGTGAAGCGTCGGAGGCGACGTAGTCCCGGAGCCTGGGGATGCGGACGAGGTAGTGCGGGCCGGGGCCCGGGAGATCGGCCTGGTTGGAGACGACGGTCTCGACCTTGAAGACCCAGTTCTGTCCGCCCTGCCAGGTGGAAACCTTGCACCAGGTGAAGTCGTCGGGCCCGTCGAAGGCGTAGAGACCGGTGGAGGCGTCGAAGTACTTTCCTTCGCTCTTGGAATAGGCGTGCGTGGTGAAGAAGGCGGACTTGAGCGTGCCGAAATCGGCCGCGAGGGTGCGGACGTTGCCGGTCCAGGACGGATCGATGGTGACGGTGCCGGGCTTGGTGAGGAATCCCTTGCCGGAGGCCAGGGGGGTGCTGGCGCTGGCGCAGTCGTCGGCGGAGAAGCCCAGGACGGACATGGCGATCCGGCGGACTGCGTCGTTGAAGCGGCCGCAGTTGTACGCGTTTCCGCCTTCTCCGCGGAGGAGCGGGCCGCCGATATCGGCGCCCATGCCGCCGTTGGCGCCGGATTCGTGCCAGGTCCACTTGTGGACGTTGAGGCCGTAGTAGTAGAAGTTCTCGTTGAGCTTGCGGTAGAGGATGGGCTTTCCGGAGTCCAGGTACTGGGCGAGGGAGTTGCCTGGGAGGTTGACGACCTTGTCGGCGTGGGTTCCGACAAGGTTGGCGGCGGCGAGGGCGTCGTTGATGCGTTTCTGGTTGGGTGAGATGCCAGGGACCCAGTCTGCCATGGACCACTCCTTTGAGATTGAATCGGCGGGCCCGGATCCCCGCGGCGGGGAGGATGATACCGGCGGCCGTGGGCGAGGGATCTACACTGGTGCCACCCATGAACCGCATCGACGCCATTTTCCAGGATCTCCGTTCACGGCAGCGGCGGGCGCTGATGCCGTTCGTGTGCGGCGGCCATCCGCAGCCGGGGCGGACGGCCGACATGCTGCGTGCCGCCCAGCGTGGCGGGGCCTCCATTGTGGAGGTTGGCATCCCTTTTTCAGACCCGGTCGCGGACGGTCCGGTGATTGCGGCGGCGATGCACCGGGCGTTGGCGGCGGGGGTGACCCCGGCATCGGTGATCCAGGAGGTCGGCCAGGCGAGGCAGGAATTGTCGATCGGGCTGGTGGCGATGGTGAGCGTGTCGATCGCCCTTCGGATGGGTGGACCGGCGGGGTTCATCGGCCGGCTGCGGGCGGCGGGGTTTGACGGGGTGATCCTGCCGGACGTGCCGCTGGAGGAGGCGGGACCATACCTGGACGCGGCGAAGTCGGGCGGGCTGACGGCCTCCCTGCTGATCGCCCCCACCACCCCATTCGCGCGGGCGCAGGCGATCGTGCAGGCGTGCACAGGGTTTGTGTATCTGCTGACCAGGACGGGGATTACGGGCACGTCGGCCCAGGTGCCCGACATGGGTCCGCGCATCGCCAAGCTGCGTGAGATCACGGATCTTCCGATCGCGTGCGGGTTTGGGATTTCGACGGCGAGCCAGGTTTCACAGGTGGTTGCCCATGCGGACGCGGCGATCGTGGGCAGCGCGCTGGTGAAGCATCTGGACGGCTTCCAGAATCCCGATTCGGACGCGGCGGGGGCGTGCGAGGGGTTTGTGAGAGAGCTTGCGCGGGGGCTGGAGCCGGGGCTTGCGACTTCGTAAACCCCGCGGGGTTCGCCGGTCCCCGGGAGGGAATCGAGCCGGGGCGCGGCCGCGGGAGGGCCTGCGCGTCCACGGTGTGCACCCCCAATTGCACTCTCGTGGACGGGGAATCCTTCCAAGACTTGAAGATGGCAGGGACCCTGCGAAGATGTTGCGTGCCTCTGGTGTTGCCGCCCCTTTCTGACCGGGCGATGCGGACGCCGCGGGAACGGGCAACAAGAAGCACATTCGTAGAGAAGGACCCGACGCACGGAATGGTGTTCGATCTGTCGGAAGGGTCCTGTTCTTGTTTCATGCGGGACATATTCCCCCCTGCTTCAGTGGCCGGGGTTTTTGGTCGATTGGACCGTCGCTTTTTCCCCGCCGTGTCGGCGTGGATTCTGGAGTGTGAGTGATGAACAACGGGCATGCTGGGACCGAAGGACTGACCATCGCCGAGATCTCCAGGCGTCACGCGGCGCAACACATCGGCGTGGCGGGCGGGGGCAACCGGGTGGACCAGGTCTTCGGCGCGGACGTCTTCAGCGAACGCGTGATGCAGCAGCGCCTGCCCAAGGACGTCTTCAAGCGTCTGCAGCGGACCATGAACCACGCCGAGGCGCTGGACCATGATTCGGCGGACGTGATCGCCGCGGCGATGAAGGACTGGGCGATCGAGCACGGGGCGACGCACTACACGCACTGGTTCCAGCCGCTGACGGGCCTGACGGCGGAGAAGCACGACGCGTTCCTGACGCCCGACGGCCACGGCGGGGCGATCACGGAGTTCAGCGGGTCATCCCTGGTGCAGGGTGAGCCCGACGCGAGCTCTTTCCCGTCGGGCGGGATCCGCGCGACGTTCGAGGCTCGCGGGTACACGGCGTGGGACTGCACGAGCCCGGTGTTCCTGAACCGCAACGGCGGGACGGTGACCCTGTGCATCCCGACGGTGTTTGTGTCGTGGACCGGGGAAGCGCTGGATCACAAGACGCCGCTGCTGCGCTCGATGGACGCGATCAGCGAGCAGGCGATGCGGATCCTTCGGATCTTCGGGACGGCGACGGGCGTATCGGGCGTGATGTGCACGGCGGGCCCGGAGCAGGAGTACTTCCTGATCGACCGGGAGCACTACTTCAAGCGTCCCGACCTGATGGCGTGCGACCGGACGCTGTTCGGCGCGCGGCCCCCGAAGGGTCAGCAGCTCGAGGATCACTACTTCGGGTCGATCCCGTCCCGGGTGCTGGCGTTCATGCAGGAGGCGGAGCGCGAGCTGTACCGCCTGGGCGTGCCGGTGAAGACGCGGCACAACGAAGTGGCGCCCTGCCAGTTCGAGGTGGCGCCGATCTTCGAGATGGCCAACGTCGCCTGCGACCACCAGATGCTGGTGATGGAGACGTTCAAGCGCGTGGCGCCGCGGCACGGGATGCAGTGCATCCTGCACGAGAAGCCGTTCGCGGGGATCAACGGGTCGGGCAAGCACCTGAACTGGTCGATGGCGACCAACACGGGCGTGAACCTGCTGGACCCGCGCGACGAGACGCACACGAACATGCAGTTCCTGGTCTTCCTGTGCGGGGTGATCCGCGCCGTGGACCTGCACGGCGACCTGCTCCGCGCGTCGGTGGCGTCGGCGAACAATGACCACCGGCTGGGGGCGAACGAAGCGCCGCCGGCGATCATGTCGATCTTCCTGGGTGACATGCTGACGGACATCATCGAGCAGGTGGAGGCTGGGGCTCCTCGCAAGACGATGAAGGGCGGCAAGCTCGATCTGGGCGCCCGCACGCTTCCGGCGCTGCCGCGGCACACGGGGGACCGCAACCGCACGTCCCCGTTCGCCTTCACGGGCAACAAGTTCGAGTTCCGCGCCGTGGGCTCTTCGCAGTCGGTCGCGTGGCCGGCGACGGTGCTGAACGCGATCGTCGCCGAGAGCCTGGATTACCTGGCGACGCAGCTGGAGAAGTCGGTGGGCGCGGCCCGGCCGGTGGATCCCAAGAAGCTGCAGTCGGTGGTCGCGGCGCTCCTGCAGAAGACCGTGAAGCAGCACAAGCGCGTGATCTTCAACGGCGACGGCTACGACAAGGCCTGGCACGAAGAGGCCGAGAAGAAGCGCGGCCTGCCGAACCTGCGTTCGTCGGTGGACGCGTTCCCCGTGATCGGCTCGAAGGTGGCGATCGACATCTTCAAGAAGTACGGCATCTTCACCAAGATCGAGACCGAGAGCCGGGAGCACATCCTGGTGGAGAAGTACATCAAGCAGGTGCTGATCGAGGCGGAGACGGCGGCGCTGATGGCCCGGACGCAGATGCTGCCGGCGACTCTGCGGCAGCAGGCGGAGCTGGCCGAGGTCGTCGCGGCGAGCGAGGCGGCGGACGTGGACGTGGGCGACCTGCGCGGCTCGCTGGAGGAGTTTGTCGACCTGGCGAACCGCTTCCGCCGCAGCATCGATTCACTGGAGAAGGCCTACCAGAGCTTCACGGGCCACGATGTGCATAAGCACGCGAGGCAGATCAAGGACGAGGTGGTGCCGGCGATGTCGGATCTGCGCGAGCTTGCCGACGAGCTCGAGCAGCGCGTCGCCGCGGACCTGTGGCCGGTGCCGACGTATCGGGAGATGCTGACGATCAAGTAATGGGGAAGGGGCGAGCGCCCGGGCCACGGCGCGAGCCGGGGCCGCGGGCACAAGCGCCCGTCCGGCTGGATCGGGACATGCATGCTCTCAGATACACGTGCGCATGCGGACGTGGGCGTGGGGGCGAGAGAGATCGGGTAGACCATCGTGTTCACTCCTCGCCCGGCCCCTCGGCCGGGCGTTTTCTTGCGCGAACGCTGTGGGAGGACAGGTGGAGTTCACGCGGAGAATGCGGGGAGCGCTCGGGGAGTTCACGCGGGATGACGACAATTCAAGGTGCGCAGAAATGGAGAATTGTCGTCGATGAACGCGGACTCGCGTTGAACTCGTCGTGCGCCGTCCTAGCCTGCGACGCTGTGCCCCGCTCTTCCGCCGGCCGCTATTGTTCCGGGCAGGCCCTATAGCTCAACGGTTAGAGCAGGCGACTCATAATCGCTTGGTTCCCGGTTCGAATCCGGGTGGGGCCATTGGGTGCGGATTCCTGCACGGCGCTGCATATCAACGCAAGGTTCGGCACGGGCGACGGTTACGTTCCGGGGGGTTCAACCGGCGATTTTCAGTCGCTTGGACTTTTGCAGCGGTGTGCAGTTCTGTGCAGCGCCATGCTGCAGCGCATTGTGCAGCGCGCTGCGGGTCGTGATGCCTGTCACCTTCTGGAACAATTCGGCGGGGACCTGCAGGTAATGCTGGGCCGAGACCTGGATTCCGTGGCCCATCCACTGGGCGACGGCGTGGGGTGGGGCGTGCATGGCGAAGTCGGACGCCGCGGCACGGCGAAGCGTTTGCAGCAGATTGGGCCAGCGTTCAACACCCGCGGCCTTCGCGGCGTCCATGATCTTGTCGTGCAGGTTGTGACGGCTGATCTGCAGAACGCGGTCGGCTTCGTCGAACCGGGCGCGGCGGGCGGCTTCGAAGAGTTCGCGGAGGCGCGGGACGATGGGGACCTCCCGGATGCTGCCGGTCTTGGGGGCGTAGACCGTCATGCGCCCGATGTCGAGATTGACCTTGTCCCAGTTCAGGATGTGGGTCTCGCTGGGGGCGCGGAGCCCGCCGAAGCGGGCGAGGCCGAAGAACAGACGCAGGCCCACGCCGTCGAGCTTGGCGAGGATCTTCTCCGCGTCCTCCTGGGTGAGATAGAAGTCGCGGTTGGCGGCGATGGCGGCGGTGGGAAGAGACCGGAAGGGGTTCTTGACCAGGATCTCTCGCTTCACGGCGTTGTTGAACAGGCTCTTGGCGTTACAGCTGTGGAGCCGGACGGTGGCCTCGGAGAGACCCTCGGTGACCATGGCCTCTCGCCAATCCATCGAGGCGGCAGGCGTGATCTTGTCGAGGGGGGTCGAAGCCCCCAGCGCCTTCACCAGCCGTTCACGCGTGGCGTGCAGCAATTCGATGCTTCGCTCGGCGATCTGGGACTCTTTGCTTTCGATGTAGCTGTCGGCGAACGCCTTGAGCGTTGGCATTGGCACCGTGGCGACCCTGCTCTCGGCAAGGCCGATGGCGACGAGGCTCTGATAGAGATCATCTTCAAGCCCCGCAACCCACCGGGCGGTCTCGGGGTCGGTCGGCACGTTCAGACGCTTGCACCCCACCAGGTCCTCGACCTTGTCCCGGAACCGCTGGGCGGCCCGCTCGGGCGCATCGCCCATGCGGACCGTCTTGCGGCCAAGCCCCGGCACAGAGACCTGGAGCATCCAGACCTCCTTGCCGCGCTCGGTTTTACGGAACAGGGTCGCCAACTTTGGGTCTCCAGCATCCCGCTCGCCGACCACGGCGAGGGGGCGTCACGATCAAGGCCGGACTGTGGGACGAGGCAAGGGATGAACTCGGATCAACTTTGATGGGTGAGGTACAAGGCCATGCATCACGCGCCTATCCCCCACCGCTGCCGGTCCGCTCCAGGCGCTGGACGAACGCCTGCAGATCCGACATCGCGTACCGGACGCTGCCGTCGATCTTCACGGCGGGAATGACACCGCGGCTGGTGAGGTCGGCGAGCTTGCGGATGCTGACCTGCAAGACATCGGCGGCGTCCGGAGTCTTGAGCAGGAGCGGCGGGATCAGATGGGACGCGGAATGCGTGGTGCTGGGCTCAGACATGTGCTGCACCCCCGCTGGTGATCTGGTGCTCCAACCACGCCAGCACCGTCTCGGGCGGGTCGGACCTCCACTTGTCCAGAATCTGCTCGACCAGCGCGAAGTCGCCCGCGCGGTGGGCGGCGAAGGCGATGGTCTTGATCTCCACCTTGGCACGCTCGATCTGGGCGGCGACGGCGAGGATGGCGCGGAAGCTGGCGGGGGGAGGACGGGGGGGGGGTCGGCGGTAGGGATTGGGGACTGGTGCATGGGGCTCACAGTTCGGACTCCTCGTGCTCGGCGGCGAAGGGGCGCTGCCCTATGGCGCTGGCTGCCTGCGTCACGTGGGTGGGGGGGGCTGCCGCAAGGGAGGGGGCGGGCGGTGCCGCGGGGCCGGGTGGCAGCACGAACCCTTGCTCGCGGGCGGGCTCGCCCGGAGCCTCTGCCTCGGATTCGATTCGCGCATCTAAGGAAGAGAACGTGCGCGAATCGCATCCTGCGCCCCGGTAGAGGTAAGGATCGGTCTTGGTGCCTTTGCCGGATCGATCCCACTTCTGCTGCTCGGCCCCCTTCTTGAGCAGCACTTCCACGGCGCGCTTGCTCGGCTTGGGCTCGTGCCATTGCTCCAAAACCGCCTCGGGACGCATCGGCACGTTGGACGCGGAGAGAATCCGGGCGATCACACCCAGCTTGTCCACCTCGGCGACGGCGGGGCGTTCACCCAGGAACACGTACCCCTCGTCGCCAAACTCAAGGACCACCTCCCCGGGGGTCTCCTCGAACCGGGAGAACGACCGGAGAACCCGGCGGCGGTCCTTGGAGTCCTCAGATGCGTAACGGCGGAACTCGAGGATTACATCCACCCAGCCCGTGAGGGCTCCCGAACCGCGGCTGGCCTGGCCCTCCCCCGCGTCACCCTTCCGGGGATGGTGGATAACGAGTAGGGCGGCCCCGGCATCCGTAATGGCGTGCAGGGGCAGCAGCGCGGACATGACTTCCGAGGCGTCGTTCTCGTTCACGACCGGCCAGACGCTGGAGATCGTGTCGAAGATCACCAGGCAGTACCGCCATCGGGCAACCAGCCGGGCGACATGGGATATGAACCTCCGCCATTCGTCGGGGGTGGAACGCATCTTGAACGGGCGGTTGATGACGTGAACCGTCCCGCCCAACCCAAGGTCCTCCCGCCGCCGGATCCAGTGACTGGGAGCCTCCTCGGAGATCACCAAGACAGGGCTGGTTTGGGCTGCCCCCACCAGCTTGTTGCCGCTGGTGATCCCCTGGATGACATGGGACATGAGGGTCGTCTTCCCGGACTTCCAGAGGCCCGTGAAAAGCGTGCTGTGCCCGGCCGCCAGGTATCCCTCCCAAACCCACGTGGGCGGAACCGATGGACCCAGATCGGTGATGGGCTTGGGCTCCCATTCGATTGGCGCACGCTCACATTCTCTAGGTGCGCGAATGGAATCCTGGGCCGCCGCAGACGCGTTCCAGCCGTCGGCGGCGTACTCCTGAATCGACGTGGGGTTGTTCATCACGCGGCCTCCCTGGCCTCGATGGCCCTAATCAGATCCGCGAGGTCAAAGACCGGCTTGAGCCGCGACCAGTCACCTGCCTCAATGCCCTCCAACGCCCACCGCAGGTGCTCGGGCATCCACCGCTTGGCCAGCGCCACCGCGCACCGCTCCGCGTCCCGGACGTACGAGGCGTCGTCCAGGGCGGGGGCGGTTGCCAGGGTCTCTGCCCAGGTCAGGTGGCCCGGGATGCGGTGGTTCAGTGCCGCAGATACGTGGTCGGGTGTCCCCCCACGTTCGGACAAAGCGTGGGCGACGATCACCATCGCCTCGGGCTCATGGCCAAGGATGGCCCGCGTAATGCCGATCTCTCGGAGCCGGGCGCGGGCTGCCTTTGATCGCACGGCCGCTCCAACAAGCAGGCGTTCTTGCCACGGTGCGCGATCGAGCAGTTCGATGCGCTTCATCCTGGCCGACGGCGACTCGGCCTCGGGTGCGTTCGTGTAAGATACTGGTGACTTCGCCCCGCTCCCCTCCGCCGAGGGTGCTGGGCATTTTGGGATGACCGGCCTCACGGCGTCACCCCTTCCCGCACGATGCGATCGAGTTCGGTGACGGGAATCCTGCGAGCCCGGCCGATTTTCACTGACTTGATGCTGCCAGCGGCGACGAGTTTCTGAACTAGCCTGCGGCAGAGCGACGAGGCGTCCGCGAAGTAGCCGACTGTCACCAGGACACGATCAACGACATCGCCACGCGGGACCTTGAGGTCCTTCGTTGCGTCCAAATTGTCGGAATGCACCCGCTCGGGGTCCGCGCCAGTCCTGGCGATCGTTTGGATCTGACCCTCCGCAGTGCGGGAGGTCAGGGTCGCTGGAACGCGACACAGCGGACTATAGACGGTCGTCAGGGGCTGAGTTCTGGCCGAATCGGGGCGTCTTCGCCCAAGACCTTTTGAACCGACGATCATATCGCCTCTCGGGGGGGGCGTTGTGTCGGTCCGGACAGAGTGTACCCGCTATATGCGTCGTTCGCTATTAGATGGCATGCCGCGCCCCGATTCCTGTCGGGCATACCGGTGACGCAAACCCTCGGACCCACGCTTGGGACCGGCTGTCAGCTGGGCGGCCTGCACCTCGAACACGACGTGTACTTCTTCTTCGCCTCCTGCAGGTCGATGGGTATGGCGGATTTCAGGTATGAGCACCCGGCGGTGTGGTACTTCGTCCCCGTCCGGGTGATGTAGACGGTGATGTGCTCGGCGTCAAGCTTCTTATCCTCGACGGCAGGGGACGCGGGCGCCGGCGCGAGCGCCGTGGGGTAGCGCCGGGGGCGTGGGCGGCTTCCCAGTCCTTCCGGGCGCTGGCGTTCCACAGGCCCTTGCCGGTCTCCCAGGCGTGGCGCTGGTATGTCAAGAACAGGTCAATGTCCCGGCGAAGGTCGCCGCCTCCTTCCCGAAGTACTCCACGGCCTTGTGGGGATCCTTGGTCTCTGGCGTATCCACGCCCAGGAGACGCACCGTCTCCTGCTTGCCGTTGCGGTCCAGGGTCACGGTGTCGCCGTCGGCGACGGAGATCACCGGACACGGCGTAGCCTTCGTGAGATCGGGATGGGGGATGGAGGGGAGGGCCGAGGGCGAGTTCCGGTGGATGATCGGACCGAGGATCTGTGACGGTCGCGTCAAGGCAATCGCGCTCAACACGCAGGGGGTGAGGCGATGATCTGAGAGCAACGCATCAATCGCGTCTCTTTGGCTGCGGAGGCAAATAGGCGTGGGAAACCCCAGTCACTTGGGACTTCTCAAGTCTCGCGGGAGGCTCGCAACAGATCCGCCTTCCTCGCTTTCAATTGCTTGATCTTCGCCAACATCTTCTTGACCTGTTCACGCGCCGATTGCTTCTGCTTGTCTGTCCGCATCGAACTAATCCTTTTTTCCAGCTTCGTACGATCAGCTTGAATCTTGCGCACCTGCGCATCAATCCCTTCTACGACCTGGTTCAGTTCGACTCTCGCCGCACGTTGGAGGTCGTCAGCTTCTTTTCTCAACGGTGAGTGAAGATCCAGAAGCTTCTTGAAGCGAGTCAACTGCGCGATTGCATACGCGGGTTGAGACTTGACGCGGGGCCGAATCTGATTCAGGAACATCTCGGGGCCACGCTCGGCGTTCTCCGGCAGTACGAAGTCTGTTGCTCCTGTGCTAACTTCATCTGCCAAGACTTCGATGATGGCTCCCATCGTGTAGCCAGCCCCAACCGGCTGCCAGTCATTCGACAATCGCATTCTGTAGGATTCATTGGCTCCCCATTCCGGAATGAAATAGAAGTGCGGCGATGCCTTGCCACCGAAGGCCCGAAACGACGCGCTCACTGTAGCATTGTGAAGAGCTTTGCCTGTACGATTCACAACGGTGAGGTCGCGCCGTGACTCACCGCACTCGAACGCGACTACCTCTTTCCCAGGCCGCCTGGGACCTCCCAGCGCACGCGCTAGGGGGAGCATTTTCGCGTAATGCTCTCGGAGCCGATCGTCATATTCCGATTGCCACGCCAGCAGTACCTGATTCTCCCACATCCGTGCAAGCAGTTCTACTGCAACAGCGCCAAGCACGTTGTCCGTATCTACGCTTTCCCACTCGACGCGGAGCGTTGGGATGACACGCGCCTCGCATCCTTGCAAGTAACGCATCAACGGAGGGCCGACGGATTGCAGGTCGGCATGGGCGTCGAATTTTTCGGACGCAAGTTCTCCGATGCGTTCAAACGCCCGTGCCACCGACTCCGGCGTCAGACGCTCCAGAGCGATCTCCTCGTGCATCGAAAGATACGGCGCGAGTCGATTCCACTGCGCTCGTACCCGGGCCACATCCGCAGTGGGGACCGCCGCGACCGGCGAGTCATCCGGTTGAATACCCGCTTGGCTTACCGCGGTGATTGACACGCTAATTGCTGCACAAACCAGCACTTTCCACATGTTGGACATGCGCTTTCCCCCGGAATCTGCAAATCAAACCAACTACTGGGTGTCAGAATACACTGAATCGTAGACAGGGGTTCACCGCCTGCGACGGCTGCGACCGGCGGAATGAAGTCGGCGCGGGGATCGCCTGCCCACGAGCTTTGCCAGCCGCATCTCCACGCGGGCAAGGCGAACGTCGGCCTCGCGGAGGAGGGCGAGGAGGTGGTGGGCGAGGGCGAGGTGTTCTGGCGTCCAGGTTAGACCTGCCTGTGCGGGCATACTCCATGTTATACTGGTACGAAGGGGATTTTTCGCGGGCAGGGGGGAGCGTCGCATGCGATTGGCCATGTGGTTCTGGAATCATCCAGGGATTACATTGTTCATCCTGTTCTGCATCTGGATCGCGGGTGGCATCATCGGTAGTGAACTTGGGTACGAAGAAACGGCGTCAATCGCCTTTCCGATGCCCTTCGGTGCGTTCCTCATCGCTCGCGGCGGGTACAACACCTTTATTCTCTTGCGCCTGCGCTGGTCGCCCAAGTTCCGGAATGTTCGCTTTCGTGACCCCCACATTCGGGTACCTCCAGCAATGAACCAACGCGCGACGGTGCCTCCGCCTCCACTGCCGATGCACCAAGTCACCGAGGCCCGTAAGGGCTGGTTCGTCCACCGGTTGAAGCGGTTGTTTCTGCAAGTCGTGCTAGCCGTGATGGTCACCATTGCCGTCATTCCGGGAGTCTCGTCGCTGCTTGTTCCGGTGATAATCGTCTTGGGCAAAGCCATTGACCGCACCGACACCCAGAAGGAACGGTATTTGTGGCCCACGGCGGCGGAGGTTCGCGCGGTTGACCCACGCGCGCCGGTTGTGATCCTGAGATCGTTCCGCGACGAGTTTGTCGAAGTTCTCATGCTCCGCGGACGCGGAATGCACGGGTCCAACACGTTGGAGGCCCTCATCGCTGAACGCCTCCGAGCACACGGTCCGGTCATTGCAGTTGGGAAGCCCAATGAAACCTTGCCACCCATCGGCGCTTCAAGATGTTACTTCGCTGCCGAATGCTGGCGCGATGAGGTGCGCGAACTCCTACACCAGGCGCAGCTGATCGTCGTGATCATGGGGGCCACCGCGGGCCTGGGATGGGAACTTGAGCTGCTCGCAACCAACAATCTTCTCCACCGCACCCTGGTGATCTGTCCGCCCGGAACTCCGCAACAGCAGGTCCAACGGTGGGCCAGACTCAAACAGTCCATCACCCACCTGATGACACCTGCCTGGCTTGCGGAAGAAGTGCCGGCGGGCCTCTTGGCCGCGGTGTTTCCCACGCAGGGTGAATGCGCGGAGATCGTCGGAGACTACCTTTACGGCGAGTGCTATCAAGAGGCCGTTTCGCTGGGCATCCGCATGATTCAGCACTGCGGAAGCGGCACGCCAGCCTGATGGACGGGGTGACTACGACTTTGTGGGGGAGAGGTAGCTCCTGCCAGAAGTCTGCATACGCCTTGTTCTGGTAACAGAGTACCTGACTCATCGGGTCGGCCTGGTGCGTACCATGTGCCTCGCGGCGGGGGGGGGACGGCCGAGGACCGCGCCTATTCCGCCGGCGGAGGGCAACCCGTGGCCAAGGTCAATCTGGACGCGCTAATTCCCCGCGAGAACTTCGAAATTGAGCGTCAGGGCGAGGAAGCCCCTACGAAAACAGAGGTTGGCCTTGGGGAACTGGTGCCAACTGCGTTTTTCTACGAGGCGCTACGGAAGCCGGATTTTCAACGAGAGACGGACGACTGGTCATCCGAGCGAGTTGCCGATCTCATTGGCACGTTCTTGAAGGGCGAACTGATCCCCGCAGTAGTTCTCTGGAGAAACCGCGACCTCTATTTTGTGATCGACGGCGCGCACCGTCTTAGTGCGCTCATTGCGTGGGTCCACGACGATTACGGTGACAAGGCGCTGTCTGCTAAGTTCGCCAATTACGAGATTGACGATGAGCAGAGGGAGGTTGCGGAGGAAACCCGCGCGAAGGTCTACAGGTTGTACGGCACATACGCCGAGCACAAGATCGCCGCCGCAAACCCCGATATTCCAATCCGTCCGTCAGACCTCAAGTTCTCGGAAGACATCCGAACGCGAGCGCGCAGGCTTGGGGCGACATTGAACCTGACACTTCAATGGGTGAAAGGTGAATCGTCAGCCAACGCAGACCAGGCGTTCAAGCGCATCAACCAGCGCGCGGCCATCATTTCGCCCCAAGAGTTTCACTTGATTGAGACTCGAAAGCAGCCGCGCACCATCGCGGCGCGAGCAATTCGCCAGCGTGGCACGGGGCGCGTTTACTGGTCAGACAAGGCAACGACCATCCAGCGCCTTGCATCTGAAACGCACGACTTGCTTTTCACGCCGCCGATTTCAAAGCATGCCTCCGCATCGCTGCCCGTCTGTGGCTCTCCTTACGAATCGAACATTCTCGTCACGCTTCAGGGCTTCGTTCGAGTCTGTACGTCCCAAATCCAATCGCTGGACGTTGACGATCCGGACGGAAGCATGACAGTTCGTTGCCTGGAGGAAGCCAATCGAGTTGCAAAGCTTCTGTGCAGCCGGCACGTCTCCTCGGTTGGCCTTCATCCCGCTATCTATTTCTATAGTTGGACCGGCCAACACCAGCCAATCCTCTTGAACACGATCGCGTCGATCATTTGTGAAATGGAACGGGATGATCTCCTGGATCAGTTCACGAAGAACCGATTTGTCTTCGAGCAGTTTCTCGTAAACAACCGAGCCTTGGTGAACCAGGTAGTTCGGAAGTTCGGGTCGAAGGATCCCGAGCACGGAAAGCTACGAGGTTTCTACACGGGCGCTCTTGAAGCGATTCAGGAAGGGGCGGAGGGCTCTGGTATCGCGGACGCGCTACGGGCTAACCCGGTCTACTCATTCTTGCAGCCAGAGGAAACCCCATACGCATCAGCATCCCCCAAGCTGTCCGGCAAGGTAAAAGTTGGGGTTGCCATCAACGAGGATTTGAGACGGGCGATTATGTGCCCAGAGTGCAACTGCGCCGTGCCCATCCAGGCTTATTCCAGTGACCACAAACTACGTGTTGCGGACGGCGGGGAATCTACTGCCAAGAATATGGGGATCATGCACGGGTACTGCAACAGTGGAGTTAAAGAACGTCGGGTTCACCGCGAGCGTGCGAGTGGTCGCCGCTAACGCTTGCGCTCTCGTACTTCTAGTTCCGCTTTTGGCGAGCCGATAAGCCCGCGCGTAACGCGGGCGAATCAATCGGCCTCAACTCGCGGACTCATGGTGGAGTCCTTCGGTTTCTTCCCGCGGACTTTTCCGTGAGTGCCTTGTAGGCGACCGCCGACCCTTTATCGCACCGGCCACGCAGTGGAACCGACCAGCGTCGTTGATGGAACCGCCGACTTTGATGTCTCGTGCTTCGTGGACACGGACGACTTCGACGCATTTGTGCACGCATTCATCGATGGCTGTTGAATCGGTGGCTCCGATCACCGCCCCCACACCCTCCCCCGCATCGCCTCAATCACCGCCATCGGGTTCAGATGGTCGAGGTAGCGGATCGTCGTCAAAATCGACCGATGCCCAAGCTGCCGGGAGATGATCCCGATGTCCACCCCCTCGGACCGGAGCTGCGCGGCGTGGGTGTGGCGCAGCCCGTGGGCGTGCACCCGCTTGCAGATCCCCGCCTTCCGCCCCAGGACTGGGAGCAGCCTGCGGATGTAGGCCGTGGTGATCGCCCGGCCCGACGTGGTACAGAGGAGGGGTGCTCCCGCCGGTACCGCCAGGACCGCCCGCACTTCCGCCCACGCCCCCACCACCGCCCCGGCCCCGGGATCCAGGCCCACCACCCGGTCCCGCCCGCCCTTGGCGAACCGGACGCGGACGGTGCCCGCCCGAAGATCAACGTCCCGGGGACAGACCGAAAGGGCCTCGGAGATCCGTAATCCCGCCCGGTACATCAGGGCGAGCAGCGCCCGGTGCTGCAGCCCAACCGGCCCACCCCCGCACGCCGCCATGAGCGCCCGCACCTCCTCGTCGG
>JBGAHA010000010.1:0-207839 GCA_044226385.1 Phycisphaerales bacterium
CAACTGGGCTTTCTGCAACTGGGGGGCGAGGGAGGAGAGGTGGGCGCTGGCGACGGCGGCCGCATCATCGGAAGCGAGTTCGGATTGGCTGGGAGACTCGGGAAGCGGGTCGGAGGGGGCCTGCGCCAGGGCGGCGGACGCCCCCCCCCACGCGTCCGCAGACTCGTGCGTCGTCCGCACGCGAAACGGAAAGAGGAACATTGGTTGTCCCCCCTCCGCGACCCGCGGACAAGGGTTGGAAGAAGTGCCCACCGTCCCGTGAAGAAGAATCTCTTCACCCGACAAGGAGTGTCCCATGAGATTCCAACGCAGCACCCGCGCGATGATGATCCTCGCGTGCGCCGGCGCCCTCGCCTGCGGCGCCTGGGCACAGCCCCAGCCCCCGTCACCGCCCCCATCACAAGCCCAGCCTCCCGCGCCCCCGCAGGATCCCCTCGCACCCGCCGACGCGCCGCCCCGTGAACCGCGCGAGGCCCGTCACGATCAGCCGCCGCGCCGCGAACGCCATGACGCAGCCCAGCCCCCGCGTCGCCCCGAAGGCCGCGGCAGCGGGAATCCCCAGGGAGATCCCGAAGGCGGTGCTCGCGGCGGAGGCTTCGGTAGCGCTGGCCTGGGCGGAGATTCCGGCGGCGGCTCTGGCGCTGAAGGCGGCCCCGACGACCGCATGAACGAAGACCCGCTCCGCCAGCCCGGCGGCCGCAATCGCGGTGGCCCGCGCTCCCTCCGCATGCTCGACCTGCGCGACCTCGCCAGCGTGCTCCCACCACCTCCGCCCCCTCCTCCTCCCAGCGATCCGTTGAGGGGAGGTGCTGCCGGTGGCATGTCCCCTTTCGGGGAGGCCCCGGCCGCGACGATCGATTCGCCGGCCGGGCAGGACCGCGTCATGGACCTGGTGCAGAGGCTCGCGGGCCCGCTGGACCTGACGGTCAGCAGCGTCGGCAGCGGCGTGATCCTGGTGATCGGTTCCGAGGAGAGCCAGGCCCGGCTCGAGGCCCTGGTCTCTCAGATGATGGACATGAACAAGGACCGGATCGAGATCGAGGTCCTCGCGGCGATCTTTCCCGCCGGCCAGGCCCCGGAGCTGGGCACCCCGATGGTCGGCGGCAAGGTCGTGATGCGTTCGCGCCAGACGGTCCCCCTCCGGACGCCCGTTCCCGTGGTCTCGATCGACGAGATCCAGTACATCGCCGGATGGCAGCCGATCGTCGCGGACAATTCGGTGGGATACGAGACGATCGTGCGCTCCGTCGGCAGCGGGATGAAGGCCGAGGCGATCGCCACCCCGGCCCCCGAGCCGGAGCCCGGCCTGAGGTCCCCGTCGAACGCTGGAGCGATCGAGCTGACCCTCCGCGGTTCACTGAGCAGCGCGACCATCGCCGAGAAGAGCGTGGAGGGCCTCCTCCCCGCTGGGACAACCTCCCTGACAATCGGCCTCCCCAGGATCCAGCGCCGGATGCTCGAGACCCACGGGACGATCGGCCCCGCCGCCACGGTCCTCGCGGTCCTTCCCGGATTTGAACCCGACCAGATCATCGTCGTCGGGGCCTCGGCGAGGAAACCCCCGCCATCCCGCTGACCCATTTCCTCACCTCTCATGAAGGCCGCGTCTCAGATGGACGCGGCCTTTCTTTGCGCTCACTGGTCGATACATTGATCGAATATCACCAGCATTCACCCCATTTTTTGATTGCGGCACACCCCAGGCGGGGCTAGGCTGAGCGTTATACGGATCATCCCGGGCCTCTCGCCCGGGATTCCGCTGGATCAAACTCGTGTTCTGGGCGCAATCGTTGTCCATCTCGTTGTCGGACCACGCTTGAGCAAGTGGAGGCGGGCTCTGTCCACCTCCTCATCACGGGGTGTTCTTCTCCGGGGCAGGGAAGAAGGAGTGCAGAAATGAAACGTATGTGTGGCATTTGGTCGGCGGTCCGTCCGCTGGCGGTCGTCGCTTCTCTAGCCTTTACGGCCAGCCTTTCGCTCGGCCAGGGCGTCGTCGGAACCCCGGCCCCGGGCGGTGAGACCGTGCCTCCGGCGCGGCAGCACCTCGTCCCCGCGGGCACGCAGTTCGACGTCGCCGTACCGCAGTTCGTCATCCCCGACAGCGGCATCTGCATCGACCCTGCCAAGAAGAGCCAGCGGCCCTTCAAGACCGTCCGCATCGAGCATCGCCAGACGGACATCCCCGTCTACACCATCGAGCCGGGTGCTCGCCTCGCCCCCCGGGCCGACGACACGTCCTTCGGCAAGCGCTCCCAGCCGATGTTCCAGAACTTCGATTCCATGGGCCCCAACGGCCTCACGCCCCCCGACCCCGACGTCGCGACCAACGGCACCTACATCCTCGCCGTCACCAACGACGATTTCGCCGTCTACGACACCTGCGGCAGCCTCCTGTACAACGTCGACATCGAGGATTACCTCGGGTACGACTCGGCCTTCCTCCTCTTTGACCCCAAGGTCATCTACGACCCGTGGAACAACCGCTGGGTCATGATGTGGCACAAGAAGCGCGAGTCCACGCAGGAATCCTCCCTCGTCGTCATGGTCACCAGCGGCTCGACGCCCTTCGGCCTCTCGGGCGCGGGCGCCTACTGGTACGACGTCAACATGGTCCAGGACAACGGCAACGCCGACGAGAGCTGGGCCGACTACTACGACCTGGGCTACAGCAACACCGCCGTCACCTTCGCCGGCAACCAGTTCCGCTGGACCGGCAGCTTCCGCTGGTCCCGCATCCGCTTCGTGGACAAGGCCCAGCTCTACAACGCGCAGGCCGCGACCTTCTACAGCTACTCCAACCTCACCAACCCCGACGGCTCCCAGACCTCCACCCCCCGCGCCGCCAAGATGCAGGCGAGCTGGTCCGAGGGTGGAAAGAACATCGACGCCGTCTACATCAACTCCCGCGGCGGCGGCGGCAGCCGGCTGACCATCCGCAAGATCGTCGACGCCTTCACCGCCTCCAGCCTCTCCGCCGCCGACATCAACGTCGGCGCCTACACCCAGCCTCCCAACGCCGTGCAGCCCAGCGGGGACACGCTCGACACCATCAACTGCCGCCTCATGATCGCCGTCATCTCCACCGACACGTGGGGCTCCAACGGCATCGAGCTCTTCACCGGCCTCTCCACCGGCTTCGACAACGGCGCCGACGTCCGCTGCCATCTCTTCAACATCAACCCCGTTTCCAACGCCCTCAAGTGGGAGATCCAGTTCGGCTCCCCCGGCTTTGACTACTGGTTCCCCTCCGTGGGCGTCGACTACAGCAGCAGCGCCTTCTGGGTCTTCACCCGCACCGCCGCCACCGCCGGCAACGAGCCCGAGGCCCGGTACGTCGATTACAACAAGGGCGCCTTCTCCAGCTCCTCGTCCACCATGCGCGACGGTGACGGCAGCTACAACGGCTTCCGCTGGGGCGACTACTTCGGCGCCCAGATCGACTGGGCCGACTACAGCCAGAACTTCAGCCTCCCCGGCCGCCCGGCCAAGGTCTGGATGATCGGCGAGTACGGCGAGGTCAACAGCTGGAACACGCACATCGGCGCTACCAGCGTCTTCACGCAGGGCGACCTCAGCGCCGTGACTCCCGCGACGGCCTGGAACATCTCCGGCCCCATCGGCGGCTTCAGCGGCACCACCAACCGCGCCTACACGTTGTCCTTCACCGGCGAGACCGGCGTCCGCTACGAAGTCACCAGCCTCCCCACCTGGCTCTCGGCGTCCCCCGATGCCGGCCGCCTCGACCAGTCCGGCGCCACCGTGACCCTCACGCTCAACAACGCCGTCGCCAACGGCCTGGCCGCGGGCAACTACACCGACACCGTCGTCTTCAGCGACTGCTTCAACGGCGGCAACAGCTTCAGCCGCACCGTCAACCTCACCGTCACCGCCCCCGAACTCCAGGTCACCCTCATCGACGCCGCCGCCGGCACCTACCACCCCGGCGACCTCATCTCCACCAAGATCAGCGTCCAGAACAACGGCACCGCCGGCACCGGAACCTACAACGCCGACTTCTACGCCTCCCGCAACACCACCATCAGCACCGCCGACCTGTACATGGGCAGCCGCAGCTACTCCAACCTCGCCCCCGGCGGTACCCGCACCTCCACCCACCTGCTGGACATCCCCTGCATCGTCTTGGAGCAGGGCTACTACATCGGCGCGATCGTGACCGTCACCAACGACACCAACACCGCCAACAACACCAGCTACGACACCGTGACCGTCCCCATCGAGTTCTGCCCCGCCGACGTCGACAAGTCCTGCTTCGTCGATACCGACGACTACTCCTACTTCGTCAACGTCTTCGAGCTGGGCATCGATGAAGCCGACTTCGACGGCTCGGGCTTCGTCGATACCGACGACTTCACCGCCTTCGTCCTCGCCTTCGAGGCCGGCTGCTGAAGCAGCAGGCACCGGGCGATAGGCACTCGTGAATAACACAAAGCCCCGGTCAGGTGACCGGGGCTTTTTCATGCGCGGATGTCATTCAGGTACGGCCGCCGTCATGCCGCCCGTTCAATGGTGGGCAAGCGATCAGTCCACCAGCACGCGCTCCAGCACGTCCAGCACGCCCCACGCCTGCCAGTACGGGGAAATGTGGTGCGCCATCTTCGCCAGCGCCTCGTCGTGCCGCGGCGGGCACGCGAACAGCTTCACCCGCTGGGCGATCGGGATGTCCGCCGTGGTGTCCCCGAACCCCGCGATCCGGTCGGGGTTCAGCCCCGCCGCCGCGATCAGCCAGTCCAGCCCCGTCGCCTTGCTGATGTGCTCCAGGTCGCAGTTGACGTAGTACCACGTGCGCGACACCCGCAGCGGCCACCCGTGCTCCTTGAACGCCTGCGCCACCACCGGCATGATCGGGCTGAGCTGGTCCGGATCCGGGTGGTACAGGCTCACCGACGCCGTCTTGCCCGGCTGGATCGAGAACCCCTTGGGGAACAGCTCGCTCTCCACCCAGTCCGACGCCTCGCGCACCGCCTGCAGGTGCTCCCGCGTGATCGTCGGGTCCCGGTGATACTCGTTGGTCGCCGGGAAGTACAGCCACACCCCGTTCTCGGCGATGCACGGCAGCAGCGTGTTGTTCACCAGCCGGCAGATCGATTCCACGAACGGCTGCGGACGCCCCGAGCACAGCGTCAGCACCGGCAGCTCCCCCGTCTTGATCGCCGCCCGGTTGTGGTCGGCGATGCGCCGCAGCGCCCCATGGTCGAACGGCTCGGAGCTCTCGGGCACCAGGCACCCGTCCACGTCGCAGATAAGGGCGTCGAACTTGCGCGTCACCACCGGCGTGAGCGCTTCCAGCTCGGCGAGCTCCTGGTCGGAGGGCGGCGCCGTGAGTTCGTCGTCGGAGAGCTCCGCGGCTCGCCCGCGGTCGGACGTGGGCGGGGCCTTCTTGGACTGCTTCTTGGGATCTCTCTTGTCGGCCATGGTGGCAGAGTGTACCGGGCCAAGCCCCGTCCCACCGTTCCCGCGCGCCCGATCCGCGCCGGGAGCGGGTTTCGCGCAATTCGGAGCCCGCTGGCCCCAGGTAGAGTCGCCCCGACCCCCACGTTACACTCGGTCATGCTCGTCCTTTTCGGGATCTCCATCTTTCTCTCCGCGGCGCTGCTCTTCCTCGTGCAGCCCATGGCCGCCAAGCTCGCCCTCCCGCTCCTGGGCGGCTCGCCCGCCGTCTGGACGACGTGCATGCTCTTCTTCCAGACCCTGCTCCTGCTGGGCTATCTCTACGGCCACATGATGGACCGATGGGTCCGCCCCAGCCGCCAGGTCCTCGTCCACGTCCTGGTCATGGTCGCCGCCTCCGCCTCGCTCCCCCTGGGACTCGCCGGCGCGGGCACCATCGCCGGGCTGACCTGGGAGCGCCTCCCCGCCGAGCTCACCATCGCCGTCTGGCTCCTCACCGTGCTGGGCATGGCGGTGGGAGCGCCCTTCTTCGTCGTCTCCACCACCGGCCCGCTCCTGCAGCGCTGGTTCTCACGCACCGGCCACGGCCACGCGAAGGATCCATACTTCCTTTACGCGGCGAGCAACGCCGGAAGCATGCTCGGCCTGGCCGCCTATCCCCTCGCCATCGAGCCCTGGGTCGGGCTCAAGGCGCAGGGTGTCCTGTGGGGCTGGGGGTACGCCGCGTTCTGCGTGCTCGCGCTGGCCTGCGGCATCGTCATGATCGCCCGCCAGCGCGGCCTGCCGGGCGGCGACGAGGTTCCCGATGTCCAGGCCCCGCGCGAGCCCATCCCGGGGCGCCGCAAGCTCCGCTGGCTCATCCTCGCCGCCGTCCCCTCCAGCCTCATGCTCGGCGTGACCCAGCAGGTCGCGACCGACCTGGCCTCGGTCCCGCTGCTGTGGATCATCCCGCTCGCCCTCTACCTGCTCACGTTCATCCTGGCCTTTTCACCGCGGCTCAAGGTCTCGGCCAAGGCCGCGGGCTGGGCGCTGGCCGTGCTCGCGCCCGCCGTGCTCACGACCATGATCCTCGCGTGGATGACGCCGATGATCCCCCTGGTCTCCCTGCACTTTGCCGCCTTCTTCGTCGCGGCCTACATGTGCCACAAGCTCCTCGCCGACGACCGACCCAGCGCCGACCAGCTCACCGGCTACTACCTCATCATGGCCGCCGGCGGCGTCGTCGGAGGGCTCTTCAACAGCATCGTCGCCCCCCTGTGCTTCAACGACGTCTACGAGTACTTCATCGCCCTCACCGCCGCGCTGCTGCTCCGCCCCGCCTCACTCCCGCCCCTGCGTCCCGTCTTCGACCGGGTCAAGGGCTTCAGTCCCTGGCCCGTCGTCCGTCTCGCGGCCGCGCCCCTCCTCATGCTCGCCGCCATGCTCTCCCTGGGCATCGCGCTGGACAACCGCGGCTCACCCACCGCGCCCACCATGCTCGACGAGCTCCTCCCCTGGCTGCGCACCTCCGTCCTGCTGCTCCCCGCCCTGTTCGTGATCCGTCGGCCCGCCGTCTTTGCGGTGTGCTTCATGATTTACGCGGGCTCCATGTACTACATCCGCTCCTACGGGCGAGCCTCGGTGGTCTACCAGGAACGCTCGTTCTTCGGCGTGCTGCGCGTCATCGAGCAGGTCAACGGCGGCGTGCGGTTCCTCTCCCACGGCACCACCACCCACGGCGCGCAGATCTTCGTCAGCGACAACCTGCGCCTCATGCCCACCACCTACTACCACCCCACCGGGCCCGTGGGTCAGGTTTTCTCCGCCCTGGGCAACGATCCCGTCCTCAAGAGCGTCGCCGTCATCGGCCTGGGAACGGGCTCCCTCGCCGCCTACGCCCAGCCCGGGGACAAGTACACCTTCTTCGACATCGACAAGTCCGTCATCGACATCGCCACCGGCGTCTCCACCCCCAAGCCACTCTTCACCTACCTCAAGGACTCGGTCGGGGACCTCAAGGTCATCCTCGCCGACGGCCGCCAAGGCCTGCAGGCCAACTCCGCCGACGGGGAGTACGGGCTGATCGTCGTCGACGCCTTCAGCTCCGATGCGATCCCCGTCCACATGCTCACCTACGAGGCGTTCCAGATCTACCTCAGCAAGCTCAACCGCCGCGGCCTGCTGATGATCCACGTCTCCAACCGCCACTTTGAGCTTGTGCCCATCGTGCAGCGCCTCGCCGAGGAACTCGGGTGCAAGTGCCTCTACAACGACGACCACGTCGCCAGCGAAGCCGAGCAGCGGGCCGGCAAGAGCGCCAGCCGCTGGCTGGTGCTGGGGCGAGACGACGCGGCGATCGCCCCGCTGCTCAACGCTCCCGGAGAACGCTGGAAGGTGGTCCGGCTTCACCGAGAGGTTCCGCTGTGGACCGACGACTACTCCAACGTGCTGGACGTCCTCAAATAGCCAGACCCCGTCTCCGCCCGCCCGCGCCCAAGCACCCCTATCCACGCCCCCTGTCCGCTTTCGCACACGGAGAACGCCGGTGGCCAACATTCTCGTCATAGGCCCTCACCCCGACGACCAGGAACTGGGCATGGGCGGCGCCATCGCCCGCCTCGCCGCGCAGGGCCACCACGTCCTGCTCTGCGACATGACCGATGGCTGCCCCACGCCCGTCGGCGACCGGCCCACGCGACTCGCCGAAGCCGCGGAAGCGGCGACGCGGCTCTCGCCCACGCCCGAAGAACTCGCCGCCGGCGGCAAGCCGGTGAAGCGCGTCCTGCTGGATCTCAAGAACCGCGAGGTCCAGCACACGCTCGACGCCCGCCACCGACTCGCCGGCCTCATCCGCGCCCACCAGGCCCAGGTGCTCTTCGTACCGCACCCCGAAGATGCCCACCCCGACCACCTCGCCGTCACTCGCATCGCCGTCGATGCGCGGTTCGACGCGAAGCTCACCAAGGTCCAGATGCCCACGCCCGCGGGATACCAGAACATCGGGGAGCCGATCTATCCCAAGTGGCTCTTCTATTACTACTGCTCCCACCTGCGCCGCGTCCCCGATCCCACATTCTGCATCGACACCACCGGATTCGCCGCCCGCAAGCGCCGCGCGGTCGAGGCCTACCGCACGCAGTTTGAGATGAGCCCCAATCCGGCGAACCGCGCCCTCCCCGAGCGGCTCATGGCGGGCGACATCTACTTCGGCTCACGCATCGGGACGGAGACGGCTGAACCGTTCTCTTCGAGCGAGCCGATCGGGCTGGGAGGGCTCCGAGACATCGTGGGGGTGTAGAAGTGGTCACGGAGTCAGGAAGTCACGGAGTCACGGAGTGAGAAGGCAGGCGTATGTTGGGCGTTTGGAGAGAAACGCGATATACGCCTGTCTGAGGGGGCGGTGCGCGGGAGGATCTGTGGGTCCAGGGATGCGGCTGGAATCGATCTGGCGGCATCGTGGCGCAGATCATGGTTTTGTGCGCACAATCAGGGATATAGAGATAACCGCAGGCGGCGAGGGCGCGCGGTTTGCGGTGCCCCCGTCAGCGTGATTCGGTGCGGCAGGTGAGTTCGAGGCGGCCCTCGCGTGAGGCGACGGCGAGGAGGCGGACCTTGCGCTTGTCGGCGAGGGTGGCGACGGGATCGTCGGCCAGCGGCCGCGCGCCGATGAGCGCCTGGATGACGCGGCGTGCCTGGGCGCTCTTCTCGAGGTCGCCGGGCATGGCGTGCATGGCGAGGCTCTCGCCGTCACCGGCGAAGACCGAGATGGGGAGCGTGAGGCGGCCCAGCGAAAGGCTCCCGGCCGTCAGCCAGAGCCGGCCTTGCGGATCGATCGACGGGATCAAGATCGCCGAGATCACCTGGCCGTCGGCGCCGGGGTCGGCGGCGATGCTGGCGCCGATGTAGATCTGTCCGTCCTGGAACTCCACGAGCGACTGCTTGAGGGCGTTTTTCCAATCGATCGAGGGATCGAGGTTGACCAGCCACTTCACCAGGCGGGTGGCGAGCCAGTCGTTGGCGTCCTGTGAGCTGATGGAGACCGACCAGCTCTCGGCCTCCTGGCGCTGGGCGTGGAGGTGGTTGACGACGGCGTTCTCGAGTTCCTGCCCGACCTCGCGGGCCTGCGCGGTGGGCTCGGGGCGAGGGGTCCACCACTGAGGCGGTGTGCGGACGAGCCACCAGACGATTGCCGCGAGGACCGCGACGGCGGCGATGAGGCCCAGGCCGACGGTGACAAGCCAGAAGCGCAGGCGCAGCCAGCGGGCGCGGGTGTGGAGGCCCGGGTGGTGGCGAGGGGGAGTGGCGCCGGGGGTTGGCATGGGGCGAGGTGGGGAGCGCGGTGTGAAAGCGAGTCCCGGTGAAAATCGACATTTGCTGGTGGATACTGGAGATTATGGTTTGAGACGCCACCGGACTGAATTTGTTCTTTCCCCCTGGAATTGAAGCGTGCGCCCAGTTTCGTTCGCCAGATACCGCATCGCCTTGTAAAGTTTGTCCTTTCTGAAGCCGTTCCAGTCAAGACCATTAAATCGTTGCGTGAGCACTCCGTTCTCACCGGCCATCATCAGAATCTCAAGGATCTCTCTGCGGATGCCGACGGGCTGCTTTCTCTCCGCTGAAGTCGAAACGACTAGATTCGACCAAGGAAGGGGCAAGCCTTCTCTTTGCGGCGTCCTTTGCTCCTCCAAGGGGAGTGGATGACTCTGGGGCTCCTGAGGGCTCGAATCATCCTTCGGGAGCACCGGTGGGGCCACATCGTGAAGCATTGCTGTCCAGCAAGCCTCCTTCGCCGCTGTGGTGACGCGGGCGGCCGGATGATAGAGCGGAAATGCCGAGATACGCTTGGCACCGCAAAAGCCGACAACGGGCGAGTGGGATTCTCGATGACGGGCGAATTGCTTTGCAGCATTCGTGTTTGCAAGAACTATGCAGGTCAAAAACCAGGCTTCTTCGCCTAGACATCCAACGCGTTTGACGTTGGGCATTGACTCCAGCACCCACTGCAGCACACGCTTGAGATAGGCGTGCAAGGGTTCTGTGTGGAAACCTGGAAGTGAACGACTCCAGTTTGGATCTTCGTACAGCAAATTCGCCGTCGCGGATCCAAAAAGTTTGCTTCCGGGCAGGTGTGCGGCAGCAGCAGCCAATCTCTCGTTGGTGACGTATCCACCCTTGTCGCCGAGTTGCCGTTGGGCGTGCCTCCAAGGCCGTGCCTCTCCGTTATCCTGCAATCTGCGGATCACGTGTGTGGGAGCGCCATCCTTCGCAAGAAGCAGAGTCGGTGCCTCCCAATCTCCAAAGAGTGTTTCTGTGCCGTATAGATGATCGTTCGATGGCACAAGTTCGAAGACATTGGTCCAGCCTGCGGGAGGCACGTATGAGCGGATCCAGTCGGGAACTCTTGGACGCGTCATAGAGGAATCTCCGTTCAAAGACTACACGTTACGTCACGCACCTTGAGTGAAGAATCGTTCGTCTTCGTCCGCCCATCCGGGCGGAAGGGAAGGGGATGAGGCCTTCCGGTGGCCGAAGCCACCGGCAACGGTCGATCGCCCTGCCGGGCGAAGAGAGGGGCAAGAGGGAGAAGGAAGGAGGGGAAGCAGAGGAGAGGAAGCAGAGGAAGGAAGAAGAGGAAGGAAGAAGAGGAAGGAAGAAGAGGAAGGAAGAAGAGGAAGGAAGAAGAGAGGGGAGCGTGTTCGATGTCGGGAGGAGGAAAGGTCTGGCAAGGTGATGGCGTCGGAGCGTTCTGCGTACCAAAAGAAAACGCCCTCTTGCGAGGGCGTGTGTGGGGGGCGCGAAGTTGGAGAAGAAGAGGAGGGGGTAGGGCACAGGCGGGATGCCTGTGGCAGGAGAGCGGGTAGAGGGATCAGCGCTTGGAGAACTGGAAGCGACGACGGGCGCCGGCCTGGCCGTACTTCTTACGCTCGACCTCGCGGGCGTCGCGGGTGAGGAAGCCGGCGTCACGCAGGGGGGCGTGGTGGGCGGGGTCCATCTCGATCAGGGCTCGGGCGACGCCGAGGCGGACGGCCTGGGCCTGGCCCATGGTGCCGCCGCCGTGGAGCTTGACGACGATCTCCATCTTGCCCTCGAGACCGACGATCTTGAGGGGGGAGACGGCGTCGGTGCGGTCGCGGAGTTCGGTGAAGTACTCCTCGATGGTCTTGATCTGGTCGTCCTTGCGGCAGACGGTGACGGTGCCGCCGTCCTTGGGGCGGAGGCGGACGCGGGCGACGGCGGTCTTGCGGCGGCCGGTGCCCCACCACCAGCCCTTGCGGTCGGCGGGCTTGGCGGTGCGCTTGGGGGTGGCATTCTCGGCGGGGGCCGCGGGCTGCTGGGAGCCGGCGACTTGACCGAGGTCCAGGTTGCTCATGATGCTCGACATGGTCTGGCTTTCCTTGACGCCGGGCCGGGTGTGTCACGCGGGCCGCGGCGGAATTCGTGATCGTTCGACGTGCCCGGCGGGTTCAACGGTGGTTGTGCCCGCGGGGCCCTCTGGCGGAGTGGACGTGACGCTTACGGAACCTTGAGCGGCTCGGGGTTCTTGGCGGCGTGCTCGTGCACGGCGTCCCCGTAGACCATGAGGTTCTTGAGCATGACGCGGCTGAGGCGGTTCTTGGGGAGCATGCGGCGGACGGCGTCGGAGATGAGCTTCTCGGGACGGCGATCGCGGACCTGGCCGTAGCTCTCCGCGCGCTGGCCGCCGGGGTAGCCGGTGTAGCGGAGCTTCATGCGCTGCTCGGCCTTGCGGCCGGTGAGGCCGACCTTGCGGGCGTTGATCACGATGACCTTGTCGCCGCTGATGACGTGGGGGGTGTACTCGGGGCGGTGCTTGCCCATGAGGACGATCGCCACTTCGGCGGCGAGGCGGCCCAGGGAGATGTCGGACGCATCGATGATGCGCCACTTGGGCTGGAGGTGGCCGGGCTTGGCGAGGATCGTGTCGCGGGGCAGGGCCGCGGCGATCTCCGCCTTGGTGGGCCGCCTGGGGGCGGTGGTGGTGGGGTTTGAGGACGTCTGAGTTGCCATCTGGCCAATCTCCCAATCGCTTGCTTGCGGCGGGATCGCACGCTGGCCCGGGTTCACCCGTCACGCGAAAACCGCGTAGGGGACGTTCCAGGGCCGGATACGACCAGCCGGCCTCACCCGTGAAGGGCTGAATGAAGGGCGACGATGGGGGCATCGGCGTCCGACCTCAGACCCGCAGGTGTGAAGCATGACTCGCCGCCTACCGGGCGGGGCGGGCCGGGGCTGGTGGTTGCCCTGGCAGAATTTTTGTGTACGGAACCCGCGGCCACCCGCCGCGCGTGAGGGAGAAGTATTGACCGGCCGGGGGCGGGGGTCAAACCGGGCCCGGAGAGGCCGGTTTTTGGCTCCGCACGCCTCGAGGGACGCGGGGCCTTGCACGCCGCGTGACAGACATGCTTGGCAAGGAGGGGGGATTATCCGATGATGACCCTGCATGACCAGCTTTTCTTCGAATTCCTTTCCTCCGCCGTTCAGTCCCGAGCCGCAGGTGAGCCCGTCTGGACGGGTTCCCGACCCGGGGAGCCGGCTGGCGCGGAACATCGCGCTGATTGTGCTGGTGGTGTTCTACGGGCTGACGGTGTTCCTGCAGCAGACCTCGCAGTCGGCGGGGCCGGCGATTCCGGTGGATCCGACGATGGTCGAGCCGCCGGGGGTGGACCCGGCGTTCTGGATGGCGAAGTTCAGCGTGAAGTTTGTTCACATGGACCCGGCGGCGGGGAGTGGTGGGGCTGGTGGGGGTGGTGGGGGGAGCTCGGCGCAGGGGGCGGCGCTGATGCCGCGGATTGATGAGGACGCCAAGACGCCGGTGGAGAAGATCCGGGCGGCGATGATCGCCGGGGACCTTCTGGGGCGGGCCGAGGCGATGGAGCGGCTGAAGACGGTGGCGAAGGAGAACGGGCTGGAGGAGCGGGTGGTGACGGGGATGGTGCCGGGCGCGGCCGAGGGCGGGCCGGCGGTGGAGCAGAAGGAATCGGAGGCGGCGGAGGCGACGGAGGGGATCCTCGCCGACTCCAAGGCGCTGAGCCCGCTCTTGATCCAGGATCTTGGGACCTTGGGGGCGATCTACCGGGGTGAAGCGGTGACGCTGACGCCCGAGCAGCGGCAGGGATTGGAAGAGCGGCACGGGTGGTATGGCCGGCTGGCGCTGGTGGAAGGGTTGCCCGATTCGGATCCCGCGAAGGAGGCGGTGGTGGGGGGCGGGGGCGCGCTGCTGGCGTTCTGCTTCGCGCTGGGCGCGGGGTTTGTGCTGGTATTCCTGACGGGGATCGGGCTGCTGATTTTCTGCGGCGTGAGGATCATGTCCAAGACGGTGAAGTGGCGGTTCGTGCCGCCGGCGGTGGGCGGGAGCGTGTACCTGGAGACGGCGGCGGTGTTCGTGCTGTCGTTCGTGCTGTTCAAGGTGGTGCTGGGGGGCGTGCTCGCCTCGGCGACCAATGCGTCGGGGCCGATGCGGGCGCTGGGGATCTCGGTGCAGTGGCTGCTGGTGCTGCCGGTGCTGTGGCCGCTGGTGCGCGGGGTGCGGTTTGGGGAGATGCGGCGAGCGATCGGGTGGCACTCGGGTGAGGGCGTGCTGAAGGAGATGGGGGCGGGGATTCTGGCGTACCTGGCGGGGATTCCGATCCTGCTCGCCTCGGCGCTGGCGGCGGTGGTGATCCTGTTCGTGTGGGAGATGATCAAGCAGGGGATGGGCGGGACTCCTTCGCCGCCGCCGCAGAACCCGATCATCGACCTGGTGGGAGGGAAGGATCCGTGGACGCTGATCTCGTTCTTCGTGCTGGCGACGATGTGGGCGCCGATCGTGGAGGAGGCGATCTTCCGCGGGTGCGTATTCCGGCATTCACGCTCCCGTGTGGGGGCGGTGCTGGCGGGCGTGGTGAGCGCGGTGGTGTTCGGGGGGATGCACGGGTACGCGGGTCCGCTGCTCTTGCCGGTGACGACGCTGGGGTTTGTGTTCGCGATGATGCGGGAGTGGCGAGGCTCGCTGATTGCGCCGATGACGGCGCACTTCCTGCATAACGCGACGGTGACGGCGGTGCTGCTGACATTTGTGATGCTGCTGGGAGACTGATACAACCGCACAGCGGCACAGAAGAGGGGCACAGCGGCACAGGGATACAGCGGCACAGCGGCACAGAGGGCGGGCACAGCGGCACAAAGGGCCGAAGGCGGCGTGTGGTGGGTCGTAGGGTGCATGAACACCGGGCGAGGTATCGCCGGTGGTGCGGGGAATCATTGTGCCGTTGTGCGGCTGTGCTGTATTGCTGTGCCGCTGTCGTTTCGTCGCGGAATTACTTTCCGCCGACGCGGATCTTCTCTTCAAGGGTTTTGACGGTCTCGTCGAAGTCGGGTTCGTGGCCGCGCTTGAACTCGACAGTCTTGACGGCGTGCATAACGGTGGTGTGGTCTCGTCCGCCGAAGTAACCGCCGATTTCCTCGAGGGAGTGGCGGGTGTGGCGGCGGGCGAGGTACATGCAGACCTGGCGGGGGAGGGCGACCGAGCGGCTGCGGCGCTTGGACTGGAGCTCGGTGATCTTGACGCGGAAGAACTCGGTGACGCGGGAGATGATGACCTGGATGGTGGGTCCGCCCTCGGTGGAGACTTCTTCACCGAATTCGGCGCGCGCCATGTCGAGGTCGATGGGGCGCTTGTCGACGTGGGAGCGGTTCTGGAGCTTGACGATGGCGCCTTCGAGCTCGCGGATGTGCTTGTCGATGCGGTTGGCGACGAAGCCGGCGACGTCGTCGGGGATCTGCACGTCGCGGAGTGCGGCCTTGGTCTTGAGGATGGCGACGCGGGTCTCGTAGTCGGGCGGCTCGACCTTGGTGACCAGGCCCCACTTGAAGCGGCTGATGAGGCGGTCCTCGAGGTCGGGGATTTCTTCGGGGGCGGCGTCGGAGGAGAGGACGATCTGCTTGTTGGCCTGGTAGAGGCTGTTGAAGGTGTGGAAGAACTCTTCCTGGGTGCGTTCGCGCTTGGCGAGGAAGTGGATGTCGTCGATGACCAGGACGTCGACGTCGCGGAAGCGGTGTCGGAACTCGGCCATCTGGTTCTTGGTGACGGCGTCGATGAACTGGTTGATGAAGCCGTCGCAGGAGATGAAGTAGATCTGCGCGGCGGGGTTGTCGGCGGTGATCTTGAGGCAGGCGGCCTGGAGGAGGTGGGTCTTGCCCAGGCCCGAGCCGCCGTGGATGAAGACGGGGTTGTAGGAGCGGCCGGGGTTGGCGGAGACGGCGACCATGGCGGCGTGGGCGAGGCGGTTGCCCGAGCCGACGACGAAGTGGTCGAATGAGTAATCGGGGTTGAGGACCATGGAGCCCTCGCGGAGCGCGGAGGCGGCGTTGTGGGGGGCGTACGGGGGCGGTGCGGGGATGACGCGGCGGGTGACGACGGTGGCCTCGGCGTCGTAGGGGTCGAGCGGGGGCGTGGAGGTGCCGTTGTGGAGGGGGGCGGCGTGGGCCGCGGCGAGTGCGGCGGCGCGGGAGCCGCCGGCGGTGGGGATGTCGTCGGCGGGTCCGAGGAAGCGGACGGGCAGGAGCATTCCCGAGCCGGTGCGGCAGGCGTCGTTAAAGGCTTCGGAGCATTCGCGGCGGAGGTAGTCGCGGTGGACGACGGTCTGGGCGCGCACGTGGAGGGCGCCGGCGGCGATGCCGGCGGGTTCGAGTTCTGCGAACCAGGCGCGGCAGATGCCGGCGTGGTGTGAGCGCAGATGCGAAAGGATGCTGTCCCAGATCTGGCGATCGGGGTCAGTCATGGCGGCGCGTCCTTTGGATCAATCGTTCCGCTTGAAGAGAATGCCCGTGCGGAGGACCAGGGTCCTTCCGGAATGGACGCGCGAAGCGCCACCGTCCCGCACACGTTGGAAAACTGTCCCCTGCATGTTGAAGCCACCCAAACGACCCACCCGCTGTACATCATCCGCTGTTGATCACCCGCTGTTCGTCTTCCGCGGATTTGTCACCCGCGGCCCACCCGGAACACCCTGGAGCCTGGCGGGCGCCCGGCGCGCCTCCGCCAAACTCTTCCATTCGAAACCACGCCGTGCAACCGGGCGTGGACGGGAACGGGGCGAACGCACGCCGTGATCCCGCACCGAACACCGGCAAGACGCTCGCGGTGAAGACTGACGTCTCCGCGGAGGGGTCCGGGCCAGCGTTCCCGAGCCGATCGGCGTGAGCCGCGCACCGTCCCACCAAGGCCGGTGCCGCGCCGATCGATTCAGGACTGTGAACGTACTTCTCACGCGGCGGAGTGTCAACCGAATCGATTGAATTTGGAGGAACGCGGCGCGCGATTGAGGGTGATGCCGGATGAAAAAAATTTCTTCCATTCGCGGCGCGAACTCTTGCAAGGGCGTTACAGCTCTTCCTCGGGCGTTTCGTCGGGGGAGGCCGGACGTTTGCCGACCGACGCGGCGTGCGCCTCGGCGGCGGCGAGCTGCTCGTCGTAGCGGGCGCGCTGGGAGCGGAAGTCCATGAGGAAGTGGACCTTGTCGGCCTTCTCGGTGCCGCAGACCTGCGCGAAGCGCTTGCGGGCGTAGTTGAGATCGGTGCGGCGGGAGACGTGGACGAGGATGAGCGCCTCGCACTCGAGGACCTGGAGCCACTCGGCGACGTCGTCGACGTGCATGTGCATGCCGATCTTGGCGCGGTCCTTGTGGTCGGGCTCGAAGAAGGTGCACTCGCAGATGACGATCTGGGCCTTGCGGACGTCCTCGCGGACGAGGTGGGGTCCGGGCTGGGTGTCCCCGAGGTAGGCGATCTGGGGAATCATGAGGGTGCGGGTGATCTCGACGCCGCGATCCTTCATCTCCTTCAGTTTCTCCTGGGGGAGATCGAGGAACTCGGGCTTGAGCTTGGTCCGCCGTTCATAGACCGAATAGCCGAAGCTGGGGCAGGTGTGCTCGGTGGGGAAGCCGCGGAGGAAGATGTTGTTCTTGATCTCGACCTGGCCCTCGGGCTGGAGGGGGATGATCTCGTAGGGGGTCTTCTGGCGCTCGAGGTTGACAAAGCCGGCCATCATGCCGCGGATGTCCTGTTCAATCCGGGCGTCGCAGACGATCTTGGCGGTGCCCATGCCCTGGAACTTGCGCTGGGAGCAGAAGTAGGCGAGGGAGCCGATGTGGTCCATGTGGCCATGGCTGATGGCGAGGAACTTGCTGGAGAGCATGGCGCGCGGGCATGAGCCGATGTCGAAGCCCAGGTCGAGCTCGGGGATCTGCATGCACGTGATTTCGCCGGCGATGGAGATTCCCTGCACGCGGAAGGGGGGCAGGTACAGAAAACCGAGCGTGCCCTCGCGTGGGGGCGGCTTGGGAATCATCGGGCAATCCTCCGGGGCGGGGCGTTTGGCCCGGCCGGAAACACACTGGCTCGCGCGGGCCCGATCAACACGGTCGGGCACGCCGGGGTCGATGGTAGGCGAGGCGGGAGGATGCGCCCGGTGATGTGATAGGCTGGGGGCTGAAGTTGAAGTGCCGGAGGGAGGTCTGCGCCGATCATGTGGGTCGTGATGGCGGGGATGCTGGTGTGCGAGGTGGCGCTGTGCGCGGCGTACGCGGCGTGGCTGTTTGGCCCGCGGTGGTGGACGCTCGAAGCGCTGACGTGGGGCGCGGGGTCGGCGGTGGTGAGGCTTGTCGCGGCGGGGGCGACGGTGTGGGCGGTGAAGCGGTGGGGGCGGCGAAAGCTCTTTCTGCGCTGTCGTGAGGGGAACTGGAAGCGGGCGCAGGCGGGCGTGTTCATCTTTGCGGCCGCGATGCTGCCCCGGGTATTAATGTGGGCGCCACGCTCGTGGTTGTCGGCCCGGAGCCTCGATCCGTTGTGGGGTGTGGTGACGCCGATCGGATCGTGGATCGCCGGGAGAGGCTTGGTGGGGGACGCGGCGTGGACGGTGGCCGCGGCGCTGCTGGTGTCGCTCGCGTGGCCGCGAGTTCGGGCGGGCCGGTGCGTGGAATGTGATTACGACCTGACCGGCACCGGGCGCGAGAGCGCGTGCCCTGAATGTGGGGCGAAGCGAGTGTGGCCGAAGACTTCCGTCAGCGCTTCCGCAGGACCAGGCGCCTGAGGGGGCGCTCGCCGTCGGCGAGTTCGAAACCGGCGCGGCGGAGGGCCTGGGTGAGACCGTCGGGGTCGTCGGGCTGGGCGAGGAGGTTCCAGGTGAGGTTGAGGCTGAAGGGTTCCTTGATGCCGGTGTCGTCGGCGACGGGGAGGGTGGTGTAGGAGCGCAGGTAGTTGGCGAGTTCGGCGGCGGTGGTGATGGGGACGTCGAAGGAGCCGGCCATCATGGCGTGCTCCTTGCCATCGGGGCCGAGAGGCGCGGGGAGGGGCGGGGCGTCCTTGAGACGGCGAAGGAGCTTGACGGGGGCGGGCTTTTCGACGACCTGGGCGTTGAACTTGAAGGTGTCCTGGAGGAGTGAGCAAGCCATGGCCTTGGCGGTCTTGATGTCTTTGTCGGCGGGGCGGACGAAGAGGTCGTAGATGACGTCCTTGGGGAGGTTGACCTGGTCGTCGGTGTCGTCGGCATCGAACCCGAAGCAGCGAGAGACGAGGGTGGCGGGCTCGGCGCCGCGCTCACGGATCTCGGCGGTTTCCTCCCCGATGGAGATGCTCCACTGCTTGGTGGCCTTGCGGAGGACGGCGAAGGCCTCGGCGTCGAGGACGCTGTCGAGCCGGTCGTTGGCCTTCATGTCCTTAAGGAGGGCGGCGATGGCGGCGGGGTCGGTGTCGAACCCGCCGGCGTTCCAGCTCAACGGGTGAATGACCTCGCCTTCCTTTTCGGCGGCGGTGTTCTCGACCGTGAAGGGCTTGCCGGCGGCGAAGGCTTCGAGGATCTCGCGGGTGAGGTAGGAGGGGTGGGTGATGGCGGCGATGGTTCCCTGGGCGTCGATGAGGCAGATGGCGGGGACACCGCGGATCCAGTAGGCCTCCCACGTGGAGCCGTCGGCATCCCAGGCGAGTGGGGCGGACATGTGGGTCGACTCCCGGAACCTTGCGGCGGGGGCCTCGCCTTCGTTGGTGATGGTGAGGAAGGTGATCCTCGCATCGTTCTTGAACGCATCGACGAGCTCGTTCATGTGGGGCATGAGGGCGCGGCAGGGTCCGCACCAGCCGGCGGAGAACTCCAGGACGACGGCCTTGCCGCGGAGGTTTTTGAGGGAGATGGGAGTGGGGGCGACGTTCGCGCCTGCGCCGACCATGCCGTCGACGCTGAGCTCGGGGGCGGGATCGCCGACGCGCACGCGGGCGGGCGGCGCGGGTGGGGCGGAGGCGGGCTGGTGGTGAGCGAGGACGTTGGAGGGGGCGAAGAGAAGGAGGGCGCACGCGCCGGCGAGGGCCGTGCGGAGGCCCCGGTGACGGGGTTGAGGCATGTGGATGGCTCCCGCGTATCGCGCGGGCGGAGGGACCACGTCTCCCGTTCCGCGCGAGATGCACGAGCGCGAGGATGCTGGAGCGGGGCGTGGCCGTCGGGTTTTTAAGGGTCAAAGTTTGATGCGGGGGCCTGGGCGAGGGCGGAGTTGGGGGCGGCGAGGCTTGCGGCGAGGAGAAGCGGCGAGAGAGCCTTGATCATGCACGACTGTACTTGGAATGGCAGCCGAGGGTTGCTCGCAATCGCAGGAATGGTGGCGTGAGGGTGTTACCCCACGTGTGCGGCGAGGGTGGGGAAGGCGGGCTGGGGTGCGGCGTGGTCGGCGGGGTCAGTGTGGGTCACGGGTCATGCGGAGCGATGACCGCGGGAGTATTCTCCTCGCGGAGGATTTTCATGCTCATGACGTGCATCCGCGTGCCTCTTGCGGCCCTTGCGATTGTGGCCTCGATCGGGCACGGCCAGCCCGCGAACACACCATCGGCTTCCACGGGAGCGATCGAACAATTGAGGTCGTGGCTTTCGCGGCCGGCGGACAAGCGCGGGGCGATCGGGGGAGAGGCGTGTGCGGGGATCGCGCTGACCAGGGAGGCGGCGGAGGAGGCGAGGGGGCTGCTGTGGGATGACCGCATCGCGGCGCTCTCGGTGGAGCGGAAGGCGGAGTGGGAGGCCAAGTCGTTCACGCTGGACGGCAAGACGCTGAAGTTTGAGTACCGGATCTTCGGTCAAACGCCTGCGAATGGGCGGTCGATGTTCATCTCGATGCACGGGGGCGGCGGGGCGCCGGCGGAGGTGAACGACCAGCAGTGGAAGAACCAGATCGGGCTGTACACGCCGACTGAGGGGATCTACGTTGCGCCGCGAGCACCGACGGACGCGTGGAACATGTGGCACGAGGCGCACATCGATCCGCTGTTTGACCGGCTCATCCAGGATGCGGTGATCTTTGAGCGCGTGGATCCGGACCGGGTGTACCTGATGGGGTATTCCGCGGGCGGGGACGGGGTGTACCAGGTTGCGCCGCGGATGGCGGACCGGTTCGCGGCGGCGGCGATGATGGCGGGGCATCCCAACGAGGCTTCCCCGGTGAACCTGCGGAATCTGCCGTTCATCATCAACGTTGGGGCGAACGACGGGGCGTATGACCGCAATGCGATCGCGCGGCGGTGGGGAGAGCAGCTTGACGAGCTGGCGAGGAAGGATGGAGGCGGGTACATCCACGAGACGCACCTTCGGGAGGGGATGGGGCACTGGATGAAGCTTCAGGACGCGTCGGCGGTGCCGTGGATGATGCAGTACACGCGGCAGGCGCTGCCGGAGCGGGTGGTGTGGCGGCAGGATGATGTGCTGGAGGGGCGGCTGTACTGGCTCGCGGCCGATCCGGAGCAGCGCAAGGCGGGGGCGAGCGTGACGGTGTCGCGCGCGGGGCAGGTGTTCACGGTGGAGGCGGCGGAGGGGATCGAGCGTTTCCAGATCCTGCTGCGGGACGGGCTGGTGGACATGGATCTGCCGGTGAAGGTGGTGCAGGGGGATGCGGTGCTGTTTGAGGGGAAGGTTTCGCGGACCGTGGGTGAGATGGCACGCACGCTGGAGGAGCGGGGGGATCCGAAGCTGGTGTTTTTGGGGCGGATTGAGGTGGCGCTGCCGGCGGGGAAGGCTCGCTGAGGCTGGTCCCCGCGAAGCGAAAGGGATCTCCGAATCGCTCGCGCCGGTGAGGCGGGGAATACGATGCCCTTTGAGTCACATTTTTGAGGCCCACGTGCACGCGCTTGCGGAACGGATCGCCGGATTTCGCGGGCGGCGAGGCGGTGTGGGCCGGACGGGCACGGCATGAGCAACACGATCGAACTCCTCGCCACCACCGCCTTCGGGCTCGAGGCCGTGACCGCGCGCGAGCTGGAAGGGCTGGGGTACGAGCCGAAGATCATTTCGACGGGGCGCGTGCTGTTTTCGGGGGATGAATCGGCGATCGCGCGGGCGAACATCAACCTGCGGACGGCCGACCGCGTGCTGCTGCGGTTTGCGACGTTTCCGGCGGCGGACTTTGATGCGCTGTTTGAGACGACCAAGTCGCTGCCGTGGGAGCAGTGGATCACGCCCGACGCGGCGTTCCCGGTGAACGGTCGGAGCGTGAAGAGCCAGCTTTCGAGCGTGCCGGCGGTGCAGCGGACGGTGAAGCGGGCGATCGTGGATCGGCTGATGTCGGCGCACAAGACGTCGACATTGCCGGAGACGGGGCCGCGGTACATCATCGAGGTGGCGCTGCTGGAGAACACGGCGACTCTGACGATCGACACCAGCGGTGAGGGCCTGCACAAGCGCGGGTACCGTGACCTGGTGGGTGAGGCGGCGCTGAAGGAGACGATGGCGGCGGGGCTGGTGCTGCTGTCGGTGTGGCGTCCGGACCGGCCGCTGGTGGATCCGTTCTGCGGGAGCGGGACGATCCCGATCGAGGCGGCGATGATCGGGCTAAAGATCGCGCCGGGGCTGCTGCGGGCGTTTGATGCGGAGGCGTGGCCGGGGATCAGCGAGAAGGTGTGGGACGAGGCGCAGGACGAGGCGGAGGCGCAGTCGCTGGTGGAGACCAAGGGGGCGCTGGCGTACACGATCCACGGGACGGACATGTCGGAGGAGGCGCTGTCCCTGGCGAGGCGTCACGCGCAGCGGGCGGGGGTGGAGCGGTTCATTCACTTTGCGCAGCGCGAGTTCAGCCAGCTGACCAGCAAGGCGGAGTACGGGTGCATCATCGCCAACCCGCCGTATGGTCGGCGAATCGGGGAGGATGAGCACATCGAGCGGCTGTACCGGTCGTTCCCGGATGTGCTCAAGCGGCTGCCGACATGGTCGCACCATATTTTGACGGCGAGGACGGACCTGGAGTGGCTGGTGGGTCAGGAGGCGACGCGGCGACGCAAGCTGTACAACGCGCAGATCGAGTGCACGTATTTTCAGTTCCTGGGCCCGCGCCCGCCGCGCAAGGGGTACGAGCCGGTTGATGAGGGTGATGTGAATGCGCGGCAGGATGCGGTGGAGCGGGAGAGACTTGAGATCCCCGACGGTGCGCCGGACGAGCGGGAAGCGGCGAGGGGGAGCGAGGGCACGGTGGGTGACGCCGCGGAGCCGGGGGAAGCAACGCCGCAGCGTGCAGCGGCGGCGCCGGGTCGACACGTGCACTCGGACGTGCCAGTTGTCACGGTGAGCCGGGACGGAGCGCATGGCGGGGCGCCAGCGCCTCTTTCGCGGGCTGCTTCCGACGAGATGCCGCCGGCGGCGAGCGAGTTGCCAGCGGGGGAGCTTGAGGAGGTTGCCGATCTTGCGGGCGCGGACGCGGTGGCGGGGGGGACGGGCGAGCGTGAACCTTCGCCGGCGCGCGGGGCTTCGGCCAGGCCGCCGCAGGCGAAGGTGATGCCGGCGTTCGGCGGGCTTCGGGAACGGGACATCAACGAGCTGAACGACTTTGAGGGGCGGCTTGCCAAGCGGGCGAGGCATCTGCGCAAGTGGCCTTCCCGGGGCATCACGTGCTACCGCGTGTACGAGCGAGACTGCCCGGACGTGCCGGTGGTGGTGGACCGCTACGAGGGTCACGCGCACATCTTTGAGCACGAGCGCGAGCACAGCCGCACGCTCGCCCAGCACCTGGACTGGCTGGACGAGATCGCCAAGCGCACGGCGAAGGTGCTGGAGATTGACCTTGCGAACGTGCACGTCAAGAGCCGGCCCAAGCAGCGGGGCCTCGCCCAGCACGAAAAGCTTGACGAGCAGGGGACGACGCTCGTCGCCCACGAGGGGGGCCTGAAGTTTGAGGTGAACCTCACGGATTATGCGGACACGGGGCTGTTCCTCGATCACCGCATCACGCGAGGGATGGTGCGGGAGCTCGCGGGGGGCAAGCGGTTCTTGAACCTGTTCGCGTACACGGGCTCGTTCAGCGTGTACGCGGCGGCGGGCAACGCGCTGACGACCACGAGCGTCGATCTTTCGAATACGTACATGGACTGGGCGGCGAGGAACATGCGGCTCAACGGGCTGATCGACGTGGCGCACGATGCGCAGACGCGACACCGCTTCGTGCGGTCGGATGTGATCGAGTTCCTGCAGGCGGAGCAGGAGGGGCTGGAGATTGCGGGAGAGGATGGGCTCTACGACCTCGCGGTGGTCGATCCGCCGACGTTCTCCAACAGCAAACGCACCGAGGATGACTGGGAAGTGCAGGAAGGCCACACCAGGGTGCTGGGTCTGCTGCTGCCGCTGATGTCACCGGGCGGGACGATCTTCTTCTCGACCAACTACCGCAGGTTCAAGCTCGCGGAGGCGGAGCTGTCGGGGATCAGCCCGAACCTGCGGATCCAGGAGATTTCGGGGAAGACGGTGCCGGAGGATTTCCGCAATGAGCGGATTCACCGGTGCTGGAAGCTGGTGACGGAATAGAAGAGGCCGCGGATTTCGCGGATGGGACGCGGATCGGAAAGGGAAAAACAGAGGGGAGAACGGCGGGGGAATGTGGGGAAGAGATTTGGGGTGGCGCGGGGGGAGTCACCAGGGCCTCGTCTGAGTCTTTCTCCACCAGTGCCCAGTGCCCAGTGCCCGGTGCGTTCGGCGCTATTTCTTCTGGTCGACGCCGGTGGTTTCGCTGACGGGGCTGAAGAGGTCGAGGATCTGGGTGTCTTCGTGGGCGAGGCAGGAGTGGGGGACGTTGCCGGGGAGGCAGAGCACCTGGCCGGCGCGGACGTCGAGTTCGTGGTAGCCGGGCTCGCCGGTGTTGCCGATGCCGAAGGTGCAGTGGCCGGAGAGCATCACGACGAACTGTTCATTGGGGTGGTGGTGGGAGGCGAGGGTGAAGCCCTTGGCGAGGTGCACCTGGGAGACCATCATCTGCTCCCCGATGATGCGTCGGCGCTGGATGAGGGGCATGGGACGGTCGGCGGGAAGGTCGGCGAGGGTGATGAGGCGGGCGTCGGGCATGGTGATTTCCTCCGGTGGGCAGGTTTGAGAGGATATGAGCGCGGTGGAGGGGAAATACACGCGATCGCGTGCCCGAGGGCGGCGGTACGATGGAGCCGTTGCGACTCGCGTGCCCTCAATGCCACTACGACGCCCGTCCGCTCGCCGCGAGCGAGCGGGATGTGTACCGGTGCCCCGAATGCGGCCATGAAGGGACGGCGGCGTGGATCAAGCCGCGGCCGAGCAGGCTGCGGCTGGTGGCGCTGGCGTGTGGGATGACGGCGGGGATGTGCGTGCTGTGCCTGCTGTCGGCGTTGATGAAGCTGGAGAGCTTAAGGCTGGACCTGCCGATCCCGGCGCAGGCGATGGCGCCGATCTCGCTGCTGCTGCCGGTGTTCGTGGTGGCGCGGTTCGCGGACCGTTCGTATGAGCGCGAATCGTGGACGGCGAGGCTGACGATGCTGGGGGCGACGCTGGTGATCAATGCGGTGTTGATGGGGGTGGCGCTGGCGGTGTTGATCGGGTAGGGGCGAGTGTTCGCAGGGGATGGTGTCGACCCTTCAGATCTCCAAGATTCATCGGGGCACGTGTGGACCTGCCGGGCAGATCTGGCCACGCGCATTCCGCCCGCGTTGATACGATCCATTGATGAGGCTTGCGTGCCCCCAATGCCGATTTGACGCAAAGCCCATCGTGCAGGACGAGAATGCAATCTACCTCTGCCCCGAGTGCGGCACGCAAGGCAAGGCGTGCTGGCTGAGGCCGATCCCTTCGATGGGCCGAATGGCGGTAGTGGCGTGCGGACCGACCGTACTTGGTTGCGTCACGGCGATCCTGATTGTACAGCTCAACAACGGGTGGCTCGACTGGCTCTTCTGGCCCGCGGCATTGTGCGGAATAGGCGGAGTGTGGGCCCCTCTGTTTCTGGGATTAGCGATCACAATGCTGCCCTATGAGCGTGTTTCCATCACTCGGACGGCGGTGGTTGCCGCGTTGGCGCTGCTCGTCAATGTGTGCGTGGCGTTGTGCTCGGTTGTTGCCGTTGGGAAAATCGGTTACGGATTCTGGCGGCTGTGGTGAAGACCGTTTGGGGCATGAAGCTCCGCGTCCGCTGGCGAAGGCGGTTCACAAAAAATGTTCCGTGCTCAAGCCTCAGAGCGGGCGTGAGCATGCCACGCGAGGCTAGATCTCGTCGCCGACCGCATCATCGCGCAGCGTGAGGATGTCGCGCAGCTGATCGGTGGAGAGTTCCGTCAGCCAGCGTTCGCCGGCGCCGATGATGTTCATCGCCAGCTCCATCTTCTGCTCGATCATCTCGTCGATCCGCTCTTCCAGCGTGCCGCGGACCACGAACTTGTGCACCTGCACCGTTCGCGTCTGGCCGATGCGGTAGGCGCGGTCGGTCGCCTGGTTTTCCACGGCCGGGTTCCACCAGCGATCGAAGTGGAAGACGTGCGTCGCCGCCGTCAGGTTCAGGCCGACGCCGCCGGCTCGCAGGCTCACCAGCAGGATCGGCGCCCTCGCCCCGTCCTTCTGGAAGCGCTGCACGAGTTCCTCGCGCTGCTTCTGGGCGGTTCCGCCGTGCAGGAAGAGCACTTCCCGGTCGAGGCGATGGCGGATCATGACGCTGAGCAGGTGGCCCATCTGGCGGAACTGGGTGAAGACCAGGGCCTGGTCGCCCTCGGAGATAACCTCGTCGAGCATTTCGAGCAGGCGAACACACTTGCCCGAGCGGGCCGGGTCGGGGGGCGTGAGGCTGCCATCGACCCAGTCTTTGAGGAGCTGTGAGGGGTGGTTGCAGATCTGCTTGAGCTTGATGAGGGCGGCGAGGACCACGCCGCGGCGGCGGATGCCGTCGGAGGTTTCGACCTCTCCGAGCATGCGCTTGACGGTGCTCTCGTAGAGGGAGGCCTGCTCGGTGGTGAGGTGGGCGTACTCGCGCGACTCGATCTTTTCGGGGAGATCGGCGACGACGTTGGGATCGGTCTTGAGGCGGCGGAGGATGAAGGGGCGGACGAGTCCGCGGAGCTGCTCGGTCTTGGCGCGGTCGCGGTAGCGTTCGACGGGGACGGCAAAGCGCGTGCGGAAGTGGTGGGGCGTGCCGAGGTAGCCGGGGTTGAGGAAGTCCATGATGGACCAGAGTTCGCTGAGGCGGTTCTCGACGGGCGTACCGGTGAGGGCGACGCGGCGCTCGGCGTCGAAGTTGCGGACGGCCTGGGTCTGCTTGGCCTGGGGATTTTTGATGTACTGGGCTTCGTCGAGGACGAGACGGCCCCAGGCGACCTTGTTGAAGAACTCCCGGTCGCGGTGGGCGAGGGAGTAGGTGGTCACGACCATGTCGTTGGCCTCGGCGGCCTCGATGAATTCCTGCCCGGAGCGGCGGGTCATGCCGTGGTGCAGCATGACCTTGAGGTGCGGGCAGAAGCGCTTGGTTTCGTGCAGCCAGTTGCCCAGCACCGACATGGGGACGATGAGAAGGGTGGGCTTGACCTTGGTGGGGAGCGTATCGGGGTGCGGGGGCGGCGCGTTGGGATCGAGCGCGGCGGGCTCGGGGGCGGCGGCCAGGACGGGCGCGGGCGCGTCGGCGGTCGGGGGCGCGAGGCCCTCGGGAGCGTCGACGGGCGCGGGAGCGGGGAAGCGGGGGAGGCGCTCGTGGGCGAGCAGGCCCAGGAGCTGGATGGTCTTGCCCAGGCCCATGTCGTCGGCGAGGCAGGCGCCCAGGCCGAATTTCTCGAGGAAGGCGAGCCAGGAGACGCCGCGGATCTGGTAGGGGCGGAGCGTGCCCAGGAAGGTGCCGGGGGTGGCGAGCATCTGGAGGCTCTCGGCCTGTGCGTCCCCGGAGAGCAGGCCCTTGATCCAGCCGGTGGCCTCAAGACCCACGACGGGCAGGCCCATTGCCGCCGCGTCGGAGGCGTAGGCCATGCGCAGCGCTTCGCCGATGGAGACATCCCCGCCGGGGTTGTCGCGGATGAACTTCACCGCGGCGTGCACGTCCTCGGGACGGATCTCGACCCAGCGGCCGTTGATCTTGACCAGCGGGCTGTTGCGCTTGGTGAGCTGCTCGAACTCGGTGAGTGAGAGGGAGGTGTCGCCGATGGCGATCTCCCAGCGGTACTTCACCAGCGTGCCCAGTCCCAGGGACGAAGCGCCCTGGCCGGCGACGCCGGGCGCGCCGCGTTCGGACGGCGGCGTCGCATCGCTTTCGAGCTTGAGCCGCGCGCCCAGGCGCGCCGCGGGAGATTCCCACCACTCGGGGGCCTGGGAACCGAAGCCCTGCTCGAGCAGGACGGGTCGGACCTCGCGCAGGAACTCGTAGGCCTGCTTGGTGGAGAGCGTGAGCTCGATGGGTTCGGAGTCTTCGAGGGCGGATTCGAGTTTCTTGTAGATGCGAGAGGCGCGGCCGAGTTCGGCGAGGAGGAGTTCCTGAGGGTTGTCCAGCCGCTGTCCGCTGAGGACGATGGAGGGGGCGGTGAGGAGCCAGATGTCGGAGGCGTCGATGATGACGCTGGGGCGCTCGACGGCCTGCAGGTGGAAGCTGACGGACCAGACGGCGTCGGATTCGGTCGCGCCGTTGCCCAGGCCCAGCTTGGCTTCCAGGGGTTCGTTGAGGCGCAGGCACAGCCGCCAGGAGGAGCTCTGGCCGCGGTCTTCGAGGCCGGCGATCCACGTGCGCACGCGGCGCGTCATGTCCTGGCGGACGGCGGTGGTGACTTCGACGTCGTGCTCACCGCCGAGCAGGCCCTTGAGCCACGCGACCTGCGGATCGGTGGCGGGATCGCGCTCCCGAACGGCGTCCATGAGATCTTCGCGGCCGAAGATCGCGCGGCAGCTCGCATCGACGACGCCGGTGAGGTAATGGTCCACGATCGCCGCCGCGTCGTGGGAGAATCCGTCTTCCGCCGCCCGCGCCGAGGCGGGCATGGAGCGGATGAGCACGTCGCGCTTGTGGGAGGTGGATTCGTCGGCGGTCCAGGGCTGCCAGACGCCCAGGAGCTCTCCCCCGGCGCGCTGGCGGAGCATGGGCACGAAGCGCTGCTGGGCGAGGAGGTAGACGGCGAGGCGTCCGGCGGTGGCGAAGAAATCGATGGTGGGGCCGAGGATGACGTCGGAGTCGCCGCCGCCGGCGCGGAGCTCGGCGTCGATGAGGGCCTCGAGCACGGCCGGGGCGCGGATCGGATCGACCTGGAGCGTGGTGACGGTGAAGCGGCCCAGGGTTTTTACGGCGGCGCCGTCGTCGTCGCGTGACTGGCCCAGGAGCAGGCGCAGGCGGCTGCTGGGCTCGGCGCCGCCGGTGCCCGCGGATTCACCGGCGAGCAGGGAGACGGGGAGCTTCATGGTCAGGGCGCCGGGCGTCGTTCCCTGGGTGAGGGCGGGTCCGCCGGCGCGGGCGAGGGCTTCGGAGATGGAGGCAGCGTCGGCGCAGAAGGCGTGCGGGGCGGGAGCACCTTCGGCGGGGGGCGTGCCGCCGGACTCGCGCGCGTGCCGGGCCCACTTCTCCGCGTCCTCGCCCCACAGGTGCAGGAACTCCCCCGACCAGTTCGCGTGCAGGACTATCTTCAAACGCGGATCTCCCAAGGTGCGTGGCCGACGTCCGTTGCGGTCACCGCACACCGGGAGCACGGCCTGCGCCAGCATCGATGCCGCTCGACCCGCGGTCAGGTGTGGAGTGAAATGAGGGCGCAGGGACTCGAACCCTGGACCAACGGCTTAAAAGGCCGATGCTCTACCAACTGAGCTACGCCCTCATCGAGCAACGCCTTTGCCGGCGCCCGCGAACGCTCGATAGGAACGGGGATGGTAGGCGCACACCCCCTTCCCGCCGTGGATTGCAGGGGAGGAACCGCCTCCGGCAGGCGCTGGGGACGCCCCGGCGGGATCCGTTCGTTCGGGCGGGGTTCTACCGGCGCATGGTGAGGCCTTTACCGACGGGGAACCGGGGTTGTTCAGGGGAGTCCGCCGGGAACACCCGGCCGGTAAGTGCGTACTATCACATGCGGAGGTAGACGACGCTCAACGACTCGGTGCGTGCACCGAACCATCGTGACGCCAACCGGCCCACGTGATGCCGGACTTGGGCGTGAGCCTCTCTCGCTCTTCTCACAAACTCATCCCACCATTGCAGCGGAGAAAGCCATGAACAGTTTGGCCCGGTCAACGTGTGTGCGCACCCTTACGAATGTCTCGGCGATCAGCCTGACCCTGCTCGCCGGCGCCGGGGGATGCCAGACGGCGCACCCCAGCGACCGCGTCGATCCGTATTCCCGCCCGGGTGACGCCGCCCTCAACGACCCCGCCGTCAGCCCGCGCACGCTGCTGGAATTCACCGACCAGGTGACCGAGCGCCTCGCCGACCGCATCCCCCAGGTCGGGGACATCCGCAATTCCCCGCAGAAGGTGGTCATCGCCGTCGGCGCGATTACCAACCGCACGCGCACGCCCTCGTCGGACTTCCTGACCATCCGCAGCAAGATCTTTACCAACCTGGTCAACAGCAACGTCGCCCAGCACGCGATGGTGGTGGACACCCTGGAGACCATGGACGAGCAGGCCGCCCGGTATGCCCAGCCCGGCTCTCCGAATCGCCTCGACGAAGGCAAGGCCGTGCCGGTGACCTCGGCGCGGTACGACCCGGCGATCACGTACATCCTCAACGGTGAGTTCGGTGAGATCGGCCGTGACGCGGGTCGTGACAGCACGTACATCTTCAACTGGAAGCTGGTGAACCTCAAGACCAGCGCGATCGTGTTCGCCGACCAGGTGACGGCGACGCAGAGCCGGACCCGCTGATGCTGTGCCTCGCGGCGGGAACGAACGCAGGGAGCAGCATGACGCGGACGATTCACTCCATCCTCGCGGCGCTGGTGGCGGCGGCGGCCTTCGTGATGATCGCCGGCTGCGAGGCCGCGCCGGCACGCTCGTCCCGGCTGTCGGCGGCGGACATCCTCGAGACGGCGGATTCGATCCGCCAGTCACTGGCGGAGAGCCCGTTCCTCGCCGCCCGCACGCCGCAATCTCCGCCCATCCGCATGGGGCTCTCCGAAGCGGTGAACAAGTCCGCCGACAGGCTTGCCGCCTCCGACCGCTGGGCGCTGACGGCGCTGGTGGTGTACGACCGGCCTGTGCAGCAACTCTTTGAGCAGACCGGCGTTCATCTCTACATGCCGCAGGACACGCAGCAGACGCTCCAGCAGATGGGCCTGGATCCCAGCGGGAAGCTGGGGGGGGTGGCGATCGATCGTGAAGCGCCGTCGCATGTTCTGCGGGCCGAGATCCGCTCGATCGCCCGGCAGGGATCGGCGGTCGCCAACTCCATCAGCGACGAGCGATACGACGTGTACGTCATCGAGTACCGCATCACCGAGTTCAACACCAGCACCGTGGTCTGGGCCAAGACCGTCCAGATGGCCCGCAAGGCCGGCGGGACCGTCGCCGACTAAGCCATGCACGCAGGGCTTCACACCCTCGCCTTCCGCACCCTCGTGCTGACCCTCGCGGTCATCACGGGGGGCTGCGCCTACCAGCGGGACGAATCCGCCGTGATCCTCGCGCAGCGCGGGCAGTTTGCGGCGGCGAGGGATCGCGTCGCGGCGAACGCGACTGACAAGCCCGACGACCGCAATTTCATCCTGGATCAGATGAAGCTGGTGACCATGGGGCTTGCCGATGGCATCCCCGATGCGGTGGAGCCCACCGCGGACCGGCTCTACGACCGACTGCGGACGCAGGGGCTCAACGACGACAAAAACTTCGCCTCGGTGATTTTGACCGAGGGCGCGGTGCGCATCTACAAGGGCGATCCCTTCGAGCAGGCGCTGGCGTTCTACAACATCGCGCTGCTGGACGGGCTCAAGGGCGACTGGGGGAACATGCGGGCGGCCTCCCAGCAGTCCCTGTTCCTGCTGCGGGATTTCAGCAAGGCATTGCAGGCCTCGGGAAGCACGGCGACGCAGAGCAGGGCCTCGGGCCAGTCGGGCCCGCGCCGGGGATCTCGCCAGCGTCCGCCGCGGACGCAAGAACCCCCCGCGAGTGAGGGCACGGCGTCGTCGGGGGATCAGGTGGCGCTGGTCCGCGCCGCGGCGCAGGCGGAGCGCGAGGGAAAGAGCGGGGATGCCCTGGGCGTCGATTACACCGCCGTCGCGTCGGACTTTGAGATCGGCTACCTCCTCAAGGCGATCGCCGCTCGCAAGCTGGGTGAACGCGAGGACATGGACGAGGCCCTCAAGACCCTCGAGCAAATCGCGCCGCGCCTGGCGCCGGTGTGCACGCTGATCGCCACGGGCCACTACAACACCGTGTTCGTGGTGGATTGCGGGATGGCCCCCGAGAAGTACGGCACGGGTCCCGACAACGCGATCGCAGCCCGCGGACCCGTCACGCCCAGCGACGACGCGCCCCTCTCCATCGCCGTGGGCGCGCAGTCGTCCCAGTGGCCCGTCGCCACCGACGTAAACCGCATCGCCTCCAGCACCAAGTGGGCCAACATGGAGGATGTCCGCGTCGCCAAGAGCACCATCGGCACGGTGCTGCTCGCCGGAGGTCTGGTCGTCGCCGCGACCGCCGATGACGACAACCACGCCGCGCAGCTCGCGGGCCTCATCGCCGCTGGCGTGGGGGCGCTGATGAAAGCCACCAGCGCGGCGGATATCCGCCATAACGAGCTCTTCCCCCAGCGCATGTACATCGCCCTGGCCGACCTCCACGAGCCGGTGAACCGCGTGGATCTCTCGGTGGGCGGCTCGGTCCCCTCCCGGCTGGTGCTTCCCGACGTTCCCGCGCCCGCGGGGACCGACATGGCGCTGCACTACATCCGGATGCCGGCGCGGGTCGAGGCCTGGGCGAGCGCGGAGAACGTGCTGTACACCAGTGACCGCACCGGGGACCTGGGGCGCGAGTGCTTCCCGTACATCTTGGGCGGGCGCGACGTGCAGACGCCGAGCCTGACGGCGCTGCGGTCGTACCAGAACAGCGGGTACCTCAAGGGCTTCAGCGTCGATGATCTCCAGCAGCTCTACAGGGACGAGGAGATCCGCGTCGCCGGCATCGATGGCACGCCCGAGCAGATCGGTCTGCACATCCTCGAGGGCGGGTCGTGGCTGTATTCGCCGGTGCCGGCGAGCGTGGGGGCCAAGCGGCTCTTTTACGGTGAGCACGCCGCGTACCGGCCGCGTTCCCCGCGCGTAAGGGAGCTGCGCGAGCAGATCATGCACCAGCGCTCACTTGCCGCCGACCGGCAGAAGGCGGAACAGAACCGCGCGCGTGGAGTCGAATCCAGCGCGCTCACCACGCCGTCAGACCGTGACATGAACCGCCAGAGCATGGACGCAGGCGCTGTCGAAAGCGCGTTTTCCGGCCAACGACGCTGAGCCTCCCGTCCATCGGCCAAGGCTTCGAACCGCACGAGACACCGAGCCACCAACACCACGCACACCGGAGAGAACCATGAGCACGACCCGCCTCGCACGAACCGTCCCTTCCGCCCTGCTCGCCGCCGCGGCGATCGGCGCCGCCACGCTCGCGGGCTGCGACACCGTCCGCGCCCCGTATGCCCCGGGCGGTGACCAGCTGCCGGCGAGCAACTACCCCAAGGTTGCTTTCCTCGACAAGGAGCTGTCGGGGATGCTGGTGGTTGATCCCAGCATCGTCGTGGTCGATCGCCCCGAAGGGCGGCCGATGAAGGTGACCGTGCCGCTGCGCTCGGTCGTCGATTTCACGATGAAGGTTCAGTACCAGTACACCTGGCGCGACGCCCTTGGCCGCCCCGTCGGGGAGAGCGGGTGGAAGTTCACCCGCGTCGAGCCGCGCGTCCAGGTTCCCTTCCAGGCCAACGCCATCACGGCCGACGCGGCCGACTGGCGTCTGGAAGTCCGCCTCGAACGCTGATATTTGCCTGTAAACCTCGCGTCACCACGACCCCGCACGGTCCCCCACGCACGCCCCACGCACCTCACGATCCAACCGGAGTCCGCACCATGTCCGCCCGCCATTGCACTGGCCGCTCGAACGCTCCCGCGGCCGCCGCCCTGCTCGCCCGCCGCACCCTGGCCTGCTGGATCACCGCCGCCGCGTCCCTAGGCGCGATGCCGTCCCTCGCCCACGCCCAGAAGGCCAATCCCCAGCCCCTGGAGCCGTACATCGAGCCCTCCTTGGATGTGAACCTCTGGCGGCAGGTGTACGCGATGGCCAACCGCCCGCGGATCCTGGTGCTGTGCGGGTATGGCACCGATCGCCACCAGGCGATGGACCCCGCGCAGGTGCTCAGCAACCTGGATTCGACCGCGGTGACGCACAAGATCCGTGCCGCGGTGATTTCCGAGCTCAACGCCCCGGGCGCTGATGTGGAGATGGTGGACGACAACGCCCTTCGCGCCGTCATGACCCGCCTCAAGGACAACACCACGCTCTCGGGGGACATGGAAGCCGGGGAACTGCTCAAGCAGCAACTGGGCGCGGACCTGGTGGTCCTCATCCGCCTGACGGATTCGGGGCTGGCGGGTTCTCCGTTCTCGGTGGTGGTGGAGGCGACCGACCTGGCTCGCGGGCGCAAGGGGGCGACGTTCCCGTTTGACTGGAAGGGCGGGACGGACGTCATGAACATCAAGGCCAACGCCAGCGCGGTGGCGATCAAGTTCGTCAACGACTTTGCCCTGCGCACCAACGACCCCGTCCGCTACACCGTGCAGGTCTTCGGCGCCGACACGCTCGACATGCAGCGCAGCACGCTCGACGCCCTCGCCGCGCTCCCCGGCCAGCGTGGACAGCCGCGTTCGCGCACGAGCGGAACGGTGAAGGACGCTTCGACCGGCAAGCAGGAGGCATTCACGGAGTATGAGCTCGCGTTTGTTCGCGGGTCTGACGGAGACGCCACGCAGATCGCGTCTGACATCGGGCAGGTGCTGAGGTCCCGCTACAACATCATCGCCGAGCCCCGCCAGTCCGAGGGCGGTCGCATCGCCATCCGCGTGCGCCCCGGCCAGGGCGGCGTGGTCGTGCCCTCGGCTCCCGCCCCCGTGACGTCGGTCCCGGCGACCGTGACGCCTGCGCCGGCCCCCGCCCCCGCGCTGGAAGTCCCCACGACTTCAACGCCTGTCCCCACGCCGGTGGCGAACCCCGTCGCCGCGCCCGATGCGGCGGACACGCTGAAGACAAGCCTGAAGTCGCTGTACACACAGAAGAGCTCCCCCCGCGTGGTGGTGCTGATCAACCGGGCGGCGACGATCGATGAATGGGACGACTGGCGCAAATCCGCCGGCGTGAGCGCGGGCAACATCGTGGTCGTTTCTCCCGCCGCGCCTCCGGCCGATCCCGCGAAGCGCGCCTCGGAACAGTTCATTGATCCCAGCGCTCTGGAGCTGTGGGCCCGCCAGGTCGAGCAGGCGGTTTCGCAGTCGCTGGCGAGCGACTACGGCGTGACGATGCAGATCTCCCCCGACCTCGCCCGCGCCTCCCTGCTCACGACGCTCGACAACGGCCAGCACTACATGGGCGCCGACCAGCTCCTGGGCCTGCTCCGCAAGGAAGATGTCGCCGATATCGCCGTCGTCGCCTGCGGCAAGATCGTCAGCGGCGTCGCCGGCTATGAGATGGTCTACACGCTCGAGACCGTCGAGCTTCCCACCAGCCGCCGCATCGGCTCGGCCTTGATCACTTCACCGCTTCGTGGCCTCTCGGCCTCCGACGCCGTCCGCCGCTCCAGCGAATCGTTTGCCTCCCGCGCTGCGTCACAGGCCGCGAATTCTCTCCAGCAGGCGTGGTCCGCCGCGTCGTCGGTGGAGGTGACGATCACGGGCCTGGCGAGCGATGAGGAGGCCCGGAAGCTCACCGACGCGATCAAGGCCCACAGCACCACGCTGGTGGTGGGGGGCGGTTCGTCGTTCAAGTCCGATGCGGGGGCGGGCAGCCTGACCTTCACGGCGACGTATTCCGGACCCGCCGACCAGGTAGGGGCGGAATTGCAGCGGGTGGCGCAGGCGGCGTCCCTGCCGTTTGCGGTCAGCGTGACCTCCCGCAGCGCCTCGAAGATCGCCCTGGAAACACGGCGATAATCGGGCGTTCCGGGCTTGCGACCCCGCCTAGGGCGGATGCCCGGGAGAGGCCCGCCGCGCGGGATCAGCACGCGTGATCCACCTAGAATGCGTGTCCGCGTCCGATCCGCTCGGACCCGGCCATACTCCGTACACCAAGGACCGTCATGCCCAGCGCCACCGAAACCGCCGCTCCCGCTCGCCAGGCCCCGAACTACACGATCTCCGCCCAGCTCCCCGACGAGACGCTGATCCAGTGGCTCTACGACATGCTGATGATCCGGGAGTTCGAGAACCGCTGCGCCCAGGCGTACCAGCAGGCCAAGATCGGCGGCTTCTGCCACCTTTACATCGGCCAGGAAGCCGTCGCGGTCGGCACGATCAACTCCCTCAACCCCGACGACCCCATCGTCCACGCCTACCGGGACCACGGCCACGCCCTCGCCCGCGGCATGGAGCCCAAGGTGTGCATGGCCGAGATGTTCGGCAAGATCACCGGGTGCGCCAAGGGCAAGGGCGGCTCGATGCACATGTTCGACAAGCCCCACTGGTTCTTCGGCGGACACGGCATCGTCGGCGCGCAGACCCCGCTGGGAACCGGCCTGGCCTTCGCCGCCCGCTACGAGTGGGAAGTGCTGGGCAAGGCCCTGCCCAACCCCGGCGTCAAGCCCGGTGACCCGGGCAAGAAGAAGGTTTCCCTCGCGTTCCTGGGGGACGGGGCGCTGAACCAGGGCGCGCTGCACGAGGCGATGAACCTCGCCGGGCTGTACTCGATCCCCGTGATCTACATCGTCGAGAACAACGGCTACTCGATGGGCACCAGCATCGAGCGCGGCACGACCATGGCCCACGACCTGATGGCCAAGGCCCGCGCCTACGGCATCGAGGGGCGCGTCATCGACGGCTTCGACGTCATGGAGCTGTACGACAAGTTCAAGCCCCTGGTCGACGCCTGCCGGGACGAGCAGCGCCCCGCCTTTGTCGATCTCAAGACCTACCGCTACCTCGGCCACTCCATGTCCGACCCCCAGAAGTACCGCACCAAGGAAGAGGTCGAGCAGTTCAAGGCGAAGGACTCGATCGACCGCCTCGCCGCCTACCTGATGAACGAGCGCAAGACCGGCGGCAAGCCGACGCTGGGTGAGCAGCGCTTCCAGGACATGCAGGCGCAGATCAAGAAGATCGTGCTGGACGCGGTGGACTTTGCGGAGAACTCCCCCGCGCCCGACGTCGAGACCGAGCTGTACAGCGACGTCCTGGTCAACCCCATGCCCAACATGAGCCCGACGCGGGATTACACGATCGGCGCGAAGAACCCGCTGCTGTAAAATCCACGCTGAGGATTTCCCAAGGAGCCGCTGACAAGTCCCGCCGGGGCGATCTTGTCGCTGCGCGGTCGGTGCGGCCGCACGCCTCCATCTACACTTGAATGCGCGGTCTCTTTGGCCGCGAGGAGAACATCCGATGCCCGCTTCCCGTCGATTGGTGTCCGCCGTCGTCGTGCTCACGCTTGCGAGCCTGTGCGGGAGCGCGTACTCCCAGGCAACGCCCGTTGTCCCGCCTCCGGCGGCCGTCCAGCCCGTCCCCGCCACCATGCACGCCATTCGCGTCGCCAAGTTCGGTGGCCCCGAAGTCCTCTCCTACGAGCAGGTTCCCACCCCCCAGGCCGCCGAGGGGCAGGTGCTGGTCAAGGTCCACGCCGCGGGCGTGAATCCGGTGGACTGGAAAGTACGCGACGGCAAGTTCCAGGCCTTTGGCCCCCAGCCGCCCCTGACCCCCGGGTACGAGGTTTCCGGAGAGGTCGCCGCGATCGGCGGCGGCGTCACGACATGGAAGGCCGGGGACCAGGTCTACGCGTACCTCTCGGTCGCCGGCGGCGGGGGGTACGCGGAGTACGTCGCCGTGCCTGCGAACATCCTCGCCGCCAAGCCCGTCACCGTCGATCACGTGCACGCCGGCGGCGTTCCCCTCGCCGCGCTCACGGCGTGGCAGGCGCTGTTCGACGTTGCCAAGCTCAAGGAAGGCCAGACCGTCCTCATCCACGCCGGCGCCGGCGGCGTCGGTCACTTCGCCGTTCAGTTCGCCCGCATCAAGGGCGCCCGTGTCATCGCCACCGCCTCCGCCGCAAACGCCGATTTCCTCAAGTCCCTGGGCGCCGACGAGGTCATCGACTACAAGTCCCAGAAGTTTGAAGAACTGGTGAAAGATGTGGACGTCGTCCTGGACCCCATCGGCGGCGACACGCAGGAGAAGTCGCTGGGCGTCATCAAGAAGGGCGGCTATCTCGTCTCGATCGTCCAGCCACCCTCTCCCGCCAAGCTCGCCGAGCACGGCATCAGCGGCAGCGCCTTCCTCGTGCACCCCGACGCCAAGCAACTCAAGGAGATCGCCGGCCTCATCGACGCGGGCAAGGTCAAGCCGCACGTGAGCGAGATCTTCCCCCTCGCTGACGCGGCAAAGGCCCACGAGAAGAGCCAGACCGGCCGCACGGTCGGCAAGATCGTGCTGGACGTCACCGGGGAAGGCTCGACGGCGGCCGCGCCCGCCTCCCCAACAGCCAAGCCCTCCCCCGCCAAGCCTTCCGCGCCCGCCGAACCCAAGGACCACCGGTGATCCTCGCCGCTGTTCGCGAGGCCCGATGCTCCTGATCGACGCGTACAACGTCCTGCTCGCCCCCGGGGTGCTGCCCATGCACCTTGCGGGGCTTGAAGTCGACGGCCTGGTCCGCCTCATCGGCGTCTCCCGGTATGCACGCACCCGCGTGATCCTCGCCTGCGACGGCGCGGGCCCTCGCCGGGGCCATCATCCCGGCGGCGGAGGTCGCATGGCCGACGCCGCGGGTCGAGCGGGCGACGATCGCCCCGGGATCGAGGTGGTGTACGCCGGCCCGGGAGGAGAGGCCGACACGCTCATCGAGGAGATGCTGGAGCGCGATTCCGCGGCGCGGCGATGGACCGTGGTAAGCGGCGATCGGCGCGTGCAGCGCGCGGCGGCGAGCGCCGGGGCGCAGGTGCTGGCCAGCACGACCTTCCTGAAACAGCTGGTGCTCGACGAGCGCCGCCCCGCGTTCACGCCCCACCCGCGGCAGATCCACAAGATCCCGCTGGACCGCCTGGACGTGGCGCTGTGGATGCGAGAGCTGGGGGTTGATGGGGCGGAGTTCCGGGACCTCCCCTCCGCCGCCGAAGAACCGCCTCCGGCAGGCCCCGCGGTCTCCAAGAGTTCTCCGACCCGCCCTCCGGCGCCTTCGCGTCGGGCTTCCGAGGCCGCTCGCCCGGCCCCCACGCCGGCGACGCCGCAGGCCAAACCGCCAAAGGGCAAGAAAGCCTCTGCTCCGCGCGGAGCGGCCCCGGTCCCGGGCCCCCCGCCCTCACCACTCGATCCGCCGCTCACTTTTCCCGCCGCGATGGTCCCGCCCGAGCTGGATCCGGTGCTTCAGGAACTCCTCGACGGGCTGGAGGACGGGATCCGGCTGGAAGACCTCGACATGCGGCGATGGCTGGGGGATTCGGGCGGGCCTCCCCGGCCCACGTGACGTGTGCAGCGGCGCATCCGGGTCCGGTTCGGAGCACGCCCCGGCTCTTGTCTCCCGGCGGCTCCGGAGGGCATTCTGGCGCGGCTATTGTGTCGGCTCGGCGAGTCGGGGCGGATCCCCGCGAGAAGGAGTCAGCCACGTGTCGGATCGCAAGCCTTATGTCGGCGGCAACTGGAAGATGAACACCAACCGAAACTCCGCGGCCGACCTGGCCCGCGGCGTGGTGGACGGCCTGCGCGACGTGAGCAATGCCGACGTCGCGGTCTTCCCGCCGTTCCCGTACCTGCTCTCGGTCCGCGCCATCCTGCGTGACCGCAGCTCGTCGATCAAGCTGGGCGCCCAGGACGTCTACCACAAGCCCGACGGCGCGTTCACCGGGGAGGTCTCCACCGACATGCTCAAGGACTGCGGCGTGGAGGTCGTGCTCTGCGGCCACTCCGAACGCCGCCACGTGCTGGGTGAGACCGACGCGGTCGTCAACGCCAAGCTCCGCGCCGTGCTGGATGCGGGCCTGGAGGCGATCCTCTGCGTCGGTGAAACCCTCGACGAGCGCATCGCCGGGCACACCGATCCCGTCAACCAGCGCCAGGTCCGCGGCGGACTCGCCGACGTGACGGGTGACCAGATCTCCCGCATCACCATCGCCTACGAACCGGTCTGGGCGATCGGCACCGGCAAGACCGCGACCCCCGAGGACGCCCAAGCCGTCCACGCGAACATCCGCAAGCTCATCGCCGGGATGTACGGCACCGACACCGCGGAGCGCATCCGCATCATGTACGGCGGCTCGGTGAAGGCCGCCAACGCCCTGGACCTGTTCAAGGCCCCCGACATCGACGGCGGGCTGATCGGCGGAGCGTCCCTGAAGGTGGGTGAGTTTGCCCCGATCGTCCGCGCGGCCTCCGCGGCGGCGAAGGGTCAGGACTGAGCCGTACGCCGGCTCCCCATTCACGTCGTAATTGCATCAGTCCGGCGGGCAGAGTTCGCGCCAGCCCTCCGCTCCGGGGAGCGTCGCGTTTGCATGTGCGGATCACTTCCGCCGGCGACCACGTCCCCCGCACATCGCGGCAGCCCCGAGCAACGCGGCGGTGGAAGGGCTCGGAACGATCTGAAGGTCAAACGCGATCCGGTCCGAGAAAGTTCCGCCTCTCCCCGCGCCCCAGAAGTTGTAGTTGTCCGCGCTCACGGAGTAGGTCCCCGCGGCCAGTTCGAGCACGGTGGGCGGAATGAAATCGAAGTAGTTTTCCCCCGACCCGCCGTAGGCAAAGGCGATGATCGGGGCATCCCCATCCCGGCCAAAGCTCAGTGAGAAGGGCGTGCGCGTCGGCCAACCTCCGTTGTTGCGGCTGATCTGCGAGAACAGCGTCGCGGTCGCCGGGGCATCGAGCCGGAAGCTGAAGTGGAACGTCTGCGTGTACTCGATCTCCGCGCCCAGGCCAAACGGAGTGCTCGTCAGTGCTGCCGAGTTTGTGCCCATCGAGAGCTGTACACGGTCACTCTCGATCGTGCTTGAAAAGGTCGAGTCGATGCTTGCCTCGGCGAAGCCGCCGCTTGTGTCGATGATCCTTGAGAGGTGTTCGTCCGCCGGAGACCACGACGCGAGGGGGTCTGGGGCCGAGATTGAGTAGGACCCCTCGATCGGATCGTCGGGGACTGAGACGACGCGCACGAGGCCCGAGCTCGATTGGACGCCCGAAACCGGCACAAGGTCACCCCTTGCCGGCCACGCGAACAGCAGGAGGGTGACGCACGCCGCGGAAAGAGTGGAAGTGTTCACGCCGAATCTCCTCTTGATGCCTCGACGCCGGGTTGCGGCGTCCCGATCTCGAAGACGACTCCCCACGAACAAGTTCTCAACATGATAGAGGCCGCCGGGAGGGCCTCCGCGTGCGATAAGTTCCCTGATTTCCACAGTGCCTTCAGCGGACCTTCTCGGGAAGGTGCCGGGAAGCACCAGCCTCCATTCACCGCTCGCACGCTCGCTTTCCCGATCAGGCGTCGCCCGCCGCTGTGTCTCAGCACGCCGTCATGACGGGATGGATATCCCATCGCTGCGGCCTGGCGCATCTGCGCCGACTGTGCGGGGCGAGGCAATCGCCTATTGCCGCGCCAAGCGCGCCCTCACGCCTTGACGTCCCCGCGCCATTTCGTACATCACCTCTGGCCCGCGTGTGTTTGGCGGCGTGCCCCGGATCGTCCGGGGGAGCAAGGGCCTGTCCCCGGTTGAGGTGGTTCAAGCGAATGGGAGTTTGCCTGATGCGTATGCCAAGCGGTCTGATCGCGGCGGTCCTGGCGGTGTGTGGCGCGGCGGCGGTGGCCTCGGCCGACGGTGTGCAGTCCTTCGGCGGCAAGTCCCGCGCGGCGGCGACGGCCGGCGGCGGCAGCGCCCAGGGTGAGATGAAGTCCGTCCGCAAGGTCAGCGCTGTGAACGATGCGCCGGCGAGCACCCCGGCCCCCGGTGGTGATGCGGCCGCGGCGCCTTCCGCCGGCGCGCCGCCCGCCTCTGACGCGCCCTTCCCCAAGCCTCGCCCCGCCGGGGAACGATCCGACGACGCGCCGGTGCCGGAGGCGTATGACCTATCCGATCCACCACCGCCGCCACCCCCCGCGGGCAGGGGCGCGAAATCGTCCGCCGCGCCGCCCCTCGCAAAGGATCTGGACGACGCCAAGAGCAGCCAGGCGAGTGCTCCGGCGGGCCGCATCGTCCATCGCACCGATCGCGTGAAGCGGGCCTCCGCCCTCGCCGCCGATAAATCGGCGAAACCCGCGAGCGCCGCCGTGTCGGTGCCACAGTTGAGCCTGTCGAATGCCTCCAAGTCCACGGCCGCTCCCAAGGCCTCGGTCGTCGCCCCCTCGGCCCGTGCTCGCGTGGAAGCGCCCAAGCCCACCGCGCCCGCCGCCCCTGTGAAGAAGCCCGTGACCCGTTTCTGATGTGTTCTTGATGAGCCTTTTCGCGGCCCCGGCGGGGCGTGGCCTCCACGACGCCGGGTCGACGCGTTTTTGCGGTCCCGCTCAGGTACGCAGCGAAGGCTCTCCCGCCACGTGCGCCGCGATCGTGTGCAGGGCCTCGCGCAGTGTGCTGATCGCCGCGAGGTATTCACTCAATTCCAGCCGCTCGCCCGGCGTGTGGTCCAGGGAGCTGTCACCGGGCCCGTAGGCGACGATCGGGCAATCCCACGAGGCCGCGACGACGTTCATGTCGCTGGTGCCGGTCTTCTTCAGCAGCCGCGGACGCAGCCCGCGTGCTCGCAGGGCCTCGTTGAACGCGCCCACCAGCCACGACCGCGCGTCCCCGCAGTACGCGATCTCGTGACCGTCGAATGCGAGCTGGGCGTGCGGCAACGCCTCACGGATCTTCGCTTCCAGGTCACGGGGATGGATTCCCGGCGGGAGCCGGAAACCCAGTTGCATCTCGGCGAGGTCGTGCAGGCCATCGCTCCGCGTGTTGATGGATCGCAGCCTCGCCTGCACGCGATCAAACACGCCCCGGGCCGTCGGTGCACCCGCGCTTCCCGCAACATCCCCGGTGGTCTCTATCACTTCCGCGAGCGTCCGCACGGTGTTCCAGCCTTCACACGCCAGTTCCCCCGCGGTGGGCTCGGGCCCCGCGGAATGAGAGGAAGGCGTGGAGATCATGGCCCGCGCGATCAGCCGACCCTTGTACCCGATCGTCACCGCCCCCGCGCCGCTGGGTTCACCGATGATGCAGGCCCGCGGACGGAACGTCTGGGCGCACAGTCGAGCCCCTCGAGAACTCGCCGCCTCCTCTTCCGTCGCGCCCACCACGACCACGCGCACACCCGGCGGAACGTCCATCCCCGCCGTCGCCGCCGCGAACGTCGCCAGCGAGCCCTTCGCATCCACCGAGCCGCGTCCCCACAGCGTGCCATCCTCGATCCGCACCGGGATCTCTCCCGGCACCGTGTCGATGTGCCCCAGGAGCACGATGTCGCGCCAAGGCTCGCCTGCCGGCGGTTCCGCCCCGGCAAGAATCCCCACCGCGCTGCCCGACGCATCCACGCTCGCCGCAAATCCGTGGGAGTTCATCCACCCCGCAAGAAACTCGCTCGCCGGCCCTTCCCGTCCCGACAGGCTCGGGATCGACACCAGCCCGTGCAGCAGCTCGATCGCCTGCTGGTCCGTGACCGCCGCGCTCCCCACCGGTTGATCCATGCCCGCACGCACGCTCATGCGAACACGGTCCCTTCGCCCGCCAGCGCGGCGGTGATGGGATTGTCCTTGCGGGCATCCCCGATGACCGCTCTCCGCACGCCGGCGATCACCGCGTCGGCCGCGGCGAGCACCTTCTTCTTCATGCGACCCTGCGCGATCGATTCGGCGTTCTCAAACCCCGTCCGCTTCACTTCACGGATGAGGGACGACTCGTCCGGGAAGCTCCGCAGAAGTCCCGGCACGTTGGAAAGCAGGAGCAGGTCCGTCGCCCCCAGCGCCGCCGCCGTTGCCGAGGCCGCGCGGTCCGCGTCCACGTTGATCGCCTCGCCCGCCGTGCTCAGCGCCGGCGGAGAGATCACCGGCACCATCCCCGCGCCCAGCAAGGCCTGGACAATCCCCGGGTTGACTGTTTGCACCGTCCCGCTGAAATCGTCGCGGATGATGCGGGTCACGCCGTTCTCCACCGACCGGATCGCGTCCTTGCGAGTCCCCGTCCACAGCCGCCCGTCGATCCCCGAGATCCCCGCGGCATTCACGCCCAGCGCCTGCAGACGCTGCACAATCTGCTGGTTGAGCAGGCCCCGGCAGGCCATCTGGAAAATCTCCAGCGTTCGCGGATCGGTCCGCCGGCTCGTGTGCCCCGAGGGAGAGGTGATGAAGACCGGCGGATGCCCCAGCTCGGTGGCGAGCCGTGTCGTCAGGTCGGATCCGCCGTGCACGATCACCACGCGCTGGCCCGACTGAACCAGGGCCGCGATGTCGCGGCAGAAGGGGTCGAGGTTGATGCCCGCGCTCCCGCCGAGCTTGACAACGATCATGAACACACTCCGAAAGGCACTTCTTGATGCCGGCCGTCCAGCCTCTTGCGATCAAATCAGACCGGGTTGAGCCCCGGGAACGTCAGCCCCATCGTCTCTTCAAACCCGTGCATCAGGTTCATGCACTGCACCGCCGACCCCGCCGCGCCCTTCATGAGGTTGTCGATCGCGCTGATCACCACCACGCGGTTGGTCCCCGGCTCGATCTCCCACCCCACGTCGCACCAGTTGCTCCCGCTGAGGATCTTGGGATCCGGGTAGCGGTGCAGCCCCGCGCGGTCCTTCACCAGCCGAACGAACGGCTCGTTCCCGTAGGCTTCCCGGTAGAGCTTCCACAGGTCCTTGTCCTGCACCGGGGAATTGGTCATCACGTGGGCCGTGCACAGCACGCCGCGCACGCGCTCGATCGACGTTACCGACATGTGCAGGTCAAATTTGCGCTGCGGGGTATCCATCAGCTGCTCGGTGATCTCCGCCTGGTGGCGGTGCCCCGCGGGCGCGAACGACCGCACCGCGCCGCTGCGCTGCGGATGGTGCGACGACGCCGACGACGACGCCCCGCCCTCCGACGAGCCCACCTTCAAGTCGGCGATCACGGAACGGATCAGCCCCGCCCTCGCCAGGGGCAGGAGCGCCAGGTTCACCGCCGTCGCGTTGCAGCCCACGCCCGAGGCGAGCTTCGCCCCGCGCAGGCGATCCCGGTTCAATTCCGGCAGGCCGTAGACGAAGCGGTCCAGCCACGCCGGCGAGGGATGGTCCCCCTCGTACCACCGCCGGTGCAGCGCCTGGTCCTTGATGCGGAAATCGGCGGAGAGGTCCACGATCCGCGGGGCAAGCTTCGACCACCGGTCCATCTGCGAGGACGACTGCCCGTGCGGCATGCACAGCAGCAGCACGTCGCACGCCTCCACCTGCTCGGGCGTGACGAACTGCATCTTGGTCCGCCCGCGCAGGTTCGGGTGCGTCGCGTGCACGAACGCCCCCGCCTGGTGCCGGCTGGTAATCTGCGATACCTCCACCTGCGGATGGTCCAGCAGCAGGCGCAGCAGCTCACCGCCCGTATAGCCCGATCCTCCGACGATCGACGCGCGGATCCGGCTCATGCCGCCCCCGTCGCCGAGAGCACATCAAACACTTCCGAAACGTTCGCGGCAGTTCCGGAGAAAGGCTTGCCTTCCAGCGTCCGTGCGACGGCCCGGCCGCTCGAAGCGCCCGCGGGGCTCTGCAGAATCCCCGGCTCCCTCGCCGCCCGCAGCACGTATTCGACGATGCGCCCCGGAATATCCACGCCCGTCGGTTCGATGCTGTTGCGGAACTCCATCGTGTGGTTCACCTCGCTCACCAGCAGACCGCGACCGGGCGCCTCGAGCAGATCGATCGCCAGCACGCCCCCGCCCACCGCCCGGGAGGCCGCTGCGCAGATCTCCCGAAGCTCCGGCGTCAGCTCCAGCACCGTCGCCTTGCCCCCCCGCGCCGTGTTGGTGATCCAGTGCTGGCTCGCCCGCACGATCCCCGCGATCGCCTCGCCTCCCACCATGAAGACGCGCAGGTCCCGGTCGGGCTTGTTCACGTACTCCTGCACGTAGAACACCGAGTGCTGCACGCTCCCCAGCGTCGACTTGTGCTCCACGATCGCCTCCGCCGCGTCGCGGTCGTTCACCCGCGCCAGCAGACGGCCCCACGATCCCACCGTCGGCTTCAGCACCGCCGGGTATCCCATCTGCTCGATCGCCCGCAGCGCCGATTGCTCACCCGTCGCCACCAGCGTCCGCGGCGTCGGCACGCCCGCCTCCGCGAGCCGCAGCGAGGTCGTCAGCTTGTCACCGCACGCCTCGATCACCGCGGAGCGGTTCACGCACGGGATTCCGAAACGCTCCAGCACACGCACCGCCGTCACCGCCTCGGTCTGGCTGATGCAGCGCTCCAGAACCGCGTCAAACCGCCGCCACGCGCCCGCGTCGTGGATGTCAAACACCGCCTCCCGCACGTCGATCAGCTCGTGCTCCACCCCCAGCGCCGTCAGGCGATCGATCAGGAGCTTCTCTTCGACGCGGATACGGGAAACAAGCAGGCCGATTCGCATGGGGGATCTCGTGTAAACAGGCGGGTGGCGTTGGACCGGGAATCAACGAAGGTGCGGATGTTCACGTGCGGACCGCGCGCCCAGCGACGGCCGCGGGCTCGCCGGGCCGATCACTCGCCCCAGTCTTCCTCGACCTGGGGGGCAAGCTCGAGCAGCAGCGGGGCCGTCTGCGTCACCTCGAGCTCGGCGCTGCAGTCGGGGCACCGCACCACTTCCCCGCGGATCAGCGTGCGGGTCAGCGGGATCGCGCCCGCGCACTCGGGACATTCGCACGTCGCGGCGGATGCGGGGGCGGGAGCGGTGGGGGAGTTGGAGTTCGACATGATCAGAATTCCTTGAAAATGAGGCCGGGATGGAAATGAAAAAACCCGCCGAGATCGCTCGGCGGGCCTTTGGATACGCGTGGGAGTGGATCGAAATCCGCTACGCGCTCAAGAGGACAGCCGAGCCCTTGAAGGCTTTGCTTTTCCCTGCTTTGAGCGATTTCACGGCCGCGCCGACCAGCACGCCACGGGACGCGGAGGCGTCGGAGAGGCGGACGAATTGGGTCGACAGGTGGGCCATGTGGAAAGGAAGACTAGAAGCGGGTGCCATCCGGATCAAGTCCAGGTCCCATGGGGTGAACACCGCCCTTACTTGCGCACCGCGATCAGGTCGATCACCGGCGGCAGGAACATGAAGACGTCCCGGCTCTGGCTCGCCTCGCGCCAGACGCCAAAGAACGCCTCCGCGTGCTCCTGGGAGAGGTGCCCCGACTGCACCAGCCGCGGCACGTAGACGTTCCAGAACGAATCGGGCCAGTGCCAGATCTGGTCGTGCGGACGGGCGACGCGCTGGTTCACGCTCAGGTGCGTCACCTCAAACCCGCCGCGGTTGAGCATCCCCGGCAGCCGCCCGACGATATCGGGGTCCCCGCCGTGGTCCCGGAAGCTCTTGCCCACCGCCGCGATGACGCGAGAGAACTCCTCCCGCTTAGGCGCGAGGGACATCGTCTCGTAGTTGAAGTAATCCTGGATCGCCACCCGCCCGCCGGGCTTGATGACCTGCGCCAGGCCCTCGATTACCTTTTCCGGCCGGGGGACAAAGCACAGCACCCAGCGGGCATATGCGACGTCGACCTTCTGGTGCCAGTTGACCAGCAGGGAGCCAAGCTCCTGCACGTCCCCCAGAATGCGGTCCACGTTCTCCAGCCGCCGGGAGCGAGCCTGCTCGCTCACCTGGTGCAGGTACCCCGCCGATTCATCTACGCACAGCACGCGGCCCGAGGCGCCCACGATCTGCGCCAGATCCATCGCCGCGTGCCCCGGCCCGCACCCCGCGTCCAGGATCGTCAAACCCGGCGTGATCGCCGCCCGCTCCCACAGCTGGTGCGCCGACGCCGACCACAGCCGATGCTGAAAACCCAGGCGCACGGATTCTTCCGAGTGCGTGCCCAGCACATACTCGCGTTCATCGGCGCGGGGGGAGCGAACAGCCGTCGAGTTGGTCATGAGGCAGGATTCTAGGCGCGTGCGAGGGTTTCCCCGACCCCGCCGCGCCCCCGGGAATCAGGAGGTCGGTTCATCTTCCCCGGCGCCCGTGGGCTCCTCTCGCGGCGCGTCCGCGAGGGCGATCGCCTCCGCATATTCCGCGGGCGTGGCCATCCGGGGATGGTCCTCGTAGGTCACCCGGAAGAACTCCCATGCGTAGTACGACGCCGGCCGCTTCGGGGAGATCAGCCGGCGAAGGATCCCGATCTTGACGAGCGACTCGATGTCGGACTTGGCGGTGTTGTAGTACACGCCGTAGGTCTTCTTGATATCCCCCACCCGCACCAGCGGAGAGGCGAAGAAACCATCGATGATGGGAATCGTCCGCGCGCTGGCGATCGGCCGGGACATCTCGACGTACCGCTCCCGGATCGCCTGGAGCAGTTTGCACCGGCTGATCGCATCCCCCGCCTGCTCGATCGCCCCGCGCAGGCAGAACTCGATCCACGCCTCCCACTCTCCGTGCGTGCTCACGCGAAGCAGCAGGCGCGTGTAGTCGTCGCTGTTTCGTTCGAAAAACGGGCTCATGTAAAGCCACGGAAACTTGTGGCCGCACGCGGCGTACACCATCAGCGACAGGATCACGCGGCCGATTCGGCCGTTGCCGTCGAAGAAGGGGTGGATCGTCTCGAACTGGTAGTGCGCGATGAACGCCCGCACCAGCGATTCGCGCGCGGAGACATACGGCCTGTTGATGTACCTCAGCAGATCCTCCAGCAGTTCGTTCACAAAGACCGCCGGCGGCGGGATGAACTTCGCGGGCTTGCCGATGGCGACAAGATCGTTCCTGAATTCCCCCGGCTTCTTGTCCTGCCCCCTCACACCGGTCAGGAGGCGCTTGTGCATCTCCCGGATCGCCCCCATCGTGAGCCCGGTCTGCCGCTGGGACTCATACCCGACCGCCAGCGCGCTGCCGTAATTCAGCACTTCCAGGTACCTGTTCGCGGGATCGGATTCCGACGTGGGATCCCGCGGGCTTTGCGCGAAGACGATCAGCTCCGCCGGGTCCGCGTCCGTGCCTTCCAGCTTGGAAGATTGATGCGCCTCGCGCTCCTGAAGCGGGCGCAGGAGCAGCTCCGGATTCGGCAGGGTGTTCAGGATGCCGTCCATCGCCTGCAACGCTCCCCACGCCTCCATGCAGGTGTCCAGCAACCGCTCCGGTACCTTCCACTCTGGAACGGAAAAGGGGACAAACGCGTGTTTGTACTTTGGATGGGTAATTTCCACGAGCTCGCCCGTCATCGCAGGGCTGAACTTGGTGATATCCATAATTCAACAATATCCGAAATATTGTACATGCGATCAAGCAAAGTTCATAAAATGTGCGATAATTGAACTTCATGATCACGGCGCTCAACCCGCGGACATCTCCCGTCCCTCCGGAGGTCTTCCACCACCCGTCCCTGAGCCTCCGACCCACCGCAGCGTCTCCGAGACACCAAGCGCCGGGCATGGCGCGTTCATGCCATCCCAAGAAGCAAGGGGATTCCCTCTCGCGTTCCTTGCTTCCCGGCGTCGTCCAAACAACATTCATCGCTCCGCGGTACGTGTTTCCACACCGCCGCGGAGGGAGGGAAGTCAGGGCGCCCGCGCCCGCCGTGTGAAGAGCCCCGACGTCATCATCCCCGCCACGGGCTATTTCTCCCCGCGCCGCTTCTCCTTGATGGCCCGACCCAGCTACCGCATCGAGCTCACCACCGTCGTCTTCTTCTCCATGACCCTCGCCGTCGTGGATAACGCCTTCGTGAGCGTCTTCGTCAAGCAGACCTACGCCCACACCGTCCCTGCGATCCTTCTCAACTTCGTCGTCGCCCTCGTCGGTTCGGCGTCGGAGATCGCCAACATCCTCTCGTTCGTCTGGGTGTGGGCGAGCAACGGTGTCCGCAAAGTTCCCTTCATCAACGCCCTCCAGCTCGCCGTCATCCTGCTGGTCGCCTCCCTCGCCGCCGTCCCCAACTCCGTCCCCGGCGTCCTCTGGCTCACCGCCGTCATCCTCATCGCCCGCGTCTGCTGGTCGGGGATCATCCTGCTCAGGCCCACCGTCTGGCGAGCCAATTACCGCCAGGAACGCGCGTCCATCGTCGGACGCTTTTCTTCCGTCCAGCAGTTCATCATCGCCGGCGTGGGCATCGCCCTGGGCAGCACGCTCGACCACAACCCCGACGTTTTCCGCTTCGCCGCGCCCGTCGCGGCGATGCTCGGGCTCATCGCCCTCGCCGCCACGCGCCGACTCCGCGTTCGCCGGGAGCCCGCCCTCCTCCGCGCCGAGCGTGATCCCGCCGAGCACCAGCGCATCGGCCGGCCCTGGCAGGGCCCCGCGATCGTCTGGAAGGTCCTCAAGAAGGACCCACGCTTCGCCCAGTTCATGATCTGCATGTTTGTCCTGGGCTACGGCAACATCATGATGGTCCCCATCGTCGTCATCGTCCTGCGCGACCAGTTCGCCTTCGGGTACATGGCGAGCATTGCCGTCACCTCCACCATCCCCTACTTCCTCATGCCCCTGGCCGTCCCCGTCTGGGCACGTTTCCTCGACCGCTCCCACGTCGTCCGCTTCCGCTCCATCCACAGCTGGAGCTTCGTCGCCGCCGCCGTCTTCTTCCTCGCCGCCGTCCTCTTCCACGTCCCCGCCATGCTCGTCGCCGGCTCGGTCATGCTCGCCGTCGGCTTCGCGGGCGGCTCCATCGCCTGGAACCTCGGGCATGTCGATTTCTCACCACCCGCCGAGACATCTCAGTACATGGCGACCCACGTCACGCTCAACGGTGTCCGCGGACTGCTCGCCCCGCTCTCGGCCGTCGCGCTCTACGAACACCTCAAGGCCTGGGAGTTCAGCGTCCGGACCTCGGCCTCCATCGTCCTCGCCCTGGCCGTGGTCCTCACCGTCGCCGGCGGGCTGGGCTTCGTCTGGCTCGACCGGTCCATGCGCGCCGCCGGCCCGCACAAGCCCCGGCCCAGGTGACGCCCGCTCGCCCATCCCGATTCACCGCGCCACCATGCCCTTGAGCACCGCGGGCACGCCCGTGCTCCGAATCGCCTTGAAGTGCTTGCGCAGACGGTCAAGCAGGTTCCAGTACATGACCAGCGCCAGCAACGGACCGATGTAGACCGCGATCGCGCCCACCGTCGCGATCAGCGGCAGCAGCCACATGTACCTGCTCGCCCTCCGCACGATGTACGCGTCCGGAACCCGCCGTGCCAGCCACCGCGTGTACCGCATCGTCGCGAAGAACTGCACACACCAGGCAACGAAGCCCAGGAGAAGCGCGGCGTACGCGATGTACTCCGCGACGGATCCTACGGAACCGCCCAAGGGCGCAATGAACGTCGTGACCAGCGTCACGACCTCGAACCCCATCCGAACCACCGCCATGCTCCGAAGCACCCGCCGGGCGCCGGTCGTTGATTCCTGGCCCACGTACCCCGGGTCGGGCTGGGTGTACCACCAGTACCCCAGCGCGAGCATTCCCGCAACACCCACCTGCGCCGCCGACATGAGAATCTCGATGGAGCGGATCGTGGAGGGACTAAAACCCAGGTTCGCTGCAGACCCACGCACGAGCAGGATCCCGATCATCGCGATAATCCACACCAGCAGCCCGTTGAGGATCAGGGAAAGCCCTCGTCCCACGGCTTGCAGGTATTCCGGACTCGCGTACTGCAGCAGGAGCCCTCGCAGCGAATCCGCGACCGGCGCTCCGCACTCCGGACAATTGCCGTTGATCGCAAGCCCGCGCAGGTTGTACGAGCATCGCGTGCATGTGCGGTCTGACTCAACCACGCCGCCCGCAGCCTCCGCGCGTGGTGAAGTGCCATCACCCGCGTGCACGCCCGGCGGATTCTCACCCGCCAATGCACCCCCTTCCGCGCCCCCGTCCGCTTGTGCGTGTTCGCTCATGGCGGGACAGACTACCCGAACGCCCGGATGCGGGAGAGACGCCCCCGGGAAGGAGATTCCAGCTCTGGATCTGCGTTTACCTTCCGGCGGGATCGCCGCAAAAAAGCGGACCGCCGCGACTTCGCGCGGCGGCCGCCCAATGGGAATGCTCGCCCAGCGGATTACTTGATCTCGATCTTCCGCGGCTCGTCCTTGGGAGTCTTGGGCAGCGTCAGCGTCAGCACGCCGTTCTCCAGCTGCGCCTGCGTGCCCTGCTCCTGCACGCCCGTGGGCAGCTTGATGCGCCGCGTCAGGGAGCCCGTGCGCCGTTCCCGGCGGTGATACTGCTCGGTCGTCTGCTCGGCGACCTCCACGTGCTCGGCTTGGATGCTCAGCACGCCCTCGTGCACATCCACGCTGACATCCTGCTTGCGGAACCCCGGCAGGTTCGCCCGCACGTAGAAGTTCCGGTCATCCTCCGACACGTCCAGCGGCAGCGTGCCCTCGGCCAGTCCGCCGCACGCGTTGCCGCGGGCCTCGGCGAAGAAAGGATCGGTGAGCACCTGGCTGACGAAGCGGTCAAAGGTGGGGAAGGCGACGACGTTGGTCCTGCGCAGTCCGTTCATGGTTCAATCTCCTGATGGATGTCTGTGTGTGCCTTGGTTCCTGACCCCGCGCCCGCGGGCCATGGTGTTGGCCCCGCGTGGACGGCGACAAATCCACTCAAGGCAACAGGCGTGCCAGCAGGATGCCCTTAGAAGCCCTCCACAACTGCCGCCACAGGGCCCCCGCACAGCTTCCCCAGTGCCGATTCTGCACCGCGTTGTCAGAGTGGCAGGCAGCCCCTGGCGGCTGTCATACGCGCCCCGGAAATGCCTGGCGCATGCCCGCCATATCGGCACCATGTTCGGGATCTCCCCGATGCCATGCGAACCCTTCCCGGACGGACCGGCGAGCGTAAGTCGGGATGGAAATCAGGCCCAGTGAACGCTCGCGGGCACGCGGCTTGGCTCTACGCGACCTGGTCGAATGGACCATCCGTCGCCGTGGTCCGCGCGATCTGCCGCTGCATCTGTTCACGGCGGGCGGTATCCAAGGCTTCCTGGCGGATCTCATCCTCGCGCTGGCGATGGGCCGCTTCCTTCGCGTGCTCCTGCTCGATGCGCTCGGTCTCCTCGATCCGCTGCTTCCTCGCCTCTTCCCGGCGGCGAACCTCGTCTTCTTCCTGTCGCTTGCGCCGCAGCTCCGCGGATTTGGCGATCGAGTCGTCCACCACCTTGGTGATGATCTCCAGGTTCCTCGCCTGCGCGACCGCCACCAGCATGCGAGGGCTGGAGGAACTCGGATACGACCCTGGATCACCCTGGTACACGGCGGCGCAGCTCCGGCACCGTCCGAGAACCTCGCGCCCCTGAGCGCGCGGCCCCGGCCGGTGCGATAGAGCGCAGCATCGACCGGTCCGACGCGCCGATTCAGCGCCGCCGCGCAGATTGTGGTTGTTTGATGGGCCGCTGGCCCCGTTCCGGGCGCTCCGCCAGCCCGAGGGCGGCGGTTCCCGATCTCCCGCCAAGCCCCTGCCGCGCCCCTCAAAGGCCCGCACTAACTTCTATTCACGCGGCTTCTTGGCGATCAGCGCCACCGTCTCGGTCTTGACCTTGCTGCCGCGGCGGATGCCCACCGCGACCTCATCCCCGGGCTTGTAGGTGCCCAGCACGCGGACCAGTTCCGCCATATCGCGCGTCGAGTGCCCGTCAATGTCCGTAATAACGTCCCCTGGCTGCAGCGGGCCGGCGATCGCGTGCCGCCGACCGGTCACCGCCGTCACCGTCAGGCCGTCGGCCCCGCCCCCTTCGACCTCCACGCCCAGGCTCGCCATCCCCGGCCCGATCTCCTCGGGCACCATCGCCATCCGCCGCACCCAGCCCCGCATCGTCAGGTCGATCTGCTTGATCGGGGAGTTCATCGTCAGCTCCCACGCCTTCACGCCCGCGCGGTCCTGCTCATACGTCGCCGTGTAGTTGCGGTACCACTCCCCCAGCTTGCCGTGCTCGGAGAGGAACATGAACGCCGTCCTCGCCCGGGCGTACGAGGCGAGCACGCGCGTTCCCATGAACCGCGCCGCGGGCATCGTGCACAGGTCCGCCAGCGGCGGCAGCTGCCCGGCGCGCTCGAGCCTCTTGACGATGTTGGTCCGCCACGAGCGTTCGGGCGTCACCGTTCCATCCGCGGCGAGGGAGTAGTCCTCCACCAGGCTGCACAGCCCCTCCTGCACCCAGAAGGCGTGCCGCTGGCCCAGCCGCATGCAGCTTCGCCAGTGCAGCACGTGGAAGAACTCGTGCCGCAGGCTCGAGCCCAGGTCCTGCGCCACCAGGATCTTCGTGTCGTGGTCGTACTCCCCGCCGATCGACGAAACCCCCGTGATCGCCCCTTCCCCGTGACGGGACACCACCCACTTCAAAAAATCCTCGCGCGGCGGCAGCACCACCACCACCCACGGGTCGTTGCGGCACTCGGGCTCGTCGAGCAGGCCGGGGAACACGTCCTTGCTCGCCCATTCCCCCAGCTTGGAGATCTCCTGCCGCGCGGCGGCGACGCTCTCCTTGTTCACGCCCGTCACGAAGACCAGCCGCAGCCGCTCGTCGCGCTCCACGCGGTAGCTCTTGGAGAAGAACTCCAGCACGCTCTCCACGTTCGCGTCTCGCCGCGCCTCCAGCAGTTCGGGCCAGTGCTCGACGATCCGCTTGTAGTCCGCCAGCTCGCGCAGCGGGCGAAGCGATGGGTCCTTCTGCATCTCGCGCAGATCGTCGAAGCCCCCCTCCACGGCCTTCACCAGAAATTCCATCCCGTGCGCCGCATCTCCCTGCGCGGTCCGGGCGCACGCAAGGTTGTAGAAGATCACGTAGTTGCCGGGCTGGATCTCCAGCTGCCGCCGCAGCAGCACTTCAGCGTCGGCGAACCGCTGCTCGGAGAAGGCCTTGACCGCCTGCGCCTCAAGCTCCAGCGCTTCCTTGCGTGAGGGCGTTTCGACGCCCGTCGGCGTGGAATGGTCCGGGGGAGGGGGAGAGGTCTTTCGGGCCGGTCCCGCCGGCTGCGCCCAGGCATGGACCGACATCGAGAGTGCGAGCACGCCCGCCGCGAGCCACCACTTCAGCATGTGATGGGCGGGGAGATAGCTCATTCGGGCGTGTTCCCGTGCGGTGAAGGCGGCTGAGACTTCTGGCTCACCAGGCGCTGCAGCGCGAGCGGGTAGGCCTTGCATTCCTGCATGAATACGCGGTCGGCGAGCGTCGCCGGCGTGTCCCCCGGCAGCACCGGGCACGAGAGCTGGAGGATGATCGGCCCGCGGTCGTACTGCTCGTCGCAGAAGTGCACCGTGCACCCCGAGACCGGGTTGCCCGACCGGAGCACCGCCTCGTGCACGCGGTGCCCGTACATCCCAGGTCCGCCGAAATCCGGCAGCAGCGCGGGATGAATGTTGACGGCCCGGCCCGCGTACCCCTTGGGGATCGGCAGCAGGTGCAGGTATCCGGCCAGGACGATCCAGTCGATGCGGTGCTGGCGGAGCAGGGCCGCGAGCTTCTGTGGATCGTGGGGGGGCTTGTCGATCACCACGTGCAGCCCGCGCGCCTTGGCGCGTTCGATCCCGCCGCAGGGGCGGGAGGCGACCACCAGCGGAATCGTCGCATCAAGATCCCCGATCTCGATCGCGTCCTGGAGGTTGATCAGCGTGCGGCCGCCGCCGGAAATGAAGACGGCCAGGCGTGCAGGCACGGTAAACGCTCCTTTGCGATCGGCGGGACGGTCATACACGCCCGGGGGGCCCCGCGCCTTCAGGCGCCGGGCGCTGGATCACATTCGAATGTATGCCGCCGCGGGCCGCTCCGCCGAGGGAGCCGCTCCCCACGCGCCGCCCGTCCGCTTCCGCGCCGGGCTCCGCGGACTACGAGACGGCCTTGATCGCCGCGTCACGATCCTTCACGATCGTCACGATCCGGTCCAGCCGCGTCAGCTTCATCACTTCCACGATCTCGCTCGCCAGGTTGAAGATCGCCATCCGCCCGCCGTTGGCCTTGCACGTCTTGTTCAGGTTTACCAGCGCCCCCAGACCCACCGAGGGCAGCATCGTCAGCTGCGAGGCGTCCAGCGCCAGCTTCCAACCGAACGGCGCGACCGCCTGGCCCAGCTCGTTCTGGATCACCGCCGACTCGCGCTCGGCGATCTTCTCGCACAGCAGCTTGCCCACCACGGCATTGCCGACCAGTTCGCACGAGACGTACGTGGATTGAATCAACCCCATGTGCACCCTTTCCCGTCCACACCGACCGTCCCGGTCCCTGCCGGGCGCGGGGATACCGGCTCCGGCCCCGCCAAGCGTCAAGGATAACCGATCGGCCCGAAACCGCCACCACCCAAGCCCCAGTTTGCACCCGCCCCAACTTTCTCGGGGCCCCGCGGGCCGTCCTGCACGTCCTACACCGGGTTTTTCGCCGCCAGTTCGATCGGCAGCGGCTGCCCGGATTCGTCCACCGCGACCATCACCAGCGTCGCCGTCGTGACCTGCACGTGCGACCCGTCGGTGTACCGCTCGGCCTCAACCTCGATCCGCACCGTCGCGCTGGTCCGCCCCAGCCGGGTGGTCTGGGCGAAAAAGTTCACGATGTCTCCCAGGTGCACCGGGGCCTTGAAATCAACCCGGTCCATCGCCGCCGTCACCCAGCGGCAGGCCGCGTGCCGCCGGGCCTCCACAAACCCCGCCTGGTCGATATAGCTGAGAATGACGCCACCGAAGATCGTCCCGTAATGGTTGGTGTCGCGCGGCATCGTCACCACCCGCAAGGCGAGGCGGCGGGACGAATCCACCCCCCCCGAGAGTGGGGCGGCGACGGAGGCGGAGGAGGGTGAACGGGGGGTCGGATCCGGGGTCATGCCGCCAACCATAGGATTGCCGGTGTGGAGGTCCGCCCCCGCGCCCGCCTGACGGCGGCCTGCCGGCGATCCACCCGCATATCAGGGAGCTATTCGTGCATTCTCACCCCGCCGCCGACGCGTCGTCCACCCCGTCCTCTGAAGCGTGCTGCCAGGGTTCCGGGTGCTGCGGCGGAAAAAACGCCGCCGCGGGCGCCCCCGCCAAGGCCGCGGGCGGCTGCTGCAAGGATGCCGGGGAGCACGCGCATTCCCACGACCACGCCCAGCACGATCACACGGACGAGATCGTCTCCGCGATGGACGCCCCCAAGCCCCAGAAGGAAACCTTCCTCGCCCTCGAGCCCCACGCCCTCATCGCCCGCTACCGCCGCGGCATCGAGAACTTTGATCGCCGCATCTTCTTCCTCGACGAGCAGCAGCTCGACATCGCCTTCCTCCCCGACTCGGGCGTCGGCCGCTGGCCCATCCGCGTCCTGGTCGGGCACCTCGCCGACGCCGAGATCGCCACCATCCACCGCGTCCGCCGCGCCGTCGCCGAAGACCACCCCGTCGTCGCCCTCTGGGACGAAAACGCCTTCATCGACGCCGGCGTCTACGGCCGCGCCTCCGCCGCCGTCGATGCCGCCGGCAACGCCCCGGCCCCCATCGCCAGCAGCGCCTTCCCCCTCGCCGGCTTCGTCGCCGTCATCCACACCCTCCGCCGCTGGATGAGCGAGTGGCTCATGACCCTCACCCCCGCCCAGTGGGAACGCTCCGTCATGCACCCCCAGCGCGGGGAAGTCACCGTTCGCCAGATGGTCTCCTACGACGTCTGGCACCTCGAACACCACGGCTGGTACCTCAACGCCAAGGTCGAAAAGCTCCTGGGCGTCGATATCCCCGAATCAGCCCTCGCCGGCTCGGCGAATCCCGCGGGCGGCGGGGGAGGCGGCTGCGGCAGCGGGTGCGGCTGCAAGGGCTGACAGGCGTTCGCCCGCCGCCCGCCGCTTCGCTCGCGTAATACGCACCGCCCACCCTCGCACCAAGGCCCGCCCACGCCCGGTTCGCACGCTGCGGATCGATCGGGGCGAACGCCGGCCCGCTCTTCGAAAGATGTATGGACGCGACCTTTGACCAGCGCCGCTACCTGATCCCCTTCCGGTCGTCGCTGCTTCCCCAGATCTTCACCGGCACGCTCGTCCTCGGCGCGGGCGTCGCCGGACTGCGCGCCGCGATCGCCGCCGCCGCCCACGGTGAAGTCATCGTCCTCGCCAAGGCCGAGCTCAACCTTTCCAACACCGCCTGGGCCCAGGGCGGCATCGCCGCCGCCATCGCCGAGGGTGACTCGGTCGAAGCCCACGTCCGTGACACCATGGTCGCCGGCGCCGGCCTCTGCGACCTCCCCGCCGTCAAGCTCGTCGTCGATCACGGCCGGGACCGCGTCCGCGAACTCCTCAGCTGGGGAATGCGAGCCGATCGCAACGCCGAGGGAGAAACCGCCTTCGGACGGGAAGGCGGCCACGGCCTCGCCCGCATCCTGCACTCCGACGGTGACGCCACCGGCCGGGAGATCCAGCGCGTGCTGGTCGAGAAGGCCCGGGCCACGCCCAACATCCGCATCTTCGAGCACTGCTTCGCCCTCGATCTCATCACCCCCGCCGCGGAGGTCGGCGCCCCCGTCATGGGCGCCATCACCCACCATCCCAAGTACGGACTCCAGGTTATCTGGGCCAAGGCGACCATCCTCGCCAGCGGCGGCGCGGGCATGCTCTACCGCGAAACCACCAACCCCCGCATCGCCACCGCCGACGGCCTGGCCATGGCCTACCGCGCCGGCGCGACCCTCGCCGACATGGCCTTCGTCCAGTTCCACCCCACCACGCTCTACCTCCCCGGCGCCACCCGCTCCCTCATCTCCGAGGCCGTGCGCGGCGAAGGCGCCTACCTCCTCGACAACACCGGCCACCGCTTCATGACCGGGGAACACCCGCTCATGGAGCTCGCCCCGCGCGACATCGTCAGCCAGGCGATCGTGCGCCAGATCGCCAAGCAGGGCGGCCGCCACGTCTGGCTCGACTGCCGCCACATCACCACCTTCACCACGCGCTTCCCCTCCATCACCGCCGAACTCAAGCGCTTCGACCTCGACCCCGCCAAGGACCTCATCCCCGTCCACCCCGCCGCCCATTACATGATCGGCGGCGTCCGCACCGACCTCGCCGGACGCAGCGATGTCCCCGGCCTCTACGCCGTGGGTGAGATCGCCTCCTGCGGGCTCCACGGCGCCAACCGCCTCGCCAGCAACTCCCTGCTCGAAGGCCTCGTGCTGGGAGAAATCGCCGGCGCCGCCGCCGCCGAGATGGCCCACCAGGCCGCCAGCGGAGGCCCGCCCGCCAACGCCTGGGGCGTCGCCCCTCGCCCCAGCCCCGTCCCCATCATCTCCGACATCCGCCCCAGCGACCACGGTGAACTGGACCTCATCGATGTGCAGTCAAGCCTGCGGTCCTCGATGTGGCGCAACGTCGGCATCGAGCGCACCGGCCCCAAGCTCCGGGACGCGGGGGACATGTTCAACTTCTGGGCCCGCTACACGCTCGACAAGATCTTCGACGACACCGGAGGGTGGGAGATCCAGAACATGCTCCTCGTGGGCGCGTTGATGGCCCGCTCCGCCCTGTGGCGGGAGGAATCACGCGGCGCCCACGCCCGCAGCGACTTCCCCGCCCCGCGCGAAGAGTTCGCCGTCCACGATCTCTGGCGCCGCGGCCGGGAAACGCCCCTGACCTGCCCGCTCAGCCAGTAGCACGTCCCCCCGCACGCCGCAAGGCCCCGCGAACCACGCAGAACCGCCCATGATCTCACGCCCTCCATCTTCCCCCGGCGTCCTGCGGCTGGTGATCAGTGTCCTGGTGTTCGCTTCACTCGTGCTCCCCGCCTGCGAGCCCGAGACGCGCGTCGTCTACAACCGCCCCTTCCTCGGCGGCCTGCCCGGCGCTGAGAGCCAGGCCCCTATCTCCCGCTACCCCAAGGGCTACCACGATCCAACGGTCATCGCCGACGACCAGCTCGTCGTCAAGAGCGACGACGGCAAGCCCAAGCAGCTCCGCGCCCGCACCGCCCGCCACCTGATGATGCACATCTACAACGCGCTGATGAACTCCCAGGACAAGCTGTTCGTGGACGAGATCCTCAGCGAGCGCACCCGCGGGGAGTATTACCAGCGCGGCATCCACCCCAGCGCCGCATTCAAGACCATGCAGGAGCACGCCGGCGACGTGCTCACGCTCTTTGACCGCATGCCCATGGGTGAATCAACGCCCGGCCTCTTCCTGGAGCCCGTCGAGAAGGGTGTGCAGCGCCTTCGCGTCCAAGGCCTCGCCGCCAAAGGCCTCTACTGGGTCGGCTTCGACATGATCATGGAAAAGGGCAACTGGAAGCTCGTGTGGTTCGTGCCGGGTGACAGCTGATCGGGACGCGAGTTTCAGTACGGTGGTGTGAGGGTCCGTGCGATGGCCCGAGACATTCCCGAGAGCTTCAGAAAATCCTCGTGACATGCCGTGCGCATGCGTTCGCCGCGGTCGACCCTGCTTGCGTCGGCATTGCGGTACATCAGCGAAAGGATCAGCACATCGCGCATCCGCCACACAGGCGCCGCGTCCGTTCCCGACCGCCCCATCCCCACGCCGGCCCGAAGAAAACTGAGAAGCTCGCAGAGCACGGTGGGAACCAATCGCGCCGTCCGTTCCCGGTGGAAGAGGTCCTGAGTTCCAAGAAGCGTTCAGTATCTTGATGCCGCGAACGACTACGCAATCCGCCGGGAGGCGGGACGCGGCCGCAAGGGAGGCTGGCGGATATAATTCGCCGATGATCGATCCCCGCCGAATTGAAGTGATCGATGACGGCACCGCCGAGATCATGCGGGGCATGACCGGCGCAGAGCGCCTGAAAATCGCCTCGGACATGCACGCCTCGGCCCGCCGCATGCTCAGCGCATACCTTCGTTCGCAGCACCCCGACTGGTCGGCCGAAGAACTCGAGCGGCAAATTCGACGGAGACTCTTTGGTGCAGCATGACGAGTTCGTCCATCTCGTCGCGCAGCGGCTGGAGAGTCTTGGGCTTGAGTATTACATCACGGGCGGCAGTGCCACCATCCTCTACGGCGAAGTTCGCTTCACGCAAGACGTCGATGTCGTCGTCGAAATCCCATCGTGGAAGGTGACCGAGCTGTGCGCACTGTTTCCGATGGACGAGTTCTATGTCGATGAAGGTGCTGCGCGCGAAGCGGTATCCCAAGGGCGGATGTTCAACATCATTCATGCCGGCTCAGGCTTCAAGGCCGACATTGTTGTGTACAAGGACAATCTTCAGGACAGTCTGGCGCTTACGCGGCGGCGACGGTTGCCGTTTGGCGCTGGGTGGGACGCGTACTTCGCTTCGCCCGAAGATGTCATTCTCGGAAAGCTGCTCTTCTACCGCGAAGGCGGATCGGACAAGCACTTGCGGGACATCGCCTCAATGCTCAAGATCAGTGCGGAGATCATTGATCGGGCATATATCGAACAATGGGCTTTACGGCTTGGTGTCGCCGAAGAGTGGCGCGTTGTTGCCTCAAGAATTGCGTAGCTGACAGCTCAGGCGGCTTCGTCACGGGGACGGTCGACCACCACCATCACGGATACGTGACCGGTTTAGACGCGAATCCTCTTCTCCCCGCTCCCCGCCACCACGCTCCGCTCATGCTCCGCCGCGTTCCGCCCGTCCTCCGTTACCTTGTACACCACCCCGATCGTCGTCTCCTTCTCTCCCAGCAGCAGCCGGTTCACCACCTCCACGCCCTGCATCAGCGAGTGGTCCGTGTTCGCCACCTCGTACTTCCACATCCCAAACCGCCCGCGCGAATAAATCCCGCGCGATTCAAGCCACGGGATCACCTCCGACAGAATCTCGTCACGGTCCACCGTCGGCGTCGGGTACGAGTACTCCGCCTTGTACACCCAGGTGCTCACGATGTCCGCTCGCTCATCCTCCGTGATCATCCCGGAATTGATAAGTCCCCGGATCGTCTCCTCCACGATCGTCCCCTCATCCACCGGCTTGAACTCGCTGTAGCTCGTCTCGCACAGCAGCGAGTAGTATTTCCCGTTGCGCCTGCCGCTCTCGTCGGTCGTGTACGGCTCGGGCGTCATGAACGGTGAGTAGTTGCTCAGGTAGGTCACCCGGTAGAACGGGCAGTTGTCATCGGGGTAGTACATCCAGCTCTTGGTCGAGGGGCACGGCCGCTTGATGCCGATCCCCACCATGTACCCGCCCGAGTGCCGCAGCCGCTGCGCCGTCCTCCGGATCGATTCCGGGATTGACCCTTTCTCGCTTACCAGCACGTCGCGCAGCAGCACGTCCACCGGCATCGTCGTCACCAGGGAGTCGTACCGGTCGCTGGCGCCGTCGGCGAACTTCACCACCTTCTCGTCCACGTCGATCGACTTCACCCGCGTGTTGAGCTGGTACGTGCCGCCCAGCACGCGATCAAACCTGCGGTAGAACTCCCCCGTCCCGCCCTTGAGCGGGAACTTGAAGCGGTTGTTGGGACCCCACCCGAAATCATCCGTCCCCAGGATCACGTTCTTGAGCGCCCGGTCCACGTCAAGCACCGCGACGCGCTCCCCGATCCACTGCTTGTTCATCATCTCCGGCGGGTGCGCCCACACCTTGAAGTTGTACGGACGCATGAAGTGCCGCGCGATCCCCTCCCCGAACACCGCGTCGATGAACTCCCCGAAGTTCTTCGCCGCCGCCGGGCTGGCAATCTTCCCCTTGCCGTTCTGCGCCTTGATCAGCCCCGACATGCACTCGAACGTCACCTCCGCCGGCAGGTGGCGGATGTTGTTCTGGAACGGGTATGGCACCCAGCGGTCCATCATCCGCACCCAGCTCTCCCGGTCGTTGAGCGTGTACTCATCACCCATCAGCCGGTTGAAGACCTCGTCGTAGTACGTGTAATGGCTGAACATCACGTGCCCGCCGATGTCCCACGTAAACCCCGCCTCGTCCGTGAACGAGTTCGCCAGCCCACCCAGGTAGGGGTTCTTGTCGTACATCCGGAAATCGCTGTACCCCAGCTCCTTCAGCCGGTACGCCGCACCCAGCCCCGTGGGCCCCGCACCCAGGATCACGATCCGCCCGGGCGAACGATCCATCCCCGGCAGCCCCTTGGGCTCCACCACCGCCGCGGTCCCCCCGGCGCGCTTCATCTCGACGACTGACGACGCGGGAACCGACCCGTTCTGCTGACCATGCTGGCTGGACATCCGTGGCGTGCTCCGGCGGAGTGAGAAGTGGGGGGGATGGCCCGCGGGGGGCGCTCCCGGTCCCTCCCGGCGCCGACGCGCGGCGCTCACGGCGGAAGGAATCCCCTGCGGTATTCACCGTGGCGGCACCACCAGGATGCCGGGCCTTGAGGGTAGGGGCTCACGCCTGCTCCAGCCGCCGGGATGCACCCGGTGCCGTCCATTCCCCGACCAAAAAAAACGCCGCCCGCTTCACCGCGGGCGGCGCTTCGATGCATGTGTGACGGAACTCAACCGGCGACGGCCGCGCTCAGGCCCGGCGACGACGGCCCAGCAGCGCCGCCCCGCCCACGACCGCGCCCAGCGACGCCGGCGCCGGAACGACCTCGAGGGACACCGCGTCAACGAACGCGTACACGTCGCGCTCCAGGCTGTTGCGGACCGTCAGGAAGCTCCCGTCCGCCGGCGCGACGCCCTCGAACGTGAACACCTTCCACGCCGTCGAGGTGCCGGAATTCCCGCCGAAAATCAGAGTTCCAAAGTCGCTCGCGTTATTCGAAAGCCCGATCTCGATCCCGCCGATCGGGGAGCCCGGCAGGCCCACCGTCGCGAAGCTCACCTTGATCGCCTGTCCCGCCGTGACCGCTTGCGTCAGGGTCAGGGAGAACTCGTCCCGGTTCGAGTCGTTGCCCGTGTTCTGGTGGAGGCCCACCTTCCACTTCCCGCTGTACGCCTCGATGCCGAAATCCGTGCTGGTCACGATGTCCAGCTCGTTCGAGCCGCCGAAGGCGGCGCCCCCGGCCATGAACACGCCGAACACACCGTTGTTCACGTTGAACTGCGTCGTCCCCGCGCTGTTGTCCTCGAAATCCCCGTTCTGCACGATGTTCACCGCCGACGCACCGGCCGACAGCGACGCAATGAGAACGATGCCTGCTGCGATACGCATGACTCTTCTCTCCTGCATGAAAAGATCTGACCCCAGAGGCCAAGCCCGGTCGCCCCAGCGAATCCGGATGCTCCGCCACGCACGTGAATCCGTGCAATATGCCGATACGGACCTGCGCCCCGTCGGTTCCATCGGCCTCACAACCCCGTTTGGCCGTGAACTCCCGTCCGGATCCCGCACAAGGGAAATCGATACACTCTCCCCTCCAGTGCCTGATAGTTCCCATAGAGATCCACATTCTTCCGTTCCGGGGTAATCACATATGTACCGATACATCGCCTCTGTCACGCTTGCGCTCGCCCTCATGCTCTCCCTCCTCGGCGGCTGCGAGGAAGCACGAAACCCCGAGATCGACGCCGCATACAAGGCATACAACGCCGCCTTCATCGCCCGCGACGGCGCCGCCGCCGTCAAGGCCGTCACCAAGGCCTCACTCGACGCCTACGAACCGCTTCTCAAGCTCGCCCTCGACGGCAAGGAAGCCGACATCAAGTCCCTCGCCCCCGGATACAAGTACGAAATTCTCAAGATGCGCCATCACTCCACCCGCGCCCAGCTCTCCAAGCTCGACGGCGCCGGCTATCTCAGCCTCGCCACCTCCTCGGGCTGGGGCGATTCCGACGGGGGCAGCGCCGAAGACATCGGCCAGCTCGAGAACATGGACATTCACGACGACTGGGCCGTCGGCTACATCGTCCTCACGCGCAAACTCAAGGTCCCCGTCTACCTTCTCAAGGAAGAGGGTGTCTGGAAAGTCGACGAGGCCCGCGCCATGAACGCCGTCACTCCGCTCTTCGAAGAAGCCGCGCGCTTCAACGACATGACCGTCGACGAGTTCATCCTCGCCCTCATTGAAGACGCCTCGGGCACCACCCCGTCGGAATACATCTGGCGACCGATGATCAAGTGAGCGATCGCGCGCCTCGTCACGCCCTCCAAACCCGTGCGTGCCCACCCGCCCGCGGGCACCCCGCGCTCCGGCCGCGGGCGCCCTTTCTCGCCGGACCCCACGCGCTCCGCCCCGCTTCCGAGTAAACTCCCCCTCGCGTGAACGGCGGCGAAGACCCAACCCAGACCTCCGCGGGCCCACCAAGCCCGCATCCTCAACCCCGCACTCCCCGCGCCGCGACGGCCACCTCCGCCGCCTCCCACCCGTCCCACCTCTCCAGCATTCCCGCCGACCGGGAGTATCTCCCCGCCGGCCTCCTTCTCGCCGGCCGTTACCGCATCGTCTCTCGCCTCGGCGGCGGCGGCATGGGCGAGGTCTACCGCGCCGACGACCTCACCCTCGCCCAGTCTGTCGCCCTCAAGTTCCTCCCACCCGGCGCCCTCGACCGCCCCGGTTGGCTCGACCGCTTCCGCGCCGAAGTCCGCCTCACCCGCCAGATCAGCCACCCCGGCGTCTGCCGCGTCTACGACATCGCCGAGGTCGATGGCCGCGTCTTCCTCTCCATGGAATTCGTCGACGGCGAAGACCTCTCCTCCCTCATCCGACGCATCGGCCGACTCCCGCAGGACAAGGCCGTCCAGCTCGCGCGCCAGATCTGCTTCGCCGTCGCCGCCGCCCACGACCTGGGCGTCGTCCACCGCGACCTCAAGCCCGCCAACATCATGCTCGACGGACGCGGCAACGCGCGCGTCATGGACTTCGGCGTCGCCGGCGTTGCCGCAGAGCTCAACTCCTCCGGCGCCGTCGCCGCCGGCACTCCCGCCTACATGGCCCCCGAGCAGCTCGAAGGCCGCGAAGTCTCCCGCCGCTCCGACATCTACTCCCTCGGCCTGGTCCTCTACGAGGTCTTCACCGGCAAACCCGCCTTCTCCGCAAACTCCCTCGCCGAGCTCCGCCACGCCCACGCCAGCGGCACGCGTCCCGCCAGCCTCACCCAGCTCGTCGGCGACCTCGACCCCGCCGTCGAAACTGTCATCCTCCGCTGCCTCGAAGCCGATCCCGCACGCAGGCCCGCCTCCGCCGTCGCCGTCGCCGCCGCACTTCCCGGCGGTGATCCACTCGCCGCCGCCCTCGCCGCCGGCGAAACCCCTTCCCCAGAACTCGTCGCCGCCTCCGGTGAAGCCGGAACCCTCAAGCCCGCCCTCGCCATCGCCCTCGCCGCGGCCGCGATCATCCTCATGGTCGCCGTCACCGTCATCCGCGATCGCCTCTCCATCCTCCGCTACGCCGCCCTCGACCATTCCCCCGAAGTCCTCGCCTCCAAGGCCCGCGAATCCCTCCAGGCCCTGGGCTACACCGATCGTCCCCACGCCGAGACCTACGGCCTGCTCATCCGCACCGCCATGCTCTCGGCGATTGAGCGCGAAGACGATTCACTCCAGCGCTGGAACAAACTTTCCGACCCCGCCCTCTCTCCTCTCACTTTCTGGTTCCGCGCCAGCCCCTACAGCCTCCAGCCCAGCACGTGGTGGCAGATGAGCCCCGCCTACGACGATCCGCCCGTCTACCGGCCCGGCGAAATGTTCCTGACGCTCGACACGCGCGGCCAGCTCCGCTCCCTCAACGCCGTCGCCGCGTCACGCGAACTCCGCCCCGCTCCAGCCGCGCCCGCCTCCTCGCAGGCCACGACCTCCACCGAAAATCCCGCTCCTACCGATACCACCGCCTCCCCAACGCCTCCATCCACCCAGCTCCCCGAAACCCCCGCCGCTCCCGCTTCCCGTGACGCCGTCGCGCAGGCGCTCACCCGCGCCATCGGCCTCCCCGCGGCCCCGGTCACGCCCTTGCCCCCCTCCGTGCTGCACGCCGTTCCCACCGACGATCGCTGGTCCTTCTCCGCCAGCCTCCCCGGCAAAGACCCGCTCCCCGTCACCATCGAGGTCGGCCAGGCCCGCGGCAAGGTCGTCTCCGTCGAGACCATCTTCCCCTGGAGTTACATCCAGCCCGTCGCCGGCGAAGACTCGCTCTTCAACCAGGTCGTCTCCGTTGCCGCCTCCACCGTCCAGCTCACCCTGCTCATCTCCGCCGGCTTCATGGCCCGCAAGAACCTCAAGACCAACCGCGCCGATCGCCGCGGCGGCGCCCGCGTCGCCGCCGTCGCCTTCTCCCTCAGCTACATCGCCTCCCTCCTCCTCGCCTCGTGGGACAACCCCGGCGCCGCCCTCTTCGGCGTCACACTCGTCCGGTGCTTCTTCCTCACCATCATCTGGTGGGTCTCCTACTGCGCCATGGAGCCCGTCGTCCGCAAGATCTGGCCCCACGCCATCATCTCATGGTCGCGCCTGCTCGAGGGACGCTGGCGCGATCCCCTCGTCGGCCGCGACATCCTCCTGGGATGCCTCGCCGGCCTGGCCATCATCCTCCTCCAGGAACCCGCCATCGGCCTGGCCCACAAACTCCTCGCCCTCGCCCCGCCCCGCCCCATCAACCCCAACGTCATCTCCCTCATCTCCGCTCGCTACGCCCTGGGCCAGTGCGTCGACGCCATCAGCGACGCCACCGTCATCACGCTCCTGGTCGCCCTGGGCCTGGTGCTCCTGCGCGCCATCCTGCGCATCCCGCAGCTCGTCAAGGCCGCCCTCTTCCTCGTCCTCTACGTCACCGCGATGTCCGGACCCTTCGAGGGCGCGCCTTACCCATGGCTCCTGGGCCTGCCCTGGGCCGCCCTCATGACCTTCGTCTTCATCCGGCTGGGCGTCCTGGGCGGCTCCGCGATGATCGCCGTTGCCTTCATCATCATGCGCACGCCCATCACCTTCGACACCTCACGCTGGTACGCCGCCCCCGGGCTGGTCATCGCCGCCGCACTCGCCGGCACCATCATCCTCGCCGCCCGCACCACCATCGGCCGCCAGCCCGTCTTCAAACCCACGCCGCTTGAACACTGACTGAAGGTCGTCGACGCACTCCAACGCAATCAGCGCGACAGCGATCGCGCGATCCCCGCCGCGATCTCCATCGCCCCGTCGTCCACCGACACCTGATACCCCGCGCCGCGCACGACCTCCACCAGCAGCTGCGTCGAAATATTCCCCGGCGCTCGCCGCTCCGGCGTGCTCGCATACGGACACCCGCCCAGTCCTCCCGCCGACGAGTCAAACGATCGCACGCCCATTTCCAGCGCCGCCAGCACGCACTCCCCAGCCCGCCCGAACGTGTCGTGCAGGTGCAGCGTCAGCGAAGCCCCGGGCAGTGATTTCTCGATCTGCCGCTGCGAAGCCTCCAGCACCGCGCGGATCGTCTCGGGCGTCCCCGCCCCGATCGTGTCCCCCAGATCAATCTCATCAATCCGTCCCGCCTCACGCACCCGCCCCAGCATCTCGATCACCCTCGCCACCGCCGCCGGCGCGATCGCCCCCTCGAACGGGCACGCGACCACGCACGAGATGTACGCCCGCACCGCGAGCCCCTCATCCGCGGCCGCCTTCGACACCGGCACGAACCGCTCGATCGTCTCGGCGATGCTCCCGTTGGTGTTGCGCTGCGCAAACGTCTCCGACGCCGCCGTGAACACCGAAACCTTGTCCAGCACCCGCGCCCCGGCTTTTTGGTTTACTTCGCTCGCCCCCGCCATCCCTTTGGCGTTGGGCACCAGCGCGGAGAACACCGGCCGCGACTTCATCAACGCCGCGTCCCCCGCGAGCCCCGCGAAGACCTCCGCCGCGTCCCCCAGCTGCGGGATCCACTTCGCCGAGACGAAGCTCGAGACCTCCACCTCGTCCACCCGTGCCGCGCACAGCGCCCGGACCAGCCGGATCTTCTCGGACGTGGGGATGGGCCGGGGCTCGTTCTGGAGCCCGTCCCGGGGAGATACATCGGTGATGCGGACGTGTCCGGCCATGGTTGGCTCATGCTAGCGGAATGGACTGCAGTGATCACCCTCAAGGTCCGATGGCACCCCTGCCCCGCGCCGTGCGATCCCCCGGCGCATCCTCTCCGGAGACCAGCCCTCATGAACTGCCCCGCCTGCACCCACACCCTGCGCAGCTGCCAGTACGAAGGCGTCCAGATCGACACCTGCGACGGCTGCGGCGGGGAATTCCTCTCCAGCGAGGGCATGGGCCAGATCATCCGCGTCCGCGACCAGCGCTTCAGCGAGCCCGAACGCTCCCAGCTCGCCCACCGCAAGCCCGTCTTCGGCATCGCCGACGCCGACGCGACCACCCGCTTCTGCTGCCCCGCCTGCCGCGTCCCCATGAACCCCATCAACTACGCCGGGGACAGCGGCGTGGTCGTCGATCGCTGCCCATCCTGCGCCGGCCTGTGGCTCGACCACAGCGAGCTCGAAAAGGTCCAGATCCTGCTGGAACGCTGGCAGGACGAATCGTCGGGCAAGATCCAGGCCGCCGCCGCCGAGCTCCACCGCGCCCGCGACGAGTCCGCACGATCGGCGAGCAAGGCCTTTAGCGCCTCCCGCTTCTCCTTCGCCAACGCCGTGGTGAATCGCCTGCTCGACGCGGCCTGAGCCGCGATCACTTCGCTACAGCACCCGCGCCACCACAATCGTCTGGTCGTCCGTGCGCCGCGCCAGCCCCACGAAGCGCCGCACCTCCCAGATGATCTGGTCCACGATCTGCTTCGCCGGCATCCCCGGGTTCTCCGCCAGCAGCCGCAGCAGCGTCGCCCGCAGCCGCTGCTTGCCGAACTTCTCCCCCGAGAACGTCAGCGCGTCCGTCACCCCGTCGGTGTAGGCCAGCAGCACGTCCCCGTGCCGCACCTCGTAGATCCCGCGCTGGTACTTCTGCGTCGGGTCCACGCCCACCACCATCCCGCCCACCGCCAGCTCGTCGATGTCGTCCACCGTCGGCGCCCGGTCGCGCGGCACGTGCACCACCATCGGCGGGTCGTGCCCCGCCGAGCAGTACGTCAGCCGCAGCGTGTTGGGGTCCAGCACCCCGTACCACAGCGTCGCAAACTCGTGGTCCAGCGTGTCACGGCACACCGCCTTGTTCACGCGGCCCACCACCTCGTCCAGGTCGTACAGGTCCTCGGCGTGGGCCCGCAGCATCGCACGCACCGCCGACATCAGCAGCGCCGCGGCGATGCCCTTGCCCACGACGTCCCCGACGATCAGCCCCAGGTGCCCGCCCAGGTTCACAAAGTCGTAGAAGTCACCGCCCAGCTCGTAGCTGGGCTCGTACGCCGCCGCCAGGTCCAGCCCCTTGATCACCGGCTGCATGCGCGGCAGCATCCGCCGCTGCACGTCCACCGCGAGCTGCACCTGCCGCTGGATCCGTGATTCCTCGTCACGCGCCCGCTGCAGCCGCGCCTGCTGCACCGCGACCGCCGCCTGCTGCGCGATCGACTTGAGCAGCCGCCGGTCCCAGTCGCTGAACTCCCGCCGCCGACGCTTGTACAGCCGGATCACCCCGATCGGGCGTCCCTGGAAGACAAGCCCCGCGTTGATGAAGCTCACCAGCCCCTCTTCGCGCGCCCGCTCGGGGATCAGCACCCGCTCGTCGCGCGTCACGTCCTCGCTCACCACCGTTTCACCACGCAGGGCAAGCTGGTCAAAGAGCCGGTCCCGGCTCAGCGGCAACGGTGAGTGCAGCCACTCGTGGCTCAGGCTCCGGGACGCCGCCGTCACCAGGTCCTTCTCGTGCTCGCTCAGGATCCCGTCGGCATCCTCCGGCAGCAGCATGATCGCCCCCGCGTCCAGCTCCAGCACGTCCAGCGCCGAGTCCAGCGCCGTGTCCAGGATCGCCGACACGTCCTGCGTCCGCGTCAGCAGGGAGTTCAGCCGGTACAGCACCGTCAGCTCGCGCAGCCGGTGCCGCAGCTCCAGCCCGTTCTCGCACAGCTCCGCCGCCGCCGAGGCGATCAGCGTCACCACGTGCTCCAGCCGGTCCCTCGCGTCGGGCCCTAGCTCCGGCTGCCCGGGAGACACCGTCAGCCACCCGATCGTGTCCCCCGACACCCGCAGCGGGAAGCTCCCCGCCCCGCCGATGTCGTCGGCCGATTCCTTCACGTCGCTGACCACTTCCCACGCCCGCCGGCCTTCACCGGCGATGATCGATCGTCCCGCGCGGTCGCGCAGCCCCACGCGCACGCCCGTCAGGCGCGTCAGCTCCCCGCACAGCCCCGCGAGGGAGCCGTCGGTCAGGAAATCGGTGATCGAGAGCGGCCCCTGCGACTGCGCCAGCTCGGCCTCCCCCGCGGGGCGGGCGCCATCGGGTTCGCGTGGCATGGGCTGGATGACGACGGGCGGCGCGGGTGAGATCGAGCCATCGGGGACGGACGGGTTGGTCATTTCCCGGGCTTCTCCGAGGCTTGAGGCTTCACGCCGGTGGTGGGAGGTGTGGGGGCGGCAGCGGGAGGATTGCCCGCGTTCGCGGGCGCTTCCACTCCATCGGCGGGAGCCGCGGGTTTGGCCCAAACCTCCCTCAGGAATCGTGCGAGCACCCCGTCGCGCGGGTCGCTCTCAGGCTGGTCCGGCTGGGACAGCCTCTCGAGCCGGTCAAGCCCCTCGGCCTGCGCCGCGGCGTCGTGCATCTGGTACCCGGCGTACGCCAGCAGCAGCGCCCCGTCGCGCCCCGCCTGCCCGGTCCAGTCCGTCGCCCTCTGCAGCCGCAGGATCACCTCGGTCATGCGGTCCTTGTCGGGCAGCAGCGTCGCCCCGTAATGCACCGCGGCGACCTCGGGCCGCCCGCGGAAAATCTTCCGCAGGTTCGACGCCGCCGTCCGGAAGATCGCCCCGCCCAGCTGCGCGTGCACACGGCCGATCTGCGCCGAAAGCTCCGACGGCTTGATCCCCGCGGCGATCGTGAACCGGTCGTCCGCCGAGAAATAGTCCCCCGACTCCAGCGCCGCCTGCCCGGCCTTCACGTGCTCCGTGAAGGGGTCGCGCGCCGCGGCGTCCGCGGGAATGAACGAGTCCACAATCCCGCCGGCCTCCCGGATCGCCCGCAGCGTCCCGGGGTCCAGCTCAGGCAGCGAACGCGCCGCGCCCGGATCGGCCTGCGGCTCGCTCTGCCCCGGCACATTCACATTCCTGCTCGCCCGCGCCTTGGCGGCCTCCCTCGCCGCGCGCTCGGCGGTCGACGCCACCGCGCCCGTCTGGGAGAGCGTCGTCGAACGCCGCGTCAGCCAGTCGCTCCCGCCCACCAGGCCCGTCTGCTGCTTCACGCGAGCGCTGGAGGTATCCAGCGAGTCGTCCGCCGATCCACCCCGGTTGAGCCTTGAACGCAGGTCGCGCAGCTGCCCGCCCACGCCCTCGTCCTTCCCGCCTTCGGGATCGTTGATCCTGGACTTCCCCGAGGGATCGCGCCGGGCGCTCGGGCCCCGCGAATCGGGCGACGTCCCGCCCGGATTGTTCACGTCGGGCGTCTCGGGCGCGTTGCCGAGCTTGTCGAGCCGATCGATCAGCTTGCCGTACGAGGATTCCGGGGGCGCGTAGGTGTTGGGGCGATCCGGTGAAGCGCTCGAGTTGGGCACGCGCGTGTCGATCGAGGTGTCCAGCCGCTCGGGAGATGCCGACGCCCTGGACTTCTCCGAGTCGCGCATCGCCTGACGCACCGACTCGGTCGCCCGCTTGGATTCGGCGAGCGTCTTGGGACGCATCGACTGGTTCCCCTGCGCCGTCGGAAGGCCGGGAATGCCGATGCCCTTGTTCTCCAGTCCCTTGCCCGTCAGGCCGCCCAAAGAGTCACCCGTCGAGGTCCGGCGCGTCAGCGTGTCGGCCCCCAGGTCCACCTGCGAACGGTTTGCCGCCGACAAGCGGGTGGACCCGATCGAGTCCGTCGCCAGCGTCGGCGTGCGGCCGCCCGACATCCCCAGGGAGCGCTGCCCCGACCGCTCCGCATCACGAAGCGGATCGGTCAGGAGCTGGCTGCTGCGCCGGCCCGTGTTGGAGCCGCCCGGAGACTTGAGGCCGGTGAAGTCCGGAGAGGTATCAAACTCAAACGACTTGCTGTAGCTGCTGTTGGGGAGCTCGAGCGTTCCCTTGAAGGCGTCGGGCTTGCGCGTGCCCGCCGTCAGGCTCTGGGCATACGACGAGGTGTCGGAGGACTTGACGCCCCGGCCGGCGAGGGCCGAGCCCTGGCTGCGATTGCGGAAGTCGCTCAGGTCGTTGGACCCCAGCCCGCCGACGAAGTCCGAGTAGTCCTGCGTGCCCAGGTTCCCCATGAACGAGAACCCGCCGCCCGCCCGGCCGAACGAGACGTTGCGGGCGAACCGGAACGAGGAGTTCAGGTCCCGCCCCTGCAGCCCGCCGCTGTTATACACACCCAGGTCGCGCTCCAGCAGGCGACCTTCCCCGCCGCGCCGATACTGCGCCAGCGCGCTGGACGACGTGCCGGCGATTGCGGCCAGAACGGTGACCCAGACGATGGAAGACTTCCAGCGGTGCATGCCTTAAACCAATGATACAGCCAAAACACCAGGGGGCCGCGAGGATGATCGCATCCTCACGACGGTTTTACGCTTTCCCATGGGCTCAAGATCGGGCGATACGCCCCTCGGGGTCACGGTTTTCGGCCGATGCCCCCGCGAACGCGTGACTAACGCCCTTCGTCCGCCGAGGCCGGGGACGGGGCGGGCCAGTTCAGCGCTTCGCTCAGCTTCCGAACCGCCTCCGCCGAGTCCGACTGGATGTGATACAGGAGATTTCCATCCTGCTTCACCCGCCAGTACACCACGCCCTGGTCCTTTTCGAACACCCGCCCCTGCGCGAAGCTGAACTCGGGGTTCCTCTGGATCAGCACCGAAGCGCTGGGGAGCAGGAACTTGCCGGGCCGGCTGGGGTCGGGGACCCGGACCGCGTACTGGAAACTGACCGAGGGCCGGTCCGGTTCCGATTCACTCGGGTCGTACCGGGAAGGCGTAATCCCCTCACCCGAGGGGAGGGTAATCGAGGCGCCAAGGAATTCACCGGCATCGACGACCGATTTGGCGTAGTACTCGTCGCGAAGCGCTTTGCTGGAGAGATCGATCCCCACCGCGGCGGCCCCGTGGTCCGAGAACGCGCGGCTGAGGTTGGATTCCCCCGTAAGGTGGGCGGTCAGGAACCCCGCAAAGACCAGCGCCGCCGCGGCGGCGACGCGACCGAATGAAATCCCGCGACCGATCGAAAACCGCTTCTCATCCTCGGGCTCCGCGGAGGCGGCGGCTTCCTGGGGGAAAGGGATCGCGTCGCTGCGGCCTTCCAGGGCATCGGCTTCACCGCGGAGGCGGAGCTTGGCGGCTTCCAGCACGCGGTGCCTCGCCGTGGGATCCACCGGAATGTCCGACATGACGCGAGCACAGTGGGTGCGCAGCATGCGTTCAAAGCGGATCCGGCTCTCGGCGGCGGGGTTCTGGGCAATTTCGCGCTGGGCGAGAGGAAGCTCGTCGGGGCGGAGTTCGCCGTCGGCGATGCGTTCGACCATATGGGCCTGCGCCAGGTCGCGGGCGAGGTCCAGGGGGGTCAACGAGGATGGATCGGAACTGTTATTCATCGGTGGGGGTTTTGGTCCCCGCGAGTCTGGCTCGGGACCGTTCCCGTCCTGTGGATATCTGCTCACGTCCTCTCACTCCTCTCCCTTGCGAAACTCAACCGAAACTCGACGCGGATCTCACGTGGTCTTGGGGGCCTGGATAATGGGCGTTTCCGGTAGTCGCCACTGGTCCCGGGCCGTCGCGTCCTTCCTGAGCGCTTCGGCAAGAAACTGTCTGGCCCGATAGAGGCGGCTCATCACCGTCCCGATCCGAACACCAAGGATTTCCGCGATCTCTCTGTACTTGAGCTGCTCCACGGACCAGAGCAGCAGGACTTCCCGAAACTCCGGCCCCAGCTCGTCCACGGCCTGCTTGAGCCGGTCATCGACATGCTCCCAGTTCATGGTCGAGCGGTCGTAGACGAATCCATCCTCCCCGGGGCCGGCATGGGCGTCGACCGCCTCCTCCCCCAGCCCCAGCTTCCCGGACTCCCGGGAAACCTTCTTAATCTGCGAGTAGTACGCGTTATGGCAGATCACCAGAAGGAATGACTTCATTCCTCCTCCGTGGGGGTTGAATGCCTCCACGGACTTGGGCCTCAGGGCCCGCACGAATACTTCCTGGACGAGATCCTCCGCTTTTTCCGCGTTCCCGGCCAGGTGATAGGCCATGCGGTAGACAGCCTCGAAATGCTCGAGGGCCTGGCGTTCAAATTCCGCGCGATCCACGGAGAACTCCTGGCAGACTATCAACGCTTCCGCCCACCGGGATATTCCGGCAGGTCAGGATCCCACGCCATCTTAGCGGTCACTGCAATTCTGCGATAGGGCGATTTGCACCCCCGCCGCGGCGTTCACCCTCCTGTACGCACCCCTGAACTCCACGGTTCTCCCCGCCGTCCTTTCCCCGAACCCGCCCCACCCACGCATACACTCCTCTCCCATGGCCGATTCCTCCCCTTTTTACGTCACCACCCCCATCTACTACGTCAACGACCGCCCGCACATCGGCCACTGCTACACCACCCTCCTCGCCGACGTCGCCGCCCGCTTCGAACGCCTCCGCCGCGGCTCGGGCCGCGACGTCTTCATGCTCACCGGCACCGACGAGCACGCCGAGAAGGTCGTCCAGAAAGCCGCCGAGAACGGCGCCACCCCCCTGGCCTGGGCCGACCGCAACGCCGCCGAGTTCCGCAAGGCCTTCGACTTCATGGGCTACGCCTACGACGACTTCGTCCGTACCACCGAGGATCGCCACAAGGCCCGCGCCTCGGACTACATCCAGCGCCTCATGAAGTCCGGGGACATCGAGCTGGGCGATTACGAAGGCTGGTGGGACCCCTCCCAGGAGGAATACCTCACCGAAACCCTCGCCAAGGAATCCAACTTCGTCAGCCCCGTCAGCGGCAAGCCCCTGGAGCGCCGCAAAGAGCAGAACTACTTCTTCAACCTGCCCCGCTACGCCGAGCGCCTCGAGAAGATGATCCTCTCCGGAGAGATCCGCGTCCTGCCCGAGGCCCGCAAGAACGAGATCCTCGGCCGCATCAAGACCGGCCTCCAGCGAGTGCCCGTCTCCCGCAAGATCCGGGATGGCGACGCCGACTGGGGCATCCGCATGCCCGGGGATCCCAACCACCGCGTCTACGTCTGGATCGAAGCGCTGTGCAACTACCTCACGGTGGTGGACAACGAGCTGCCGCCCAGCACCGCCGCCGCCGAGGGCGGGCCTCGCCGCCGCTTCTGGCCGGCGAGCGTGCACCTGATGGCCAAGGACATCGTCTGGTTCCACGCCGTGATCTGGCCCGCGATGCTGATGGGCCTGGGGGAAGCGCCCCCCAAGACCGTCTACGCGCACGCCTACTGGGTCCGCGACGGCCGCAAGATGAGCAAGACGCTGGGCAACTTCATCGAGATCGAACTGCTTGAGGCTTACGTCAAGAAGTACTCCCTCGACGCCGTGCGCTGGTACCTGCTCACCCAGGGCCCGCTGGGCGCGACCGACGCCGACTTCTCACACGCCAAGTTCATCGAGGTCTACAACTCCGACCTCGCCAACGGCATCGGCAACTGCGCAAGCCGCGTGGGCAACATGATCGACAAGTATTTCGGCGGCGTACTGCCCGAACGTTCCGGCAAGCCCGGCCCCGCCGTCGATGCCCGGCTGCACCTGGGCCCCGCCTCCGCCGAGTGCGTCAGCAAGGCGCTGGCCGCGATGGACGCCATGGACCTCGCCGCCGTCGCCGCCGCGGGCTCCCAGCTCGTCAAGCTCATCGACGAGTACATCAGCGCCACCTCCCCCTTCAAGCTCGCCAAGGACCCGGCGAACCTTCCGGTGGTGGGGGACATCCTCTCCGACTGCGCCGAAGCGATCCGCATCGCCAGCCTGCTCATGTCCCCCGTGCTCACGCAGCGCCTACCTACCGTTTGGCAGTCCTGGAGCTGTGTGCCCCCGCCGGGTGTGGGCCTCAAGGACCTCGCCGTGTTCGGCGGCGCGCATGGCCTCAAGCCTGGCCAGAAGATCACCAAGGGCGAGATCCTGTTCATGCGAGCCGATCCGGCGGAAGCCCCGCCGACGGCACCCTAAAGCTTCAGAAATTTGATAAACTCGTTAAATTCCGTCCTGCTGGAGAGTGCGACTCTTTTCTTATCACGGAGAAGAAGCGGAATATCATCTGGAAGGCAATTATCCAGCAGGAGCGGAACAACCATCCGGCGTGAATCACCGCTCAATTCAGAGTTAAGGACGCTTCCGTATTCGGCACGTGTCCATCCCGACTTCGCCAAGTTGGTACTTACGCAGGGGATTACAAACCGGCTCTTTCGGAGCCCCTCCTCGATGCCGTGGGTCACGGACTTGCCGAACGAAATCTCGTCGAGATCGAACCAGCATGTGATGCCCGCCAGTCGGAGTTCCCTGACCACCTCCTGAACAACGATCTTGTCGGCGCTTGAATAGCAGATAAATACGTCGTAGGGCATGCCGGCGCCACGCCGAGTGACGGTCATCGAGAACGGTGCGTCACTTTTATGCACTCGGAAGTCCCGGACCGTGACCGTGGAGCCGTAGAACTTGACCAGGCCCACGTGGCCGGGAAACGGAATGTGGGGGCATGAGGCGCGCAACTCATAAGTGTTGCGGGCCGTGGTGATCGAACCGCGCATCTGGCCAGAAAAAAACTCGAGAACAAAGCGGTTTTCCTTCTCGTCCAGAACCACGGGCGCGGAAGCGGTTGCAACGATCTCGAACACCCCTTGCCGGAAGACACTGAGGCGCGCCACCGTCTGAATCTGCGTCTTTTCGACACCGTCCACCATGGTGGATACCGCCTGTCCACTGGCCATGTAAAAGGCAACGAACGACCATTCATCGTTCGCGCGGCATATGAGCCCCGCGCCGCTCAGTTGGTCCTGGTCCACGGCAATGCCGGCCGACACGGAGCCATTAAGCATCTGTCCGCCCTCGAGGAACAGGGCGTACGACGTCAGAAAATCACCCGCGCCTCCGCCGTCGCCAATGATGATGTCGCGTGCAAAGGTCCAGGAATCTCTATTGATATCTTGCCAGCGCGGCACGCAACGCCTCCTTATCTGTCTTCAGAGACGCCTCCTTGTCCGGGTATCGCTCGCTCAGCAGATCGACCAAGTCGATGGCGGTCTCCAGGAGCGGCACGAACGCCTCCCGGTCGGCCTGCGCATGAACGTTGGCAATATGCACTTGCCGGCTGTGACCCTGCATAAACGACTTGCGCCACCGTCGCATGAAGTTCTGAACTTCGGGCAGTTGCGAGTGTACGGCGAAGATGTTGAGCATCGCCAGTGAGGATTCCTTTTCGGCCAGTTCGGCTCGAAAATACTCCAGGACTTCGAGGGCCCGCGCGTTGGAAGTGTCGGCGGCGAGCGCGGGGATCATGTCATGCATGCGGCCGATATCTGCGTCGAGCATCGAAGCCATAGGTCGTATCCTGCCGAAGCTGGCCTCGCGCAGGATCATCTCGCTGGTGATCGTTGCTTCGTACTGCTGGACGATGCTCTTGACGACGGGATTGACCTTGCTCAGCACGAATTCCTGCTTGGTCCCCGTGGGAATATCGACGCCCGATTCGACGAGCTTCGAATCACCGTCATAGAGAATGGCGCCGAGATGGAGTGTGCTCGCGGTCAGCTGGTCGGGGATAATTTCCAGCCGGACTGCCAGATTGAAGAGGTCCTTGCCCTTGAGCGGGCGGATGCGATACCGCCCGGCGGACTTGGGGATGCGGTTCAACTCCTTGCCGATTCGCGCCCCAGGCGGCAGGACAAGTTCGAGCCTTGGTCGATCCACCACGACCGAGAGCGAGCCCTGAAATTCTTCGTCGATGATTCCCTGGATTTTGGTCTCCTGGATGTACCAAAACCGCCCTCCGGATTCGGTCGCGATCGCCTCCAGCAGGTCTTCTTGGAAGTCGTCCCCGATCCCGATTGTCGAGGCGGTTACCCCCAATTCCCGTGCCTTGGCCGCTTCGGCCCCCAGGACCGATCGCTTCGTTTCACCCCGATTGGCCTGCCCGTCGGAGAGAAGAATGAGGCGATTGTTGTGACGGTCGGACGTATAGGTTTGCAATTCGAGCAGGCCCAGGTTCCACCCAGCCGACAGATGAGTTTGCCCGCCAGCCGTGATAGCCTGGATCTTGGCGGCAACCTCGTCGCGGCTGGTGAGCGGATTGACCACAACCGTTGCCTCGTCGTCAAACATCACCAAGGTAAAGTGATCCTCGGGACCAAGCTGATTAAATATCTCCAGGCAGCTTTGCTTGGCGGTTTCCAGCTTTGATCCATCCATGCTCCCGCTTCGATCGACGACGATGCAGAGGTTAAGGGCACGCGTCCCTCGGATCTGCGACGCCTGCTGGTCGAATCGAATCTCGATCGCCACATCGATCTCGGAACGAGTGTTGTTGGGGACTATCGAGCGCTCGGTTAGTACGCTGAGTTCCGGAACGTCAGGCATGGCTTGCAATCTCCTTTCGTGGTTCTGCTGCAACTAAAGAAACGTTGGCATAGCTCCAAACCTTGTACCATCCATCTCTCACTAGTTCCCCCTCCTCCCCATCCCTTACTCAGCGTCACGGGCATCCTGGGGATGCTTCAGCCCCGGTCACCGAGACAATAAGGTGGAAGATGTGACAATACAAGATGTCTCTTGGAGAGCGGCCATCGTCCGCCGGTCCAGTGCTGGGGAGTGTGGATAAATCGTCGCGGATGAGACATGGTCGATGATGGCACCGCGAGGCGGCGGATGTGATCAGCCCGCATCAGCGACCCCTTTGAGGGTCGACACGACAGAACTGAACGCGTGTTGCATGGCTTGCCCTGCGTAAACGCCCTAGCACAGCTTGGCCAGCCTGCTCGCGTGCCAGCGTATTGACTAGTCGTGCGGGGGATCTAAACTCCCATCCCCCTTTTCGGGGCCGAGCGTGACGGACGAAGATCGGGTTCTGCATCTGTGCGGGTCCCGAGCTTCCGAGGCGCGTTCATGAGCCTTCCCATCGCGGCTGATGGAAGGTTCAGCCCCGGCTTTTCGCGATCGTTCGCGGGAAGCACCCTTTGGCCGCGGACTCCGGTGGGTGCCTGCCCAGGCCCCGTGCGGACCGCGACGAAACGCATGTTCCCTCCCGGGGCGTGTGTTTACGGTGTGATTCGTGGTCCCCAGGGCTTCGCGAGCGCGTCCAAGCGCCGCCGCCCCCTGCAACGGAGGTTTTCGTCCCCACACAACGCAGCGCACTCCCGATGGCGCCTTCCCGCGCCGGACCGGGCCGTCCCGCGATTGGTCGATGGTGTAATAGGCAGCACAGCAGATTTTGGTTCTGTTAGTCCTGGTTCGAGTCCAGGTCGACCAGCTTTGCTCGAACGGGGGCGGTGGTCGGCGAGGGATCGTTCCCGGCGATCCATCGACCCCCGCCCCGCTCCCAGACCCGTTTCCCGGCCCGTCAACCCTCCTCTCCCCGGATCCGCCCGGCAAGAGGTCACGATTGAACGTCCACGCGTCGCACGTCGTTTCGGTTCTCCGACCGCCCCACCCGGGAGCCGCTCAATGACCACGATCGTCCCGTCCCCCGCCGGCGCTGCCCAGAGTTCTTCCGCCCGACCCTTCCTCCAGACCTCATCCATGGCATCCAAACCCAAATCCTCCGCGAGCGCACCCTCGGCCGTGATCCTCGCCGCCGGCAAGGGCACGCGGATGAATTCCGACCTGCCCAAGGTCGCCCACAAGGTCGGCGGACGCCCCATGGTCTGCGCCGTCGTCGATGCCTGCCGCGCCGTCGGCTGCGAACGCATCGTCGTCGTCGTCGGTTACAAGCAGGAAGTCGTTCGCCGCGCCCTGGAGGGCATGAACGTCGAGTTCGCCGTCCAGGAAGAGCAGCTGGGCACCGGCCACGCCGTGCGCTCCGCCGCCCCGCTCTTTGCCAAAGAGTCATCCGCCCCCGGTCACGACGTCTTTGTCCTCTGCGGTGACGGCCCGCTCATCCGCGCCGAAACCCTCAAGAAGATGATCGACTGCCAGCGCGGCCAGAAGGCCTCGATGACGCTCGCCACCTCGATCATCGACAACCCCCAGGGCTACGGCCGCATCGTGCGCGACGGCGCGGGGCGCTTTCAGGCGATCGTCGAGCAGAAGAACGCGACGCCCGAGCAGCTCACCATCAAGGAAGTCAACCCCAGCTACTACTGCTGCGACGCCCAGCAGCTCTTTGGCGCCCTGGAGAAGGTCCAGCGCAACCCCGTGAGCGGGGAGTATTACGTCACCGACGTCCCGGAGATGCTCCTGCGTGCCGGCAGCCGCGTGGAGGTCCTCCCCGCCGTGCCGCCCGAAGACGTGCTCTCCATCAACACGCCCTACGACCTTGAGATGGTCGACCGCATCTACCGCTCCCGCGGCGGGTGGAGCGCCGAGGACATCGACACCCTCAAGATCTTCTCCGGCCGCAGCGCCAGCCACCTCGCCCACCGCATCTGCGAGCACCTGCTCCTGCCCGTGGGCCTCTCCCACACCACCATGTTCCCCGACGGGGAGATCCTGGTGAAGATCGAGGAGGACGTGCGCGGCCGCGACTGCTTCGTGGTCTGCTCCACCTGCCAGCCCGTCAACGACAACCTCATGGAGCTGTTGATCTTCATCGACTGCCTCCGCCGCGCCAGCGCCGACCGCATCACCGTCGTGCTGCCCTACTTCGGCTACGCCCGCCAGGACCGCAAAGACGAGGGACGCGTCCCCATCACCGCCAAGCTCGTCTCCAACATGATCACCGCCGCCGGGGCGCAGCGCGTCCTCGCCCTCGATCTCCACGCCGCCCAGATCCAGGGCTTCTTCGACCTGCCCGTCGATCACCTCGCCGGCTCGGCCGTCTTCGTCCAGTACTTCCAGTCCATCCGCCAGGAACTCGGGGATCTCTGCCTGGTCAGCCCCGACGTCGGCAACGTCAAGGTCGCCGAGTCCATGGCCAACGTCCTGGGCGGGGACCTGGCGATCATCAACAAGCGCCGGCTCTCGGGCTCCAAGGTCTCCACCGGCAACCTCATCGGCAACGTCGAGGGCAAGACCGTCCTCATGTTCGACGACATGATCTCCACCGCCGGCACCGTCTTCGAGGCCGCCAAGCTCGTCCGCTCTCGCGGCGCCAAGAGCGTCATCGCCGCCGCGACCCACGCGGTGCTCGTCGGCCCGGCGATGGAACGCCTCGCCAGCGACGAGTTCGACCGCGTCGTCCTCACCAACACGATCCCCCTGGGCGACCGCGTCGCCCCCATCCGCCACAAGCTCGTCGAGCTGTGCGTGGGGCCGCTGCTGGGCCAGGCGATCCACCGCATCCACCACAAGAAGTCCATCAGCGCCCTGTTCAAGGACGGTGGAGGCACCAAGCGCTGATTCACCCGGCCAAGCGGGCTCCTCGTGAGCCTCCCGCCCGCCGCACACACGTCGCAATCACACAGTCTTAGAAACGTACCTCGCAGGAATCGTCAGCACGCATATCGGAGTCCAGCCATGCACGAGAAGTCCCCCCTCCTTGCCGTCAAGCGCCGCGAAAAAGTCGGCACCCGCTACAACAACCGTCTCCGCGAAGCCGGTTCCGTCCCCGCCGTCGTCTACGGCCGCGGTAAGGAGCCCGTCTCCATCGCCCTCAACCACCGGGACTTCACCCGCATGGTGACCAAGGGCGACAAGATCTTCCGGCTCGACGTCCCCGCCGACAAGGACCTGGACGCCCAGCAGATGGTGCTGCTGCGCGATCTGCAGTTCGACTACCTGGGCACCAACATCGTCCACGCCGACTTCACCCGCGTCAGCCTCCAGGACCGCATCCACACCCTCGTGCCCATCCACCTCATCGGCGAGGCCAAGGGCCTCAAGCAGGCCGGCGCCATCCTCATGCACCCGGTCTCCGAAGTGAACATCGAGTGCGTGGTGACCGAGCTGCCCGACTACATCGAAGTCAACGTCGCCGAGCTTGATGTCGGCCACGCCATCACCGCCGCCGACGTCAAGCTCCCCGTCGCCAACATGAAGATGCTGACCGACTCCCACGCGATCGTCGCCCAGATCGTCATCCAGGCCGAGATCGTCGTCGCCGAAGCGACCGCCGCCCCCACGGGCGACGCCGCGACCCCCGAAGTCCTCACCGCCAAGAAGCCCGGGGAAGGCGACGCCGCCAAGCCCGGCGCCGCTCCGGCGAAGGATGCCAAGGCCGGCGCCGCCGCCGCCAAGCCCGCCGCCGGCGCCAAGCCTGCCGCGGGCGGCAAGAAGTAAGTCCATCCCCGGCATGCAGGACTCGGCGCCGGGCAGGATTGGAACCCTCCACCCCTGCCCGGCGCCGATGTCCGAACCTGCCGGTCGTCTTTCCTCCAGCGCCCGATCCCCAGTCCCCCGTGCCTTTCCCTATGAAGATGCTCATCGGACTCGGCAACCCAGGCCTCGAATATGCCAGGACCCGGCACAATGTCGGGTTCATGGTCATCGAGCGCCTGCTGTCGAAGCTGGGGATCAACGCCCCGGTCCGGGCTCGCTTCCACGCCGCGTGCGTGGACGCGCAGGTCGGATCCGAGAAGTGTCTCCTGATGCGCCCCACGACCTACATGAACAAGTCGGGCCTTTCGGTCGCCGAGGCCGTCGGGTTCTTCAAGGGCATCGATCTCGCCGCGGACGTCATGGTCGTCGCCGACGACCTGGCGCTCCCCACCGGCATGATCCGCATCAAGCCCTCCGGCGGCAGCGGCGGCCAGAACGGTCTGGCCGACATCGCCCGCGCCCTGGGCACCGACGCGTACCCGCGCCTGCGGGTGGGCATCGGGATGCAACCCGCCGGCGGAAAACCCGCCGTCATGAACCAGGCCGACTTCGTCCTCAGCAGGTTCATCACCGAAGAGCAGACCCTGCTCGACGGGGCGATCGACACGGCGTGCAAGGCGCTGGAGATGTTCATCACCCGCGGGCTCGACGCGGCGATGAACACGTTCAATTCCAAGAACAACCCCGACAAGGGGCCAGACAAGAGTTCCGAAAAAGGCCCCGCCGCGGGGCCGTCCAAGAGTTCCCAGAACACCACCGCCCCGGGCACGACCGGCCCGCGCGACGGAATCGATTCAACACAACGACCGATCGGATAACTCGTAACGAAGGAAGATCACCATGCCCGGACGCCGTGAATACACCTATGAAGCCATGTTCCTGCTCAGCCAGGCCGTCGCCGCCGACCTGGGCGGCGCCGTGGACCACGTCAAGGAAATCCTCGCCCGCAGCCAGGCCGAAATCCTCGCCATGCGCAAGTGGGACGACCGCCGCCTCGCCTACGAGATCGACGGCCAGAAGCGCGGCGTCTACATCCTCGTCTACTTCAAGGCCTTCAACGACCAGCTCGCCCACCTCGAGCGCGACTGCAACCTCTCCGAGAAGATCCTGCGGATGCTGATCCTCCGCGCCGATCACCTCTCCACCGAAGAGATCCAGGCCGCCGACGGCCGCAAGGAGCTCGAGACCGAGATCCGCCTGCGCGGCACCCAGCCCGCCGGCGCCGAGGGCGCCCCGGCCCAGGCGGCCCCCGCCGCCGCCGAGCCCGCCGCCGCGGGTTGATCTCCGCGACGCATCCCCGTTCCAATAAAAAAACCTCGCCGGCCTGGCGCCGTCGAGGTTTTTTATTTGTTTGACGCGCCCGCGTGCCCCGCGCAGGGCACGCCCGCTTCATGCACCCCGTGCCCGGGGCGCCACGCGCCGATCACGCGCCGGCGAAGGCCGGAGCCGCGAGCACCGCAGGCCGCGACCCGAGCATCAGCCGCCCGCGGTGGTGGACTGGCCGGACTCTTCCATTTCCTTGATCTTGGCCTTCTGCCGCACGTACGCCTCGTTCTGCTTGGGGTCGAGCTTGGGCGCCTCGGGCTTGGGCGTGGGGGCCACGGTTTCCTTGATCGCCCCGCCCGTCAGGCTGTTGACGATCAGCACACCGCCCACCAGCAGGCCCACGGCCGCGATCCCGATCTTGATCTTCTTGCCCTTGTCAAGCGATGAGAAATCCATGGAAGTCCTTCCAGATGATGCCGGCCGCGCCGGTGTGGCGGGGCCCGAGAGATGATCAGTCGTTTCGCCAGGCCCCGCTCGGAACACATCCGCCGGTTTCACGGCTCGCGAGGTCGGGACGATTGAAGATCCTGACGCTGCAACGAATTCTCAGCCGCTCAAGTCTAACCCGCAATCCCCGGCGGGGCTACCCCAACGAAGCCCGGCTCCCGGCGGCCGTTACCTTCCCGGGACACGCGTGCGGGGATTCTCCCGCGGGGCCGGAACTTACCCCACGTCCCGCTTCTGGAACAGGATGATCCCCAGGGAGAGGAAGATGACGATCTGCGCCGCCGCGTACACCGCGACCTCCGCGGCATGCAGCACCGGAACGGCCTGGTTCTGCGTCACCGCGTCGATGAACCAGAAATTCTGCAGGTTGGGCAGCACCGCCCAGGGGATCAGCGCCGCCCACGTGATCCGCGTCGGCTGGGTGAACACGTAATCCCCCTCCGCCGGCACCCGGGAGATCGACCGGTCCGCCCCCGCCCCCGCGACTCGCACCGTGAGTTCTCGGCCCTTGGATTCGGTCACCACCAGCGCAAACGGCGTCGCCGGGTTGATGAACCTGCCCCCGTCGGTGGGGTCTCCCGCGAAGGCGGGGAAGTTGGCGACCTCCATCGCCGAGCCGTTGGGGCTGGGCCCGAAATAGAACGAATCCCCCGGCTTGACCGCGGAAGTCGGGTCCTGCTGCAATTCGACCGTGTACGCATCCCCGGGCTTCACAAGCTCCGCCCGCGTGATGTCCACCGGCGCCGCCTGCTTCACGATCCCCACGTACTCGTTGTGGAAGACGTGCTGCCCGATGAAGTGGTTGTTCAAGAGCGAAAGCACGAACACCACGATGCACACGCCGATCGTCGCGACCTGCTTCAGCCGCGTCGAGGCCGCCGTCGCGATGCTCGTGAGCACCAGCACCGCCATCATCAGGCAGATGCACGCCACCGTGATCTGCGGCTTGAAATCCGTCAGCGGAGACTGCGGCTGCCAGTGCTTGTCCAGCGAGAGCGTCAGGAAGTACCCCGCCCCGCAGAACGGCAGCAGCAGGGAGACCGCCGTCTGCGGGAAGTTCCACCCGTAAAAGAAGTTCGTCCACGCCGCCAGCGCCAGGGAAAGAAACGTCGCCCCCAGCCCGAACACCAGCACCGGCCCGTCCAGGTCATCCGCCGCCGTGCTCATCACCCCGTGGCGGATCGCCAGCAGCAGGTACAGCAGCATCGTCACCGTCGCCACCGTGATCGCCCCTGCGACCCCGATGTACTTCCCGATGATCAGCAGCGGCCGGCTCACCGGCTTGGAGACCACCGTCAGCACCGTCTTGTTCTCGATCTCCTTCGACAGCACGCTGGTGGCGATGAACGCCGCCAGCAGCATCGCCGCGACGAAGACCGTGGACATGCCGATGTCCAGCAGCAGCTTGTTGTCCCCGCTCACCTCCCCGGCCTCGGTGTACCCCATCGAGTACCCCGTGTTCCAGGTGTTGAAGATCTGCAGCACCCCCGACAGCAGGATGAGCAGCAGAAAGATCGGTTGCCGAAGGCTCTCGACAAACGCGTTGCGGGCGATAGGGATGATTTGTTGAAACATGGGTGCTTGGCGTGGGTATGAGTGTCTGCCGCAAACCGGTCCCGGGCAACCCCAGGACCGCCCGGAGGCCCGTGAAGCCGCCAAGGTACACGTTCCAGGCCCGGGCCAAAAGGCCGCCGGTTCTCCCGCGTCCCCGCGGCGGGCCCCGGCCGGCGCCTCCAGAAAGGAATCGCCCGGAACGAAAACGTCACGTCCGAGGAATTTCTTCGCTCCGCCCGAACCAAGGTTCGCGCCGCCCGTAGGAGTCGTGCCAGAACAGCCAGTCTTCTTCCGATGCAAGGCGCCGCTCACCCCGGTGCCTTGCAGCGTTGTTTGGGCCCGCGGGAAGCCCTTTGCTTCTGTTTGGTGGGGCATGCTCCCCGCGGCCGCGATCGATCGAATGTCGGGCGACGGTGTCCCCAAAGACCCGCCCCACCTTGGCTTCCGGATCACCCTCCGGACGCGCAAGGTCGGCGCATTTCCCCGGTCGGGTTCTCCGACCGGTGGACAGGAACCCTGAGAGGTGGCAGAATTGGGGCCCGGCACGTTCGCGGGAAGCGCGCCAGCCCCCGTCCGGTCCTGGGCGGTCCGGGGCGAGGCATCCGCGGGTTCTCTCCCGCGTGTGCGGGCCGTGCGGGGTTGGGCGGAAGAAGCGGTGGGGGTGGTTCGGGGAGCGATCTCCCGCGAGCCTGTCCAGGGAATCGATTGGCGTCGGCAGCGTGGAGCCGCCAGAAGCGGATCAGCGGATGAAGGCCGATTATCTCACGTATCGCAAAGCCACCAGCGTCTGCGTCCTGGGCCTGGTGCTCCAGGTCGTCCAGGCCCTGGTCCTGGCCATCTACGGGCTCCTGAACAAGGACCACGCCACCATCACCGCCGGCATCATCGTCGGCTTCGGCGTGCCCGTCTGGCTCGGACTCACCATCATCTTCGACCAGCACCGCCGCGAACGCATCGAGGCCCTCGAGGCCGAAGCCCTCGCCCAGGCCCCCGGCGCCAGCAACTCCGTCTTCGACTCCTCCAGCGAAGAGTTCAGGGCCGCCGCCCGCCGCCTCGCCGGCCTCTACAAGTTCTTCCTCCCCACCCTCAGCCTGCTCATCGGCGCCGGCCTCATCGGCTTTGGCATCCAGCGCTTCCTCAACGTCCGGGAGTACCTCACCAGCGACGTCGTCTACTCCGTCGGTGAGCCCAGCGGCTGGGCCCTGGGCATCGGCCTCATCCTCGCCGTCGTCGGATTCGCCTTCGCCCGGTACGTTTCGGGCATGGCCAAGGTCCCCGCCTGGGCCAACCTCCGCGGCGGCGCCGCCTACGCCGTCGCCTCCTCCCTCCTGGGACTCACCCTCGCCGTCTCCCACTTCGTCGATTTCGCCGGCCCCGACGTCGTCCGCCGCTACCTCCCCATCGTCCTCCCCGCCGTCATGGTCGTCCTGGGCGCCGAGGTCATCCTCAACTTCATCCTCGACTTTTACCGCCCACGCCGCGCTGGCGAAAACCCCCGACCCGCCTTCGATTCACGCATCCTTTCCTTCATCGCCGCCCCCGACCGCATCGCCCAGTCCATCAGCGAGGCCATCAACTACCAGCTCGGCTTCGACGTCTCCTCCAGCTGGTTCTACCAGCTCATCGCCCGCCGCCTGGGCGTCCTGGTGGTCGTCGCCCTCGTCGTCGTCTGGGGCCTCTCCTCCTTCGCCGTCATCCAGCCCCACCAGCGCGGCATGGTCCTGCGCTTTGGCGTCTACCAGCGCGAGATGGAGCCCGGCCTCAACGTCAAGCTCCCCTGGCCCATCGAACGCGTCGAAGTCCCCGAGTACTCCCGCAAGCTCCCCGACCGCCCGCGCGAGATCCTCGGCTACACCACCACCGGCGTCCGCACCCTCGACCTGGGCTCCCCGCCCCCCGCCAACAACACCAACGTCATCCTCTGGACCAACGACCACGTCGGGGAAGAGATCTACCAGATCGTCCAGCCCTCAAAGCTCGAGACCGCCTCCGTCCAGACCCCCCTCGAAGCCTCCGCCACCTCCGTCGACGCCGGCGTCGCCCTCGTCTCCGTCGAAATCCCGATGATGTACGCCGTCAGCAACGTCCGCCTCTTCGACGAGTTCGCCGCCCCCGAGATGCGCGACGATCTCCTGGGCGCCGTCGCCCGCCGCGAGATCATGCAGTACCTCTCCCACCGGTCGGTCGACGACATCGTCGGCGGCAACCGCTCCGGCCTCAACGACGAGATCCGCCGCACCGTCCAGGCCGCCTTTGACCGCCTCAACCCCGACGCCTCCGGCAAGCCCCAGGGCGCCGGCATCGACATCCTCTTCGTCGGCATCACCAACGCCCACCCCAACAAGGCCGTCTCCCAGAGCTTCGAAAAGGTCGTCCAGGCCGATCGCAAGATGGAAGCCAAGCTCGAGTCCGCCCGCAAGGACGAGATCGAGACCCTCACCAAGGTCGTCGGCAGCACCGAGCTCGCCAACCAGATCTCCGCCGAGATCCAGGCCCTCGAGAAACTCCTCACCGACAAGGCCCCCGAGGCCCCGGTCAAGGACCAGGAACTCAAGATCCAGCAGCTGCTGGAGAAGGCCGGCGGCAGCGCCGCCGCCCTGGTCGCCCAGGCCAAGGCCGAGCGCTGGACCCGCCACATGGGCGAACGCGGCCGCGCCTCCCGCTACCGCGGCCAGATCGCCGCCTACGAGGCCTCCCCCGTCGTCTTCCAGGCCGCCGAGTACTTCGACGCCCTCCGCGCCGCCATGTCCGGCTCGCGCGTCTACATCGTCAGCGACAAGGTCGCCGACCTGCGCGTGCAGGCCGAGGTCCAGGACGTCGACACCGGCGTCGGCACCTTCAGCGCCAAGAGTGATTCTCCCACGAACTATTGATCGGATCCGTCGGCGCTCGCGCCGCGCCCACGCGGTCCCCCCACACGTGACGGGGACGCGAACGGGCCTTGCAGGAGATTGGTCGTGAATCGATTGGTGGTCATGATTCTCGCGGTGATCGTCGTCCTCGCCCTGGCCTCCTACACCGCGACGTACACCGTCCGGTACACCGAGACCGCGGTCCTTACCACCTTCGGCCGCGCCACCGAGGCCGACGTGCACAAGGACCCCGGCCTCAACTTCAAGTGGCCCTACCCGATCCAGTCCGTCACCAAGTACGACAAGCGCGAGCGCTTCCTGCAGACCGTCAGCGAGACGCAGCAGACCGCCGACAGCCGCCAGATCATCGTCGAGGCCTTCTGCGTCTGGCAGGTCGAGGACCCGCTCAAGTTCTTCCAGAAGTTCTCCAGCGCCGGCGAACGCTCCGACGAGCACTACCGCCGCGCCGAGGAATCCCTCCGCGGCCTGCTGCGCAGCTCTCTGGGCGCTGTCAGCCAGTTCCGCATGGACCAGCTCTTCACCTCCTCCACCACCGGCACCCAGCTCCCCGCCCTGGAGAAGCGAGTCTTCGACCAGGTCGTCGCCAAGGGACCCACCGGCCAGAGCGTCGCCGACCTGGGCGTCAAGGTCCTGGACGTCGGCATCAACCGCGTCCGTCTCCCCGAAGACACCACCAAGGCCGTCTTCGAGGCCATGGGACAGAACCGCGACCGCCTCGCCAAGGACATCGAGGCCAAGGGCGAGGCCATCGCCGCCGCCATCCGCGCCCAGTCCGAATCCAACGCCCAGCGCATCAAGGCCTTCGCCGAGCGCCGCGCCCAGGAAATCCGCGCCACCGGCGACCGCGAAGCCGCCCTCTACCTCAACCAGATGAACTCCAACCCCCAGCTCGCCGTCTTCCTCAAGAACATGGAGTTCATCCGGGACGTCGTCTCCAAGAAGACCACCCTGGTCCTTCCCTCCTCCATGCCCGGCATGAGCTTCCTCAGCCCCGACGCCCTCAACGGCCTCAAGGCCGGACAGATCCCCGGCTCGGCGATGCCCCAAGACTGGAACACCGCCGCCGGCTCGATCAAGACCACCAGCGACGCCTCCGGCAAGACCGAAACCAAGCCTGAAACCAAACCGGAATCCACACCGCAAACCAAGCCCGTCTCCTCCGCGGAGGGCGCTCGGTGAGCACACAAGACCCCACCGGCGGGCCCCCCGCCAACCCGCTGGACAACATCCCCCCGGTTCCTGAGAACGACGCGATCCGTCGCGGCGTCTCCGTGAACCTGCGCGGCGGTACCGTCGGCGCTGAGCCCGATTCCCTCGACGCGATGGACCCGGCCAACAAGTCCCTGCGCGACGCGATCCAGATCACCTACCGCATCGTGCAGCTCGCCATGGTCCTGCTGGGCGTGCTGTTCCTCTTCAGCGGCGTGCGCAACATCAACGAGGGCGAGCGCGGCATCCGCCTGCTCTTTGGCCGCCGCGACCCGGAGCTCATGCAGCCCGGCAAGAGCCTCAGCGCCCCCTACCCCCTGGGTGAACTGGTCAAGGTCTCCACCGGCGTCGTGACCCTCGACCTCACCGACGAGTTCTGGCCCTTTGTCTCCCGCGAGGATCGCCTCAAGCCCATCGAGCAGCTGGGCGGCGGTAATTCCCTCAAGCCCGAGAAGGATGGCTCCCTCATCACCTCCGACGGCTCCCTCGTCCACACCCAGTGGCGCGTGCAGTACGGCCGCACCGACCCCGGCCTCTTCAGCGAGAGCCTCCTGCCCGACGTCGAGCAGGCGCTGGTCAAGGCCGCCGTGCAGCGCGGCGTCGTCCAGGCCGCCGCGCAGATCAAGGTCGACGACCTGCTCAAGCAGTCCAACGACGACGCCAGCTCCCTCGCCTCCCGCGCCCGGGAAGTCGCCCAACGCACCCTCGACACCAGCCGCTCGGGCATCACCATCGAGCGTCTCTCCCTCATCGAGAAGATGCCCCCGCTCTACCTCAAGGACAAGTTCGCCGCCGTCCAGACCGCCCAGCAGAAGTCCCAGCAGATCAAGGAAAAGGCCGCCTCCGACGCCCAGCAGCGCCTCAGCGAGACCGCCGGCGGCGCCTCCGCCGCGATCATCGCACTCATCGACCAGTACGAGGTCGCCATCGACAAGAACGACGTTCCCGCCCAGGAACGCATCCTCGCCCAGATCGACACCATCATCGAGGGCCGCGCCGAAGAGCCCTCCATGCGCGTCGCCGGCGCGGTCACCACCCTCCTCAGCCAGGCGATCCAGTACCGCTCCTCCATCTCCAACCAGCGCCGCTCCGACGTCTCGGCCTTCCTCGCCAAGCAGGAGCAGTTCGCCTCCAACCCCCTGGTCACCGTCCACCGGGAGTGGAGCGACGCCCTCCGCGCCTTCGGCGCGCGCCCCACCGTCGAGATGATGCTCGTCCCCGTCGGCACCCACACGCTCACCATGGTCATCAACCGCGACCCAGATATCGCGCGTGAGATCGAGTCCAAGATGCGATTGGACCAAGCCGAGAAGGCACGCCTGGAGCGCGAGGCCAAGCAGAAGGAATCCCAGTTCCGCACCGACGAAGGCCTGAAGGCAACACCCAAGGGCTGATCCCAGCCACCCGGCTCTCACCCTCCACAGGGCCCGCGCCCCTGGAAGGCGTCCACGACCGCGAGCAAGCAGCGAGGCATACCCGAGTGGTCACCAGCGCATCCAACTCCGCCGCAGACAAGGGCGCCCCCGTGGTCGCCGTCCAGCACCTCACCAAGGTGTTCAAGGACTTCTGGCTCCGCGGACGCGCGCGCGCCGTCGACGGACTCTCCTTCGAGATCTACCCCCGCGAAGTCTTCGGGCTCCTGGGCCCCAACGGCTCGGGCAAGAGCACGACCATCAAGATCATGCTCGGCCTGCTCAGCCCCACCACGGGCCGCGTCGCCGTCTTCGGCAAGCCGCCCACCGACGTCTCGGTCAAGAAACGCATCGGCTACCTCCCCGAAGAGTCCTACCTCTACCCCTTCCTCAACGCCCGGGAAACACTCGACTACTACGGCAAGCTCTTCGGCCTCGACCACCGCACCCGCACCAAGCGCATCGACGAGCTGCTCGACATGATCGGGCTCACCAACGCCCAGTTCCGCCAGGTCCGCGAGTATTCCAAGGGCATGCAGCGCCGCATCGGCATCGCCCAGGCCCTCATCAACGACCCCGACTTCCTCATCCTCGACGAGCCCACCACCGGCCTGGATCCCATCGGCACACGCCAGGTCAAGGACCTCATCATCGAGCTCGGACGCCGCGGAAAGACCGTGCTGCTCTCCAGCCACCTCCTCGCCGACGTCGAGGACTGCGTCGACCGCATGATCGTCCTCTACGGCGGCAACAAGCGAGCCGAGGGCACCTGCGAAGCCCTCCTCGAGAGCCAGAACAAGACCACCATCGAGTCCGACTCCCTCGACGACGACACCGTCGCCGAGATCGACGAGGTCATCCGCCGCCGCTCCGGCGGCAACAAGTCCGTCCTCCGCGTCACACGCCCCCGCCAGACCCTCGAGGGACTCTTCCTCGACATCGTCGAGCAGGCCCGCGCCGAGCAGGTCGCCACCTCCGGCGCCACCCACGGCGGCGAAACCGCCGCCTTCCTCCGCGGCCCCGAAGATGCCGGCCGCTCCGTCATCGATCGCCTGCTCGTCGGCGAATCCGACCAGCCGCCCTCCGACGCCCAGCGCGTCGCCTCCGCGAACGCCAATGTCCTCGCCGGCCTCACCCCCGCGGCCTCCTCCCCCGCGCCCGCAAGCACCAAGCCCGCGCCCCCGCCCGCCCCCGTGCCCGGCGCCGACGCCTCCCTCATCGATTCCCTTCTCCAGGGCAAGGCCGAAAAGCCCGCCGGCCCCGCCGCGAATGTTCCACCCCCGGCGGCCCCCTCCGCTCGCCCCAGCGAACCCCCGCCCGCCAGCCTTGATCGCTCCGTGATCGATTCCCTCCTGGGCGGCCCCGGCGGAGACACGCCCCCCGCCGGCGCATCACCCAGCAGCCCGTCGGAGCGCCCACGGTGAGATTCCGCGACCGACTCTCCCAGCTCAACCGCCTGCAGCGCTCCCGGCTGTTCAAGATCATCGCCTCGTGCGTGGTGATCGTCGCCGCGCTCTCCATCCTCATCGGCTACGTCGTCCTGCGCAATGTCCCCGCCACCTCCGTCGGCGAGCAGGAAGCCGCCGCCGCCCGCGCCGCCGACCTCGCCGCCGAGGAAGCCGCCGCCGCCGCCGCCAAAACCCCCGAGCAACAGGAACAGCTCGCCAGGCAAAAGGCCGCCTCACAGGCCCAGCGCACCGCCTTCGACGCCACACGCAAGGCCGTCGACCAGATGCTCGCCGTCCGCACCGATCCCACCAGCCTCGCCTCCGGCGTCGCCCTCCTCACCGCCATGGCCCTGGTCATCATCTGGCTCGGACTGGGACTTACCTACCTCGCCCTCGCCCTCGTCGTCACCGTCGTCGTCATACCCCTCTGGATCCTCGGATACCGGGACACCGCGCGCCTCGCCTCCGGCGTCGTCTCGCTCACCGCCGCCTTCCTCGTCCTCATGGAGGCCGCCAAGGTCATCCTCGCCGGCGCCGGCCCCGTCCTGGCCATCGCCCGCAACATGCTCATCGAATCCGTCCGCATGAAGGTCTCCCTGGTCTTCATCGTCGCACTCATCATCGGCATGGCCGCCCTCCCCGGCATGCTCAGCGAAGGCTCACCCCTCCGCTACCGCGTCCAGACCTTCCTCCAGTTCGGCACCGGCGGAAGCTTCTGGGTCATCGCTCTGCTCACCCTCCTCTTCGCCTGCGCCTCCATGGCCTTCGAGCAGCGCGAAAAGGTCATCTGGCAGACCATGACCAAGCCCGTCGCCCCCTGGCAGTACGTCCTGGGAAAATGGCTCGGCCTGGTCACCCTCAACGCCGTCCTGCTCATCGTCTGCGCCTCCTCCGTCTTCCTCTTCACCGAGTACCTTCGCGGAAAGCCCGCCATCGGTGAGACCGAGGCCTTCGTCGCCACCGGCAACCGCCTTGTCGCCGAAGACCGTCTCATCCTCGAGACCCAGGTCCTCGCCTCCCGCGTCCAGAAATATCCCTCACCCCCCGACATCAACCCCGAGCTCTTCCAGAAAAACGTCCAGGCCCGCATCGAGGACGAGCTCAAGCGCCAGCCCGATCTCAAGACCACCCCCGGCTGGGAACGACGCGTCAACAACGAGATCCTCAAGTCCGCCATGGACGCCTACCGCACCGTCGGACCCGGCGAAAGCCAGGTCTACGTCTTCGCCGGCCTCCAGGAAGCCAAGGCCGCCGGACTCCCCATCAACTTCCGCTTCCAGGTCGATTCCGGCAGCAACCGCCCCGACGAGCTCTACCGCGTCGGCTTCGCCGTCGGCGGCGCTCCCATCGTCAAGGAAGTCGCACTGGGCGTCATCCAGAGCATCCCCCTCCTCCCCAGCGCCGTGGAGGACGACGGCACCATCGTCGTCGAGGTCGTCAACGGGGACCCCTACTCCGGCCAGCCCAACCCCGCCTCCATCTCCTTCCCCGAGCGCGGCCTCGAGCTCTCCTACTCCTCCGGAAGCTACCGCTGGAACTACCTCCGCGTCATGGGCGTCCTCTGGCTCAAGCTCGCCTTCCTCTCCATGGTCGCCGTCTGGGCCGGAACCTTCCTCAGCTTCCCCGTCGCCTGCCTCGTCTCCTTCGGAACCTTCATCGCCGCCGAGGGCGCCAGCTTCCTCAGCAAGGCCCTGGAGTACTACGCCACCACCGACGAAAAGGGCAACGTCAACTTCGTCGCGCTCATCATCCACGCCATCTCCAGCGCCGTCGCCAACATGTTCCGCATCTACTCCGACCTCAAGCCCACCGACAAGCTCGTCGAAGGACTCCGCCTCCCCTGGACCGAAGTCGCCCAGGGAACCGTCGTCCTCGCCGCCGCCACCGCCGCCCTCTACGCCGTCGCGGTCTTCACCCTCAGAAAACGCGAACTCGCCGTCTACTCCGGACAGTAAGAACTCCGGGCACTCCCTCACCCGCCCCGCGCCCCACGTCCGCGATCGGATTACCAGGAACCACGCACGGTGAACAAGGATCGGCTCGTCCAACTCCTCGCCCTCTGCGTCATGGTCGTCGCCATGGCCGTCGCCGGCGTCCTGGCCGTCGCGCTCAACGCCTCCAGCGGGCGAAACAAGCTCGTCTACACCGACGTCGCCGAGAAGAACGACCCCCCCGAAGTCGCCCTGGGCATCGCCATGGGCGCCTTCCGCGGCATCTTTGTCAACTACCTCTGGATGCGCGCCAACGACCTCAAGGAAGAGGGCAAGTACTGGGAAGCCATCGAGCTCTCCAAGGCCATCACCCGCCTCCAGCCCCGCTTCCCACGCGTCTGGGTCTTCCACGCCTGGAACATGGCGTACAACATCTCCGTCAAGACCTCCACACCCGAAGAACGCTGGAACTGGGTCCAGGCCGGCATCCGCCTCCTCCGCGACGAGGCCATCCCCGCAAACCCCTCCGACCTCATCCTCCACAAGGAACTCGCCTGGCTCTACCTCCACAAGGTCCAGGCCTACGCCGACGACGCCAACCCCATCTACAAGCGCAAGGTCGCCGAAGAGTTCACCGTCGTCATCGGCGAGCCCCCGCCCGCCGACCCCACCATGCTCGACCGCGCCGTCGCCGTCAAGAAGTACGCCGACTGGTTCCGCAAGATCGTCGACGCCCCCGCCACCCTCGAGCAGGTCTTCCTCGCCGAACCCTCCGCCCAGACCCTCGTCGCCGACATCGCCCGCGTCCTGAACGACGAACCCTACCTCGCCATCCTCCGCCGCTGGGAGATCGCCTCCGCCGTCGTCCGCTCCGGGCGCCGCGACTTCTTCGAAAAATCCTTCGGCCCCAAGACCACCGAGTTCCACAAGCTCGTCGTTAACCCCGCCTACGCCAAGGCCTGGGAAGTCCTCGTCCCCCACATGCGCAAGCGCGTCCTGGTGGACATCTACCACTACGAGCCCGACCGCATGCTCCGCACCATGGAGAAGTACGGGCCCCTCGATTGGCGCCACCCCGCCGCCCACGCCGTCTACTGGGCCTCCCGCGGCGTCGAGCTCTCCCTCCCGCGCTTCACCCTCGCCAACAAGGACAACTTCGACTTCATCAACACCGACCGCATGACCATCCAGGCCGTCCAGGAGCTCGCCCGCACCGGCCAGGTCTACTTCAACTTCCTCGAGCAGACCATCGTCCGCAACTCGACCTACATGGCGATCCCCAACCCGCACTTCATCGAGACCTACGGCCGCATCCTCGAAGAACTCGTCGCCCGCTCCTGGGCCGATACCGACAAGCGCGCCTGGAGCTTCTACTCGGCCGGCTACGAGAACTTCCTCTCCGACCAGCTCCGCTTCTACTACCGCCGCGGACAGAAGGCCGAGGCCAACGCCCTCTACGAGAAGCTCCGCACCTTCCCGGGCCAGAACCTCAACGACCCCGACCGGGATTTCGATCTCTCCCGCCCCATCGAGGAATACATCCAGAAGCAGCTCTTCGACCGCCAGACCTCACCCGACGTCGCCCGCGCCGAGATCGTCGGCTCACTCCAGCAGGCCTACATCAGCGGCCTCCTCGCCGGCAACACCGAGACCTTCCGGCGCGAACGCGAGTACGCCAAGCAGCAGCACCGTTACTACTTCGAAAACCAGTACCGCCTCAACCAGGTCAACCCCGACATCGGCCGCATGGAGCTCATCCCCCGCGACTTCAGCGTCTTCGAGGGCCAGATCTTCGCCGCCCTCAGCGAGGGCGTCGGATTCGACGAAGCCCAGCTCATGTACGCCCGCGCCCCCGACGACATCCGCGTCTACGCCTACGACATGATCGTCGATCGCTACAAGCAGGTCGTCGCCGAGAACCAGGCCAACGGCGAAAAGCCCTTCGAGATCATGTTCCCCGAGCCCGCCGGCCTCCAGCAGCACCGGGAAAAGATGGCCCGCATCGCCCAGCAGCAGCAGGCCCGCGAAATTAACAACGAACAGAAGTAACCAGGCCCCCCACCCGCCATCCAACGGCGGCCACACGATTCACCCACCGCCACGGAGCCTCCACCATGGGCGTCTTTTCCGATTCCGTCGTCGCCGCCTCCAGGCGTTCCCGGGGCCTCGCCCAGAAGCTCCTCGCCGATATCCGCCCCGAACTCTTCGCCCGCAAGCCCATCATCGGCGCCGTCACGATCGACACCAACCATCCCGCCTTCGTGTACGGCCACCTCGCCCTCTACCCGGCCCGCACCCTCACCCTGCTAGGCAAAGACGCCTCCTCGGTCGCGCCGCCCGAGGGCTTCGACGCGCTCTTCAAGGCGGGCGCCCCCTGCCTCGACGACCCCGCCGGCACGATCTACCCCGCGATGGAGGCCATCACCGCCGCCTACTTCCGCGCCCACGACAACGCCTACCCCGTCATCTCCGCGATTCCCGACGCCGACTTCGCGCAGGAAAACACCGACCCCCGCTCGCGCGAGTATGCCCCGACCCACGGTCAGGTCGCCGTTCTCCTGCTCAACAACCACATGGCGATGCACCTCGGACAGATCAGCGCCTGGCGCCGCTGCATGGGCCTCAGCCCCGTCTGATCCACTACCTGATGCCCAGTGCCTGATGCCTAGTGCCTAATGCCTAGTGCCTGTTCCCCCGCCCAAACCGCCTCGCCGGTCCGATCGTCAGCCCCATCGCCCCCAGCATCGGAAGCAGCACCGCGCCCAGCACGATCCCCACCAGCCCCGTGTACAGCGAGCTGCCAAACCGCCACAGCAGTTGCTGCGTCGCGTCGAACGGCACGTCCACGTCGTAGCGTGAGCGGATCGCGAAGATCGCCGTCACCACGATGTGGGAGACCGCCGAGCAGAACAGGGACAGGAATCCCACCGTCAGGATGTTCTTGCGGATCATCATCCCGCGCATCGTCAGCACCAGCTGGCCCGCGAGCAGGTAGCCCAGCGCATACGGCCCAAGCACGGTGCGGGCCGGCCCTCCCGCGACCACTTCGATCGAGTTGGTCAGGTCCAGCGACATCCCCAGCGCCAGGCACGCCCACAGCGCCGCCGTGGAGGGCGCGGCGATGGCGATCGCCACCGCCAGCGGCATCACGAAGCTCGGCGCCACCGGCGTCTCCCCGATGCGCAGCGTGTCCTTCAGGCCCACCTCCAGCCCCAGCAGCACCCACGCATTGAGGGCAAAGACGATCCAGTTCACGGTTTCTTCCCTCCGCCCTGCCCGTCAGAGTCCACCGTCGAGAACCGCAGCACCACCTCGCTCACGCGCTCCAGCCGCAGCGTCGGGCGCACCGTCACCACCTGCCGCAGCGGCTGGTTGGGCGCCGGTTCCACCCGCTCCACCACGCCGATGAACAGCATCTGCGAGCTCTTGGGCCAGCTGGGGTCCAGCAGCCGCACCGTCTGCCCCACCCGCGCCCGCACCGGATCTCCCGCCGGCGCGTCCGGCGGCGGCAGCGTGCCCGGCGGCCACTGGCGAAGGTCTTCCACCGGGCCCACCAGCGTGCCGTCACCCTTGGGTTCCAAAATGCACTCGGGCCCGCGCGCCAGGTCCGTCAGCATCACCACCCCGCGGATCTGCCCCGCCGCCTTGCTGGTGATCGGCTGCACCTGGCACGAACGCTGCTCCGACAGCACCACGCGGCCCAGCAGCTGCTGCCCGCGCACCGTCGCCACCGAGTTGATCTCGACCCCGTCCCCCCGCCCCGCCTTCACCCACAAGAGCCCGCTGGTCAGGTCGCTGGAGGTCCCGATCACCGCCGCGTGCATCTGCCGCACCGGAAGGTCGGGGTTGAGCTGGCGGCCCAGCTGAAGGTCGGCGATCTGCGTGTGGAGCTGCTCGATCTCCAGCTGCGCCCGCTGGAGCTGCTGGCGGTACCCCTCGGCCTGCTGCTGCACCACGCGCAGCGCCTGGTCATCCCCGCGGACCTCCTCCGCCGGTGACAGCCACCCGGCCAGCCCGTGGATCGGCTGGGAAACGGGGGCGACGAAGAACTTGAGCAGCCGCCCGAACCACCCCGGCCAGTTCCCCGCGCCCGGCGGCAGAAAGGCCGTGACCGTCAGCAGCACGATCATGATCGGCAGCGAGCGCCGGGCCAGGGGTGATGTGTGCAGCAGGCGGGACATGGAGGGGGAGGGAGGAGGAAAATCACGGAGTCACGAAGTCACCAAAGCAAAAGTCACGGAGTCAGGAAGTCACGCAGTCACGAAGACAGACTGTAACCTGTGTCAGGCGCCTTCCATGTCGTTCTCGAGGGTCTGCTTCCACTCCTCGATGTGCTCGAGGTAGATGCTCGTCCCGCGGGCCACGCACGTCAGCGGATCGTCGGCGAGCTTGGTGTCCAGCCCCGTCGCCTTCTGCACCACCAGCGTCAGGCCCCGCAGCAGGGAGCCGCCGCCCGCCATCGTGATGCCGTTCTCGACAAGGTCCGCCGCCAGTTCCGGCTCCGCCCGCTCCAGCGTCCGCGTCACCGCCTCGACGATCGCCGTCACCGGCTCCATCAGCGCGTCCCGGATCTCCTCACTCGTGATCGACGTCTTGCGCGGCAGCCCCGAGATCATGTCCCGGCCCCGGACCTCCATCGTCGTCTCCGGCCCGATCGGCGCCGCCGAGCCAACCTCGATCTTGATCCGCTCGGCCGTCTGCTCACCGATCATCAGGTTGTACGAGCGCTTCATGTGGTTGATGATCGCCTCGTCCATGTCGTCACCGGCGACACGCACCGACTCGCACGTGGCGATGTCCGCCAGCGACATGATCGCCACCTCGGTGGTCCCGCCCCCGATGTCCACGATCATCGACGCCGTCGCCTCCGCGAACGGCAGCCCCGCCCCGATCGCCGCGGCGATCGGCTCCTCGATCAGGTACGTCCGCCGCGCCCCGGCACGCTCGGCCGAATCGAACACCGCCCGCTTCTCCACCGCCGTGATCCCCGAGGGGATCGAGATCACCACCCGCGGCCCGAAGATCCGGGAACGGCCGTTCACCTTATTAATGAAATACTTCAGCATCGCCTCGGTGATCTCAAAGTCCGAGATCACCCCGTCCTTGAGCGGGCGGATCGCCGAGATCGACCCGGGCGTCTTGCCCAGCATCTCCTTGGCCACCCAGCCCACCGCCTGGCCGTTCTTGAGAACCTGGTTGGTCCCCTTCTTCACAGCCACCACGCTGGGCTCGTTCAGAACGATCCCCTGCCCACGAACCGACACGAGCGTATTGCACGTGCCCAGGTCGATACCCATGTCAACGCTGAACAAGCCCAGAATCCGGTCAAGCATCACGCGGACAGCGCTCCTGCTCCCGGACTGGCCGGGAAATAAGGACGGGCATCGGGGGCCACGTCACGAGACAGGTTATCGGCACTCTCGGCCGATTGCCATTGATCCTCCGCGGTTCCCCGCCGATGCCGGTCCCATTCCTCATTTGCCCCATCTCCAGAAGGCCTATTCCCCAACCACCCCTTTGCCCGCGCACTGCCCCCGCCCGCGGGTCGATAGCTGCCGGTGATTTCCTCCGAATCAATCCAGTCTCCGGCTCCCGCTCCCCTCCCCGGCGAGCCCGCGCCCCCGCCTCCCTCCGGCGCCGCCTGGCGGGCCGCCTGGAGTCGCCGAGGACTGGGCGTCCCCGGCTTCCTCCTCGCCGTCTCCCTCATGCTCGCCGGCGTCGCCTTCCTCTCCACCAGCGTCCTACGCCTCTCCCGGGCCCGCGGCGGCGCCTCCGACGACACCCCCGCCGTCCGCTCCCTGGTCGAGACCGGCCAGCTCCTCATGGACGAGGTCGGCCGCATCGTCAGGCCCGCCATCGAACGCTCCCGCAAGCTCGGACGCGATCCCGCCACCATCGCCGCCCTCAAGTCCGGGGACCACGCCGCCATCACCCAGGCCTGCAACGCCGCCGTCTCCGACGCCACCGAGGTCGACGCCGTCGCCCTCTTCGATGCCGACGGCAAGATCCTGGGCATCAACTCCATCTACGCCGACGGCTCACCCATCGACCCCCAGCGCGTCGATCGCATCCTTAATATGAACTTCGACCAGCGCGAGATCGTCCAGGGATGCGTCCGCAACCAGGCGAGCACCGGCACCCTGGAGTTCCAGACCTCCTGCGACATCACCCCCGCCTTCTTCGACTCCACCGGCCTCTCGGTCGCCTACTCCCTCCCGGTCATCGACCCCGCCACCCGCCAGCGCCTGGGCGTCGTCAGCACCCGCCTGCGCTTCGAGCGCATCGACAACCTCATCCGCTCCCGCAAGCTCGCCGGAGAAAAGGGCTCGGTCTACTTCGTCTCCGACTCGGGCGCCTACTTCTCCGAGGAGATCAACGCCGGCCGCGCCCAGCCGCCCATCGCCCCCTCCCAGCTGGGCTCCCTCGTTGATCCCCTGGTCCGCGGCCGCGCCCAGGACGCCACCGCCCGCCTCGACGGCCGCTTCATCACCCTCATCCGCCTCCAGGGCTTCCAGACCATCGACGGCGGGGGCATCCAGATCATGCTCATCGCCGACGAGGACTGGATCAACCGGGCCTTCGTCCTCGCCCGCGCCCTCAACGTCGGCACCCCCGCCGTCATCGGCCTCCTCCAGTTCGTCCTCGCCGGGCTCATCCAGATCCTGGGCGTCGCCCGCGCCCGCGGCAAGGAACTCGAGGCCATGACCGGCCAGGCCCGCTCGGCCAGCCGCGCCAAGAGCGAGTTCCTCGCCAACATGAGCCACGAAATCCGCACCCCCCTCACCGCCATCCTTGGGTACAGCGACCTGCTCTGCGACGAGGCCGGCATGGCCGACAACCCCCGCGCCCGCCTCCGCGCCGTCGATTCCATCCGCGTCGCCGGCCAGCACCTGCTCTCGATCATCAACGACATCCTGGACCTCTCCAAGATCGAGGCCGGACGTGTCAGCGTCGAGTGCGTGGACTTCGACCTCGCCGAACTTCTCACCAGCGTCGAAGCCTTCGCCCGCCAGCGCGCCCTGGAAAAGGGCCTTACGCTCTCGGCCGTCTTCGCGAGCCCCGTCCCCTCGGTCGTCCGCGGTGATCCCACCCGCCTGCGGCAGATCCTGCTCAACCTGGTCGTCAACGCCGTCAAGTTCACCGCCTCGGGCGCGGTGACCCTGCGCATCGACCGTCAGCCCGCGCCCGCCGGGGAGATGCTGGTCTTTGAAGTTCAGGACACCGGCCCGGGCATGCCCGACTCGGCGGTCCAGCGGCTCTTCCAGCCCTTCAGCCAGTCCGACAACAGCGTCACCCGCCGCTTCGGCGGCACCGGCCTGGGGCTGGCGATCTCCCGCCGCCTCGCCCGTCTGATGGGGGGCGACGTCACCCTCGCCTGGACCGTTGAAGAAAAGGGGACCTGCTTCCAGGCGTCCATGCCGCTCATCCCAGGCCAAGGCGCCGCCCCGCTTTCGTCCCTCGCCGAGCCTGCGCAGGAAGGTTCATCGCGCCCGGCCGCGGCGACGCCCCTGCTCAGCGGCCGCATCCTGCTGGTCGAGGACGGGATCGACAACCAGCGGCTGATCGCCCACTTCCTGCTCAAGGCCGGCGCGACGGTGGAAGTCGCCGACAACGGCCGGCGGGCGCTGGCGGCGATCGAGCTCGCCGAGGCCAGCCTGCGACCCTTTGACCTGATCCTGACCGACATCCAGATGCCCGAGATGGACGGCTACGCCCTGACCGGGGAGCTGCGCCGTCGCGGCTGGACGCGGCCGATCCTGGCGATCACCGCCCACGCCATGGCCGAGGACCGCCGCATCTGCCTCGAGGCCGGGTGTGATGACTACACCAGCAAGCCGATCGACCGCCCGGGCCTGATCCGCATGTGCTCGCAGTGGCTGAACGCCTCCGCGGGCACCCGTTCCAACGCCGCCTGAGCCGCCCGCCGAGTCCGAGAGCCGTCATTTGCCGGAATTTCCCTTGCCCGCTGCAACGCCCGCGCCGCGGCGCGGTACAGTGATTCACACGCTGTGGGAAGCGTTCCCCGGCGCCCGAGTGGGCGCCCCCTCGCGGAGAGAGAGCGAAGCATGCAACACGGCAGTTGTTCGGTCCGCCGGCCCCTGGGCTGGTGTGTGGTGGCGTTGTGCGCGGTGGTGACGGGCGGATCGGCGGCCGCGGGGCAGGAACTGCTGGTCGCCGGCTTCGGGTCGGACACGGTGGCGAGATTCGATCTGGCGAGCCGGGCCTTCATCGGGAACCTGGACATTTCGGCCGGGCTGGACGGGCCGCTGTGCGCGCGGGTCGGGCCCGATGGGCTGCTGTACGTGGCGAGCGAGGGGACCGACTCGATCATCCGGTATAACCCGGCGACGGGAGCGAAGGTCGACACGTTTGTCACCGCGGGGACCAGCGGGCTGGACGGGCCGACGGGGATGACCTGGGACCACGACGGGAACCTGATCGTCCCCAGCTTCAACACCGACAGCATCCTGAAGTTCAGCGGCGCGACCGGAGCGTTCATGCAGACGCTGGTCGCCGCCGGGACCGGCGGGCTCAATGGGCCCGACAACGGGTCGATCATCGGCCCCGACGGGAACCTGTACGTTCCCAGCTATTACACCAACCGCATCCTGCGCTACGACGCGGCGGGCAACTTCCTGGGCGCGTTCGGGCCGACCATCGGCCGCCCGCGCGTGCTGGAGTTCCGGGGCACGTCGCTGTTTGTCACCAGCGAATCGACCGACTCGGTGAAGGAATACAACGCGAGCACGGGGGCGTTCATCAAGAACTTCGTCGCGCCGGGGTCGGGCGGGCTGGACCTGCCGATCGGGATGGTCTTCGCGCCCGACGGGTTCCTGTACGTCGCGTCGGGGACGAATGGAAAGGTGCTGCGGTACAACGGGCTGACGGGGGCGTTCTTCGACACGTACCTGGAAGCGGGGGCGGGGGGCGTGAGCTTCCCGGCATTCCTGGCGGTGATTCCGGCTCCGGGCATGGGGGCGATGGTGGTGATGGGCGGCGTGATGGCGATGCGCCGGCGGCGGTAAGCGGCATCTATCTATAAGGCGTGGTCGAGCAGGCATTGGCGGACCAGCATGGAGAGTGGCCGCACGCAGTCGCGGCCGCGGTCACCGTTGGTGAGGATGGTGAAGACGACGCGGCGACGGAGCTGGCCTTCGGCGTGGCCCCACCACCCGTAGGAATACCCCGAGTGGAAGAACTCGGTGTCGGTGCGCTTGCGGCCGAGGAAAAAGGCCAGGCCGCACATCTTGCCATCGGGGGCGGTGATCTGCGGCAGGGTCATCTGCCGCGCCTGCTCGGGAGAAATGATGCCGCGGCCCGGAGGCTCCCCGCGCGGGCCTGGCAGGACGGCGGACCAGAGGATGGCCAGATCGCGGGCCGTGCAGGTGAGGCCGGAGGAGCCTGGGGCGATGGTGCGCGCGGTGGGGAGGGGCTGGTTGTGGTGGTCGTGGCGTGCGGCGAGGCGCGGGAGGACGCGAGGGGAGAGATCGATCTCGCCGCTCATGCCCAGGGGCTCGATGACGGTGCGGAGGGCGACGCTCGCGAAGTGCTCCCCGGTGATTTCTTCGATGAGAGCCTGGAGGATGACGTAGCCGCCGCCGGAGTAGCAGAGCTCGTGGCCGGGGGGGCGGGCGACCTGGATAAGGAAGCTGGGATCGGGGTGGTTCAGCGTGTCCAGGCCTCGGCGGAGGTCGCGTGCGTCGGTCCACGGGTGGCGGGGGACGTTGAGACCGGCGGCGTGGCAGAGGATGGACCTCACGGTGACGCGAGCGGGGTCGAGGGCGGGGTTGGCAGGATCGGCGCTGGTGAGTGCCCAGGATGAGAGGACGCGATTGATCGGCTGGTCGAGGTCGAGCGTGCCGGCGCGTGCGAGGTGCAGGACACACATCGCGGTGAGGGGCTTGGACATCGAGAGGACCTGGAAGCAGGTCTGCTGGGTGACGGGGAGATTCGCGGCGGGATCGGCGAGGCCCAGGTGAAGCTGCGCGGAGGGGCCGGCGGCGAACTGGACGAAAGCGGAGAGGCCGGGGACGCCGGAGCGCTGGAAGAGTTCGCGGCCGTGGGTGTCGAGGACGCGCTGCACCTTCGCGGCGGCGCGGGCGGAGCCGTCGGAGGCGAGGCCGGCGCGCCAGGCGAGGGTTCGACAGCGGCGGATGATGCCGGGGAGGAGTGACACGGGGGGCGGAGTGTACAGGGTTGCGGGGAGCGGATGCAGCGTGCGGGTTGGTGACGGGCGGGTGGCGGGGTGTATGCTGCGGGCATGAATCTTCAACGGATGCTGCTTCGTCTGATGCTGGTGATGCTCGCCGTCGCGGGCGCGGTGGGCGTGATTGCGATCTTCATGTCCACATTCGTGACGGGAAGGGTGGCGATCACGGCGCTGATCTCGGCGGCGTGTTTGGGGGCGGCGATCCCGGCGTCGAAGATGCTGGGGACGGACAAGGGGCGATGGGGCGGGCTGGTGTGGTTGGGGTCGGACGTGCTCGCCCTGGCGTTGTTTCTGTCGGCGACGTGGATCCGGTTCCTGGGATCGTGGGATACGGAGTGGCAGCTGGCGCTGACGGGGATGATCGTGATGCTGGGGGGCGGGGTGTCGGGGGCGCTGCTGGGGGCGGTTCGCACGCCGGGGATGGGGGCGACGAGTGTGACGGGCGTGGTGACGCTGCTCGCGTCGTCGGTGAGTTTCATCGCGGCGATCTGGATTGATCTTCAGAGCTTCGACGAACACCTGGCGCTGACGGGGGCGCACGCGATGGTGGCGGGGCTGGTGATCGCCGTCTCGCTGGTTGGGCTGGGCGCCTCGATGCGGTGGTGGCAGTGGGCGGGCGTGATCGGCGGGGCGGTGCAGCTGTCGCTGGGGCTGCTGGGGACGTGGCTGGTGCACTCGGGCGACCCGAGCTGGTTCGTCCTCGCCGGCGCGGTGGGCGCGTCGGTGGCATACGCGAACGTGGTCACGCGGGTGAAGGCGGGTGATGCGGGAATCTGGGCGAAACTGGCGGGGATCGGGGGGATGGCCTCGACGTGCGGGTGCGTGACGCTGCTGACGTTCATGACGGAGACACTGGGAACATCCGAGCCCGATTTTCTCGTGAGGCTGGCGGGTGCGTCGGGATTGCTCACGGCGTGCGCGACGATGGCGCTGGTGATCTTGAAGCTGCTGAACCGGCGAAAGCCCGAGACGGTGGGCAACGCGGAGGAGATCGCGTCGGTGCAGCTGACGTGCCCGCACTGCGGGAAGAAGCAGCAGATGGCGGTGGGGGAATCGGCGTGCGAGGGGTGCGGGCTGGAGTTCTCCCTGCGCGTGCGAGAACCGCGGTGCGGGACATGCGGGTATCCGCTGATGGGGGTGAGGGGTGGGAAGTGTCCGGAGTGTGGGGGGGACAGGAAGAAAGAGACGCAGAGACAGAGTTCCGAAGAGACGGAGTGACGGAGGAAGTCACGGAGTCAGGAAGTCACGGAGTCACGAAGTGGAGGTTGGGGCGCCGGCGTGGGTGCGGAGGGGGTGGGTGGGGGCGAAGGGTGGGGAGGAGGGAGGGGTAGAGTGGGGAGGCACTGACCTCGAAGCAGAGCCTTCGAGGTCAGTGGCACGTTTTGTTGGGGGCTTTGAGAAGGTTTGGTGGAGGCGGATGATTGACGATGCGGCTTTACGCATCGTTTCGGCGTGCTTGGGGGATTCGATGTCGGCGCGGAGAATGTTGGTGAGGGCGTTGAGGGCTTTGCTCAGCGCGCTGGTGGCGAGGAGGGTGGCGCGGGCCTGGGCGAGGGCGGCGAAGTCTTTGATGGCTTGAAGGACTTCGGATTCGCGGAGCCAGCGGGCGGCCTCAACGGCGGAGATCTGGAGTTTCTCGATGATGGTTTCGATCGAGAGAGCGCCGTTGAGCAGGAGCTGAAGGAACTCTTCGATCCTGGAGGCGGGGATGGTGTGGTTGATGGTGGCGGTGGTATTCATGACGGGCAGCATCGGCGAGTGATGGAAGGCCCGCAAGCAAAACGTGAGAGAAATGGGGCGTTTTTGCGCGCATGGCCGCAGATGTGCGCACAAACGTGGTATATGCGGAAGAAGGCACTGGGCACTGGGCATCAGGCACTCGGGGAAGACAATTCGAAATCAAGAGCCGGCACGGAGTGCCGGCCCACCCAAGGGCCACTTCAAAAAAGAAAAGGCCCCGCGCGTGTTGCGCGGGGCCTGATGTTTTTGACTGGATGCGTTCGTGCCTCGGTGCCTTGATGCCTTCGTGATCAGCTGGCGCGGCTGGCGACGCCGCTGGAGGGCTTGGGGGCAGAGAGTTCGAGGCCATTGGCATCGGTGCCGGGGGCGTTCTGGACGGTGCCGTCGGGCTTGATGTCGATGACGGGGGGCTTGATGTGGACCTCGACGGGCTTGGCGTTCTTGAAGTTGCGGGCGTCGAGCTCGACGCGAGCGCGGTCCTCGTAGTTGGTGAGGGAGCGGGTGGAGGAGAGGGCCTGGAGGCGTGACTCCTGCTTGCCGCGGATTTCGGCGAAGCGGGCGGTCAACTGGTCGAGGCTGTCGGCGCTGTAGCGGCTGTGGCGATCGATGCGTTCCTGGCGCTTCTCCATGGTGGTGATCATGCGTTCGTTGCGGCCGATGGCGTCGATCTGGCGATCGAGCTGCCAGAGCTGGGACTGGAAGCTGGCGTGCTCGGTCTCGAGCTGGCCGAGGAGCTCGGTGAGGCGTTCCTGCTGCTGTCCGAGGAAGCCCAGGTCGCGATCGATGTCGGTGATGCGTGACTGGTGGGCTTCCTTGACCTGCTGCATCCGCGTGGCCTTGGCGTAGGCGTCGTCAAGGTTGACGGGCTGGTTGTTGAAGACGACGCGGACGATGGCGCCCTCGGACTGGGCGGACTCGGCGCGGGCGATGAGGGTCTGCATTTGGCCGAAGTCGCGGTCGGCGAGGGCGACGACGCGGTCGGAGAGCTCGCGCTCCTGGGTGAGCTGGGCGACCTGCTGCTTGAGATCGGCGAGGTCGGTGCGGACTTCGCTGATCTTCTCGGGGTACTGCTGCTCGAGGGCGCGGATCTGGCTGCGCATCGCGATGGGGTCGTCGATGGCCTTGTCGATCTGGTTGTTGATGGCGCCCCGGGTCTGGTGGATGAGGCAGCCGACCCGCTCAGGACCGGCAATGACGACCGCCGCGCCGCCGACCAGGCCGGTGATCACCGCGGTGCGAACAAGGCATTTCACGAACATGGCTGAATCTCCTTGGAACGTTGCGGGTCGTCTGACAGCGGCCCGTGTGTGTTCTGCGGAGTGTCTTTGGGAAGGGGTGGGGGTGGATTTCAGAAGGGGTAGCGGATTTTGAAGGGGCGGGTGGGGGAAAGCCGGGGGCAAGAAAGGGGGATGGGAGCGGGGGAAGGTCCGAGAGTTCGGTGGAAAGGGCGTGGGAGGCGTGGAAGGGGTGACGGGAGGAGCGGGGAGCGAGGTTGTTTGGTTGGAGTGTGGGGGGAGGTGCGGGGGAGGTATGGGTGGGTAGGGGACGGGCGGCTCGTACTATTGAAAGGCGGGGGCGGGCGGTTCCCAAGGAGGGGGAGGCCGGTGGGCGCGGGCGGGGATTGCTGCGCGCCGGTGGAGGCGAGTGAGAGGGACGGGGCGCATGGGCGCGGGCTTTGGTGACAAGGGGATGGCTGGAATGCTCAGCAGCATGACGACGAATTTCATCGCCCGGCTCAAGGCGAGCGACCAGGCGGCGTGGTTTGAGCTGTGGGAGACGTTCGGGCCGGTGGTTCGCGCGCAGCTGACCAAGTGGGGGAAGGGTCGGATCGGGACGGAGACGGTGCGGGATTTGTCGCAGGAGACGCTGGCGGCGCTGTCGGAATCGATCGACCGGTTTGATCCCTCGCGGGGGGCGAGGTTCTCGACGTGGCTTTTGGCGATCGCTAAGCACGTGCTGGGTGACGAGATGGACCGGCGGATGGCGCAGAAGCGTGGGGGGCAGAAGAAGTTCACGGAGCTGGACGAGAGCTGGATGGCGGCGTCGAACGGGGCGCGGGTGGATTCGGCGTATGAGGCGGCGGTGTTCCGGGCGAAGGTGGAGGCGGCGATCCGGCTGGTGCAGAAGGAGAGCGAGTTTCTGGATTTTTCGATCTTCAGCATGCGGGTGCTGGAGGGCAAGAGCGGGAAGGACGTGGCGGGGGCGCTGGGGACGAGCGAGCCGACGGTGTCGAGGCGACTGGCAAAGGTGCGGGATCTGCTGAGGACGAGTCTGGCGCAGGTGATCTCGACGTACAGCTTTACCGAGGATGAGCGTGAGGAGGCGGCGCGAAACGGACTGTCGCTCACTCCCAAACAGGATCCCGGAGCCGCCGACGACGCGATGTTCGATGACGCGATCGGCGAGATCTATCACCAGCAGATGGAGCTCCGCCGCCAGGACCAGGCGGCTCGGCTGGTGTGAGAAGCCCGCGGGCGGCCAGGACCATCTGAGGGTCCCGGGGCCGAGAGCGGATAACGACGCGTGAGGGATCTATGGCGCTTGGGACCCCCATCTTGATGCTGTTGCTCGCGGTTCTGGGGATCGCGGTGGGCGTGTTCCTGCTGGTGTTTTTGATTGTTCCGATCTTCAAGGGGATCGGGTGGCTGATCCGGCACGTGTTCCAGTTCGTGTTCGGGATGATCCTGGATGTGCTGCGGCTGGTGGGGTCGATCGTGACGGCGATCGTGATGATCCCGCTGATCCTGGGCAACGTGCTCGTGGGGCGGTGGTCGGCGTCGGCGCATTACGGGCGCTCCCTGCAATCGGAGATCGTGAGCGGGGGGCTGTCGGTGTACCGATGCCTGATCGGGCACCCGGCGAAGTTTTTGCTGCTGTCGGCGCTGACGGAAGGGCTGGAAAAGCGGCTGCCGGCGGCGGTGGCGGCGGCGCCGACGTCCGACCGGCCGGCGGGGAGCGGGCGGGCGCAGCAGTTTGACGGGTACACGATCGTGGGCTCGCTGCAGGCGGGCGGGTCGGGCGGGAAGCTGTACGTGGCGAACCCCGAGCCGGGGAAGCGGGCGGCGTTTGAGCGGGCCGGGCACCGTGACGTGCAGCAGGTGGTGATCAAGACGTTCAGCCTGGAGGATGGCAGCGAACTGCCGCAGATCGTGCGGGAGAGCCGCTCGCTGGACGCGGCGAAGAAGCTGGGATTGGTGCTGGACCACGAGCTTTCGAACTCGCGGTTTTATTACGCGATGCGGTACGTGCCGGGCCAGCCGCTGGGGCTGGTGACGCCGCAATTGCACGCGGCGAGTGACGGGAGCGGGCTGGACGAGCGGCACCTGCGGCTGGGGATGGGGTACATCGCCGACCTGCTGGAGACGCTGGAGAGCTATCACCGCGGGGGGCTGTGGCACAAGGATGTGAAGCCCGACAACATCATCGTCGCCGAGCGGGCGCACCTGGTGGATTTCGGTCTGGTGACGCCGCTGCGGTCGTCGATGACGCTGACGACGCACGGGACGGAGTATTTCCGGGATCCGGAGCTGGTGCGGCTGGCGCTCAAGGGCGTGAAGGTCTCGGAGGTGGACGGGGCGCGGTTTGACGTGTTCGCCGTGGGCGCGGTGCTGTACTCGATCATCGAGAACTCGTTCCCGGCGCACGGGGTGCTCTCGCAGGTTTCCAGGCGGTGCCCCGAGGCGCTGAAGTGGGTGATCCGGCGGGCGATGGCGGATTATGACAAGCGGTACCCGTCGGCGGCGGCGATGCTGCTGGACCTCAAGTGCGTGCAGGCGGCGGTGGATCCGTTCGCGGTGAAGCCGATCGACCTGCCGAGCATGCAGGGGCAGGTGCCGGCCTCGCCGCGGCCGTTCGACGATGCGGCGTTCCGCCAGGCGTATGTGACGATGCCGCCGATGGGCGGCTCGCCGGAGATGGGCGGGAACGCGGGGTTTGCGGGCGTTGGCGCGGGCGGGTTTGGCGCGGGTGGATTTGCGGGCGCTGGGGCACAGGGCCCGGCGGGTCGCGGGGCGGGTTCGCCGGCGGGCGTTGGCGCGGGGGCGGGGCGCTCGAAGCTGGGGGCGGCGAAGATCTCGGTGAAGAACTGGTGGACGGGTGAGTTCACGATCAAGCAGGACGGCGGGGCGGGCGTGAACGTGGGAGCGGGCGCGGCTGGCGTCGGCGCCGCAGGATTTGGCGGGGCTGGGCCGTTTGTGGGCGCGGCGGCGTATTCGCCTGTGCCGCCGGTGGGGGCGGGGGCGGGAGCGGGAACGCCGGCGGGGTTTGCGCCGGTTCCTCCGCCGCTGCCGCGGCGATCGGCGGCGGAGCAGTTGACGGCGGCGCGTTCGCGGGCTGCGGCGAGGCGTGAGCGGGCGTCGACGCGGATGGCGAATCGGATGTCTTCACGTGGGGGCGCGAAGCCGTTCTCGTCGGAGCCCAACGCGGGCGTGTTCATGGCGTTGTTTTTCTTCCTGGGCGTGTGCGTGCTGGTGGTGGGGGCGATCGTGGCGGTGAGCCTGCGTCAGAACGCGCGGCAGAATCAGCAGGGGGCGGCGACGTACTCGAACTCGGACTTTGAGGGCGGGTGGGCGACGATGACGCTGCCGGTGCCGAGCGTGCCGGTGGTTCCAGCGCCGCCGACGGTGGTGAACGCAAACGGGACGGACGTGGAGGTTTCAAACGCGGGGCAGGATGCGGGCTCGCTCGCGGATGAAGAGGGGGATTCGGAGGGGACCGTGTTTGTGTGGGTGGACCTGCAGCGTCCGCTGTCGGCGGCGCACGAGGCGGCGATCCGGGCGGCGACGGGGTCGCTGAAGGAGATGGGGTTCACGATCGTGGGAGAGGCGCCGGGGATCGAGATTGCGGCGGCGGATCGTGAGACGGTGGTGCAGGAGACGGCGGAGCTGGTGGCGACGACTTCGGCGCTGCCGTGGGAATCGGAGCCGGCGAGGCTGGTGATGGCGGAGTGGGCGAAGTCGAAGCAGGATGTGGACCTGGTGCTGCGGTTTCACGGCCAGCCGGCGGGGGCGGGGGGTGGCTCGGATATCGCGGCGCAGGAGATCGGGCTCTCGCTGGTGACGCGAAGGAGCGAGGATGCGGATGAGCGTGAGCGGCTGCTGGGGCTGTTCTCGACGGCGCAGCGGGTTTTGCAGAGGGGGAGGCTGGAGTAGGAGGGGAGTGGGCTGAGAATTCGAATGTGATTGACACCGCTCGCCGAGGAGGCGAGCGGTGGTGTTTTGGGGGTTTGACGCTGTGCAAGGCCGGGGACGATGACGGGGTTTAATGCTCTTATTGCTGGAGCAGTTTTTCCCGAGCGTCCTGGAGGATCCTGAGGTAGTCGGGCATGAACGGGGCGACGAGCTGGTTTTCGAGCAGCCCTTCAAGAATCCAAGCGGCGCGCTGGTCGGCGGGGTGGTTGAAGACCTGCTCGCCTTTGTGCTCGAGGGAGTACAGCCACTCGAGCATCACGAGCGCGACGTGCTCGGGCAGTTCAAGGTGGATGGGCGGTGGCATGGCGTTTCTTTCGCGTGATGCGGTGAGGCGGGGCGCAGGCAAAACCAGCTGCAGCTCTCTCAATGAGAGGCTAACTCTAGGTTGTTTGGGGAAATGCGAGTCGGGCGCACGTTGGGTGCTTGCGGGGTGATGGTGTGTTGCGGCGCGGTGGTGTTTTCGTCCGCCCGTCCGGGCGGGGGGACAGGACGGGCGTTCTCCGGTGGCTGAAGCCACCAGCAACGAGCGGTCGCCCTTCGGGCGAAGAGGCGGGGTCGTGGGTGAGTGGAAGGGGTCAACCTTCGGTTCGGCGGGGAGCGGTGGTGTTTTCGTCCGCCCGTCCGGGCGGGGGGGGGTAGGACGGGCGTTCTCCGGTGGCTGAAGCCACCGGCAACGGGCGGTCGCCCTGCGGGCGAAGAGGCGGGGTCGGCGTTGCCTCGGAGCGGTCAGCCCGTGGCATGGGTCATCTCTCGCGGCAGGCGTTTTCCGGCTATCCTCCGCACTCAACTGCGGAGGCTTTCCATGGCGATTGATCGCGTTCTTTCGTGGCTCGAAACCCAGCAGTCTCAGTCCGTCGAGCGGCTGGTGGACTGGCTGAAGATTCCCAGCATCAGCACGGACCCGGCGTACAAGGACGATTGCGTGCGGGCGGCGGCGTGGGCGGCGGAGCGGCTGGGGGAATGCGGGTTTTCGGTGGAGGTGATCCCCACGGGTGATCCTAAGAACGCCGGGGACCTTTCCAAGGGCGGGGGGCATCCGATCGTGCTGGCGCACAACGAGGGGGATCCCTCGTACAAGGGGCCGCATGTGCTGTTCTACGGGCATTACGACGTGCAGCCGGTGGATCCGGTGAGCCTGTGGGAGAGCGAGCCGTTCCAGCCGGTGATCCGTGATGCTCGCAAGGGGGAGCCGGGCGGGAAGCGGGTGGTGGCGCGCGGGGCGGTGGATGACAAGGGTCAGGTGACGACGTTCCTGGAAGCGCTGCGGGCGTGGAAGGAGACGACGGGCAAGGCGGCGGGGGGCGTGAAGTTCACGGTGCTGCTGGAGGGCGAGGAAGAGACGGGGAGCGTGAACCTCGAGGCGTTTGTGCGGAAGTACAAGAAGACGCTGGAGGCGTGCGATGTGTGCCTGATCAGCGATACGGGGATGCTGGGGCGCGGGAAGCCGGCGATTACGTACGGGGTGCGGGGCCTCGCGTACACGGAGGTGATCCTGCACGCGTCGAACCAGGATCTGCACTCGGGGCTGTGGGGCGGGCGGTGCCCCAACCCGATCACGGAACTGACGCGGGTGCTGGCGCAGCTGCACGACAAGAAGCGGCGGATCACGATCCCGGGGTTTTATGACGCGGTGGTGCCGCTGACCAAGCAGGAGCGGGCGAACTGGAAGGCGCTGAAGTTCAACCAGAAGGCGGCGCTGAAGGCGATCGGGCTTCCGCCGTCGGCGGACATCGGTGAAGCTGGGTTTACGTCGGTGGAGCGCGAGTGGGGACGGCCGACGGCGGAGATTAACGGGATCATCGGCGGGTATACGGGCAAGGGGGCCAAGACGGTGATCCCGAGCCATGCGAGCGCGAAGGTGAGCTTCCGCCTGGTGGCGAACCAGGATCCGAGGAAGATCACCAAGCAGTTCTTCAAGTGGTGCAAGGACCGGACGCCGGAGGGATGCCGGTGGGAGCTGGTGGATCATCACGGGGGATTGGGCGTCACGACGCCGATCGATTCGCCGGGGATGAAGGCGGCGGCGAGGGCGCTGAAGAAGGCTTCGAAGAAGGAGCCCGCGCTGATCAAGTCGGGGGGCTCGATCCCGGTGGCGGGGATGCTGAAGGACGTGCTGGGGCTGGACACCATTTTCATGGGGTTTGGTCTGGACGACGACCGGGTGCATTCGCCCAACGAGAAGTTTGAGCTGGAGTGCATGGCGCTGGGGGCGAGGAGCCACGCAATCTTTATTGATGAGCTGATGCGGCTGTAAGGGCCGGCGCGGGGCGGCGGCGTGAGCGCGGGTCTCAGTGGTGCGCGGTGCGTTTGGAGGCCGGCGCGGGGGGCTTGGCGGTGGGCGCGGGTGGCGGTGCGCTCTCGTCGAGGTCGGGGTAGAGTTCCTTCTCGCGCTGCTCTTTCATCTCGAGGGCGACCTTTTCCTGGAGCTCGGAGACGCGGAGCTTGAGGTCGTGGAGGAGGATCTCGTTTCGGGAGAGGCTGGCGATGAGGTGGAGGCAGGAGAGAACGCCGCCCATCGCCAGGATGGCCATCATGAGCCAGATGGCGTTGGGAAAATCGGGCACGTGGGGATCATCGGTTGGGGAACGGGGCTGGTTGACTGCCAGTACAATGCCGCGGGAATGTCCAGGGAGTTCGTGCGGATGGCAAGACGCATGCGGGATGGATCTGGCGGGGGCGCGGGGGGCGTCAGCAGCGCGGGGCGGGGAAGGATCGGCCCGGGGCCGGGCCGCGGACGCTTTGCGTGGGTGCTGGGGGCGTGCCTGGCGGGGGTGTTGACCTTTGCGGGCGGGTCCGCGGCGCCGGTGAACGCGGCGATGCAGGATGGGCAGTCTGGTCCCGATAACTCGTCCGGAGGTAGCAGCGGGGGGGCGGGTGTGCTGCAGGGTCCGGCGGGCGCGCTGGCGGCGGGGACGGGGGATGTAACGCTGAGCATCGAGCGGTTCGGGCTTGGTGAGACCTCGCGGCCGGGTGAGATTTCGGGCGTGCGGGTGCGGGCGAGGGATTCGGGGGTGAAGCCGCGCGAGGTGCTGATCCGGCTGGAGGGGCGGGACCCCGATGGGGATACGCCGTATTTCGAGCGGCAGGTGGTGCTGAACCCCAACACGGATCAGGGCGTGTGGCTGTACCCGCTGATTCCAAGGAACTTTGATACGTCGGATGCGATGGTGCTGTCGGCGTATGAGGTGGCGAGCACGGGCGGCGAGGCGGCGGCGGGCGCGGGAACGGGGCCGGAGGCGGGGAAGGGTCCCAAGGCGGCGGTGAAGCTGGGGACGCTGCTGGGGCGCGCGACGGTGCGGATGAAGTCGCGGACGGCGCCGTATGACGCGATGTTCGCGATCATCGGGACGACGAACCTTGCCTTTGGGCTCGGTGATTACGGGATTACGGACGGGGCGTGGTCGGCGTCGGGGCACGAGACGGTGCAGATCACCGGCGGGCTGCGGACGGGGGATCTGCCGGACCGGTGGATGGGGTACGCGGGATATGAGGTGGTGGTGTGGGGGTCGGGTGATCCGCTGGAGGTGCGGGGAGATCGCGCTGCGGCGCTGCGGGAGTGGGTGACCCGGGGCGGGCACCTGGTGGTGATCATGCCGGTGGCGGGGCAGGCGTGGACGAACGCGACGGCGAACGAATTGCATGACCTGCTGCCGAGCGTGACGATCACGCGGACCGAGGGCGTGGACATGTCGCCGTATGCGCCGCTGCTGACGCGGCGTCCGCAGGGGCGGTTTCCGCGGGACGCGGTGGTGTACACGTTTGAGCCGATGGCGGACGCGAAGGTGGGTGAGGGGATGCGGGTGCTGTCGGGGCCCGACGGCAAGTGCGTGGTGGCGAGGCGGCTGGTGGGGGCGGGGGCGGTGACGTTGGTGGGGCTTGATCTGAACCATCGGACGCTGGCGAGCCAGGACCTGGTGAACGCGGATGTGTTCTGGAACCGGGTGCTGGGCCGGCGTGGGCTGGCGCGCTCGCAGGCGGAGCTTGGGGCGCTGCCGAACCGGGGGATTCCCAACCGGGACGAGAAGCTGTTTGAGAGCGACATCACGGGATCGATCGCCAAGAGCGGGCGGTCGGCGGCGGGGCTGCTGCTGGCGCTGGTGGTGTTCGCGGCGTACTGGGTGGTCGCGGGGCCGGGCGGGTACGCGGTGCTGAAGCGGTCGGGGATGATCCGCCACGCGTGGGTGGGATTTTTCGGGGCGGCGGGGGTGTTCACGGCGATCGCGTGGGGCGGGGCGGCGCTGCTGCGGCCTTCGCGGGTGGAGGTGGCGCACCTGACGATTCTCGATCACGTGTACGGGCAGCCGGTGGAGCGGGCGAGGACGTGGATGAGCGTGCTGATCCCGTGGTACGGGCAGGCGACGATGGAGATCGGAGAGGCTCCGCGGGCCGGGGAGCTTGCGGGGCGCGGGGGCGGTGATGTGCTGATGCCCTGGACGAGCCCGGACCAGGCGCAGGCGGGGCAGGACATGTTCCCCGATGCGCGGGGGTACGACGTGGAGACGCGCCTGCCGCGCTCGCTGACGGTGCCGACGCGGTCGACGGTGAAGCAGCTGCGGGCGGACTGGTCGGGCGGGCCGGCGTGGAAGATGCCGACGCCGGTGGCGGACGGGGCCGGGACGGAGGGTTCGGGGGCGGCGGATGGGAATGCGGGCGCGGGGAGCGGGGAGATTCGCCTGCTGGAGGGGACGCGAGCGGCGGGAAAGCTGGTGCACGAGCTGCCGGGGCCGCTGACGGACGTGGTGGTGATCGTGGTGCGCGGGCAAAAGCCGGTGCAGCGCGAATCGATGATGAACCAGATGGTGTCCCGGGCGTTTGCGTTCAGCACGCCGGGGGGCATGCCGTGGGAGCCGGGGCAGGTGCTGGACCTTGCGGTGGTGACCAACACCGCGCCGGGCGGGGGCGGGGTGGACGCGGTGGAGTACTTTGACCGGCTGCTCAAGAGCGGGACGACGCAGGACATCACGCAGGCGTCGGGGGCGGGGACGCGGGACGGGGTTTCGCAGCGACTGACGGCGCTGGGGTTCTTCTCGCAGTTTGAGCCGCCGAAGTACTCGGAGACGTTCGATCTGAACCGGGGGTTGGTGGCGAGGCGGGCCGAGACGCACGGGTGGGACCTTGGGATGTGGTTCACGCAGCCGTGCGTGATCATCGTGGGGCAGCTGGGAACGGACAAGGCGCCCAGTCCTTCGCCGATCCCGATGCGGATCGACGGTGAGCCGGTGACGCCGGTGGGACGGACGGTGGTGCGGTGGATCTACCCTTTGCCTGAGAATCCGCCGGTGTACCGTGCGGAGCAGGGCGCGGGCGGCGGCGGGAACGGGTCGGGGGAGGGCGGTGAGGGGGCGGCGCCGACGGATGAGAAGAAGTAGGTGAAGGGGGGCGAGCTGTCTGCGGCGGGCGTGGGCCGCGGGGCGGGTGGATCGGGAAGTGGCCAGACGTGTGGTTGGGCTGGTGGGTGGTGAAGTCAGAACAAGGGACCAAGCCGTGCCGATGATCGAGACGATCAACCTGACCAAGCGCTACGGCGAGCTGGTCGCATTGAACAACCTAAACCTGACGATCAACGAGGGCGACTGCTTCGGCTTCATCGGCCCCAACGGGGCGGGGAAGACGACGACGATCAAGATTTTGGCGACGCTGCTGAAGCCCTCGAGCGGGCAGGCGAACATCGCGGGGCTCACGATCGGATACCAGAACCGGCAGATCCGTCCGATGGTGGGGTACGTGCCGGACTTCATGGGCGCGTACGAGGACATGGTGGTGACGGAGTACCTGGAGTTCTTCGCGGCGTCGTATGCGATCCACGGGGCGCAGCGGAAGAAGGTGATCAACGACGTTTTGGAGCTGACGGACCTGACGTACAAGGCGACGGCGGAGGTGAACAGCCTGTCGCGCGGGATGCAGCAGCGTCTGAGCGTGGCGCGGGTGCTTTTGCACGATCCCAAGGTGCTGCTGATGGACGAGCCGGCGTCGGGGCTTGATCCGCGGGCGAGGATCGAAATGCGGGAGCTGCTCAAGGAGCTCCGGCGGATGGGCAAGACGATCCTGATTTCGTCGCACATTCTGCCGGAGCTGGCGGAGCTGTGCAACGTGGTGGGGATCATCGAGCGTGGGCAGCTGCTGTTCAGCGGGACGGTGGAGGAGATTGTGCGGCGAGCGAAGATGGGGCACGTGCTGCACGTGGGCGTGGTGGACCGTGTGGAGCAGGCGGTGGAGGTTCTGGGGAAGGTGCCGGGGGTGAAGAAGGCGTCGATCATGACGGACGCGGAGGCGCCGGCGCAGGCGATGAACGCGGCGGGGAAGGGGAAGGGTGGAGCCGGCGCGGGGGTGGGGGCGGGGCGGCTGATCCAGGTGAGCTACGACGACGAGGGCGGGCACAGCTTTACGGACATTCCGAACATCCTGATCAACCAGGGGTTCCGTCTGACGAAGTTCACGGAGGAGCCGGTGAACCTGGAGACGGCGTTCATGCGGCTGACGAAGGGGATGGTGCAGTAGGGGAAGGCACTGGGCATCAGGCACTGGGCACTGGGGGGGAAGGCGTCGAGGCGGGAAGAAAAAAAGGGCGGTAGGGGGGGATTCCTATAGTTTGGTTCACTGGGGCCTGTTCCGTGGGAACGGTCCCGAAAGGGAGCTTGTTTCATGCGACGCACATCGACGGTGTGGTCCCGGATCGCGGTTCTCGCGCTTGCGGGGGGCGTTCTTTCGGTTTCGACGGTGATGGCGCAGCCGGCGGGGAAGCCCACGGCCAGCCCTGCGGCCAAGCCCGCGGGAAAGGTCAAGTATCCGGCGGCGCCGACGGGTGACGTGGTGGACGATTACCACGGGACGAAGGTCGCCGACCCGTACCGCTGGCTGGAGGAGTATTCCGACCAGACCAACACGTGGATCGAGGAAGAGAACAAGCTGACGTCGGCGTGGCTGGAGGCGATCCCGCAGCGGGAGTCGATCAAGTCGCGCCTGACGACGCTGTGGAACTATGAGAAGTATGGCCTTCCGAGCAAGGAGGGCGGGAAGTACTTCTTCAGCAAGAACGACGGGCTGCAGAACCAGAGCGTGCTGTACGTGACGACGGCGCTGGACGCGGCGCCGCGGGTGCTGCTGGACCCCAACACGTTCTCCAAGGACGGCACGGTGGCGCTGGCGGGGACGAGCGTGAGCGAGGACGGGAAGCTGATCGCCTACGGGATCTCGGAGGCGGGGAGCGACTGGAACGTCTGGAAGGTGCGCGACATCGAGACGGGCAAGGACCTGTCGGACGAGCTGAAGTGGGTGAAGTTCAGCGGGGCGTCGTGGAGCAAGGACAACAAGGGCTTCTATTACAGCCGCTACGACGCGCCGGCGAACGAGGCGGAAAAGCTCAAGACGGTCAACGAGTACCACAAGATCTACTACCACGCGATCGGCACGACGCAGGACAAGGACGTGCTGATCTACGAGCGCAAGGACCAGCCCAAGTGGTACGTGGGCGCGGGGGTGACCGAGGACGGGAAGTACCTGATCATCGGGGCCGAGTCGGGGGACAGCGTGAACAACGCGATGTTCTTCAAGGACCTGACCAAGCCCGATGCGAAGGTGGTCGAGCTGCTGAACAAGTTCGACGCGAAGTACGAGTTCGTGGGCAACGACGGGGGCGTGTTCTACGTGCAGTCGAACCTGGAGGCGCCGCGCGGGCGGATCTGGGCGATCGACACGGCCAAGCCGGAGCGCGCGAACTGGAAGGAAGTGATCCCGCAGTCTGAGAACGCGCTGCAGGGCGTGTCGATGGCGGGGAACAAGTTCTTCCTGAACTACCTGAAGGACGCCAAGACGCAGGTGAAGATCCACGACCTGTCTGGCAAGTTCCTGTCGGAGGTGCAGTTCCCGGGGATCTGCACGGCGGGCGGGTTCGGCGGCAAGCGGACGGACACCGAGACGTTCTACAGCTATAGCGGGTACACGACGGCGCCGTCGATCTTCCACTACGACATCGCCAGCGGCAAGAGCACGCTGTTCAAGGCCCCCAAGGTCGATTTCAACGGTGACAACTACGAGACCAAGCAGGTCTTCTTCAAGAGCAAGGACGGCACGAAGGTGCCGATGTTCATCACGTACAAGAAGGGCCTGAAGCTCGACGGCACCAACCCCACGCTGCTGTACGCGTACGGCGGGTTCAACATCTCCATCACGCCGGGCTTCAGCCCGGCGAACGCGGTGTGGATGGACATGGGCGGGGTGTACGCGGTGGCGAACCTGCGCGGGGGCGGTGAGTACGGAGAGGAATGGCACCAGGGCGGCATGAAGCTGGTGAAGCAGAACGTGTTTGACGACTTCATCGGGGCGGCGGAGTGGCTGATCGCCAACAAATACACCTCGACGCCGAAGCTGGCGATCCAGGGTGGTTCCAACGGCGGCCTGCTGGTCGGGGCGTGCATGACGCAGCGTCCGGAGCTGTTCGGGGCGTGCCTGCCGGCGGTGGGCGTGATGGACATGCTGCGGTTCCAGAAGTTCACGATCGGCTGGGGCTGGGTGGGTGACTACGGCTCGAGCGACAAGCCCGACGAGTTCAAGGCGCTGCGGGCGTATTCCCCGTACCACAACATCAAGGCGGGGACGTGCTACCCGCCGACGCTGGTGACGACGGCGGATCACGATGACCGGGTGTACCCGGCGCACAGCTTCAAGTTTGCGGCGGCGATGCAGGCGGCGCAGGGTTGCGAGAACCCGATCCTGATCCGCATCGAGACGCGGGCCGGCCACGGGGCGGGCAAGCCGACGAGCAAGCGGATCGACGAGGCGGCGGACATCTTCGCGTTCCTGGTGAAGACGCTGGATATGAAGAAGTAATCAACGCGGCGAACGTGTGCATTCAAACCCCTGCCGAGAGGCGGGGGTTTTTGTTTTTGAACGCGGGGTTCGCGGGGAAGAGAACGCAAAGAGGAAGAGAACGCAAAGAGGAAGAGAACGCGGAGAGGAGGAGAACGCGGAGGGGGCACAGAGGGGAGAGAGGGGGAGAAGGAATGAAAGGGGGAGGGAGAAGGGCGCGGAGAAAGATAGAGAAAGACAGAGAAAGACGGAGAGAAGAGGGCGGGGGAGGGGTGTGGCTTAGGTCAGCCAGTGGTCTTCGAGGTGCATGCCGGTGGGGATGGTGGCGTCGGGGCCGGATTCGATCATTCCGGCGACGGGGTAGGCGCAGTAGTCGAGGCTGAAGGCGCCGGCGGGGCGGTGGTTTCCGGAGAGGCCCAGGCCGCCGAAGGGGAGCTTGCTGGAAGCGCCGGCGGTGCCGCAGTTGATGTTGATGCAGCCGGACTTGCACTCGGTCAGGAAGCGGTGGATGGAGGCGGGGTCCTTGGTGAAGATGGAGGCGGCGAGGCCGTAGTTGGTGGCGTTTGCCTGCTGGATGGCGTCGTCGAGGGTGGGGACGACGCAGAGGCGGACGAGGGGTCCGAAGACCTCGATGTCGCAGCCGGCGTCGAACTCCTTGCAGCCGGGGCCGCTGACCGGGGCGCCGTTGTGGAATCTGTCGACGCGGGCAACGCCGGGGGTGAGGTACCAGCCGCCGGAGGGGGTTTCGATGGGGGTGCTGGGGACAAGGATTTCAGCGCCGGCGTGCTGGAGGGCGGTCTGGTATTCGAGGACGGCGTGGCGGGCGGCGTGTGAGATGATGGGGCCCATGAAGACAGGGTGCGTCGCCTGGGGGTCGCCGACGATGAGGGCGCTGGCGGCCTTGCAGAAGGCGGGGATGAAGCGGCCGGCGATGGTTTCGTGGACGATGATGCGGCGTGTGCAGGTGCAGCGCTGTCCGGTGGAGATGAAGGCGCAGCGGACGCACTCGGCGAGGGCCTGGCGGAGGTCGGCGTCGTCCATGACGACGGCGGGGTTGTTGCCGCCCATCTCGAGGGCGACGATGCGGCTGGGGCGGTCGAGGTTGGCCTCGAGGATCTTGCGTCCGACGGGCCAGGAGCCGGTGAAGAGGATGCCGTCGATGTGGGGGTGGTTGACGGTTTTGACGGCGACGTCGGCGGCGCCTTGGACGAGATTGATGACGCCGGCGGGGGCGCCTTCGGCGTCGAGGGCTTCCTGGAGGAGCTGGGCGAGGAGCTGGCCGCAGGCGGGGGCCTTGTCGCTGGGCTTGAAGACGATGGTGTTACCGACGGCGAGGGCGGGGATGATGTGGCCGTTGGGGAGGTGGAGAGGGAAGTTGTAGGGACCGATGACGGCGAGGACGCCGTGAGGGCGGAACCAGGCGCGTCCGGAGCGGGTGGGGGAGACGGGGACATCGAAGGGTGTGACGCGGCGGAGGGCGCCGTGGGCGGAGGTGTCGAGGGTGATGTCGACCTTGGCGGCGAGGAGGGAGGCCTCCTGCTTCGCGTCCCACATGACCTTGCCGGTCTCGTCGGAGATGAGCTGGGCGATGGCGGGCTGGTGGTCGTTGCAGCGTTTCTGGAACTGGCGGAGGACGGCGATGCGGCGGTCTAGGGGCCAGTTCGCCCAGGTGGGCAGGGCGCGGCGAGCGGACTGGACGGCGTCATCGACGGCGGGGAGGGAGGGTGAGCCTTCCCAGATGACGGACTGCGGGTGCGCGGGATTGGTGGACCGGAGGGCAGCGCCGGGGAGGGGCTGCCATGCGCCGTTGATGAGGTTGGAGGGGCCGTGGGAGAGGGAGGGGTGTTGGTGGGCCACGGGGGAGGATAGTGGGGAGGGAATTGGGTGGAATTGGGCGGTCCGGGGCTACTTGGAGTCGACCATCCAGACCATGCCGAAGGCGCCGCGGGAGACGGTGGTTTCCTTGCCGCCGGAGGTGAGGGTGCGGGTGGAGTAGATCCAGTTGTTGTGGTACTTCCATTCACCGCCGGTGGCCCAGACCAAGACGCCCGAGGCGATGGAGCCGCCGACGCCGGATTCTTTTTCGAAGGCGGCCTTGTGGGCGGCCTCGCCGGGGCGTGTGGCGAGGGCGACGCCGACGAGGATGAAGATGACGGCGAGGATGAGAGTTCGGATGAGCTTGAAGATGCCGAGCATGGGGCGGCTCCGGGGTGACGGGGAAGGGTAGAGCGGACGGGGCGTGGGCTGGGGCAAGGGCGTTGATTTCAGGGGTGTTTGGCGGTTCGTGGAACGTGGTGGAGGGGGGTGTACGATGGACCACGATGCTCGCGGCGGAGCCGCCCATTTCCGGTCCTTCACCCGCCGATCCGGTCCGCCGGATCCGGTCGATGTCCACGCTTTTGGCGAGCCAGATCGCGGCGGGGGAGGTGATCGAACGGCCGGCGTCGGTGGTGAAGGAGCTGGTGGAGAACGCGCTGGACGCGGGATCCACGAGGATCGCGGTGGACCTTGAGCAGGGCGGGGTGGAGCTGATCCGGGTGACCGACGACGGCGGGGGGATCCACAAGGAGGATCTTTCGCTGGCGCTGGCGCCGCACGCGACGAGCAAGATCACGGCGGCGGAAGATCTGGACAAGGTGGGGACGCTGGGGTTTCGCGGTGAGGCGCTCGCATCGATCGTGTCGGTGGCGCGGGTGTCGATCCGTTCCAGGACGCCGGCGGAGGCGGGGGCATGGCAGATCGAGGGTGAGGGGAGCCGGCTGGGGGAGGTTCGTCCGGCGGCGGGGCCGATCGGGACGAGCGTGACGGTGCGGACGCTGTTTTTCAACACGCCGGCGCGGCGAAAGTTCTTGAGGACGCTCCAGACCGAGCAGACGCGGTGCATGGACATGCTGCGCGAGCTGGCGATCGCGCGTCCCGGGACGGCGTTCACGGTGACGTGCGACGGGCGGGTGGTGCTGGAGCTTCCGGCGGGTCAGACGCCGCGGCAGCGGGCCGTGAGCGTGATGGGCAAGGAGCTGGAGGCGGAGCTGCTGGAGGTGCATGCCGACGAGCATGACACGCCGCGGCGAGCGGGAGAGGGGTATTCCCCGATCGCGATCTGGGGGCTGGTGGGGAGACCGAGCATTGCGCGGGCGACGAACAAGTCGCAGCACGTGTTTTTGAACGGGCGGGCGATCAAGGACCGGACGATCCAGCATGCGATGATGGAGGCGTACCGGGGGCTGACCGAGCCGGGGCGGTATCCAACGGCGGTGCTGCTGATCGAGATGTCTCCGACGGCGGTGGATGTGAACGTGCACCCGGCGAAGGCGGAGGTGCGGTTCCGTGATTCATCGCTGGTGCACAGCGTGGTGCTCGCGGCGGTGCGGAGGGCGCTGCGGGAGGCGGACCTGACGCCCAGCGGGTTCAACACGGGGTTTGGTTCGCTGCATTCGCTGGGCGGGAGGCCGGTGGGCGCGGAGATGGACCGGGCGATACTGCCGGGGGGCGGGACGGGGAACGGGGGCGCGCCTGGACTGGTGCCGGGCGGGAACGGGGTGTACGGGACGCTGGGGGGCGTGGGCGGGGGTGGGATTGGGACTGGAAGTGGGACTGGGGGGACGGGCGCTTCGGCGGGTGCGTTTGTGGAGTATTTCAAGCGATTCGCGCCGGCGAGGGCGGGCACGGAGGCGATGTCGTATGAGGCGATCCGCGCGGCGGTTCAGGATGGTGAGCGAGCCGGCGACGGGACGTCCAGCGGGGATGGATCGGTGGCGGGGGCGGCGGGTGAGGCGCCCGGGGCGGAAGATGCAGGCTTGAAGGGTGCGGCCGGGGCGGGTGCAGGACAGGGACAAGGGACTGGCGCCGGGAGCGACTCGCAGGCGGCGGGGCTGCCGATGGTGTCGGCGACGCAGAAGCTGCTGCAAGTGCATTCGAGCTACATCGTGACGCAGGATGACCAGGGGATGCTGATCATCGACCAGCACGCGCTGCACGAGCGGGCGATGTTTGAGTATCTGCTGGCGAGGATTGCGGAGCACGAGCTGGAGAGCCAGCGGCTGTTGACGCCGGTGGTGGTGCCGGCGACGGCGGCGCAGGTGGAGTTGATCGAGCCTCTGGCGGGGCTCCTCAAGCGGATCGGGATCCAGGCCGATGCGCTGGGGCCGGGGACGATCGGGGTGCACTCGTTCCCGACGTTCCTGTTTGATCGCGGCGTGGACCCGGTCGATTTCATGCAGGAACTGTTTGAGAAGGCCGAGGCCGAGGGCTTCGCGCCCGACGGGGAGCAGGCGCTGCGGGATGTGCTGGACATGATGTCGTGCAAGGCGGCGGTGAAGGCGGGGGACCGCATGAGCACGGACGAGCTTGATCACCTGGTGCGGCTGCGAGGGGAAGTGGAGCGGTCGAGCAACTGCCCGCACGGACGGCCGACGTCGATCCGGATCACGGTGAAGGATCTGGAGAAGATGTTCGGGAGGTCGTGAGGGGGCGGAGTTTTTGAGCGTGTGAACGGGTTGTTCAACCGGGCGAGGGAGCCCGGGGTGTTGTTGCACGCGCGCGGAAGGCTTTGACGGGCGTGGTCTGGCGGTCGATGCGGAAGGGAGCGGTGAGGGGGATTTCTTCGAGGGTGAGGCCGCGGGAGCGGAGGTGGTCGGGGGGGCTGGCGGCGGCGTCGGCGGCGGGGCGGTTGGGGTCGTCGGAAGGTTGGGCGCGGACCAGAACGGTGTAGGTTTCTCCGGTGGCGCGGAGGCGGGCGACGAAGGCGTCGATGGGGGTTTCGTCGTGGGGGTAGTCGATCCAGGGGCCGATGTCGGTGACGGGTTCGACGTGGTGGTTGGCGTAGAAGTCGAGGGAACCGACCCAGAAGTCGATGGCGGCGAGGCGGGCAGCGTCGACGTTGTGCTGGGGCTGGAGGAGTTCGTGCAGGAATTCGCGGGGTGAGCGGGGGCCCTCGGCCTTGGGGCGCTGGATGGTGTAATAGAAGGACTGCGCGGCGGCGAGGATGAGGAGGGCGAGGGCGGCGGCGCGGGAGAGGGCGCGGCCCCAGGAGAGGTCGCGGGCTGCTCGCGTGATCCACAGACCGCCGAGGAGGGCGACGGCGGGCCAGAGGGGCGTGAGGTAGCGTCCGGTGCCGCGTCCGGCGAGGCTGAAGACGATCATGCCGAGGGTGAGCCAGCTGATGAGGACCCACCATGGGCGGCTGATGCGCGGGGGTTTGGTGAGGAGCCAGACGAGGGCGGCGAGGCAGGCGAGTGAGCCGATGCCGGCGGCGTAGGTGAGCGCTTCGAAGTTCTGGATGGGTGATTCGGGGGAGAAGGCGCGGAGGTTGTCGGCGGCTTCCTGCTGGGCGGTGGCGGCGATGACGTCGGGTCCGAGGCGTCGCTGGACGGCGGAGGTCCAGAGCCAGAGCGCGGCGAGGCCGGAGCAGAGGGAAATGAGAAGGCCGCTGGACCAGATGGCGCGGAGGGCGGGGAGGAGTTTGCGCGGGCTGGTGAACAGCGGCGTGAAAAGGGAGAGGGTGGCGCCGCAGGCGGCGAGGAGGAGGGCGCCGAGGATGGTCTTGGAGCTGGTGAGCTGTTCGCGGTTGAAGGCGAGGCTGAGAGAGGCCAGGGAGAGAGAGCCGAGGACGGCGGTGAAGACCAGGGCGCGGCGTGAGGGTCGCGGCGCGTGGGACCAGGCGGTGTGGAGGGTGATGCCGCCGGCGAGGGCGAGTGTGAGTGGGATGAGCGCGGGCGGGCCCTTGGTGAGCGCGGCGGCGGCGGCGGCGAGTGACGCGGCGAAGATCGCCAAGGCGCGGCGAGTCAGCGGCGCGTGGGGATGTGTCCATGCCCAGAGCGTGCCCCAGACGGAGAGGACGGTGAATGGGGCGAGGAGGATGTCGAGTTCGCCGATGCGTGAGGAGCGGACGTAGAGGACGCCGGTGGTGAGGAAGACGGCGGACCAGAGTGCGGCGAGGGGCTGGAGGGGGTCGGGGGTCGCGTGTGAGGGGGAATCAGGGTCGGCGTGATCGATGCCGGCGGCGAGGATGGAGCGGGCGGCGAAGTAGGTGAGGAGCGCGCCGGCGAGGCCGGCGAGTGCGACGGTGAAGCGGAGGGCGGCTTCGGAGGCGGGTTGTCCGGTGAGGGCGCAGAGTGTGAGCTCGCACCAGTAGAGCATGGGGGGCTTGGCGAGGTAGGGCTTGCCGGCGATGGTGGGGACGATCCAGTCGCCGCGCTGCTGCATCTGCTGGGCGGCGAGGGCGCGAGCGGATTCCTGCCAGTTGACGAGCCCGACGGCGCTGAGGCCGGGGAGACAGGCGAGTGCCCAGAGGGCGACGATGATGGTGATCGCCGGGCCTGTGCGGGAGGGTGTGAAGGCGCGGATCGGCACGGGGTGAGGATAGAGGGATGGCGGGGGAGCGCTGGGGAGGCGGGGTCAGAGTCCGCGGCGCGTGGCGGGGCGGGGCTGGTCGGCGCGCGGTGAGCCGGCGAAGAGCCGTGCGGCGAGGACGACGGCGAGTCCGGGTCCGAGCCACCAGGTCTGGCGTTCGATGAATCCCATGTAGAACATGGGGGCGGCGACGCCGATCGCGGCGGCGAAGGCGCGGATCTGCTGGCGACTTGGGCGGAGCGACCACGCGGGAAGGACGCAGATCCAGACGTAGGCAGGGAAGACGAGCCCGTAGAAGGACATGAAGGTGCGGTAGATGGCTTCGCCGGTGGCCATGTGCGCGGGGAAGGGGTAGAAGTGGTTGATGGGGGGCAGGGAGGGGACGGCGATGCCCAGGATCATGGCGAGGAGGGCGACGACGCCGGAGACAGGATCGACGTGCCAGGCGGCGTGGCTCTTGGCCTGTGAAATCATGCCCAGGTGGAGGTGCATGGTGAAGGCGGCCTGGGTGGAGAGGTGGATGAGCAGGGCGCTGGCGGCGGCGGGGCCGAAGGCGGCGGTGATGGCGCCGGCGGTGGAGACGGGATCGAGGCCGATGGTGGGATCGGAGCGGAGGAAGACGCCTGCGTAGGCGAGGGTGAGGACGATCATGGTGAGGAAGAAGCCGCCGAAACCGGCGATGAAGGCGCGGGTGCCGGCGGGTTCGGGGAGAAGCCTGCGCGCGAGGTGGAAGGTGAGATCGAGGTAGGGGCAGAAGAGGAAGCCGAAGCAGCAGACGGGGGCGAGCCAGAGGAGGTCGGTGAGGGGGAGGATGGGCTGTGCGGTGACGGTGGCGGCGTGGGAGCCGGCGAGTGAGCCGGTGAGGGCGAGGGCGACCGCGCAAGCGACGGAGGTGAAATAGGTGAGGGCGGCGGGGGCCCATCCTGGCCAGTGTCGCCAGGTGGTGAGTGCGGCGGCGAGGAGGTTGATGAGGAAGCCGGCGATGACGGGGGCGGCGAGGCCGGCGCGCTGGACCATCCACATGAGGAAGAAGGCGTGGAAGGCGACGGTGATGCGTGAGAACCAGACGCAGGCGCGGCGGTGTGCGGAGACGAGGGTTTCGCTGGCGCCGGGGCGGCGGAGGATCCATCCCATGAGAGCGGCGCCGATGCAGTTGGGGAGGGCGAAGACGAGGAAGGACCAGGGACCGAAATCCCGGAGGAGGATGACGGGGAGGAACATGCCGATGCACCAGGTCCAGGATGAGGCGAGGTAGAGACCGACGCCCAGGACCTGGGAGGTCGGGTGATGGGCGGAAGGGTTGTGATTTTGTGTGGGTTCTTGCACGCGGGGGGCAGTGTAACCCGGCGTGGGGCGGTGGGAGCGTGGGGGGTGAAGGGGGCAAACGGGAAAAGGCGGCAAAGGGGCAAAGGGGCAAATATGGCAAATTGATTCATCGCGCGGAAGGACTTGCGGGCGCGGGGGTTGGGGCGGGGAAAGAGAGCGGGGATCGGGCGCGTGCAGAGCGGGGGAGAGGGCGTTAGACTCGGGGGTTCCTCAACAGGAGTCGAAGGATGCTCAGCGCGATGTCGAAGTGGAAGGTCGCGGTTGCCGGGGTGATGGCGGCGTTTTCGGGGCTTGCCCTGGGGGCGGCGGGAACGGCGCTGGGTCAAGGGGCGGGCGGCGCCGGTGGGCAGCCGGCGGGCGGGGGTGCGGCGACGGCGCCCGCGCAGGCGGCGGCGATTTCGACCAAGACGCTGCTGGAGGAGATGATCGACCGGGACGCGATCGCGAAGTTCCCGTCCCCGTCGTTCACGGCGAAGCAATTTTCGAGCTACGACCGGGCGTCGACGACGGCGGGGAACCCGGAGGCGTGGTTCGCCAACGCGGACACGGGGCAGTACTTGCGGACAGAAGAAAACGCGGGCCGCAAAGAGTTTGTGATGATGGACGTGGACGGCCCCGGGGCGGTGGTGCGGTTCTGGTCGGCGAATCCCAAGGGAACGGTGCGGGTGTACCTGGACGGGAACGCGACGCCTGTGATCGAGGCGCCGATGAAGGACGTGCTTTCGGGTCGTTGGAAGGTTGAAGCGCCGCTGTCGACGGTGTCGGCGAACGGGGCGAACCTGTACCTGCCGATCCCGTATGCGAAGCACTGCAAGGTGACCAGCGACAGCGGGGAGTTCTATTACCAGCTGAACTACCGGACGTATGAGCGCGGGACGGCGGTGAAGTCATTCTCGATGAAGGACCTGGAGGAGTTTGCGCCGAGCATCTCGGTGGTGCAGTCAGCGCTCACGACGCCGCCCAAGGCGGCGGCGGAGCCGGTGGCGTTGTTTCAGGGTGATATCCCGGCGGGCGGGAGTGAGAGCAAGGTGCTTCCGTTCGGGCCGTCGGCGGTGAACCGCATGTGGATCTCGGTGAAGGCCGCGGACATGGAGGACGCGCTGCGGACGGTGGTGCTGAAGATGACGTTCGACGGGGAGGAGACGGTGTGGTGCCCCCTGGGGGACTTCTTCTGCTCGGGGGTGGGGTTCAACCTGTTTGATTCGTGGTACACGGCGGCGAAGGGGACGGACCAGCTGATCAGCCGGTGGACGATGCCGTATCGGCAGCGCGCGACGGTGACGCTGGAGAACCTGGGCTCCAAGCCGGTGAGCATCGTGCTGGCGCACCGGACGTCGAGCTGGGACTGGGACGAGCGGTCGATGCACTTCTGGGCGAGGTGGCGGCAGCAGCGACCGATCCACACGCGTCCGATGACGGACTTCAACTACGTGGAGATCGGCGGGAGCGGGGTGTACGTGGGGGATGCGCTGACGATCTTCAACCCCGTGCCGGAGTGGTGGGGTGAAGGGGATGAGAAGATCTACGTGGACGGTGAGACGTTCCCCTCGCACTTTGGGACGGGGACGGAGGATTACTACGGGTACGCGTGGTCGAGCCCGCAGCGGTTCCAGCACGCGTTCCACGCTCAGACGCGCAGCGACGGTGAGCCGGCGAACACGACGCGGGGGTATTCGTCGGTGTTCCGCACGCGGAGCCTGGACGGGATCCCGTTCAGCAAGAGCCTGAAGATGGACATGGAGATCTGGCACTGGGTGGAGTGCGACGTGGGGTACAGCGCCACGACGTTCTTCTACGCGCTGCCGGGGGCCAAGAGCAACCGGGCGCCCGAGCCGGCGGAAGCGGCCAAGGGCGTGCCGCCCGTTCCGCCGCCGCCGCCGCCGTTCCGCGTGGAAGGGGCGATCGAGGCCGAGCAGATGGTGGTCAAGACGGCGCTGAAGGCCAAGGCGGCTCCGCAGGAGATGCAGGGCTTTGGGCGCAACATGTGGAGCAACGACCGGCAGCTCTGGGTGCAGGGTGAGGGGCTGGGGTCGGCGATCGAGCTTGAGATCTCGGCGCCGGGGCCGGGCAAGCACCAGATCACGCTGCACGGGACCAAGAGCTGGGACTACGGGATCGTGAAGGTCTCGGTAAACGGGCAGCCGGCGATCGGGGACGCGGGCGGGAAGGGCCTGGACCTGTGCAGCCTTCAGCAGGGCGTCGCCAAGCCGACGGGGCCGGTGGACCTGGGGACCTTTGAGACCACCGACGGCAAGTACGTGCTGCGGGCGGAGCTGGTGGGGGCGAACCCCGCGGCGGCGGGGAAGAAGTCGTTCTTCGGGATCGACTGCGTGGTGGTCACGCCGGTGACGAAGTAGGCGGGCGCGAATCGCGGGGAATGAGGTTGTGCGATGGCACAAGGGCTGCCGCGGCGTCTGATTCCTGGGCGGGACGTGCTCGCCGCGCTGGGGGCGCTGGCGTTGATGCTCGCGCTGGGATGCGTCTTCAACGCCGAGGGCGTGTTCTTTGATCTTTCCACGCACGCCGATACGTGGAGCCAGAACGCGGCGATGGGCGTGCTCGCCTGCGGGCTGACGGTGGTGATCATCACCGGCGGGATCGATCTGTCCGTCGGGTCGGTGGTGGCGATGTGCTCGGTGACATTGGCGCTGCTGGTGATGAAGCGCGAGCCGGGGATGCCGGGATGGATTGCCGTCCCGGTGGCGCTGCTGGTGGGGACGGGGTGTGGGGCGATCTCGGGAGTCCTGGTGGCGTTTGCGCGGGTGCAGCCGTTCGTGGCGACGCTCGCGGTGATGGCGGCGGCGCGGGGGCTGGCCAAGTGGCTGACCGACGGGGTGAAGGTCCAGAAGTTTCCGTACCCCGAACTGATCGAGACGCTGAACACGAAGATCCCGTTGATGAAGGGCCTCGCCGACCCGGCGGACCCGGCGTCGGAGGTGGTCACCACGGCGGCGGTGTCGGTGCACGTGCCGATTTTTCTTGTGGTTGCCGGGGTGACGGCGGTGCTGCTGCGGTTTCACTCCCTGGGTGTGCGGCTGTACGCGGTGGGGGATAACGAGCAGGCGGCGAGGTACGCGGGGGTGGGGGTGCGGTGGGTCAAGCTGCTCGCGTATACGTACTGCGGGCTGTGCTCGGGGATCGCGGGCGTGCTGTTCTGCGCGCTGGAGCGGCAGGGAAACCCCGATGGGGGCGTGGGGTATGAATTGACGGCGATCGCGATGGTGGTGATCGGGGGGACGTCGCTCTCGGGCGGGCGGGGCGGGGTGGTGCTGACGGGGCTGGGGGTGCTGACGATCGGGTATCTGCGGAAGATCCTGGACCTGAACAACGTGGGCACGCCGCAGCAACTGATGATTACGGGCGGGATCATCGTGGTCGCCGTGCTGGTGCAGGGGCTGCGGCGGCCGACGGGGCGGTGAGGCAGGCCGGGCACGCGAACGGGCGGGCGGGTGTGGTAAACTTTCGTTGAGGCGGAAAGCGGCGGCGCGGGTTGCCGCACGCCCAGCCTGGAATTCAAGACCCTTCCTTGCTTGCGGGAGATTCTCCGATGAAGTCCATCACCCGTCGCGCGTGTCTGCTCGCCGTTGCCGCCTTGGGCGTGGTTGCCGGGAGCGCGGCGGCGCAGGGGGCCCAGCCTGAAAGCAAGCCCGCGGGCAAACCCGAATTGAAGGCCGGGGCGAAGATGCGCATCGGCTACAGCCAGTGCAACCGGGGTGAGCCGTGGCGCGAGCAGATGGACAAGGACATCAAGGCGAACGCGGCCAAGCACGCGGAGATCGACCTGCAGATGAAGGATGCGCAGAACGACGCGCCGCGGCAGATGGCGCAGATCAAAGAGTTCATCAACGCGAAGGTGAACCTGATCATCGTGTCTCCGAAGGACGACAGCCTGACGCCGGCGATCGCGGAGGCGTTCGACGCAGGGATCCCGGTGATCGTGCTGGACCGCGCGGTGAAGGGTGAGAAGTACACGACGTTCATCGGGGCGGACAACCGGCTGATCGGGGCGCAGGTGGGCAAGTGGGTGAAGGAGACGCTCAAGGGCAAGGGGAACGTGGTGGAGCTCAAGGGGCTGTCGTCGAGCCAGCCGGCGGCGGACCGGTCGGAGCCCTTCCGGCAGGCGATCGCCGGAACGGAGATCAAGATCGTCTACGACGCGGACATGGAGTGGCTGTCGGACGTGGCGAGGGAGAAGATGCAGGCGGCGCTCTCGCGCAACGCGAAGAAGGGGTCTATTAACCTCGTGTACGGGGCGAACGATCCGGCGGCGATCGCGGCGTACAACACGGCGAAGGACGCCGGGCGCGAGAAGGAAATGATCTTCGTGGGGGTGGATGCGTTGCCGCACGAGGGCGTGGAGGCGGTGCGGAAGGGGATTCTGCAGGCGACGTTTGAGTATCCCAACGGGGCCGACCGGGCGATCGACTCGGCGATGCTGATCTTCGCGGGCAAGAAAGGGGAAGTGCCCCGCAAGATCGTGCTGGGGACGCGGCTGTTCACCAAGGACAACGTGGACAAGGGTGGTGAAGAGATCAAGCCCTGAGCGCGGTACGCACGGCGGCGCATGGGCGGATCAGCGGGGATCGTGCTCGCCCATCAGGCGGCCCTGGGAGAGATCGTTGAGGAACGCGGAGACGATCGCGTCCTTGTCATACGGATTGCGGCACTCGGGGCAGGTTCCGCGACGCTCGAGACCTTCGAGCCAGTAGCCGCAGGTGGGGCAGGCGACGCCGGCGGTATCGCTGAAGACGGCGGCGGGCTCGTCGTCGTAGCAGGGGGCGAGGGCTTCGGGGCCGAGCTGATCGACGATGAGCTGGGTGATATCGAGCGTGTGCGAGCAGGCGGGGCACGCGGCGGGGTTGTCGCGCGCGACGACCGCCGCCTGGCAGTGCGGGCAGGCGACGGTGAGGCTTTGTGGAAGGCGGGAGAGATCGAGGGCAGCCTCGCTGTCTGCGGCGTCGGAAGGGGAGGGCAAAGGGAGGGCGTCGAATTCGTCGGCGAGGGCGCCGGCGCGGGCTTCATCCCGGCGGTGCAGGAGGACGACGCTGCTGCCGGGAGGTCGCACGTCGTAGCCGCCGAGTGAGGTGAGGGGATGGAACACGCCGGTGACGATGCCTTCGGCGCGGAGGAACGCGGCGAGGTGCTGGGCCTGGAGGGGCGGGAGCTGGCTGCGCAGGACGAACATGGCGTGGTTACTCCGCGCGGGCGGCGACGAGGATGCCGTTGCCCAAGGGGACGATCTGGGAGGCGGTGAACGCCGGGTGTGCGGCGACGGCGCGGTTGACCTCGTCCATGGTGTCGACGGGTTCGCCGGGGGCGTAAGGGTCGGGGACCCAGCGCTTGGCGGCGAGGGTGTTGTCGATCGCGAGGACGCCGCCGGGACGGAGGAGCTGGGCGACGGTGGGGAGCAGGGGAACGTACTCGGTGCGCTCGGCATCGAGGAAGATCAGGTCGGCCTTGCGGGGGCCGAGTTCGGTGACGAGCTTGGGAAGCACTTCGGAGCCCTTGCCCTGGCGGAACTGGACGCTTGTTTGGAGGCCGGCGCCAGCGATTTCGGCGCGGGCGACGTCGAGGTGCTTCTCGGAGAGATCGATGGTGATGAGTTTGCCGCCGGGGACCAGTCCGCGGGCGAGCCAGATCGCCGAGGATCCGGCGAGGGTGCCGACCTCGATGATGAGGCGGGCGCGGGTCATGAGGGCGAGAAGCTGGAGAAAGCGGCCGGCTTCGGGGCCGACGTCGATGGGCGGGAGGCCCGCGGCGGCGGCGCGGGCGGCGAGGCCCTGCTGATGGGCGTCCTCCCTGGAAAAGACGGCGCGGAGGTAGGCTTTGGTGTCGTTCCAGCGCTGGGGCGTCATGTCGATGTCGGCCATGGTTGACGGTAGCGCGGGCGCGTTTCTTGAAAGGCGAGAGCGGGGGTCAGTATCCCGCGGGCTCGCCGCCCTTGCGTGGGTCGCAGGCGGCCTGGAGCTGGCCGTCCTTGCGGAGGATGATCTGGCAGGCGGCCTGGGGCGCCTTGCCCTGGACGTGGTGGCCCATGCGGGTGAGGGCGTCCTGATTTTCAGGGGTGAGCAGGGCATCCTCGAGCCAGAGGGTCTGGGGCATCCACTGCGTGTGCAGGCGGGGCGCGGCGGTCGCGTGGGCGGCGTCCATGCCGTAGGCGAGGGCGTTGAGCGCGGTCTGGAGCGTGCTGCTGATGATGCGCGGGCCGCCGGAAGCGCCGACGACGAGCTCGACCTCTCCAGTGGACTGGTTGATTGCGATGGTGGGGGACATGCTCGAGAGCGGGCGCTTGCCGGGGGCGGGGAGGTTGCGGGTGGACTGGGTGAGCTTGAAGGCGTTGGCCTGGCCGGGACGGGTGAGGAAGTCGTCCATCTGGTTGTTGAGGGGGAAGCCGAATTCTCTGACGCACAGAAGAGAGCCGAACTCGAGGTTGATGGTTTCGGTGCAGGCGACGGCGTTGCCGCGGGCGTCGATGACGCTGAAGTGGCTGGTTCCGCCGTCGGTGGGGCGTTCGGCGTGATCGTCGGGGCCGGTGCCGTACTTCTCAACGGGAAGCGTGGCGTTGTCGCTGATGAGGGCGGCGCGGTGCTGGAGGTACGAATCAGAGATGAGGCGTGAGAGGGGAATGTCGACGAAATCGGGATCACCGAGCCAGCGGGCGCGGTCGGCGAAGGCGTGGTTCATCGCCTCGGCGATGAGGTGGATGGATCCTGGCTGTCCTTGCGGGAGTGAGGAGAGTTTGGCGGGGTGGTGATCGAGGATGCCGAAGGTCTGGGCGAGGGCGATGCCGCCGGAGGATGGGGGCGGCATGCAGTAAATTCGTCGTCCGTCGTAGGGGACTTCGAGGGGCGCGACTTCCTTGACGGTGTAGGAGGCGAGGTCTTCGGCGCGCAGGGGTCCGCCGTCGTCGGAGACGGCGGCGATGATCGCCTGGGCGATGTCGCCGAAGTAGAACGCGCCGGCGCCGCGGTCGGCGATGAGTTGCAGGGCGCGTGCCTGCTGGGGGAGGGTGATGCGATCACCGACGGCGAGGGCGCCGGCGTGGGTGAGCGTTTCCCATGTGAAGGCAAAGCGCTGGGGGCGAGTTGGGTCCTTTTCGAACCACGAGCGGACGGCGCGGGCGCTGGCAACGGTGTGCTCGTCGGCGAGGTAGCCTTCGCGAGCGGCCTTGATCGCCGGGGCCATGACGGCGGCGCGGTCGAGGGTTCCGTACTTGTCGAGGGCGTAGAGGAGGCCGGCGACGGTGCCGGGGACGGCGACGGACTTGCCGCCGCGGGTGGAGGCGTCGGGGTCGGCGTTTTCGGGGCGGGTGTAGTAGGCGGCGTCGATGGCGGAGGGGCATTGCTCCCGGTAGTTGATCGCGGTGGTGAGGGTGCCGAAGCGCGGATCGTTGTGGAGATGGATGATCATGAAACCGCCGCCGCCGATGCCGCAGGATTCGGGGCGAACGACTGAGAGGGTGAAGCTGACGGCGACGGCGGCATCGACGGCGTTTCCGCCCTTGCGGAGGATCTCGGCGCCGGCCTGGGAGGCGAGGGCGTGGTCGGCGGCGACGGCGGCGTGGTCGTAGCTGGCCGACGTGCGTGCGGCGGAGACGTGGGATTCGCCCGAGGCGGGGGCCGCCTGGGTGGGCTGGTGCGCCGCGGCGGCGGGGAGCGTGGTGAGAGCGCAGGCCGCGAGGACGTACAGGGCGGAGAGGGGGCGGCGGAGCGTGGCCAAGGGGCGCGGCGAGGGCGTCATCGGGAATCCTTGGTGAGAAAAGCGTCAGGAAAGCGGGGGGAAGCGTGAGGTTATCGCGCCGTTGCGGAAATTGCTTGGCATGGCGGGAGAACCTGTGGCACAATACTCCCGGACCCTTCCCTTCTCGCGGGACACTCTGGAGTTGTCGCATGCGCCTGGCATCCGCCGCGGTTGTTGTGTCGTTCCTGCTCGCCCACGCGGGCCTCGCCCAGCCGGCGGCCAACCCCGGGGACCCCGCGGTCAAGCGCTATGACGGGTATTCGTCGGTGCGTGTGACGGTGAAGACGCCCCGCGAACTGCTCGCCGTTACTTCACTGATGGATTCGCTGTTCTCCGAGTCCATCGGCGTGGGAACGTTCGACGTTTTGCTCGCCCCCGGCAAGACAGACGCCCTCACGCAGCTTGGGATCGAGTTTCAGGTGCTGGACGCCAACGTCCAGGCGTCGATCGACGCGGAATCGGCGCGGGTGCGCGAGGCGCAGCGCCGCGGCGGGAACGCGGAGCGCGGGCGGGCGTGGTTCGATGATTACAAGGATCTGGCGACGATCTATTCGTACCTGGACACGCTCGCGGGGAGCAAGCCGGGGCTGTCGACGGTGCAGACGATCGGCACTTCGCTGCAGGCCCGGCCGATGAAGGCGATCCGCATCACGGCGCCGGGCGGGACGGGCCCCCGGCCGGCGGTGATCTACCACGGCGGGCAGCACGCGCGGGAGTGGATCGGCCCGATGACGGTGATGTACTTCGCCGACCAGCTTGTGGCGGGGTACGGGAGCGATCCGCGGATCACGTCACTGCTCAACAGCGTGGAAGTGATCATCGTGCCGGTGATGAACCCCGATGGGTACACGTACACGTGGACGAACGACCGGATGTGGCGGAAGAACCGGCGGGACAACGGGAACGGGTCGTTCGGCGTGGATCTGAACCGCAACTGGGGGTATCAGTGGGGCGGGGAGGGGGCGAGCGCGTCGAGCTCGAACGATACGTACCGGGGTCCGTCGGCGTTCTCGGAGCCCGAGACGCAGGTGATGCGTGATTTCATCACGGCCAACCCGCAGATCCGGGCGCACATCGATTTTCACAGCTACTCGCAGCTGATCCTGTCTCCGTGGGCGTACACGGCGAGCCTGCCGGCGGACAGCGCGACATTCAACCTGCTCAACGCGGAGCTTGAGGCGGCGGTGGAGAGCCTGTACGGGACGCCGTACACGGCGGGGCCGACGTACACGACGATCTATCCGGCGAGCGGGGCGTCGTCGGACTGGACATATGGGGCGCGGGGGATCCTGGGGTGGGGATGGGAGCTGCGCGATACGGGGACGTTCGGGTTCACGCTGCCGGCGAACCAGATCCTCCCGACGGGGCAGGAGACGTACAAGGCGGTGCTGGGGCTGACGGAATACGTCGCGTACCCGTTCACATTCAACTTCCCCACGCCGCTGCCGGCGCTGGTCTCGCCGGGAGCAACGACGGACGTGGACGTCACGCTGCTGCCGCGGAGCGGTTCGGCGGCGGCGGGGACGGGGAAGGTGTTCACGCGGGTGGGGACCTCGGGGCCGTTCACGCAGGCGTCGCTGGTGGCGCTGGGCGGGAATGCGTACCGCGCGACGCTGCCGGCGGGGACGTGCAACGACGTGGTGCAGTATTACTTTGAGGCGACGAGCACGGACGGCCGGACGCTGCGTTCACCGGCCGATGCGCCGCTCAGCGTGCACCAGGCGGCGGTGCTGGGGACGCAGGCGGGGTATGTGAATGCGTGCGAATCGGCCGCGGGGTGGGTGGTGGGGGCGGCGGGAGATAACGCGACGGCGGGGATCTGGGGGCTGATGGACCCGCAGGCGACGTCGGCGCAGCCGGGTGATGACCATTCTCCGTCGGGGACGATGTGCTGGATCACCGACGGGCGGGCGGGGTCGTCGGTGGGGCAATACGACGTCGACGGCGGCGTGACGACGCTGACGAGCCCGACGTTTTCGGCGATCGAGACGGACAGAGAGTTTGTGGGCTTTGACGCGACGCTGTCGTATGCGAGGTGGTACTCCAACGACCAGGGTTCGGCGCCCAATACCGATTCGATGCCGGTGATGATCTCCAACGACAACGGGGCGACGTGGACGGCGGTGGAGGATGTGTCGGAGAACGCGGGGGCGTGGGTGGTGAAGACCTTCCGCATCGCCGATTACGTCACGCCGACGGACCAGATGAAGCTGCGGTTCATTGCCCGCGACCTGGGGAGCGGGTCGATCGTGGAGGCGGGTGTCGATGACCTCGGCGTGACGCTCTACGGGTGCCCGCGCCAGCCCGCGGACTTCAACGGGGACGGGTTCATCGACATCGAAGATTTCACGGCCTTCGTGCAGGCGTTCGAGGCGGGCGACGACCTGGCGGACTTTGACGGCACGGGGTTCGTGGATACCGAGGACTATGACGCGTTCGTGCGGGCGTTTGAGCAGGGATGAGCGGGGGTCAGGTCACGCTCGCGTCATTCCTCGTTGCCGGTGCCGACGACGATCAGCCCCAGCATGAGGGGTTCCCCGCCGGGGGCGGTGGTTTCGAGCTGGGCGAGGACGAGGCGGTCGGGCTTTTCGGTGGCGAAGAAGCCGCCCTCGCGGAAGTGGTCGTTGTACTGGTCCCGGAACTCGCGCAGGCGGAACTTGAGCGTTTCACCGACGGCCAGGCCGGGGATTGGGCGCGAGTAGCGACCGTTAAGCCAGAGGGTGCCGGCGGGGTAGGACTTGGCGGTGGTGTTGGTGAACTCGATGTCCTGGTTGTCACGGAAGACCTGGATATCGAGGGTTTCTCCGCGGGCGAGCTCTCGCGGGAAAGGCCGGGCGTAATCGACCGTGTCGGGGGTGCTTGAGCAGCCGGTGAGGGCGAGGGTGCAGAGGCCGGCGGCGAGGATCGCGCGGGGCAGGCGGTGAGCGGACTTCATATTGGATCGCACGCGTGCTTCCTCCGCCCGCGGGCAGGGGCGAGAACGTTCTCGCGTCTCGCGCCGGTTCGCCGGGGCCGCCAGAATATAGTCTGTCCGTGTCCTGCGAGCCCAACAACGCCACGCCGCCGAGCCCGGCGATCGCCCCCGGACGGGAGCTGATCGATCCCGCACGCGTGGCGGAAGAGCTTGGAAAACGGTTCGGTCCCGGCGGGGCCGACCCGCGGCTTGCCCAGATTGTGCCGGGGTTTGATGCCCCGTTCTTTCAGGCGGGACTGGCTGGGTACAGCGACGCGGCGATGCGGCTGATCGCCCGACGCCACGGCTGCCCCTTCTGCGTGACCGAGGCCCTGCTGGACCGCACGCTGCTCGCCGGGGGTCGCGGCTTCACCAAGGCCGATCTGGGAGAACTGCACGACAACATCCCGGGCGGGGCCGAAGACCACCCCCTCGCCGGCCAGATCATGGGGTCGCACCCCAAGGAGATGGCGGCGTCGGCGCTGAAGATGGTCGAGCAGGGCTCGCGGGGAGACAAGGCGTACCGGGCGCTGGCGTACAAGGACGATCCGGAGTTGTGGGCCGAGGCGCTGGAATCACACCTGCGGCTGCCGGGCGGTGAGCAGGTGGTGTGCGGGGATGATGGGGAGGAGTCCCTCGCGGGGGAAACGCACGGGGATGAACTTCCTGGCTCTTCCGCGTTCTCTGCACTCGATGCCTCGATGCCTGGATCCCTCGATGCCTCCGCTCCCGACGCCTCGTCGTCGTTTGAGATCATCGATGTCAACCTCGCCTGCCCGGTGAAGAGGATCAAGAACAAGTCGCGCGGGGGGCACTGGCTGACGGATCCGAAAGGGGCGGTCCGGATTCTGGAGGCGGTTCGGGAGGCGGTGCCGGCGCACATTCCGTGCAGCGTCAAGCTGCGGCGAGCGTTCGACGACACGCCGGAGATGGCGGAGAACTTCGAGAAGATTTTCGAGGCGTGCTACCAGATCGGGTACTGCTGGACGACGGTGCACGCGAGGACGGTGGAGCAGAAGTACATCGGCCCCTCGCGGTGGACATTCCTGCGGGACCTAGTGGGGAGGCATCCGGGGAAGATCGTTTTCGGATCGGGGGATGTGTGGACGGTGAACGACATCTTCGGGATGATCGGGTACACGGGCGTGCAGGCGGTGAGCGTGGCGAGGGGGTGCATCGGCAACCCGTGGATTTTCCAGCAGGCCCGGGAGATGATCGCGGGGCGGCCGCCGTCTCCGCCGACGATCGAGCAGCAGCGGCGAGCGCTGGAGGAGCATTTCCGGCTGTCCCTGGCGGTGACGCGGCGGTTCCGCAAGGGTGAGGAGCAGACGAGCAAGATGATGCGCAAGTTCGCCATCCGCTTCTCGGTGCACCATCCGCGGGCGGAGGCGGTGCGGCAGCGGATGATCGCGGTGAAGAACGCGAAGGAATGGTTTGCGGTGCTGGAGGAGTTCTACGGCGGGGCGGTGACGGCGGTGTAACGGGGCGTGAAGCGGGTTGTGGAGCCGGGGTGGCATCCGTTCAGATACCGTACTTGCGGCATGCCGCGCGCAGGAGTCCGTTTGCACCTGCGGAGGACTTGCCGTACCTTCGTCGGACCTGAACAGTCCGGGTACGCCGGGCGGTGATTTCGGGGATTTGCACGAAGGGTGCCACGATGGCCAGTTCTCCCGGCGCGGAAACGCTCTCCGAACAGTCCGTTCTTCCCGAGGGGATTCCGGCGCTGCCGGAGGACGCGACGCCGCAGCAGAAGGACGAGCACTGGTACAAGTATGTCTACCAGGGCGACCGGATGCCGCAGCTGACGTGGCGAGCGGTGATCATGGGCGGGTTCCTGGGCATGCTGATGTCGGCGGCGAACCTGTACACGACGCTGAGCATCGGCTGGTCGTTCGGGGTGGCGATCACGGCGTGCGTGCTGTCGTTTGTGATCTGGAACTTCGTGCGTTTCTGCTCGGGCAAGCATCTGAGCCAGATGTCGGTGCTGGAGAACGCGTGCATGGCGTCCACGGCGTCGGCCGCGGGGTACAGCACGGGTTCGACGATCGCGACGATGTTCGGGGCGCTGGTGCTCCTGCACGATCCGCTCCCGGGCCAGACCAACGCGGACATCAAGACGTGGGATGTGTCGGCGCCGTGGGTGGTGACGCTGTTCACGCTGTGCACGGGTCTGATGGGCGTGTTCCTGGCGATCCCGATGAAGCGCCAGATGATCAACCACGAGCGGCTGCCGTTCCCGTCGGGGATTGCCGCGGCCGAGACGCTCAAGAGCCTGTACAGCGAGAGCAAGGAAGCGGTGACCAAGGCGTATGTGCTGGTCGCGGCGCTGGGGATGGGACTGCTGATCGGCTTCCTGCGGGCCGGGGACGACATCCTCAATAAGGTGGCGTTCCTGAAGCGGTTCTTCGAGGGGGCGAAGGAAAAGGTCTTCAATATCCGCATCCCTGAAGAAATCGAGATGAGCGGGATGCTCTCCCGGCTCTATCCGGCGGGACTACGGCCCAACGGGTTTGCGTTCTCTCCCTCGGCGCTGCTGATCGCCGCGGGGATGATCGTGGGGCTGCGCATCAGCCTGTCGATGGTGTTCAGTTCGCTGGTGCTCTACGCCGTGGTCGGGCCGTGGCTCTCCGGGCTCGATGCGCAGCACGCGGGAGATGCCACCTACCACCTCAACCTGGGCGTCGCGGACGGCGTGATTGCGCTGCAGCGCTGGGCGTTGTGGGGCGGCACGGCGACGATGGTCTTCGCCAGCCTTACCAGCGTGGCGCTGCAGTGGAAGACGCTCGCCCGGGCCTTCCGCAGCGACAAGGGCGCGGCGGGATCGACCGACGCGCAGCTGGCCTCCATCGAGGTTCCCGGCTGGTGGATGGTGGTTGGGATGCTTCCCATCACCATCGCCATGGTCTGGCTCCAGATCGTCGCCTTCGGCGTGGTCTGGTACGCCGGGCTGATCGCGGTGGCGATGTCGTTCGTGCTGTCGATGGTGGGCAGCCGGGCGACGGGAGAGACCGATACCACGCCCATCGGGGCGATGGGCAAGGTCATGCAGCTCATCTTCGCGATCCTTCCGGGCACCAAGGGGATGCTGATCCCCAACCTTGCGTCGGCGGGTATCGCCGCCAACAGTGCGAGCGCCTCGGCGGACCTGCTGACCGACCTCAAGACGGGGTACCTGCTGGGGGCCAACCCCCGCCGCCAGTTCCTCGCCCAGTTTTACGGCGTGTTCTTCGGGACCGTCGCCATTATCCCGATCTGGTACCTCATGGTGCCCGACCGGGCGAAGCTCGAGACATTCCAGCTCCCCTCGACGCGGATCTGGGAAGCGGTGGCGCGGGCGCTGACCAAGGGCATCGATTACCTGCCGATGACGGCGAGGTACGCGATCGTGATCGGCGCGATCGTGGGGATCGCCCTGCCGCTGATCGAGCGGCTGCTGCCGCCCAAGGCCCGCAAATACATGCCGTCGGTTACGGGCATCGGCCTGGCGTGGGTCATGACCTTCTCCAACACGCTGTCGTTCGCCGTCGGCGCGGTCATCGCGTATCTCTGGACGCGGGCCCACAAGGCCTCCGCGGAGAAGTACAACGTGCCGCTCGCCTCCGGGCTGATCGCCGGTGAGTCGCTCATCTCCGCGGGGCTTGCGATCCTCGCCACGCTGGTCGGGCTGCTCAGCAAGGGCTAAGACGGCCGGCGGGATCACGAATTGGGCAATGCACCCCGCGGCGCGCGCACGAACCGGGGTGATTCCGGGTATCGTACTATCGAGGCGATGTTCGCCCGGCTGACGGGCCGCGCCCCGACCGATGTCTTACACGCCACTTACCCGCCGCACCCGCATCTTGCTGGCGCGTCTCGCGTCCCTGGTGGCCGACCGCGCCCGCATCACCGCCGACGCGGGACGGGTTCTTGGCGCGGCGAGGGAGCAGGCGTCACGGGCGCACGCGGACCAGGTTGCTTCCGCGGAGTCGCAGGCACGGCTCGACCGCGGGGCGGTGCAGGCCGAGCACGAGGGGAAGCTCAAGGCCCTCAAGGATTCTCACCAGCGCCAGCTCGAGGCGGGGCGGGCCACGTTCGACCGTGATGTGAAGGAATTCCGCACCCGCACCGCCGCGCTGGAAGCCGCCGCCGCCCGCAAGCTCGAGGACGGGCAGTGGCTTCTGGACACGATGATCGAATCGGGGGAGAGCAAGCTCAAGAAGGAGTTTGACGCGGCGCGGCGATCGCTCACGTCCCTCAACGAGCGGCTGGACCAGCTCGGGGCGCAGGCGCAGGCGGCGCTGGAGAAGATGTCCCACCCTCCGCTGCCCGCCCCGCCGGCGGACGCGACGCACTGGGCCGTGCCCGACGACATCGCCGGCATGCGCGACAAGTGTGAGGAACTGGTGAAGGCCGCCGCGTCATCATTGGAAGAACTCAAGCGGCGGATCCGCCCGCGGATGCTGGGGCCGGCGACGTTCGTCTTCGGCCCGCTGTTGGTGCTGATCGCCTCGACGGCGGGGACGATGGTCGCGGTCGGGCCGCCGTACTCGGCCTCGGGGATGTGGGGAGCGATCGCGGGCGTGGTCCTGGCGGGGGCGATCTTCATCCCGATGCGGATCGTGCTGCGGGGGCGGGTGCCCGCGGCCGCGGAGAAATTCAGCCGGCAGATGGACGAGGCGAGGCGGACGATCGAGCACAGCATCCGCCAGGCGGATGAGCAGCTCACCGACCGCAAGCAGCAGCTGCGCAAGGACGCGGACCAGGAGGCTTCGAAGGTCAAGCTGGAGGTGAACCAGCTTCGGTACGAGGCGTATCGCCGGAAGACGGAGGAAGAGCCGGTCTTCGTGCTCGATCACGAGAACACGATCGTGACGCTGCGGGCACGGCTGGAGGCCGAATCGGCGGAGGCGGAGCGGAATTACGCGGCGTCGATCAACGCGATCGATCGGCGCCGGGTCGCGGCCGTCGCCGAGGCGGACGAGGCTCGCGACGGGATCATCACGGCGGCGGTCGCGGAGTATGAGCGGGAAATCAACGAGTTCCTGGGCGTCTGGCGGGCGGGGATGCAGGAAAGTTACGCGGAGATCCGGGAGATCCAGGCCGCGGGGGAGATGACGTCACCGCCGTGGGATTCGGCGGGGATGACGGAGTTTCGTCCGGCCGCGGCGATCCCCCCGGGGATCTCGCTGGGCTCGCTGGACGTGGACCTTTCCACGCTGCCCGGCGGGGGGAGCGCCGACGAGCGATTTGAACTGCCCGGGCCGTCGGCGTTTCGGTTGCCGGGGATGCTGGATCTTCGGGAACGCGGGAGCGTGCTGCTGCAGGCGGGCGCGGATGCGAGGCCGGCGGCGGTGGGGGCGCTGCAGGCGATCATGCTGCGGCTGCTGACGGCGCTGCCGCCGTCGAAGGTGCGGTTCACGATCATCGACCCCATCGGGCTGGGGGAGAGTTTCGCCGGGTTCATGCACCTTGCCGACTACGACCAGCAGATCGTGGGGGACAAGATCTGGACCGAGTCGCGCCACATCGAGCAGAAGCTCGCCGACCTGACGGAGCACATGGAAACCGTCATCCAGAAGTATCTCCGCAACGAGTTTGCGACGATCCAGGAGTACAACGAGCGGGCCGGAGAGATCGCCGAGCCGTACCGCTTCCTGGTGATCGCCGACTTTCCCGCGGGGTTCTCGGAGGCCGCGGCGAAGCGGCTGGCGAGCATCGTCGCCTCGGGCCCGCGCTGCGGTGTATTCACGCTGATCGCGATGGACACGCGCCAGCGTCCGCCGGCGTGGGTTCCGCTGGCGGATATCGAGCGAGGCAGCGCGAACATCGTGTTCCGCTCGGGCAAACCTGGGTGGCAGGAGGATCCGTTCAGCCGCTGGCCGCTGGTGATCGACCAGCCGCCCGCCGACGAGCGGTTCAACCACCTGATCCACGAGGTGGGGCGATACGCCAAGGATTCGGGGCGCGTGCAGGTGCCCTTTGAGACGGTGGCGCCCGGTCCCGACGAGCTGTGGACGCGCAGCGCGGCCGAAGAGATCCGCGTGCCCATCGGACGCTCGGGGGCGACCAAGATCCAGAGCCTGGCGCTGGGGCGCGGCACCGCGCAGCACGCCCTGATCGCCGGCCGCACGGGCTCGGGCAAGTCGACGCTGCTGCACGCGATCATCACCAGCGCCGCGCTGTGGTACAGCCCGCGGGATGTCGAGCTGTACCTGGTGGACTTCAAGAAAGGCGTGGAATTCAAGACGTACGCGGCGCACATGCTGCCGCACGCGCGGGTGATCGCCGTCGAGAGCGAGCGGGAATTCGGGCTCTCGGTCCTGCGCCGGCTGGACGCGGAATTGACCCGCCGCGGGGAGCTGTACCGCACGCTGGGCGTGCAGGATCTGGCGGGGTATCGCCGGGCCGCGCCGCAGGGCCCCGTGCAGCCCGCGCCGGTGCTGCCGCGCATCCTGTTCATCGTGGACGAGTTCCAGGAGTTCTTCGTCGCCGACGACAAGATCTCCCAGGAGGCCGCGCTGCTGCTGGACCGGCTGGTCCGCCAGGGCCGCGCCTTTGGCATCCACGTGGTGCTGGGGTCCCAGACGATCGGCGGGGTGTACAGCCTGGCGAGGAGCACGATCGGGCAGATGGCGGTGCGCATCGCGCTGCAGTGCTCGGAGGCGGATTCGTACCTGATCATGAGCGAGGACAACCCGGCCGCGCGGCTGCTGTCGCGGCCCGGGGAGGCGATCTACAACGACGCGAGCGGCATGGTCGAGGGCAACAGCCCCTTCCAGGTTGTGTGGCTGCCGGACGAGAAGCGTGAGCAGTACCTGGAACTCGTGAAGGCGAAGGCGGCGGGAGAGACGGCGGCGCCGATCGTGTTCGAGGGCAATGTTCCCTCGGACATCTCCAGCAACGCTCTGCTCGCGGAGGCCCTGGAGGGTGTTTCGTCCGCGGGAAGCAAGACTCCGCCCAGGGCCTGGCTGGGGGAAGCGATCTCGATCAAGGACCCGACGGCGGCGGCGTTCAAGCGGCAGAGCTCGGCGAACCTGCTGATCGTCGGCCAGCAGGACCTGCCCTCGATGGCGGTGACGCTGGGCGCGGTGATCAGCCTTGCGGCGTCGGTGACGCCCGATCCGCAGACGCCGGAGCTTGCGCCGGTGAATGTGCTGGACGGCAGTGTGATCGAGGACGGCTCTCCCAGCCCGTTCGAGCTTGCCGCGTCGGCAGCGCCGGCTCGCATCCGCCGCGCGGGCGTGCGGGATGCGGATGCGATGGTCGGCGCGATCTACCAGGAACTGCTGCGGCGGCAGCAGCCCGAGGCGGCGGAGGCGAGGCCGTTGTTCCTGGTCGTGTACGGGCTCCAGCGTTTCCGCACGCTGCGGCGGGCGGAAGAAGACTTTGGATTCGGCGGATCGGGGGATGGAGAGACGGCCCTGAAGCCCGACCAGCAGTTCATGAACATTGTGCGTGAGGGGCCGGCGCTGGGGATCCACACGATCCTGTGGGTGAACACGGCGGCGACGCTGGAGCGGTCCCTGGATCGCCGGGCTCTGCGGGAATTCGATGGCCGCGTGCTCTTCCAGATGAGCCAGGCCGACAGCAGCGTGCTGATCGACGGTCCCCTCGCCGCGCAGCTGGGCCAGCACCGGGCGCTGTATTTCAGCGAGGAAACGGGCGTGATCGAGAAGTTCCGCCCGTACGCGCTCCCGTCCCTGGCCTGGTTGAACTGGGCGATGCAGAAGCTGGCGCGGTGAGCGCGGTGGCCCGCACGGGCGGGGAATCGCTCCGGACGCGGGGAAATCCGGGCGAATGCGGTGTGTTCCCGGACGCTGCGCGAAAATGCCCGCGGATCGATACACTGCTGCCCTTATGTCAATCCACCCTGCGTTGCGGCTGGCGGCGCTGCTCTGCGTCGCCATCATGATCTCCGCGTGCTCATCCGGTCCGGCGAGCACGGCGTCCAGGAAGCCTGCGCCCGATTCGGACTGGTTCCGCAAGCCGGCCTCGCTGGACCGTGACACGGTCTTCAGCGAACTCAAGCTCCCCGCGCCGAACTCGATGCGCACCGCGGCGGGCCTGCCGGGGGCGGGGTACTGGCAGCAGCGGGCCGACTACACGATCCGGGCCTCTCTGGACGAGGGAACCAACGTGATCACGGGTACGGAGCACGTGGTCTACACCAACAACTCTCCCGATCCGCTGGCGTTCATCTGGATCCACCTGGAGCAGAATTACTTCGCCGACACAAGCATCGGCAACCTGATGCGCGAAGAGGGCGGCCGCTTCGGCAACCGGGACGGTTTCTCCGGCGGGTTTGAACTCAAATCGATCACCTCGGGCGGCAAGGGGCTCTCCCACGCGATCTACGACACCGTCTGCCGCGTGGACCTGCCCGCGCCCATTGCCCCCTCGGGCGGCACGCTGGAGTTCGACGTGGAATGGTCCTTCAAGGTCCCTCAGTACGGCGCGGACCGGCTGGGGATCGACCCCACCGAGAAGGGCCCGATCTACCAGCTCGCGCAGTGGTTCCCGTGCGTCGCGGTCTACGACGATGTGCACGGGTGGAACACGCTGGGGTACCTTGGGCAGGGTGAGTTCTACACCAACTTCGGGGACTTTGATGTCGCCCTGAGCGTGCCGCGGTCGCACATCGTCGCGGCGACGGGCGTGCTCCAGAATGAGGCGGAGGTGCTCACCCCCGCCCAGCAGGAACGCCTCGCCAAGGCGAAAGCCAGCGCGGAGACGGTGATCATCCGCGGGGAAGAAGAAGTCTCGGACGCGGCGTCGCGCCCCGCGGGTGTTGGCCCGCTGACGTGGAAGTTCCGGGCCCACGACGTGCGCACGTTCGCGTGGACGAGTTCGGCCGCCTTCATCTGGGACGCGGCGTTCATCGAGAAGCGAGGGGAATCTCCCGCGGACTTTTCCAAGGGGGACCGCCCGCCCGCGGGGACGCTGGTGCAATCGGTGTATCCCAAGGAAGCGCTGCCGCTGTGGAGCCAGAGCACGCAGATGCTCAAGGCGTCGATCGAGGGGTACGGCCGGCGGTGGTACACGTATCCGTACCCGGTGGCGACGAACGTGAACGGGCGCGCGGGGGGGATGGAATACCCGATGATCATCTTCTGCCGTGAGCGCAAGGACGATCACGGCCTGTTCGGCGTGACGACGCACGAGATCGGGCACAACTGGTTCCCGATGGTGGTGAACACCGACGAGCGGCGGCACGCGTGGATGGACGAGGGGTTCAACTCGTTCATCAACTACTACAGCAACGCCGAGTACTGGAAGCAGCCGCCGGGCGGGCGAGGGGATGCGGCGGCGTTTGCGAACACGATGCTCGAGAACGACCAGCAGCCGCTGGACACGCCGGCGGACCGGATCCGGGACGGGCGGCTGGGCTCCCTGGAATACGCCAAGACGGCAACGATGATGGTGCTGCTGCGCGAGGTGGTGCTGGGGGAAGAGCGTTTTGACGCGGCCTTCCGCAACTACATCCACTCGTGGGCGTTCAAGAGCCCGCGGCCGTGGGATTTCATCCGCTGCATGGAGAACGGCGCGGGGGCCGACCTCGCGTGGTTCTGGCGCGGCTGGGTCTACGGCACGGGCACGCTCGACCAGGCGGTGAAGTCGGTGGAGTTCGTGGAGTCTTCCCGGCGATGCCGGGCGACGTTCGAGAACCGCGGGGAACTGGTGATGCCCATGACCTACCGCGTGATCTACACCGACGGGAGCACCGAGAACCGCATGCTGCCGGTGGAGGCGTGGTACACGCGCACGCGGTTCACGGCGTCGTGGGATTCGGGCGGGCGGGTGCCGGCGTCGGTCACGATCGATCCCGAGAGCCGGCTGCCCGATACGGACCGCTCGAACAACGTGTGGGCTGAGCCCAAGCACCGCTGAGTAGATCCCCGAACCCGGGACGTTCGGCGAGCGGGAGCGCATCGCCTTGCCCCGGACCTGCGCGGACTCTCACGGGAGCATGTGCACGCGCGGCCTGCATCACATTGAACTGGGTTCAGGGCTGCTCAAAGACCACGGGCACGCCAACGCGGGGAGCCCACGCGCTGGGGGGCTGGGTCCACCACAGGGCCTGGTCGGGATCGAACGTCGCCGACGCCGCCATGGGCTCGGGCAGCTCGACCAGCTGCACCACCGCGGAGCCGCGGGTCTCGAGCGCGGCGCGGAGGGACTCGATCGCCTGCGGGGAAAGCTGCAAATCCACGCGGGCGACGGCGCGGCGAGATTCGTGATGCTTGAACCCCTCGGAGCGCGCGGGGCGCACGCTGCGCGGGGCCTCGGAGGCGTCGGCGGGGAAGTGATCCCCGGCGAAGGCGGTGGGGGATTCCTGGGCCAGATCCATCGACGTGTCCCGGCCGGCGAGGGGGCGGAGGGTTTCGGCAGCGCTGGCGATCTGTGAGGCGTCGGCGGGGGCGGTGTCAACGCACGAGACCACGTCGGCGAGGCGGCGATCGGAGCCGTCCCGGACCTTGGCAAGGGTGCGGTCGACGCTGCCGGTGACGACGCGGACCATGAGACGGCCGGCGCGGGCGAGTTCGATTGCTCGCTCGGTGGTCATCTCCCCATCGGCGGCGGAGGCGGTGGCCAGGAGGGTGGGGGCGGCGTCGATGGCCGTGTGATCGGTACGCGGATGCTCCCCGCGAGCGATTTCATCGGGCAGCGGCTGGGCTGCTTCGTTCGCGGCGGACTTCATGGCGATCTGCGAGCCGCTCGATGATTCGCTCGGCGCGTTCTGGGCAAGATCGCGTTCCGCGCCGGGGGGAGCGGCCGCGGGCACGCTCGCCGGACGCGTGTTGGCACGCATGATGTACGCCGCGGAGCCGACGGCGAGCAGCAGCGTCGCCGCCATCGCCGCGTAGCGAGCGCCGATCGTCCAGCCGCCGCGGGCGGCGCCGAGGCGGACTTCGGGGGGCCGGGCGGAGACGAGCGTGCCGTGCTCGATGCCGGTGGAGAACTCAGCGCCGGCCTGATCATCCTCGTCGGCAACCAGTGCGTCGCGCTCCAGCACCGCTTCCACGGCGTTGAGCAGGCCGGGGGGAACGGACGTTTCAGGGGCGGAACCCAGGGCGAGGCGATCGCCGACGGCGTGCTCGAGGAAGGCGAGGACTTCGGGCCGGTGCTGCCAGCGAAGGATCGCGGCGTGCTCCTGCGCGGGGGTGAGATCACCCTCGATGAGGGCGAGGAGCTCGAGCTCGTCCTTTTCGGTGAGCCGGGCGGCCCACGCCGGACCTTCCGGTGGGTTGCCGCCGGGGGAGCCGGAAGGAAGGGAGTTGGAGCCGCCGCGGGTCGTCATGGAAGGAATCGGGATCGAACGAACGTGAAACGAGGAATGGCCCAGCCCGGGGAACGCCCCGGGGAGATTTTTACGGTCCAGTGTCCGGCTCTTCGCCGGTTTCGAGGCTCTCCAGGGCCTGCCGGAACGCGGCGCGGGCCCGAAACAGACGGCTCTTGACGGTGCCGACCGGCACCTCGAGAACTTCCGCGATCTGGTCGTAGTCGAGATCCCTCGTGTCGCGGAGAAGAAGGATCGCTCTTTGTTCGGGGTCCAGGGCTTCCAGGGCCTCCAGAACCCATCGGTTGTGTTCACCTGTTAGGACGCCCGAAGAGGCGTCGGGTTCCCGGCCTTCCAGCCGGGAGGCGGGGCTGGGGGCGTCATCCCTGGAGTGATCGTCAAGGCTGGAATGGCGGCGCACCTTCTCGGCCCTGAGCCGGGAGAGGCAGACGTTCATGGTGATGCGGTAGAGCCAGGTAGAGAACTTGGCCCGGCCGTCGAAACGGCGGATGTTCTGGACGATTTTGACCAGCGTGTCCTGGGCGAGGTCCTGAGCGAGGTCTCGATCCCCCACCAGCCGCACGCACAGGTTGTAGACATTGGTCTGGTGGCGACCCAGCAGCAGCCGCCAGGCGCCGGCCTCCCCGCGGATGATCGCGTGCACCAGCGCCAGGTCCTGCACCTCGTCCCCGGCGGCGGCCGCGGGAGCGGAAGCAGGGTCAGACGTGGGGGCGGGCGTGCTCCCCGCCGCGAGCGGGGCGGGCGTTGAGCCTGGAGTTCGAGGGGCTGACCCGGGTCTTTCGGGCATGAATGGGGTGATGGTAGCGAGGCGGGCAGGGTGCACGCCGCGTGCGCGTGAAGGAAGCCGTCACAGGGTCCGCAGCACCTTCGCCGGGTTGCCCCCGACCACCGTGCGGGCGGGAACGTCCCTGGTCACCACCGCCCCCGCGCCGATCACCGCGGCGTCCCCGATGGTCACGCCCGGGCAGATCGTCGCGTGCCCGCCCATCCACACATCGCTCCCGATCGTGATCGCCTTGGCAAGCTCCCGCCCCGAGGCACGCTCCACCGGGTCCAGCGGGTGCGTCGCGGTGTAGATGTGCACGCCGGGCCCCATCATCACGTTGCGGCCGATCGTGACGGGGGCACAGTCGAGGATCACGCATCCGAAGTTCATGAACAGGTTGTCGCCGGCGAGGATGTTGAAGCCGTAGTCGCAGCGAAAGTCGGGCTCGATCTCGAAGGTGGGGCCCACAGCCCCGAAGAGCTCCCGGATCGCCGCCTGCCGCTGCTCGCGCTGGTCTTCGGTGAAGGTGTTGAAGAGGCGGCAGAGCCTGCGCGCGTTGCGGCGGAGGGCGATGAGCTCGGGATCGGCGGAGAGGTAGAGGTGGCCGGAGACCATGAGGGAACGCTGGGACATGGTTTACGTTTCCGGCAGCGTCTCACGCTCGGCCATCAGATCAATGGCCGATGACGTCACGCAGATACATCCGCACATCACGCCGCGGCATAGACCTTCACCTTGGCCTCTTCAATCGAACGAAGGAAATACGGGTTGTGCACCGCCGAGCGTTCCACAAGGTCGACGCGGCGACCCAGTAGTTGCTCCAGCGCTTCGAGGAGCTGGAAATACACATCCTTGAATCCGTGGCGCTCGACGGGAAGAAACTCGACCAAAAAGTCAATATCGCTCGCGCGAGGATCGAATGCCCCGTCGACGGCCGAGCCGAAGACGTACAACGCCTTGACGCTGTGCGATTTGCACAGCGTCGTGATCGCGTCGTGGTGGAGCCGCCGCGAATCGAGCATGCTGGATTGTACGGCAATTGAACCCGCGGTCGATCACAGGGCCGGGGAGCCCCGATTCAGTCCCGGGCTCTGCCGGGTCACGTACAGTCTGGCCCAAGGCGGCTTGCATCGCAAGTCTGGTCTTCATCCTTCTCCCACGCAGGAGTACCGAGCATGCGTCACACCATCCACGGCCCGTCTTCGTGCGTTCCGGTCGTCGCCTGCATTCTTGGAATTCAATTCCTGGCCGGCTGCGCATCATCACCCCCGCCGGCCCAGCGCGGAGGGGATGGGCCTGATGCGATGAGGGCGCCTTCTGTCTCACGCGACAACCCCGAGCTCGCCGCCATCTACGCCGCCGACCAGGCCGATCGCACCCCCGGCACGGCGCCCTCGGACTGGGAGCTGGTGGAGAAGAACGATCAGTCGCGTCAGGCGCGGGTGCGGGCGATGCTCGACGCGGGAGAGGTCGCCACCGCGCGGGACTATTTCCATGCGGGAATGGTGTACCAGCACGCGACGGGGGCCGATGGGGTGCAGCTTGCGCACGAGCTGGCGATGATCAGCGCGTGCATGGGTGAGAAGGACGCCCGCTGGCTCGCGGCGGCGAGCTACGACCGGATGCTGATGGACCTGGATCGCCCGCAGCGCTTCGGGACGCAGTACCGCTCCGACGACAAGGGCGTGACGCGGCTGTACCAGGTGTCGGAGGGCGTGACTGACCAGATGCGAGCAAAGCTGAACACGCCGCCGCTGCAGAAGGCCAAGGACCGTGAGCTGGAGATGCAGAAGATGATGGAAGAACTGCGGAAGACGATGAAGGCGCCCGAGGGCGGCGGTAAATAATCGGAATGCTGGACGGTGCGTTCCCGCACCGTCGAAATGGTGTGCGCCTGCCAGTTCCCACCCGACGCGGGCGCACTCTCCGGGGCTACCGGGGCCGGTATCGCCACGGAGCAGGCGCACGACGAAGCTGTTCGACCCGCTCGAGCGTCGACGTGTCATAGGGACCGCACCAGCGGATGTACTGCTCCGCGCCGTCCAGCAACGCGTCCACCAGCGCGGCGACGTGCACTTCCACCGCGGGGCCATGCTCGGGATTGTGCCTCGCCCGCAGTTGCACGCGGGCTCGCCGGGTCCCCGCCACGATCTCGATCGCCACGTGCAGGGTCTTGCCCGGGAGATTCCACACCACCGAGCGCAGCACCAGGAGCGATTCCACCGCATCCAGCGCTTCCCGCCACCAATCAAACAGATACCCCCACCACGTCAGATCCCGTGTGATGACGCCCACGCCATCAACGTACATGTCAATCGCCCCTTCGCAGAGGCCGCTCACGGCTTTGTGCGTGAGAGGACCCGCGACTTCGAGGGGAACGGGTTCATCCGTGGGAAGCTTCCAATTCCCCTGCGGAAAGACCCACTGGCGGATCTGGATGTTGGAGGTGTGCTTGCTCACTCCCATACTCGTGTTGCGCGGGGTCCGCGGCCGCCGTGAAGGCATGGCGGTGTTTCGGTCTTAGAATTCCGAGCTCTTGGGCGTCCGCGGGAAGGGGATCACGTCCCGGACGTTCTGCATGCCCGTCAGGAACATCATCGCCCGCTCAAAGCCCAGCCCGAAGCCCGCGTGGGGCACGGTTCCGTACTTGCGCAGGTCGCGGTACCACCAGTATTCCTTCGCCGGCAGCTTCATCTCGGCGATACGGGCGTCGAGCACGTCCAGGCGTTCCTCGCGCTGGCTGCCGCCGATGATCTCTCCCACCGCGGGGACCAGCACGTCCATCGCGGCGACGGTGTCGCCCGGCGCGCCGTCGGTGCCGGCGTCGTTGACCCGCATGTAGAAGGCCTTGATCTGCTTGGGGTAGTTCATCAGCACCACGGGCTGCTTGAAGTGCTGCTCGGTGAGGTAGCGTTCGTGCTCGGACTGCAGGTCGGTGCCCCACTTGACGGGGTACTCGAACTTGTGGCCGGCGGCGATGGTCTTCTCCAGGATCTTGATCGCGTCGGTGTAGGGCAGGTGGCGGAAGGGCTTGTCGAGGACCTCCTTGAGCCGCGTGAGCAGGCCCTTCTCGATGCGTTCCTCGAAGAAGGCCATGTCGTCGGGGCGCTCGGCGAGGCAGGCGTTGATGAGGTACTTGATGAAGTCCTCGGCGAGCGTCGCGTCGTCGTGGAGGTTGGCGAAGGCGATCTCGGGCTCGACCATCCAGAACTCGGCGAGGTGCCTGGAGGTGTTGCTGTTCTCGGCGCGGAAGGTGGGGCCGAAGGTGTAGACGCGCGAGAGCGCGGAGGCGTACGTCTCGACGTTGAGCTGCCCGCTGACGGTGAGGTGCGATTCCTTGCCGAAGAAGTCCTGCGAGTAATCGATCGGCGGCCCGCTGGGAACGCCGGGCTTGCCCTGCTTTCCGGCCTCACTGCCCTGATGCCTTGACGCCTCGATGCCTTCCTCCGCGGCCTTGCGCGGTGGGTTCATCATGTCCAGCGTGCTGACGCGGAACATCTGCCCCGCGCCCTCGCAGTCGCTGCCCGTGATGATCGGGGTGTGCACGTAGAAAAAGTCGCGCTCGTGGAAGAAGCGGTGCATCGCCATGCTCAGCGTGTGCCGCACGCGGGCGACGGCGCCGAAGGTGTTGGTGCGGACCCGCAGGTGGGCCTGCTCCCGGAGATACTCGAACGTGTGCCGCTTGTTGGAGACGGGGTACGTGTCGGGGTTCTCGACCATGCCGATCACCCGCACCGCCCCGCCCTGGCCGGCGTCGACCAGCACCTCCACCGCCTGCCCCTTGCCCTGGCTGGCGACCAGCACGCCGTCCACCTCCACCGAGCAGCCGGTGGAGAGCTTCTGCACCTGGTCGAAGTGGGGGACGGCGCTCGCCCCGCCGCCTTTAACGACGCACTGGATGGGGTCAAAGCACGTGCCGTCCGACACCGCCACAAAGCACAGCCCGCCGTCGGCCTTGGATTCACGGTTGGTCCGCACCCACCCCTTGATGGTCACGGGGGTGCCGACGGGTGACGAAAACGCTCTCTTGACGGTCAGCCAAGCCATGCGAAAGCTCCAGGAAAGGTCCAGATGGTAGAAGCCGATCACCTCCACCGCGCTGCGGGCCGATGATGCTCCGGGCTCAAGCCCCTCGCCCCTATCCTGCTGCCCTTGCCGCTCCCCCGTGATTCACCATGAGCGTTCCGACCCAATCCCCGGCCCCTCGCCCGCCCCAATCGGGGCGGGCTCCCTCCGCGCGGGACCTGTCGGAGATCGCCCGCCGAGTCTTTACCCACGGACCGCTCCTGCTCCGCACTCTCCAGCACTGGCGACCGTACATCTGCCCCTTCGAGGTCTTGCTGCCGTTCATTCCCGAAGGTTCGCGGGTGCTGGACATCGGCTGCGGGGGCGGATTGCTGGGAGCGCTGGTGTGCGCGACGCGGCGGCCGGCCCGGTTCGTGGGGTTTGATTCCTCCGCGGCGGCGATCGAGGTCGCGCGGAAGAACGTGGAATCTGCCCGCGGGGAGGAACAAATCTGCGTGCCGGAGTTCATCCAGCTCGACGTGGGCAAGCCCTGGCCCGCCGGACCCTTTGACGTCATCACGATCGTCGACGTCGTCCACCACATCCCTCCCGCCTTCCAGCGCAGCGCCCTGGAGCAGGCCGCCGCCGCCCTTGAGCCCGGGGGCACGTTCATTTACAAGGACATGACCCGCCGCGGGGTGATCCGCCCGATGATGAACCGGCTCCACGACCTTGCCCTCGCCAAACAGTGGATCCACTACGCGGACCTTGATGACGTGCAGGCGTGGCTCACGGGCGCGGGCCTGACGCTCGTGCACCGGGAGTTCCTTCCTCGCTGGTGGTACGGGCACGAGCTGCTGGTGCTTACCAAGCCTTACTGACCACTCGGCTCGCGGTGGGGCTCGCGGTGGGGCTGGCGGCTGGGCGGGGCGGCCCCGCTCCGTTCGATCACGTTCCGATCACCCGCACGCAGGGCCCGGATCTGCAAGAATGACCTCCCCATGAGCGTCCCCGAGCCATCTCGCCCGCCGACCGCCGCCCAGCGAGGGCTGGAATCGCGCGGACAGCGGCTCGCCCTCGCCGGCATGGTCGTCAACATCCTCCTGGCGATCGTCAAGCTCGTCGCCGGCATCGTCGGCCATTCCTACGCCCTCATCGCCGACGCGATCGAATCCATCGCCGACATCGTCGGATCCCTGGTCATCTGGAGCGGCCTGCGCGTCGCCTCACGCCCCTCCGACCAGCGCCATCCCTACGGCTACGGCAAGGCCGAATCCCTCGCCTCCTTCATGGTCGCGCTGATGATCCTCGTCGCCGGCATCGCCATCGCCGTCGAGGCGATCCGGGAAATCCTCACGCCCCACCACGCCCCCGCCGCGTTCACCCTCGCCGTCCTCATCGCCGTGGTGATCACCAAGGAGATCATGTTCCGCGTGGTGCGCCGTGCCGCGAGCGATTCGGGAAGCACCGCCCTGGAGACCGATTCCTGGCACCACCGCGCCGACGCGATCACCTCCATCGCCGCCTTTGTGGGCATCACCATCGCCCTGGTCGGCGGAAAGGGCTACGAACCCGCCGATGACTGGGCCGCCCTGGTCGCTTCGGCGGTGATCGGGTTCAACGCGATCAAGCTCATGATCCCCCCCGTGCGCGAGCTGCTCGACGCGCAGGCCGGGGACGTGGGAGAGCGGGCGAGCATGATCGCCGCCGCGATCCCCGGAATCGAGAACGTGCAGAAGGCCGTCGCCCGCAAGGCCGGCTCGGGGTACTGGGTGGACATGCACGCCCGCGTCGCCGCGGAGATGACCGTCTACGACGCCCACACCCTCGCCCACCGTGTGAAAGACGCGGTGCGGGCCCAGATGCCCGAGGTGCGGGATGTGCTGATCCATATCGAGCCGTCCAGCATCCCGGCGGGGGTGCAAACGGCGACTGCCCGCAGCGCGGGACGCGACGAGATGACTGATTGATGGTGGAACTCGAGCGCGGCGTTCCGCATACGGTCCGCCGATGACCCCGCCGGACGAACTTTCCGGTTCGAAACCCTTACTCGCGCCGGCCTTCCTTGAGGGAACGCAGCTCGGCGAGGGTGGAGTTGAGCTGGCGACGCAGCTTGCGCAGCCGCAGGAACGATCGCGTGCGGGTCAGCAGTTCCAGCCGGTGCACGGGCTTGGTGAGGAAGTCGTCGGCGCCGCAATCGACCGCGCGCTCCACGTCGCTCACTTCGTTGAGGGCCGTGACCATGACCACGGGGATATCGCTGGTCGCCGGGGTCTTCTTCAGCTTGGAGCAGACCTGGAAGCCGCTCATGCGCGGCATCATGATGTCCAGCAGCACCAGGTCGGGGTGGGAGGCCTCGACGGCCTTGAGCGCTTCGTCACCATCGGCGGCGAGGACCACCTTGCACGGGAGCTCTTCCAGGTAGGCCTGGAGCAGTTCGAGGTTCTGGGGATTGTCGTCGACCAGCAGGATCGTCGCGTCGGCAAGGTCGGCGTCGGACTCACGGGATGCGCCGGAGGGGCCGGGGACCTGCGGGTTGGAGGCGGCGTGGTTCATGCGGGGTCGCTTGGCTCGAAAAGGGGGCTCGTCCGCGGGCTGGGAGGACGCAACATCCTAGCCCGCCGCTGCGTGGCGGCCGTGCGGTCACCCCTTCGCCCGGAGCTACGTCGAGCATTCCCGCGTCCACGGCGTACCATTCGACCGATTGTTGATCGACGCCGCGAGGAGGGAGCCATCGGTTGGACCCCCGCTCGCCGGCGGGCGGAGGCTCGGGGAGAACCCTGCGAATGTCCACGACCGGCGCTCGAACCCGTACACCCTGGGAGGACCGATTCCGCACTCCCACCTATGAGCTGCTGCGCGACCTGAGCAACAAGCAGGTCGCCGGGGTCTTCGACGCCGCCCGCACGCGCCTGCTGGCGATCCCCGATGTCCGGTGCACCCTGTGCTGGCTGGGCATCCCCTGGCGATGGAGCCTGGAATTCCGCTCACCCCTCGACCCCGCTCGGGCGTGGGCGGTGCTGGTCATGCAGCCCAACAAGCCCGAGATCGCCGTTCCGCTGCCCGCCTCGGTGCTTGCGAAGATCCCGCTCTCCAAGCTCCCGCGCCCCATCCGCGACGGCCTGAAGGCGTCGATCTCCATCGCCGGGGTCTTCTGGCCCTCGTGGGAATGCGAGGGCAAGACGCAGGTTGATGAAGTGCTGCAGGTGTTGGAGATGAAGCGCGGCATCATGGCCGCCGCCGACGGCGCCTCGGCCGGATGACCAGCGGTCAGTTCTTGCCGGAGCCGCCGGCGATGCTCGCCTCGCCGCTCCCGGCGCTCACGGTCAGACCCACGGAAGCGGACTCGGGCTGCACGGGCGCGGCCTTCTGACGCGACAGCGACTTGGCGCGGTGCGTCGACCAGTCGCTCACGCGCAGGTCCGGTGAGTCCGGGCCGTCGTGGATCCGCATCAGGTCGTACGAGTTGTTGCGCTGCGCGGGGATGAACCCCGTCTCACGGATGAGCCGGCACAGCACCGCCTCGTCGAGGCAGTACGTCGTGCCCGCGGAGGAGACCACGTTCTCCTCCATCATCACGCTGCCCATGTCGTTGGCGCCGAAGGTCAGCCCCACCTGCCCGATGTGCGGCCCCATCGTCACCCACGAGCTGCCGATCGAGAAGACGTTGTCCAGGAACAGCCGCGAGATCGCCTGCGTCCGCAGGTAATCCGTCGAGCCCGACATCCGCACGCGCCGGCCGAACAGCTCTCCGCCGTCGGTCATCGACTTGTAATCCACATCCCCGCCGCGGCCCCAGTCAAAGGCCCTCGCGACGATGTCCCCGGGGAACTCCCGTGTCAGCTCCTCCGGCTGCGCGCCCCAGTCCTTCACGCGACCCAGCGGCGTGTTCTCGCGCTGGAAAGGCCACGAGATGAAGGCCTTGTAGTGTCCGAAACCCGGAGACTTGACGCCCGGCGTCATCCCGCCCGCATCTCCCGTGGGATGGTCAATTCCCGCTTCGCGCAGGGCCTTATCCTGCCACTGCCGCACGAGCATCAGGTGATGGATGCGGTCGGCGTACCCCTCGATGTGCCCGAACATCATCGTGGCGCTGGTGAACATGCCAAGGGACTGCGCGGCGAACATCACCGTGAGCCAGGATTCGGCGTCGCACTTGCCCAGCCCGATCTTGCGGCGCACGGGGCCGGCGAAGATCTCTCCGCCGCCCCCGGGGAGCGAATCCAGCCCCGCCTTCTGGAGCTTGCCCAGCACCCACCGGCACTTGGCGAAGAGGTCCGCGCCGGGCGGATCGAAGAAATTGACGAACTCGATGAGTTCGGGGGGGCTGAAGGCGTGCACGTGGATCTTCGGGAACTTCTCCTTGATCGATCCCAGCAGGTCGAGGTAGTAGTCCAGCGGCAGCTGGGGGTTCATCCCGCCCTGCATGAGGATCTGCGTGCCCCCGATCGCCGCGAGCTCGGCGATCTTCTGGTGGATCACGTCCTTGGAGAGCGTGTACGCGTCATGGTCGGTCGCGTCCCGGCGGAAGGCGCAGAACGTGCACTTGGCCGTGCAGACGTTCGTGTAGTTGATATTGCGGTCAATGACATACGACCGGAAGGTGTTGCCGTGGATCTCCCGGCACCGCGCGTCGGCGTACCGCCCAAGCTCCACCAGCGGGAACGACCGGAAGAGCTCCAGCGCCTGCTCGGGGGTCAGCCTCGCCTCACCGCCTGCAACGGCGGCAAGCAGCCCGGGGTCGGAGGCTTCGATGGACGGGCGCTGGAGCGGAGTTCGGCGGGTCATCGCACGACTGTAGGACTTTCACCCTCGCCTGAAAACTGCGAAAGGAACCCTTTCTGTCCTGTTTTAGCAACTGGCAGTTTCTGCCTCGCCCCCGACGCATCGTGGCCGCCCTTACCCCCAGCTGGGCATGTCCTGCGGCTCCGACGGCTCCCGGCTTGGCCGGTGCTCGCTCGCCGTCAGCCCGCGCAGCAATCCGCCCTCGGGCCGCTCACCCTCCACCGCCGGGCCGTCCACTTCAGGGGTCCTGCGGATCAGCATCACGACGCCGGCGACGACCAGCACCGCCGCCATCATCCCCACGCCCACCTGCGTCGCGTCCCCGGTATTGCCGGGCCCGACCACCCGCCGGCCGGTCCAGCCGGCGAGCTGCGTCCCCACCGGCATCAGGCCCAGCGCCATGGTGTTGCACACCGCCAGCACCCGCCCGCGCATGGCGTCGTCCACGAGCATCTGCATCGCCGCCATCGACGAGTTAAACGCCCACAGCCAGAAGATGCCCGAGAAGAACAGGAAGATCGCCGCGGCGTACACGTTGGTCATCGCCGCGAAGAGACCGATGGAGATCCCGCCCCCCAGGATCGAGACGGGGATGAAGTGGTGCATCGGATACCACTTGGGGATTCGGCGCACCAGGAACCCGCCCACCACGGCCCCCGCGCCCATCACGCCCAGCATGATCCCGAAGACCTTCTCGTCTTTCCCGTAGACCTGGCTCACGAACACGGGCAGGAACTGCATCAGCGGGGTCGCGAAGATCGCAAAGACCACCAGCGCCAGGAATGCCGCTCGCGGGCCCCGACGATGGAAAACAAACGACATCGCCTCGGCGATATCGTGCCACGCCTGGCCCACGACGCCGCGTCCACCCTTGGCCCGCACCGGCGCGGGCGCGTCGGGAGTAAAGGCAACCGTCGCCAGGACGCCCAGGAAGCTCATGGTGTTGACGATGAAGAGGGTCGTCGCGCCGGTCTTCCACAGGATCAGCCCGCCGAGCGCTGGACCGATCACGCGGGCGAGGTTGAACTGCACGCCGTTGAGATGGATCGCCTCGGTGAGCTCCTCGCGCGGCACCAGCCGGGGCGTCAGCACCTGGGAGGCGGGGGCGTCGAAGGCGAGGGCCACCCCCTGAAGGGCCGAGAGCACCATCAGCACGCCCGGCGTGATCGCGTGCATGGCGCTGACCACCGCGAGGGCGATGGCGATGAACATCATGAGCACGCGCGTGATGAGCAGCATGAGCTTGCGGTTCATGCGGTCGGCGACGAGTCCGCCCACCATGCCCAGGAAGAGGGAGGGGAGCAGCGCGGCGGTGGTGAGGTTGCTGATCATCACCGTCGCGTCGGGCCCGTGCCAGCCCGGCTGCGTGGCGATCTCGGTCATCACCCAGCGGATGCCCACGTGCTCCATCCAGCTCCCGAGGCTGGAGCCGAAGCTGCCGATCCACACGTTGCGGAAATGCTTGTGCCGCAGTACGCCCCAGCGGTGGTGGGGGTGGTGGGGGTGGTCGGGGTGGGCGGCTGAACCTGCCCGTGGGGCGTCCCCGGCGGTCTCGATCCGCGCAGGAACATCCTCCGAAGTTGGAAAGGCACCCTCCATGGCGTTGTGGATGTCGGGGTTTCCCGTCCGCGAGGCCCCGGGCGTCCACGCGCTGGGGATCTGGCGAGGCCAATGGTATGCCGCGCTCCCCTCTCCGCACGCTCTACGCGGCGTTGGCGAACCGGCATCGCCGCACGCCCGCGTACACCAGCAATTCAAAGGCGAACATCCCCGCGACGTAGGCCGCGCCCACCACCGTCAGCAGCACCGCGTCGCCGGTGGTAAAGCTCGAAAAGCCGATGCCCCCGCCGCGGGAAAGCAGCCGGTCCAGCAGGCTGGGCCGCCCGCCGGGCGCCGCCCACAGCACCGCCATCGCCAGCAGCGGCACCAGCGCCCCGACGATCCACCCTGCCGACGCATGAGCACAGATCTGCCACGCCGCGTCCGGCAACAGCCGCCACCCGCGACGCCGGGCGAAAAAACGGATGCCTTTGTACTCAACCCACGTGAGCGCCAGCAGCCCCAGCGCCACCACGCACGCCTGGAGCGGCACCACCAGCATGTACGCCCCGGCGACAGCCCAGGGCCCGCTCCCCCTCGCCGAGCGGATCGGATCCCCGATCAGCGTGCCGGTCCAGGGAGCGATCAGCAGCAACCCGGCGATCGGCAGTGTCGTCGCCAGCAGCCTTGAGCCGCTCCGGGGCTCCACCCGCATGGTCCGAAAACGTTCCCCCGGCCGCCGCAGCGTTCCCTTGTGGGTCTCCCACCACGCCCCGGCGCTCGCCGCCCGCTGCCAAGGCGAACCCGTCCGGCGGGCCGGGAGCGACTCCCTCGCCGGCGTGCCGCACTCAGGGCAAGCCGCGGAGGAGTCTTCGGTAACATCAAGCCCCGCAAGGGGATAGCCGCAGGATTCGCACAGCAGGGCGCGGTCGCCGGTTTGATCCTTCACGCAAGCCTCCTGGGGCGGGTGGGCCGTCAGGGCCGCCGGGGCTTCCGTGCCCGCGGGCTCCCCCGATCCGCACTCCTTCTATAATTGATCACAGAGCCGGAGGTTCGCATCACCATGCAGATCGGCGTCGAGGAAATCCGGGAGTTGTTCAGGCGGCGAGGGCTGCGGCCCACGCGACAGCGCGAGTTGGTCTACGCCGCGCTGCACCAGTCCCGGCAGCACCCCAACGCGGAAGAGATCTTCCAGGGCGTCCGCGCCCATGACCCTGGCCTGAGCCTCGCCACCGTTTATAACACGCTCGAGGCCCTGCTGGAATGCAAGCTCTGCCGCCGGCTCAACCCGCGAGACGGGGGACCGGCCCGGTTCGACGCCGACCTCGCCGAGCATGCCCACGTGGCGACGCCCGACGGCAAGTTCGTGGATATCCCCGAGGACCTCAGCCGTGAGCTGCTCAGCCGCCTTGGACCCGACCTGGTGGGCCAGATCGAGCGGCGGATGGGGGTCAAGGTCGAATCGGTGAGCCTCCAGCTCATCGCCGAGCCCGCAGCATCACTCCCTCCGACGGAATCATCCACCGGCGAGTGAATCAATCCCGCGAGGCCCGCACAAGTGGGCAGGTCCGACGCCCGATACTCCCCCCAGTGACCGCGCCGCCGATCCCCGGTTTGTTGCGCGTCTGTTCATCACGGGGATCCAGGGCGGGCCTTCGGGAGCCCTCGCATGTCCGCGACCATCACCCACGCCGCCGGTATCGACCCCGCCAATCGCCGCACGCACGAGCGGTTCAACGTCGCCCCGATGTACTGCCCTGTCTCCCTGCGGCCGATCACGCAGGACCGCTTCGATTTTGAGGGCCACGCCTACGACGTGAGCGAGGGCGGGATCATGTTCGAGATGGACCAGGCCTTTGAGCCCGGCACGGGCGTCGCGCTGCAGATCACGCTGCCGGGGGACCATCCGCACGAGCTGGATTCGGATCGCAGCATCTACGTGATGGGCAACGTGGTGTGGGTGGATGATTCCGAGCCCGGCCCGGTCCGCATGGCCGTCGCCTTCACCCGCTTTGCCCGCTTCGGGGACCGCGAACGGCTGCTGCGAGGGCTGGGGCGGAGCGCGATGATGCGCCGGGCGGCGTGAGGGAAAGGGCCACAGGGCCACAGGGCCACATACCCAAAGGGCCACATAGCCACATTCGCACAGCGGCACAGCGGCACAGCGGCACAGCGGCACAGCGAGGATTTTAACGCGGACTGCGCGGTGAGAGCGGCGGGATGAGGCAAGGCCCGCGTTCGCGAGCTTGTCTTGTTTCCCACTTCGTCTCTGCGTCTCTTGGTCTTTCCGTCTCTTCCCAAATCAATTCATAATGCCGGCGGCGCTGGAGACCATGCCCATGCCTTCCTGGTCCATCGCGGCGGCGTAGTTGACGATCTCGATCGACGTCGGCTGCGTGGTTTTGATCGCGGCGACGATGTTGCCGATCGAGCACCAGCGGGTGGGGTTCTGCTGCCAAGCCATCGAGGCGACCAGGTCGTCGGGCTTGACCTCGTGCAGCAGGTTGAGCATGTCCCGGTCGTGCTGGAAGACTTTGTTGCGGAACTCGACCGCGGGTCCTTCTTCCCCGGCGAGCTTCTGCTCGTCCCCGAAGACCGGCCCCACGTGGCTGAGGTCCGCCGACGAGACGATGAGCGTGGTTCCCCCGAGTTCCGAGAGCGAATCGCGCAGGGCGGCGACGAAGGTGTCCAGGCCGATGCCCTTGCCGTCGTACGATTCCCCGGCGTTCACCGTGGGATCGTGGATGAGTACGCCGTAGACCTTGCAGAAGTTGCCCGCCTCGTCACGGCCCATCACGTGCTGGATCCACGGGATCTGAAGCTCGATCGAGTGCTCGCGCTCGTGGTCGTATCGGTTCGCGTACAGCGTGTCACCCAGGCGCTTGCGCATCGCCTCCACCAGCGCCGTGTCCGCCTCGCACGTGCCCAGCGGGGTCGAATATCCCTTGTCGCACCCCACCACGCCCGTCGCCTCACCGAAGTGGTTGGTCCCCAGGATCACCACGCGGTCGGGCCGCTCCACCACGCGCAGGCGGCCCCACACCGAGGCGTAGTTCAGCCAGCCGCGGGGGTAATCAATGTGCGGGGCGATGATCGCCTTGGGCAGTGTGTTCAGGCTGGGGTTCTCAACCTTCTCCAGGGCCTGGGAGATCCACTGGTCGAAGAGTTCCCGGAGCTTGGTCGCCCCGACCTCGGCCTTCTGGGCCTCGGCGGCGTTCTCCCCCAGCTCCTGCTGGGCGAGGGAGTCGGCGAGGGCGGCGGTGGACGCCGGCGGCAGGTTGGGGGAGGAGTCGAAGTCCTTCTTCATCTTGGCGACGAGTTCGTCGAAGGTGGGGCCAAAGAGCAGGCCGGCGTCGTCGAGCTGGGCGACGAGCTGTTCGACGATCGGCCGGGTGAGCCCCTTGCCGACGGCGGTGACAATCTCATCGATGGAGCGGTTGCCATCGAGCATGGGCAGGATGAGGTGGGCGGCGGGCATGGTGAAGACGACCTTGTCGGAGATCTGCCGGGCGTCGGCGAGGCCGATGACCCGCTGCTCCCCGGCCTGGGCGGGGAAGGCGCGGACCGGGCGCAGCTTGGGCTTGGCCTGGTGGGGGAGGGAGGCGTTGAAGACGGGGGCCGGAGGAGACGAATCGGCAGGGTCGCTCATGGGGCGAGTGTAGGAGCGGAGGTCGCTGCCCCGGAAGGTCTTTGGTCGCCCCTCTTAGGCTCGTGGGTACAGGCATCGAGCCTCTGTCTCCGGCTTCGCTCCTATCCGCGTTGCCTGCCGAGTCCTTCCGATGTGCAATCATCATCTCCGGCCGACGCACGACAGCCTCTGGCGGCGAATCCATCGCGGCGGGGCCGTTCCCACCCTCCCAGCCCCCTTTTCCCGCCCCGGGAGCCTGTCTATCATCTCAACCCACCCGCCCCGGCCCTGACAGGTCCGGAGAGGGTTGGAGTTTCAGAGGTAGACCCATGTTCGACTCCATCAAGCCCGGCTCCACGATCACCTGCACCATCACCAAGGCCCCTCGCGGCGCTGGCCGGATCAGCACGCTGGAGCGGCTCATGCGGCGGGATCCCGCGGCGATCAAGGCCCTGCGCAAGGGTCAGAAGCGCCGGCTCCAGAACCTGAACGTCTACAACCGCGGTAACCGCGACTGGACGAGCCGGGTTCCCTGCGCCAAGGTCGTCCGCGTCGCCGAGGGCGAGAGCTGGTCCATGACCTTCACCCCCGACCTGGTCCCCGACTTCAACAGCGTCGCCGAGTACGTCAAGGTCAAGGCGGGCTGAACGCGGGGCCGAGAGCCTGCGTGGAGATGGGTAGGACGCAGGCCGGGAGGCCTGGGCGACGAGCCTTCTCCGAAGCGACATTCAAAGTGCATCACAGGCCCGCCGGAGAACTCCGGCGGGTTTTTTCTTGGCGTGGTGTGGCGCAAGTCCTGACGCGGACGGCACGCGGGCAGGGTTGAGCACCAGGCGTTCCGCGATGAAGTGTGCCTCGGGCGCGCGGGGCGCGGAGCACCGGCTAAACTGGCCCCCGTGCCAGAGCCGACTCCCATCCTCGCCCATCAACCCTGGACCTCGCGCCTCGCGGGCAAGTTCCTCGTCTTCGAGGGGCCCGACGGGTCTGGGAAGACCACGCAGCTGCGGCGATTCGTCGAGGCGTGCAAGGCGGCGGGCGCTCCGATGCTGGAGGTCCGGGAGCCGGGGGGGACGTACATCGGGGAGCGGATCCGGGAGATCCTGCTGGATCGCCAGACGGGCGAGCTTGCCATGCGGTGCGAGATGCTGCTGTACATGGCGAGCCGGGCCCAGCTGGTGGAGGAGAAGATCCTCCCCGCCCTTGCCGACCGCAAGCTGGTCATCGCCGACCGCTTCGTCAGCTCCACCCTCGCCTATCAGGGCGCTGCGGGCGGTCTGCCCATCGACGAGATCCATGCGGTGGCGAGGTGCGCGGTGCGGGGGATCGTGCCCGACCTGGTCATCATCTTCGATGTGGACGAGATCACGGCGTCCAAGCGGATGAACCCCCTGATGCACGCGCAGGCCGAGAGCGGCGGAGTGGTGGGGGGCGGTTCAACGCGAGACCGGGCCGAGCTGGACCGCATTGAGGCCCGGGGCCTGGAGTTCCATCGCCACGTGCGCCGGGGATACCTGGACCAGGCGGCGGCGAACCCCGCCGGGCACCTGGTGGTGGATGCGGCGCAGGGTCCCGACCAGGTGTGGGCGCAGCTCCAGCGCGGGCTGAACGAACGTCTGAAATAACGAAGGGTGCCTCGCGGGCGTGCACGGGGAGAGTCAGGGCGCGAGGGGACGAAGCCGCGTCAGGTCTTCTTGTGCTCGGCGCCGTTGGGGTTGGCGGGGCGAGCATCGGGTACGCGGATCGCCGTTCCGCAGATCCGGCAGCGGACGGTGCGTCCGCGAGCGGTGATGGGCACCGACAGCACCTTGCGGCACGTCAGCTTGGGGCACATGATTTTGACTGTGTCGGGCGTCATGCGGTAGGAACTACTCCCACCTCTGCATCGGACAGGTTGGGGGGGATCTTGATTCGCGGATGATCCTGAAAGGGTTGAGCCCGGGGCGTGAGGTCCTAAAGTCATGCGCGGGGAGGGTCCGATGGGTCGGACGCCGGCCGCATGTTTGGGTCCTGTGAAGCCCGAGAGCCTGATGCCTGAGCCACTTTCCAACGTCCGTTCCCGAACCCTCGCGGTGGTGGGCCTTCAGTGGGGCGACGAAGGCAAAGGCAAAATCGTCGATCACCTCGCCGAGGAGTTCGACGCGGTGGTCCGCTATAACGGCGGGGCCAACGCCGGCCATTCGGTGGTGATCAACGGCCAGCGATTCGCCCTGCACCTCATTCCGGCGGGCATCCTCACGCCCGGCAAGCTCGCCGTCATCGGCAACGGCGTGGTGGTCGATCCCGAGGCGCTGCTGCGGGAGATTGAGGGGCTTTCCTCACGCGGCGTCGATACGTCCGGGCTGGTTATCTCCGACCGCGCCCACGTCGTCATGCCCTACCACCAGGCCGAGGATGGTTTGCGCGAAGACATCCTCAAGCGGGCCGCCGAAGACGAAGAATTCGGGGACGCCTCCAAGGTCTCCCACATCGGCACCACCCGCCGCGGTATCGGACCCTGTTACGCCGAGAAGGTGCAGCGCTCCTCGGCGGTGCGCATGGGGGACCTCGCCGACGCGGAAGTGCTGACCAGCAAGGTCGAGCTCGCCTGCCGCATGAAGCGGGCGGCCCTGGGAGAGGCCGGGGTCAACATGGACCCCAAGCCGCTGGTCGCCAAGGCCCTGGAGCAGGGCGCCAAGCTGGGCCCGCGCGTGCGAGACACGACCTACCTCCTGCACGACCTGCTCAGCCAGGGCAAGAATGTGCTGTTCGAGGGCGCCAACGGCTCGCTGCTGGACGTCGATCACGGCACGTATCCGTTCGTCACCGGCTCGTCGTGCACCTCCGCGGGGATCAGCCCGGGCACGGGCGTGCCGCCGGGAATCGTGCAGAACGTGCTGGGGATCATGAAGGCCTACTCCACGCGCGTGGGGGCGGGGCCGATGCCCACCGAGCTCAACGACGACATCGCCCACGGCATCCGGGAGCGGGGGCGCGAGTATGGCACCACCACCGGCCGCCCGCGGCGCGTGGGGTGGCTTGACCTTGTCGCCGTCAAGTACTCGTGCATGATCAACGGGGCGACGGGCATCGCCGTCACGCTGCTGGACGTGCTCTCGGGGATCGACGAGCTTCGCATCTGCATCGGGTACGAGATCAACGGCAAGGCGTCGGACCGCTTCAGCGCCGATGGGCTGACGCTGGCGAAGGCCAAGCCCGTGTATACCTCGATGCCGGGGTTCAAGGAAGACATCGCGGGGTGCCGGTCGATTGAGCAGATCCCGGCGGCGGCGAGGGCGTATTTGGATTTCGTCGCCACGTTCACGGGCGTGCCGATCGCGATGGTCAGCGTCGGGCCGGGCCGGGAGCAAACCATCGTGGTCCAGCGGGCGTAAGAGGCAAGCCCGGCGGGCGATCCTGCATCGCACGGTGGGCCGGGAGTGTTCTCACCGTGCCATCGACTTCACCCGACCCCGTCGCCGCGTTGCCGTTGTCACCGTATGCGGATGATCCGCAGGCGCAGGCTGCGCTTGCGAGGATCAAGGCTCGCAACCCCGACGCGGATCCCGCGGGCGTGCTGCCCGACGTGCACCCGGTGCGCATTCCGCGGCACATCGCGATGATCATGGACGGCAACGGCCGCTGGGCGACGGCCCGGGGCCTGCCGCGGACCGACGGTCACAAGGCGGGTGCGAAGGCGGTGCGGACGGCGCTGGTCGCATGCTCGGCGCTGGGGGTGGAGTATCTGACGCTGTACTCGTTCTCGAGCGAGAACTGGAGGCGGCCGGAGGATGAGGTCCGGGCGCTGATGGAACTGTGCGTGCAGACGTGCCACAGCGAGCAGGCGGAGCTTTCATCGACGGGCGTGCGGGTGCGGGTCATCGGCCGGCGGGAAGGTCTGCCGGAGGATGTGACGGCGGCGCTGGACTTTGTGGAGCAGGCGACGGCGGGTGGTTCACGGATCACGCTGTGCCTGGCGATCAATTATGGTTCGCGGGCGGAGATCGCCGACGCGGCGAGGTCGCTGGCGAGGGATGTCGCGGCGGGGACGCTCGCGCCGGACCAGATTGACGAGGCGGCGCTGGAGTCGCGCCTGTACACGGCGGGGATCCCCGACCCGGACCTCTTGATCCGGACCGCGGGTGAGATGCGGGTGAGCAATTACTTGCTGTGGCAGATCAGCTACTCGGAGTTGTACGTGACGCCGACCTTGTGGCCGGATTTCTCGGCAAAGGACCTGCACGCGGCGGTACGGGAGTATGCCGGGCGGAATCGCAAGTTCGGGGGGCTCGCCAAGGGCTGAGGGTCGTCCCACAAGCGGTGATTTCTTCACACGGCGAGGTCACGGGCGGGTGTACAGCGCGCCGGTCGCGGACTGGGCGCTGCGGGGCGCGGGCCGCAGGCACGGCGGGGGCGGCTTTCGGCTATTCTCTCGCCGCCCGAGGGGGGCGAACGACGGAATCCTTGCACCATGGTGAAACGACTTCTGCTTGGCCCGGTCCTGATCGCCGTGGTGGTGCTGCTGTGCTACCTCGATGAACTGGTCGACCGCACGGCACTGCCGGGCGGGGGTGGGGGGACGTTTCCGCCGGGGATGATTGTCGGGGGGATCTGCCTGATCCTTGCGTGGGGCGGGGCGCTGGAATTGGCGGAGATGCTCCGGGCCAAGGGCGTGCAGGCCTCCCGGTTCGTAACGCCCCTGGCGGCCGCGGCGGGGATGCTTGCCTGCTGTACGGCCCTGCTCTGGCCTGGTGAGGGCGTGACGGGCGCGGCGATGGGGAGCGGGGCGGCCCTCTCCCTGCTGCTTTCCCAGGTGTATTACTCCCGGGCCAAGACCGTGGAAGGCTCGCTGGCGGCGGCGGGGGGGACGCTGCTCTCGCTGGTGTACCTGGGGCTGATGTTCGGGTGCGTGGTGCTGATCCGCGCGGAACACTCGGTCTGGATGCTGGTGTGGGTGCTGCTGACGACCAAGAGTTCGGATATCGGAGCGTATTTCACGGGGAAGGCGATCGGGAGGCACAAACTGATCTTCTGGCTGAGCCCTGGGAAGACGTGGGAAGGGCTGGTGGGGGGGACGGTCTTCGCCGGGCTGGTGGGCGCCGGGGGGCTGTGGGTGGTGCACCGTCTGACGGGGATCGCGGTGCCGGGGATCTGGACCGGGCTGGTGGCGGGGATGCTGTTTGCGATTTTTGGTCAGCTGGGAGACCTGGGGGAAAGCCTGTTCAAGCGGGACGCGGGGATGAAGGATTCGGGGCGGAGTTTGCCGGGGTTTGGAGGAATTTTGGATGTCCTGGATTCCCTGATCCTGGTGGCGCCGGCGGCGTATTGGTGGATGCGGATGGTGGCTCCGGAGGGGAGTTGAGGACGAAGATAGCCCCGAAGGCATGACGGGCGGTCGGCGCTGCATACACTCTGCCAGTCGATTCGCGGCCGGCTCGGAGTGTCGAATGACCGTTACGCAAAAGCTCCTCAAGGTCTTCCTCGTCGATAAACAGCTCCGCGGACTTGAGTCTCGCCTGAGAGCATCAGAGAAGTACCACGCCGAGCAGGCAGCGTTGCTGTCACAGCTCGATGCGAAGAAGTCCTCTGTTGAATCCCAGGTCCGCCAGCTCACCACCCTCGCCCATGACCGGCAGGGGGAGGTCGCCCGGCTGGACGAGAAGCTCAAGACCATCCGGGAGCGGATGGACTCGGCCCAGACCAACAAGGAATACAAGAGCTTCCTGACCGAGCTCAACACCTTCAAGGCCGAGCGCGACAAGTACGAGACCGAGGCCCTGGAGCAGATGACCAAGGCCGACGAGCTCAAGAAGCAGTTCACCGACGACGACGGCCAGCGCGATGAGCGGGCCAAGATCGTGCAGACGGCCTTGGAAGAGCGTGATCGCCGGGCCGCCGAGATCAAGGACCGGCTCGACGAGCTCAAGAAGCAGCGGGCCGCCCTCACCGCCGACATCCCCAAGGACCCCCTGCACACCTTCGAGATGCTGGTCCGCGCCCGCGGGGACGAGGCGATGGCGCAGATCGAGGTCCAGGACCGCAAGCGCCACGAGTTCAACTGTGCCTCGTGCATGATGTCGATCCCCGTCGAGACCATCAGCTCCGTGCTGGGCTCGGGCCGGCTGACGACGTGCGTCGCGTGCGGGTGCATCCTGTACGTGACCGACGAGGACGCCAAGAGCCTCCAGGAGCCGCAGCCGGCGCCGGGCAAGGCCAAGTCCAAGAAGACTAAGACGGCGTAAGCCGGGCGTCGCGGCGCGAGCGGGTGGAGCACACCTCGATGTCTCCTGCGAGATCGTGCTCGCGGGCGCTGACGGTGCTTGCCGCACGCGCCGTGGTCACGCATTCATGATCTGTACGCAGTGTTCCGGTTGTTCCGTTTCGCGGAGGAGCCGGGTAAATCTCGTAACCTGTTCCTCTGGCCATCCCGCTATCCTACCGATGCGGGGAGCTTCTGGCGTGTGGTGAAAAAGTCCTTCCACGGGTCGGCGCGGCGGGCATCCTTGCTTGCCATCCACGTGTTCACGGTGAACTGGTTGGCGCTGGTGAGCCCGGGGAGGTCTTTCCAGGCCAGGGGCATGGAGATGGGCGCGCCTTCGCGGGCGCGGACGGAGTAGGCGGCGACGGAGGTGGCGCCGCGGCCGTTGCGGAGGTAATCGACGAAGATCCGCCCCACGCGCTGCTGCTTGCTCATGGTGGAGAGGTATTTGCGGGGCTGCTCGCGTTCCATTTTCAGGGCGACGGAGTGGGCGAAGGCCTTGGCGTGATCCCACTCGACGCGGCGATCAAAGGGGACGACGATGTGCAGCCCCTTGCCCCCGGAGGTCTTGAGGAACGAGGTGAGCCCGGCGGCGGTGAGGATGGCGCGGGCGAGGGTGGCGCCAGCCTTGACATCGTTGAACGTCGTTCCTTCCCCGGGGTCAAGGTCGATGGTGATCATGTCGGGGCGGTCGGGCAGGTCGTTGCGCGAGCCCCAGGGATGGATCTCGATGACGCCGTACTGGATGAGAGCGACCAGGCCGGCGCGGGAATCGATGGTGATGTAGTCGGCGAGTCCGGAGGATTCCTCGATGCGGACGGACTTGACGGGCTCGTGGAACGTCGCCGCGGTGTGCTTCTGGAAGAAGCATGAGCCCTTGCGTCCTTCGGGGCAGCGCAGCGTGCTGAGCGGGCGGTTCTGGATATACGGGAGCATGCGCTCGGCGACGGCGTCGTAGTAGCGGGCGAGGTCGAGCTTGGTGAGGCCGTTATCGGGGAAGACGACGCGGGTGGGGCTTGTGATGGTGACGCCCGAGAGCACCGGTGGTCCACCGGGCGCGGGGGCGGACTTGCCGCGGGAGTTTGCGGACGGACGCGAAGCGGCGGGCGCTTTGGTTTTCCGCGTGGGTGGAGCGGGCGATTGAAACGATTCCGGCGCCGAAGGCTCCGCGCCTGATCGCGGGCGCGGGGCGCGGGCCTTGGCAACACGCCCGGGGCCGCGGGGAGGGGATGAGCGCCGGGCATCGGTCGCCACGGCCGGGTCCACGGGATGTTCGATCTTCACGAGTTTCGCATCCTTGTCCTCTCGCATCCCCTTGAAGGCGGGGTGGCGAAGGCGGCCGTCATCGGTCCACTCGGTGAAGGCGATCTCGGCGACCAGGGACGGCGTGATCCAGCGGGCGCCACGAACTTCCGTGGAGGGCGCAGGGATATCCAGCGGGGACTTGGTGCGGGCGAGGGGCTTCATGCGGGCCATGAGCTCACCGAGAAAGGCGTCGGAGAATCCCGTGCCGACGTGGCCGGTGTAGACGAGCTTGCCCTGGTCGTTGTGGGCGGCGAGGAGGAGTGAGCCAAAGTGCTTGCGGCTTCGCTGCGGGGGCGTGTGGCCGATGATGATGAATTCCTGGCGGTGCCCGCACTTGATCTTGAGCCACGACGTTGTGCGGGCGGTGATGTAGGGCGAATCGGCGCGCTTGGAGACGATGCCCTCCAGGCCGAGCTTGCAGGCCTGCTCGAAGAGGCGGTCCCCCTCCCCGACGGAGTGGTCGCTGTAACGGACGATGTCGCGGGCGCCTCCGGCGATGATCGCGGCGAGGGCGGCCTTGCGGTCCAGGAGCGTGGCGCGCGTCAGGTCGTGGCCGTCGAGGTAGAGCAGGTCGAAGGCGAAGAGGTGCACCTGGTGGGAGGCGGGGTCCTTGATCGCGCCCTGGAGCTTCTGGAACGAAGATCTCCCGTGGCTGTCGACCACGCAGGCCTCACCGTCGATGATCGCCGTCTCCACGGGGAGTTGGGCGAGCTCGTGGGCGATGCCGGGGAACTTGGCGGTCCAGTCCTTGCCGCCGCGGGTGATGAGCCTCGCCGAGCCGCCGGAGATGTACGCGAGGAATCGGTAGCCGTCGAACTTCACCTCGTGCACCCATCCCTCCCCGCCGGGGGCGTGTTCCGCGGGTGTGCAGAGCTGCGGGGGGAGGTTTGATGGAAACGGGGCGCGGCGGGCGAGGGGGATCGCGGCGGGATCAACCTCGGGGGCCGCGAGCGCCGGAGTTTTGACGCGGGAGGAGGTCTTGCGAGTGGAAGACTTGTTCCAGGACGTCTTGCGTTTGGAGGCCGGGGTTGGATTGGACTTGGCGGAAGATACGTCAGGCGCTCGAGTTTTGCTTTGCGTTCGCAGCGAGGCCGATTTCGCCGCTTGACGTGCGCGAGAATTGGGCGCCGGCGATTGTTGTTGCGGGCGGGATGTTTCTTTCCCCGCTTTCTTCGCACGCGAAGCAGTTCCCGACGAAGCACTCGCCGATCGCGCTTCGGCCGCGGCCCGCGGCGATTGCTTATCCACTTTCTTCGCCCGCTTGCTCGCCCCGCCCGACGTCCACACATCATCCCCCGCGGCGATCGCCTCCAGATCGCGGCCCGTCTTCACGCTCTCGGGGCGTTCATCGACGATCGACGCGCCCGGGCGCTCGTGATCGTCGTGCTGCTTGATGATCAGCCAGTTGTTCTTGCCGCCGCTGCCGCGGCCGTGCATGCGGGCGAGCGTCCAGCCGCCCTGGAGCTTCTCACCGGCGAGGTTGAAGGTGAGTTTGCCTCGCTCAAGCGCTGCGGCGGGGTCGGGCTCGTCGGTGGACCACGTGCCGCGGTCCCAGAGCAGGACGGTTCCTCCGCCGTATTCCCCCTCGGGGATGGTGCCTTCGAAGGTTCCGTAGGCGACGGGATGGTCTTCGACCTCGACGGCGAGTCGCTTGTCGGCGGGGTCGAGGGAGAGGCCCTTGGGTACCGCCCACGACTTGAGCACGCCGCCCAGTTCGAGGCGAAAGTCGTAGTGCAGGTGGGAGGCGTCGTGCTTCTGGATGACGAACGAATGGCCGGCCTTGGGCGCCATCCGCGGCCCGGGCTCGGCGGTCTTCTTGAAGTTTCGCTTGCGGGCGTAAGTGGTGAGTGTCATGTCGTGCGCCTGGCGGACGAGGTTGGGCGACGAGAAGTCATTCTGCGTGGCGGTGCATCGGGTCTTTCACCTCAGCCGGCCTTTCGACGCTTCACGGTCGCCGCGGCGGTCTTGCCGCGAGCGGATTTGCGAGGGGCGGCGCGGGACGCGCTGCGGCGTGCGGAGGACGTCTTGGCCGACCTTCCGGCTCCGCGCTGGCGAGGAGCGTCGGTGGGCGCGGATTCGCTGCTTGCGGATCGTTCCCCGGCGGACCGTCCGGGCGAGCCGCCCGGAGGTTTACGGCCGGACGCGTGCTCGAGGCTCTTTTCCAGCAGCGCCATGAAGTTGAGCGGGGCCGGCGGTTCGTCCTGCTCGTCTTCCACGGGCTCGGGAGAGTGCGTGAGCTCGCCGGATGCGACTTTCTTGTCGATCCACTTCATCAGTGCATCACGATATTCATCGTGGTACGCCTTGGGATCCCAGGGCGTGGTCATGCTCTCCACAAGGGTGTGGGCGACCTTGAGCTCGCGGGGGGAGAGGCCGCTGCTCTTGGATGATCGCTCGGGGATGTCCAGGCCGTCGGTGGAGCGGATCTCCTGGGCGAAGCGCAGCAGCACAAGCACCAGCACATCGTCCAGCGGGGAGAGTGTCGCCACGTACTGGCGGGTGCGGATGACCACCTTAGCGATGCCGGTGAGCCCTGCGTCGCGCAGGGTCTCCCGCAGCAGCACGTAGCCCTTGCGTCCCTGCTTGGTGGGCTCGACGTAGTACGGCTTGTCGATCAGCAGCGGGCTGATCTCCGCGGGCTTGACGAAGTTCTCGATCTCGATGGTCTTGGTCGCCTCGGGCGCGGCTCGCTTGAGCTCTTCATCGTTGAGCAGGACGTAGTTTCCCTTGCTGAACTCGTACCCGCGAACGATGGAGTTCCAGGGGACTTCCTCCCCGGTCTCGGAGTTGACGCGCTCGTAGGCGATGCGAGACTGGTCGCGGCTGTCGATGAGGTGGAGCGTGAGGTCCTTGCGCTGCTCGGCGGAGTACAGGCTGACGGGGATGCTCACCAGCCCGAAGGAGATGTGGCCTTTCCAGATCGGGCGCGGCATGGGCGAGCTCTCCGTGGGTACGCACGGGCGGCGTCACCACGCTCGCCCACGCAGCGGAGAACGGGTCCGGGCGGTGAAGGGGGGCTGAGGAGGGGGTGAAGGGGCGTTCACGGATGAGCAGGCGAACGATCCAGACCAACGGCGAGATTGTTCGCCAAAAAACGCTATTGTTCGTCAGACTGAATTTACCGCGGCACCGGGACCTTGGAGTCAGGCGAAATCCATCTGGGGCAACACATATCCAGTCAATGGATGATGCACGCCAGGCCCGTTAAGAATCGAGAGCTTACACGGCGAGAAATAGATGACACATTGCTGCACAACGATGTCAGAAGTTCTTGCGGATGGCGACGGCAATATTGGCTATGTCGCAAAATTCAATGAGTACGGTATTGGAATTCGAGGTTCGGATATCGGATCCATTACCATTGAGTATTGCCCCTGGTGCGGCACCAAACTCCCGCCAAGCCATCGCGAGGAGTGGTTCCGCATTGTCATTGACGATCTGGGATTGGAGCCGGATGACCCAAAGGTCCCTGCCGAAATGCACTCAGAACTGTGGTGGCAGCTGCGCAAATAGCGAGGCGGGAGATCTGATTTTGGCAAACACGACACAACGCGTGCCTCAAGCGTTGGTCGCCGAGACCTGAGAAGGCGTAGAGGGGGGGGATATGCATCGAGAGCGTGCCCACACGCTGGTCCTGCAACTTTCCTCCCCTTACCCCTTCTTCACCACACCCACTCCCCGGTACGTCCCCTCCAAAATCCCCTTCGAATCCGCCTTCATCCAATCCTCCAGCACACTGGAGTAGACGCTGCGGAAATCGATCTTGTACTTGAGGTCACCGTCGTCGAGGTCGGTCAGTGAGGGGTGGTCGCCGTGGACGCCGGGCTTGACCATGGAGCCGAAGAGGAACATGGGGGCGGCGGTGCCGTGGTCGGTGCCCTGGCTTGCGTTCTGGCCGACGCGGCGGCCGAATTCGCTGAAGGCGAGGGTCATGACGCGGTCCTGGTTGCCCTGGGCCTTGAGCTCGTCGTGGAAGGCCTTGACGGCGCTGGCGAAATCGCGGAGCAGGTTGGCGTGGCGGCCCTGCGGTCCGCCCTGGCCGGAGTGGGTGTCGAAGCTGCCGTGGGTGACGTAGTAGACGCGGGTCTTGAGGCCGGCGCGGATCATGCTGGAGACCATGGCGAGCTGGCGGCCGATCTCGGTGCCGGGGAAGGCGGTGGTGGGGCGGAGGGCGACGGCCTTGCGGATCAGTTCGCTGCTGACCTGCGCATCGAGGCTGGTGCGCATGAGGAAGGCGGCGTTGGACTCGGGGCGGGCCTCACCGGCGACGGGTTCGCGGCGGGCGATCTGGTTGTAGGGATCCTTGAGTGATTCGTGGATGTCCTGCCCGGCCCAGCGGAAGAGCTCGGCGGACTCGAAGGAGATGGGCTTGATCATGCGGCCCTGCATGGCGAGGGGCGCGGTGCGGCCGATGGCGATGCCCGGGCTGTCGGTGGTCTGCGACTTGGAGGACGCGCTGCTCGCGTCCGAGGCCTTGCCGCCCTTGGAGGGCTTGCCGTCGGGGCGGCCGCTCTCGCCCTTGCCGTAGCCGCAGCATTCGGCGTCGAAGTAGCGGCCCAGCCAGCCGTCACCCGTCGCCGTCGTGTCGGCGGTCTGCCAGATGTCCATCGACTTGAAGTGGGAGCGGTTGGGGTTGGGATATCCCACGCCCTGCACGATCGCGGCGAGGCCGTCGTCGAACATGTCGCGCAGGGCGGTCATCCCCGGGTGTACGCCGATGCCATCGGAGCCGGAGAGCTTGAGCACGTCCTTCTCGGCGATCGCGATGCCGGGGCGGGCCTTGTAATACTGGTTCATGCCGAAGGGGACGACGGTGTTGAGCCCGTCGTTTCCGCCGCCGAGCTGGACGACGACCAGGACGCGATCTTCCGGCACGCCGGGCGCGGAGGAGAGGCCGTGGAGGGAGGCGTGCAGCGCGTACGCCGAGCTCTGGAGGAAGGCGGGAACGGCGAGGCTCGCGGAGGCAAGCGTGAGGCTCGATCCCAGGAACTCGCGGCGCGTGAAGGCGGAAGGATCGGGGGACATGGGGGACTCCGTAAGGCACATGGCCACAGGGCCAAAGATCCACAGGGCCACATTCAGAATCGTGCGGACAGCGTTGACGGGTTCATTGGAAGCATCACCATTCTCGTTTGGCCCTTTGGCCCTTTGGCCCTTTGGCCCTTTGGCCCTTTGGCCCTTTGGCCCTTTGGCCCTTTGGCCCTTTGGCCCTTTGGCCCTTTGGCCCTTTGGCCCTTTGGCCCTTTGGCCCTTTGGCCCTTTGGCCCTTTGACCTCTTCCACAACTGATATTCGGGCATCGTCGTCACAACCAGCAGGAGCGCGGTGATGAGGTCGGGGGTGATCGATCCGCCGCGCGAGCGGGTGAAGCTGACCAGGGCTTCGCGCGCGGCGGGCGGGGTGCGGCCCAGGGTGAGCTTGAGGAGGAAATCGACGACGCGGACGGGGTCGTTGGAGGCGGCGGGATCGGCTTTGGCGAGTTCGCCAAGCAGGCCGGAGGGGTCGTAGTGCGTGGAGTCGGCGGTCGCGTCATAGCCGACGGGCTTCTTGCCGGCGAGGAGGTAGGTGAGGATGTTCTGGCGAACAAAGAGCGTGGAGGTGTTGATCCACGAGCGTCCGCCCTCCCAGCCCTTGACGCTGGGGGGGAAGAAGATGTTCTGGCCCATGAGATCGAGGGCATCGTTGATGATGCCAAGGTCGCGCACGGGGGCGTTGAGGGAGCGGATCGCCCCGACCACCAGCGTGACGGGGCTCTTGATCTGATCCCCCATGAAACGCGGGTCGTAGAAGTGCTCGCTGAGGAACATGCGGCGGAGCACGGGCTTGAGGTCGTACTTGGAGGCGAGGAGTGTGGAGGCGAGGCCCGCGACGGCGGCGCGGACGGGCGGGTCGAGGTCGCGGTCGGCGACGCGCTCGGCGGGGGGCAGGTCGTTGACGAAGTGGCTGTAGAGGCGGCGGGCGACGTAGGCGCTGCAGGCGCGGGTCTCGAGGATCGCCTGCACGAAGCCGTCACCGTCGAGCTGGGCCTTCTTGCCCAGGATGACTTTTTCTCCGTTGTCGTGGTTCTTCTGGTCGTAGTAGAACTCGTCGTCCTTGAACGTGTACCCGGTCAGAGCGCGGGCGCCTTCCTTGATGTCCTTCTCGGTGTAGTTGCCCACGCCGAGGCTGAACAGCTCCATGATCTCCCGGGCGAGGTTCTCGTTGGGCTTGCCCTTGCGGCTGTCGTCGTTGTCGAGGTACTTGATCATCGCGGGGTCGCGGATCAGGTCGAAGAGCAGCTGGCCGAAGTTGCCCACGGCGTTCCTGCGGAACATCTGGTTCTGCAGGAACATGTGGAAGCTATTCTCGATGGTGCGGTAGCTGGTGGAGAGGATGCCGTGCCAGAAGAGCGTCATCTTCTCTTCGAGCGGGCGCGGCGTCTCGATCATGCGCTTGAGCCACCACTTCTGCACTTCGGTCATCTGGGCGCGGTCGCTGCGCTCCCGGTTCTGCCGCTCCATGCGGAACTTGGCGAGGGCGTCCTCGTCCTGGGCCTTCTGCGCCTTGCGGTAGGCCTCCCGTTCCTCGGCGGTCGCCGGACGCATGATGTCCCGGTCGAAGAGGTCGGACTTGATCGGGTCGGCGTTGACGTGGTCGTAGTCCACCAGGTATTCGACGGCCTTCTCGGGCCCCCACGAGGCGAGGGTCTGGATCTGCTCGGGCGTGCCGCCGAAGCCGGCCCTCCACAGCAGGTGGCGGGCCTGGTCGTAGCCGAACTTCTCGGCGCGGATGGGGGAGAGGGAGGCGGAGATCTTGCCGGGCTTCTCGGTCGGCGCGGTAGGAGACTTGGTGGGCGAGGGCGCTGCCGCAGCGGGGGGCGTGGGCGTCTGGGCGGGCTGGGACGTTGAGTGCATCATCCGCAAGGCCTCCGATCGATTCGTCCATGGACCAACGCACAGGACTCGCGGGGATTGCTCGTCGGCCCCTGCGTTGTCGCGCGGCTCGCGGGCCGGCGTCGGCGGCGATCAGGGTTCATCACGGCACGGGCGCGGCCTCACGCGGACGGGGCACGCTCGCACCAGAATCCTCGCCTTTGCCCGGCCACGCCAGTATCCCTTGGATTTCGGGCCGTGGGAAGGGAGGAATTGAGAAAGGTCCGGAAAACCGTGAATCCGGGCCGCGGGGCGTGGGATGTCATCGCCGGCGCATCGCGCCTCGGGCCAGCACGGTCCCCGCGGCGGCGAGGCCGATGAGCAGCGCGCCGTTGGCCTGGTGGGCGGTGGCGATGATGGTCTGCGCCGGGGGCGGGGGCGGTGCGGAATCGAGCTGGTGGGAGAGCGGAGTGTCCCCCTTCTTGGGGCCCTGAAGGACCAGGACGAAGGCACCCCAACCGAGCACGAACTGGAGGAAGAGGCAGGCGAGCATTCCTGCCCCGACCGTACGGGAGAGGCGAGCGGCGTCGGGGGGGAGGTCGGCGATGGAGCGGAACATGAGGCCGCCGACGAACCCGATGAAGACGATGACGACGGCGAGGGCCATGTGGGTGTAGAGCGGGTGCAGCATGCCGGTGTGGCGATACCACGCGCCCATGATGAGCTGGAGCATCAGGATGTGCAGCAGGGCCGTCGCCATGATGCGGCGCTTGCGGGCCCCGCTCGCGTCGTCGGCGGGCAGGTCGGTGGGGGGGGCGGAGAGCTTCAAGAGGCGGTAGGCGCGGGTGAAGTACATCGCCGCCGCGGCGGACATGGCGAAGAAGAGCTGCGCGAAGATGCCGTGCACCATCGCGAGAACCGGGCTGTTCTGGACGACCCGCAGGCCGCCCAGGAGGCCTTGGAGGCAGACGGCGACGAACATGGCGATGACCCAGTTGCGCACCCAGCGGCGTGTTTCGACCTTCAGCGTGTAGATGAGCAGGGTCAGGACGGTGATCCCGACCATCGCGCCGAAGAGGCGATGGGAGTGTTCCAGGAACACCCGGGGGTGGCTCATCAGGGAGATGGGGAAGAGGAACATGTTGGCGCCGTACGAGTCAGGCCATCCGGGAACGGCCATGCCGCTCGCCGTGCTGGTGACGAATCCGCCCAGCACGATCAGGGGAAGGATGGCGACGACGGTGACGAGGCTGAGACGGGCGAGCCAGTGGTCGTGGCCGGCGTAGCGGCCGTCGGCGGGGGCGGGCTTCTTGCCGCCGGCAGCGCCGATGGCGGCGAACAGGGCGCCCACGACCACGCCACCCAGTAAAAACCCCGGTATATAGATGAGAGCGGAGGGGGAAAGCCCGCTCATGCCCTCGGCGGGCTTGGAGCCGGGCTTGGCCTGCTCGACCAGGTACGAGGCGAGGATGAGCAGGTTGATCGCCGAGGCGAGTCCGCCCGCGCCGGCCCCGACCTGCCACCCGATACGGGCCGCCCCGCCGCGAGCGACCGACCAGCCGGCCAAGCAGGTCACGAGGGCGAGGGTGCCGACCAGTGAGAGGGTGACGGCGCGGGGGTCCGTGGATAACCCCGGTATGTGGGTCAGGAGCCAGGCGCACCACATCGCGACGACGCTGGCGAGGCCGTAGACGAGGATGGGCCCCGAGCGGATGGGGTGGGGGGAGCCGGGGGGAATCGAGTCGGCGGCTGGGGTATTGGATGAGGGCATGGGGATGCCTTTTTATTGAGAATCGGTCTCAGTTGCTATCAGACAGTAGTTCTGGCTTGACAGCGTAGGTAAGTAGGCACAAATTTCCGGTCAAACAGAAATCTGTTCCGATGCACGAGAAGGACGGTGGAGCTATATTTCGTCCTTTTCAGGATTCGGTCGGGCTCGCCGGGGGTTCCCCGGCCTGACTGGATGCCTTGCCGGGCCTGCCGGGGGCCGGGATTTCGATCTGCTGAGGAGACACGAACGTGTCGGTGATCTTCCCGAAGTGGATGAACAAGTTGCCGCCGGTCATGGCGGTAGGGGTGGTCTGCGGGCTTTCGACGGCCGTGGGCCTTTTCTGGTACTACGCGACGCCCAAGTTCTGGCGCGTCGGGTACATGCCGACGCAGCCGGGCGGCGGGTTCAATCACCAGATCCATGCTGGCAAGCTGGGGATGGACTGCCGGTACTGCCACAGCAAGATCGAGGTCGGCAACGAGGCGAATATTCCGCCCGTGCATGTCTGCTATGGCTGCCACGCCGAGAACCGGCTCTCGCAGTTCCAGAACGCGGCCCACAAAGAGAAGACCGAGTTTGTGCGCGCGGCCTATCAGAAGGATGAGCCGATCGAGTGGCGGCGGGTTCACAAGCTCCCCGACTACGTGCACAACTTCCCCCACAGCATCCACCTCGCGGCGGGCGTGAGCTGCTATTCCTGCCACGGCCAGATCATGGGCATGCCGGTCGTTTTCCACGCCCAGCCGCTGAGCATGAGCTGGTGCCTGGAGTGCCACCGCGCGGTGCGCGACAACGATCATCCCGAGCGGTTCCTGGTCCCCAAGGACATGGTGACCAAGTTGATCGCGGTGGAAGACCGCCTGAAAAACCCGCAGTCGCACGCCGCGGAGGCGTCGAAGCTGCTGGAGAACATCCGCATCACGCCGCCCGAGAACTGCGGGGCGTGTCATTACTGAATAGAAGGCATTCGGGACTGGGCACTCGGCACTCGGGAAAGACACCGAGCGCTTGGGAACAGTCCTGCTGACCTTTGAAGACCGATGTCGAGTGTCTCTTTCCTGTGCCTGGTTTCCTGTGCTTTCTGGTAATCCCCATGCTCGACCAATGCCATTCGACGACCAAGGGCGAGAACAAGCTGCCTTCCAAGGCCGAGCGTGCGAGCACCAAGCGGGTGCTGCAGACGGCCGGCAAGGGCCAGCCCGCGGTGTGGCGCAGCCTTGATGAGGTTGCGGACACCGCCGAGTTCCGCGAACTGGTCGAACGTGAGTTTCCCGCCAGCGCGTCGGAGCTGCTCTCGGGCTCCCGGCGCGCGTTCCTGCAGCTGATGGGGGCGACGGTGGCCCTCGCCGGCGCGGCGACGATCCCGGGCTGCCGCCAGCCCGACCACAAGATCATGCCCTTCAGCCGTGACGTGCCCGAGGAGATCATCCCGGGCAAGCCGCTGTTCTACGCGACGTCGATGTCGCGGGCCGGCGGCGGGGCCGAGGGCCTGCTGGTCGAGACGCACGAGGGGCGCCCCACCAAGCTCGAGGGCAACCCGCTGCACCCGGGCAACCAGGGCAAGACAAGCCTGTGGGGCCAGTCGCACGTGATGGGCCTGTACGACCCCGACCGGCTGAAGAACCCGCAGTTCCGCAACGCCTCGCGCGGCATGGTCGATGCGACGTGGGACGACTTCCGGGCGTGGTCGACCGAAAACCTGCGCAACGCCGACACCGACCAGGGCGACAGCGTCGCGATCATCGTCGACAAGAAGACCAGCCCCACGCGTGACGCGATGAAGGCGGCGATCCTCGCCAAGTGGCCCAAGGCGACGTGGGTCGCGTGGAACCCGGCCGACCAGCGCGGCCCCGCCGAGGGCACGCGCCTGGCCTTCGGCGCCCCGATGCGTGATCTGTACAGCTTTTCGCAGGCCAAGGTTGTGGTTTCCCTTGACCGGGACTTCCTCAACACCATCGCCGAGAGCAACGGCCTGACGCACGCCCGCGAATGGGCCAAGACCCGGGACGTGCAGACCGCCGACGCGACGATGTCGCGCCTGTACATGATCGAGTCGGGCTTCTCGATCACCGGCGGGCAGGCGGACCATCGCCTGCGCGTCGCGCCCAGCCGCATCCCCGCCTTCGCGGTGGCGCTGGCCCGCCAAATCTTCAGCAAGTCGCAGATCCCCGGCTCCCAGGCGCTGATCGAGGCCGTGATGGCCAAGGCCGTGCCCGCGGGCCCGGATATTGATGTCAAGACCATCTCGGGCACCGGCTTCGTGGACGAAGTGGCGATGGACCTGCTCGACGCCGCCAACCGCGGGCGCTGCGTGGTCGTCGCCGGGCCTTCGATGCCCGCCGAGGTTCACGCCCTCGCCCACGCAATGAACGTGGCCCTGCAGTCGGTCGGCACCGTCGTCAAGTACACGCCGATGGGCGAGGACGAGGCGGCGGACTCGATGACGCAACTCCGCAAGGTCGCCGACGACCTGAACACCGGCAAGATCCGCACGGTGATCTGCGTCGGGGTCAACCCCGTCTTTGATGCCCCCGTGGATATGGGCTTTGCGGCAGCGTTCGCCAAGGCTCCCCAGAGCATCACGCTCTCGGTGCCGGCGACGGAGACCGCGGCGGCGTCCCTGTGGTCCCTGAACGGGGCGCACGAACTCGAGAGCTGGGGGGATGTCGAGGCCGCCGACGGCACGATCTCCCCGATCCAGCCCATGATCGCCCCGCTGTACGGCCCTTCCGATCCCAAGCAGCAGCAGCCGATGAGCGAGATCGAGATGCTCGCGATGTTCGCTTCCGACGATCGCGGCGGGGCGAAGATCGATGGGTACGAGCTGATCCGCTCGGGCTGGCGCCGCGTGCTTGGTGAGGCGGGGTTCGACAAGCGCTGGCGCTCGGCGCTGCACGACGGCCTGGTGATGGGTTCGACCAAGACGCCCGTGACCCCGGCGCTGAAGATCGCCGAGGTCGCCAAGGCGGTGTCGGGGCTCGAGCTTGTCGGGATGCCCTCGCTCAACTCGCTGGACATCGTGTTCGCGGTGAACGCGATCGGGGCGGGTCGCTACGCGAACGTGCCGTGGCTGCAGGAGCTTCCGCAGGACGCGACGCGCGTGGTGTGGGACAACCCGGCGCTGGTGAGCCCGGGGACGGCGAAGGAGCTGGGGGTGATGGACGACCCCAGCGACCCCTACACGCACGGTGAATTCCCGCACGCGCGGATGGGCAAGATCATCGTGGACGGTCGCTCGGTGGAGATGGCGTTCTGGGTGATGCCCGGGATGGCCGACAACACCGTGATGCTGACGCTGGGGTACGGGCGGCGCACCTGCGGCCGCGTGGGTGACGGCGTGGGCTTCGACGTGACGCCGGTCCGCACGTCTCGGGCGCCGTGGCTGGCCCGCGGGGGCCGCTTCGAGCGGGCCAACGGCAGCTACATGATCGCCAGCACGCAGAACCACTGGTCGATGGAGGGGCGCACCTCGATCGTCCGCCAGGCCGACCTGAAGTGGTGGCACAAGCACGGCGAGGAGATCATCGACGACGCCGACTCGATCTACGGCACGCCGGGCAAGCTGAACTTCGCGGAGCGGATGGGAGAGCTCTCCCACGTTCCGCCCAACGTGTCGATCTACAAGAACCCGTTCAACAAGTCCGCGGAGAACGCGGCGGCGGGCTCGGCCTTCTCCAAGGGCCAGCAGTGGGGGATGACGATCGACCTGGGCAAGTGCACGGGCTGCGGCGTGTGCACGATCGCCTGCCAGGCGGAGAACAACATCCCGTCGGTGGGCAAGATCGAGACGGCCAAGGGGCGCGAGCTGCTGTGGATCCGCGTGGACCGGTACTTCACCGGCGACAGTGTGGAAGCGCCCGAGCAGATGCTGCACCAGCCGGTGGCGTGCGTGCACTGCGAGAACGCGCCGTGCGAGACGGTGTGCCCGGTGAACGCGACGGTGCACGGCCCCGAGGGGATCAACTACATGACGTACAACCGCTGCATCGGCACGCGGTACTGTGCGAACAACTGCCCGTACAAGGTGCGGCGGTACAACTACTTCGATTACGGCGTGACGCGCTTCAACGGGGACTTCTACGGCAAGGAACTGCTGGACAAGGCGCTGCCCGAGGGCGGTCTGGGCACGACGGTGAGCGGCTCGACCGACCACAACAAGTTCAACGTCAACCTGGTGCCCCCGCGGCTGCGGGAGAAGCTCGACCAGGTGAGCCGGATGCAGAAGAACCCCGACGTCACGGTGCGGTCGCGCGGCGTGATGGAGAAGTGCTCGTACTGCATCCAGCGCATCAACGCGGCGCGGCACGAGTGCCGCCTGCAGGACATGGACAAGGTTCCCGACGGCTTCTTCCAGGCCGCCTGCCAGCAGGCGTGCCCCAGCGACGCGATCGTGTTCGGGGACACGCTGGACCCGGCGGCGCGGGTGACCTCCCAGCGCAACCACGGCCGCAGCTACCTGCTGCTGGGGTTCATCAACACGCGTCCGCGGACGAGCCACATGGCCCGGATCAACAACCCCAACGAGCGCATCCGCCGGGTCGAGCACGACCCGCTGGAGCACGGGCACGGCGGGGGCGGGCATGAGGAAGGCGGCCACGGCGGGGAGCACGGGCACGAGTCCGCGGCCGAAGGCGAGAAGCACGCCGACGCCACGTTCCGCAAGGACCGCCGGATGATGCTGCAGGACAAGGGATACGCGTTGTCGCTGAAGGTTCTCAATTCCGTGGCCGGCGCCGCGGGCAAGCTTGGAGTTCACGTATGACGGCCCTTCACCCTGACCAGGCCGCGGCCCGGCGCCTGGCCGGCCTGGATCCCACGCCCTCCGCGGGCGCCATCGACCCGGCGACGGGGGACGGCTCGCTCGTGGACACCCCCGGCGTCCGCGCCCCGCTCGTGCTGGGCAACCGGTCGTTCGGGGACGTGACCAACATCGTCTGCGGGTACATCGAGAACAAGCCGGCGCGCTGGTGGCTGCCGGCGGTGCTCATGGCCGGCTCGATCGCGGGCCTGGGCGGGATGTTCATCACGTACCTGGTCATCACGGGCATCGGCACGTGGGGCCTGAACAACCAGGTCGACTGGGCGTGGGACATCACCAACTTCGTGTTCTGGATCGGCATCGGCCACGCCGGGACGCTGATCTCGGCGATCCTGTGCCTGCTGAAGCAGCGCTGGCGCACGGCGATCAACCGCGCCGCGGAGGCGATGACGATCTTCGCCGTGGTGTGCGCGGCGACGTTCCCGGGCATCCACATCGGCCGCCAGTGGATGGCCTGGATGCTCTTCCCGATCCCCAACGCCAACGCGATCTGGCCCAACTTCCGCTCACCGCTGCTGTGGGACGTGTTCGCGGTGTCGACCTACGGAACGGTGTCGCTGCTGTTCTGGTACATGGGCATGATCCCCGACCTGGCGACTCTGCGTGACCGGGCCGACGCCCGCATGCGGCGCAACCCCAACGGGGCGACGATCCTTCCCTTCGTGCCGATCCGGATCGACCGGGTGCGGACGCTGGTGTACGGGATCCTCTCCCTGGGCTGGCGCTTCAGCACCCGCCACTGGCACCGCTACGAGGCCGCGTACCTCGTGCTCGCCGGCATCTCGACGCCGCTGGTGCTCAGCGTGCACTCGATCGTGTCGTTCGACTTCGCCACCTCGATCCTGCCCGGCTGGCACACGACGATCTTCCCGCCCTACTTCGTCGCCGGCGCCATCTTCGGCGGGTTTGCGATGGTGCTCCTGCTGCTCATCCCCTTCCGCGTGCTCTTCCCGTACATGCGTGACCTGATCACGCTGCGGCACCTGGAGAACATGGCCAAGATCGTGCTGGCGACGGGCATGATCGTGGGCTTTGCCTACGGCATGGAGTTCTTCATCGCCTACTACTCGGGCAGCAAGTACGAGCAGGACGTGTTCCTCTACAACCGCCTGATGCCCCCGTTCCTCGCCGGTGAGGGTGAGCGCTACGCCCCGTACTGGTGGGCCTACTGGTCGATGATCGGCTGCAACGTGCTGAGCCCCCAGGTCTTCTGGTTCAAGGCCCTGCGCCGCAATCCGCTGGTGATCTTCGGCGTCAGCTTCCTGGTGACGATCGGGATGTGGTTCGAGCGCTTCGTCATCATCGTGACGAGCCTCCACCGCACCTTCCTGCCCGGTGAGTGGCACATGTTCCACCCCACGCTGGTGGACATCATGATCTTCGTCGGCTCGTGCGGCGTGTTCCTGACGCTCTTCCTGCTCTTTGCCCGCTACCTGCCGATGTTCGCGATCTCCGAGCTCAAGGCGGTGCTGCCGCAGGCCAGCCCGCACCATCACCCGGCCGACGCTTCTTCCAACACCTCCGCGGTTCCCGCCGGTTCCCACGCGGTGACCTCCGCCGGGCACGGCCACTTGTCGGGAGGACACTGATATGGCTCGCCACTCCACCGGTCCGATCTACACGACCGAGTCGGGCGTCCCGGTGCACGGTATCGTCGCCGAGTACGCGACGCCCGCGGACCTCTACCGCGCGGCGGAGATGGTCCGAGACGCGGGGTACACCCGCTGGGACGCGTACTCCCCCTTCCCGGTGCACGGGCTCGACGAGGCGATGGGCATCAAGCGGACCCGCCTGCCGATGCTGATCGCGGTCGTCGGCCTGACGGGGGCGAGCCTGGGCTTCCTGATGCAGTACTGGATGTCGGCCGTGGACTACGTGCAGGTGGTGCACGGCAAGGATCCCACGTCGTGGGAGGCGTACATCCCGATCACGTTCGAGCTGGGGATCCTTTCCGCGGCGTTCACGGCGATCCTGGGGATGCTCGCGTTCAACAAGCTCCCGATGTGGAACAACCCGCTGCTGCGCAAAGACCGGTTCCTGCGGGTGAGCGACGACCGGTTCATGATCTGCATCGAGGCGGCCGACGAGCGCTTCGACCAGGAGAAGACGCGGCACCTGCTGGAAGCGGCGGGCGGCACGAATGTGGATCTGGTGGAAGAAGAGCCCGAGCCGGTGAAGGAAGAGGTCGCGGCGGCCCACTAGGCGACGCGGAGATGGTTCGAGGGATTTGAGGCAGCGTTCGGACACGACAGCACGCGGAAACGACGATGAACAAGCATTCCCACAACACGGCCTGGATCACGGCGGCGACGATCGCGCTGTGCGGAGCGGCCGCGATGACGACCGGTTGCCGCGGCGGGCGCGACGACAAGCCGCCGCGCCAGTTCTTCCCCGACCTGGACGAACAGATGAAGTGGAAGCCGCAGGGGCAGTCGGAGTTCTTCGCCGACGGGCGCATGATGCGCAAGCCCGTCGCCGGCGCCGTGCCCTTTGGCCGCGTGAACTTCGTCATGACCGAGCAGCAGGTCGAGACCAAGGCCCCCTGGGCCCGGCACTGGATGGAGCAGCGTGAGGACTTCCTCAAGGCCGACGACGCGGTGTACGCGGGCAAGGGCGCCGCGGGGGAGTTCGTGGACCGCATCCCGATGGCGGTGACGCGTCCGATGCTCGATCTGGGCAAGAAGAAGTTCAACATCTACTGCGCCGCCTGCCACGGGTACCTGGGGGACGGCAAGGGGATGGTGGGCAAGACCTGGTCGTACGCCCTGCCCAATTTCCACGATGACAAGTACCTGCCCGGGGCGACCGAAGAGGTCGTGGACGAGGCGACCAAGGCCAAGAAGACCCAGAAGGCCCGCACGGGGCAGGACGGGTACATCTTCAGCGTCGCCCGCAACGGCGTGTACGACGCGCAGGGCAACAACAAGATGCCCGCCTACGGGCACGCCCTTTCCGAGCGTGACGCATGGGCGGTGGTCGCGTACATCCGAGCCCTGCAGGAAGCCCGCGGGGCCCGGCTCGACGACCCCGGCATCCCCGAAGCGCAGCGCGAGGCTCTGGGCCGCAGCAAGCCGGCCCCCGCGCCGGCCCCCACGGCTCCCGCCCCCAGCCCGGCGCCATCTCCGGCCCCTGCTCCCGCTCCGGCGAACGGAGGTTCCAAGTGACCAGCGCTCCCTCCCACATCCACGCGGCCTCGGGCGACCACGGGCACGATCATCACGGCCCGGATCGCGGCTACCTGCTGCGTCCCGACAACATCAATCTCCCCGCGGGGACCGGCAAGAGCGTCTCGACCGCCCTGCTGGGCGCGGGCGTGATCGGCATCGTCCTCGCCGCCGTCGGCTCGACGATGATCGGAGCGCAGGGCAAGGCCCACGCCCTGTCGTCGATCCACGTCGGCGTGATGGCGTGCCTGGCTATGGTGCTGGGCAACCTGTTCTTCGTGCTGCTGTTCTCCCTGGTGCGATCGGGGTGGAGCGCGACGATCAAGCGTCAGCTTGAGAACGTGGCGACGCTCGTGCCGTACCTGGGGATCGCCGTGATCGGCATCCTCGTCGCCGACCTCGCCTTGGGCCACCCGCTGTTCACCTGGATGGGCAAGTTCAAGGGGGATTTCATCCTCGAGGAGAAGTCCGCGTGGCTCAACCCCGCGTTCTTCTACCTGCGGGTGATCGTGTACGTGCTCATCTGGACGTTCCTGGCCCGCCGCATGTCCCGGCTGAGCCTTGAGCAGGACCGCACCGGTGACCGCTGGCTGAGCGGCACGGCGAGCTTCACCAGCGCCTGGGGCATGCTGCTCTTTGCTCTCTCCCTGGCCTTCGGGTCGTTCGACCTGCTGATGTCCACCGACTTCCGCTTCTTCAGCACGATGTGGGGCGTCTACTACTTCGCCGGCTCGGCCTATGCCGGCATGGCCCTGTGCATCCTCATCACCGCCCTGCTCCGCCGCGCCGGCACGCTCAACGGCCTGGTGACCGCCGAGCACAACCACGACATGGGCAAGTTCCTGTTCGCGTTCACGGTCTTCTGGGCCTACATCGCGTTCAGCCAGTACTTCCTGATCTGGTACAGCAACATCCCCGAAGAAACCGCCTTCATGATCGCCCGCAAGTCCGGCGGGTGGGACACGCTCTTCTACTTCCTGGTCTTTGGCCACTTCCTCGTCCCGTTCATCATCCTGCTCTTCCGCCCTGTCAAGAAGATCCCGGCGCTGATCTGCGCCATGGCCGCCTGGGCGATCCTCGCCCACGTCGCCGACATCTTCTGGCTCGTCCGCCCCATGGTGTACGCCGGTCCCGAGTACGCCGACAAGATCGGCATCGGCGGACTGTGGGTCGACCTGGTCGGCATCGGCGGCGTCATGGCCGTCTTCGCCGCCCTGGTGATCCGCAAGGTCACCTCGGGCGTGCTGGTCGCCGTCAACGATCCCTACATGGATCAGGCCCTGGAGCACAAGAACTACGTGTAAGTCCCTCGCGCCAATCCCTCCGAATTGAGGTTTGGAACCCATTTGGATCGGTTGGTCGAGTCCCGTAAGGCAGTAAAGAATCTGGTGTGGCAGTATCCAGCGAATCGCTGGATGAACACAGAGAAAAGGTTGGACCATGGCAGCGTCGCACGCGCCGCACGAAATCCCGGTTCAGCACGAGGCGGTCGACTCGTGGCACCAGCACGACCTCAGCACCGAGGACGGGCCCCAGCATGAACACGCCGCGAAGATCAACCCCGTGGTGCTCTTTGCCGCCTTCGTCGGCCTGAGCGTGGTCACCGCCTGCCTGGTGGGCGTGGTCACGATGTACTACTACGCGCAGGTCACCAGCGTCGGCGGCCTCACCCATGCGCAGGACTGGGAATCCATGAACCGCCTCGCCAAGGAATCCGAGGCGTACAGCCAGGAGGCCGACCGCAGCCTCTCCAACTACGAGTGGGTCAACGCCGAGACCGGCGCGGTCTCCGTCCCCATGGAAACCGCCTACGAGCGCGTGATGCAGAAGTACTCAACCCCCGCGGCGGCTGACGCCAAGAAGTAAGTGCACGAGCGCCCCGCAGCGGGCCTTGGTTCCCCGACACGATGATCACCCTCGGGTTCAATTTCCGCTCCCTGCTCGTCCTCGCCGGCGCTTCGGCGCTGGCCGCTGGGTCCGCGCTGGCCCGGCAGGAGGCGACCGACCCGCTGGAACGGCCCGCCCCGATCTCGTCTCAGGAAACGGCCAAGCCCGATCCCGCCTCCCTCCCCAAGCAGGCCCAGGGCCTGGAAGTGCAGGAGCACCTGGGCGCGACGCTCCCGATGGAGCTGACGTTCCTGGACGCCGAGGGCCGCACGGTCCACCTGGGGGACTATTTCCCCGCGGCGACGGGCAAGGTGAAGGCCGGAGAGCTTCCCAAGCCGGCGATCATCATGCTGGGGTACTTCGGGTGCCCGGTGGTCTGTCCGGTGGTGCAGGACAAGATGGTCGAGGCGCTGGAGAAGGTCGACCTGACGGCGGGGAAGGATTTCAACTTCCTGATGTTCAGCTTCGATGCGAGCGACACGCCGGCGGTCGCCCGCGGGGCCCGCGGCCGCGCCTTCCAGGGCTACAGCCGCTCGGGCACGCCCGAGGTGGATGCCGGGTTTGCCTTCCACACCGGCAACGTCGAATCGACGCGGATCCTCGCCAACGCGCTGGGCTTCCCCTACCGCAAGCTGGAGAACGGGCAGTTCTCCCATCCCGTGGCGCTGTTTGTGGTCTCCCCCGAGGGCGTGATCACCCGCTACATCTACGGCTTTTCGTACCCCCCGACGCAGGTGAAGCTGGCGCTGATGGATGCCTCCCAGGGCAAGCTCGCCAAGAGCCTGGGGGACTACTTCATGAACTACTGCTACATGTACGACCCGCGGGCCGGCAAGTACACGATCCAGGCGGTGCGGGTGATGAAGGTGGGGGGCGCCCTGACGCTGGTCGCGCTGACGGCGCTGATCGTCGGGCTGCGTCTGTCTGAATACCTCAAGAAGCGTTCCGCGGGCCGCGTGGCGGCGGCGGGCGGACCGGACATCAATGGCCGTGCCGGCGCGACGACCGTCGCCGGCGGGAAATCTGTGACGGGGCCAGTGGCATGACGACAAGCGACCTTTTCAACTCCATGACGCTCGGCGACGCGACGCACGAGTACATCTTCCACCGCGAGGGGCTGGGCGGCCGCTCGATGGCCGACGGCGCCAGCATGGTGGACAGCATCTTCATGTTCATCTTCTGGGTCTCGACGGCGGTGTTCATCCCGTACGTCGTGATGATGATGTACTGGGCCTTCAAGTACCGCCGCCGCCCGGGCACCATCGCCCCCGCGAGCCCGTCGCATAACACGCTGCTGGAGCTCTCCTGGAGCATCATCCCGCTGGGATTCTTCGCGTACATGTTCTTCGAGGGGTTCCACGGGTACATCGCCCGCATGGTGATCCCCTCCGACGCGATCGAGCTGCAGCTGACGGGCCGCAAGTGGAACTGGTCGATGCTCTACCCCAACGGGGCCGAGCCGCCGGAGCAGAAGGACATCGGCCTCTCCAACAAGGTGCCGATCTTCTACGTCCCCGAGGACAAGCCGGTGAAGATCCGGATGATCAGCCAGGACGTGATCCACGCGTTCTGGGTGCCCGACTTCCGCGTCAAGATCGACGTGCAGCCCAACCGCTACACCAGCTACTGGTTCAAGCCCACCAAGCTCGACGAAGCCTCGACGGGCACGCTCCCCGACGGGGAGAAGTACCGTGACCATTTCGTCTTCTGCGCCGAGTACTGCGGTGACCAACACTCGGAGATGTCGGGCATCATCCGCGTGGTTCCCGAGGGCTACTTCAACCAGGTCATCAACAAGTGGAACGACGCGGTCGATCCCGTCGAGCTGGGCAAGCGTCAGTGGGCCTCCAAGTGCAACTCGTGCCACTCGATCGACGGGGCGAAGAACACCGGCCCGACCTGGAAGGGCATCTTCGGCCACGAGGTCGACTTCACCGACGGCACGAAGAACACCGCGGAGCAGATGGCAAACGACGACTTCTTCGCCGCCTACATCCGTGAGTCGATCATCGTCCCCAGCAAGAAGATCGTCGCCGGCTACCCCAACCAGATGCCCTCGTTCGCGGGACAGCTCACCGAGAACCAGATCAACGGCATCATCGCCTACATCAAGAGTCTGAAGTAAGCACAGAAGTCACGAAGTCACGAAGTCAGGGCAGTCACGAAGAGTCATCAGGTCAGTTGCAGTTTGTTCAACGGATCAAGACCCCACGCGCGGCGTCCCCAGAGCCCGCCGACGACAGCAAACGGAGCCAGTCCCATGGCGACCATCGACGATCGAAACGCCAGCACCATCGGGGCCGCCGTCGGCCACGGCCACCACGAGGGGGAGAGCTATCTCACCCCCAAGGGCGGCCTCATCACCACCATCTGGGACTGGGCGACCACCGTCGACCACAAGAAGATCGGCGTGATGTACCTCGCCGCCGTCCTGATGATGTTCTTCTTCGGCGGCGTGGCGGCCCTGGCCGTCCGCACGGAGCTGTACAACCCCGTCCGCGTCGACGCCAACGGCGTGGTGACCGGGCAGTGGCTGGGCTCGTTCCTGGGGGCCGAGGGCGCCAGCGTCGCGGCGAACAACAACTTGTACAACCGCGCCTTCACGCTCCACGGGGCGATCATGGTCTTCATGGTCATCATCCCCAGCGTGCCCGCGGCCCTGGGCAACTTCTTCCTGCCGATCATGATCGGGGCGAAGGACGTCGCCTTCCCCAAGCTGAACCTGCTCTCGTGGTACATCTACGTCACCGGGTCGATCTTCGGGGTCATGTCGATCCTGATGGGCGGTGTTGACACGGGGTGGACCTTCTACACGCCGTATTCGACGACCACCGACGCGGACCAGATGCGCGTCGTGTACATGGTTCTGGCGGCCTTCATCCTGGGCTTCAGCTCGATCCTGACGGGGCTGAACTTCGTCGTCACGGTGCACAAGCTCCGCGCCCCGGGCATGGGCTGGTTCGACATGCCCCTGTTCGTGTGGGCGATCTACGCGACGTCGATCATCCAGGTGCTGGCGACGCCGGTCATCGGCATCACGCTGCTGCTGCTGACCTTCGAGCGCCTGTTCCGCGTGGGGATCTTCGACCCCGGCCTGGGCGGTGATCCGGTGCTCTTCCAGCACTTCTTCTGGTTCTACAGCCATCCCGTGGTGTACGTGATGATCCTGCCGGGCATGGCGATCATCAACGAGATCATCCCCGTGCACGCCCACAAGCGGATCTTCGGGTACCGGTCGATGGCCTTCGCCTCCCTGGGCATCGCCGCGGCGGCCTTCCTGCTGTGGGGCCACCACATGTTCACCGCCGAGGGTGAACTGGCGGCGACCGTCTTCTCGGCTCTGACGTTCCTGGTGGCGATCCCCACCGCGGTGAAGGTGTTCAACTGGATCGGCACGCTCTACAAGGGCTCGATCTCGTTCTCCCCGCCGATGATCTACGCCCTGATGTTCCTCTTCCTGTTCACCATCGGCGGGCTGACGGGCCTGCCGCTGGCGACGCTCTCGACCGACCTGCACCTGCACGACAGCTACTTCGTCGTTGCCCACTTCCACTACGTCATGATGGGCGGCACGATCATCGCCTTCGTCGGCGGCCTCCACCACTGGTGGCCCAAGATGTTCGGCAAGATGTACAACCAGCGCGCGGCGGTCTTCTTCGCCCTGGTCGTCTTCGTGGGCTTCAACGTCACCTTCTTCACCCAGTTCATCCTGGGCACCCGCGGCATGCCCCGCCGGTACGCCTCCTACGTCGAGGAATTCCATCTCCTCCACCAGATCTCGACCTACGGCTCGTACATCCTGGGCGTGGGGTTCATGGGAAGCCTCGCCGTCTTCGTGCACTCCCTCCTCGCCGGCAAGCCCGCCCCCCGCAACCCCTGGGGCGGCCTGACACTGGAGTGGTACATCGAGAGCCCGCCCACGACGCACAACTTCCACAAGGAACCCATCGTCACCCACGGGCCCTACGACTTCGACACGATCCTGCCCCCGGGCTGGGATCCCAAGGACTACCCCGTTCCCAACGCCCAGGCCCAGGCCGATGCCTACGCCAAGGCCCTCCAGGCCGAGGCGGCCCACGCCGCCCACGCCCATCACTGAGTTGTTTCCCGTCTTTCCCGCGCCCCGGCCCGCCGCCCGCGCACGACCGATTCCGAACCGAGGACAGGCCCGATGACCACCCTCCCGATCCACGACCCGCATCCTGCTCCCGCACCGGCCGGCTCGGTCGTGCAGTGGCAGGACTACAAGGCCGCGCACCACTACCGCAACAAGGAGGAGGAGTTCGACGGCGTCAAGCTGGGCATGTGGCTCTTCCTCGCCACCGAAGTCCTGCTCTTCTCCGGCCTCTTCTGCGCGTACACGATCTTCCGCATCCTCCACCCCCAGGCCTTCGCCAACGGCTCGTCGTACCTCGATTGGCGCTGGGGCGGGCTCAACACCGTCGTGCTGCTGGTCTCCAGCTACACCATGGCGGCAAGCATCCGCAACGTGCAGCTCCAGCAGTTCGCCCGGGCCAAGTTCAACCTCATCTTCACGATGGTCTCGGGCCTGGCCTTCCTGTTCATCAAGTTCACCTTCGAGTACACCCCCAAGTGGTCGGGGTACTTCTTCTTCCTCGACCCCGCCCTCTCTCACCACACCGACTCGGGCAAGCGGGCCCTGGGCGGCCTCTTCCACTTCGTCGAGGGCTACGGCGGCAAGCGCCCCGGGGAGCTCTTCAACTATCCATTCTCCACCGATCCCTACGAGCACCTGTGGTGGAGCGTCTACTACTGCGCCACCGGCATCCACGCCTCCCACGTCATCATCGGCATGGCCCTGATCTACTGGGTCTATCGCCGCGTCTCCAAGGGCGTTTACGGCCCCACCCACTACACCGGCGTTGAAATGGCCGGGCTCTACTGGCACCTGGTCGATCTGATCTGGATCTTCCTCTTCCCCCTGCTGTACCTGATCCACTAAAGGCCATCGCCCGCCCCCCCCGCGCGCCCTGGGCAGTCGCCGCGGAGATTCACGTCCGGTCCGGCCCGTTGCAGAGTTTGGTCCCCGACACGACACCATCCGGCCCACGCCGGAGAGCCAGCGAGACGATCCATGAGCGCGACGCACCCGCACGCCAGTTCCCACGGACACGCCAAGGCCGCCGCCTTCGATCCGGCCGACCCGCACGGCGCCGCCGGCCACGGGCATGGCCACGCCCATGTGATCATGTCGTCCCTCACGCTGCGGGCGGTGCTGGGCATCCTGCTGTTCTTCACCGTCGCCACGGTGGGGGCGGCCCAGCTGGAGCTGTGGGCGCAGTCCTACTTCGGCATCGTCCTGCCCGCCTGGGTCAACGTGGTCGTCGCGCTCTCCATCGCCACCATCAAGAGCACGCTCGTGCTGCTCTTCTTCATGCAGCTCAAGTACGACAACCCCGTCAACACCATCGTCTTCCTCTTCACGCTCTTTGCCTTCGCCCTGTTCCTGGGCTTCACGATCCTCGACTTGGCCAACCGGGACACGCTCTTTGCCTACAAGGCCGGGGAAGCCGTCAAGGGCGGTTTGGGGCTCACGCGCCCGACCGGTGAGCGCAACGAACAGGGTGAGAAGGTCACCGAGGCGATCAACGGCTCGATCGTCGCCTTTGCCCGCCAGAAGTATCTCGAGAAGCTCGCCGCCGAGCTGGGGGACATGGAACTCGCCAAGGAAGAGTTCGCCCGCCGTGAAGCCGAGGCCCACTCCGGCGGCCACGCCCACGCGGAGAAGCCCATCGTCAGCGACTTCAACCACAGCCGCGCCAAGACCGGCCTGACCACTGATCTCTACGACGCCGCCCCGGCCCACGCCGGCGGCGAGCACGGCGCGGCCCACGCCGAGCATTGATCCGGCAATCGGACGTGTCGCTTGCGGCGCCAAGCCCGCGCCGCGACTCACCGGGTAGCTTGAGTGGCCCGGTCTACAGATCCGCTGTGTGAACCAATCCCGTGCCGTGCGGCGGCAGTCCAGCGAGGGTGCGCCCGTGCTCTGGTGAGCCCCGGCCCGGCCTTCACGCTCCCGCTTCGCCCACCCAGACCGTCCGGGCCCTGCCCCGAGCGGGAAACGAGCGCCCATGATCTCCCGATCCGCCATCGCGTGGAGCCTCGCCGCACTCTCGGGCGTCACCACGCTCACCTGCGGGTACCTGATGGCCGGCCGCATCGCCGCCTTTCACCAGGACAACCCGCGCGAGGTCTTCGCCTTCCAGCGGGTCGATTACACCGACTTCGAGTTCGCCGGACGCAAGGTCCACTTCACCAACGAGGACCAGAACGGGGTCCCGTACCTCCGCGTCCAGTACGGCCAGGACGAGGAACGCCTGCTGGCGACGCTGCCGGGGGACATGCACCTGCCCGGGCTGATCCCGCACGAGCAGTGGCTGCGGGTGCTGATGTTCGCCTCGGCGATCGGCAAGACCATCGACCAGGTCCACGCCGACCTGCGGGGCGGGAAGATCGCGCCGCGGATGGTGATCGTCACCCGCACGCCCCCGCCCGGGGAGCCCGCGGCCTACGAGGGGCGGCTCAACCCCACGTCGTGGTTCTTTGACTTCTACGAGCTGCGGCCCGAGGGCGGATTTGCCCACGAGCGGCTGCGATTCCCCACCACCAAGGTCCACCAGCCCGACAAGCAAGGGGAGCTGCGTGAGAACACTTGGCAGTACCAGGCCGCGCTCTCGGTGATCCCCGAGGGGATCGCCCCCAAGCCCAAGTTCAGCAACGACGGGCTCAAGGCCGCGGGGTGGACGCTGCCGGCGACGACGGGCTCGAGCATGGTCATGCTGGCGGCGATCGCCGCGGCGTGCATCACGGCCCGGCCGCGCATGAAAACGGCGCCAGTTGCCTGACGCCGTTTCGATTGGCTTGTTGGATGTCACGGGGCGGGCGGTGCGACGCACGCCGTGCGAACCGGTCGATCACTTGCCCAGCGGCCGCACCCAGATGTTGCGGTAGCGCACCGTGTTGCCGTGATCCTGAAGGTGGATCGGGCCGTCTCCGGTGCCCTTCTCCCCGCCGCCGGTGGGCTCGGTGATCTCCACGTTGTCCTGGATGAGGATGCCGTTGTGGATCACCGTGAGGTGGCCGGGCGCCTGGAGCTTGCCGCCGCCGTCGAACTTGGGGGCGTGGAAGACGATGTCGTAGGTCTGCCACTCCCCGGGCTTGCGGCAGGCGTTGACCAGCGGGGCGTGCTGCAGGTAGACCGCGCCGCACTGGCCGTTGAAGTACGTCTTGTTCTCGTACGAATCCAGCACCTGCACCTCGTAGCGGTTCTGGATGTACACGCCGCTGTTGCCGCGGCCCTGGCCCTCGCCCTGGGCGGGGGTGGGGGTGGCGAACTCGACGTGGATCTGGGCGTCCCCGAACTTCTGCTTGGTCAGGATGCTCCCCGAGCCGGGCTTGCAGGTGAGGGACCCGCCGGCCTTGCCCTCGGGGGTCCACGAGGCGGGCTTGCCGTCGGCGTGGTTCCACTGATCAAGGTTGGTGCCGTCAAAGAGCACGATCGCGTCGGAGGGCGCGGGCGTGGGCTTTTCCGCCGCGGGCGCGGGCGTCACGACGACCGGCTCCTTGTCGGGCGCCGCCGGGGCGGGCGCCGCGGGCTGGCTGGAGAACAGGCTGGCGACCACGTACACGACCAGAAGAACAAAGACCATCGAGGCCTCCTTGGAACTTGCCGAACGTCCGGCACGCAAAGCATACTCGATCCGGCCCGGGTCACAAGCCCGCGGCGGTCCCTCTTACACCCCGTAGATCGGCCGCAGCTTGCCCTCGAGGTGCCGCATGAGCGGGTCGGCGGAGAGGGGCTTGCCCGTGATCTTCTGGCAGAGCTCCCCGGCCTGGTACCGGCGGCCGTGGGCGTGGATGTTCTTGTTCAGCCACTTCTTGAGGGGGGCGAATTCGCCCTTGGAGATCTGCTTGTCCAGGTCCTTGATGTCCTTGTTGATCTTCTCCCAGAACTGCGCGGCGTAGAGGTTGCCCAGCGTGTACGTGGGGAAGTAGCCGATGAGCCCGAAGCTCCAGTGCACGTCCTGGAGGCATCCGCGGCGGTCGTCGGGCACCTTCACGCCCAGCAGCTTCTGGAACGTCTCGTTCCACGCCCCGGGCACGTCCTTGATCGCAAGGTCCCCGGAAATCATCGCCCGCTCGATCTGGAACCGCAGCATCACGTGCAGGTTGTACGTCGCCTCGTCGGCTTCCACGCGGATGAAGCTCGGCGTCGCCGTGTTCACCGCGGCGTGCAGCTGGTCCACGGTCGCCTTGCCCAGCGCCCCGCCCAGCGTCTTGCGGGCCTTGGGCAGCGCCCACACCCAGAACGCCCGGCTGCGGCCCACGAAGTTCTCCCACATGCGCGACTGGCTCTCGTGGATGCCCAGGCTGATCGATTCGCTCAGCGGCTGGCCGAAATAGTCATCCTTGGGCAGCCCCTGCTCGTACAGCCCGTGGCCCATCTCGTGCATCGTGCCGTACAGCGCGTCGGTGAATTTCTCGTCCCGGTAGCGGGTGGTCAGGCGGGTGTCCCCGGGGGCGAGGCCTTCGCAGAAAGGATGCGTGGTCACGTCCAGCCGGCCCGCCTTGAGATCAAAGCCCATGGATTCCAGCACGAACTGGCCAAACGTGTGCTGGCTTGCCGCGGGGATCTTGGACGAGAGGATCTTGGTGCTGACCTTCTTCTTGGAACCGGCGATCTCGGTGATCAGGGCGCTGAGGCGGCCGCGCAGCGGCGTGAAGATCGCCTCGATTTCCTTCGCGGTCGCGCCCGGCTCGTACTCGTCGATCAGCGCGTCGTACAGCTCCCCGCCCGCGGGAACGCCGTAGCACTCGGCCTTGCGGCGGGTCAGGGTCATCATGCGGTCCAGCCAGGGGGCGAACATCTTGAAGTTGTTCTTCGCCCGGGCGTCCTTCCAGACTTCCTGGGCCTGGCTGCCGACCTTGGCGAGCTCGGCGACGAGCTCGGAAGGAAGCTTGGTCGCCCGGTCGTAGTCCCGCCGCATCTCGCGCACGTCGGCGAGGATGCGCGGGTCGTGGAGCAGGTCGGTGTCCATCTCGCAGGTCGAGATGAGCTCTCCCAGCCGCGGATCGGTCGAGGACTTGTGGGACAGCTCGGCCATCAGCGACTGCTGGTCGGACCGTCCGGGCCCCGCCGCGTGGGGCATGTAGGTTTCCTGGTCCCAGTTCAGCAGGCGGTGCACCGACGCCATCGTCGCGGCTCGTTTCCGCAGGTTGCACAGCTCGATGTAGGCGGGGGAGGTGGGGGTGGAAGCGGCGGATGCACGGGCCATGCGGGGAGCTCCGGGAGTTCGTCCGCGCCGGCATGGCACGGATTTGGAGCATAGACCCGCGGGTTGAGCCAGTCAGAACGCCGACCGGCCGCGAAGCACCGACCTGTCAGGGAAACCCTCGCGGAGCCTCCAAGAGCATGCGTAACGGGGGGTGTGCGCCGGAGCTTCAGGCCGCCTGGTGGTGGGCCGGGCCGTGCGTGGGATGCATGACGGCCGTGGGCGGATGGGCGGTGGTAGTCGCCGGCGGGGCGACCACGCGGGCGACGTGGGCGACGACATCGAGGTGGATGGGCTCAGCGCTTCCCAGCCGGCAGAGCAGGCTGCCCTGCGGGTCCCAGAAGATGCGGACGGGTCCTTTGAGGGGCCGGGGGAACTCGACGATGTGGGAGCCGATCACCAGCTTGACGTGCGGCAGGATGACGCGGTGGATCTCGACATCGAGCTTGCGGGAAGCCTTGGCGGCCGAATCGATGTTCTCGGCGACGCCCGCCCTCGCCGCGCGTTCGTCGATCAGTTCCTGGAGTTCAAAGGCCAGCACCGTGAGCTGTTCACGGTCGGTGGGATTGGGGCGGGGGTTAACCCGCAGGATGCGCTCCTTGTCCCGGAGCTGGGCGATGCGGGCGTCGATCGACTTGATGACGCGGCAGCTCTCGGCGGTGAGGCGGTTGAGCAGCGGCACGTCTCCCAGGATCAGCGTCGTGGGCTTGTAGGCTTCCGACCCGAGGGTTCCGATGACGCACGACCCGGTGACGGCGATCTCTCCGCCAAAGACCGTGGCGCCCGGGCCCAGCAGGCTTCCGCCGATGACCAGCCTGGAATCCACCATCTCACGTTCGACTTCCAGCGTGCCTTTGATCGTGCCGGTCGTGCCATCGATGTACCCGACCTTGGCGTTGCCGGCGACGTGCACCGCGCCCTTGCCCCCGCCGGCCATGCCGGTGGCGAGCGTCAGGCATGCTCCGCAGGCAAGCTCGGCGCCCTCGACCTGCCCCTGGATCGTGAGGCTCCCGCTCGCCGAGACCTTGAAGCCCGGCCGAACGCCCCCGCGGACCTCCACGTTCCCTTCCGCGTCGATGTTGCCGGTCGCGAAGTCCACGAAGCCGGAGATCTCGAGAGAATCGCAGATGCGGATCATCTCCCCGCGCTCTACAAGAAGGCCGTCGCGCTGCGCGACGAGCGTTCCGGTGGCGTCGCACAGGATGGAGGCGTCCAGGCGCTTGGCGGCGCTTTCTCCGGTGGAGTTGATCTCACCGCCCAGGACGTCCCGACCGGGGGTGCCGGCCTCGGGCGGGATCAGCCGGCCCAGTCGCGTGCCGGCGACAATCCGGGGGTAGTGGCGGCCGTGGTGATGGTCGGTGGATCCGGCGGAGGCTGGGGATGCGGTGGAGGCGCGGGTGGGATCCATCCCCGGCGCCCAGGCGATGCGGCCTGGGGCGCCCATCACCGGCGGCGTCGCCCACGCGACGGGCGCGGTGTGGTCGTGCTCACCCATGCCGACAGTGAGGGAGAAGGCCTCCAGACGCTGGATGACCGGCGGGTCCACCAGGACATGTTGCTCACGCAGGCGTTCGGAAAGCGCAGCCGGGGAAACCTGGGCGGGAGTGATGCCCGCCGGAGCGTGGATACGTACCTCGCTGCGGTCAGCGGCGATCTCGATCGCGACTTCGTTCGCACGGTGCATGATGGAGTCCCCCCGGACGCGCGGGCCGCGGGCCCGCTGGATTGATCCCGTGGAGTGCCCACCCGGTTGGGCACCCCACGAGATCAGATCCGGTACCTGCATCGACGAAATGTGACGCGGCTATCCGTTTCCCTCGTGCCAACCACAGGCGAGACGTCGGTCTGTGCGGTCTGTGCACCCACGAAAAGGAGGGGGAACATGCCTTACGCTCAAGCCGTGCGGGGGCGGACCCAGATTTTTCCCCGGGGTGGGATCGGTGTGGAAAGGGGCGTGCGCTTGGCAAGTCGAGCCCCAAAAAGCCACAAGCCGTGCCCGAGCCGGGCACGGCTTGCTCGCTCACTCTTCGACGCGCGGGGAGAACCCGGCGCGGACTTCGATTCCCGGCCCGCCGCGTGCGCGGCGGGCACTGGACAGACTTGCAACGGAGATCAGATCTCGCCGGCGGGATCCTGATCATCGGCGACCGCTTCGACCCGGCGACCGGCCGAGTGCGCGGGTCCGAAGGCCAGGAGCACCGACAACGCCGACCAACGCATCCAATCAGTGACCATCATGGCTGAACCCTTCCCTTCATCAACGTGCGACGTGTCCACGCGGCCAACACCGCGGAATATGCGAACCCCTGCCGTGCGCGACCGAACCCTTTGAGAGGACTCCGAGGAGCGACGGACTTTGAAACTTTGACCGCAAAGGCCCTTCAAAGAGACCAGCCCTTGCAGACATCCCAAATGTGCCTCGTGTTCGCAGATGTGCCAGTCGTTGCCGTCCGTTTTTTCCAAAAACTCGGAACCGAGCGCCCCGCTTGCCCAACCCGCGCGAGCATTGAGGATGTTGAGATCCTGTTCATATCTTGAGACCCAATCTCATCTGCGATAGGATGTAGATATCCCTTCGGAGACCGCGTGATCCCATCCAAATCCCAAATCTCGCTTCCCCAACCCGCCTGCTGCGGGGGGGAGGGGTGCTGCGCTCGCGAGCCTTCGGGGTGCGCTGGCACGGCCGGGCTTGAAGGGATGGGAGCAGCCACACGCCGACCTTCGATGGTGCTCTCGGACGTCGCCGTCGGAGACACGGGGGTGGTCTGCCATCATCACCTGGACGCAAAGGATGCGGAATTGCTGCGGGCGATGGGGCTACGGCCGCGGGCTCGAGTGCGGGTGTGCAAGCGCGGGGAGCCGTGCATTGTGGAAGTGATGTCGGGGTGCGGGCACGGGGGCGGGGGCGTGGACGACGCATGCTCGTGCCGCATCGGACTTTCCCGAACGCTCGCCCGCCGCGTGATGATCGAGCTGGCGCCGCCGGCGGGCGCGATTGCCTGAGAGGAACGTGATGGTGGCGGAGGCCGGGTGTGACGCGTGCGGGGAGGGCGGAGCGCCGGCGATCACCGGCAGCAGCGGCACGCCGGAGGCAGGGTCAGCGCGCCGGGTGGCGCTGCTGGGCAATCCCAATACGGGCAAGACCACGCTCTTCAACCGCCTGTGCGGGCTGCGGCACAAGACCAGCAACTTTCCAGGGACGACGCAGGAGGCCCGGGTCGGGCTTCTCAGGCCCGAGGGGGCGGGGCATCACGCCGCGCCGATCCACCTGATCGACCTGCCGGGTGTGTATTCACTTGAGCTGGATCAGAGCGAGTCGGAAGTGTGCCGGGAAGTCCTGGGAGGCAATCTTTCGCCGCGCGGGGAGCCGATCGGGGCGCCCGACGCGGTGTGCGTGGTGGTGGACTCGACCAACCTTGCGAGAAATCTCCTGATGGTGGGGGAGGTGCTCGCCCGGCGCCTGCCGACGGTCATCGCGCTCAACATGATCGACCTGGCGCGGCGCGGAGGGATCCTGATCGAGCCGCGGGAGCTGGAGCGGCAGCTGGGGTGCGCGGTGGTGGAATGCTGCGCTCGCTCGGGGGAGGGGCTTGGGGAGCTGGTCAAGGCGATCGGGGAGGCGAGGGTCTCCAACCGCACGCCGCCGGGGACCCGGGAAGGGCTGGAGGCGTGGACCGACGAGATCTTCACGCTGTGCGTGGGACATCGGCACGGGCCGCCGGGGGAGACGGCGACAAAGCCGCTGGTGCCGGCGGGGCCGGGGGCTTCGCTGGTGCTCGCCGCGGCGGCGCGCGTGCGAACCTCACAACTGACCGACCGACTTGATCGCGTGTTCACGCACCCGGTGCTGGGGATGCTGGTGTTTCTGGCGGTGATGGGGGCGATGCTGTTTGTCGTCTTCCAGATCGCGACGTATCCGATGGACTGGATCGAGGCGATTTTCTCGGGCAACGAGGGCTGGACCGCCGCGTGGCAGCCGGTGTGGCTGCAGGAGCTGATGGCCGGGGGGCTGACGGGATTGGTCGAGCACGTGATGCCCGAGGGGATCCTGCGGGAACTGCTCGCCGGGGGCGTGGTCAACGGCATCGGGGCGACGGTCATTTTCGTGCCGCAGATTGCACTGATGTTCCTGCTGATCTCGCTGCTGGAGGACACGGGGTACCTGGCGCGGGCGGCGTTCCTGATGGACCGGCTGCTGCGCCCGTTCGGGCTCCCGGGGCAGAGCTTTGTGCCGCTGCTTTCATCTCACGCGTGCGCCCTGCCGGGAATCATGGCGGCGAGGGTGATTCCCGATCGCCGGCAGCGGCTGATGACCATCCTGGTGGCGCCCTTCATGACGTGCTCGGCGAGGCTGCCGGTGTACGTGCTGGTGACGATGCTGCTCTTCCGGGACCGGCCGGGGATGGCGGCCCTCGCATTCATCGGGTGTTACGCGCTGGGGGCGGGGGCGGGGCTGCTGAGCGCGTTGCTGCTGGGGCGAACGGTGCTCAAGGGCAGCCCGCGCCCGATGATCCTGGAACTGCCGACGTACAAGATTCCCAGCGTGCGCACGGCGCTGGTGACGACGTGGGACCGGTCGATCGTGTTCCTGAAGAACGCGGGGACGAACATCCTGGCGATCTCGATCGTGCTGTGGTGGCTGGGTGCGTATCCCAAGGTGCTGCCGCCGGAGGCGGCGGTGCAGATGCGGCAGATGGCGGCGGAAATCCGGGATGGGCGGCTCGCCGATTCGAACATCCACGACTCGGGGGTGGTGCAGCCGTCCGAGCCTTCGGGAGCGGCGCCGTTTGAAGGGCGTATCGCGCGGGCAGAAGAGCTGGAGCGGCAGGCGAGGCGGCTTGAGGCGGCGGACGCCAAGTCTCGCAGCTTTGCCGGCCGGCTGGGCAGGTTTGTGCAGCCGATCTTCGCGCCGCTGGGGTACGACTGGCAGCTGACGGTTGGGGTGGTGACGAGCTTCGCCGCGCGGGAGGTGTTTGTCTCCACCATGGCCGTGATCGTGACGGGCGAAGAAGGGGACGACGAGGGGATGCTCGCGGAGATCGGCGCGGCGAAGCGCGACGACGGAACGCCCGTCTTCACGACGGCGACGTGCTGGTCGCTGCTGGTGTACTACGTGCTGGCGATGCAGTGCCTGCCGACGCTCGCGGTGACGGCGAGGGAGGCGGGTGGGATGAAGTGGGCCCTGCTGCAGCTGGCGTGGATGAGCACCATCGCGTACCTCGCCGCGCTGGTGGTGTATCAGGGCCTGCGGATGGCGGGTGTGGCGTGAGGTCGCTGCCGATCCACGACTGGCAGTTCTGGGCGGCGACGGTGATCGCGCTGGTCGCCCTGCGGCACGTGCTGAAAATGATCTTTCCCGCGGGGCTTCCGCTGACCAAGAAGCGCCGGCTGGGCAAGGGGACGCGGGCGACGCTGACGGTGGACCGCAAGCCGGTGGAGAAGTCCAAGTGACGATCGGTGCATGATCGATTGGTCTCGTGCGCGATTCGTCCCTTACGCGGTCGGCCCCGGTTCCTCCTCCGCAAGGTCATAGGGCGCGGCCTTTGCCGAGCGGGGGATCACGTGCTCGCTCGCGGGGATGATCAGCGGGCCTTCACCGCCGGGGCTCAAGGGTGATGGAACGCCGTTGTCGTCTTCTTTGCCCAGGTTGGGCTGGGGAGCGATGGGCGTGGGGTTGAGGCGAGCGGCCATTTCCTCGTGGTGTTCGCGCCGGCGCTGGTCCCGGTGCTCGAGCACTTCCTCGTAATGCTCCTGGTTCTTGATCGCCCAGAAGCTCAGGTACGCGAGCTGGCAGACGCCCAGGATCAGCACGCCAGCGGAGAGGACCGCGGCGATGGAGGAGACCACGGCGGAGGCGATCCCCACGAGCATGATGGGCCCCATCCGCGGATAGAGTGCCAGGGAGATCAGGGCGACGGGCGTGCCCAGAGGCAGACCCAGGCCCGCCATTCGGAGTCGCTCGGCGAGGGCAGAATCGGCGGCCCATTCCGCGAGGTCGGCCAGGAGGTAGCAGACGACCAGCAGGCCCAGGATGGCGAGGCCCGCGCCGGCCCACGCGCCGGCGATGAGGGTGTTGATGAGAGGCGAGCTCGCGACGGCGGCGCCCGTCACCGCCGCGGCGGTGATGGCCTGGGCCTGGAGCTGGGCGGCCAGACCGTGTCCGACGGGGTAGGCGAGCCAGCCCAGCTGGGTGAGCCGGGCGATCCATCGTGCGTGGCGCTGCTGCATACGCGGTGAGATGGCGCGTGCGACGGCCTGGGGGCGTGGCTGGGTGACGATGAAGATGCCCGCGGCCCAGACCAGGGCGGCGAGGGTTCCGGCGACGATCACGCCGTTGATCTCGGCGGGGCGGCGCTGGATCAGCATGATCACGCCCACGATCGCGGCGGCGGACATGGCCGCGAGCGACCAGGCGAGGATCACGAGATACCAGCGCGGGGCGGAGGCGAGGTTCTCATCCTGCGCGGTTGCCGTGATGGGCGTGACGATGGGCGTCCCGCATTCGGGGCAGGCCATCCCGGGACCCAGGCCGATGAGGTTGTACTCGCAGACGGGGCAGGGGCGGTCGGTGGTGAACGTCGCCCGCGCCGGGTTGCGCAGCGACCTGGGGACCCGCGGGCTGGATGAACGGGAACCTGGCATCCGACCCCCCGATACCGCCGTGATCGCGGCGGGATGCGGGAAGTGTATAGGAAGTCAGGAAGTCACGAAGTCCCGAAGTCACGAAGTGAAAGGCACTGTGTGCCTACGCCAACACACTTCTTGGCGCTCTCGCTTCGTGACTTCTTGACTCCGTGACTCCGGAGCTTTTCGCGCGTAGCGCCGACTAACTTGCGCCAACCTGTTCAAGCGGCCACACTTGCGTCCTGAAGTGAGATTCAGGAAGGAGGCAAGTGTGGACCGCGACATCTGGGTTGTGTTGGTGCG
>JBGAHA010000011.1:0-206804 GCA_044226385.1 Phycisphaerales bacterium
GAAAACGTGCCCCCGCTATAAGGGGGGGTGGGCCACGGATGTGCGCACAAGGGTGGTTGGTTGGGGGGTGTTTTGAGGTGGTGGGGGAGGGAAAATTTGAGTTGGAAGGCTTTGTGGGGAGGGGGTTTAGGTAGAAAGGTGTTGATTTTTGGGTGGGAATTTTGGGGGAGGGAAAAAGAGGGGGGGGGAAGGAGGGTGAGGCGGAGGAGGCGCAGAGAGCAAGACACCGAAGTCGCAGAGCCGACTTCGGTCGCACGGGGAGTGAGGCTTTGGGGCCACCTGCCGCAGAGAACAAGACACCGGGATCGCAGAGCCGATCCCGTGGGCACGGTGTGGGGTGGAATTAAGGTTGGCGAAATGGGGGCGCTCACTACCCAAGACACACCGAAGTCGCGAAGGCCGACTTCGGTGGCACGGTCTAGGGAGACTTCGGCGCCACCTGCCGAAGCCATTGAGCGAACAGCGTCTGGCTGCGGCTCTCTTCCAGCTCGATCCAGAAACTCTCAATCACCTCACCGCAGTCCGCATCCGCCATCGCCACTTCGATTACCTTCTTCAGCTCCCTCTCCTCCAAGGTATCGAAGGGACCGCTTTCCAGTCGATGCTGGGCGGACGCAACGATCGCTTCCAGGAGCATCTCGCGACCGGCCTGGGCGTATGCTGGATGATTCAGGTAGTACTGCGAAAACTCGACGATCCTCTTGGCGTCATAATTGGATCGTCCCCAACGCACGTGCGCTGGGTTGCACAGACCCAGATCCTTACAGAACAGTTCTTCATATACCATCAATCGCCAGATTGAATGTGGAGGCTTCCATTCCGGAAACTGCGTCTTCAGCCACTGCGTGAGCGGCGGCACGCTGCCGTCCTCTTCTACTTCAATCCAGATCGCGCGAACAACATCGCGATCGTACGTATCCGCAATGGCTCGTTCAGTCACTCTCCGCAGTGCAGCTTCCTCCGCGGCGTGAAATGGTCCAATTTCAAGTCGACGTTGAGCGGATGTCATAATCGACTCCAGGAGCATTTCGCGACCGACGAATGAATACATCGGGTGCTCCATGAAATACGTCGACAGCTCAACAATTCTCTTTGGGTCAAAGTTCGCCCATCCCCAGTGCGAATCCCCGGGCTCGCACATCCCGAGATCTCTGCAGAAGAGCGCTTCGTACCAGGTGTATTTTTTGTCGAAGGGATCTTCGGGCATTTCAGATTCCCGCTTGTTGTGGAACTGGGGAGGGAGACTTCGGTGACACGCGACGGGGTGGGGGCAGGCTTCGGGGCCACCTGCCTTGATGGCGGATCCACCCGCCGATCATGTGCGGGACCGTCTCGCAGCTATGCGGGCGGCCAGGCCGTCGCGAACCCATTTGTTGTATTCCGAGCACGATGTAATGCGTAGTCCATCCATTCCGCATTCGACAAGGTAGTTGGCAATATCCTTGGTAACAAGAAGCGGTGATGCGTACTCGTCCAGCCTAAACACATTATGCCCGTTCCAAGTTGACAGATCAAAGAACAGCCCAAAAGCTTCCGCAAGGCTTGGATCAGACTTGCGATATTCTGCATCCAGCAACAGGTGGTGGCCTTTCCTAGAATCTGATGGTCCTGCTGCCTTTGCCACCTGGAGCAGCTTGTGTTCGCTACTCAATAACGCATCATCATTCTTGTCGAATATGTCAACGCTCTGTATGTTGAGGTCGCAATTCGCGCGCGAGGCGATCGCCTGCGAAAAGCGGTCACTCACCACGTAGTAATTTCCAACGGTTTCAATCATGTCGCCGGCATTTCGGCCAGATATTAGAAAGCATCGCGGGCGAGCTGATCCCGAATATGTCCCTTGTTTTAACTCTCGTTCCAATGCAGGAGTTGATACTAGCGCTTTTGGTGAAATATCGATGTTCCACCATTGCGTAGATTGATTGCCATACGGTTCGACGGCAAAGATTTCTTTGAGACTTACCATAGTCTTTCCCCGGTCACTGGAATGCCACTGCCTCTTCATGATTGAGTAAAACTTCGTTGATACAATTCTCCACCCTCGTGAGCCATTGTCGGGCCACTCCTTTTTTTCACGAATTAGCGGCACAAAATACTTCAGGGGCGGGCATAAGGGCCGTCGGTATGCAGATCAATGTGGCGATTCTAGCAATCCGCACCCCCGCTCGGCGACGCGATCGGCGATCGATCGCTGTACCGCCGGAAAAAGGACTGAGGCGAGTTGCGCCGGTCGGGTCGGACCACCCCCACGACAATTCTAGGAGTTACTCGCGGGTTGGGCTTGTTGCTAAAACACACCGAAGTCGCAAGAGCCGACTTGGGTGGTAAGGTGAGGGGGGAGTGCGGACCATTCTGCTTGCGGAAGTTGGAGAAAAGGGCTTTCGCGGTGATTGCGCGTGGGGTGGTTCGGCCGAGCTTGCGCTCGGGGTTCTCTTTTGATGCGTGTATGCGAGGGGAGGCGGTGGGAACGGTGATGGATCGTTTACGCTTTGGGATTGGCGGAGGAGGTCGGGGCGAGGTGGGGAGTGCGCGCACCACATTCGGGGCATTGGGGGAGGCTGCGCAGTTCGTAGCCGCAGGACAGGCACTGTTCTGATCGAGACCGTCGTTCGAGGCGGCCGGAGCGGCAGTAGGAAATGAACTCGCGGGTAAAGAACAGGATCCATAGAAGGGGGAGAAGCGGAACCATCGTGTCGTCGCCGGCTTTCAGGAACGGCGGAATCTGCACGTCGAAAGATAGGTAGGGCGATGTCTCGTGGAGCGACCAGCCCAAGGAGGCAGTGTGGTCTTGTGGCAGCTCACTTATTATGAGTGTGCCGCCTTCAAAGGTGAACATACTTGTTTTAGAAGTATAATGTACGGAGTATAAGAGAATGAAGAACGAAAGGACGAGCAGTGCCGGAACCAGTATGGATTTCAGCAGGCTGTGCCTGCTGGGTGATGGCGGAGAGGGCGTGACGCGCTGTGTCGCGCTTGATGGGCGATTCTGCTTGATCGGTTTTGCAGGCGTCATCGCTGGGGTTAGAGGTCGTCGGAGGGCGGGGGTGGGTTTGCGGGGGGTGGAGGGTTTGAGGGCGGTGGGGGCGGAGGAGAGTTCGGCGACGGCGATGGCGAAGGTTTTGACGTCGCGTTTTTCGAGGATGGCGGCGGCGCGTTTGGGGTCGAGGGTGGTTTTGGCGAGGTTGTCGGCGGCTTTTTTCCAGAGCTTGGTTTTGGCGGCGTCGGTCTCGGCGAGGGCGAGGTCGGAGACGAGCTCCTGGAGGGTGGTGACGACGCGGGTGTCGGCGGTCGCGTAGTAGCGGTTGACGATGCCCTTCTGGTGGGATGTGAGAAATTGACCCTTCGCCACGGATGACTCCTTGGGGACTGGAAATTGCATTGGGATGGACCGCACGAGGGTAGGGCGAGGGGGGGTGTGCGGGGAGATGCGGGCGTGGGAGATTGTGCTGTGCGGCGAGCGCGTGGGGCACGGATGCGGTGAGCTGGGTGGGATGTGTGGCGTCCGCGAAAGACAGGAGCAATCCTTCTGGATGATCCGCGTTTTGCGGGGCGAGCGAGGATCATCAGAGCCGCCCTTTCAGGGCTCCGGCGACGCGGATGAACACGATTGCCGAGCGGGCCGATCCCCGGGGTTTGCACCCCGGGCTGACGATGGCCGCCGCTTCGCGGCTTGGAGCGGGGGGCGAGACCGGACAGATGCCAGGCTTGTTGGTGGGTTCGCGAGAGCCGGTGAATGCGGGCTGCAAGCTTAAAATCTGCTGATTGGAGGGTCGAATCGCAAGGCGGATGGGTCCGGCGGCGATTGAGGGCGTATCGGAAGGGGCTTGGGGGTGAGGGCGAGCGTTTCAGGAGACCGAGAGATGTGGAATCGATCGCTGACGTTGGTGGTGGCCGTGGTTCTGTCGGCGCTGGCGGGGGCGATGATTTCGCACGCGGGGCCGCTGGATCCGCCGGCGGGGCCTGTGTCGCCGACGTACAAGACGCTGGGGGATGTGGAGCCGCGGACGGCGATCGGGCCGGGGAGCACGCCGGGGGACGCGACGAGTCTGTACATGATCACGAAGGCGGGGTCGTATTACCTGACGGGGAATATTGCGGCGGCGAACGGGAAGCACGGGATCAAGATCGCGGCGTCGGACGTGGTGATTGATCTGTCCGGGTTTGCGATGACGGGGCTGAAGGGGGCGATGGACGGGATTACGACCGAGGGTGTGCGGAACAACATCACGATCCGCAACGGGACGATCACGGGGTGGGGATCGGACGGGATCAACCTGGTGGCGGGTGGGACGGGGATTGATTCGAGGATCGAAGGGATGACGGTGACGCTCAACGGGGCGCAGGGGATCCGCTCGAACATCAACGGGGTGGTGCGGGACTGCATCGCGGAGGGGAACTTTGGGGTGGGGATCGGGGTAACGCAGAACGGGCTGGCGTGGGGGTGCGCGGCGAGGGGGAACAAGAACAACGGGTTTGACGGGGGGAACGGGTGCACGTTTACGAATTGCACGGCGAGGGAGAACACGGGGAGCGGGTTTATCCCGGGGTACGGCTCGCTGATTTCGGACTGCTCTTCGATCGACAACGGGCGGCACGGGTTTGAGCTGGTGGTGGGGTGCACGATCAGCGCGAGCGCGGCGTACTTCAACCGGCAGGACGGGATTTACGCGGCGGAGGGGTGCACGGTGCAGCAGTGCACGTCGGACTTGAATACGCAGTACGGGATTCACGTGACGACGAGCTGCACGGTGTCGGAGAGCACGGCGAGGCTGAACGAGTTTGCGGGGATTCTGTGCGAGGGGAATGGGACGGTTCGGGGGAGCACGGCGTGCGAGAACGGGCTGCAGGGGATCCTGGCAGGGGATGGGGTGACGGTCGTGTCGTGCACGGCTTCAGAGAATGATGGGGAGGGAATCCTTGCGGACGGGGGAGGGCGGGTCACGGATTGCACGGTGATGAATAACGGGCTGGAAGGGATCAGGATTTCGGGCACCGGGGCGGTGATTGCGCGGAACACGTGCAAGGGGAGCGGGCGGGTGACGACGATCTCGGCGGGGATCAGGGTCAACGGCGGGGGGAACCGGATCGAGGAGAACACGTGCACGTTCGGGGATGTGGGGATTTACATTGTCAACAGCAATAACTTTGTGGCGCGCAACACGTGCGGGGGGAACACGACGAACTGGAACGTGGGGGCGGGGAACGCGGTGGGGCCGGTGATTGATCGGCGCAACACGGGGAGTTCGGCGTTCAGCGGGAATTCGGCGCCGGATTCGACGGCGAGCACGCATCCGCAGGCGAATTTCACGTTCTGAGTCGTGGGTGGAGGATTGCGAGGGGCGCGGGGGTTTAGTCGCTGCGCACGAGCTTCATGGCGATGAGATCCTGGACATCGAGGATGCCGACGGGCTTGCCGTCGGCGTCGACGACGGGGATTTCGTCCTGGCGGTTTTCCTGGATCATGTGGACGGCGTCGCGGACCAGGGCCGAATCGGGCAGGGTGCGCGGCGTGCGGATCATGACGCGCTCGGCGGGCTGATCGAGGGCGGCGGGGTTGGTGAGGACGAGCCGGCGGAGGTCGCCGTCGGTGAAGATGCCGGTAAGGCGGCCGGAGTGAGGATCGACCAGCAGCATGGCGCCGGGGCGGCGGGCGACGGTGGCGGCGGCCTCGAGGGCGCCGCGGAGCGTCTGGGTGTGGGCGGCGAGGGGGAGATTGCGGCCGGCGACGAAGCGGAGGACCTCGGTGACGGGGCGGAGGAGTCCGCCGAGTGAACCGCCGGGGTGTCGCTTGGCGAAATCGTGGTCGGTGAAGTTGCGTCGGCGTCCGGCGGCGAGGGCGAGTGCGTCCCCGAGGGCGAGGGTGGCGGTGGTGGAGGTGGTGGGGGCGACGCCGGAGGCTTCGACGGTGACGCCGAGCCGGAGGGAGACGGTGCTGAGGCGTTCGAGGCTGCTGGGGGGCTTGATCTTGCCGGAGGCGGGGGCGGGGGAGGACGTTCCGCCGGTGATGGAGATGATGGGGAGGCCGTCCTGATGGAGGATGGCGGCGAGGTTGACGACTTCTTCGGTTTCACCGGAGAAGGAGATGGCGATGACGGTGTCGGTGGGGCGGAAGCGTCCGAGGTCGCCGTGGGCTGCTTCGGAGGGGTGGACGCTGTGGGAGGGGATGCCCAGAGAGGCGAGGGTGGCGGAGATCTTGGCGCCGACGAGGCCGGATTTTCCCAGGCCGGTGACCAGGACGGTGCCGCCGGCGAGTGAGCAGGCGTGGATGAGGTCGACGGCCTTGCAGAAGGGCTCGCCGAGGTTGGCGGAGAGGTCGGAGATGGCGGCGGATTCGGCGCGGAGGATCTCGCGTGCAAAGTCGAGTTCGGGCTGCTCCCTGGTCATGGTCGAGAGGATAGACTGGGGGTGGAGGGGGAGGAATAGGCACTCGGCATCAGGCACTGGGCACTGGGCACTGGGCACTCGGCTGAAGGCACTGGGGGGAGCGGGAAATAGTGGTGGCTGTATGTTGACGGATGATTATCGTGTGCGGCTGGAGCGGTTTGAGGGGCCCCTCGACCTGCTGCTGTACCTCATCCGTCGGGACGAGATCGATATCACCAATATCCCGGTGGCGAGGATTACCGAGCAGTACCTGGCGTTCCTGGGGCAGATTGACCGGATCGACATCGACGTCGCGGGTGAGTTCCTGGTGATGGCGGCGACGCTGATGGAGATCAAGTCGCGGATGCTCACGCCCGCGGGGAAGCTGCATCAGCAGCCGGGCGGTGAGGAGCAGGGCAAGCAGGCGGAAGATCCGCGAGCGGAGCTGGTGCGGCAGCTGCTGGAGTACAAGCGGTTCCGGGATGCGGCGGGGGCGCTGGAGCAGCGGCTGGCGGAATGGTCGGGGCGGTTTCCCGCGGGCGGAGCGGCGGTGGAGGCGGGGCCGGTTGAAGAGGTTGATGAGGACGAGCCGGTCGATCTTGGGGACGTGCAGATCTTTGATTTGATCTCGGCGTTCCAGAAGATCATGGACGCGGTGAACTTCGAGCGGCTGGGCTCGCACGAGGTGCACTACGACGACACGCCGATCGAGCTGCACGCGGAAGATATTGTGGACAGGCTGCGGCGAGAGGATCAGGCGGGGAAGGCCGGGGAGCTTGAGCTGGGGTCGATCCTCGCGGGGCGGACGCGGTCGGAGATGATCGGGCTGTTCCTCGCGGTGCTGGACCTGGTGCGGCACTGCCGGCTTTCGATCCGTCAGGATCGCTCGGGCGGGCAGGTGGTGCTGCGGCTGGCGGACCCGGCGGCGCAGGACGCTCGCGGGCAGGCTCAGCCGGGGACTACGGCGTTGGAGACTCCTGGGCCGCAAGGTCCAGCATCTGCGTGAGCAGCTCACCCTGGTCGGTCTTCCATACCGGCACGAAACGTTCATTGATATAGATCGCAGGGATGGCGGTGATGCCCAGGGCGTTGCCGGCGTCGATGTCGCCTTGGAGTGCGGCGAGGACGCGCGTGTCCTTGTTGGCGGCGAGGAGGACGCTCGCGTCAATCTGGAGCTGGGGGGCGAATTCGCGCACTCCGGCGTCGGAGTAATCCTGGCGGTGCAGCTGGAGCCACTCGTGCATGCGGAGGAAGGCGGATTCTCCGCCGAGCATGCGGGCGGCCTCGACGGTGCGTGCCATGCGGCAGGCCAGGGGGTGGGGGTTGATCTTGAGACGCGGGTTGCAGGCGGAACTCGCGGGGAAATGGCGGAACTCGTAGGTGGTGCTGGGCCAGGTGAGGGCGTATTGCCGAAGGATCGCGTCGGCCTGGGCTGAGTTGGCGTCCTGGTAATCTCCGAAGAGGATCACGCGGAGCGGGGAGTTCGCGGGGGGCGTGACGGGTTTGGAGAGCGTGCGCGGGGGAATGAGGACACGCGGACCGGCGCGCCAGTCTTCGATCGCCTTCGCGGAGGCGAGGGGCGGATGGTCGTTTTCCACGGTCGCGGGGGAGAGTGGGGAGGCCAGCAGCGTTTGGATCGTGCTGGATAGCGCGCCGGGCGTTTCCCATCCCTTGAGCTCGATTCCGTTGATGAAGATGGTGGGGGTGCGTGAGACGCCGACGGCGAGTCCGTCTTCCACGTCGGTGGTGACGAGGGCGAGGGTGGCGGGATTGGAGATGGTGGTGCGGAGCACGCCGGGATCGAGTCCCCACGGGGCGGCGGCGGAGAGGAACTGGTCGAAGGTGAACTCCCCGCCGCGGTCGAAGATCCACTGGACGGCTTTCCAGTAGGCGACGGGTCCTCCCACGCGTCCCGCGGCTTCGGCGGCGAGCGCGGCGTCGCAGGCGTGCTCGTGGATGGTGGTGACGGCGGCGCGGTTACAGGTGGAGCAGAGGGGGAAGTGCTTGAGGGAGACTTGGATGGAGGGATGTTGCCTGGAGAGCGCGTCGAGTTCGCCCTCGATGCGGCGGCACTCGGCGCACTGGAAATCGGTGAAGACCACGACGCGGGCCTTGGAGGATTCGGGTCCGCGGAGATAGCGGCCGCGGAAGCCCGTGGGGTTGGCGGGGGCGGCGGCGAGGATGCGAGCGGTGGAGTGCTGGAGGTCTGCGGCGCGGGCGGCCTGTGCGACGGTGTTGAGGGCGGACCAGCGCCAGGTGAGAAGTGAGATCGTGATGAGGCCGCAGATGGCGGGGGCGAGGAGTCCGGCGAGTGGAGCGCGGGGTGCGGGGGGCATGAGCGGGCGGGTGGCGCGGTGCTGCCAGTGGACGGCGAGGACGAAGAGCAGGTTGCCGGCGTGGGCGGCAAGGCAGTAGGGGCACCAGAGGCGAGAGGTGATGAGAACGGTCAGGAGGAGGAGGGAGTAGAGCGCGGCGAGGCTGACAAGCCAGAGACCGGCGGTGGTCGCGCCGCGGCGATGCACGCCGGACCACCACGGTAAGCAGGCGGTGAAGTAGGCAAAGCCGAGGGCGGAGGTGGGGAGCCCAAGTCCGGGAACCGATCCCCACACGGTTGCGGCGGCCTGCTCGCAGCCCGCGCCGGCGCCGCATCCGGGGGCGGCGGGTCCGCCCAGGGAGTGGAGCGTGAGGATGCCGGAGGCGAGGAGGGCGACGGAAAGGCCCGCGGAGCCGAGCAGGTAGAGGGAGAATCGCTTGATTGGATTCTGTACGGAAGCCTTGCCTGGAGATGGATCGGCGGTGGGCATGGGAGGAGTGGATCGGCGGGAAGGCATGAGATTGGGTACCCGGACGCGAAGAAATAGGGTAGTCTGAAGTGTCGCGGGAGGACCCGCCATCTCTGGGACAGCAGCAGGAGTTGCCATGCGGAATATGTGCACGTGGTTCGCGGCCGTGGCCGGGAATGTGTGTCGTACGGTGCGCCGGGCCGGCGCGGGTGGGCGTGCGCCGCTGCCCGCGATCGTGATGCTGCCGGTCGCGGGGATCTCGATGCTCGCGGTTCCGATCGGTGAACGGCCGGTGACGTCGGCGACGCCGGTGGTGGCGGCCGCTGCACCGGCTTCGACGCCAGGGACAACCGAGCTTGCGGCCGTGAACGTTGCAGGGCCCGCCGAAGGCTCGTCAGCTCAGGCTCCACGTGCGGGCCGCGCGGCGATGGAAGAACTGGTGGTGCTGGGAGACCTGCCGCGGCTGTTCATCTCGTCGATGGGCGGGGCGACGTACCTGCCTCCGGCGCCGGCGGACGGCGCGGGCGGGAACGGTGATGGTGGAACGGGCGGGGATGGCGGCGGAGGCACGCGAGGGTGCGACGCGGTTTCTTCTCACACCGATGCGGACTTTGGGGGCGGCAGCTTCGTGGTGCAGGCGGGATTCGCGGAGAGCGAGATCGCCGCGGCGCAGTACACGATTCCCGCGACTTCTTTTCCGATCAAGATTCTGACGACCGAAGTGATTGTGGCGCAGATCGCGGCGATCGTGCCGACGACGACGAAGTGGACGATGCTGTTCTGGTCGGGGCGGCCCGACACGGGGACGCTGGTCGCCTCGTACTCGTCGGATGGTGACATCCTGCCGCACATCACGCTGCCGCCGGGGACCAACGGCGTCAACGTGCTGTTCGGCATCGACCCGAGCGACCCGGACCAGATCATCATCAACGCGCCGGCCGACGGGTCCCACACGTTCACGATCGGCTTCCGCATCGACGATCACAACGCGCAGACCGGGACCGGTTGCAACAGCGGGGACATTCCCACCAACCGCAACGCGTTCCCGACGACGGATGTGTCGGGACTTTCCCAGCCCACGGGCAACTGGCTCAAGGGGATCAACTGCGGGGCGTTTGGGTGTCCGCCCAACGGCGGGTGGTCTCGGTTCAGTTCACTTCCGTCTTTTTGCCGGCCTTCGGGTGACTGGGTGATGCGGGCGAGCTGGACGGCGGTGAACTGCCAGCCGGGGGTGGGTGCGTGCTGCCTGCCGAGCGGTCAGTGCCAGGTGATCACGGAGGCGAGCTGCCTCTCGCAGGCGGGGACGTACAAGGGCGATGGCACGTCGTGCGGGCCCGACACGTGCCCCGCGCCGACGGGGGCGTGCTGCTTTCCGAACAACTTCTGCCTGACGCTCAAGGAGGTGGACTGCGCGGGGGCTGGCGGCTCGTGGCTGGGGGCGAACACGACGTGCAACAACGGCCAGTGCCCGTCGGGGGCATGCTGCCTGCCGCTGGGCAACTGCATCACGACGACGCAGGGTTCGTGCGCGGCGCAGGGCGGCGTCTTCCAGGGCGTGGGCACGTCGTGCGCGACGGCGAACTGCCCGCAGCCCACGGGGGCGTGCTGCCTGAGCAACGGGTTCTGCCTGCAGCTCACGCAGACCGACTGCAACGGCATTCCCGGGTCGAGCTTCAAGGGGCCGCTGACGACGTGCGTGGACGGGAACGGCAACGGCCAGGCGGACATCTGCGAATCGCAGTGCCCGGCGGACTTTGACCACTCGGGCTTCGTCGATATCGAAGATTACACGGCGTATGTCGGGGCGTTTGAGGCCGGCACGCCTGACGCGGACTTTGACGGCAGCGGGTTCGTGGATATCGAGGACTTCACGGGATTTGTGTTCGCGTTTGAGGCGGGGTGCTGAAGGGGGAGGCATTCGGCATTAGGCACTCGGCACTCGGTACGCAAGCGGTCGAATGTGAAAGCGCAGATACGGGGCTCGATCGGGAGATCGGGCCCCTTTTTCATGCCCGATTCGCTGATTGCGCCCAGGATGCGTGAGAACTCGGATCAGAGACAATGCGTCCGAGCGCCAATGAAAAAGGGCCGGCGTGGGGGCCGGCCCTTTGGAGGGGGAGCCGCGGTGAGGTGGGCTTGGATTACTTGAGTCCGCCGGACTTGAGGGCGGCGATGCGTTCGGGGAGGGAGAGGAGGCGGATGAAGCCTTCGGCGTGCTTCTGGTCGTAGAGCTCGTTCATGTCGAAGCTGGCGAAGTTCTGGGAGTAGAGGGCGTGGGGGCTGCGGCGCTGGACGGTGGTCGCCTTGCCCTTGTAGAGGCGAACAACGATGTCGCCGGTGAGCTTCTCGGCCATCTTCTCGGCGCTGGCGGAGAGGGCCTCGCGCAGGGGGGTGAACCAGCGGCCGTCGTAGACCAGCTCGGCGAAGGTGAGGCCCAGGTGCTGCTTCCAGTGGCGGGTTTCGCGGTCGAGGACCATTTCCTCGAGTCCCAGGAGTGCTTCGAAGATGATGGTGCCGCCGGGGGTTTCGTAGAGGCCGCGGGACTTCATGCCGACGCGGCGGTTCTCGACGAGGTCGACGCGACCGACGCCGTGGCGGCCGCCGATCTCGTTGAGCTTCTGGACGAGGACCTCGGGTGAGGTCTGGGTGCCGTTGAGCTTGCGGGCGCGGCCGGCTTCGAAGGTGAGAGTGACATCCTCGTGCTTGTCGGGGGCGTCCTTGACGTCGGCGGTGAGCATCCAGACGTCGTCGGGCGGGGCGTTCCACGGGTCTTCGATCGTGCCGCCTTCGTGGCTGATGTGCCAGAGGTTGCGGTCGCGCGAGTAGAGCTTGGTGGCGCTGGCGGTGGTGGGGACGTTGTGCTTCTTGAGGTAGTCGAGCAGGTCCTGGCGGCCCTTGAGGTTCCAGATGCGCCAGGGGGCGATGACTTCCATGTCGGGGGCGAGGGCGGCGAAGGCGGATTCGAAGCGGACCTGGTCGTTGCCTTTGCCGGTGCAGCCGTGGCAGAGGGCCTTGGCGCCGACCTTTCGGGCGACCTGGACCTGGGCCTTGGCGAGGAGGGGGCGGGCGATGGCGGTGCCGAGCAGGTAGCGGCCTTCGTACATCGCGCCGGTGAGGAGCATGGGCTCGATGAAGTCCTGCATGAACTCGCGCTTGAGGTCGACAACGTGGCACTCGCGGGCGCCGGAGTTCTTGGCCTTGGTTTCGATGCCGGTGAGTTCGTCGGCGCCCTGTCCGACGTCGCCGACGACGGCGACGACTTCGCAGTCCATGTTCTCACGGAGCCAGGGGATGATGGCGGAGGTGTCGAGTCCTCCGGAATAGGCAAGGGCGATCAGTTTGCTCATGCGGGATTGTTCGCGCGCTGGACAAAAAAGAAAGTTTGGGCGGGGAAATATGGGGGTGAAACGGGGGCGCGATGCCGCGAGCGGAGCGTGCGAGCGGCTGCGTGGATGACGCGAGATGAGGGAGAGTCCCGCGGAGGTCGCGGGAATGAGGGCTACGGCCTCGCGGCGGGCCACGGGGCGTTGTCGATGAGGCGGACGGAGCCGACGCGGGCAGCGATAAGGGCGCGGCCGCGCGTGGATGTGGAGGGCGAGGGTGCGGGGAGAGGGAGGAGGGAACTTGCCTCACGGACGACGGCGTACTCGGTGATGACACCGGCGGCGTCGAGGATGCCGCGCATCGCGGCTTCGGCGGCGGCAGGGTCGGCGCACTGTGCGGCGGCGGTGAGGGCTTGGGAGAGTGAGAGGCCGCGGCGTCGATCATCCGAAGAAAGGAAGCGGTTGCGGCTGCTCATGGCGAGGCCGTCGGGCTCGCGGACGGTGGGGCCGGGGATGATGCGCGTGGAGGGATGATGCGTCGCGGCCATGGCGGTGATGACCTGGAGCTGCTGCCAGTCTTTTTCCCCGAAGACGGCGGCGGCGGGGTCGACCAGGCGCAGCAGGCGAAGCACGACCTGGCAGACGCCGGCGAAGTGGCCGGGGCGGCGGGCGTCTTCGAGTCCCGGGGTGGAGGCGACGGCGGGGAGGGGAGGTGTTTCGACGGTTTCGCCGGGGGGATAGATGTCGTGGACGGCCGGGGCGTAGACGGCGGAGGCGCCGGCGGCGTGGCAGAGGGCGAGGTCGGCGTCGAGGGTGCGCGGGTAGCGGGCGAGGTCGCCGGGATCGTTGAACTGGGTGGGATTGACGAAAATGCTGACGACGCAGCCGGCGGGGAGGGACTGGGCGCGGGCGAGGGCGGCGGCCTGGCGGACGAGGCTTGCGTGGCCTTCGTGGAGGGCGCCCATGGTGGGGACGAAGGCGCAGGGGCCTGCGGCGGCACGCCATTGGCGAAGAGATTCGTTGGAGTCGAGGAATTGCACCGGGAGAAGGCTTGGAGGGGAGGGGGAAGGGGTCAAGCCGCAGGGGGAGATGGTAACGACAGGATCCGTATGATCGGGGCGTGACGGTGAACGTGCATGTCATCATGACGACCCACACGACGCGGCACCTGCGGCGAGCGCTGATGGGGGTGGCGTTTCAGCGAGTGCCGGCGGGGCACGTGGTGGTGTCGTGCGACAACGATGTCGAAGAGATCGCGGCGGTGGTGCGCGGGTGCTCGGAGGAGTTTGCGCGGCCGATCGCGATTGTGCAGCGGGCGAACATGGGGGAGTGCCGGGTCGGGCAGGCTCGAAACAACGGGTTCAAGGGGCTGCGGGCGCTGGGGGCGGGGGAGAAGGATCGGACGCTGTACTTTGACGGTGACTGCTGTCCGGGCGCGGAGGTGACGTGGGTGCACCAGAAACGCGGGGAGCGGGCCGAGCTGCTGGTGGGGTTCCGCGTGGAGATGACGCCGGAGCAGACCGAGGCGTTTGACGAGTCGGCGGTGCGGGATCATCGCGTGCCGGCGGAGCCGACGCTGGAGCAACTGAAGGGCCTGGAGAACCGTGACGGCCGGTATCGAAGGCAGTTGCTGCTGAGGCGGTTTGGGTTGGCCAAGGCGCACAAGCCCAAGCTGCTGAGCGCGCACTTTTCGGTGACGGTGGAGGCGATGGGGAAGGTGAACGGGTTTGATGAGGAGTTCAAAGGGTGGGGGCAGGAGGATGACGACCTGGGGCGGCGGCTGCACGCGTCGGGGGCGTCGGCGGGGATCGTGGTGAAGGAAGCGATGGTCTTTCACCAGTGGCATCCGACGCGGGCGCCGGGGGAATGGAAGGCGTCGGCGGGGGTGGAGCGATTTCACCGGCGACTGCCGTGGCGGTGTGCTCGCGGGATCGAGCATCCGCTGGAGCAGGGGGAGGTTGTGCTGCGGGTGTTTGAAGGGGGGCGCGAGGTGCTGGGCCGCACGCTCGCGGAGTCGACGGCGGTGAAGGCGGGAACGGAACCTGCGGCGGTGCGGGCGTGAACAGCGGAATGCAGCAATGGGTGACGCGCCTGCGGCTCGCGGCGGGGCCGGTGCTGCGCGGGACGCCGCTGGACCCATCGTGGCACGGGGACGAAGGGGAGAAGCGGGCGTTTGTTGACGGGTTTGCCGACGAGGCGGGGCACCGGAGGCTGGTGGATCGGCCGCTGCTGTCGGCGATGCTGGGGATTGGCGGGGGGAGCGGGAGAGGGGACGAGTCATCGGGGAATCGCGGGGATGTGGAGCTGTGGTGGATGGTGGGGAGTGGCGCCGCGTGGAAGCGGCCGGCGTGGCTGCGGGAGCGGGGGGCGCTGACGTCCGAGGGGATCGAGGCGCCGATCGAGGCGTGGACGCAGACCGAGCTGGGGTCGTTGCACGCGCTGTGGTCGCTGGCGAACCGTGAGCGGCGCGAGGATCTGCGGGCGCGGTGCCTGGACGCGGCGGGGTGGTTCATGGCGGAGGTGCAGCCCGACAATGGGACGCATCATCCGTGGGCGGTGCACGTGTTCGCGTGGATGTGGGCCCAGCGCGGGGACCAGGACGCGCGGATGTACGCCGAAGCGCTTCTGCACAACTGCATGGTGATGCTGGGGAGGCCGGACCAGTTCAGCGCGTGCGTGCTGTGGCACGCGGGGAGCGAGCTGGAGAAGAGCGCATGGGAGGGGTGAGGGTTCACCCGCGGTAGCGGATGGCGAGCATGGTCTGGTCGTCGGCCTGCGGGGCGTTGCGGGCGTGGGCCGTGATGTGCTCACGGATGGTGTGGAGGCACTCCTGGGCGGAAAAGTCGGGGCAGGCGGTGAGCGCGGCGTCGAGGCGAGCGAGGCCGAAGAGCTCGCGCGAGGCGGGTCCGCCGGAGACCGACCGCGCCGGGGCCATGGTCTCGGTGATGCCGTCGGTGTAGAGCAGGAGCATGTCCCCGGGGACGAGCGTGGCGCGGGCCTGGCGGTAGGTCTGGCTTTCCAGGATGCCCAGCGGAAGCTCGCCGTTTTCACCGAGCTCGATGATGGACCCGCGGCGCACGAGCCGGGGCGGGTTGTGGCCGGCGAGGGAGTAGGTCAGTTCACCCGACGCCGGGTTGAGCACGCCGTAGAAGGCGGTGACGAAGGCGCCGGAGGTTCCGTAGGAGCGGAAGAGGCGCGTATTGAGTTCCTGGAGGAAGTCGACGGGGCATCCGTGCGCATCGGGGAGCGCGTGGGCGAGCGTGCGGATGATCGCCATCAGGACGGCGGCGGGGGTGCCGTGTCCGGAGACGTCGGCGATGAAGATCCCCCAGCGGCCGTTGTCGAGCGGGAAGAAGTCGTAGTAGTCACCGCCCGCGCGGGCGCTGGTCTGGTAGAAGTCGCAGAGGTCGTATCCGGTGATCTGGGGAAGCTGGGAGGGGAGGAGGGATCGCTGGATTTCCCCCACGGTCTGGAGCTCGGCGTCGAGGGCTTCGAGGGCGGAGGCGAGCTGGTTGCGAAGGACGAGGTTCTGCGTGCCTCGGCCGAAGAGTCCGCCGTGCCAGTGCAGCATGGGGATGCGTGCCTGATCGATGCGCCCGCCGGGGGGCAGCAGCAGCATCGTGACATTGAGCCCTTCGCCCTGGTCATACTGCGGGAGGGCGATGAGCGATTCAAAGCCCTGGAGGTAGAACCAGGCGGGGTCGTCCCGGGAGAGCGCGGCGGGGAGGTTGTCGATGATCACGGGCTTGTTGGCGTAGACGATCTCCCCGGCGACGCCGCCGGAGAGTAGCGGCAGGCGGTCGCGGTAGAGCCAGGGGTTGGGAAGCTCGGGCGCGCGGGATGAGCGGGTTACCAGGTAGTGTGGGGGTTCGCACTGCCGGCGCGAGACGGAGAGGTAGTTTTCGAAGGGGAGCAGCTCCCCGATGCCGTTCCAGTACGCGTCGACCATCTCCTCGGGGTCGGTGATGCCCGAGATCGCCTTCATCGTGCGGTCGATGATCTCGAGCTCCTGCTGCCATGTCCGGTGGGGATGGTGAGAGGTGGGCGTGGGCGCGGTGGCCATGCACCGATGGTAGAGCGGGTGGGACGAATTGATTCGGCTTGAGTCGAGCCGTCCATGGGGCGCGGAGCGGAGTCGCAGGCCGGCGCTGGGCCGAAACGGCGCCAGCGCCAGTGAGGGGGGCAGGGTGGGGAATATGGCTGGATCAGAACGAGCGCCGCGGGACTAGTCCATGCCGGACAGGGTCTGCTTGTGCTCGTCACGGATGGGCAGCTCGATGACGACGATCGTGCCCGTCCCGCTTGCGGAACTCAGGCTGATCGTGCCGCCGATGTCGCAGAGAAGCTGGCGGACCACGGTGAGGCCTGAGCCGGCAGTTCCCTGGTCGCCCTTGCAGACAAACCGGGGGTCGAAGACGTGCATGACAGCTTCCTGGGTCATGGACACGCCGTTGTCGGTGAAGGCGATGGTGACGGCGCGGGCGCGGGGGGAAAGCTTGCCGTAGATGTCGATCGCGCCCTTCTCCAGCGGCGGGGCGCCGGGGGCGGGAGGCGGGCGGTAGGCGATGGCCTGGAGCGCGTTGGCGACGAGCGTCAGGAAGATCTGCGTGAGGTGGTGGGGCTTGACGCAGACTCCGGGGAGATGCTTGGGGAAATCGGCGTCGATGGTCACGCCGTCGCAGCGCAGCGTTCCCAGGAGCAGGGACATTCCCGGCCACCACTGGGAGAGGTGGAGTTCCCGGTCGGTGGCGCGGGCATCGGCGTCCTCGGCGGCGATGCGCAGTTCCCGGGTCAGGTTGTGGAGATACAGGGCGACGACGTGCATGGATCCCAGTGCTTCGGCGGCATCGGCGGAGAGCCATTCGGCGTCGAGCAATTCGAGGTTGGAATCGAGCTGGAACATGGAGCCTTCCAGATCGTGGGCGGCGGTGGCGGCGATGTTGCGGAGCGCGACGGCGCGTTCGAGGCCCTGGGCGCTGTTTATCGCCGCGCGCGTGGCTCGCATGAGCGGGACCGCGGAGACCAGATGCCCCGGGGTGGGCGTCTGGTGTGGTGGCGTGGTGGGCGCGCCGGCAACATGGTGCGCTACCGCGTGCAGGAGCGCCAGGTGGGGGTGGAGGGAATCTCCGGCGGCGTCGATGGGCGTGGCCATGATGTCGTGCCTCCGTGATGGTGTTCCCACCATCGCTTCGCCTGCGCGTCGACCCGGGGGGATGGGTCGATGTGCGGGGAGGGCGCTGGTGCCGCCCGCGGGCGGTTCGCGGGAGGTCGTGTGGGGGCGGGGAGTGGAATCCTCGGGCGTGAGAGGAACGTGAAGATTGGATGGTGCGTGCGTGGAGGAATGTGAATCGATCGCGGGAGCGGTGTCGCCGGCGGTCGGAAGCTTGATGAGGAGACGCTCATTCGTGCGGTTCAGTGGAGGGATGTTGCGGTGTTGCATGTGTATGGGAACGAAGAGCCGCAAGCTCCGTGGGGTGGGTTCTATGACGACATCATGGGGGGAGCCGCGCCCGCGCGGCCATACGGAAGTTTCCCACTTCTGGATGGCGGCCCGGCATGCCTGACGAGCGCCGGGCCGGGGGACTCATACACTCCTCCATGCCAGAGAGTTCTTCCCGCAGGCTCCCGGCGGCCCGGAAAGCCCGCCGCGCCTCGCCGCGGGGCGTCGCCAGGTCTGGCCGGGGCCCGGTGCTTGATCCCATCATCACGATGAACGCCGGGGGGATTATTCAATCGGCGAGCGATTCGGTGGAGCAGGTGTTCGGGTGGACGCCGACGGAACTCTTCGGGCGCAACGTGAAGGTTCTGATCCCCGAGCCGCGGCGCTCGGCGCTGGACCGGTACCTGGACCGCTACCGGCACGGGGACCGGGCCAAGACGCTGACACGCATGCGGAACTTTGACGCTGTCCGCAAGGACGGCAAGATCATCCAGATCGAGCTCTCGATGTCCCGAGCGGACCTGCCCGTGCACGTGGCGCCCTACTTCATCGGCGTGGTGCGCGACGTAGGGCGGCAGATCCACGTCGGGGCCGATTCCGCCGACGAGCGTTCCCGGCTTCAGCAGTTGATCACGGAGCAGACACGGGCGCTGGCGACGGCGAACCTCCGGCTGCACCTCGCCGACCGGCTTGCGTCCCTGGGAACGCTGGCGGCGGGGCTGGGGCACGACATGAACAGCGTGCTGCTGCCGGTGCGGGCGAGGCTGAACGCGCTGGAGCACGCGGGGATTCCGACGGCGGCGATGGCGCACATCACGGCGGTGCGGCGCTCGATCGCGTACCTGCAGCACCTCAGCGACGGGCTGCACTTCCTGGCGCTGGATCCCGACGGCCCGGGGGTGGCGCACGACGGTGAGGGGGTGACGGACCTGGTGGAGTGGTGGGAGCAGATGGGGGTGCTGCTCCGCAAGGCGGTGCCCAAGCACGTGACGCTGCAGGCGTCGATCCCGGCGACGCTGCCATCGGTGCAGATCGCGCCGCACTGGCTGACGCAGGCGGTGCTCAACCTGATCGTGAACGCGGGGGAGGCCTCGGTGCAGACGCACCGCAAGGCCCGGGTGGGGATCCGGGCGCGAGCCTCTGAAGATGGGGCGACGGTCCGCATCGCCGTGACCGACAACGGGCGCGGGATGTCGCAGGGGATTCTGCGGCGAGCGTTTGACCTGTTTTTTACGACCAAATCCCGCAACCTTGGCACGGGGCTGGGGTTGCCGCTGGCGCGGAAGGTGGCGATGCGGGCGGGAGGGGACGTCGAGCTTGCGTCGGAGCCTGGGCGTGGCACCACGGCGACGCTGGTGCTGCCGGCGGCGGACGGCGGCCGGGGCCGGGTTACCGCGAGCGTGAACGGGCCGCGGACGGCGGTGATCTCGGTGCGCGACTACCGGACGGCGGCGCTGATTTCACAGGTGCTGCTGGGCTCGGGCGTCCGGCTCACGGCGGCGACGCGCGCGACCCCGCCGCCGGCGGATCTGTGGGTGACGCCGCCCACGGCGGGCGCCCTTGCGGCGGCGAAGCGGTGGCTCTCGGGGCATTCCCAGCGCCGGGTCGTGCTGCTGGGTTCCCCTGGGCGTGGGACGGCGGGTCAGTGGTCGAAGCTGGGCGCGACGATCATCGATCCTCCCGATGATTTCGGTGGCATCCGCCACGCGCTGGGTGAGGCGATGTCGGGGTGGAAGCCTGCGGGCAGGAAGAAGGTCACATGAGAACGCCGCCAAGGAAGCCGGATGTCGCGGAGGCGAGGGGCTCGCGCGCTGTGAAGGACGGGAGCGCCTTGCGTGGCAAGGAGGCGGCGGCCGGGCGGGCGACGCACTTGGCGACGGATCGGAGCGCGAGGCCTGCGACGTCGCACGCGACCAAGATGCTGTGCGTGGATGATCACGCGGTGCTGGTGGAGGGACTCAAGGCGCAGTTCGCCATCGAGGGGCGCATCGAGGTCGTGGGGAGGCTTGGAACGGCGGCCAAGCTGGTGGAAGAGGCCCGGCGCCTGCAGCCCGATGCGGTGCTGCTGGACATCGAGATGCCCGGGCCCGACGCCTTTGAGATGGCCGATCGCCTGCACCGACTCCAGCCGAAGGTGCGCATCATCGTGCTGAGCGCTCATATCCGTGACGCGTTCATCTCGGCATCGTTCGCGTCGGGGGCGAGCGCGTACTTCGCCAAGTCGGACGAGCTGGAAGACATCGTGGGGGGGATCCACGAGGTCATGAACAGCAAGCCTGGATCGTTCCTTCTGGGGCCCAAGGTGCGGGAGCGATGCCGGCCGGCGGCGTCGGAAGGGGCGTCGGGGCCGCGGGTCGAGGATACGGTCGCCTCGGGGCCGCTGACCCTTCTTTCTTCGCTTTCGTCCCGGGAGATCTCGATCCTGCGGCTGGTGGGACTGGGGCTGTCTCGCATCCAGATCGCCAAGCAACTGTGCCGCAGCGCCAAGACCATTGATGCGCACCAGAGCCGGATGATGCGCAAGCTTGGGATCGCGGCGAGGGCGGATCTGATGCGGTTTGCGATCCGGGAGGGGCTGGCGCAGGCGTGAGGCTTCTCGGGGGTGCGTCCGAAGGCTTGCTCCCGGATTTGATGCTTGTTCGACGCCTTGTCCCGTGAATCCAGGCCGTGCGTTGATTCATCAGGCCTGTTGAGGTGCGGCTCGCCGTGGCAGGGTCATCGTGAAAAGCGCGGAACCATCATGCGGACCCGGGCTGCAGTCGCCGCCGCAGGAAGGCGGCGGTGACGGCGATGGGCGGGAAGATGGTGAGGGTGAAGATCCGCTGGAAGAGGCCCTGGAGCTCGTAGGCGTCGAGGTTGATCATGCGGCTCATGATCGGGACCATGACCAGGAGCAGGCCGAGGTTGGCGAGGAGGTAGGCGCGGAGGGGGCGTGTGCCGGGCTTCCAGAGTGACAGCAGGAAGAGCACGGGGAGGGCGAGCATGAAGACCAGGAAGATCGGGTGCCCGCCGTGGCGCGGGTCGGGGAGTGTGTAGTAACCCGACCAGAGGGATTGAACGCCGTTCATGGTGATCGCGGAGGTGACGGGCCAGGCGAGGAGCGGGTGCACGCGGACGCGGAGGAGGGCGAGGGCGAAGGCGGGGGAGACCAGCAGGGTGATGGCGCCCTGGGTCATGATGCCGATGTTGAAGATGCGGGCCTGGGGCGAGAGGTCGGAGCCCAGCATGCTCGCGGACTGGCTGAGGAAGCTGTAGCCGGGGTAGAAGCAGGCGGCGGCGAGCTGGATGCCGTAGTAGAGGAAGGGGATGGAAACGGCGAGCGCCAGGGCGGCGCGGGTGTAGCGATCCGTATGTGATGCGGTCACGGGAGTCTCCGATCGCTGGCTCATTGGGCGGATGTCTCCGGCGATTTCATCCATGGACAGCGCGCCGCGAACGGTTGTCGGCGGGGTGGAGCGGAGGTGGAGGGCGCACGTCGCGCGCTCGCGTGGGACTGGGCGTTTTTGTATGCTCAGGGGCGTCGTGGGATGCAAACGGGGGAGACGCCATGTGCACGCTGGCAGAAGTGACGGTGGGGGTGCCGCGGGGCGCGGTGGAGTACGCGCTGGGCCTGGGCTCGATGCTCGCGGTCGTCAGCTCGTGGCATCGCAATCGCTCGATCTCGCTGGCGCTGCTTGCCGGCATTCTCTCGTGGCTGTACGTCGCGTATTACGTGCTGACGCGAGAAGAAGAGGCCACCATCGAGCCGCTCTCTCCCGAGCAGCGGGAGGCGGTGGAGGATGGCGTGATTCCGATCCCGCGCCGGCAGTGAGCGTGCTCCGCGCGAGGTGCCCCGACGAGCCCCGACGAGCCCCGATGAGCACTGGAGAGCAAAGGGATCGTTGATCCCGCCCTCGTGGCTCCGTCATATGTTCACACGTTTACACCGTCTGGCGCTGGGCCGAACCGTTGCGCAGCCAGCGGTCGACATCGGGATCCCCGACGCGGACCAGCCCGGGATCGCTCGCCTGCGCCTTGCGGCGGATCGCGGCGGCGATGAGGCCCATGAAGAGGGGCTGGGGGTGCAGCGGGCGGCTGGTGAGCTCGGGATGGAACTGGGCGCCGATGAAGAAGGGATGCGTGGGCAGGTGGGCGGAGGCGTCGTGCCCGTCCCCGGCGTTCTCGGTCTGGCGAAGCTCGAGGATCTGCATGATCGGCGTCGCAGGGTGGCGGCCGGAGAAGACCAGGCCCGCGGCCTCGAGGCGATCAATGAACTGGGGGTCCACTTCGTAGCGGTGGCGGAAGCGTTCCCGCACGTGGGGGCGACCGCCGGAGAGGAAGCTGGCGAGGGTGCCGGGGGTGATGGCGACGTCCTGCGCGCCCAGCCGCATGGTGCCGCCCAGGCCCTCGACCTTCTTCTGTTCGGGCAGCTCGCTGATGACGGGGTAGGGCGTGTGGAAGGCGGCGGTGTCGAACTCGGTGCTGGAGGCGGTGGAGAGCCCGACGACGTTGCGGGCGAACTCGATGACCGCGACCTGGAAGCCCAGGCAGATGCCCAGGTAGGGGAGTAGCTTTTCGCGGCAGTACTTGACGCAGGCGATCTTGCCTTCGACGCCGCGGGTGCCGAATCCGCCGGGGACGATCACGGCGTCGAGGTCGCCCAGGTGGCCCTCGGCGGTGCGGTTGTCGATGACGGTCGAATCGATCCAGCGGGTTTCGATGCGGCAGTTGAGATGGGCCGAGCAGTGCTCGACGGCCTTGTCGATCGAGGCGTAGGCGTCGCGGAGGTCGGCGTACTTGCCGGCGATGCCGAGCATGACCGTGTGTTTCTTGGGGGCGGTGAGCTTCTTGACGAAGCCCAGCCACTGCTCCCGGGCCCGGTCTTCCTTGCCCACGTCCACGCGGTCGTGGAGGTTGAGCAGGGAGAGGATTTCCCGGTCCAGGCCTTCCTGGCGCATTTCCTCGGGGATGGTGTAGACGCTCGGCCGGTCGTGCATCGAGAAGATGCGTCGCGGCGGAACGTTGGTGAACATCGCGATCTTTTCCATGACCTTGGGAGAGCAGGGATTGCTCGCCCGGCATGCGATCACGTGGGGCTGGATGCCGACTTCCATCAGGCGCTTGATGCCCAGCTGGGCGGCCTTGGATTTCTGCTCGCCCAGGGCCTTGGGCTCGATGATGTACGTCAGGGCGACGAAACAACACGAGCCGGGGCCTTCCTCGAAGGCCAGCTCGCGCAGGGCCTCGATGTAGAAGGCGTTTTCGTAGTCGCCCACCGTTCCGCCGACTTCCACGAAGACGACGTCGGCGGGCTTCTTGCCATCCCCGTAGGCGGCGAGCTCGCGGAGCTTGCGCTTCACTTCCCCGGTGACGTGGGGGATCCACTGGACGTCCCGTCCCAGGTACACGCCGCGGCGCTCCCGGGAGATGATCTCCCCGAAGATCTGGCCGCTGGTGGTGAAGTTTTTGCGGGTGAGGTTCTGGTCGAGAAGGCGCTCGTAGGTGCCCAGGTCCATGTCGCACTCGGTGCCGTCGTCGAGGACGAAGACTTCACCGTGGCGGTAGGGGTTGAGCGTGCCCGAATCGATGTTGAGGTAGCCCTCCATCTTGATGGGGGCGACGGTGAGGCCTTTTTCCTTGAAGAGCTTGGCGAGGCTGGAGGAGAAGATGCCCTTGCCCAGGGCGGACATGACCGTGCCGAGGATGACGACGTACTTGTGGGCGCCGCGCTGGTAGCCCTCGGGGATGGGGCTGTAGAACTCGGAATCGACGGAGCTTTCGGAGACGGCCAGGAGGGGGTTGGCGGATCCGGCGGCGGGGGAATGCCCGGCGGAGGAGGCTGCAAAAGGCGACGATCCCGACGCGGTGGTCGGGATCGTGGTGGAGGCGGTGGGGGTGGGGGTGCCGGCGAGGCTCTGTGCCCGGTTCTGCTGCGAGTTGCCAAGGCGGTCCTGGCCGGTATCCCGGGTTCGGGAGCCTTTGTCCTGGGTCGGACCAACGTGATCGGGCTGGTTCGGGGAGGAAGGCATATCAGATCGTACCAACAACAACGCGGCGCTCAAAGCACGCCACTGCCAATTGGGGATAAGTCCACGGGTTTCCGTGCGGGGAGGTCTTGCACGGAGCAAACTCTAGGCCGCCAATCCGGTATCCTTCGTCGCCAACCGGAGATTTCCCGATATGTCCCCCAAGAACCGGGCCACCACGGTCACGCTGATCCCTTCGCTCCTGTGCCTCGTCGCCTCCCTGGCGATCGGCCAGAACGCCCCGCCCCCGCCCGCCGAGGATCTCATCCCTTCGCCGGCGGACCAGAAGCAGCCCGCCGGGCCCGAGAACCCGGCCCCGGCGCCCGCGGATCCACCTCCCGCTCCCGAGAAAGAGCCCGAGGCCGAGCCCGATCTTCCCAGCGATCCGCGGATCGACCCCCACACGGGTCGCCAGCTCTCCACCTGGCAGCCTTCCCCGCAGTTCGACTACCAGCACATGCGGCTGGAGCTGGACTTTCCGGACCTTTCCAAGCCGACCTTGGTGGGCAAGGAGACGCTGACGGCGATCGCCCTTGGAAAGCCTCGGGAGACGATGCGGCTGGACGCGAAGAAGATCGGCGTGCGGTCGGTGCAGGTCGGCCGCAAGCCCGCGAAGTTCGACAACAACGGCTCGGAGCTGCTGATCCATTTCCCGCAGGCCGCGGCGGTGGGGGAGCAGGTCGAGGTGGTAATCTCCTATGACGTGGACTTTGGGTACTGCAAGGGTCAGGGGCTGACATGGTCGGCGCCCAAGCCCGATGCGAAGAGCCCGTCGGACCAGGTGGTGCAGATCCACAGCCAGGGAGAAGCGCAGGACAACAGCTGCTGGTTCTGCTGCCACGACTATCCCAACGAGAAGCTCACGACCGAACTGATCGTGACGGTCGAGGAGGGGTACGACGTGTCCTCCAACGGGCGGCTGGTCTCCAAGGAGGCGGCGAGCGCGGGACGGACGCGGTGGCACTGGCTCCAGGACAAGCCGCACGCCAACTACCTGGTGACGCTGGTGATCGGGAAATTCTCGATCGTGGAGGTAGGGGGGCCTGAGTCGGCGACGCCCTGGCTCTCGGTGCCGGTGTACACGCCGATCGGCACGGAAGAGGATGCGCGGCGGCTGTACCAGAACACGCCGGCGATGATCGCGTATTTCGGGGAGCTTTTCGACGAGCCGTACCCGTGGGACCGTTATGCGCAGCTGATCTGCCGTGATTTTGTGTGGGGCGGGATGGAGAACACGTCGGCGACGACGATGACGCGAGGGAGCCTCTCGGGTGAGGACGGCAGCCAGGATTCATTGATCTCCCACGAGCTGGGGCACCAGTGGTTCGGGGATCTGGTCACCTGCAAGGGGTGGGAGAACCTGTGGCTGAACGAGGGGTGGGCGAGCTTCTGCGAGGCGCTGTGGGATGAGCACGCGGCGGGGACGGATCCCGCGGCGCGGCGCAAGGCGTACCAGCGGGCGGTCAGCGGGTTCCTTGCCGGCCAGCGAGCACGCAACAGCTCGTCGGCGCCGGATTCTCCCGCGCTGGTCAGCAACCGGTACATGAACGAGATGCAGGTGATGTCGAAGCCCGACGATGTCTACGGCAAGGGCGCGATGGTCCTGCACATGCTGCGGATGCGGCTGGGTGATGACGCGTTCTTTGCGGGGACGCGGCTCTACCTGAACCGCTTCAAGTTCAAGCACGCGACGTCCGACGATTTCCGCCGCTGCTTGGAAGAGACGTCGGGCCAGAGTCTGGATCGGTTCTTCGCCCAGTGGACGCTGCGCCCGGGGATGCCGCGGCTGGAGATTTCCTACGACTTTGACGCTTCGTCCTCCCAGCTGACCATCGGGGTGGACCAGACGCAGCGCGTGGACGCCGACAACCCCGCGTACGCGTTCTCACTGCCGTTCTATGTGAAATACCCGGGCGGCCCGGGGGAGTACCTCCACCTGGATGTCGATACTCGCCAGGCGAAGGCGGTGTTTGAGGTCCGGGAGAAGCCCTCGTCCATCTCGGTGGATCCGCGCCTGACCGTGATGGCGGCGCACAAGGTCACCAGGGAACTCGAGCCCAAGGTCGAGTCCGAGTAACGAAGCCCCGGCCGCTCCCGACATCCCGCGTGCCCGTGAACCTCTCCTGACAGTGCCGATCGACCGACCCGTGAGTTCAACGATGCCCACACGCTTCTTCCGCATTTCCGCTCTCACCCTCGCCCTGCTCGCGGGGTCCCCCGCGCCGGCAAGCGCCCAGCCCGGAGCGTTCGATCCTGAGACCGGCCGGGACCTGCTCAGCTATCCACGCCACCCGCTGGTGGATTACACCCACATGAAGCTCAACATCCTCATCGCCGACATGAACGTGCGGCGGATGCAGGTGGTGCAAGAGCTGACCTTTACGGCGGGGCTGGCGCCGGTGGAGAGCCTCACCCTCGACGCGAAGCTGATGCAGGTCCAGAGCGTCACGGCGTCCACGGGCGGCGTGAGCTTTGAGCATGACGCCCAGAAGCTGGCGATCCGGTTCGAGACCCCCGTTCCCGCGGGAGCCTCGTGCACGCTCACCACGACCTACACGGTGACGACCCCTCCGTATGGGCTGGTCTGGACGCCGCAGGACCCCGCATGGCCGGGCCGCGCGGCGCAGATCCACAGCAAGGGAGAGCCGGAGAACAACAGTTACTGGTTTCCGTGCCACGATTTTCCCAACGACCGCATGACGACCGAGATCATCGCCACCGTTCCCGCGGCGTACGACGTGGTTTCCAACGGGCGGCTGGTGAGGGTGGAGAACAAGGCGCTTTCTACGCGAGAGAGCACCGGGGAGACCACGGTGGATGCCCGCCTGGGCATGTTCCGCAAATTCCACTGGCTGCAGGACAAGCCCCACGTGCCGTACCTGGTCACGCTCGTCGTCGGGCGGTGGGATGTCGTGGATGTCGGCAACAAGAAGATGCCGATGCCTGTGTATGCCCCGGTCGGACGCGGACAGGACGTGGGGAGGAGCTTTGGCCGCACGGCGGAGATGGTGGACGTCTTCGCCAAGGCCTTCGACGAGCCGTATCCGTGGGATCAGTACGCCCAGGTGCTGGTGCATAATTACTCGAGCGGGGCGACGGAGAACACGTCGGCGACGTCGCTCAGCGACGCGAGCATCTACAGCGAGCAGGGCGTGATCGATTCGGATCCCGACGGGCTGGTGGCGCACGAATTGGCGCACCAGTGGTTCGGGGATCTGGTGACGTGCAGTTCGTGGGAGCACATCTGGCTCAACGAGGCGTGGGCGACGTACAGCGAGGGGCTGTGGTTCGAGCACCGGGACGGGCCGGCGGGGTACGAGGCGCACGTGTTTCGGGAGTTTCAGTCGGCGTTAGGCCAGGACACGGGAACAGCCCCGAAAACGCCGGCGATGGTGAGCCGCCAGTTCCGCCAGCCCCGCGAGGTCTTCACAAAGGCCGCGACGCCGTATGCGAAGGGCGCGTCGGTGCTGCACATGCTGCGCAGGCATATCGGGGACGCGGCGTTCTTCCGCGGCACCGCGGAGTATCTCAACCGCTTCAAGTTCAAGCAGGCCGAGACGTCCGACCTCCAGGCCGTGATGGAAGAGGCGTCGGGTGAATCGCTCGATCTCTTCTTCGCCCAGTGGTGCTACAGGCCGGGCTGCCCGCGGGTCAGCGTGAAGGCGTCCTGGGATGCGGGGGCCTCACGCCTGCACCTTGAGGCGCGGCAGACGCAGAAGATCGACGGCCCCAACCCAGCCTTTGAATTCGATCTGCCCGTGGTCGCCCGCCTGTCCGACGGGAGCGACCGCAAGGGCGTTCTCGCCGTCCGTGGACGCAGCGCCACGCTTGAGATGGAACTTCCTTCGGAGCCCGCGTGGATCGCGGTAGATCCCGACGCAAACATCCTGGCGCAGATCTCGATCGACGCCCCCGCCTCGTGGCTCGCCGCGGAGGCGAGGAAGGGTCCGAGCCTCGCCGCACGCGCCCAGGCGATCCGAAGCCTCGCCAAGCTCAAGGATGAACGGGCGGCGGGGCTGTGCGAGATCGTTGTGTTCACGCCCGAGGAGCACGAACTTGTGAAGCTCGAGGCGATCAAGGCGCTGCGCACGCTCAAGGACGCCGGCACGCTGGAGACCTGCGTGCTGGGCCGCCCGCCCTCTCCGGCGGTCCGGGAGGCCGCGGTGACGACCCTTGCCGACATCGCGGCGGGCAGGAAGGACGAAGGCGCCCAGCGCGGCCGGGACCGCGCGGCGGAGATGCTCGTCAAGCTCTACGGGCTGGACCGCAGCACCAAGGTTCGGGCGGCGTGCATCTCCGGCCTGGGGACGCTCAAGGCCGTCCGCCACCAGCCGCTGATTCTCTCGGCGATGACGGAGGAGTCGCAGTCCGACCGCATCCGCCAGGGGGCGGTGCGGGCGCTGGGCAACCTCAACACGCCGGAGGGACTGGCGGCGGTGATGATCGCCGCGGGTGACGGCTCGTTCGACCGCACGCGTCCCGTGGCGTTCGACGCGCTGGTCAAGATGAAGGAGCACGATCCCGACACGGTTCTGGAACTGCTCGCCAAGGTGCTGGACGACTGCGCGGATCGCACGCGCCGGGCCGCGGGCAAGGCGTTGGTGGACCTGGGCGACCCCCGAGGCCTGGACGTGCTGCAGCGGCTGATCGACCGTTCAGAGGATCGCGCCGAGAAGCAGATGCTCACGGACTGGCTGAACGAGCTCACCGCCAAGGTGGAGAAGGCGGCGGGGAAGGAAGACATTTCCGGCGGGGATGCCCCCGGGGATGGCACGACGCCAAAGGGCGCGTCAGCTCAGGCGACTCCTGAGGATGACGCGACCGCAAAGGCAAAGTCGGTGGAAGCGAAATAGGTTCTTGCAGCACGCCGCGAACTGCGCAAAGAACGTGGGACCACAGCCCTCGGCCTGGGCGCGGGTTCGTCGTACGCCGCGGAGGCGCTGATATTCAGCCAGAGTCGCCGGAGTTCAGCCCAGGTGCGCGAGCATCTGGTTGAAATCCATGGCCTGCTTGATCTCGCGCTTCTGGACCCACTTCACGCGGCAGACGCCTTCCGCCGACTGGCCGATGACGAACGTGCCGCGTCCGGAGATGTTCAGGTCCGACCAGTACATGCCGAAGGCCTTGCAGACCGCGCGGTGCATGTCGGCCAGGAGCGTCTGCTTGAGCTGCATGGAATCCGCCCACGCCTTCTGCACGGCGAAGCTGTCGCAGGAGATGCCCACGACCTGCGCGCCCTTGCTCGCCCACGAGTCCATCTCGTTGTTGACGCACTTCATCTCGACCGAGCAGACGTCGGTGAAGGCCATCGGGTAGAAGCACAGCGCCACGTCTCCTTTCTTGACCTGCTCGGAGAGCGTCCAGTCTCCGCGGTGCTGGTCCTTGAGCGTGAAGTCGGGGGCGAGATCTCCCGCGGCCAGGGGCGTTTCACGGGGCGTGAGGGGAGCGTTCTGTGCCATGGGGTGATTCCTTCCGGGGCCCGACCGTCCACCGTCCAGCGGGCCCAGATCCAGGGAATTGGTTGGGAAAAGAAATTGAGAACACGGCGGGGCGGGCGGTCCCGCGCCCCAGCGGACGTGTATCCTATTTCCGCACTGGCCCACATGTCAGGTGCGTTCGCGGAGCGATCTGTGCCAGCACACACCCATGCCAACACCGTCGGATCGACCAGCACCGCCCAGGGCGGGGACATGATCACGCAGGGATCGGTCGCCGGCCCCGCCGGCGGGACGCAGGGGGAGCTGGCGAGCCGATACCACGCCGTCTGTGATCGCGTCGCCAAGGCCGCGGCGCGGTCCGGACGTTCCGCCGCCGACATCATCCTCGTCGCCGTCACCAAGCACGCCGACCCCGACCAGATCCGCGGGATGATCGACCTGGGCCACCGGGACTTTGGTGAAAACCGCGTCCAGACGCTGATCCAGCACGCGGCGATGGTGGAGGAGTACATTGCGCGGCTCCGCGTGGTGCCCAGCGCCTCCCGGCCCGACCTTGCCGGCGGCCGGCTGCTGAGCGCGATCCGCTCGGGCAACGCGCCTTCATCGGCCAAGGCGGCCGGGCCCGTCAAGGCAGCGCCGGTGCGATGGCACCTGATCGGGCACCTCCAGCGTAACAAGGCCCGCAAGGCTCTTGAGTTCGTGCGGCTCGTGCACTCGGTTGATTCCCTGCGGCTGGCGGAGGAACTCCAGACCGCCGCGAACCGGCGTGAGGAGCCGGTGGACGTGCTGCTGCAGGTGAACTGCTCGGGGGAGGAGTCCAAGTTCGGCTGCCCCGTCCCCGCGGCGCAGCCGCTGGCCGAGCAGATCGACACGATGGCGAACGTGCGGGTTCGCGGCATGATGACGATGGCGCCGCTGGAATCCGATCCTGAGCAGACGCGGTCGGTTTTCCGGCGCTGCCGAGAGATCTTCGAGGAGATCCGCACCACGGGCGTGGGCGGGGGCCACTTCAACATCCTCTCGATGGGGATGTCTGGGGACTTTGACGTGGCGATCGAAGAGGGCGCGAACGTGGTGCGGGTGGGGACGGCGATCTTCGGGGAGCCCAAGGCCGTTGAGGCGGGGCGTGAAGAGGAACGGGAAGAGCCGGGGCAGTAGTCTCGTGATCTGCAGCTTCATTGCTGGCGGATGGATCGAGCCGGAGACTCGTCGGCCGGCCATGGAAATTCGGCGGCTCGATCGGCGAGCGTGTGCAACACAGCCGCGAGCGGCACGGCGATGACGATGAATATCGCCAGCAATATGGCGGTGGCGCGCGGCGTTGTGGACCAGATCGGACCCGCTGTCGACGTCAACCAAAGAGGCCCGGATCCCGAGGGTGTCGAGAAGGTGACCTGGGAAGGTTGCTGCGCCGCGCGCAGGCGTTCCGCCGCATGCCGTACATGATCCGCAGAGCGTTTCAATTCCTCGGCCAGTCGCCGCGCCACGTCGTCGACCGGCAGCCCTCCAATCCGATCATCCATGGACCGGAGCCTTTCCGAAGCCGCGTACAGCTCGTCGCGGCCGCCGTCCGTCACAGTTGCCGCGGCGTCAGGAACTTTCAGGGTGCCGACGAACCGCGTTTCCACGGCGGTCACCGAAAGTGAGATGGCGACGACGTGAGGCAGATCTTCGCGAAAAGAAATTGGATTCTCGCCCAGACGCAAAGGACGAAGGCTCTCGCAGCGAATGAGCAGCGTGGGGCCAGGATCCCGACTCACGTCTCCGGGATTTGACGGAGCGTGGTGCAGAAAAAACGGGATGGCGTCGATCCCGATGTCCGCCTGATACTCCAGCGGTATGGATGCGTGCAGGAGCGTGACCATGCCGACGGAAAGGCCGCATGAGAGCGAGACGGTGCGGACGGCAAGCATCCATCGACCCACAGGCTTCCACATAGCGCCGTGAACAAGCCCGCACTCCGGGCAGATCGAAGCGCCACCCGCCGGGTAAGCGCACCGGGGGCACTGAAGTCGCCGCAGCAGTTCGAGCTTTCGTAGCGTCCCGAAGAAGGAGAGTATTGGAATGCACACACTGCCTGCCGCCACGCCCAGGAGCGCGACCAGAATCAGCATTCGGAAGTCCGAAACGTTCAGCCCTGGCATTCCCCACGCAGTCGCGGCTCGTGCCAACGTGTGACCGGGGCCGCTGGTCGGCATCTTCCAGTGCGCCAGCCCAAGAATCGCGATTGTCACGGCGGAGGCGATCCAAAGATACGTCCCGGCGTGATCACTCGTGCGGCCGACAGGGCTTGATCCACTTCGCGTACGCACTGACCCAGTGTCCCACGGGGACCTCATGCCGTCAAACGCAGAACCCTCGTGCGCACGCGAGGGCGCCGAACCATGGAAACAGAGCGACCCGGCCTTTCGACCGGGTCGCTCGCAGAACTGTCTTGACTCTTCCGCACCACGGTGTGCGGACCTGACCTTCTCAGCACCCACGCTCGAACGCGTGCACGAAGGCGTCGAAGTCGTCGGTGTCGACGAAGCCGGACTGGTCGAAGTCGGCGCCCTGCACGCCGTCCTCAAACATCCGCACGAAGAAGTCAAAGTCGTCGGTATCCACGAAGCCCGAGCCGTCCGCGTCCGCCGGGCAGGCCCCGACCTGGATCCTGGACTCGGTCTGGCCCGTGCCGTCGTCGTAGGTGTAGGTGCGGATCGTCAGCGTTCCGTAGCTCTGGGGGTTGACCAGCAGTGAAGCGTGCCCGTTCGCATCGGCATACACGGTCTTCTGCACTTCCCCTTCCTTGAAAGCGCTGATCACCGCGCCGGGGACCGGATCACCGTGCCCGTTCTTGACGGTGATGTCCAGCGTGGTGCCGCCGGCGTTGATGCCCGGGGGCAGCGACTCGGGAGCGCAGTTCACCGGCTTCTTCGCCCAGATCTTCATCTCGGGGTCGCCCAGCAGCGTGTACGTCCAGAGGTTCTTCGCCGGATCGTTCATGTCGGGGCTCCACTGCTGGAGGTAGCCCATGATCTGCGACCACTCCATGTGCGAGAAGATCGTCCCCGTCTTGCCGAAGGTCCGCAGGTACTTCCAGAACATGGTGGTGAAGCCGTGGTTCATGTCCCGGCGGCTGCCGATCAGCGCCCCGTAGGCCGCGACCGCGCCGTTGCCCGGCCGCTGGAACCAGTCTTCCATAAGGCAGTCGCTGGTGCCCAGGGAGCCGTTGGAGCACGCGCTGCTGATGACGATGGGGCACCAGGAGGGATGGCTGGGAGAGTTGTTGTCGGTCAGGTAGGTGTCCAGGAAGTGCTCGGACTGGAAGGTCCACTCGTAGAAGGTGTTGGGGGAGCCGTGCCCGCGGTAGTAGACGATGTGCTGGCCGTCGTTGAGCATGTTGATCAGCTGGAAGTTCTGCCCGGTGATGGCGTTGTTGCCGTACAGCTTCACGAACGACATGGGCTCGTCGGCGGGGAAGGGGATGCTCACCGCCGCGTCCAGCACCGACGCGAAGTTCGCGGAGGTCTGGTTGTGCGCCACGGCGAGGGACTTGCTGTAGTACTCGCTCGCCGACGGCGGGGCGTCCTCGTAGGCGAGGATGCGCGAGACAATGTCGGGGAGCTGGCCGGCGTTGAAGGTGATGCGGCCCAGGCCCATGTCGGCGTAGAAGTCGTTGTTCTCGTAGCAGGAGTAGTAATAGTCGCTGGGGTAGCCGTAGAACGGGTCGGAGGCGTTGGGGATCCGGTTGACGTCCCCCACGAGGATCACGTACTTGAGCGCCTCGTTGTCGTGGTCGTCGTACCAGCCCTTGATGTAGGAACGAACCTCGGTCGCCTGCATGGAACCGTCGTGGTTGGTGTCGACCTCGGCCTCGGTGGCGACGCGGGTGGTGTAGCCGCGGTGCTGCTTCTGCTGGACCAGCGGGCGCAGGTCGTCGACGACGTCGGACTTGGTGATGAAGAGGAACGCGCCCTTGTAATTGATGTGGTCGGTGATCCACGGCGCGGCGGGGGTGTCGTAGTTCACGCACGCCGTCTGCACCTGGCGGGCGAGCAGGACGTGCTCCCGCGTCTGCGGCAGCGGATCCCCGTGGTGGTCGATCACCACGTTGAACTTGCGGTTGATCACCAGCTGGCCCGTCGCCGGGACGTACTTGAAGGGCTTGATGCTCATCGGCTGGAGCCGGATGCCCACCTTCTTGCCCACGGGGCCGATCGGCTCACCGTTGGTCGCCGGGTACGCCGCGGTGCTCGCATACGCCGCCGCGTCGTACTCGAACGGGGGCTGATTGGCGGGATCGATGCTCTCCTCTTCCATGATGTCAGGCTGGGCGGGGATGATCCGCATGCCGCTCACGGTGGAGGTCGCCGTGGGCGTGAGGGAGCTCACCGAGCACGTCGCCGCGTCGCTGGGCAGCGCCACCAGCATGTTCAGCACCGGCACCGCCGCGACGCCGCGGACCTTCTGCACCGCGGGGATCAGCAGGCCGATGCCGGAGGTGGGCGTCGGGATCGTGAGCTTCTGGAACGAGCCGTGCACGGGGTCGATCACTTCCTCGGTGTAGAACCCGGGGATGGAGATCTCCAGGATGGTCTCGTCCTCGGTGGAATTGGGGCTGAGAACAACGCTCGGAGGCGTGCCGGCGCCGACCGTTGGGTCCAAGGAGACCCACTGGGGCCGGCCCGGCTGGGCGAAGGCGGCGCTGGCGCTCAGGGCCAGGCCGGCGAGGGCGGCGGTGAGGCCCACCTTGCCGGTACAGAAACGTGAGAGGGACGCGGGAGTGTTCTTCTTATGCATGGTTCATTCCTCGGAGAGTGGCTTGCGTCACGCCTCCCGGAACCGACCGGGGCGTCGACACCCTTGCGAGTGCTGTCCGCCGCGGGATGTGACATCAAGGGAGAGGAATTTTCCTTTCGCGGCAAAAAAGGCGTCTATTGACGCCACAATGGCAGAACGCACCCCAGTAAGAGGGGCGTGTACACCCAAGATGATGTGAACTGCGCCGGGCAACCTCAGCGTGGCGCGGGAGCCGGGTCGATGGGCGCCAGGCCCGCCTTCTGCCGGTATTCGGCCGCCTTGGCCGGATCCCCCAGCTTTGCGTAGACCTCCGCGAGGAATGCGGAGACTCGCTGCACCACGGCGTTCTTTTCCCCGCCCACGAGCGTGATGAATCCTTCCCGCGCGCTGAGCAGGGCTCGCTCGGCCTGGGCGTAGTGACCCGCGGCGGCGTAGGAACGTCCCAGAATCTCGTAGGCCCGGGGGAGCTGGACGGGATCGTGGTCGGGGCGAGCCAGGAACGGCGCAAACGCCGGCTCCAGCAGCGCCGCCGCTTCCTCCGGGCGGCCCAGCAGCAACCGGATCTCCGCCAGGTCCCTCGCCGCGCCGAACGTCAGATCAAACCCCGGCGGGAGCCGGCGGGTGTACCCCTCCAGCGCCGCCTGCGTCAGGCGCTCCGCCTCCGGAAGGCCGTTGGATTGCATCAGCATATTTGCGAGGATCGTGCTCGCGTTCAGCGTCGTGATGTGCTCCGCCCCGAACAGCCGTGTGAGGTCGGCGATGCACTCGTGCATCAGCCGGATCGAATCCTGCGCCCGCATGAGGTAGAAGTTGTTCCGCGCCAGCTCGATCTTGGCCTTGATGACGTTCTCGATGTCAACATCCGACCCTCGCGCCGCGGCATCGAGCACCGCCTGGAAGTGCACCGCGGCCTCGGCGAAGAGGTGCTGGGAGGAGATGATGATCCCCAAGGACATCCTCGCGGCGAGCGTCAGGGAATCGTCCGCCCCGAGGCTGCGCGTCATGTCGTCGATCAGGGTGCGCAGCTCGGGAACGATCTCCGCGGAATTCGAGAGCGTGCGCGTCAGCAGCAGCGCGTGGCGGGTCCAGAGCGTGTCTCGGTGAGATTCCCCCAGCTCTCGGCGCTGGATCCCCAGCGCCGTCTCCAGCTCTCTGGCCCCTTCGGTGACCTCACCCAGCATCCGGTACGTGGAACCCAGCGTGTCGCGCACCTGCGCTTCGATGCGCGGCTGGTCCTTGAAGCGGACCGAGATCTCCGACGCGGAGAACCGCACGGCGTCGATCATCTTGACGTCCCGGCCCAGGATTCCCGGGTCGGCGGCCTGAAGCACTCCCTGCAGGAACGAATTCACGCTCTCGCTCACCGCCCGCGCCTGCTGGGTTTCCAGCAGCTGCCGCTTGGTCGCCTCTTCGGCGGCGACCGCGCGGTCGCGCTCCCGCCCGATAGACACGATGTATCGCCACACTCCTGCCGAACCCAGGATCAGCGCAATCCCCGCGACGGCGGTGGGGGCGGCGTGCCGGCGCGACCAGAGGGCCAGGGTCCTGCCAGCGCCCGCCGGACGGGCCGCGACGGGCCGGTAGCCGAGCCACGACGTGAGGTCCTCGGCCATCTGCTGGGCGGAGACATACCGCTCCCCCGCCGCGTGGCGCATCGCTTTGTCGCAGATCGCCGCGAGGTCTCTGGGGATGTTCCTGCCGGCCTGTGACGTCAGCTCCATCAGCGGCCGAAGCTCTCTGCGCCGCACCTGCTCGACGACATCCCAGCGTGCGTCGGCGTGGTACTTTCCGCTGGGCTGGAACGGAAGCTCTCCGGTGAGCAGGAACCGCAGCGTCGCCCCCAGCGCGTAGACGTCGGACGCGGGCAGCGCGGGCTTTCCCTCGGCCTGCTCGGGGGACATGAACGCCGGCGTGCCCGTGATGGAGCCGCCGCGAGAGGGGAGTGAAACCGTCGCCGTGATGGGCGGGTTGTTCCCCGAGAGATCGCCGGGCTCCGCCACGTTCGCGGCGTGCCGCGGGGCGGCGATCGACAGCCCAAAGTCCGTGACCAGCGGCCTGCCCGAGGGCGTCACCATGATGTTCGAGGGCTTGATATCCCGGTGCACGATCCCCCGCGCATGCGCGGCGGCAACGCCCCGGCACACCGATTCCATCGTCCTCGCCGCCGCCCGTGGCTCCATGGGCCGGGCCTTGCCGTCCCCCGAGGCCAGGGACGCGCTGAGCGTGGTGCCGATCTTCACACGCTTGCGATCCTGCGGAACAGGATCGGGATCGCCGACGAGCTGGCAATCGATGAAGCACTGCCCGCTTCCCAGCCTTCCGGCGGCGTGCACCTTAACGATGTTCTCGTGGTCCAGCGCCGCCGCGGCTTGGGCCTCTGCCAGGACGCGGTTGAGCCCATCCTCCGTCGCCGCGGGCAATCGCAGCAGTTTCAGGGCGATGTAGCGTTCCAGCCGCGTATCCCACGCGCACCAGACCTCCCCGAACGACCCCGCCCCGAGCCACTCCACAAGCCGGTACGTCCCCAGCACGCTCCCGGCGTCCAGGTCATCCTCGTGCGCCGTCGTCGCCGCCTCGCGCATCAGCGAGACCAGCTCGATGACGCCCTCGATCTCGTCCGCAAGCTCGGGGAGCCTGGTAAGCAGTTCCCGGCGGAGTTCCTCGGGCGTGCGGTCCCGGCGGTGGGAGCATTCGGCCATGAGGAGGGCGCGGACGAGCTCGGGCGCGGCAGCGAGGGCAGGGATGGAGGCGCGGTAGTGCTCGATCGACGCGGGCAGGTTTCGTGAGAATCGCTCGTGCGCGTCGGCGACGACGGCTTCGATCTGGTCCGCCGGCGTCGCGTCGTTCACCGAGGCGAGCAGCGCGGCAAGATCGGGCGGCGCTCCGCCGGCCGAGCGCTCCCACAGCAGTCGGATTCTGTCGGCGGGCGTGCCGCCGCCGGGGAAGCTGGTCATGCGATTGGCTCACTGCGCGCGTGGACACGGGGACAGACCGGTCACCAAACGAGCCCCCACCCACGCAGAACAGTGCGGCGGGAGGCGGGTTGTGACAGGCAATCGTACCGGATCACGAAAGATTGTGGACTGGCCGAAAGATCTGCAGGGAAGTGCACGTGACCCAGCCGCCCGCGGTGAGGTGTTATCGCTCGTCGACGCGTGCGGCTGGATCGGAAAGGACTTCCTTCCCCAGGGCGGATGGAAAGCAGCGTCGCCATTGGCGTACACACTCGGCGTGGGCGTAGTCCTCTCCGCATTCCGGGCAGCGCCCGGTTGGATCAGCGTTCGTCAGGTCGTAGTCACAGTGCGTGCAGAGCAGTCCGCGGGCGGCCTTCACCGCCGAGCGGAGGCGACGCTCCTGCACCCGGTTATAGATGCCGAAGGGAAGCAACGTCGCGATCGCGACCCAGAATCCGTACTGTCCATACGCAGAAGTGGGGAACCTCGCTCTCCAGTACAGAGAGGTGATGACGATCACGACGAACAGCGCCAGCGGCACCGGTTGGAGGCTCCGGCGCGAATACCGGGAGAATGAACGGGGCGTCATAGGGTCCCCCTGGGCCTGGGTCGCAGCCTCATCGCCGCCACGAGGCAGGCTTATCGGGAATCCCCCAGCCGCTTGCGCAGGGCCAGCAGCAGAGTCTCGGGTTCAACAACATACCGCTCCGGAGGCCGGAAATACACCTCGTGCAGAGAATCCCCGGACTTGGGCGGTAGCACCGTGACCCGGCCAGGCAGCGGCGTGTCCTTGCTGGGCAGTTCCTTGTCGAACGATGCCGGTCTGGAGAGCGTTCGCCGCGCCGGCTTGGCCTCTTTGCCCGCCGCACGCTGGGACTGCGCCGCGGCTTCCCGCACCGCAAGCTCCGCCGTCTCCTTCGCCACGCTCAGCCGTGTCTGGAGTTCCTGCGGCATGCTCGTGCGGAAGATCACATCCTTTTCACGCAGCGTGATGCTCTTGCACCCCAGGTTCGCGGCGGCGATGCGCAGCTCCGCAAGGTCGAGCATCTTCTGCACCGGGCTGGGCGGTTCTCCATACGCCTCGGTAAGGTCCAGCCGCACTTTCGCCACCTCTTCCACGGTCGTCGCCGTCGCCGCCCGCCGGTACGCCTCCAGCCTTCGGAGGTCCGACGGGATATACGGCCGCGGGATCACCCCGGGCACGCCGATCTCGACCGTTACCGCGCTGGGCGGATCGGGCTTCTTGTCGTTCTTCAGGTCGTGCACCGCCGTCTCCAGCAGCCGGCAGTACATCTCGTATCCCACCGCCGCGATGTGCCCGGACTGCTCCGCGCCCAGGATGTTCCCCGCCCCGCGGATCTCAAGGTCCCGCATCGCGATCTTGAACCCTGCGCCCAGCATCGAAAACTGCTCGATCGCCTTGAGCCGCTTCTGGGCCACCTCTTTCACCGTGCGGTCCCCGGGCAGCAGCAGGTAGCAGTACGCCCGGTGCTTGGACCGGCCGACGCGCCCGCGAAGCTGGTGGAGCTCGGCGAGGCCGAAGCGGTCGGCGTCGTTGATGATCATCGTGTTTGCCGTCGGCACGTCCAGGCCGCTCTCGATGATCGTCGTCGAGACCAGGATGTCCGCCTGCCTGCGGAAGAACTTGAGCATCACTTCTTCGAGCTCGTGCCCTTCCATCTGCCCGTGACCGAAGACGACGCGGGCGCCTTCGGGGGCGAGCCGCCGAACCTCGTCGGCAACGGTCTGGATGTCGCTCACCCGGTTATGGACAAAATACACCTGCCCGTCCCGCGCGAGCTCCCTCGCCAAGGCCTGCGAGATCCGCCGCTCGTTGTACCCGATCACCTCCGTCACGATCGCCCGTCGGTCCGTCGGCGGCGTCGTCAGGCTCGAGATATCCCGGATCCCCAGCATCGCCATGTGCAGCGTCCGCGGGATCGGCGTCGCCGACAGCGTCAGTACGTCCACCGTCAGCCGCAGCCGCAGCAGCCGCTCCTTGTGCTCCACGCCGAAGCGCTGCTCCTCGTCGATCACCACCAGCCCCAGGTCGCTGAAATGCACGTCCTGGGAGAGCAGCCGGTGCGTGCCGATGATCAGGTCGATCTGGCCCTTTCGCACCGCCTCCAGCGTGTCGCTCTGCTCCTTGTGCGTCTTGAACCGGGAGAGCGATTCGACCCGGAAGGGGTACCCCGCAAATCGCGACCTGAACGTGCGCTCATGCTGCTCCGCAAGGACCGTGGTCGGCACCAGCACCGCGACCTGCTTGCCGAACTCGCAGGCCTTGAACGCCGCCCGGATCGCCAGTTCGGTCTTGCCGAAGCCCACGTCACCGCACACCAGCCGGTCCATGGGCCGCGGCGCCGTCATGTCGCGCTTGATCCCGGCGAGGCACGTGAGCTGGTCCTCGGTTTCCTCGTACGGAAACTCATCCTCAAACTGTTTCTGCCACGCCGTGTCGGCGGGATACTGGATCCCCGGCATGTGCTCCCGCGCCGCCCGCACGCGCATCAGCTCCCCCGCCAGGTCCTTGACGCTCTCGAGCGCCTTTTCCTTCTGGTGCTTCCACTTCTGCCCGCCCAGCGTCGAGAGCGGCGGATTGCCCGAAAACCCGCCGACGTACTTCTGCACCAAGTCGATGCGGCTCACCGGCACGTGCAGCTTGGTCCGCCCCGCGAACTCCAGCGTCAGGTACTCTTCGGGCTCCCTCGCCCGGCTCACCGTCGCGCCCTGGAACTCCGTCGCGATGCTCTGGGGCGTCAGCAGCACCAGCCCGGAGAACCGCGCGATCCCCTGCTCCGCGTGCACCACGTAATCCCCGGGCTGGAAGTCCAGGAACGTGTCCATCGCCCGCGCGGACTTCATCCGCCCCGAGCGTCGCCGCGAGGTGAACCGGTTCACCAGCTCGTGGTAGGGCACCACGGCGACGGACGCGTTCTCATCCGCCGCGGCCTGCAACCCATCGATCCCGGCGATCTCCCCCGCGCCCCCGTCCCACACAAACCCCCGGTGCACGTAGCACACCGTCGATTCCACGTCCCCCGCCCTCGCCGGCGCATACTGCTCCAGCAGCTCGCGCAGGCGGTGCTCCTCCGCCGCGTTCTGGCAGCACACCAGGATCCGCCGACCGTTCTCCCGCAGGCCCAGCAGTTCCTGGATCGCCTCGGGCGTCTCCTTGCTGAACGACGGCAGCAGCCCCGCGGGGAGCTGGATCCGCACGTCCGCGGACGCGGCGCCGGCGGAAAACTGGTTGATCTCCGCCAGCCCCCGCAGCGCCTCGATCTTTTTCAGCACCGCCGGCGGGCCGAAGATCCCGCGCGAATCGATGATCCGCTCGAAGTACCCGCGTCCCTGCTCCACGACTTCCAGCGTCTCGGCGATGATGCCCGCGGTGTTCCTGGGCATCAGGTCGATGAAGCTCACCGTCTGCTCATCGCTCTGCACCGCGGCCAGGTCGGCGCACACCAGCTGCACGCTCTCGATCGCCTTGTCGGACCCCATCGTCTCCAGGTCGACCAGGTTCATCCGGTCGATGACATCCCCGAAGAAGTCGATGCGTACGGGGTCGGCGCCGGTGCCCCCAGGAGGGAAAATGTCCACGATCCCGCCGCGCACCGCGAAATCCCCGGGCTCTTCCACCGCATCTCGCCGGTGATACCCCGCGCCGCCCAGCCACCTCGCCAGGTCCACCGGATCCTGCTTCTGCCCCACGCGCAGCGTGCGAAGCAGCGATTCCATCCTCGCCAGCGTTGGCACCGATTGCATCAGCGCCTGGATCGGGCACGCCACCACCCGTCCGCGCGTTCCCTGCGGATCTTCCATCACCTGCCGCACCACCGCGAGCCGCTCGGCGAAAAGGTCCAGCGCCACGCCGGTCTCCCCGGGCAGCACTTCCAGCGCGGGCAGCCGGAGCGCTTCGACCCCCAGCCCCGCAAGCTCCTCCACGATCTCGTCCGCTTCGTCGATGTGCGCCACCACCACCAGCACCGGCCGCCCCAGTGCACTCGCCGCCGACCCGGCCAGCAGCGAAGTCGAAGACCCCGCCGCCCCCGTCGCTACGACGCGGCGGCCCATCTCCAGCGCCCGTGTCAGCGCCCGGGAGGCAGGATCCTGGCTCAACGTGTCCAGCAGCGATTTCACGGGGAGGGAACTTTCTCTCGGAGCGCGCACGAGCTCGCCCAGAACATCGCGTCCGCGCGGGCGCTGTTCCGGGTCGCTGCCGGCTTGCTCGCCAATCGTAGATCGCGCCCGCGCACGCTGCCGCAGGACCCGCTCCGCGGGAGATCCCGCCCGCACGCGACACATCTCAGCGCGTGATCCGCACCAGCGGCCGCAGCTTCTCGATCATCCTCGGGCCCACGCCCTTGACCTGATCGAGCTCCTCGATCGACCGGAATCCGCCTCGCCGCTCCCGGTACTCGATGATCCGCTGCGCCATCGTCGGCCCCACGCCCGGGAGCATCTCCAGCTCCGTCTGCGAAGCCCTGTTGAGATCGATCCGCACCGCCACGAGGTTGCGTGCAGAGCTTCCGCTCCCTCCCACGTTCCCAGCAGATCCGGCGTCGCCCAGGTTCCCGGCGGTGGGGGAGCTACTCGCGTGGTGCACCGGTGAAAGCGCCGGCGTGCGGAAATACGACAGCCCGATCCCCGCGATCGAGGCGCCCACCAGCACGCCCACCGCGATCCACAGCGCGGACCCGTACACACCGGGTCGCGGCCCCTGGTCGGCGGCTGGCGTGGACGGCGCGGCGGCCGTGGGAGAATCCATGTCGAAAAGTGTACCGAGATTCGTCGCCCCCGCACGCCGGCCCCGGACCGCCATGAACAACGGGCGGGCCCGCTTCCGGACCCGCCCGCACCACGCATGGTTTCATCCGGCTTGGCGCCTGATCACAGCACGCTGACGTCCCAGTGATCGTGCGCCGCATCGAAGGCAAACTGCACGACCTCGCCCTCCACGTTGCTCGCCAGCACGAACAGCTGCGAGTTGGCGTTGGCAAAGCCCGTCACCTGGCCCACGAGCGAACTGGTGATCTCCGCGGGGGGCGTGATCTCCGCCACCTGCCACGTCTGCACGTTCAGCGACCAGCGGAAGATCGCCAGGTTCCCCTGCTCGGTCAGGCCGGCGACCACGATGTCACCCGCGACGGAGCTGAACGACGACGCCGTGCCCGAGGCAAAGTCCGGCGCGTTGGCAAGCAACGTCATGTCGGTGACCTGCCAGTCGTACCCAGGCGCCCACCACAGCGCGATGGTGTGGCCCATCGCATCGGTTCCCAGCACGTTCACGCCGCCCCAGGGCGTCACCGATACGCTCACCGTCCCCACAAGCTTCTGTGCGCCGGTGATTTCCGTCAGGTTGCTGTAGACCCAGTGGTCGAGCCCCGGCGCCCACCACACGGCCGTCACGTCACCGTTGGCGTCCACGGCGATGACGTTCATCCCGCCCCACGGGACCGAGTACGACTCGATGTCGCCGTTCCACGCGGGCTGGTCCTGTCCTGTCTGGGCGAGGTGCTCTCCGAGGTTGACAAAGTTCCAGTTGAAGCCCGTGGAGCCTTCGGAGCCGTCCTGCCAGTAGGCGACGAGCTCTCCCTGGGCGTTCTTGCCGAAGATGTTGCTGTTTCCCCAGGGCGTGGTCAGCACGTCCAGGTCGTCGGAAGCGAAGGCCTCGGCGCCGGGGACGTCGTCGGTCAGGTTGCGTTCATGCCACGAGCCGTCCTCGTTGTTCACGAACAGCATCAGGCCCTGGCTGGTCTGCCCCGCGGCGTACCGCCGCGCGTGCGCCCCCGCGCCCGAGCCCTGCTCGTGCTTCACCTCGTCCACCACCACCAGATCCCCCTGGATCGCCGGAGCATCGTCGAACAGATCGTGCAGGTTGTACTCCGTCGATCCGCCCTGGCCGTCCTCCACCGTCACGATCGGCCGGCCCATCTCGTCCACCCGGGCCCGCGCTCGCCGACCATCGTTGTTGGTCGGTTCGTTGGGGTCGGTGTTGTTCACCTCCACCCGCGGAGACTTGATCGTGATCGCCAGCGGGTCCGACCGCTTGCCTTCCCGGCCTCCCACGGTGATCGACGCCGTCACCAGGTGCGTCCCGTCGGTCAGCACGGTCGTGCCGTCGGTCTGCACGTACAGATGACCCTCGTCGCTGCGGACCAGGCCGCTGCCCAGCCGCACCCCGTCCACATAGAGGTTCACGAACATCCCGCGCTGCACGTCGTCCACCCGGAACGCGAGGGACCGGCCCGCGGCGTTGTTCAGCGGCGTGATGTTGTCCGAGTCGCTCGCCCCCAGGTCAAAGGCCGGTGCCAGGTCGGGCACGGCGGGAACCGCCACGTCGTCGTACCCGTGATCCTCGCCCGAGTCTCCGCCGCCCGAGTCCCCGTTGCCGTGGTCGTCGGTGAAGGTGATGATGGTCACCGTGCCGTCCCCCGCGTTGGCGACGGCGATGCCGTCCCCGCCGCTGGCCGAGAAGATCCCCGGGGCGGCCCAGGAAGGCTGGTCTCCGACCTTGATCACGCCGAACAGGGTGACTTTGCCCTCGAGATCGATGCGGTGGCCGCTGATGGAATCCTCCCCGCGGCTGACGGTCATCAGCACGAACCCGAAGCCAGGCTTGAAGTAGCCCAGGGTGTGCACCGGCTGGTCCCCGACATTGATCGTGGACCCGCTCGTGAACGTGCCGCCGGACTGGCCCAGCAGGATGGACACCGTGTCGGAATCGGTGTTGGTCACGATCAGGTCGGCCCTCAGATCCCCGTTCACGTCGTTGACGACCACGCTCGACGGGCCCGCGCCCACCTGGTACGTCGCCGCCGCTTCGAACAGCCCCGAACCGCCCCCGGCGAAGTCGAAGTACATGTTCGAGGCCAGCAGCGTTGCGAGGAACGCGTCGATCGAGAAGTCCTCCGATCCTCCTCCTCCGCCCTCCCCGCCCCCGTTGCCTCCGGAATGACCGCCCGAGTCGTCCTCGAAGTTGCCGAAGAGCTCCTGCAGTTCCGCTTCTGAAGGCATCCGGTGCAGGTGGTGGTCAAAAATCCCCTTGAGCACGCTCGCCCGGTAATCGGGCGTGTCGATCAGGCCCTTGACGAAGTCTTCCCGGGAAAGTCCGCCGTTGATCAGCGCCGCCGCGGCCTGCGCGATCTGCGGGTCCACGGGGCGTCCCAGCAGATCCGCGTACACGTGGTTGACGAACGCGACGACGTTGCTCTCGGCCCGGGTGCTGAAGTACGCGCTGGATCCCAGCACGGCCTCCTTGACTTCCTCGATCTCGCCGCGCTGGGCAAACACGGCGGCGAGGGTCTGCATCTCCTGATCGGTTGGATTTCGCCCCATGTACTGGGTGAACAGGTGGCGAATCTGCGACTGGGAGAATTCCGTGCTGCCGATCAGCTGCGTCACCAGTTCAAGCCGGCCGCTCGCCCCCGCGTTCAGCAGCTCACCGGCCTGCGTCCGCTCCGGCGTGGTCGGCACGCGATCAAACAGGTCCCGGTACAGCCGCGTGATCAGCTCGTCGGTCCCGACGCTCGCGCGGTGGTTGAGCAGCACCGAGACCGTGCCGCCGGCATTGGTCGTGATGATGTCGGCCGCCCCGTCCTGGTTCACGTCCCGCGCAATCACGCTCGTCGGGCCGCTTCCAACGTCATAGCTCGCCGAGAGCTCGATCCCCGTCGGGTTCTCCGGGTCCCCCGTGTCGACGATCCGGTAGACCGCCGCGCGGTTCTGCGCGCTGAACGCGATCACAATCTCCATGCTGCCGTCGGCATTCAGGTGCGCCGGCGTCGCCGATGTGGCCCCCTCGGGCAACTGGATCCCTCCGTGGTCCACGAATCCGCCCTCACCATCGTTGGTGAGCAGCGCCAGGCGTCCGCCCGCCGCGTCCAGCGTGACCAGGTCGGGGGAGCCATCGTCGTTGATGTCCAGCGCCCAGGCTCGTGTGGGCGTCCCTCCGACGTCGTAGTTCACCGCGTCATGAAACCCGTTCGCCGAGTTGAGCAGCACCGAGAGCGTCCCCGCCCCGGCGTTGCTCGTCGCCACGTCCATCATCCCGTTGCCGTCAAAGTCGGCGACCACCACGGAGCTCGCCCCCGCCCCCGCGACCAGATCGATCCGCTCGAACCCATCCCCGCTCAGCAGCTTCCGGGCTTCCAGCGGCTGCACGTCGTGCGGCCCCATCGCCCGTCCCGCTCGCCGTCGCACGTCCCGCCCGGAAGAAGCGCCGCGAGCATTCGTTGCGGGACCGGTCATCGCATGGGCCATCGAGGAAGCTCCTTGAACCGAGGGCAATCGACTCTTGAATATCCCATTTGAATCGGGCGGGCGGCCATCCACCTTCGTTCCCGGTCCTGGGAAGCAGAAAGTTCGTTCCCAGCGCCGGTGCCGCCCCGCGCAGGGCCGACCGCCGGCATCTCCCAAGAGGCGTCCGGAAGGAATCTGATCGGAAGAAGTAGAAAATCTGGCCGGTATGGGGTGTTTTCACCGGCGCCGGTTATCGGGACGTCTTGCCCGCCGGGATTACCGCTACCAGGGTCGCGAACGCGGTCCCAACCATCAGTCGCCACGGCGCCGCGAGCGTGGGGCACTCCAATCCCGGCCACCACCGCGGCATGATCCCCGGCTGCAGCAGTGTCACGACCACCAGGCCCGCGACCAGCGCGGCGATCGCCGAGGCCACCGTCCCTCGCCGCGTGAACAGGGCGGCGAAGAAAACGCCCAGCATCCCCGCGTAGGCAAAGCCCATGACCCCCAGCACAAAGTCCAGGATCGCCTCCCCGTTGGCCTGCTTCCACGGGATGCAGATCATCGCGAACGCGCCCAGCACCACGCCCCACCCCGCCGTCGACCATCGGCCCACCGACACGTAGTGCGCATCGCTCCGCCCCGGCCGCAGCGGCCGGTACACGTCCGAGACCAGCGTTGCGGCCATGGAATTGAGGGATGAATTGATCCCCGCCGGCCCCGCCGCCATCACGCCGGCGAGGACCAGCCCCGCCGCCCCCGCGGGCATTTCGTGCAGCGCGAACTTGAGGAAGACTTCCCCGGTGTCCCCCGTGAGGTACCCCGGCTCAGCCCGCCCGGTGATCTGCGGGCACTTGTAGAAGACCCAGAGCAGCAGCCCGATGACGGCGAAAACGAGCACGGTCGGGATGCTCATGAGCACGCCCGTCATCACCGACCAGCTTCCCTTGCGGGCGTTCTCGCAGGCGAGCAGGCGCTGCACCAGGTCCTGATCGGTGCCGTACGCGGCCAGCAGCAGCAGCGTCCACCCCGTGCAGACCGTGATCAATGTGTAAGGATCGGCGAAGCTGAACCCCCCCGGACCTTCCCAACCCAGTGACAGGAACTGGAGCTTGGAGCCCCCCCCGGGCAGGCCGTGCCGGAGCGCGTCCACCACGGTGCTCGCCGGCGCGTGGATCCCGCCCCACAGCACCGCGATCGTCACCACCGCCGCGCCCAGGTATACACCGACCTGGAGCACATCGGTCCAGATCACGCTCGTCAGGCCACCGGCGAGAGTGAAGAGCGTGCCAAATCCCATGAAGAAGAGAATCGCCAGGGACACGTGCGCGGCGGATGCATCACCGAAGACCGCCATGGAGACGGGGATTGATCCCACGAAGACGCGGGAACCGCTCGCAAAGACCCGGCCCAGCATGTACGTCGCGCTCGCCGCGAGCTTGGCGCCCGCTCCGAAACGGTGCTCGAGCAGCTGATACGGCGTGCCGACGCCCAGCCGGTAATACGCGGGGATGAAGGCCCACGCCAGGATTACCGCCGCGAGGATCCCCCCCAGGTTGGTGGAGAGGTAGCGAAGGTCGCCCTTGTACGCCGTCTCCGGAACACCCAGCACCGTCGCCGCCGACTGCGCCGTCGCCAGGAACGACACCGCCACGGCCCACACGGGCATGTGCCCGCCGCCCTTGAAATACGCCGCCGCATCGGTTCGCCGCGCCCGGACCGCGAACCACACCCCGGACCCGATCAGCAGCGCGAAATACCCGGCCAGCACCACCCAGTCCCAGGGTCCCAGCGTCGGATGGGCCGCCGCCCCCTGCCCGGGAAGATCCGGCGCTAGCGCAAGCGTCGGGGTAGCCCCAAACACCGTGCGAACAATGAATGGAACGCTGCTGACGGGCGTAAGAAAGCCTCCAGAGAGCGGTCCACAGCGGCAACGGCCGGGACCATTGGATGGCTCATCGGGAGATCAGGGGCGGTTTCAAGAAAGGTGGGCCCGGCGAACGCGATCCGAAGGGCCTTTTGGCCGCCCCGAGGGGCATCGCGTCGCAGCAGGTTCAAAAAAACACTCGACCACGTGTTTCCGCCCGTGGTCGAGTGATAGGAGGAGGGGACAAGACTTGTCGAGGAACCCGGTTTCCCGGTTTCCCCTGGTAATCCCAACGTCTCGCGTCTCCGCAAACCGTCGAGCGTCTTACAAGGGTCTATCCGCAGCGACCTGCCCCCAGGTTCCACGCCAGATCAAAGTTTTTTTCGGTCGACGACCATGCCGACGCAACTGGCTGTTGCGCAACGACTTAGAAGAATCGAAAAAACTCACCACCCGCGTTCCCTTCGTGGGATCAGGGGGTGGTGAGTTAAGCGGCGGAGAAATTCTGGCAACCGGTCGCAACCGCTGCCAGGGAACCAAGAAAGCTCGTCGCGTGTTTCCGCCCGCGGCGAGCTATAGGAGAAGAGGGACTCTGGTGATTCGCAACCCGTTCGGGTGCGATTCGAAAACTCGACGCGTGTTTCCGCCCGCGGCGAGTTACAGGAGGAGAGAGACAAGAGACTGATCGGCCCTTTTCAGGGCCAGGAAAACTCGACGCGTGTTTCCGCCCGCGGCGAGTTACAGGAGGAGAGAGACAAGAGGCTGATCGGCCCTTTTCAAGGCCAGGAAAACTCGACGCGTGTTTCCGCCCGCGGCGAGTTACAGGAGGAGAGAGACAAGAGGCTGGTCGACCCTTTTCAGGGTCAGGAAAACTCGACGCGTGTTTCCGCCCGCGGCGAGTTACAGGAGGAGAGAGACAAGAGGCAGGTGAGCGGCCGGGTTTCCCCGTTTCACTCGATTCAACCGTTCAGTCGTTCCCGTCTGGTCGGTCGTTCGTCTTGACGACCCAAAGGTGCCACAGGAATGCGGATGTGCAACCGCACAGGCGGATTTTTCTGCATACCCCGCGCAGACTCGTCACAACGTGTGGATGTCACAGGGTTTAGAACAATCGCTGCCGGCACCATTGGTGCCGCTGGCCCCACGGCCGCGAGGTATTTCGTGCTTGGCGGTGGTCGGCCCGCCCGGTCCGCGGTCCCCCGCTCAGGCGGGCACGAACGGGTTATCGCGCCTCTCCACCCCGACGGTGGTGGGTCCCCCGTGGCCGGGCAGGCACGTCGTCTCCGGGGGAAGCGTGTACAGGCGCGTGCGGATCGACCGCTCCAGCGTCTCAAAGTCCCCGCCCGGCAGGTCCGAGCGGCCGACGGAGCCGGCGAACAGCGTGTCCCCAACGAAGGCCGTCGCCGACGGGGCGTGGTAGAGGGTGATGCCCCCGGGCGAGTGTCCGGGCGTGTGCATCACCTTCCAGATGTGGGCGCCCAGCACCAGATCGTCCCCGTCCTGGAGCAGGCGGGCGGCGTCGGGCACGGTGAAGGGATGGCCCGCCCCGTCGCTGAGATTGAGCAGCGGGTTGCCGAGCCAGCCCGCTTCCGCCTTGTGAATCCAGATCGGAAGGTCTGGAAATGCCTTCCGAACGTCACCGATCCCGCCAATGTGGTCGACATGGGCGTGCGTGAGCACAATGGCCGACGGGGTGAAGCGTTCGGTCTTGATATCGTGCAGCACCTTTGCCGGTCCGAAGCTGGGGTCCACGATCCAGCACTGGCGGGTGCCGGGATCGGCAACCAGGTAGGTGTTGGTCTGCCAGGGTCCCAGCGGATACCCGCGGATCCACGGGATCCCGGGCGCAGGGGTGAGCGGGGACGAAGGGGCTTCTGGCATCCGTCGATGCTAGGTACACTGGCTCGGAACGACCGTGTTGGAGCGGGCGACGGGATCCACGAAGGACCGGCCCGGGGACGTGTTGGGACGGGACGGGCCGACCTCCCGGCTCGCAAGCGGAGATGCAGTTCATGGACGACGGGCACGCTCGCTGGATTGCCGCGCACGAAGCCAAGGTGCGGGCCGGAAGGCTCTGGGTCGGGATCGCCTACGGGGTTGCCATCGGCATCTCCGGGGCGACCCTCGCCGTCGGCATGCAGCCCATGGCCCCTCCCCCCAACATCGAGACCAACGCCGTCATGCTCACCGCCGTGACCGCGCTGGGGCAGCGGCACGCGATGATGACCTTCGGCCTCACGGGCCTGGTCGCCTCGATCATCACGCTCCCCATTGCGCTGGTGCTGCTCTCGATCTGGAAGGAAGCCGGCCACCAGCGAGCCACGGGCATCGCCAAGGCCCTTGCCCAGATGACCGAGCACGCGGCGCTCTCCGACGACGCCCGCCGCGTCATCTACCGCCGCCAGGAGCGGGAGATGCTCTGCCGCGCCATCGAGGAGGACGTCGCCGCCGAGGATTGGGATGCGGCGAGCGTGCTGGTGGGTGAGCTCGCCAACCGTTTCGGCTACCGCGCCGACGCGGAGGAGTTCCGCTCGCGCATCGATTCGGCCCGGCGCCAGACGATGGACCGCAAGGTCAACGACGCGATCTCCCTGCTCGACGGGCTCATCATCCAGCGCCGCTGGGACGACGCGGTGGGGGAGGCGGCGCGGATCATCCGCCTGTACCCCGAGTCTCCCCGCACGGCCGGGCTGATGCGCCGGGTCGAGGTCGCGAGGGACAACTACGTGCAGGAAGTGGAACGCAACTTCCTCGTCGCCGCGCAGGAGGACCGCGTGGAGGACGCGATGCGCATGCTCGCCGAGATCGACCAGTACCTCACCGAAGCGCAGGCCGCCCCGTTCCGGGAAGTGGCGCGCGGCGTGATCGGAAAGGCGAGGGAGAATCTGGGCGCGCAGTTCAAGCTCGCCGTTCAGGACCGCCGCTGGAGAGACGCGGCGCTGGTGGGTGACAAGATCATCCAGCAGTTCCCCAACTCGCGGATGGCGGCGGAGGTGCGCGGCCTGATCGACGGCATCCGCACCCGCGCCACGCAGGTGGCCTGAGCGGGGCGGAGGGCAGCGCGAGGCGGCGGCGGGGGTCTCAACGCGAGAACAGGCTCCCGCGCCCATCATCTTTCCGGCAAGAATCTTCAGGTCGTCCTGGGGACCGGCCCGCGCTGCAGAAGTCGGTTGATCTTCCCCGCGCCGGGAGTGGCAAACGCCCTTCAGGGTGGGGAAAATCCCGCCTTGCGATGATGACGGGAGACGGATGCCCGGGCATCATCGGTGGAAGCGTGCGGCGGGGCCTCGCGGGTGCTGGGCACCCTTGGCCGGATCCCGACGCGCGGCGAGAGTCTTCGCCTCGACCGCCGGCGTGTCTTTCTGACATGCCAGGTCCGGGGCACATTGACCGACGGGGTACGACCGAATGATCGAAACTCGAAACCTGGTGAAACGCTTCGGGCCGTTCACCGCCGTCGCCGGGATCTCCTTCAAGATCCAGCGCGGTGAGGTGCTGGGCTTCCTGGGGCCCAACGGCGCCGGCAAGTCCACCACCATGAAGATGATCACGGGCTTCCTGACGCCCACCGAGGGAACGGCGATCGTCTGCGGGCACGACGTGACCGCCGATCCCCTCGCCGTGAAGGAGAAGATCGGCTACCTGCCCGAGGGGGCGCCGGCGTACCCCGACATGACCCCCGCGGGGTTCCTCAACTTCATCGCGCAGGTCCGCGGCCTGACGGGCTCTAGCAAGCGGGCCCGGATCGAGGAGGTCGCGGCGAAGGTGCACCTCGAGGGCGTGATGCAGCAGAGCATCGAGACGCTGTCCAAGGGGTACAAGCGGCGCGTGGGGCTGGCGCAGGCGATCCTGCACGATCCCGAGGTGCTGATCATGGACGAGCCCACCGACGGGCTTGATCCCAACCAGAAGCACGAGGTTCGGGCGCTGATCCAGAGCATGGCGGCGACCAAGGCGATCATCCTGTCGACGCACATCCTCGAAGAGGTGGATGCCGTCTGCACGCGGGCGATCGTGATCAACCGCGGCGCCGTGGTGCTCGACGGCACGCCCGACCAGCTGCGCGGCCGCTCGCGGTACTACAACGCCGTGGCGATCAAGCTCGCCGCCAACGCCGCCTCCGCGGGGACGATGCGGCAGGAAATCGAGAAGCTCCCGGGCGTGGACGAGGTCGAGGACGCCGGCTCGCGCGACGGGTACGTGAGCCTCATGGTCATTCCCAAGCGCGGCAAGAGCATCGTGGAAGAGGTCGGCCGTCACGCCCGCGCCAAGGGCTGGCCGGTCGATGAGATCCGCGTGGACGGCGGTCGGCTCGACGAGGTCTTCCGCACGATTACGGTCGGCAATGCAGGAGGGGCGCGATGAGCCGGACCCTGGCGGTTTTCAGGCGCGAGCTGGGCGGCTACTTCGCCACGCCCGTCGCCTACGTCTTCATCGTCATCTTCCTCTTCGTCACGGGCGTCTTCACCTTCCAGCTCGGACAGTTCTTCGAGCGCGGGCAGGCGGACCTTCGCCCGTTCTTTGATTTCCACCCCTGGCTCTACCTCTTCCTGATCCCGGCGATCTCGATGCGTCTGTGGGCCGAGGAACGCAAGCAGGGCACCATCGAGCTGCTCATGACCCTGCCCATCCCTATGTCGGCGGCGGTCATCGGCAAATTCCTCGCCGCCTGGGCCTTCGCCGGCGTCTCCCTGCTGCTCACCTTCCCCATCTGGATCACCGTCAACATCCTGGGCAGCCCCGACAACGGCGTCATCGTCGCCAGCTACGTCGGCAGCTTCCTGATGGCCGGCGGCTTCCTCGCCGTCGGCAGCTTTGTCTCGGCCCTCACCAAGAACCAGGTCATCGCCTTCGTCATCAGCGTCGTGCTGTGCTTCGGGCTGCTCATCAGCGGGTATCCGCCGGTGATGGGCATCTTCAGCGGCTGGGCGCCCCAGGCCGTGCTCGACGCCGTCTCCAGCTTCAGCTTCCTCACACACTTCGACGCGATCAGCCGCGGCGTGATCGACCTGCGCGACCTGGTCTTCTTCGCCTCCCTCATCGCGGTCTTCCTCTTCGCCAACGGCGTGATCATCGAGCAGAAGAATGCGTAGGGGAAGTCACGGAGTCGGGAAGTCACGAAGTCACGGAGTTGGAAAGTCAGGAAGCAGTCAATGAACAAGGCACTTACATCCCTGGTCGCCCTGCTCGCCGTGGCGGTGGCGTTCGTGGCGATCAACATCGTCTCGAGCCAGACGCTCCGCGGGGCGAGGATCGACCTCACCTCCAACCGCCTCTACACGCTCTCCCCGGGGTCGGGCAACATCGCCCGCTCCCTCCAGGAGCCCGTGAAGCTCACGCTCTACTTCTCGGAGAAGCAGGCCAACGAGCTGCCGCAGTACAAGAACTACGGCCTGCGCGTGAAGGAGCTGCTGCGTGAATACACGGCGATCGCCGGCGGCAAGATCCGCCTGGAGATCGTGGACCCCGAGCCCTTCAGCACCGCCGAAGACGCGGCGACGGGGGCGGGGCTGGTGGGCGTGCCCACGGGCCGCGGCAACGACCGTCTGTACTTCGGGCTGGTGGGCACGGGCTCGACCGACCAGCAGCAGGTCGTTCCCTTCTTCGACCCGTCCAAGGAAGAGTTTCTCGAGTACGACGTCACGCGGCTGATCTACCTGCTCTCGAGCCCCAAGAAGAAGACCGTGGGCGTGATGAGCTGGCTTCCCCTCGACGGCGGCAAGCCCAGCCCCATGATGCGGCAGATGCCCCAGCCCTGGCAGATCCTCACGCAGATGCGCGAGCTGTTCGAGGTCAAGATGGTGGAGACTACGGCAACCGAGATCCCTTCGGATGTCTCGGTGCTGATGGTGGTGCACCCCAAGAAGATTTCCGACGCGGCGCAGTACGCGATCGATCAGTACGTGCTGCGCGGCGGCCACGTGCTGGTGTTTGTCGATCCGCTGTGCGACACCGATGTGCCGCCGGGCGTCAACCCGATGCAGGCGATGGGGATCCCCAAGGACTCCGGCATGCCCAGGCTGCTCGCGGCGTGGGGCGTGGAGCTGACGCCCGAAATGGTCGCCGCCGACAACCGCACGTCCGTGCGCGTCAACGTGGGCCCGCAGAACAACCCCAAGCCGGTCAACTATCTCATCTGGATGAACGTGGGCTCGGCGACGGGGAATCTTGCGACGGCCGACCCCGTGACCGGGACGCTGCAGTCGATGCTGATGGCCTCCGCGGGAGTGCTGAAGAAGAAGGACGGCGCGACGACGACCGTGCAGCCTCTCATCCACACCACCAGCGAATCCATGCTCGTGCCCGTCGCCAGCGTGAGCATGATGCCCGACCCCGAGAAGCTCGTGCGCGAGTTTGTCTCGGGCAACGCGGAGCTCACCCTCGCCGCGCGGATCAGCGGCAAGGTCAAGACCGCCTTCCCGCAGGGCCGGCCCGCGGCGCCTGCGGCCCCCGCGCCGGGCGCGGAGCCCGAGGAAGTTCCCGGCGGGGCGCTGGAGCGCCAGGAGGCGGCGCCGCCCGTCCCCGCTCCGTCAAATCCGGCTCCCGCCAATCCCGGCGAGTCCCAGCCGGCGCCGTCGCAGCCCGCGCCAGCTCCCGCCGCCGCCCCCGCCGATCCCAACTTCCTTGCGGAATCCAAGGGGGATATCAACGTCATCGTCGTCGCCGACTGCGACATGCTCAGCGACCGCTTCTGGATCAGCGAGGACCGGCTCTTCGGCCAGATCCCGATGGGCTACCGCAAGATCTCCGACAACGGTGACTTTGTGATCGGCGCGCTCGACCAGCTCTCGGGCCCCTCGGACCTGATCAGCCTCCGCGCCCGCGGGTCGGCGGCGAGGCCGTTTGAGCTGGTGAACAAGATCCGCCGTGAGGCCGAGCAGCGCTTCGCGCAGAAGGCCGACGAGCTCCAGCAGCGGCTGCGGCAGACCGAGACGAAGATCTCCGAGCTGCAGAAGCAGCGCGGGCCGGAAGATTCCTCCGCGCTCATCCTCAGCCCCGAGCAGCAGGCCGAGCTCGACAAGTTCAACAAGGAGCGGCTGGACATCCGCGGGCAGCTGCGGGCCGTGCAGCACCAGCTCTCCCAGGACATCGACGGCCTGGGGACGCGCCTGAAGTTCATCAACATCGCCGTCATGCCCGCGGCGGTGGCGCTCTTTGCCGTCGGCCTGGGCGTCTACCGCCAGAACCGCCGCACCGCCGACCGCCGCAAGGTCGCCGACCGCACATGATTCACGCACCATCGATTCACGGAGATACGCTGCGATGAATTCCAAGACGCTCGCCATCGTGGTCGGCGGAGCGGTGGTCCTCGCCGGGGCGGCCGCCCTGGTCGTCAACCGCGCCCACCAGGCCACGGCCGTGCAGCAGTACGGAGACGCCGTCTTCCCGGGGCTCTCCGCCAAGGCCGGGGACGTCGCCACCGTTGTCGTCAACGCCGCCGGAACGACCTCCACCGTCCAGAAGCAGGGCAACACCTGGGTCCTCGCCGAGAAGGGCAACTACCCCGTCAAGATCGAGAAGATCAAAGGCCTGGTCGTCGGCCTCGCCCAGCTCAAGCAGCTCGAGCCCAAGACCAGCCGCCCCGACAGCTACGCGAAGATCGGCGTGGAAGATCCGCCCAGCGCTCCGGCGCCCGTCCCCGCGCCCGATCCCGCCAACCCCTCCGCGATGCCCCCGGAGAAGAGCCAGGCAGCGCTGGTCACCCTCAAGGACGCCTCCGGCGCCGTCATCGCCTCCGCGGTGGTCGGCAAGCAGCACCTTGGAACGCCGCCGGCCGTCTTTGTTCGTAAGGCCGGGGACGCCCAGTCGTGGCTCGCCGAAGGCCAGGTCGAAGTTCCCCGGGAAGTCAACGGGTGGATCGAAACCCAGCTCATCAACCTTTCGCGCGACCGGATCAAGTCGGTCACGGTCACCGCTCCGGGAGGGGAGACAAGCCCGCTGGTGGTGCACCGGGAGACGAAGGAACAACCCGGCTTTTCCGTCGAGGGGATTCCCTCGGGCGCGACGCTGAAGGATGCGGGCGCGGCGGATCCCGTCGCGACCGCGCTGAGTTACCTGAATTTTGACGATGTCTTAGCGGCCTCGGGCGTGGCGCCGCCCGATGGCGTCTCGCCGACGACCTACGAGGCCCGCACCTTCGACGGCATGGTCGTGACGTGCAAGCTCTTCGCGAAGGATGGCAAGCACTGGGCGAGGTTCGAGGCGGCGGTGGATGAGGCGGCCCTTCCCAAGGCGCCGGCGACGCCCGCTCCCGCGCCTGTGGATCCCGCCAAGCCGGCGGACCCGGGGACGCCCGATCCCGCCAAGCTCGCCGCGGACGAAGCGGCGAAAAAGGCCGCGGACGTGCGCAAGGAGGTCAAGGACTTCAACGACCGCCACGGCGGCTGGATGTACTCCATTCCGGAGTTCAAGGCCAAGAACATGGTGACGCGCCTCGACGAGCTCCTCGCCGAGACGCCGCCGTCCCCGGGCCCCCAAGGCCCCGCGGTGCCGAGCGACCCGGCCGTGAACCCGCCGCCCGCGCCGTCTGATAATCCGCCGCCCCAGCCAGTCCCCGAGCCGAAGTAACGGGCTTCACAGCCGCCCCCGGCCTCCACAACCAGTTGCGGTTGCGGACCCGGGCTTCCCTTTGTACGCTCTCCTCGCTCCGGGGGGAGGGTGGGGATGTGTTTCCACGCTGCGTTCCCCGGTGAAGGGGAGTTTCAGCGATGGATCGAGTGATGGTTCGTATCGTCGGCGGCATCATCCTGGCGGTGGTGGCGATCAGCATCAAATTTTGCATGGGCACCGAGCGGCGCGAGGACGCGAGCAAGGAAGTCCTTACCGCCGCGCGGCAGATGATCAAGGAAGTACCCGGCTACGACCAGGATCCGGCGTATATGGATTGGCTGGTGAACGAGGGACATAGGCAGGTATTCAACGATTCGTACCACATCGATATCGGCTCACGCTACAGCGCCGGGCGCGACTCGATGGACCTGGACCATTACTTCGATGATCTCTTCCACTGGATGATCGACCGCTCGAAGACCGACGGGCGCACCACCGTCGCCGACAACCTCAAGAAGTACCAGGACGACCCCGAAGCCGCCGCGGAGCCCGCGGACAAGAACGCCAAGAACGCAAAGAAGGCACCGGCAGACAATCCCTTCGTCAAGAAATGACCCCACGCGGCCGGGGGAGCGGCGGCAATACCATCGCCTTCGTGCAGGTCCTCGCGCCCGCCAAGATCAACCTCGCCCTCTCCGTCGGAGGGCCCCAGCCCCCGGGTGCGCCGCGCCCGGGCTTCCACGCGATCGCCTCGTGGATGTCCTGCATTGATTTCTGCGACGAGATCCGCCTCGAACGCCTCGGCCCCGATCGCGTCTCGGAGTACCGCGTCGCCTGGGCCGCCGAGGCGCTCAAGCCCACCCGCATCGACTGGCCGCTGGAGTCAGACCTTGCCGTGCGCGCCCACAGGCTGCTGGAGTCGCACGCGGGTCGCTCCCTGCCGGTGCGGCTGGAAGTGATCAAGCGCATCCCCGTGGGCGCGGGGCTGGGCGGCGGCTCGTCGGACGCCGCCGCGACGCTGCGTGGCCTCAACACCCTGTTCGGGCTCGCCCTCTCGGAGGAACAGCTCGTCACGCTCTCCTCCGCCCTGGGAAGCGACGTGGCCTTCTTCGCCGACCCCGATCCTGCCGCCGCGATCGCGGGGGGACCGCCGCGCCCCGCCGCATACCCACGCCCCGCCCTGGTGACGGGCTTCGGAGAGACCATCGCCCGCGTGCCGCACGTCCCCGCGGCCGTGCTGCTGGTGATCCCCCGCTTCCCCTGCCCCACGGCAGGCGTCTACGCCGCGTACGACCGCCTTCTCGCCGGCCACGACGCCGTGGACGCCTCCATCCGCAGCGAAAGCCGCCCGACCATGCAGGCCGGGGAGGGCCTGGTGAGACTCATGATCCGCAGCGCCGTCGAGGCGAAGCGAATCGATCCTTCCTGCTGCTTCAACGCCCTCACCGCCCCGGCCGTCTTCCTCGAGCCGCGCGTCGCCGCCGTCATCGAGGCCGTGACCCGCGCCGCGGGCCTCCAGGCCCATCTCACCGGCAGCGGGAGCTGCGTCTTCCTGATCGGGGATGAGCCCGGGATCGCCGCCGCCCACGCCGCCGTCACCCACGCATGTCTCACCGATCCCGCCCTCGCCGGCGCGGTGCACCTCCAGACCCGCCTGGTGTAAAGGACCGGTTCGAACAGCCGCAATGTCGCCCGCGATCCGCGTTTGGCATGTTTCCAGTCCGCCAGCCCGCGCGGTCGATACGATCCACACCATGCGGATGCTCGGGATCGATCCAGGACTCAGAATCACCGGCTACGGCTGTGTCGAGGGAGACCTGGATTCCCCCACGCTGGTCGAGGCCGGCGTCTTTCGCCTGGGGAAATCCGGGGAGAGCGACGATTCCCTGGGCGGTGCGGCGGGCGTCAGCTCGCGCCTCGCCGAGCTCGAAGGTGACCTGGTCGCCGTCATCGAGCGCCTCCGCCCCGACGCGGCCGCGGTCGAGTCGCTCTTCGCCCACTACAAGCACCCGGCGACGGCGATCGTCATGGGTCATGCCCGCGGCGTCATCCTCCTGGCCCTGCGCCGCGCCAAGCTCCCGTTGATCGAGCTCAAGCCCAACGAGGTCAAGAAGTCCATCTCCGGCAACGGCCACGCCGACAAGGCCCAGATGCAGCGGGCCGTCCAGGTCCAGTTCAACCTTGCCGAGCCGCCCAGCCCGCCGGACATCGCCGACGCGATCGCCATCGCCCTTTGCGCCGCCCGGCGAAGATCCCGCGGGGAGGAACTCGGGGAGCAGGCCGTGCTGCTGCCCGCGCGGACGCGGAGACGCCTGCGCGTGATGCCGGGCTGATCGCGGCGCATCACGCCTCCGCCACGCTGCCGTTTCATGCACAATTCCACCGTGAAAACCTGTCCACTGCGCCCCCCGTATATTCCTGAGGCGCCTCAATAAAAGAACTCCCGCGCAATGCCATGGCGGCCGTCCGCTCCCCCGATCAACGCGCCGTATGCTCGCTCCCCCATGTCCTCCGCCTCCTTCTCATCCTCCTTCGAAAGCGACCCCACCCGCTCCCGCGGCATGCGAGGCGCTCGCCCACGCCCCGAGCCCCTGGGCAAACTCTTCGACCGCCTCCCGCCACACTCGATCGAAGCCGAGATGTCCCTCCTGGGCTCGATGATCCTCGACCCTCAGGTCATCGCCGACATCCTGCCCCACGTTTCCAAGCCCGAGGATTTCTACAACGAACCCCACGGCGCCATCTTCAAGGCCGTCGTGGACGTCTACGACAAGTACCACTCCGGCGACCTCGTCCAGATCGCCGAGATCCTCAAGGACGTCGGCACGCTCGACGCGATCGGCGGACCCGACTACCTCGTCAAGCTCGCCGAGGCCGTCCCTTCGTCGGTCAACGCCCCGCACTACGCGAGGATCGTGGGGGAGAAGGCCAAGCTGCGCCGGCTGATCTCCGCCGCGGGCCAGATCCTCTACGACGCGTACCACACCGGCGAACTCGGCCCCGACGGCGCGCGGGAAGTCCTCGACAAGGCGGAGGCCGCCGTCTTTGAGATCGCCCAGGAACGCACCGCCGCCGAGCCCGAGCGCCTCGCCGACCTTCTCCAGCTCGAGATCGACCGCATCGAGTCCTCCGAGGGCAAGGGCCTCAGCGGCGTGCCCACCGGCTACATCGATCTCGATGGACTGCTGCACGGCCTCCAGCCGGGTGAACTCACGATCATCGCCGCCCGTCCTTCCATGGGAAAGACGGCGCTGGCCCTCAACCTCGCCGAGCAGATCGCCATGGGCGGGGCCTCCCCGGGGATGCCGGCGATCGGCGCTCCCGCGGGCGTCGCCTTCTTCAGCCTGGAAATGTCCCGCGGCGCGGTGACGCAGCGACTGCTCAGCGCCCGCTCGGGCGTCGGGGGCGAAAAGTTCCGCGGAGGCCAGGAGATCACCTCCGCCGAGTGGCAGGCGCTGCTGGGGGCGTGCGACGCCCTGCGCGACGCCCCCGTGTACATCGACGACACCCCCGGCCTCACCGTTCTCAATCTCCGCGCCCGCGCCCGCCGCTTGGTGGCCCAGCACTCGTGCAAGTGCATCATGATCGACTACCTTCAGCTGCTGACCGCGCCGGGCTCGGCTCGCGAGTCGCGCCAGGTGGAAGTGTCGGCGATCTCGCGCGGCGTCAAGGCTCTGGCCCGAGAGCTCAAGGTCCCGGTGATCTGCCTCTCCCAGCTCAACCGCGCCACCGAGCAGCGCGAGGGCAACCGCCCGCGCATGAGCGACCTGCGCGAATCGGGCTCGATCGAGCAGGACGCCGACGTCGTGATCCTTCTGCACCGGGAGGACTACTACCACCGCGGGGAGCCCGCCTGGGACCCCAATTCCCCCGACTTCGACCACGAGAACCAGGAAAAGATCGGCACCGCGGAGCTCATCATCGCCAAGCAGCGAAACGGCCCGACGGGCACCGTCCGCCTGACCTGGGATTCCAACATCACCCGCTTCCGCAGCCATTCCGACGCCCAGCCGCCGGCGAACTACCAGGCCCAGCAGCAGCGGGCGAACACGAGCAACTTCGGCGGCGGCAGCGGCCGCACCAACGCGCCGCCCACGCACAGCGAGCTCGCCGCGCCCGATTCATGGCCGCCGCGCCCCGCCTCGGGCTTCCCCGGCGGACGCAAGACCGGCCCGATCGACAACCACCGGGATGGCGGGGGGCCCGATCGCGGCGCTCCATTCGGCAGCCCCGACGAAGAGCCGCCGTTCTAGCGGGCTTCACCGCGCCGGGCGAGCCGGGTACGCTTGTGCATGCGCACCACGACACTCCTGAGCCTTGCCCTCGCGTGCCTCGCCGTGAACCTTTCCGGCTGTTCGTATTTCAAGACCGGCGGTGGGGCGAGCGCCGGTGGGGGAGGTGGTGGGGGAGGCGGTTCCGGCGGAGGATCGTCCACCTCTGGCGGCGGCTCCACCGGTGCCCCGGTGTACTCCGGCAAGGTTACGGGCACGGTCACGTACCGGGAGCGCATCATGCTCCCCGCCGACGCGATCGCCATCGTCCAGCTGGTCGATGCCTCCAAGGGCGCGGTCATCGCCGAGCACCGCGTGGGCACCATGGGAAAGGCGCCACCCTACAGCTTCACCCTCGCCTATGACCCGTCGAAGATCACCGAATCGGTCCGCTACCAGGTCCGGGCGGAGATCCAGGTCCGCGGCAGCGCCCGCTTCACGACCGTGATGCCCGCCGCCGTGATCACCCAGGGCGCTCCGGCGAACACCGAGCTGGTGCTCCAGGCCGCCCGCCGCTGATGGTCCCGGATAACACGCGGTCCCGGCCGGCTACGTTCCGGGCCACGGCCGCGGCTTGATGACTTTCGCCGGGTTCCCCCCGACGATCGTCGCCTCGGCGACGTCCTTGGTCACCACCGCGCACGCGGCGACGATCGCGTTGTGCCCGACGGTGACCCCCGGGCCGATGAACGCCCCTGCGCACACCCACACCCCGTCCCCGACGACGATGCTGGGGCGGATCAGGGGCAGGTCAAATTTCGTGTAATCGTGCGTGCCCGCGCACAGCCACGCCCGCTGGGAGATCGTGGTCTGGCTGCCGATGCGGATCCAGCCCAGGTTGTAGATCTCGACATCCTCGGCGAGGGTCGACCACTCCCCCATCTCCAGCAGCCAGGGATGGCGAACGACGGTCGTCGCCTTGGTGAAGGACGTACTGGTGAGCTTGGCGCCAAAGGCCCGCAGCCAGAAGCGTCGCCAGCCGTGGGCCCGCTTGGGGCTGAGCCGGATGAACGTCGCCTGCACCCATTCCCACAGGAATCGCCGGATGTACTCCGACAAGGGATAGGGAGCGCCCGCCGTCTGGTCGTTGCGCTGGTACAGCCGCTCGGGGGGCGGCAGCGGGGGCGGGGCGGGTTGACTCTGGACGGCCATGCAATGCTCTCGTCGGACATTCCCGCCCGAGTTCTTCACCGTCCGATGACACTCGGCCTCATGGGGAGAGAATCCACGGCGGCCGCAGAACCGGGCGCGAACGAGCCGATGCTAGGTGGGGGGACGGCGAGGACAACGTCCCCGAAGTTATTCCCGGGCTGCGTTCGCCCACCCCCGCAGGCCCGCCGTAGGCTTGCTGTGAGTCGTCACTCGCCCCCGGTTCCGCTTATCTGGACCCGCCGACCGCATGCGAATCCTTCACTACATCGAGGAACTCAACCTCAAGTCCGGCGGGCCCGTCCGGGCCGTGCTCGACCTCTCTCGCCTTACCAGCGAGGCCGGACACCAGGTCACCATCCTCTCCCCGGATGTCTCGGATTCACCCAAGGAGTGGCTCACGCCCCCCGCGCCGGGGGAGCACCGCCCCCACGTCGTGAAGGTGCCCGAATTCTCCGGCCGCGGCAAGCTCTTCCCTTTCCCGGTGGTCGAGCAGATCCGCAAGGATTTCATCGCCGGCCACGACCTGCTCCACGTCCACGGCATGTGGGCGCCCTCCAACGTCCAGCTCACCGGCGCGGCGTACCGCGCGGGCGTGCCGTATATCGTCAGCCTCCGCGGCATGCTCGACGACTGGCCCATGTCCCAGCGCCGGCTGAAAAAGCAGATGTTCCTGCTCATCGCCGGCCGGCGCATGCTCACCCGCGCTGCTTTCGTGCACTGCACGGCCGAGGGCGAGCACCAGCAGTCGCGCAAGTGGTTCCCCAAGGGTCGTGGGCGAGTCATCCCCAACCTGCTGGACCTGGGACCGTTCCGCAGCGCGCCGGGGCCGCAGCTCGCCCGTGCGAAGTTCCCGGGGCTGGATGGCTCCGTGCCCGCCGTGCTCTTCCTGAGCCGCGTGCACTACAAGAAGGGCGTCGAGCACTTCATCAAGGCGGCGGCGATCCTGCGGGACCGCGGCATCCATTACCAGTGGATGGTCGCCGGTGACGGAGACGCCGATTACATGCAGTCCCTGCGGGCGCTGAGCGCCTCGCTCAAGCTCGAGGATCGCGTGCACTTCCTGGGCATGGTGAAGGGGCCGGAAAAAATCTCCCTCTTCCAGGCGTCGGATCTGTTCCTGCTTCCGACCAGCCAGGAGAACTTTGGCTTTGCGCTGGTTGAGGCGATGGCCGCGGGCGTGCCCGTCATGACCACCAAGGGCGTGGACCTGTGGCCGGAGCTCGAAGCCTGCGGCGGCGCGGAAATCGTCGAGCAGGACGCCGCGCCCATCGCCGATCACGTCGCCAAGCTCCTCGCCGACACGCCCCGCCTTAAGGACATGGGCGTCAAGGCCCGCAAATGGGTCTTTGACAACCTCGACGAGCAGGCCGTCATCCGCCAGTTCATCGCGACGTACTCCGACGCGATCTCGGAGCGCACCGGCGTGCCGGTGGGACGGCTGCGGCACGGCCTGCCGGCCGCGGAGGCGGGCAACGTTCCCGCGGAGTCACCCTCGGGAAAAGGTGATGGGCCGGGCGTCACAACGGTCGCGCCCGGCCGAAACCACATCGTGCACTACCTCCCGCACTTCCGGCTCGAGCAGGGGGGCGTGGTGCGGGCGGTGCTGGACCTGTGCGAGGGCGTCGCCAAGGCCGGCGACCGCGTCACCATCATCACCGAGGATCACACCGATTGCCCTCCCGCGTGGAAGACCGGGGACGCAGGTGTTCCCCAGATCGTGCAGGTGCGCGGGGAACGCGCCGGCAACCCCGTGCTGCGTCCCTGGTCCATGACGGTCGTCCGCAAGATCGTGACCAGCGCCGACGTGGTGCACCTGCACGGCATGTGGACACCGGCGAACCTCCAGGTCGCCTCGGTCGCCCTGGATTTCCGCATCCCCTACATCGTCTCTCCCCACGGCATGCTCGACGACTGGCCGATGTCCCAGAAGCGGCCCAAGAAGCTTTTCCACTGGTTCGCCTATGGGCGCAACCTGCTCAACAACGCCGCGTTCGTGCACTGCACCGCCCAGGCCGAGCTGGACCAGGCCCAGAAGTGGTTCCCGCGCGGGCGAGGCATGGTGGTGCCGCTGGTCTTCGACCTCGAGCCCTTTCGCCAGCTTCCCGGGCCCCAGTTGGCGCACGAAGCGTTTCCCGCCGCGGCTTCGGGCAACCTCAAGCTCCTGTACCTCAGCCGAGTGAACTACAAGAAGGGCCCCGACGTCCTGATCCGCGCCGCCTCGCAGCTGGCGCGAAGCGGGGTCCACTTCACGCTCCTGATCGCCGGCCCCGGCGACCCGCCCGAGTACCTCGAAAAGATGCGGGCCCTGGCCGCCTCCGAAGGGATCGCCGATCGCACCCACTTCCTCGGGCTGGTCTCCGGTAAGACCAAGCTCTCCCTCTACCAGGCAGCGGACATCTTCGTGCTTCCCACAAGTCAGGAGAACTTCGGGTTCGTCTTCTTCGAGGCCCTGGCCTGCGGCACGCCGGTCATCACCACCCCGGGCGTCGATGTCTGGCGGGAACTCGAGTCCAGCGGGGGCGCGGTGATTGCGCCCCGCACGCCTGCTGACTTTGCGGCGGCGATCGAGCCCTTCGCCAAAGACTCCGGCCGCTCGAAGGCCATGGGTAGTTCCGGCCGGGAGTGGATCCTGCGGGAGCTGGCGCCGGAGGCGATCGTGGCGCGTTTCAGGAAAATGTACGGTGCCGCGGCGTGCCGCCGAGCCTCCTGATCCGGGGCCAAGCTCCGAACCACGGCACCGTTGCTCCCGTGACTGGAGCGTGCAACGTTCTCGGCCGATGTTGAACGGCAGGGCAGGCGGTGCGAACCGTACCCGACCAGCACGCGTACCCTCAGTGGTCTTGGTGTGTCCCCGAGTTACCGGACGGTTTTTCTGCAAACGCTCGCCATCATCCTCAGCGTCGCGACGATCGCCGGGCTCATCCTCCAGATCCTGGTCGAACACTTCACGCGCAAGACCGACCTCTTGAGCTCCCGCAACGTCTTCTACGTCGGGCTCATCAACTTTCAGTTCTTCCCCATCTCCCTTTCCCTCTACGCCGACACGTACATGCGCAAGCTCATCCCCGCGAACCCCGGCGCCGCCGGGATGATCTTCGTGGGGATGTCCTGGACGTTCCTGCTCCTGTTCAACATCGTCTACCACCGAGGCTGGGGCGCCCGGACGCTGGCGGGCATGGTCCGCAGCAAGTTCCCCATCCCCTCTCCCAACGCCCTGCTCGTGATCGCCGTGGTCTTCCTGATCCTGGGGGCCTTCAACCGCGTGGTGGTCATGACCACGCCGCTGATCAACACGCTGGGCGCCATCTTTTCCATCGGCTTCCTCAGCGCCGCCGCGGGGTGCGCCATCTGGGCGTGGCTGCCGCGCATGTGGAATCCACTCTACGCGATCCCCGCCGGCATGATCACGCTGGGCAGCATGCTGGTCTCCATGCACCTGAGCTTCGGCCGCCGAGACCTGCTGAGCGTGGTGCTCGCCTGCGTCTGGGCGGGCTACTGGGGGTACCTGCGCGACAAGGGCAACTTTGCCGTCTTCACGCGGCTGGGGAGCATCGGTTCGGTGGGCGTGGTGCTGCTGGCGCTGCTCTCGGCGACGCGTGGTGAGGCCGGTGAGATCCGCAGCCTGGGCAAGATCCTTTCCGACATGAACTCCGCGGAGGTCTCCTCGGGAATCCAGCACATGGCCACGGTGCAGGATTCGGGGCCCATCACGCTCTACCTGATCGACACGCGTCCCAAGGATTTTTCCTACGACCCCCTGCACAGCCTGATCTACCTGGTCACCCAGCCCATCCCGCGCGAGATCTGGAAGGACAAGCCCAACGCCCTGGGACAGGACATCGTGTACCAGGCAGGGGTGCGCGGGCTCGCGCGGGGGTTCAGCTACGGACCCGGGATCTTCGGCCACATCGCCAACGACAACCCGTACATCGCGCTGCCCATCTACGCGATCCTTTTCGCCATCGCCCTGGGGTTCCTCGACCGCGTCTGCCGGCTCAATCCCACCAACCCGTTCGTCATGATCCCCCTGGGCGCGGGCCTGGGAGAGCTCATGGCGATCCCGCGCGGTGAAATGGGCCTGTTCGTCTTCCGCTGCTTCTTCATGTTCGTCACCGCCTGGTTCGGCATGTGGGCCGTCGCCAAGCTCATGATTGCTTCGGGCCTCCAGCTCACCGGCGGGGGTACCGAGGACGCCGAGCAGCTCGACGAATACGCCGACTATGGGGAAGAGATCGAGTACCAGCCCCCGCCCCAGAACCCCGACCTTGCTCCGGCGCGGGAGGATTTCCCGTCCCTCGCCGGCCACCGCCCCGACTACGGTCCCGCCGGCGGACCGGCCTGACCACCTCCCCTGATCCTGTCGCTACACCCCACCCGCGCATCCGAGCGAGTCCTGCATGTCAACCGAGCTTCGAAGAGGGTTCGTGCGGATCGCTTCCAGCTACGGCCGCCTGGGCATCAGCCTCGTCGTGGGCATCATCCAGACCCGCCTCCTGCTGGGGTGGCTGGGCTCCGAGGCGTACGGACTGGTCGCCTTCATCGGCTCCTCCGTCGGCCTTGCCCTGCTCATCGACGAGGTCCTGCGCTCCAGCATGATCCGGGAGCTCGCCGCCGCCCACCACGCCGACCCGCGCGGTGACAACGGCAAATTCCGCGCCGTCCTGGCCTGCGGAACCGTCATCTCCCTCACCGGCACCGCGCTGACCGCGATTCTCTTCCTGACGCTGGCGCTGCTGGTCCCCGTCTTTGACATCCCCCCCGCGCTGCACCGCGCCGCCTCCCTGCTCATCCTCGCCGAGGGCATTCACGCCTGCGTGATGGTCTTCACCGCTCCCGTCTACAACATGTTCGTCGTCACCGAGCGCTTCGTCGAGGACAACATCTTCACAACGGTCCGCAAGACCAGCTACCTCGCCGTCGCCTGGATCCTCCAGTCGCTCATCGGCATGAAAGACCCCGGCCAGGCCGTGATCTGGTACGGATTCCTCTCCGTCGCCGCGAACGTTGCCGTGCTGCTGGGCGCTTCGGCCTGGATCATGTCGCGCGACGCCCGCGTACGCCCCGAGCCGCGCACGGCGACCCGCGCCGGCGTCACCCAGTTCATGAGCACCTTCGGGTGGAACACGACCATGATGGTCGCCGTCAACTGCTACGACCGCGTGGGCGCCCTCATCACCAACCTGGCCTTCGGCACCGTCGGCAACGCCATCTTCGGCGTGGGCTACCAGCTCGCCGCCTACGTCCGCATGATGTCCCTGGGGATGAACTTCGGCGCCGACTCTGTCGCCGCCCGCCTCTCCAGTTCCGACAAGGAAGAACGCCGCCAGGCGATGATCCAGTTCACCACCACCATGACCCGCCTGCACGGCTTCTCCGCCTTTCCCGCGGCGGCGATCCTCTCCTGCCTTACCGGCCCCATCATGCACCTGTGGGTGGGCGACCGTCTCAAGGACGAGGGCCAGGTCCTTGCCGCCACCATCACCGCCCAAATCCTGCTCCTGCCCGTGACGGTCCGCTCGGTCACCGACTGCTGGACCCGCATCCTCTACGGCGCGGGGTACATCCGCCAGTATGCACCACTGCTGCTCGCCGGCGGCATCATCAACCCCATCGCCGCGGTCGTTCTGCTCAATGTCCTTCACGACCCCTACCGCCAGTACTCAGCCTCCATCTCCTTCGCGGTCATCATGACCCTCTTCCACTTCATCCTGCTGCCCATCCCCGCCGCGAGGTGCCTGGGGTGCCAGTACCGCACGCTGCTCCTGCCCATCATCCGCCCCGCCGTCGCGGCGCTGCTGCCCACGCCCGTGCTCATCTACGGCCTGCCCGCCGTGCTACCGATGGTGGGGGGGCGACTCGCGGTAGCGCTGCTGATCGTCACGGCCGTCTACGGCGGGCTGTACGCGATGCTGGCGCTGGTCTTCGTCCTCAAGCCCGAGGAAAAGAAGCGATTCACGGGCGTGATCACGCGGCGGCTGCGGCCGGCGCGGGGGTAACCCCTCCCCGCACGCAGGGCAGGATGGATCACCTGGAAAGTTCCGGCTGCGCCTCCTGCGGAGCCAGATCCATCCTGGAGAGCATGGCTTCGAGTTCACGCTGATCCGCGGGCTCGAGGACTTGCTCCCGGGAGAGCGACTGGATCGCGGGGACGATCATGCTCATCTGCTCTGGAGGGAGGTCCGACAGCACACCCACCGCGGCCATCCGCAGAGAGGCGGGCCGGCCAGAGTCCGTGACGATGGCGATCAGCTCCTGAATGATCCAACCGGGAAACTCCCGAAACTCCCCGCGCACGGGGATTGAGTCTCGGATGATCTCCAGCATGGTCTCCCGCTCCCGGGCTCGCCGCGCGATCTGGGCGAAGAGCTCTTTCGCCAGTTCTTCCCGCGGCATATGCAGGCGCAGGGAACTCGCGGCGCGGGCGGCAATGGCGTCGGAAGGGTCGTTCAGCATGGACTTGAGCGCGTCGATCGCCTCCGGGCGACACCGGCAGGCGACATTGACCAGCCTCGCGGCGGCCATGCGGAGCTGGGAGTCTCCCGACCTGCTGTAGGCGACGAATTTCTCGAGCGCGTCGTCCCGCGTGCGTGAAAGAACCGCCAGCACGTAAAGGTTCTGCCACGCCCGCCGGCGCTGGCCGCTCCTATCGCTCTCGATGGCCTGGAAGATCCCCTGCATGTACGGGTCGGCCGCCGCGCCCGCGTAGGACACCACCTCCGCCGCGCTCATCAACACCGATGGGTTCGAATCCGCCAGCCCCCCGGCCGCCGCCAGAGCGCATTCCTTCGCCACCGCGATCCACGCCGCGTCACGCTCGGGGATCATCGGTCCGCCGAACAGGCCCGCCGCCGCAAGTCGTTCCTTCCCATCCTCCGAGCCCAGCATGTTGAACGTCCGCCGAATCAGTTCCGGATTCCCTTTCATCGGATCGAAATCAACGCCCCTGGCCAGTCCGCCGAGCTGTTCCAGCATCGGGATAATCTCCCTCGGATCCGTCGCCGCCTTCAGCTTCCGTTCGACCCGCCACATCAGCCACGACTGCTGCCAGTCAAAGACATCACGTTCCGCGACCCGGTTGAACAGGCTCGCCGAAGAAGCGCCGGGCACACTGCGCGAGATCAGCGGCTCGGGCCAGTATTCGTACGTCGCGATGAGCAGCGTCGTGGGAACCAGTGCAAAGGCGCCGCTGGCGCGGCCCTGCGGGATCTTGAGCGTGATGTAGCACAGCGCCGCGACCAGCACCCCCAGCTCGATCAGCCCGCGCTTGCGGCGCGTGCGGAACAAGCGGCGCTCGGACCTCGCCTCCCGCCCACATTCCGGGCAAAGCAGCCCCGCCGTCCCCGCCATGTCGTACCAGCACGTGGGGCAGCGCCTGCGCCCTCGCGAGGGGTCAAACCACCATCCCACGCAGATCAGGGCGGCCGAGACCTGGATCTGGGCGATGAGCGTCATGACCACCAGCGCGCCCAAACGGTCGACCCAGGGCAGGCTGTCTCCCAGCCGTCCCCCGCCCAGGGAGACCCAGCACACCGCCAGGCCCGCGGCGAACGCGAGTGGCGCGAGCGTGAACACCAGCACGTTGCGCAAGGGATTGACCGGCGTGCCTGTCTGCGTCGTACCCGGCCGCGGCGTGGCGGCGCCGAGTGGGCGTGAAGTGTCCCCCGCGATTTCTCGCCGGCGGATCGCCCGGATCTCCGCCCGCTCCGCCAGCGCCCGCACGATGAGGCTGATGGCCCAGAACGAGAGGAACGTCCCGACCAGGAAGACGCTGGCGATGAGGAATTCCACGAGCCACAGTCTACCAATCGCCCTCATTGCCCGACCCGCCTTGCCCGGGGAATCTTCCGGGCAAACCTCCTATCCTCTAGGCCCCGCAGCGGGGAGAACAATCACCACACGTTTGCATGCCTGGGAATACGCCGACGCTTCCTGAATATCGGTCCCGGCACGGCGAAACGACGGATCACACACGCGGACGACCAACAAGAGAGGCCGGAGATGCAGAAGGTACTGGTGCTGGGCGGTGGCAAGGTCGGCAAATCCGTCGCGGAGCTCCTCCTGGCCTGCGGACAGGGAAACTACCACGTCACCCTCGCCGACCGGGACGCCGCGAACCTCGCCCTCGCCGAACAGAACATGAAGCGGCTCAAGGGCCTGGTCCCCCACGCCGTGGAGTTCGCGACCAAGGTCGTCGACGCGCGGGAGACCAGCGCCGTCCGCGCCGCGCTCACCGGACAGAACTACGTCATCTGCATGCTCCCCTTCGACCTGGTTCCCGGCATCGCCGCCATGGCCAACGAGCTGGGCGTGCATTACTTCGATGTCACCGAAGACGTCGAGGCCACCGAGGCCGTCAAGGCCATCCAGGATTCGGGCAAGGCCCGCGTCGCGCTGGTCCCCCAGTGCGGCCTGGCCCCCGGCTACGTCGCCATCGCCGCCAACGCCCTCGCCCGACAGTTCAGCGTCGTCCACGACCTCACCCTGCGCGTCGGCGCGCTCCCGCAGTACCCCACCAACGCGCTCAAGTACAACGTCACATGGTCCGCCGCGGGCGTGGTGAACGAATACTGCGAGCCCTGCAACGTCATGCTCGACGGCAAGCAGGTCAAGGTCCCCGCGCTCGAAGGCCTGGAGCAGTTCAGCTTCGAGGGCGTCGAGTACGAAGCCTTCTACACCTCCGGCGGCGTCGGCAGCCTCATTGACACGCTCACGAGCGAGAAGAAGATCGTTCCCGAGACCAAGATCGCCTACAAGACCATCCGCTACCCAGGCCACCGCGACCTGATGAAGTTCCTGCTCCAGGATCTGCGCCTGGGCGTCGAGCACGGCGCGCCCACCGCCGCCGGCCGCGTCTTTGACCGCGCCGCCGCCGTCGACCTGCTGGAGAACGGCATCCCCCGCACGTTCGAGGACGTGGTCGTGGTCTTCGCCAACTGCATCGGCATGCGCGAGGGTCGCCGGGACCAGGCCAACTTCCACCGCGCCGTGCGGGCGACAAAGATGTTCGGCCGCATCTGGCCGGCGATCGAGCTGACCACCGCGGCGGGCGTGTGCGCCATGGTCGACCTCCATCGGCTGGGGAAGCTCCGCCAGAGCGGGCTGGTCCTCCAGGAAGAATGCTCCCTGGACGAGTTCAACGCGACGGTCTTCGGGCTCGCGTACGAAGCGCCCCACCGGCTGGAGAGCGTGATCCTGAAGAAGTAAGCCCGGCCGGGGAGGCGAGGGGCCGCGGTTTCGTGTTTTTGAACGCGGAACGGGCCTTCCAAACCGCCCCCGGGGCGCGACGCACTTACCATCCGCCCGATGGAGAAGGTCAACGTACTTCTGATCGGTGGCGGAGGACGCGAGCACGCGCTGGCGCTGAAACTGCGCCAGTCCAGGCTGCTGGGAACGCTCTGGACGACGCACCCCCAGAACCCCGGCCTCGCCGCCGTCGCCCGCGCGGTGGATGTCCCCGTGAGCATCCGGGAAATCTACCGCCTCGAGCAGTTCTGCGACGCCAACCAGATCGGGCTGGTGGTCATCGGCCCTGAGGATCCCCTCGCCGAGGGGTACGCCGACCGGCTTGCCACGCCCACGCGACTGGTCTTCGGCCCCACCAAACAGGGGGCGATGATCGAGTCCGACAAGGCGTGGTGCAAGCAGCTGCTGCGCTCCGCGGCGATCCCGACCGCCGAGGCCCGGATCGTGACCGACCCCGAGGCGGCCCTGACGTACATCGAGAGCCGTTTGCGCGACGATGATTCCCTGCGCATCATCCTGGGACAGCCGCGCGACTTTGAGCGGATGGAGGACAAGCGGGCCTTCATCATGAAGCAGATGGAGGCGATGATCGGACAGCTCGGCGGTCCCGCGGGCAACAAGCTCGCCCCCGAGCAGGCGACGAGCATCAAGGCCCGTGCCGCGCTGACGTGCGCCGCCCTTGCAAGCGCCACGTACCGGGATCCCGAGGATCGCCGCCGGGCGATGAACGAGTACATCCGCACCAACCCCACCGTCGCCGCCGCGTATGTCGCCCCCGTGCAGGGCCTGCCGGTCATCAAGGCCGCCGGCCTCGCCAAGGGTAAGGGCGTGATCCTTCCCTCCACGATGGAAGAAGCGGCCCGCGCGATCGATGAGATCATGGTCCGCCGCGTCTTTGGAGACGCCGGCGCCACCGTGGTGCTCGAGGAATGCATGTCGGGCCCGGAAGTCTCGGTGCTCGCCATCACCGACGGCCAGAGCATCCTGGTCATGCCGCCCTGCCAGGATCACAAGCGGCTGGGAGATGGGGATGTCGGCCCCAACACGGGCGGGATGGGTGCGTTCTGCCCCGCGGGCACGATCGACGCGGCGATGATGGACCGCATCGAGCGCGAGGTGCTCGTGCCGGTGCTCGATGCCCTTCGGCGCGAGGGGATCGACTACCGCGGCGTGCTCTACGCGGGGCTGATGCTGACACCAGGCGGACCCAAGGTGCTGGAGTTCAACGCCCGCTTCGGGGACCCCGAATGTCAGCCGCTGATGGCCCGGCTCAAGACCGACCTTCTCGAGCTCATGCTCGCCACCTGCAAGGGCCAGCTCGATCGCGTGAATGTCGAGTGGGATACCCGCGCGGCGTGCACAGTGGTCATCGCCGCGAAGGGATACCCGGAGAAGCCCCTCGCAGGAACCGAAATCCTCGGCATCGATGAGGCCGAGCGAGTGCCGGGCGCGACCGTGCACCACGCGGGCACCAAGCGCGAAGGAGCCCGGATCCTTACCGCCGGCGGCCGAGTGCTCTCAGTCACAGGAATCGGAGACTCGCTCGAGGCCGCCCGCGCCGTTGCGTACAAGGCGTGCGACCTGATCCAGTTCGAGGGCCGGCAGATGCGGCGAGATATCGGCGTGGCATCCCCTCCCGCACGGCGTACCGCCCGCGGGGATCGCTGAGGCCATCAGGCCGCGTGTTCAACCTTGATTCTCTCTCGTTGACGTGATCGGCACGGGCAGGCTTACCGCATCCCCAGGTGTGCCAGCGCCTCTTCCCACACGGCGGCGGCGTCCGCCCCGTGGATGCGGTTCACCGATTCGCTGCGCACCACCAGCTCGCGCGTATCCCCCGAGCCGCGCACAAAGACCATCGCCGAGTCCAGCGGCGGGCCCGCGGCGCCCAGCAATTCCACCCGCACGCCCGCACCCGGCGGCACGCTCTCGTCCGACGCCCGCTCGATCCGCATCGCCAGCCCCGCCGTGAGCAGGTCGATGATCGATCGGATCCCGTCTCGCTCGACCAGCGTCATCGTTCCGCCCGGCTCGCGCAACCACTCATCGATGCTCCGCGTCGCCGTCAGCGTCCGGTCCCCGCTCGCCACCGTGAGGCGCCGCACATCGGCGGTGACCACGCTGGTCGCGAGCCGCGAGGCGAACGATTCCGCAGGCCTCAGCACGTCCCTTGCCGTCGCCTTGTCCACGACCACGAGCGTCGGTCCCCACAGCACTTCGGGCGCCTTCCCGGCGCGCTCGATGCTCACCGTCGCGCGGGCGAGCATGGATTCATCCCCCGCAAACGGCGCCAGGTCCAGGCGCTGCCGCAGCACCCAGCGCGAGGACGCGTCCCCATCGGGAAGCTTTCGGTCGGATTCGATGATGATCGACTCGGCGAACGGGTCATCCGCCGCCCCGGTCCATCCCGGCTGATCACCGGGAAAGCGCGCGATGCGCAGCTTCTTGAGCGCCGCGAGGAACCCCTCGATCGCCGCCCGGTCGGCCCGAACCTGCATGGGCTCCATCACGCCCCATCGTCCCCCGACGCGCTGAAGTCTGGTCGCTCCGTCCGCGGATTGCAGCGCAATGCGCGCCGTCTGGGATGTCTCCGCCGCGAACAGCGACAGGTCGCGCCACGCCAGGATGTCGGCCCGCTGAAAGACCTGCACCAATTCCCCGTCAACCTCGGCGGCGAGCGCGGAGTTGACGCCCCCGCCGCGCCTCCCGTCCGCCGGACTGACCGCGGAACCCTGCGGTGAGGACGCGCTCGGAGCGTCCGCTCGCCGCACGAGCACCCCGCGCCCTCCGAACGACCGCTTGGCCGCCTCGATCGTCACCGAAGAATCCGGTGAGCGCAGCGTGATCCACACCGGGTCTCCCAGCGCCTCCACCGACGTCTCCGCCGTGCCCTTGACCGCCGTCAGCAGCTTGATCGCCCCCGCAACCCGCGAGCCGATGACCGGCCACGTGCCCGACGCATCACCCGATCGCCACCGCATCACCCATGTCCCATCCGCGGCCCTGGAGACGGTGCTGGCGATGCTCCCATCTCCCGCCCAGCGCACTTCCACGCTCGTCACCTTGGCGGGATCGATCTCCACCAGCGCCGCGGGAGGGGAAACGATCGCGCTGGTCCTGCCCATCCAGTAGACGGCGCCGGCGAGCAGGCTCGCGAGGATCAGGAGCGTGACGATGAACTTCACGGGCATGGCACGTCACTGTAGAGGTGAGCGGCGCCGCCGGGAACGCATCCGTAGGCTCAAAATCAGGCGACCCGCGGGAGACGGCCACGCTCTCCGGAGCGATTGATGCCGCGCGCGTTCGCCGGCCTCCCGTGGTCCGGCCAACAATCCAGCCATGACACTCCACGCGCCGCTTGTGGGAATCACCTCCGACCTGTTCGAGCGTTCACCCGGACGCTGGTCCGTTGCGGTGGCGCGAGCCTACGGCGATCGCGTCTCCGCCGCCGGCGGGATCCCCGTGCTCCTGCATCCAGACCCCTCGCTCGCCGCCGCCCACGCCGCCGCCTGCGACGCCTTCGTCTTCACCGGCGGCAACGACCCCGACATGCGCCAGTTCGGCCGTGAAACCCATCCCAGCGCCACCGTCATGCACCCCCAGCGCCAGGAGTACGAGACCGCGCTGCTGCGCATCCTCCGCACCGATCACCCCACCAAGCCCGTGCTGGGCATCTGCCTGGGCATGCAGATGATGTGCCTCGACGCCGGCGGAGAGCTCAACCAGCATCTGCCCGATACCCATGCCTCCGCCGCCGCCCACCGGGACGCGGACCACCCAATCACCCCCGTCGTCGCGGTGGGGGAGGGCTGCCCCACCTGGCTCGCCGCCGGTGGAATGGGCAACAGCAACCATCACCAGGCCGTGGTGAACCCCGGCCCGGACATGCGAGTCCTCGCCGTCGGTGACGATGGCGTGATCGAGGCCGTCGTGAATCCTCATCGCCCGTTCTACGTCGGCGTGCAATGGCATCCCGAGCGAACCGCCGACCAGCGCCTGGGGGCCGACGTCTTCACGTCGCTGGTGCAGGCGGCGACGCAGGGGTGAGAGTTCCGCCGCACTCCGGGCACTCCGCCAGTCCCCCGCTCTGCAGGTCGTATCCGCAGAGCACGCAGTGTCCGCTGCGGCGCCACCGCCGGCGTTGCAAGGCCTTCCACGCCGGCACGATCGAGAGCCAGAACCCCCAGAAGCACCCGTGCACGGCCAGGTCGGCAACGAGCAACGGCCAATTGGGAAACGCCGGCACCACGCCGACGCCCAGCTCGGTTCCTGCTTTCACTTCCGCCCAGATTCTCCAAGGCGGAATTTCCAAGGCGCCGCGCCGTCCTCCGACGCCGTCCTCCTTCGTCCAGGTGATGGCCCAGAAACACCGCCACGGCCACCCAGTTTCCACGAGCCCCCATCGCCGGTACGTGGCCGTGTCGTCGGGAAGCTTTCCCACCCACCATTTCGGCGCCGCCCAGAAGAGGCCCGGGCCGACGATCCCACTCCCGGAGATCCGCTCCATGTCCGTTGCGGCCTGCGAAAGGTCACGCCGGGTGAAGCCGATTCCAAGGTCGGTCTCGATGAACGTCTCACGCAATCCCAGCGCCGCGTGATTGAGATGGAACCACTCTCCCACGCGGTTGGTCGCCGGGTTGCTCGCCAGCGGCGCCTTGCGTTTGGCGTAGTCCCGCGGAAGAACCGCCAGATTCGTCACAAAGCGCTTCATCCCCGGCGCCACCAGTGCTGAGAACCACGCGAGCCCCACGGTCGAGGCAATGGCCAGGCACGCCGTCAGAATGATGATCCTGCGAGCAGACACGCCGCCGAGTGTACCGGGCCTCATCACTTCATGCTCACCGACGCTCCACGGACGGTCGCGCCGGCGGCTTGATCAAAAAGCAGCGTTACCTGCGTCGCAGCGACATTTCCCGGCGATCAAAGTCGATTCGGACCTCCGCAAAGCGGCCCAGCACATCGTTCCCCAGCACCCCGATCGGCCGGCCCGCGCGGAGCGTGTTGAAGATCGGCAGGTTGCCCACGCGCACGGGAACATCGGTGAGCGTCTCCACTCCAAGGGACATCGCGCTGGCGGTGCCCACCGAAAGTGCCGAAGCCCCGCTCCCCAGCCCGCGCACGTTCTCACCGCCGGCCCCCGTCGCCACCTTCGCCTGCGTCGCCGCCTTCCCATCCAGGATCGTGATCGGAGAACCCGTATCCACGATCAGGCAGGTGGTGACATCATTGATCTTCGCCGCGACATACGCCCGGTCCCCGATCAGGCTGAGCGGTAGCGTGGTACACCCGGCCTCCGGCGCCCCGCCGCCCACGCTCATGGTCCACGATGCCGGGTCCGGTGAGGAGAAGGTCACGCTGCTCGCGCGTGCGAGCAGATCGATCCCGACGATGCCGATGACCGTTCCGTCACCCACGGGCGGGAGCGTCTCCATCACCAGCACCGAGGCATCCTTGAACACGATCTCGCCGACGCGAAGCTCCGGGATCACCGCGACGCCCAGGGGCGTCACCGCGCCGGTCGCTCCGCCGATCTCCGTCGCCAGCCGGCGAACACCCTGCGGGGATTGCTGCGTCATGACCGACTCTTCAATCGTGACCCCCGGTGGGAGGGCGCTGCGCAGCATGACCGTTGTACCCGCCGCCAGATCGATGACCACCTCCGCGGCCGTATCCCCCACGCGTGCGGGCGCAAGGTGGTGCCCCTTCACCAGCCGCAGCGGTGAACGCCCCGACAGTCCCTGAGTATGCGCGCTGCGGGCGGGGAACGTGGTGGTGTACACCGAGCAGTCACCCTCCTGCAGGGGGATCGCGCCCGCGAAGATATCTTCCACCGGGCCGATGTCGTCGGGGATGATCTCGTCGTTCCCGCGGATGAACCCGCTGTACATCCCGTGCAGCGTCCGCGCCGAGACCCGCACGTCCAGTGTGCGCCAATCCCTCGCCGGCGCGAGCGGACGCTCATACGCGCGGCCATCGGAGGTCACGGTCTTCACCGTCAGCACTCCCTCCCTGCACGAGGCCTCGACCGTCGGCTTCGATGCCGCCTGCACGATGCTTCCCGACCCCCCGGGCCCGGTGGTCGTCACCACATCCAGAAACCCGTCCTCCCCGAGTTTCCAGCGTCGCGTCTCCCCCTCCTTGACCGTCTGCTTCTCCAGTGTGATGACGCCCGCTCGCTCCCGCAGGACAAACACTGCGGGATCCGAAAGCTCGCGGGCCGATCCCATGCAAAGACTCGCCGCCGCCAGGACGGGAAACAGGGCATGCATGCGCATCGTTCGCTCCGGCTTTATTCCCCACGTGCCCGAACCACCGCTCATGGATGCGCCCGCCCGCCGTCACCGTCAGCCGACCCATATTTTCGCCCCGCTCGACCCCGGGCGGTGCCGCGAGAATCCTGCTAATCTCTCCCTCCGCTCGCCCGTCATTTCCCCACGCAATTCGGGAGATTCCACCATGCCCCGCCCCGTCACGCTCTTCACCGGCCAGTGGGCCGACCTGCCCCTCGACACCATGGCCGCCAAGGCCAAGAGCTTCGGCTACGACGGACTTGAGCTCGCCTGCTGGGGCGACCATTTCGAGGTCTCCAAGGCCAACGCCGACGCCGCCTACTGCCAGTCGCGCTGGGACCTGCTCAATCGCCACGGCCTCAAGTGCTACGCCATCAGCAACCACCTCGTCGGCCAGGCCGTCTGCGACCAGATCGACCACCGCCACAAGGCGATTCTTCCGCCTCACATCTGGGGGGACGGAGATCCCGAAGGTGTTCGCCAGCGCGCCGCCGAAGAGATGAAGGCCACCGCCCGCGCCGCCGCCCGCCTGGGCGTCAAGGTCGTCAACGGCTTCACAGGCTCCTCCATCTGGGGCATGCTCTACTTCTTCCCGCCCACCAGCCCCGCCGACGTCAAGGCCGGTTACGACGACTTCGCCAAGCGCTGGGGACCCATCCTCGACGAGTACCGCAACCTCGGCGTCAAGTTCGCCCTCGAGGTGCACCCCAGCGAGATCGCCTACGACGTCTATTCCACCGAGGCCGCCCTCAGCGCCATCGGCAACCATTCCGCCTTCGGCTTCAACTTCGATCCCAGCCACCTCCTCTGGCAGGGCGTCGCCCCCAATAAGTTCATCGAGCGATTCCCCGACCGCATCTTCCACGTCCACATGAAGGACGTCGCCGTCCACTACGGGGCGTCCTCGGGTGACGGTCTCTCCGGCGTGCTGGGCTCCCACCTCTCCTTCGGCGATGTCCGCCGAGGCTGGGATTTCCGCTCCGTCGGTCGCGGGCATGTCAATTTCGAGGCGATCATCCGCTCTCTCAACCGGATTGGCTACCAGGGCCCGCTGAGCGTGGAATGGGAAGACCCGGGCATGGACCGGGAGCACGGCGCGACCGAAAGCTGCCAGTACGTCCGCCGGCTCGATTTCACCCCCGCCCACGCCGCCTTCGACGCCGCCTTTGAAAAGAAGGGCTGAGTTTCCCTCCGCGAAGCAAGTCCCATCGACCCCGGATTCGCGGCATTTCGACGCCCTGCGCGGGCGTTTTGACTCCAAGCTCGGCCCCCGGCCGATCCCACGGACGCCCGCTCGGTTTTCGGCGAGGCATCGCATATTGTTCCTTCCCTGGCAGATGTCCGCACCCGCCCGGCGCCCCCGCCGAGCGTCAGAGGTCCCGGAGAGAACCGACATGGCCCACGCAAAGTCCTCCAATCCCAGCGAGTTCATCCTTCCCGACCTGGGCGAAGGCGTGCACGAAGCCGAGCTCATCAAGTGGCGCGTCAAGCCCGGTGATTCCGTCGCCGAGCACGACATCCTCGCCGAGATGGAGACCGACAAGGCCCTGGTGGAAGTCCCCAGCCCCCGCGCGGGCGTGATCGCCCAACTCCACGGGGCCGAGGGTGAGATCCTGCATGTCGGCAATGTGCTGGTGACCTACCAGGATGACGGCGCGCCCGCCCGCCCCGCCGCGGCGCCGGCGACCTCCGCCCGCGCCGCCTCTCCGGCGCCGGCCTCACCTTCCAAGAACGGTTCATCCCACGCCGCTCCCGCCCCCGCCCCGGCCAAGCCCGAAGAGCGCGAGGACGCCGGCACCGTCGTCGGCAACATGTCCGGCGGCGTCGCCGGCGTTTCCACCACCCCGGGAAAGGCCCTCGCCACCCCCGCGGTGCGCCGCCTCGCCCGCGACCTGGGTATTGATATCGACGCCGTCGCCGGCACCGGCATCGGCGGACGCGTCACCGAGAAGGATGTCCGCGGCGCGACGCCGGGCTCGTCGAAGTCTTCCGGTTCCTCCTGCGACATGGGCCAGCCCTCGATCCCGCCTTCGGTCCCGGGTGCTCGCACCTCTTCGCCCGCGACGCGTCCCTCGGCCCCCGCGCCCGCGGCCAAGCCCGCCGACCGCGGCGTCCCCGCGGCCGCCACCGCCCGCACCCCCGTCACCCAGACCGAAGGCTCCACCCGCATCCCCTTCCGCGGCGTGCGCCGCACGATCGCCAACCGACTACGGGAATCCGTCAGCCAGGCCGTCCACTTCAATGTCATGGACGAGGCCGACGTCTCCGCCCTCGACAGCCTCCGCCGCAAGCTCGCCGGCGCCAGCGGGGAAAAAGTCAGCTTCCTCCCCTTCGTCTGCTCCGCCGTCGCCCGCGTCCTCCGCAGGCCCGAGTTCCGCATGCTCAACTGCACCGTCGATGACGCGGCCAACGGCGGGGAAGGGGAGATCATCCAGCACCGCGCCGTCCACCTGGGCATCGCCACCGACACCGAGAACGGCCTCATGGTCCCCGTCATCCGGGATACCGATTCCCTCGGCGTGCTCGAGATCGGCCGCCAGATCAACGCCGTCGCCGCCGCCGCCCGCAACCGCTCCATCCCCCGCGACCAGCTCATGGGCTCGACGTTCACCATCAGCAACGTCGGCAGCCACGCCGGACGCTTCGCGACCCCCATCATCAACTACCCCGAGGTCGGCATCCTCGCCGTCGGTCGCGCCCGCCAGTCCCCGGTCGTCCGCGGCGGCGGGATCTTCGTCGGCAACCTGCTCCCCCTCAGCCTCGCCTGCGACCACCGCGTCGTCGACGGCGCCACCGCCGCCACCGCCCTCGCCGCGATCATTGAACTCCTCCACGACCCCGAGCAGATTCTCGGCCCGGCTCGCGGCTGAGCGTGACAGGTTGTTCGGAGTTCACAGCACGCCAGCGTGATGCCGCACCAGCGGACGCCCGCCGCGCTGCGGCCACTCCACCGCCACGACGTCGATCCGCACGGGGCGTCGTTCCCACCCGTTCGCCCGCGCCAGGTGCCGGGCGATCTGCGTCAGCTTTGTCCGCTTGTGCGCCGTGACATTCACTTCCGGCGGGATCGGGTCGTCAACACCCGTCCGCACCAGCCGCGTTTTCACCTCGACGATCACCACCGTCGTGCGGTCCGGGGCGAGGCAGACCAGGTCGGCCTCCCCCATCGGCACCCGCGCGTTGCGGTGCAGCACCCGGTACCCCCGCGCTTTCAGGTAGCGCCCCGCCGCCCGCTCACCCCGGCGACCCAGGGAGCGGTACGTCGCGCACCACGCCGTGATCCTGGACCACAGTTCCAATCCCCGCCCCCCGTTCGTACCCCTGAGGGCCCGCGTCACTTGCCCCGCTGCGGCAGCCAGTAGCGTTCCATCGCCGCGTCCAGCAGCCGGCGAGCCATCTTGTCCAGGTCATCAACGCTCGCCCGCTTCATCAGGTCCCCGATGTACTTCTTCATCAGCGTCTCGGACTTGCTCGACCGCAGCGTCTGCTCGATCGATGACTGCGCGTCGTACAGGGACGTGCTGGCCTTCTTGGTCTCTTCCAGCTTGAGGAACGCCAGCGTCGAGCCCGTCTCGATCGGCCCCGCCCACGCATCGGGCGTGAGCGCCAGCGCCGCCTCGTTGAGCGCGGGGATCTCAAAGTATTTCACCGGCGGCGGCGGCTCGGTCGAGCCAGCCTTGGGTTCCGGCGGCGGCGGGGGAACATACAGCCCGTGGTCCTTGGCGCGGAACATGTTCACCGGACGCCCGGCGATCTCCTCGAAATTGCCTCCCGCCTCCAGCTCCTTGCGGATCCCCTCCGCCGTCTGCGGATCCTTCTTGTCGATCGAGATCACGCGGAACGTCCGCTTCGCCGTGGGGTTAAAGTCGTTGTACTTGCGGTCGTAGTACAGCTCGATCTCCCGGAACGGCACGTGCACGTTCTTGAGCACCTGGGAGCGAAGCTGGTACAGGATCAATTCGCGCTGCTCGCGCTTCTTGGTCCAGTCCTCCAGGGACGCCGCCTCCTGCGCTTCCGACAGCCGCTGCTCGGCGATGGTCCGGCTGCGGTAGTTGCGGCTCAGGAAATCCGACTGCAGCGACTGCACCCATGAGCGGAAGCCCTGCTTTTCCTCCGGCGTCAGGTTCGCCCGCGCCTCGGCCTGCAACAACTCGTCGTTGACGATGTCGTTGAGCTTGCGCTGGATGTCCTCCCACGCCGTCCGTGCAAAGACCTCGTCGGTCGGCGCGGTCTTGGCCGTCGCCCGCAGGCGAGCATCCATCGACTGGAAAAAGTCCGTGATGAACACGGGCCGACCGTTCACGTCTCCCACCTTGGCGTCGATCAGCACCGGCCGCTCAGTCTGCGTCGCGCTCGCCGCCATTACCGGCTCACCGGGAGACGACACGACGTCGAACACGCCCCCGCGCTCCGCGATGGGCCCCGACCGTGTCATCGTGTACGGGCTCGTCGAGGCCGGCGTCTGGCCCGGAGCGATCACGCCCGGGGGCTCTACCACCGCCCCGTCGGAAGAGGCAAAGTCCGACGCCGACAGCGACGTTCGCGGGGTCGACTTCTCGCTCCCGCCCCCGCACCCCGGCAACGCCGTTCCCAGCGCCATCACCATCGACAGGCAGGCCGCCAGAGGCGCCGCCGCTCCCGCGACGTGCACACAGGCTCGCTCCGACGACGGGTCCCGAGAGTTCGACATGCTGGCTCCTTCCAACCCGCAACACCAATCACCCACGCCGCCCCACGCCCCGTCACGACGCATCCACGCGAGCCGCCCGATGACGCCCTCGCCTACGATCCACCCGAATCCTATCCGATCAAGCGAGAACCATCATGGCCGAAGGCGACGCACCCAAGCTCATCATCGACACCGACTGGAAATCCCAGGCCCAGGCCGAGAAGGAGCGTCTTTCCGAAGCCTCCGGCAAGCCCAAGCCCGGCGCCAAGCCCGCTCCCGGCGCTCCCGCTGGCTCGGCGAGCCCCGGTCAAGCCCCCGCCTCCGGCGAGCCCGGCGCGGACCAGGAGATCGGCTTCCAGGACCTGGTCCGGATGCTCGTCACCCAGGCCCTCTCCTACATGGGCGCCTTCCCCGATCCCCGCACCGGCAAGGCCGTCGTCGCCATCGACATGGCCCGCGTCTTCATCGACCTCCTCGCCGTCCTCGAGGAAAAGACCAAGGGCAACCTCACCCCCGAAGAGAGCACCCTGGTCTCCCGCACGCTCAACGAGCTGCGCCTGGAGTGGGTCGACATCTCCAAGGCCGTCGCGCAGGCCGTGCAGGAAGGCCGCCTCCAGCCCGGCGCCGCAACCATGGGCGGCGCCCCCGGCGGCGTCACCCCGGCGACCTCCATGCCCCCCGCCGGCGGTGATCCCAACTTCAAGCTGACCTTCTGAGCCGCCCGCGGCAGCCTTTACAGCGCACGGTGTCTCTTTACCGACAGCGTGGCTCGTTCCTGCGCGAGTCGCGGACTTTTCTTCCGCAACAACCCACGTGAACACCCACGGCGAGCCTCCTCGCCGAGTTCGTGCATTCTGACCACAGCAACAACGTCATTTCACGCCAGGAGTCGGCGGATCAACCCTTCAGCCACCATCGCCAGCAGAAGCACCGGCAGGTGGATGATCGACGCGAAGAACAGCTTCCTCGCCGCCGCTCGCGTCCGCTCCCGGATCAACCGGCTCGCCAGCACCAGCATCGCAATCCCGCCCAGCGCCGAGATCGCCAGGTACGGCCAGCCAAGCACGCCCCACAAGGCCCACGCCGGGGCCATCGTCGCAGGGATCAGCAGCACCGACCACATCGCGATCGACCTCGCCGTGCGGTTCTCACCGTTGGCGAGCACCGGCAGCACGCGGTAGCCGCCGCGCTCGTAATCGTCCTTGAACATCCAGGCGATCGCCAGGAAGTGCGGCATCTGCCACACCGTCATCAGCAGGAAGAGCGACCACCCACCCGGCGTCCGCAGCGCCTCGATCCCCCCGCCCGCATACGCCGCCGTCCAACCGATCATCGGGGGCAGCGCGCCGGGGATCGTCCCCACGTGCGTCGCCCACGGCGTCATCGGCTTCATCGGGGTGTAGGCAAGCACGTAGACCACGATGCACGCCAGGGAGAGCAGCGCCGGCACCGCCCCGCACAGGGCCCACAGCAGCCCCACGCCAAGCCCGCCCAGCAGGAGCCCCGCCCAAAGCACGCTCCCGGGCGTCACCCGCCGCGTCGGCAGCGGCCGTGCGCACGTGCGGTTCATCTTCGCGTCCCGGTCGCTCTCCATCCACTGGTTGAGGGCGTTCGCCCCCGCCGCGGACAGGGCCGTCCCGACCACGCACGCTCCGCCACTGATCAGTAGTTCATCCAGCGTCCACGCCCGCTGCAGGCCCGCCATCGCGAACCCCACGCCCGACGTGATCGTCACCAGCCGCGTGATCCGCGGCTTGGTCGCCTCCACCAGCGCCGCGGCGACGCCACCCACCGAGCGGACCTGCGGGACGCTCGCGGCCGGGGATGCTGGGAGGCTGGCGGTGGGCTGCAACGGAGTTCCTCGGGTGACCGAACAGGAGCTGACTATCCCGTCACACAAGCAGGATTGCGGTGTGACAAGAACCCAAGTATAGCCCCCGCCCCCTCCGCCGACCCCCTCCGCGGCCACCTCAATCGGGCTTCTTCAGCACGTAATTCCCGTAGCCAAGCTCGGGGACGTCGATCTCCCGGCCCCGCTCATCCACCACCGCCGCGAGCCGCAGCGGGCTCCGCTGGATCGCCTCCAGCCACTGTGCGCGGCTGTAGCACCGAAGGCTGTAGCTGCTTACATACTCCCGGGACCCCGACGGGGACGTCACCGTGATATGCGAATACGCCCGCTCAACCCTCGCCGACGCCCCTCGCCGGGCGGTGGGGGGGTCATACTGGATCACCTGGGCCACTTTCATCCGCCCCCGGCTGCCGTTCCAGAGGTCCTCCGAAGGCGATTCGCTGCCGTACAGCGTCACCGACAGCCCCACGATGTACACCCCGCCCGCCTTGAGCACCGCCGCCATCGATTTCAGGTGCGCGTCCAGCTCCGTGTCGCTCCCCAGGTGCCGGATCGAGTTGATCAGGTTCAGCCCCGCGTCAAACTTGCCCTTCTCCTGGCCCTTGCCCGCGACCTTCTCCATCGCGGTCATGTCCCCGACCGCAAACCGCGCCGAACCCTCTCGCTGAACACCTTCCCAGCGCTTGCGGGCGTACTCGACCATCCCCTCGCTCAGGTCGACGCCCAAGGCATCGCACCCGCGGGCGGCGAGGGCTCGTACATACCGCCCCGTTCCGCACGCCGGCTCGACCCACGTGTGCGCCTTCACCGCCGCCGGCCCGGCATAACCCCTGGCCGTGCGCAGGCACATCGAGACGTCCTTCGCCGTCCCCGGCGAGTGGAGAACGTCGTAGACGTCAGGAATCGAATAGATATCCACGATGGAGGGCAACGCAGCGGCGGGAGTGGGCGGGGTCATGGGGGAGGCAGAATACGCCGCTCCGGCCGCTCAAGGCGCGGATGAGCCCTCGTGCACGCACGAGGTTTTGGTCGAATCGACCAACTTCCTCGCCAACTTATTTCACCGTGATCCCCGCCGCCTTCAGATGCTCAAGCATCTCCGCCGGAATCCGCCGAATCTCCGGCGCCGTCATGATCGTGCCGTGATCCAGTCCGGGCAGGATCTTCACGTATCCCGGCCCGCGCGGGGGTTGGGCCGGGTACTGCGCTTCGAGCTTCTCGAGGTCGGCCTTGAGCAGGGCGACGGCCTCGTTGAGGGAGAAATTGTCCTGGTCTCCCACCAGGATCCGCACGCTGGAGCGGAAGATGGGCAGGTACTTCTGCGGGTTTCCGCGGAGGCGGTCGGCGATGTCGTACCGGCGATACTGCTGGGCGACGCCGTGGTTGATCTCCCCCGTGACGACGTCAAAGAGGTTTTCGGGATGGTTGAGGGCCGTCTTGGGTCCCCACGCCGCAAACCACGAATCCCACTGCTGCGCCGAGGTGTTCTCCGGGCCGATGACCTCCTCCATCAGGTTCTCCTGGCGGATGGTCATGCGCTCTTCACCGCGCTTGCGATAGCTGGTGAGCTCGGCCTTGGGGTCCCCGACCTTGCCGGCGGGGTCGTAGTAGAAATTCCGCTGGCCATAGATGTCGATCACCTGGAACTTGCGGAAATCAACCGGGTCGGGGGAGCTCGACCACGTCGCCCCGAACGTCTCGGGATAGTTCAGCGCCAGCCACAGCGTGGACCAGCCGCCCGAGGAATGCCCGCGCAGCAGACGCGCCGGGGCCTTGGCGACGAGCTTGTACTGCGCTTCCAGTGCCGGGACCAGTTCGGTGGTCAGCGCCTTCGCCCACGGCCCGTTGTTGTCCGAGTCGGCAAAGAGCGTGTGCCCGTTGGGAGACTCCGGGTCGAGATAGAACGCAAACGTGTTCTTCGCCAGCGTCTCCTCCGCGGACCCGGGAATTTCCGACGCGCGGTTACGCTGGTACACGTCCGCGAAGTCCCCTCCGTACCCCGGGATGTTGTAGATCGCCGCATACGTCCGCGTCGGGTCGTACGACACCGGGAAGCCCACGCCCACCCGCAGCATGATCTCCCGGCCATAAAAGTCACTGAGCAGCCGGGACTTCACCGAGAAAACATCCACGCCCTTGCGCGGCTTGATCGCCCGCGCCGTCGTCGCCTTGCTCAGCACGATCGGTACCGCCCGGTCCGTGGCGTCCACCGTGAATTTCACCACCGCTGAGTACAGGTTCCCCTCGTCACGCTTCCACTCGCTGTTGCGGCGAACCACGTCGAGCCTCGCCTGCGCCCGGTACGTCCCCGGCGGGAGCGCGGCGAGGGAGCACGGAAAGCTCGTCGCCGAGTCGTTGACCACGAACGCCATTCCCGGCGACAAGTTGGTGACATCCGCCCCGAACATCGGCTGCGGGTCGTCCCAGAAAGGTCCCTTCAGCGGCTCCTCGCTCGGGGAGACCTTCGACCCGTCCTTGATCAGCATCACGATCAGCCGCCCGCTTGCCGGCGTGGCCCGCGCGGCGGGGTCGAACGTCACGGAGAACGTGACGCCGGCGTGGGCGAGGGAGGCCAGCAGGCAAACCACGGTGCAGAGCAGCGTACGGAGCGGCATCGGGTGCATGGTGAAAGGGTACACGGGTCATCCCCCGCGCGGCGGTGGGGGGATCGTCCGGGAAAAGCGGCTGCCGCGGTGCCATCCTGATCCCCGCCGCCAGTGCACGAATCGCCCGCGGGCCGCGTGAATCAAGGCCCCTCTGCGCCCGCCGCTACCATCCGCGTTCCGTGTCCTCACGCCCCGCGCTGCACAGACTGACCGGAGAAACGCCGATGCGTCCCTCTTGCCCACGGCTCGTCACCACCGCAATCATCCCGGCGCTGCTCTACGCCGCGGGCTGCGCATCCTCGTCTGGTACTGCTGAATCCGTGGGCGTCCCTCGCGCCCCCCGCGGCGTCGAATACTCCGCCTCCACCGCCCTCACCGTCCCCGCCGAGGGCATGATCGTCCGCTACAACGTGCAGATCCCCATGCGAGACGGCGTCGCCCTGTCGGCGAACCTCTTCCTCCCCGCCAAGCCCGGCGCCTATCCCGTCATCCTCTCCCGCACGCCGTACAACAAGTCCGGCACCAGCAAGGGCGGCATCGACCGGCGTCGCCGCTTCATCGCCCAGGGCTACGCGTGGGTCGATGTCGACGTGCGCGGGCGAGGAGATTCCGCCGGGGAGTTCCGCCCCTTTTTCCAGGAAGGCCAGGACGGCTACGACACCATCGAGTGGTGCGGGCATCAGCCCTGGTCCACCGGCAAGGTCGGCATGCTCGGCGGCTCGTACGCGGGATACACACAGCTCGCCGCCGCCGTGCGCCAGCCTCCCTCCCTCGCCTGTCTCGCGCCCACTGTCGCCTGCCCCGATCCCTTTGTCGACGGCCTCTTCATGGGCCCCACCGGACTCCCCGGTCCCATCTGCGTGAGCTGGTACCAGTACACCGCCGGCCGCATGAACCAGAGTTCCGCCGGCACACCCTGGGCCGAGGTTTTCAAGCACCGTCCCCTCATCACCCTCGACGACGCCGCCGGCATCGACCTGCCCTTCTGGAACAGCATGATCGAGCACGCCCTGCTCTCACCCTGGTGGGAGGAATCGCGGTACCAGAACAAGCTGGACAAGCTCCAGGTCCCCGTGCTGCACATCTCCGGCTGGTACGACGACGAGCAGACCAGCACCGTGACCAACTACACGCTCTCCTCCACCAAGGCCGCCGACCCGGCGGTGCGGGCCCGCCAGAAGCTGCTCATGGGCGCCTGGCCGCACGCGGCGAACAGCTCCACCAAGATCGGCTCCCTCGATTTCGGCCGCTCTTCCATGATCGACATGGACGCCCTGCTCCTGCGCTGGTTTGATCGCTGGCTCAAGGGCGTCCCCAACGGCATCGAGAACGAGAAGCCCGTTCGCCTCTTTGTGATGGGCGAGAACCGCTGGCGCGACGAGGAAGCCTGGCCGATCCCGCGCACGCGCTTCACCAGCTATTACCTGCACTCCGGAGGCCACGCCAACACCGCCGCCGGCAACGGCGTGCTCTCCCCGGAGCTGCCCTCCTCCCCCGCCGCGCTCTCGTTCGACACCGCCGACGCAGACTCGTTCATCTTTGATCCGCGGGACCCCGTCCCCTTCATCACCGACCCCGACTTCTCCCAGGTCGGTGGCCCCGACGATTACCGGGAGATCGAGAAGCGCGACGACGTGCTGGTCTTCACCACCCCGCCCATGACCACCGCCGTGGAGCTGTGCGGCCCCGTGCAGGCGTCCCTGTGGGCGACGACCGATGGCCCCGATACCGACTTCACCGCGAGGCTCTGCATCGTCCGCGCGGATGGCTCCAGCCAGCGCCTGTGCGACGGCATCGTGCGGGCCCGCTTCCGGGATGGGATGGAGAATCCGCGGCTGATCGAGCCCGGGCGCTCACTTGAATACTCAATCGACATGTGGAACACCTGCCAGACCTTCATGCCCGGCGAGAGCATCCGCGTGGAGATCTCCAGCAGCTCGTTCCCGCAGTGGGACGCCAACCCCAACACCGGGGAGCGGCTGGGCTTTGAAACCACCACCCGCGTCGCCCGCCAGACCATCCACCACGACGCCTCGCGCCCCTCGCGCGTGGTGCTCCCGGTCGTCCCTTCCGATGGCCGCTGACCCCGCCCGCGGCGAATTCACTTGCCGCGGCGAGTAAACGAGATCTCCACCGTCTTCACCCACCCGTCCACGTCAGCGCCCTTCGCGTCCTTGGTCTGCAGCCACACCTGGGAGGTGTAGGTCTGCTTCGAGTCCACGTGGATCACCTGCTTGAACGACTGGCGAGCCCGGCCGGGCACCTCGTCGTCCCCGATGAACACGAACGTTGAGCTCTGCTCGTCGCACGTCCCGCGCGAAAGCAGGCTATACGTGTCCGTCGAGTCGATCGACCAGCAGAAGAACCGCTCCGAGCGCTTGTCGAATCCCAGCACCTGCATCGACTCCAGCGCCAGCTCCTCACCCGCCGCGGGCGAGGTCGAGATCTCCACGAACCGCTTGCCCATGATCCACCGGCCCGTCGCGGTTGCCTTCGCCGTGATCGCCGGGCTCCCGGGGATCGGCCACAGGCTGATCACGCAGTCAAACTCACCCACCAGCGCCGTGAGCAGCTGGTGCTGCGGCGCGGGAGATCCCGCCTTGTCGATGATCTCGATGAACGTCTTCTTGTCCATCGTCGCCGGCCGCGGGATCCCCGCGGGAGGCTTCCCCGGCTGGGGCTGAGATTGAGGCTGGGAGAGCGCCGCGCCCCCCAGGCCCGCCCCGGCGACAAGCACCGCGATCCCGGAAAACTTCCAAGCTCTGGAGCGAACCATGTGTTACTCCTGCGTGGGACGATCTTCGTGCGATGGCGTCGCCCGCGCCGCGACATACCCCTCTCCCTCGCCCTCTGCGGCGCCGGCGACCTCGCTCGGCAGCGGCCGGACCGAATCCCCGTGCCGCGTCACCGCTCGCCACGCGAAAGCGAACCCTATCAGGCACAGCACCGAGCCCGTGTAGAACGATGCCCCGGGAATCTTCATCGGCGCCCGATCGGAATTGAAGTACGCAAAGATGTTGGTCGCGATCAGCGGCCCGGCGATCTGCGCCAGCGTCTGCAGCGCCGAGATCGCCCCCTGCGTGCGTCCCTGCTCGTCGGCCCGCACCGTGCGCGTAATCAGCGACGTCCCCGCCGGCTGCCCGATCCCCGCCAGCGCGCCCACGGCGATGATCGCGTAGATCATCCACCCCTGCGTCGAGGCCCCGTACCCCGCGAACGCCAGCGCCCCGATGAAGATGCCGATCAAGAGCGCCCTGCGTTCCCCCAGCTTGGGCACGATCCGCCCCGCGAGTCCTCCCTGCACCACCGCCGCCCCGACGCCCACCAGGAAGAGTGAGAACCCCACGTCCATCGAGCTCCACTGGTACCGCTCCGCCGTGTAGAGCACCCACGTGGTGTGGAGCCCGAATTGCGCGACGTTGATGAAGAAGAACGCGAACGCCAGTTCCACCACCAGCGGGTACCGCCCCAGCCCGGCGAAGACGGCGACGGGGTTGGCCCGCCGCAGCGTGAACGTCGCGCGGTTCTTGGGGTCCAGCGATTCGGGCAGCACGAAGAATCCGTACAACCAGTTGATCAGCGTAATCGCCCCCGCCGCGTAGAACGGGTAACGGATGTCCAGCTCCCCCAGCGCCCCGCCCAGCAGCGGCCCGAGCATGAATCCCACCCCAAAGGCCGCCCCCACCAGCCCGAACGCGCCCGCGCGCTTTTCCGGCGGCGTCACATCCGCGATGTACGCGTTGGCGACGCTGAAGCTCGCCCCCGACATGCCGTTGATCGCCCGCGTCACGAACAGCAGCCCCAGGTTCGGGGACAGCGCCATCGCAAAGTAATCAAGCCCCGACCCCAGCAGCGCCACCAGCAGCACCGGCCGCCGCCCGAAGTGATCCGAAAGCGCCCCCAGCACCGGGGCGAACACAAACTGCATCGCCGCATACGTCGCCGTCAGGATCCCCACGTACGGCGCCGCGTGCTGCCCATCACCATGGATCAGCTGCTCGATCAGCTTGGGACCCACCGGGATCAGCAGGCCAAAGCCCAGCGTGTCCAGCAGCAGCGTGACGATGATGAACCAGATGGCCGGCTTGGTCGAACGCACGCTGGGGAGCCCCATGGGGTGACGCGAACCACAACGTCCCGCGACTGGGGACTCTGGCTGCGAGCGTAGTGCGCGGAGGGCCCCGATGCGAGTCCGGGCGTGCCCGGGCCACATGCCATGCTCTGTACTGATTACCCCGCCGCGCGGGTCGTCACCACCGAGGGCTCGGGCAGCAGCACCCGGTCCGTCGCCGCCGCGACAAGCCCCAGGATCCGCCGCTTGGGGGCCGACTTGCAGTTCACCGTCGCAAACCGTGAGCACAACGCATACCGCCGCACGCAGTCTTCCATCACCTTCATCACGTCCGGGTGCATGTCGGGAAACTCACCCACCGCGACCACTTCCCGCAGCCCCAGCAGGTTCACCGCGCCGGCGATGATCATCCCCGTTGCCTCGATGGTCTCCCGCAGCCACGGCTCCACGCCCTTGCTCGCCACATGCTCCGCGAGTTCCTGCCACCCCGCCTTGGGCTTCTTGGCATGGATGCGGAACGATTCAATAAGCCCCGGCCGGCCCGCGAGCGTCTCCAGGCACCCATCGTTCCCGCACCCGCACTTGCGGCTGACGGTCGGCACGCGGATGTGCCCGATCTCCCCGCTCAGCGGGAACGGGCTCTCCAGCAGCCGGCCCTTGGTCACCACCGCCCCGCCCACCCCGTCGGTGAACTCGATGATCAGGAACGATTCCTGTGACCCGCCCATCGTCTGGGCCTGGTGCCCCAGGGCGAGCGACTGCACTTCCTGCACGGCGACGACCGGGGCATTCCAGATCGCCCCCAGGCTCGGCAGCAGGTCCGCCGATTCGGTCCAGCGCAGGTTGGGAGAGAACAGCACCCGCTTCTCTCGCTCGTCCAGCACGCCCGGCACGCTCACCAGCACCGCGAGGGGCTGATCAGCGCACACGCTCGTGCGGATCGCCTTGAGGCTCTCGATGAACGCTTCCGCGCGCTTGGGAGAGGGAACGATCACCCGGGACGCCGGGTCGAACTCCCCGGCAAGGGAGATGCTCCCCACCGTGCACTCGCGCGCCCCCAGCTCGATCGCCACGAATTTCATCTTCCCCGAGAGCGTCACCACCCGCGGCGGGCGGCCCATCACCGGCCCCTGGGAGGGCGCCCACGCCGCCCCGTTGCGGCGGGCATCGGGCGTCTCGGCTTCCACTTCTTCTAGAAGCCCCGCGTCGATAAGCTGATCAACAACCTTCCCCGTGGTCACGGCGGAGAGGCCGGTGCGGCGGGCGAGATCCGCCCGTGAGCTGCGTCCGGCGGCGAGCAGGGCGCGGTACACCCTGCGGGTATTGGCGAGTCGGAGATCGGAGGGGTGGACATACATATTGAAGTTCATGTAGATTAAGGGCGCTCCACCCTCGATGCAAGGCCAACCGGAGGAACTTCTCGATGCCCAGCCACCCCGATTCCCCCCACACACGCCGCGTTCTCGGGCCCATCCGCCGCGCCGCCGCGATCCTCACCGGCGTTATCGCCCCCGCCTTCGCTCCCGCGATCGCCGACGCCCAACCTGCCAGCCCCGCCCAGCCAGCCGCTTCCAAGGTTCAATCCGGCCTCAAGACCCGCTGGGCCGCCGACATGAACCCGGGCGCCCCGCTCCCCGAATACCCACGCCCCCAGTTCGAGCGTCAGCGCTGGCTCAACCTCAACGGTCGCTGGCAGTGGGCCGCGGCAAAAGAGAACGAGCCGGCGCCCGTCGGCAAAGCGCTCCCCGGCGCCATCGTCGTTCCTTTCCCTATCGAATCCGCCCTCTCCGGCGTTGCCGAGCACCACGATCGCCTCTGGTACCGCCGCACCTTCGACATCCCCGCCGACTGGAAAGGCTCCGACGTCTTCCTCAACTTCGGCGCCGTCGACTGGGAATCCGTGGTCTACGTCAACGGCGCCAAGGTCGGTGAGCACCGCGGCGGCTACGACGCCTTCAGCTTCAACATCACCTCCGCGATCAAGCCCGGCGTTCCGCAGGAAATCATCGTCGGCGTCTACGACCCCACAGAAGCCGGCCAGCAGCCCCGCGGCAAGCAGGTGACCCGGCCCGAGGGCATCTGGTACACCCCCTGCACCGGCATCTGGCAGACCGTCTGGCTCGAGCCCCGCCCCGCCGGTGAAGCCCTCGAATCCATCGAGATCGTCCCCGACCTCGCCAGCGGCGTCTTCAAGATGCGCCTGAACCAGCCGCAGTCACCCGGCGGCCCCGGCGGACAGGACTCACTGACCGTCCGCCTCTTCGCCGGCGGCACGCAGGTGCAGGATCACAAGGCCCGCCCCAACTCCTGGTTCATCGTCAAGCCCGGCAAGCCCCATCCCTGGACCCCCGAGGATCCCTTCCTCTACGACATCATCATCGAGCACCAGCGCGGCGGGGAAGTCATCGACGCGATCAAGTCCTACGCCGGCCTTCGCTCGGTCAGTTTGGGCAAGGACGCCAAGGGCCGCACCGCGATCATGCTCAACGGTGAACCCTCCTTCCAGGTCGGCCCGCTCGACCAGGGCTTCTGGCCCGACGGCATCTACACCGCGCCCACGGACGAGGCCCTGCGCTACGACATCGAGATCACCAAAAGCCTGGGCTTCAACATGACGCGCAAGCACGTCAAGGTCGAGCCCCAGCGCTGGTACTACTGGGCCGACCGCCTCGGCCTGCTCGTCTGGCAGGACATGCCCAGCAGCGAGCCCTACATCGGGCCCCAGGACAAGGACGCGGCGCGTTCCAAGGAATCCATCGCCCAGTACGAGCGCGAGCTCACGGCGATGATCAAGACCCACGCCAATCACCCCAGCATCGTCATGTGGGTGCCCTTCAACGAGGGCTGGGGCCAGTTCGAGACCCCGCGCATCGTCGAGTTCGTCCGCGAGCTCGATCCCACGCGCCTGGTCAACAACGCCAGCGGCTGGGCCGACCGCGGCGTCGGCGACGCCATCGACTGGCACCGCTACCCCGCCCCCGGCTCACCCGACCCCGAGCCCACGCGCGCCGCCGTGCTGGGTGAATTCGGCGGGCTGGGCCTTCCGGTCGATGGGCACATGTGGAAGAAGGACCACTGGGGTTACCAGGGCATGCGCAGCCCCGCGGAACTCACGCGCACCTACGAGAAGTTCCTTCAGCAGGTCTACCAGCTCCACGAATCCAAGGGCCTCAGCGCCGTCGTCTACACCCAGCTCACCGACGTCGAGGTCGAGGCCAACGGACTGCTCACCTACGACCGCGCCGTCATCAAGCCCGACCTCCCCCGCATCGCCGCCGCCAATCGCGGGGACTTCTCCATGGTCCCCCCGCCCCCGGTCGAGACCGTGATCGTCCCGACCTCTCAGAAGTCTCCGCAGCCGTGGCGATACACGCTCGACGGCCCCGCCGACGCCTGGACTTCCCCCGACTTTGACGCAACCGCCTGGAAAGAAGGCTCCGGCGGCTTCGGCACCGTCGGCACGCCCGGCGCCGTCGTCGGCACGGTCTGGAACACACGCCACATCTGGATGCGCCGGGAGTTCACCCTCCCCGCCGCGCCGCCCGCCACCACGCAGCTTCGCGTCCACCACGACGAAGACTGCAAGGTCTACCTCAACGGTGTCCTCGCCCTCTCCCTCGACGGCTACACCGGGGAGTACGAAGACCACCCGATCCCCCCCGAAGCCTTCAAGACCCTCAAGCCCGGCCGCAACACCCTCGCCGTCACCTGCTCCCAGACCCGCGGTGGACAGTTCATCGACGCGGGCCTTGTCAGCATCGTCGAGCAGCCCGCCGCCGCGCCCGTCTCCCCCGCCAAAGCGCTCCCCGCGGAGCTCGCGCCACTGCTCACCCAGCCCGCGACGCCCGCGACTCCTCCCAGCACCGGCGCGAACACCCTCGTTCCCAACGGCAGCTTCGAGAATTCCGCCGCCGATGCCACCAAGCCCCGCGACTGGCGTACCACCACCTGGAACGGCGCCGGCGAATTCACCTTCCCCGCCGCCGACGGTCGCGGCCGCTCCCGCGCCGTCTCGATCCAGTCCGCGCAGGGCGGCGACCTCTCCTGGTCGTGCAACGTTCCCGTCGAGATGCAATCCCACTATCGCCTCTCGGGCTGGATCAAGACCAAGGGCATCACCCCCAAGTCCGGCGGCAAAGGCGCTCTTTTCAACATCCACGGCATGAACGCCGCCCAGACCTCCCCCGTCACCGGGGACACCGACTGGACGCAGGTCTCCGTCGAATTCGACACCGGCTACAACGACTCGGTGATGGTCAATTGCCTCTTCGGCGGATGGGGACTCGCCGTCGGACAGGCCTGGTACGACGACGTCCAGCTCACGCTCCTCTCTCGCGGAACACTCCCCGCCCCCTCCATCTCCATCGACGCCTCCAAGCCCCGCGCCCCCGTCAGCCCCTACATCTACGGACAGTTCATCGAGCACCTGGGCCGCTGCATCTACGGCGGCATCTGGGCCGAGATGATCGAGGACCGCAAGTTCTTCGATGCCGTCGACGCCCCGCACGGTCACTGGAAAACCGCGGGCGCTGCCAAGGTCTCCATGAGCATCGACGCGCCGTTCGTCGGCGAGCATTCCCCGCGGATCACGCTCCCCGGCGACGGAACTCCCGCGGGCATCCGCCAGGATGGCCTCGCCGTTACCCAGGGCAGGTCATACGCCGGCCGCATCTGGCTCGCCGGCGAGGCATCCGCCGCCCCCGTCAGCATCGAGCTCTCCTCGCCCGACTGGGCCGGCGCGGCGCTCACCGTCTCGATCACGGGCATCACCCCCGCCTTCACCTCCCACGCCCTGAGCTTCACGCCCTCCGCGGGCCTCCCCGCCTCCGACAACGTCACCATCAAGATTGTCTCCTCCGGCAAGGGCTCCTTCCGCGTCGGCACGCTCTCCCTCATGCCCAGCGACAACGTCGAGGGATTCCGCGCCGACACCCTTGCCCTCCTCCGCGAGCTCGATTCCCCCGTCTATCGCTGGCCCGGCGGCAATTTCGTCTCCGGCTACGACTGGCGCGACGGCGTCGGTGATCCCGACCGCCGTCCGCCGCGCAAGAACCCCGCATGGACCGGCATCGAGCACAACGACGTCGGCATCCACGAGTTCCTGAACCTCTGCCGTCTCCTGAACACCGAGCCCTACATCGCCGTCAACACCGGCATGGGCACCGTCGAAAACGCCGTCGCCGAAGTTCAATATGTGAACGGCGCCGCGAGCACCCCCATGGGCCAGCGCCGCCTCGCCAACGGCCGCGAAAAGCCCTGGGCCGTGAAGTTCTGGGGCATCGGCAACGAGATGTACGGAGACTGGCAGCTCGGCCACGTTCCCCTCGCCGATTATCTCAAGCGTCACGCAAGCTACGTCGACGCCCTCCGCGCCGTCGATCATTCCATCAAAGTCATCGGCGTCGGAGCGGTGGGGGAGTGGAGCAAGGCGATGCTCCGGGACAACGCCTCCACCCTCGACTACCTCTCCGAGCACGTTTACTGGCAGGGCCGCGACGGACTCGTCGCCCACGTCAAGCAGGCCCCCGACTCCCTCGCCCGCATCGCCCAGGCCCACCGCGAATACCGCCGCGAACTCCCCTCCCTCCAGGGCCGCGACATCCGCATCGTCCAGGACGAATGGAACTACTGGTACGGCCCCGACATCTTCGGGGAGCTGGGCACCCGCTACTTCATGAAAGACGCCCTGGGCGTCGCCGCCGCCCTCCACCAGTTCGTCCGCGACAGCGACATCTTCTTCATGGCAAACTACGCCCAGACCGTCAACGTCATCGGCGCCATCAAGACCACCAGGACCACCGCCGCCCTCGAAACCACCGGCCTGGTCCTCAAGCTCTACCGCCATCACATGGGCTCCGTCCCCGTGGAGATCAACGCCGGCCCCATCGTCGACGCCGTCGCCGCGTGGACCCCCGATCACGCCACCCTCACCATCGCCCTCGTCAATCCCACCACCCACCCCGCCACCATCCCTCTGACCGTCTCCGGAGCCACCCTCAGCGCCGGCGGACGCCGCTTCGAAATCGCCTCACCCGACCCCATGGCGTACAACGACCCCGCCACCGGCCCCAAAGTCCGCATCGAAGAATCCAGCGTCACCGGCGAGCCCACCTCCCTCACCGTGAAGCCCTGCAGCGTCACCCTGCTCGAAATCCCCGCCAAACCCGCGAAATAACCGCCCGGCGGTTTGTGGTTTGTTCGGAATCATGCGGTGAAATTCCCACGCCACGGGCCCCTCGGTCCGTGGTTTTTTTTCAACATCCGCTTCAGTCGACCTCCAGAAGGCTCGATGTCGGTGTTGATGGAAGGCAACTCCGTACCCAATCCACGTCGCCGCGACGCCTCATCCGGCGCCCAGCGCCCCGTCCCGCCCGACCCAACGGACACCTCCGCCGCGCTGGACCGTTTCACGGTCCTGGTGCACGAGATGGCCAACCTGCTGGACGGCTCCCTGCGCTGGCTCGGCCTTGCCCATCGCACCATCGATCAGGCCCGCAACCCCGTCTCCGGCAACGACCTTCCCGCCGAGGACGCCCTCGACCAGGCAAGCTGGCAGATCGAGACCGCTCGCGGCGCGCTGGAGCGCATGTCCGACCTCGTCCACGCCGCGATGCAGAGCGCCGGCGTGCCCCTGGGCTCCAAGCTCCTCACCAGCACACAGCCCGTGGGCCTGCTCGACGCCCTCTCCCACGCCGCCCGCGTCATCGCCCCCGAGGCCGCCGACCGCGGCATCACCGTCCACGTCGATGTCGCCCCGCCGCTGCGCTCCATGCCCGCCGGCGCGCTCTACGCCGTCGTCCTCAACGCCCTGCGCAACGCCCTCGAATCCATCTGCGTCGCCCAGCATTCCACGCCCGGCGGACGCATCGAAGTCGTCTCCTATCCCGGCCCCCTGGCCGGATCCTTCACCGTGGAGATCCGCGACGACGGCGTCGGCCCACCCGTGCTCGACCAGCCCCAGCGCGTCTTCGAGCCCGGATTCACGACCAAGAACAACGGCTCGGGCATCGGACTTTCCCTGGCGAGCAGCCTCGTGCTCGACGCCGGCGGCACCATCCGCCTTCTTCCTCGCACCGAAGGCCCCGCCGGACGCCTGGTCGATCCCAGCCGCCCCGGCGCGGTGCTTCGCATCATTCTTCCCGAGCAGTCAAGCGACATGGACACCGTGATCGGCCAGGAAAACCAGCGATCGGGCGACCCCGAACACGAATCGGACGCGGCATGAGCGCCCGTACCCGGAGGGCACAGAGAAGGAATCGCGTCCGATGACCACCAACGCTCCCACATCCACGCCCGCGCGCATCCTGGTCGTTGACGACGACCAGATCGTCGCCGAATCCATCGCCGAGTTCCTCGCCGCCGAGGGCCACCTGCCCACCACCGCCCTCAACGCCGTCGAAGCCCTCTCCGCGATGGCCAAGGCCGAGCTCGAATCCCCCCGCGGGGACAGCGCCGTCGCCCCCTTCAACCTCGTCATCTCCGACATGACCATGCCCGGCATGGACGGCATGACCCTCCTGCGCGAGATCCAGAAACGCTACCGCGGCGTCGTCGTCATCATGCTCACCGGCTACGGCACCATCGAGGCCGCCGTCGCCGCACTCCGCGCCGGCGCCTCCGACTTCCTCACCAAGCCCGTCGTCGACGACGAACTTCGCCTCTCCGTCCAGCGAGCCCTGCGCCAGCAGGCCCTCCTCGCCGAGAACCAGGTCCTGCGCCGCCGCCTCGACGGCAAGTTCGCCCTCGACAACATCATCGGCGCCGATCACCGCATGCGCCGCACCTTCGAACTCGTCGAAGCCGTCGCCCCCAGCCGCACCACCGTCCTTATGACCGGAGAGAGCGGCACCGGCAAGAGCCTTATCGCCCACGCGATCCACCACCGCTCACCCCGCGCCGGCAAGCCCTACGTCGAGCTCTCCTGCGGCTCCATCCCCGAAACTCTCCTCGAAAGCGAGCTCTTCGGCCACGTCAAGGGCGCCTTCACCGGCGCCCACACCGACAAGGTCGGCCGCTTCCTGGCCGCCGACAAGGGCACCATCTTCCTCGACGAAATCAACTCCGCCTCCCCCGGAATGCAGCTCAAGCTCCTCCGCGTCCTCCAGGAACGCAAGTTCGAGCCCGTCGGATCCACCCAGACCGTCGAGGTCGATGTCCGCGTCATCCTCGCCAGCAACCAGGCCCTCGAGCAGCTCGTCGCCGCCGGCCAGTTCCGCCAGGATCTCTACTACCGCATCAACGTCGTCAAGATCGAACTCCCCCCCCTGCGCGACCGCGTCGGAGACATCCCCGTCCTCGCCGAGAGCTTCCTCGCCAAGCACGCCGCGGAGCTGGGCAAGCAGATCGTGGGCTTCACCCCCGAAGCCATGGACGCGATGCGCCGCTACAGCTACCCGGGCAACGTGCGCGAGCTCCAGAACATCATCGAACGGGCCTCGGTCCTCACGCGCGGCCAGACCATCTCCATCGACGATCTTCCCCCGCAGCTCACCGGCCGGGACGAATCCCACGGCGGCGCCTCCGACCCCCTCGCCTCGCGCCTGGCCTTCTCGGGCGCCCACGGCAAGCCCGACGAGGAAGCCGGCTGGGTGCCCATGTCCCTCGAAGAAGCCCTGCGCGGCCCGGAAAAGCTCGTCCTGCTCCGCGCCCTCCGCGCCAACGACTGGAACCGTCAGAAGACCGCCGACCAGCTCAACATCAACCGCACCACCCTCTACAAGAAGATGAAGCAGCACGGCATCGACGCGCGGTTCGATTCAGGCCCCTCGGGCACCATGCACCCGCCGGGACGCATGGCGGGGTAATTTCCGCGAGGCGCGTGCCCCGCAAGAACTCAGAACAGTGACCCATCCTCCGCCTGCGCCCTGAACACCAGCCCCAGGTGCTCGCACGCCGCCCTCGTCAGCGCCCGCCCGCGCCGCGTCCTCGCCAAAAACCCGATCTGCAGCAGGTACGGCTCCACCACGTCTTCCAGCGTCCCCGCGTCCTCGTTCATCGTCGCCGCGACCGTCTCCAGCCCCACCGGCCCGCACGCGTACACGTTCCCGATGATCCGCAGGTACGTCCGGTCGAGCTCGTCCAGCCCCAGCGCATCCACGCCCTCGAGTTTCAGCGCCTCGTCCACCACGCCCGGCGTCAATTCACCCTTCGCCTTTACGTGCGAAAAATCCCGCACCCGCCGCAGCAGCCGGTTCGCGATCCGCGGCGTCCCGCGCGAGCGCTCCGCGATCCGGTTCATCGCCGCATCCGGCGGCTCGGGCATGTTGAGCAGCGTGCAGCTCCGCCGCAAAATCGTCGCCAGCTCCGCCACCGTGTAATACTGCAGGTGGAACGTCTGACCGAACCTCGACCGCAGCGGGGACGACAGCAGCCCGGCGCGCGTCGTCGCCCCGATCAGCGTGAACGGCTTGCACTTGATCTGGATCGTCCGCGCGTTCAGGCCCGTATCGACCGTCACGTCGATCCGGAAATCCTCCATCGCCGGATATACAAACTCCTCCACCGAGATCGGCAGCCGGTGGATCTCGTCGATGAACAGCACGTCCCCCGGCTGCAGCCGCTGGAGCGCCGCGACCAGGTCCGTCCCCCTCGCCAGCGCCGGCCCGCTCGTCACCGTGATCCGCGAACCCATCTCCCGTGAAATCACGTGCGCCAGCGTCGTCTTGCCCAGCCCAGGCGGGCCGTGCAGCAGCACGTGCTCCATCGGCTCCTGCCGAGCCTTCGCGGCCTGCACCGCGATCGTCAGCCGCTCGATCAGTTCGCGCTGCCCGATGTACTGCTCAATCCGCTCCGGCCGCAGCGCGTAGTTCGTCTGCTCCTCTTCGGGAGTCTGCGTCTGGGGGGAGATAAGTCGTTCGGTCGCCATTGAAGAACCAAAGGGGGCAAAGTTGGCAAATGGGGCAAAGACGGCACACCGTGCACTCAGCGCCGGGGATTCGTCCCAGCGATGCGCATCAGTCTCAGGCCGATGCCTTGCGCCTTCCCCCCAGTGCCCAGTGCCGAATGCCCAGTGCCGAATGCCCAGTGCCTTCTCGCCTTATCCAAACGCCTTCTTGTAATCCGCGACAAACTTCTCCACGCCGATATCCGTCAGCGGGTGCTTCATCGCGTCCATGATCACCTTCCCCGGCACCGTCGCCACATCCGCGCCGGCGAGGGCGCAGCGGAGCATGTGCTCGTTGTGGCGGATCGACGCGGCGAGGATCTTGGTCTTGAACCCGTAGTTGTCGTAGATGGTGCGGATCTGGTGGATCAGGTCCATGCCTTCCTGCCCGATGTCGTCCAGCCGCCCGATGAAGGGGCTGACCAGGTACGCGCCCGCCTTGGCGACCATCATCGCCTGCAGCGGCTGGAAGCACAGCGTCATGTTGGTCTTGACCCCGTCATCGCTGAACGCCTTGCACGCCCGCAGCCCGTCCATCGTGCACGGCAGCTTCACGACGATGTTGGGCGCGATCTTCGCGTGCTCCTTGCCCTCCCTGAGCATCCCGTCGTAATCCGTGGCGATCACCTCCGCCGACACGGGCCCCTTGACCACCTGGCAGATCTCGGCGAGCCGCTTGGCGTAGGGAACTTTTTCCTTGGCGATCAGCGACGGATTCGTGGTCACCCCGTCCAGCACGCCCAGCGCGGCGGCCTGCTTGATCTCGTCGAGGTTGGCGGTGTCGATGTACAGTTCCATGGAGAGCTCCGTGAGGGAGGCGATCGATCAAAAAGAGGGCAAATGGGGCAGAGAGGCAAAGGCGGCAAATCGTGCGTCCGCATCCTACCGCGTGCCGGGGTACTTTGAAATCTTCTCACGCGGGGCAACGCTGCGTGCGTTTGCTTTGGTTCGGCCGACGATCACGTGCATGATGCGGGTCAATTCTCGGTTTTCCTTGCGCAGTTCATCGAGACGCTGCGATGGTATCCATCCGCGGTCGGCGACGAACGAAAGCCAGAATTCACCCTCCCCCAGTTCCTTCAGCACGATCCCCAGCGCCTTGCAGAAGTCCGGCCGACTCATCGCCTCGTCCGCCTCCCGTGTGTTCGCGCCAACCGACGTTCCGCATCCCACCAATTGATCCACGATCCTCGCCACCACCCTCCGACGCTTGGACTGCGCATCCAACTCCTCCGCCACGTCCACCACCCGGTGCGCATACGCCCGCGTCCGCTCAACCAACTCCCCCCTCAACCTCCGCATACCCCACACCCCCCCCTTCAGAGATTTGCCGCCTTTGCCCCTATTTGCCCTCTTTGCCTATTTGTTTCAACTCCCTCCTCATCACCTTCCCCGTCGCGTTTCGCGGCAGCGCCTCCACCAGCCGGATCTCCGCCGGCACCTTGTACCCCGCCAGCGACTGACGGCACAGCGAGAGCAGCGCCCTCTCGTCGAACGTCTCGTTCTCTTTCAGTTCCACGAACGCGATCGGCACTTCCCCTCGCAGGTCGTCGGGCATCCCCACCACGCCCGAGTCCTTCACCGACGGGTGCGAGTTCAGGACCTCCTCGATCTCCCGCGGGAAGACGTTCTCCCCCCCGATGATCAGCATCTCCTTGATCCGCCCCGTGATCTGCAGGTGGCCGTCCTCGTCGAACCGCCCCATGTCCCCCGTCTTCAGGAACCGGTCTTTCGTCAGCACCCTCGCCGTCTCCTCCGGCAGCTTGAAATACCCGCGCATCACGTTCGGTCCGCCAATCCAGATCTCCCCGTCGTGCCCCGGCTCCACGTCTCTCCCCGTGCCCGGATCGATGATCCGCTCCACCACGTCCGTGATCGGCTTGCCCACCGAGCGCGGCCGCCATTCCTCCGGCCGGCACCAGTTGGTGACCGGTGACGTCTCCGTCAGCCCGTACCCCTCGGTGATGGTCTTTTTAAACCGCTCCCGGAACCGCTCGAACACCGACGTCGGCAGCGGCTCTCCGCCCGACACCACGTACCGCAGCGAGGCAAAGTCCTCCGGCCCGCCGTCCTTGGCGTGCAGCAGCGCCCCATACATCGACGGGATCGCCACCAGCACCGTCGGCCGATGCTCCCGGATCAGCTTGATGATCCGCCCGGGCACAAACCGCGAGTGATACACCACCTTGATCCCGTGCCACAGCGGCAGCAGCGTCAGCACCGTCAGCCCGAAGCTGTGGAACTGCGGCAGCACGCCCAGCATGATGTCCGTCGGACCAAAATCCACCCACGAGTTGATCTGCCGCATGTTCGCCGAGATGTTCCCGTGCGTCAGCATCACCCCCTTGGGATGCCCGCTCGTCCCCGACGTGTACAGCAGCACTCCGAGGTCCTCATCCTCCGCCGACGCCGGCCAGCGCGGCTCGGGCACGCCCGTGAACGACATCTGGTCCATCCGCAGCAGGTTCTTCACCCGCGGCTCGAATCCCATGAACTCCATCAGCTGCGAAGCCGCGACGATCGTGTCGCACCCGCAGTCGTCTACCACGTACTGAAGCTCCGACTTCTTCAGCAGGTAGTTCAGCGGCACCACCACCTTGCCCAGCATCCAGCCGGCAAGCGCCGCGATCGGGAACGCCCCGCTGGTGGGCACCATCACCCCCACGGCCTTGGACTCGCTCACCTTCGCGATGGCCGAGGCGACGTGCATCGCCGCAACCACGATGTCGATCCCCCGGTACGAGCGGCGCTCGTCGATCATCACGACGCGGGTAGGGTTGGAAAGCAGCGTTCGGAAGATGGGCCAGTGGATGCTCAACGTGGAATCCCAGTGGGCTCGCCCCCGCCCGGCCGCCCGGGGAGCCTCTCCCCGCCGCCCGGCAGCGCCTCGCCCATACGAACTTTCAGCAAACAACCGCCCCCAGACCGATATGCTACCTGCTTTACGGCGCGGGAGCCTGCCCGGGCTTTCCCTCCGGGCCGCAGGAGCCAGAATGATGCACGCACCCCGAAACACACCCCCGCAGGGCCGCCCCGCGGGCGATGAAATCGCTCTTCCTCTCTCCACCCGCCCCACGGCGCCTCGCCTGGGCCTGGTCAGCCTGGCACTGTGCATGGCCCTCGCCTCCGCAGCCCTCACCGGCGGCTGCGCCTCCACCCCCTCGCGCCAGAACGACAACGCCCGCCCCCGCTACATCGAGGACTACACCGCCGGCAACTACTCCTCCGCCCTCGCCTCCGCTTCCGCCGCCGCCAAGGACCAGAGCCTCTCCGATGACGTGCGCGACCAGGCCATCCTCATCGCCGGGGAAGCCGCCCACGCCCTCGATCGCAACGCCGAATCCAAGACATGGCTCTTCAAGGTCTCGGGCGCCAAAGACCCCCTCGTGCGCGGCAAGGCCCAGGCAACCCTCGGCCTCATCGCCCTCGAAGAAGGCTCCATGGCCCGCGCTGCCGAGCTGCTCAGCCAGGCCTCCGATTCACTCATGGGGGACGAAGCCGCCCGCGCCTCCATGTACGCCGGCGACGCCTTCCGCGCCACCGCCCGCGAAGCCGACGCCGTCAAAAGCTACAAGAAGGCCGCCGAACTCGTCCGCAACGACGCCTCCCTCCGCGGAGACATCTCCGAGCGCCTCGCCGGCCGCGGACCCACGCTCACCGCCGCCCCCGGCTCCTCGACGCAAGGCACGCCCACCTCCGCCGGCAAGCCCCCCTTCACGCTCCAGCTCGCCGCCTTCAGCTCACCCCAGAAAGCCCACCAGCACGTCGCCAAGGTCAAGTCCCAGGCCGCACGCCTCGCCCTGGGCGCGCCCCAGGTCGTCCCCGTCTTCCGCTCCGGCAAGATCCTCTACTCCGTCCGCGTCGGCACCTTCGCATCCAAGATGGACGCCGACCGCGCCAAGGGCAGCTTCCAAGGCGCCATCGTGATCTCCGCCAAATCTTGACGCGAGCCACCCTTTTTTCCGTGCGCGCCTTTTAAAAAGTGCAAGCAAAAAACATATTTGTTAAGGCGCCTCCTCATGCTTGGCGAATCCATCGACGCCCGATAGTCTCGATGTGATCCGGGAGATCACATCATGAATGCATCGGCGATGACGGCAATTCTGTGCGGCGCGGTGACCATGGCGGCGGGACGTTCAGTTCCCGGCCTAAACCTGCAGTTTTCTCATACCGCCGCCGAAGACGGCCAGTGGTCAGAGGAACTCCAGGACGCACTGGACCATGAAACGATCTACGTCCGCGTGCGGATGACCATCCCCGACGACATGTACGCCATCAGCGGCGCGCGATACAACATCGTGTCGGAACAGAGTCATTGGGATGTCCACGGCGATCAGTCCGTCTCGCTGCTTCCAGGCAAGGGCTCCGCGACCGATGCCCGCCTCCCCGGCTTTGATTTCGGCGGACAGACACAGGCGGTCTACGAAAACGCAAACCAGCTCCGACTCGATGCCCACGGGGACATCACCGACCTCCCCGTCGCCGGAATCTCCACCGCCCAGAACAGCCCCGTCGAGCTCGGCACACGCATCAACACCAGCAAGACCGCCACCGTCTACAAGTTCGCCGTCAACCTCGGCAACGCGGGCGGCGCCCCTCATTCCATCCGCCTCCTCATCGCCGACGGCGTCACCGTCGGTTCCACCAACCAGATCACCGCCTTCCGCGCCTACGCCGACTCCACCGTCCTCGCAGGTACTTCCATCCCCGGCGCCACCGGCGACGCCGGCACAATCTGGGTCAATATCCCAGCGCCAGGCCACACCCTGTGGATTGTCTCTGGTGCGGCCCTCCTCCGTCGCCGGCGCTAGCCAGGCCCCGCCCCGACGCCCCCGCACGCCCACATCCCGGTTCTTGGAACCTTCCGTCAACCCGGTGGTATCATGGCGTGAGGACTCTTCCCCCCGCCCACCCGCAGAGAGGGCCGGAGGGGCGCCAAGGCCCGAGAACCCCGCTTGGGCAGGCCCGTCCTCGAAAGGCTGGTTTTCATGGTGCTTCAGAGGCTTGTGGCTCGTGCCGGCGGTGTCATGGCGTGCTCGTTCACCCTGTGCGTCGTCCCCGCCCTCGCCCAGTCCCAGCCACACTCCACCGTCCCGACGCCCGGCCAGCCCGCCCCGGCCCCCCACGCCGTCCCCGCGACCCCCGCCGACGACGACGAATCCTTCATCACCGACAAGGACATGCGCGCCCGCAAGGCCGAGATGGAACGCGAGCTCCGCAAGCTCCGCGTCAAGTACTTCGGCTCCATCCGCAAGGTCGAGATCCGCCAGGAAGGCATCGCCCAGCTCCGCCAGTACACCGACCCCCTCATCTTCCCCGCCCTCGTCAAGGTCTTCGAACGCGAGCACCACGACGTCCGCCTCGCCATCCTCGACCACCTCGTCGACCAGGCCTCCGAGCAGGCCGACGTCACCCTCGCCTGGATGGCCGCCTTCGACCGCGACCAGGCCATCCGCGAGGAAGCCCTCACCCGTCTCTCCGCCCGCATTCGGGCCACCGGCTTGGTCCCCCAGCGCATCAAGTACATGGTCTACCAGGCCATGCGCTCCGGCTCGGACGACAAGATCAACGGCGCCGCCCAGCTCGCCCAGTCCCTCAATTTCTTCGACGCCATCCCCTGGATGATTTCCGCCCAGTTCGGCGGACCCAACACCGGCGGCGGTGGGGGAACCCCCGAGCCTCGCGGCGACCTCGCCTACATCGTCGTCGGCACCCAGACCGCCTTCGTCAGCGACCTCACCCCCGTCGTCTCCGACAGCGCCGTCGCCTTCGACCCCACTCTGACCACGCTCACCACCGGCACCATCCTCCGCGTCCAGGATGCCGTCGTCACCACCTACCGCACCATCCTCCAGACCGTCCTGGTCAAGATGACCTCCGACGCCTGGGGCCAATCCACCGAAGGCCTCGGCTACGACGGCGGCAAGTGGTGGAACTGGTATCGCCAGGATTACCTGCCCCTCGTCGGGGAAAAGCTGGCTCGCGAGGAACGCGAAAAGACCGCCGACCACTCCGCCGAATCACCCACGCCCGCCGATCAGCCCGGCAGCGACCCCGACCCCAAGGCGCCGGATACTGTGGTGCCCACGAGGCGCTGAGCGTGTTTTATCCACAATTTGCGGCCTTTCGCGAATGAACAGCGCGATTCGGATCATTGGGGTGCACTCCCTTTTCGGGCGGGTGGAATTCCTTATCACAAGGTCCTGTCTCGCCCGGCTCGCTCCGCAAAGTAAGCGCTTGCAGTCTGCCCGCGGATCCCGGCGCACACCATTTCCAAGTCTCTGTAACAGCATGAGTTAGCGCCCGCCCAAATCGGGGAAATCGTCTCGGCTGGTGGTGAATGGACCTGTCAAATGCAGGTTATCCACACGGGCTGTTTACCCTACGACCATTACCCAAGTACCGCACTGAAAAGGCCTTCTGACGCGTTGGGGGTCATTTCCTCTCCGCGAATGACAGTTTTTTCACGTGGGTTATCATGTCACTTGGTCCGGGCCTGCGTGCGTTCGGCTTTGAGTGTTGGGCATGGTGGTAAGGTCCCCGCACTCTCCCGTCTCTTCTGTTCTCGGGTGGATCGAAACGACAAGGTGGTTGTGGTACCGACGTCTGAGTCGGGCCGCCTGGAGGGGCGGCCTGGGACGATCGGAGAGTGGTGGCCCTGCAAGCGTTTCAGGGGCCGGTGGAACCGGTATCAGGGAGGTCATGTCCATGAACACAGCGTCCTGCAGCCGTTCGATCATCGTCCTGTTCGAACAGTTCTACGAGCGCGTCTACTGCTTCGCTCGCCGGTCGCTGGATCAGTCCACGGCCGAAGACATCGCCCAGGAAGTCTTCGTCCGCCTGATGAACATTCAGAATTTGGAAAGCCGATCCGTCAACGTGAGTTATCTCATCAAGATCGCCGACAATCTCATCAAGCGTCGTCACCGCCGCATGAAGAGGTTCGAGGCGATCATGGCGGGTGAATCCAACCGGAGCCTGGGTTCATGCAGCCACTCAGATGAGCTTGGAGACGAACCGTCCGACGAACCCGGCGAGCGTTTCGGAGAGGCCATGGAGTCCCTCACCTCCAGTGAGCAGGACGCTGTCAGACTGGTCATCTGCGAAGGCCTCAGCTACGAAAGCGCCGCACGCTCGCTCGACGTCAAGATCTCCACGCTCAACAACTGGAAGTTCAGGGGTATCCAGAGGTTGAAGCAACATGCGGATGAACCATCACGCCGTCACGACGGCCACGATCGACGAGCAGTGGCAGAGCGAAGCCTTCAACGCAAAGGCGCGATGTAGGGCCGCCATCGTCCGCCAGCTCCTCATGGCCGGACGCGCCAGACCCGCCGCGGACCAGCCCCCCGCGGCGCCTCCCGCCACGCCCTCCACCTCCAAGGACGCCGCCCGCGGCGGCGCTCCCTCCCTCGACATCTGGATCAGCGGCGTCACCCCCGACCGATCCCGCTACGCCTGACGAGAGTCTCCCTCTCGCCGCCCTCCCGGGGTCGGTCCTCTTCTTCACCCTCCCCGCGGCCTTCCCCGCTCCCCTGCGTCCACGGGGAGCCACGCCCGTCACGTAGGCCCCCCGCGCCCCCGCCGGCCAGCCCAGGCCACGCGGCAACTTTCTGCGCCCCGCTCGCGGTTTCCCCGCGTCCATCCCCACGCCGCAATCGAATCCCACGGCGGACCAGTCGCCCTCGCGGACCCCTGCATTCCAGCACGCTCCGCGCGGGGCGAGCCGTGGTCCCCCGCGCGGGTTCTCCCGCGGCCCGGTGCGTCCCTGCGCGGCCCGCGACCCACTTTTCCAGACCGTCGAATCCCCCGCGCACGCCTCCCTACACTGCCGGCGCGCCACCACGCGCGACGGAGGACCACGTTGACTACCCAGGAACATCTCCCAGCCCGGACCCGCGAGTCGTTCCTTGATCGCCACTACTTCCTGCTCAGGCGGCTCCACTCCCTCACCGGCATCGTCCCCATCGGTGTCTTCCTCATCATCCACCTGCTCACCAACTCCTCAGTCCTCTGGGGATCCGTCGCACTCAAGGAGCAGGCCGTCAGCGGCTGGCGAGAGGGCGGCGTCGCCTACTTCGGCAAGGAAGTGAAATGGATCAACGAGGAGGTCCCGCACCTCCTCCTGATCGAGGTCTCCCTCTGGGGCGCCATCATCTTCCACTCCGTCCTGGGCACCTACTACGCCCTTACCGGCAAGTCCAACACCCAGCGGTACAAGTACCAGTCCAACTGGCGATACACCCTCCAGCGCATCAGCGGCTACGTCGGCATCTTCTTCATCCTCTACCACGTCGGAACCCTCCGCTGGGGATGGACCTTCCTGGTCCCCGGCGGCACACGCTGGTCATACCCCTACGCCGCCTCCACCCTCGCCGCGTCCCTCCGCGGCGGCATGCAGGACGTCACCGCCGCCGGACTCGCCGTGTCCATCTTCTACTTCGTCGGCGTCAGCCTCCTCATCTTCCACTTCGCCAACGGCCTCTGGACCGCCGCGATCACCTGGGGCCTCACGGTCTCCACCCAGGCCCAGAAGCGCTGGGGCTACGCGTGCGCCGGCCTGGGCGCGGCGATGCTCCTCATGGGCTGGGGCTCCATCATCGGCTACGCCTCACTCGACCCCACCAAGGTCAAGGCCATGGAAGCCCAGGTGCTGACCGGCGTCCACGCGACCGAATCCATGGCGGCGCCCGCCGACCAGGACCCCGCCTACCCCTGGCCCGGCACCGAGAACGCCATCCACAAGGAACGCGAATCCGGCGCCCTCCAGAAGTAGTCCCTCCCCGCACCCCTTCCGCCGTCCACAGTGTGCAAGTCGATCCAGGAGCGTGCCCGGTGAACCGCAGTCGAGTCGTGATCCCGGCAGTGGTGGCCCTCGCGGGCTGCCTCGCCGTCCTCACGCTCGGCGCCTGCCGCGCAGCGCCGTCCACCGCCCCTTCCCCGAAGGCGTCCCCCCGGCCATCCCCGCAGGTCTTCCCGTGGCCGGGCACCGAGCACGTCATCGAGGCTGAACGCAACGTCGGTCCCCTCCAGCGCGGAGTTCCCCATTCCGCCCTGAGCTACGAGAGGTAACAGGTCTATGGCCCAGCGTGTGATTGTCGTTGGTGGTGGTCTGGCGGGCCTCGCGGCCTGCGTGCGTCTCGCCGAGTCCGGCATGGACGTCGACCTCTTCTCCCTCGTCCCCGTCAAACGCTCGCACTCCGTCTGCGCCCAGGGCGGCATCAACGCCTGCAACGACGTCGCCCGCCAGCAGGGCTACTCCGAGTACGAGCACTTCGATGAGACCATCTACGGCGGCGACTTCCTCGCCGACCAGCACCCCGTGCTGGAGATGGCCAACTGGGCCCCCAAGATCATCGACCTGCTCGACCGCATGGGCGTCCCCTTCAACCGCACAAGCGAAGGCTTCCGCGACCTGCGACTCTTCGGCGGCTCCCTCTTCAAGCGCACCCACTTCGCCGGCGCCACCACCGGCCAGCAGCTCCTCTACGCCCTCGACGAGCAGACCCGCCGCTACGAGGTCGAAGGCAAGGTCACCAAGTACGAGTACTGGGAGTTCCTGTGGCCCGTCATCGACCACGACGCCCCACGCCCGCGCTGCGTCGGCATCGTCGCCCAGGATCTGCGCACCATGCAGATCCGCTCCTTCCGCGCCGACGCCGTCATCATGGCCACGGGCGGATGCGGACTCATCTTCGGCAAGAGCACCAACTCCATCATCTGCACCGGCGCCGCCGCCGCCCGCTGCTACCAGGCCGGCGTGCACTACGCCAACCCCGAGATGATCCAGGTCCACCCGACCGCGATCCCCGGCGCCGACAAGCTCCGCCTCATGAGCGAATCCGCCCGCGGCGAGGGCGGCCGCGTCTGGGTCCCCCGCAAGAAGAACGACCCCCGCGGACCCCGCGAGATCCCCGAGGCCGAGCGCTGGTACTTCCTCGAAGAGAAGTACCCCAAATACGGCAACATCGTCCCGCGTGACATCGCCACCCGCGAGATCTTCGACGTCTGCGTCAACCAGGGCCTGGGCGTCCAGGGTGAGAACAGCGTCTACCTCGATCTCACCCACAAGGACCCCGACTACCTCACCCGCAAGCTCGGCGGCATCCTCGAGATCTACGAGAAATTCGTCGGGGAAGACCCGCGCTTCACGCCCATGAAGATCTTCCCCGCCGTCCACTACTCCATGGGCGGCCTGTGGACCTCCTTCACCCCCGGCAGCTACCAGCCCTCCCAGCCTATCCCCGGACACAAGTCCGGCAGCCGCGCCCCCATCGGCGCCGACATCGGCCAGGGCCTCGCCCCCGGCGCCGTCGAGAACGCCCGCACCAACATCGACGGCCTCTACGCCTTCGGGGAAGTCAACTTCGCCTACCACGGCGCCAACCGCCTGGGCGCCAACGCCCTGCTCTCGTGCATCTTCGATGGCCTCTTCTGCGGCGTGGGCGTCGTCAATTACATCAAGGACGGGGAGCCCTCCAAGGCCCCGGCCCAGAACTACCCCGACGCCGTCTTCCGCCGCGTCACCGAGCAGGAAGAGCGCAAGCAGACCGCCCTGCTCGACTCTGTCGGCAAGGCCGCCGACGACAAGATCAACCCCTACATCATCCACCGAGAACTCGGCAACGAAATGACCGCCGCCTGCACCGTCGTCCGCGAAGAGTCCCGCCTCAAGCAGTGCGTCTCCAAGATCGCCGAGCTCAATGACCGCTTCCAGAACGTTCGCCTGGGGGACACCGCCGCCTGGACCAACCAGACCCTTGCCTACACGCGAGCGGTGGGGGACATGATCCTCCTCTCCGGCGCCGCCGCCCTGGGCGCGCTCGAACGCCGGGAAAGCCGCGGCGCCCACTACCGCACCGACTACACCGAACGCGACGACGCCAACTTCATGAAGACCACCCTCGCCACCTTCGATCCCGCCTCCCGAACCAGCCGCATCCAGTTCGTTCCCATCGACGCCTCCCTCGTCCAGCCCCGCGCCCGCACCTACGGCAAGAAGGAAGACGTCGGTCCCAAGAAGGCCGAGTCCTCCAGCGCCGCCCTCCCCGCCGCCGCCGGCGTCTGAATCCGAACTCTTCCGCCCGCTCCAAGCCCGAGCACTCCATGACACACCACGCCCCCGCCACCCCGCACGTTCACGCCCGCCCCAAGGCGGTCCCCGGCCGCACCGTCCGCTTTAAAATCCTCCGCTGCGACGGACCCGGCAAACCCCAGCGCTGGGAAACCTTCGCCGTCAAGACCGAGATCGGCTCCAACGTCATCTCCTGCCTCCAGCAGATCGCCGCCAACCCCGTCACCGTCGACGGACGCAAGACCACCCCCGTCGTCTGGGACTCGGGTTGCCTCGAGGAAGTCTGCGGCGCCTGCACCATGGTCATCAACGGCAAGGTTCGCCAGTCCTGCTCCTGCCTCATCGACGAGTACGCCCCCAACGAGGGCGACGAGATCTCCCTCGAGCCCATGTCCAAGTTCCCCGTCGTCCGCGACCTCTGGGTGGACCGCTCGCGCCTCTTCCACTCCCTCAAGCGCGTGAAGGGATGGGTGCCGATCGACGGCACGTATTACCTGGGCCAGGGCCCGCGTGAGAAGCCCGAATCCCAGGCGACGCGCTACGTCCTCTCCACCTGCATGTCGTGCGGATGCTGCCTGGAGGCCTGCCCCCAGTTCAACGTCGAGCCCGACCCCGCCGCGTGGGACACCAGCTTCATCGGCGCCCACGCCATCAGCCAGGCGCGGCTCTTCAACATGCACGAGACCGGCGGCCAGCTCGCCGGGGAGCGCCTGGACGCCCTGGAAGACGCCGGCGGCGTCGGAGATTGCGGCAACGCCCAGAACTGCGTGAAGGTCTGCCCCAAGCTCATCCCCCTGACCGAATCCATCGGCGCCATGGGCCGCGCCACCACCATCCACGCCATCGCCTCCTGGTTCAGCCGAAGCTGATTTGCTTTCTCTTCTCTTCTCTGCCTTTTCCCCACTCCGTCTCTGCGTCTCTTCCCTCTCTCTCCGTCTCTTCCCCTCTGTGCCTCTGTGGTGAGTCCCGCCTTCTCCTGATACGCCCCGAGCTCATTCCCGAGAAACTCCACATGAGCCAGTTCCCACACGAGCGCATCGTCATCCGCGAGGCCCCCTCCAACCCGCTCGGCATCGCCGGCTTCGTCGTCTCCCTTGTCGGATTCCTCGGCGGTTGCTTCGGCGGCGTCGTCCTCTGCCCCATCGGCCTCATCATGTCCGCCATCGCCGTCCAGCGCCCGCCCCGCGGCTTCGCCGTCGCGGGCCTTGTCCTGGGCATCCTCGGCAGCCTCTGGCTCGTCCTCGCCGTTTTCCTCCTCGGCGGGATCGGCCTCTTCTCCTTCGCCGCCGCCGGCGCCATCAAGGACGCCGTCACCGTCGCCGTCGTCACCCAGGAAGTTACCCACTTCCGCGAAGAGACCGGCTACCTCCCCGCCTCTCTCTCGCAGGTGCAGGCCGCCCATCCCGACAAGCTCACCCCCGAAGTCATCCAGAACATGGGCTACCGCATGACCTCGGAGTCCAGCTTCGTCATCATCACCCCCGGCCCCGACAAGGTCCTGGGCACCAAAGACGACGTCGAGCACGCGACCACCATCACCCCCTCCACATCCCCTTCCCCCGACGCCCCCTCCGACGCCCCCGTCGAACCCCCCGCCCCCCCCAAGCCCACCTCACCGCCCCAGTAAGCGCGGGCGCCGCTCAGGTGCCAATGCACAACGTCGGACGCAAGTACCCTTGCGCCGATGTGCCCGCTGGCCCTGTGGCTATGTGGCCCTGTGGCCCTGTGGCTATGTGGTTCTTTGGAAAAGGGTGCCCGACGGGACTCGAACCCGCGACCTCAAGGATCACAACCTCGTGCTCTAACCAACTGAGCTACGGGCACCATGCATGGATCAACCGCGTGCCCTGGGGGCCTCGCCGTGAACGGTGACGATACGTCGCACCCTCCCGCAGGGTCAATCGTTTCACCCCATACGCCGCCCAAGCCCCGCCCTTTCGACGCCCTTTTGACCGCCCCGCCCGCCCTCCCCGCTCCAAGCGGAATCCGAACACCCATCCCAATCTGGATTTGGATCTCCACTGGCTTTTCTAAACCCAAAGGGGCTAGGCTTCACGTCCCCACTTGGACCGGGCGGCCGCGAGGAACACACCTCAGCCCCGCCGCCCCGGAGGAGTAAGGACACCATGGCCAGCGCGCTCGACCGTCTCGACCTGTCACCCAAACGTGCTCAGTTCAACATCTCCGCGCCCTCGCTCATCGAGCAGGCCATCGCCGCCGGTGAAGGCATGCTCGCCGACAACGGCGCCCTCATGTGCACCACCGGCGACCGCACGGGCCGCTCACCCAACGACAAGTACCTCGAAGAAACTCCCGGCATCAAGCCCAACATCTGGTGGGGCAAGGTCAACAAGCCCGTGACCCCCGAGGTCTTCGACAAGGCCCTCGCCATCGCCGTCGACCACATGAATTCACGCCCCAAGCTCTTCGTCTTCGAAGGCTTCGCCGTCGCCAACCCCAAGCACCGCCTCGGAGTTCGCGTCGTCGCCGAGCAGGCCTGGCACGCCCTGTTCGCCCAGACCCTCTTCATCCCCCAGGGCAGCCGCGCCGCCGGCGGACCCTCCTCCGCCCCCTTCAAGGCCGACTGGACCATCATCAACGCCGGCAAGCACCGCCTCACCGCCGATGAGCAGAAAGCCCTGGGCGTCAGCAACCCCGTCATGATCCTCCAGTCCCTGGAGCGCAAGACCGTTGTCATCCTGGGCACCGAGTACGCCGGGGAAATGAAGAAGAGCATCTTCTACGCGATGAACTACGACATGCCCGACCAGGGCGTGTTTCCGATGCACTGCTCGGCGAACGTCGCCAAGACCGACGCCTCCAACGTCGCCCTCTTCTTCGGCCTCTCCGGCACGGGCAAGACCACGCTCTCGGCCGACCCCAACCGCTCCCTCATCGGGGACGACGAGCACGGCTGGGGTCCCGATGGCGTCTTCAATTTCGAGGGCGGCTGCTACGCCAAGTGCATCAAGCTGACCAAGGAAGGCGAGCCCGAGATCTTCAGCGCCATCCGCTTTGGCTCGGTGCTCGAGAACACGCCCATCGACCCCGTGACCCGCACCCCCGACTACTTCACCCCCAAGTGGACGGAGAACACCCGCGTCACCTACCCCGTCGACTACATCGCCGGCGCGATTATCCCCGGCGTCGGCGGGCATCCCAAGAACGTCGTCTTCCTCACCGCCGACGCCTACGGCGTATTGCCCCCCGTCTCCAAGCTCACCCACGAGCAGGCGATGTACTACTTCATCAACGGCTACACCAGCAAGCTCGCCGGCACCGAGGCCGGCGTCACCGAGCCCCAGCCCAACTTCTCCCCCTGCTTCGGCGGCCCCTTCCTGCCCCGGCCGCCCGTCAGCTACGCCAAGCAGCTCGTCGAGCGCCTCAAGCAGCACAACGCCCAGGTCTGGCTGCTCAACACCGGCTGGACCGGCGGCCCGTACGGCACCGGCGAACGCTTCAAGCTTCGCTACACCCGCGCCATGGTCACGGCGATCCTCGACGGCTCGCTCAAGAGCGTCCCCTGCGAGCCCGACCCCATCTTCGGCCTGCCCATCCCCACCAGCGTCCCCAACGTGCCGCCGGAAGTCCTCAAGCCGCGCGACACCTGGAAGGACGGCGCCAAGTACGACGAGCAGGCCAAGAAGCTTGCGGCGGCGTTCCGGAACAACGACAAGACGTTTGATATGCCGGAGAACGTGCGCAGCGCCGGGCCGAAGGTGTAAATCCATATGTGTGCGCCGCGGCGGTCGCCGGTGGCCTCTTGCATTCTGTGAGAACGCATTCCTACGCCCACGTGCGGGGTCTGTGGCGACATGTCTTCGCTTGAAGGCGGTCGGCATCTGGCTCCGAGATCACCCAGCGCCCGATCCACCGTGCCTCGGCGTGCCACTGACCAAGCGGAGGCTTTGCGGAGCATGGTCAGTGCGATGATCGGCGATGGTTGGAACACGCACTGACCTCTGCGCGGAGCCTTCGAGGTCAGTGGCACGCCGGACTCGTGCCTCGACGTGTCGTTGATCTTGCGGAGGCTATGCGGAGCATGGTCAGTGCGGTGATCGGTGATGGTTGGAACACGCACTGACCTCTGCGCAGAGCCTTCGAGGTCAGTGGCACGCTGGGCCCGTGCCTCGACGCGTCATTGACCTTGCGGAGCATGGTCAGTGTGATGATCGGTGATGGTTGGAACACGCACTGACCTCTGCGCAGAGCCTTCGAGGTCAGTGGCACGCCGGACCCCGTGCCTTGACGTGTCATTGACCTTGCGGAGCATGGTCAGTGCGGTGATCGGCGATGGTTGGAACACGCACTGACCTCTGCGCAGAGCCTTCGAGGTCAGTGGCACGCCGGACCCCGTGCCTTGACGTGCCATTGACCTTGCGGGGCATGGTCAGTGCGGTGATCGGTGATGGTTGGAACACGCACTGACCTCTGCGCCGAGCCTTCGAGGTCAGTGGCACGCCGGACTCGTGCCTCGACGTGTCGCTGATCTTGCGAAGGCTTTGCGGAGCATGGTCAGTGCGGTGATCGGTGGTAGTTGGAACACGCACTGACCTCTGCGCAGGGCCTTCGAGGTCAGTGGCACGCCGAACACCGAGTGGTCCGGTGTCATCGGGTGGGCGGAGGTGGTCGAGCATCGTGCGAGGAGGCGGCCGCAGATCGACGTGTGTCAGCGCCGGCGACGGGATGCGGCGAGCAGCGCCATTCCCATCACCGCCGCGTTCGCCGGCGCGGGCACGATGTGTACGTCCATGTTCCAGTCGTACTCCCACGACAGGGCGCGGCGTTCGTTGCCCTGCGCGCTCTCGCTCACCAGCACGTCCATCGAGAATTGGTAGATGCCCGCGTCCAGCACGCCCAGGAACGAGTAGGACGAAGGGAGGGCCGGGCCGGGCCAGTCCCCGGCGAGAGCGTTGAAGGGGGTGCTGCTGTTCACGGAGAAGAGGCACTGGTGGTCATTGACGTATCCCGTGGAGCCAATGCTGGATGTCATGTTGAAGTCGATGGAGACCAGCGTGGGAGCCGCGAGGGTCACGCTGACCCAGTACTCCATGTGCCCGTACGCCGACGCGTAGGAGAGGCTGGGCGGCCGGGTGTGCTGCAGGACCATGCGGCCGGACGACGTCAGCGAGTACCCCGAGATGTTCGACGACTGCACGATCTGGGTGGAATTGACGATCGACCCGTGCACGGCGGTCGCCGTGTTGTCGGTGGACCAGCTGCCGATGGGATCGTACAGGTGGGCGAACGAGTCGCTCGCGGCGGTCATGCCCCCGTCCCACGTGAAATCCTGCGTCTCAACATCGGCGATGCTCATGCGCGTCCAGGACTGCGGCACAAACTGGGCGGAAGCGGGGAGTGCGAACGCGGCGACAACCAGGGCGGCGACGGAACGCATGGATCTCTCTCCTGTGTGTGAGTGCGTGGGAGGTCGAGACACCGTTCGCGGGGGAAAAGTTCCGGCGAAGCCTCCCGCGCGACGCTCCACTCTATCACGAAGTTACCGGTCCTCCAACGCTCTTTTCCGCGTGCGTGTACGAGGAAGAAGGATGTTCCGCGGCCGGGCCCGGGCGAGGCCGCCGGGACCACCAGGTCCACGCGCGGTGGTGGAGGTCCGAAACCAGGATTGCTCGCCGTGCCAGCGGCGATAACCCACAAAAAGCAGCACCCGGGGTTGCCGACGGGCGGATCAAATTGGATCCATGAGGCGGGAGGACCATGTTCATGCACGATCAGTCGTTTGGCGGCGTATTGACGCAGGGTTTCATTTCCCGGTTCCTTGGCGGCGGCAAGCCGGCGAAGAAGTCGGGTCCGGCGGCGCTTCTTGAGAATCTCGAGGCGCGTTCGTTCATGTCGGGCTCGTCGCTCCTCACGCCCTCGGCGTTGGTGGCGACGGTTTCATCACCCACGGCCATCAAGCTCAGCTGGAGCGATCCTGACAAGAACGCCGCCGGCTTTGTTGTCATGCGCTCGGAGAACGGCAGCAGCTATTCCCAGATCGCCAAGCTCACGTCGAACAAGACGCTCAGCTACACCGACTCCAAGGCTCTCTCCAACCACACCTACTACTACAAGGTCGGGGCGTACAAGGGGACCGAGTTCTCCGAGCAGTCCTCCGCCGCGCAGGTCTTCACGCCCCTCATCACGCCCAGCTCGTTCTCGGCGACGGTGCAGGGCTCGTCGGCCGTGCTCCTCAAGTGGAAGGGCATGGACTCGGCGGCGACGTCGTACAACATCCTCCGCTCGGTGGACGGCAAGTCGTATTCGGTGATCGGCTCGGCGAGCGGCTTCTCGGCGGCCAGCTACACCGACTCGTCGGTGAGTTCCGGCACGGCGTACATGTACGAGATCCAGGCCAAGACGGAGGCGAACGCCTCGGCGGTCTCCGGCGTGGTGAAGGCGGCGACGTCCCTCAAGGCGCCCACGGGAGTGCAGGTCTCGGCCGGGTACACCTCGGTGAGCATCTCCTGGGGCGGGCTTGACGCGGCGGCGAAGAACTACGTGGTGATGCGTTCGACGGACAACAAGACCTACTCGACGGTGACGACGCTCGGCCCCTCGGCGACGACGTTTGTTGATACCACCGCCGCGACGGGCACGGCGTACTACTACAAGGTCCAGGCGAAGAACGCGGTCGCGCCGGCGGCCACGTCCGAGGCCGTCCAGGCCACCACGCTTGTGCTCGCCCCCACGGCGGTGACGGCGACGATCTCGGAGACCAAGGTCAACCTCGGCTGGAAGGACACCAACCGCAAGGGCATGGGCTACGTGGTGCTCCGCTCCAGCGACGGCTCGAACTACTCGGAGATCGCGACGCTCAAGGGCGGCTCGGCGGCGTCGTTCGTCGACGCGACCGTCGCGCCGGGCACCTCCTACAGCTACAAGGTGCGTGCGTTCACCGGTTCGCTCTCGTCCGAGGGCTCGGGCGCGGCGAGCGTGCAGACGCCGGTGGGCAAGGGCCAGACGACCATCACCAGCCGCTACGGGAGCGAGGTGGTGATCACCAGCTACGGCGCGGTCGACTCGATCGCCGTCTCGCAGTCGAATTCCACGTACACCATCGTGATCAACGGCCAGTCGTTCACGCAGGCCGTGCTCCCCGCGGGGCTCTTCATCTACGACCGCACGGGTGGTGACACGATCACCATCTCGGCCTCGGTCGCGGCTCGGACGACGATCGCGGCGATCGGCGCCGGCATCACTTCGATCGTCAGCAGCGCCTCCAACATCAGCGCGTGGATGGATACCACCGACAAGTTCACCGGCTCGGGCGCGGTGCACATGATCGGCTCGTTCGCCGGCGGCGTCAGCAAGGCCGTGGGCGCGGCGTACGCCAACCCCAAGGACTCGGGCACGACCTTCAAGGCGAGCGGCTCGTTGTTCGGTGCGGGCCCCTCGGCCGATGACATCCGCCAGGGCAGCACAGGCGACTGCTACTTCCTCGCCTCCCTCTCGGAGTTCGCCGGTGTGAACCCCGCGGTGGTGCAGGAGTCGGCGGTGGACCTTGGTGACGGCACCTATGTGGTGCGGTTCTTCAAGAACAACGCCCCGGTGTACGTGCGTGTCTCCAATGACCTTCCCTCGGGCGGGTTCGGCGGGTACAAGTTCGCCCACCCCGGCGCGTCGGGCTCGCTCTGGGCGCCGATCATGGAGAAGGCCTTCGCGTACTTCCGCACGGGCGCGAACACGTATGCCTCGATCTCTTCGGGCTGGATGGGTGAGGTGTACACCGACTTCGGCGTGAAATCGTCGACGGTCAGCCTCTCGGGCTCGGAGATGGCGTTCTACTCGGCGATGGCGTCGAAGTTGTCCAGCGGCCTCGCGGTGACGTTCGGCACCTCGGGCAGCGCGCCCAACCTCGTGCGGGGTCACGCGTACTCCCTCGTGAGCGTCTCGGTGGAGGCGGGGGTGACGCACTACGTGGTCCGCAACCCCTGGGGCAGCAAGGGAACGGCGATCGAAAGCAACGACGGGTACTCGACGCTCACGTTCGCCCAGATGCAAGCCAACTTCACGGCCGGAGCGGCGGCGATCGCGTAAGCCCAGCGCCGCGGACGCGTGAACCAGTGTGATTCAGTCGCCCCCCACCCCGCGGTGGGGGGCGTTTCATTTCAGGCCGCATCAGCGCCTGCGGCGGCGCAGGGCGGGGATGGCGGCGAGGGGGAGGAGTGAGGCGGCGTAGAACTTGCTCGCGTCGGTGGCGTTGATGAGGATGGAGTCGCCGGGGGAGTCGAGGTAGATGGTGAGGTCCTGGCGTTCGAGGTTGACCTTTTTGTAGCCCAGGGGTCCGCCGGCGAAGAGGAAGGGGATGGGGGCGGCGCCGGCGAGGGCGGGGGTGGCGCCGCTGGCGATGGTTTTCCAGGCGAGGTCTTCGTTGCGGACGCGGGCGAGGTAGGTGAGCTGCCCGCCCTGGAGCGTGCCGGGGGTGACGAGGCTGTCGAAGCGGCCGGCGAGGCGGGCGGCGTACATGGGGTTGTCGTTGGTGGGGAAGGAGTGCTCGAACCAGATGGGGGCGGCGATGATCTGGCCGAGCTGGTTGGTGATCTGCAGGGCGTTGATGGTGATGGAGGGCTTGCCGGTGCCGGGGGGATTGTCGACGGCGGTGATGGAGCCTCGGACGTAGAGAGTGCCGATGCCCCAGGGGACGGAGGTGTCGATGGAGATTTTGATGGTGTTGGCGGCGGGGGAGAGGTCGGCGGCGGCGCCGTCGGCGACGGAGACGACGGCGGCGCCTCCGATGCGGTAGCGGATGGTGTTGGCGTGGGCGGGCGCGGCGGCGGCGATGGCGAGCAGAAGCGAGGCGGGAAGCAGGGCGCGGGCGAAGGACGCGGCGTTGGGCATGGGTTTGTTCCTCTGGCGAGCTCCCGGCACGGTCCCCGGCCGGGAGGGATCCCGGCCGCCGCAGGAACGTACATCAGGCAAAGGACTCACGCGCAATCTGGGAAATACCGGCTGGAATTTCGGGACCGGGTCGTGAGAAGGTGCGGGGGGACGAGCTTCATGGCAATTTCACGCGCGAGCCGCAGAGATTGACATGGAAACCAACTCCCCGTCATCCGACATCCGCAAGCTCGCCGAACTCATCAAGGACGTCCGCGTCGCGTTCCTGATCACCAAGGGCCCCGAGGGGCAGCACCATGGGCGGCCGATGTACACGCTGGGGATCGATCCCGAGACGTTCTACGGGGACCTGTGGTTCTTCACCGACCGGGAATCGATCAAGGTGCACGAGGTGCAGGCCGACCCGCGGGTGATGCTCACCCTCGCCCACGAGGGGAAGAACCGCTACATCCTGTTGCACGCTGAGGCGTACGCGGAGCATGATCCGGCGCGGGCGGAGAAGCTGTGGAACATCCACGCGAAGGCGTGGTGGCCAGAGGGGCCGCAGGATCCGTCGCTGGCGCTGCTGCGCGTGGCGGTGCGGTCGGCGGAATACTGGGACGGGCCCTCGAACACGTCGTACATGATCAGCCTCGCCAAGGCGGTGATCTCGGGGGAGCGGATCGAGGCGAAGGGGGACCACGGCTCGGTGCGGATGGCGTGACGTACGCGTGGAGAGGCGTGGACGGCTCAGTTGCCGAAGAGGTTCTTGTCCCCGAAATAGCCGTTCTTCTCGAAGTACAGGAGGGCTTCATCGACGCTGGAGAAGATGCGCGTCGCCGTCTCGGTGATGAAGGGTGACGGGCTCTTCTTGGGCTTCCAGACGACGAAGACTTCCTTGGTGTGCTCGAAGGCGTGGTGGAGCTCGCGCTCGACGCCCGAGGAGAGGCCGGGGATGCCGCCGGGGAGCTCGGGGATGTAGCTGACGATCATGTCGGACTGATCGACGAGCTTGAAATCGCGCATGTAGATCTGGCCGTCGATGTCGCCGGCGATGTCGAGGACTTCCCGGATGCGGACCTTGATGGGGGCGGCGCCGGCGGCCTTGCTGCCGCCGTAGGTGTGGGGGACGACCTCGAGGAATTCCTTGCCGTCCCGGGCGGCGGCGATGGCGCGGTCGAGGAGGAGTTTTTCGTCGACATCGCCGGGGTCGAAGGTGATGAAGTGCTTGGCGAGCTCGGCGCGGAAGCGGTCGATCTCGGCGAGGACGTCGGGCATGTCCACGACGTGGCTCATGGGGAAGCTGGGGTAGACCTTCTTGAGATCGGGGCGGCAGACCAGGCGGAAGAGGGTGCGGGTGGTGAGCTGGTGGCGGCCGCGGGCCATGATGTAGAACTTGGAGTTGGGGACGGCCTGGCTGAGGAGCTCGGTGGCGAGGATTTCTTCCTCGCGCCAGACCATGCAGTCCTTGAGGGTGGCGTCGATCTCGTGCTCGCGGTGGAGTCGGTCGTGGACGACCTCGATGTTGTCGACGAGGCAGATGAAGAGGGTGGGGTCGAGCTTCTGGACCTGGTCGTAGTCGAAGGCGGAGAAGAGCCCGTGGCGCCAGCGGAAGGTGGCGTGGGTGTTGACGATCATGTTCTTCTGGTCGCGGCTGTCGGCGATGACGTCCTTGAAGGCGGCGCGGCGGAGTGAGTTGAGGCGAGAGATGGGCAGATCGAGGATCTTGCCGGGGCGCACGTCGAGGGCCTCGCGGTACATCATGTCCCCGACGTGGTACATGTTGATGGTTTCGCCCTGCTGACCGGCGAACTGGGCGACGGCCTCGAGGTACGGCTTCTTTTCCATTCCGATCTGGCCGGTGACGATCGCTCGCATGTCAGTCGTGTCCTTGCCCCCCCTGGGGCGTGAAAAGTGCCGCCGAAACGTTGCAGGAGGGGATGGTACGAGGCGATCGCATCGGGCACAGCGGTGGAAGCGAAAAACGCGGGGCTTTGGGTTGGCCTAGGCGGCGGAGGATCGCTGACCGAGGCTGACGTGAAGATCTGGAGATCGCCGTTAGCCGAAGCGGACGGCGGCGTCGCATTGCATGGGGCCCCTGAGAATCTGTACGGGGCCCTAACACATCTGCACCTCGATCCTTTCAAGGGAGAATCGCCATGCGTTCGCCGGCTGTCGTTGCGTCCATCACGTGCCTGTCCCTCGCGGTTGTTGCCGGCTCGCTCATCGCTGGTCCGCTGGATCCGCCGGCGGGTCCGGTGACGGCGTCGTTCAAGACCCTGACGGACGTGGAGCCCCGGACGGCGATCTCGGCGAGCAATACGCCCGGGGACGCCGACAGCCTGTTCAAGATCACGCAGCCGGGGTCGTATTACCTGACGGGCAACGTGGCGGGCGTCGCGGGCAAGTCGGGGATCGAGGTGACCGCGCGGGGCGTGACGATCGACCTCAACGGGTTCAGCCTCCAGGGCGCGCCCGATTCTCTCGCCGGCATCGTGGCGATCGAGGAGAACGGCCAGGTGCGTGACCTGACGGTGCGCAACGGCCGCGTGAACGGGTGGGGCAGCTGGGGCCTGGCGTGCTCGGTTGCGGCGAACCTCGAAGTGGACTCGCTGCGCGTGGGAGGGTGCGCGGGCGGGATCCAGGGCTCCGCGCGGGCGCGGGTTTCGCGGTGCCACGTGGTGGACATGCTCACGTCGGACGGGATCTCTCTGGGGGTCGATTCGATGGTCAGCGACTGCAACTTCCTGACGCTCAGCCGCGCGATCGTGGCGGGAGACTATTCGATGGTGCGCGACTGCGTCATCGGGACGGCGAACGGGGGGAGCATCGTGCTGGGGGCGGGGGGCAATGTGAGCAACGTGGCGATCGCCAACGGGGGCACGGGCATCAAGGTGGCGCAGGGGTCGATCGTCCGAGACTGCACGCTGCGTTCCCCGACCGGCGGGGGGATCATCGCGTCCAACGGCAACTGCAAGATCGAGAACTGCTCGATCTTCGAGGGGAGCGGGACGGGCATCGACGCGGGCTCGCAGAGCCAGGTGATCGGGTGCAACATCGTTTCCATGAGCGGGCATGGGATCTCGGTCAACGCGACGTGCGTGGTGCGGGGCAACAACGTGTCATACTGCAACAGTCCCGGGCTGTACGCGGGGATCCGGGCGGTGTGGTCGCATAACCGCATCGAGGACAATCACCTGACGGGGAACGACACCAACCTGCAGGTGCTGGACGTTGAGAATTTCATCGCCCGCAACACCGTGCGGGGCGGGTTCCCGAACTTTGACGTTGCCGCGGGCAACGACATGGCGCCGGTGATCACCAATCCTGGGACGACGTTCACGGGCGCGACGCCGTGGAGCAACTTCGCGTATTGATCGCGGGGCGGCATCAGCAGGCCGCGGCGAACACTCTTTGACTCTCCGCACGGCCGTTTCCTTCGCGGTGGCTCCGCCTGGGAAACGGTCGTGTGCGTTGTGCGGGGAGCAGGGAGCGATCAAAAAAGGCAAAGCCCCTCCGCGGTGGCGGATGGGCCTTCCTCCTGGGACGCGTGCGCGTCCGAGGTTCCCCCGAAACGAACCCCCGCGAGACCCACGAGCGCAGACGACCAAACCCCCACGAGTTGCCTTGCGAGGGGCTCCCCCCCGAAGAGCCCCCCACGAATGCCCCGTGGACCTCCCCACGAGGCCCACGGGACGAACGCACATGTTCTCTCTCTCCCCGGTGTGCGACGGGATGCGGGAAGGCCCGCGCGGACGCTCTGAAGGGCGTGCGGAGTCCATCCGGACTCCGTTCCGGGAGCGTGGCACGCGGAGCCCGGCTCGGCTCCCTCTTGCCGAGCCGGACCCGCGGTCAGAGCCCCCGGAATTCTCTCTCTCCTTCTCTCTCGCTCACTGGCTGCGCCCTCATGCTCCGAGTTCTCTCCAGGTCGGGGCGTGTGCGGGCGCTGTGGTGCAGGGGACTGCGAAGGCGCTGGCCACGTCAGGTTGATTCAATCTTCAATGTTCACCTCCTGTGAAGAACTGCGTCCTGTTGTTCCGCAAGCACCCCCGTGCACGGAACGGAATGTGACGAGACCCGATGACGATCTGCGGCGAACTCAAGCAACGGCCAGTTCTCTCGAACCAGTTCCGCCGCGCGGGCGAGCGGAGGGCCGAATATGCGTGTCTGTGAGGCCGGCGAAGGCGACCCCGGGCGGCGCCGGGGATGCAGGTTCGCGGCTCTTTGACCTTCCTAACCCCTTTTCGCAGGCGGGTTTGGGTGATGGTCTTTCGCGGTGGTCGCCGGCGGGATTGCCCCTTCCGGCCTCCGCGAGCGGGCCATTGCTTACCCGCTCATCACATCATACGTCAGTATCGGCATGAGGATTCCACCCTGCTGAGAAAATACCTCGTGTGAACCCAAAAATTTTTGCTTCGACATTGTGTATATATTGTGTGTGAATATGTGTAGGAACTGTTGGATACCCACAGTGGCGGCCCATCCGCCGGGGGCGTGTGGATAACTCTGCAAGTTGCTGTTTGGGCGGGTGTTACGCCGAGTTTGCGGCGTCAGCGGCCGGGGCGAGGGGATTGGTATTCCACAGGCTCAGGCGGGGCTGGTCGGTGTGCGGGCGAGGGTGAGGGCGGCGCGAAGATGGGAGCGCTCTGCGATGCCGGTACGCATCGGGGTAAGCCCCAGATCCCTTGAGAGGCGAGCCAATGTGGTGGGTGGGCCGCCGTCCCAGCCGTATCGCCGGCGGAGGAAGTCGGCGGCGTCCGCGGGGACGCGGGGGAGCGTGTCGCGGAGGCGGTGGTCGGGCTCGAGGAAGGACTGCCAGGGGCAAAGGGTGCGGGTGAAGTCGGGGAGAGGGGCGGTGAGTGAGTAGACGGCGGTGGCGCGGGAGCGGGGCGCGGAGGGGGCGGCGGCGCGGGCCCACTGGGCGGCGATGCGCGTGATCGCGGGGCTGACCGCGCCGGCCATGCGGCCGCCGGAGGTGACGGCGCGGAAGGGGTCGAAGGCGTCGACGGCGTCGGAGAGGGCGGTGAGGGCGGCGAGGATGATGCCGACGCCGTCGGCGGGGCGGAGGGAGTCGATGCGGGTTTCCAGGCGACCTTCGAGCGTCTGGATCATGAGGGGGAACTGGGAGCGGAGGAGCTGGGCCTTGAGGCGGGCGGCCCAGCGCAGGTCGGTCTCGATGGCGTCGATCGCGGCGGCGGAGGGGTGGAGGTGATCGATGGCGTGGATCGCCCCGGCGCTGCGCCAGCGGAGGAAGTGGTAGGCGACGGCGCGGGCGATCTCCTCGGCGCCGACGGGAACGACGCGGACGCGTGCGGCGGTGAGGAAGGAGGCAAGATCGCGTTCGGGGAGGCGGCCCAGGTCGGTGCGGACGGGGGCGGGGCCGAGGATTGCCTTGTCGGAGTCGGGGAGCCCGAAGGTGGGGCCGACGTGGGCGGAAAGGCTGGGGAGGATGCGGCGAAGGGTGTCAAGGCGTTCGAGGAGGACGCCGCGCAGGATGGCGGCCTTGCGGTGGCGGAGGTGGCGGGCGATGTCGGCGGGTTCGAGTGCACGGCGCCAAGCGCGGTAGGCGACGCGGCGGTCGCGGGGTGACATGGGGACGGCATCGCCGAAGACGGGTGCGGGGAGTTGAGGGGGGGCGTGTGGAATGGCGTGAGGGACGGATTTGCGGGCCCGCTGGGCGGCGGATTTCTGCTGGGCGTCGTGGCGCTGGAGGAGCTGGCGGATGGTTTCGTGGCTGCGATCGAAGCGCTGGGCGAGTCGGGCGGCGGCCTGGTTGAGGGAGCATCCAAAGCGGCGGCGATAACGCTGGGCGCGGCGGAGGATGGAGGCGTGGGTTGTGGGGTCGATGCGCGTGTAGCCGGCGGCCTTGGTGATTGCTTGGGCGTGGCGCTGGCGGAAGGCTTCGGCGGCGGAGAGGTTGAAGAGGACGCGGGGCTTGCCGCGCGGGCCCAGGGCGCGGCGGGCGACAAGGCCCTTGCGGCGGCAGCGGTCGATGGTCTTGCGGCTGACGCCCCAGCGGTCGGCGAGTTCCTGGGGGGTGAGGAAGAGGGGGGCGTCGGTCGCGGGCGGCGGGATTGAGGCGTCTGAGTCGGGGGAGCGGAGCTCGGATTGGGTGAGTTTGGCGGCGTCGCAGAGGCGTTCGGTGAAGGCGGAGAGTTCGGCGAGGAGGTCCGCGCCGCGGATGTTGCCCTCGGTGACGGCGCCGAGTGCTTCGGGGCGGTAGCGTGTGATCCAGTAGACGATCCATTCGGCGGGGTACTGGCCGGATTCATCGACTTGTGAGGCGAGGAGTTCGCTGCGATCGATGGCGCGGCGCACGACGTCGGCGGGGGCGTACCGCAGCTGGGCGGAGAGCTCCACGAGCACGGGGAGTGAGAGGCGTGTCAGCGGGGGCATGGGGGCGTGGCGTGGGGTAGGGATCGCATCAGATGTCGGCCCAGCGCGGGGTGATGGGCGGGCAGAGGCCGCAGTCGGCGGCCTTGCGAAGGAAGAGCTCGGCGGCCTGGCGCTCGCGGGGCCCGACCTGGAAGCGCAGGAGCTCGCCGATGTACTTGCGGGCGAGGTCGGTGGGCCAGCGGTGCTGGGGGGAGCGCTCGGTGATGATCCAGTCGAGGCGGGTGAGGTTGTGGCGGAGCTGGCGATCGAGGAGAGCGGCGGCGGTGCGGAGGGAGGGGCCGTCGGCGGGGTCGTCCCAGCGGTCGGCGCGGCACATCCAGAGGGCGTAGACGAATGGGAGGCCGGTGGCGGACTTCCAGGCTTCGCCCAGGTCGAGCTGGTGGGGGTAGCGGACGGCGGGGGGTGAGTCGGTGACGACCTTGTCGCCGATCAGGAGCATGGCGGGGGGCCACTGGGCTTCGGCGCCTTCGCGAGTGACGCGCTCGCGGGCATCGAACTCGACGATGCGCGGGGTGATGCCGTGCATCGTGTGCAGCAGGACGCGGCAGAGGGCGACGGAGCTGTGGCTGTCGGTATCGACGTGGACCTGGGTGATGCGATCGATGGGGCTTTCGGAGAAGAGGCGGACGGTGAGGGTGGGGCCGTCGCAGCCGATCATTCCCGAGGGGAGGAGGACCATGGGGGCGCCGCAGGCGGCGGCGTCGAAGGTGGAGGCAAGGCCGATGTCGGCTTCGCCGGCGGCAACGAGGCGGGCGATCTTGGAGGGGACGGCGGTGGAGAGTTCGATGCCCTGGGTCTTGTCAAGGCCTTCGATGAGTGGGACGGTGTTGAGGTAGCGGACGGCGACGACGCGGACGGGGTTCATTGAGGGAGTTTAGAGCGCCTGAGGGGAGGGGCGTCAGTTCCAGTGGGCGGCGTAGACCGAGAGCTGGGCGAGGGCGGCGGTGACGGGGACGGAGTTGAGGACGATGGCGCCGTTGGCGAGTCGGCGGGCGAGGAGTTCGCGCTGGCGGCCGACGATCTCGCAGACGCAGACGACGACGATGACGCAGGTGAACTTGAGGAGGAGGGCGCCGGCGAGTCCGCCGATGTCGATGAAGCGTGCGGCGATGGGGTTGAACTCGATGCCTCCGAGTGAGAGGCAGACCCAGGTGAGCATGACGTCGAGGGAGGCGACCAGGACGAGCCAGGGGTACATGGCGGGGTAGAGGACGGGGCGGTTGAGTGCGTGCATGGGATTCGCCTCCGTGCGAAGGGTGCGGGCGCTGCGCGCGTGCGGGGCGCCGTGTGCCAGCCTTTCCGGGGACCGCATCATGAAGGGGTTCTCAGCGTCGGTGGCGCGGGAACGCGTTCCTGGATGGCTGCGTCGGTGGCGGGAGCGGGCGGTGGGCGCGCCAGCGAGTTCCCGCGTGGGTGCTGGGCGCGTCGCGCGTGGGGGGCGGGGCTGGGTTTGCGTGTGCAAACCGGATCAGTGGCCCAGCGACTCCCGCACCACCTTCTCAAACAACTTCATCGGGGCGTTTGTTCCGGTCCAGGCGGCAAACTGTGCGGCGGCCTGCCTGATGAACATTCCCAGCCCGTCGATGGTGCGCCAGCCCGCCTGGTCCGCCTGCCGCAGCAGGGGGGTCTGGAGCGGGTTGTACACAGTATCCAATACGGCGGTGTCGGCTGGGGAGTTGCTGAGAACGTGGGATGGGAGCGGGGAGGCGGAGGGATCGGGGCCGCCGGCCATTCCGACGGGGGTGCAGTGGATCCAGGCGCGGATGGCTTGACGAGAGGCAGGATCGGTGGGGGACGGGTCGGTGGCTGGGTCGGTGGCTGGGGCGGGGGCGGCGGAGATGGCGGCGCCGGTGGCGGTGCTCGCGGCGGCGGCGAGTTGTTGGGCTCTGGGGAGGGACCGGTTGAAGATGGTGACGATGGCGCCGCGCTGGGCGAGGGCGAAGACGATGGACTTGGCGACGCCGCCCGCGCCCAGGACACCGATGCGCTGACCCTGGACGGGGCCGATGACTTCTTCGAGGCATTCGAGGGCGGCGGGGGCGTCGGTGTTGAAGACGCGGATGCGCGGTTTGGAGCTGGAGGAGGGTGGGGTGACGGCGAGGGTGTTGGCGGAGCCGCAGAGTGAGCTGAGAGAATCGAGTTCCCAGGACTGTTCGCGAGCGAGGCGGACGAGGTTTTCCTTGTGCGGGATGGTGACGCTCATGCCGCCCAGGTCGAGGCCGGCGTGTTCGAGAAGGGCGAGGACGGTGGCTTTGAAGCTTGCGTAGGAGTGTTCGGCGGCGTCGGGGTCATCGCCTTCGTGGGCGGCGATGGGGAGAGGGAGATAGACGCCGTCGTGGCCGACGGCCTCGAAGCCCGCGTTGTGGATGAGGGGTGAGCGCGAGTGGCCGACGGGCCAGCCGACGACGCCGTAGACGCGGGTTGCGGGGCCGATGGAGCGGAAGCGGTAGAGGTCGAGGAGTTCGCGGATGGTGGGCTGGCCGGGGGCGGTGGTGGAGGTGGAGCGGAGGGAGGCGAAGGTGAGGAAGCCGCCGAACTTGGGGGCGAGGACGCGCGACATGAGCCCGAACTCGCCCATCGCCAGGGCGATGGTGGGGCGGTCGCGCGTGGAGAGAAGATCGAAGATCTCGAGGTTGTCGCGGAGGGAACGGGCGCGGAAGGCGAACTTGATGACGGCGGCGGCGGGCTGTTCACGCATGCGCAGGGCGCGGCGAGAGAGGTCGGCGGGGCGGCCGTTGAAATCGTGGTTGGAGAGGATGAGGGAGGGGGGGTGCACGCCGGCGCCGGCGCGGAGGCCGGAGGCATCGACGGCGAGGTTGACCTTCTGGCGGATGTTCGCCGAGGCGAGGTAGCGGTCGAGTTCAAAGTCCAGATAACGGGGCGGGTGCTCGTCCTTACCGGCGGCGGCGCCGAGGCGTTCGTAGAGGGAGACGCGGGCGTCTTCGTCGCCGTCGTAGTGGCCGCCCTCGGAGGCGTGGCGACATGTGAGGATGCAGGGAAGCGGTGACTGGGAGACGAGGCGGACGACGTCGGCGGATGAGCCGGGGGTGGGACTGGTGGTGGGGCTGGTGGATTCGTCGGGGTCATGAGAGGCGGTGTCGGCGGTGAAGAATTCGTCGATGCGGAACTCCACCAGGTCGGCGCCGGCGTCCTTGGCGGCCTGCGCGTCGGCGAGGGCGGCGTGGACGTCGTGGACCATGATGGGGACGCACAGCAGGGTGGGCATGTGCGGAGTGTAACGACGCGGGGACGCGCGGCGTGTAACGGGAAGTCGGACGTATGGTGGGGGCGGGGGAGGGAACATTGCGGCGTGGTTGGCGGCGGAGGCTTCACCTCGGGTGGGCGTCGGTCGATCTTGGGTGACGATGACGCCTTTCTTTTCCTCGTCCCGGCGTGAGGGCGATAACCATCGCGCCTCGGGTCCCAGCAGCGTTCTATTGGTTTCGGCGCTTGCCCTGATGGGGTCGAGCGCGGTGGTGGCGCTGGCATACTGGCTGGGCGCGGGGTGGCTTGCGCAGGGGGCGATGGGGCTTCCGGCGGGGGTCTGGGTGGTCGTGCTGCTGACGGCGTGGTCGGCGCGGCTGCAGCGCGGGGCGGGGGGCGTGGCCGCGGCGAAGGCGCCGGCGGCGGGGGCGACGGGACATTCGTTGAACTCGGGATCGGCGTGGACGACGCGGGGGAGGATCCGTCTGGCGTTCGCGGCGGCGCGGGTGATGGATCTGATTGATGTGCTGGATGACCTGCTGGCGCGTACGCCGCTGGGCGGGATTGGGCTTGGGGACGACTGGCGACAGAGGCTTTCGCGGAGGCTGATGGGAATCCGGCTGCCGGCGGGGGCGCTGCGGCTTGGGTTTGGAACGTCTCGCCGCCGGGCTCAGCAGGTGATCGACCAGGACCCCGCGGGGGCGGAATGGTTCCTGGTGAGCCGGGGCGTTGAGCCGGAAGCTGCGGCGACGGAGCACGCGCTGGACGCGGTGCTGACCGAGCCGGCGCCGGGGGTCATCCGGATCCAGACGCTGGAGCGGCCGGGGGCGGACGCGTCGTGGTTTGACTGGGGCGTGCGGCGGCCGCTGTCGTATGAGGCTGTGTTTCCGCTGAGGCTTGACCCGGCGCAGGTCCACCTGGACCTGTCGGCGGAGGGTGAGCTGGCGGGGTCGGCGGAGATCGTGGCGGAGCTGCTGCGGACGGCGGCGATCCTGTCCCGGCATCCCGAGCGGCTGGACGTGCAGGATCACATCCTGGGACGGCGTCCGAGCAGCCGTTGGCCGGGGGTTTCGAGCGAGCTTGAGTCGCTGGGCGGGGCGGAGGATGAATCGGTGCAGGCGATGACGCGGCTGGCGATGCTGATGGAGCAGCGCAGCCGTGGTGGTCGTTCGACGGCGGCGGACCGTGCGGCGGCGCGGGCGGTGAGCTCGTGGCTGGCGTCGTGGGACGAGGCGGTGCAGGACGACCAGCGGCGGAGCTGGATCGAGGCGTGCTCGCGGGTGCTGCCGGATGAGCCGGAAGTGATGCTGCGGCTGGCGGCGGTGCGGCTGGCGGCGATGGATGACGAGATGGGGATCGCGGCGCTGCGCGACGCGGACGCGATGCTGCAGCGAGAGGAGGGGCTGTGCGTGGGGGACCCGGTGGCGTTCCTCCAGGCGGAGCTTGAGCACGGGCCGGAGAACCCGATGACGGTGGCGCGGGTGGCGGCGGGGCTGTGCCTGGCGCTGGCGGGAGTTCCGACGTCGCAGATTGCGTTCCTGCAGGAGGACCTGCTGGACGACATGCGGTTTGCGAGCTGGCTGGTGGGGCGAGACCAGGACCGGGCGATTCTGATGCGGGTGCTGCGCGAGCTCCGGGAGGCGAGGGAGCGGCGGGAGGCGCTGGCGCGGGATGAATCGGAGGGATCGGCGGCGCAGGCGGCGTAGGGAGTGCGGGATCGCGGCAAGGGCGCCCGTGTGACCGCCGCGTGAGATCCGGGGTAGGGCCCGGACGCTATGCTTGGCTCCTGACTGAGGAGCCGTGATCCGTGATACATCGAAAAGGCCTTGGTGCGTTCTGCGGGCGAGTTCTTTCCCTCATGACCGCGGCGGCGATGGTGTCGTGGGCGGGGGGGTGCCGGTCGGGTGACGCGGGCGCGACTGCCGCGGCCGAGCGTGCGCCGCTGAGCGCCCAGGAACGAAAGCTAAATGTGGACTCATTCGACACCGTGTGGACCACGGTGAAGGATCGCCACTGGGACCCGACGCTGGGCGGGCTTGACTGGGAGCAGGTCAGGCGCGAGCTGCGGCCGAAGGTTGAGGCGGCGCAGACGACCGCGGAGGCGCGGGCGATCATGCGCGAGGCGCTCTCGCGGCTGGGACAGTCTCACTTTGGGATCATCGAGCGGGACGCGTACGAGCATGTGGCGCCGGCGCAGGAGATGGCGGCCAAGAGTGGCGGGGCCAAGGCCGCGCCGGCGGCGCCCAGCTACGACGGGCAGACGGGCCTGGACATCCGTGTGGTGGACGGCAAGGCGCTGGTGGTTGAAGTGGACTCGGAGTCGGGCGCGGCGGCGGCGGGCGTGAAGCCGGGGTGGATCGTGCAGAGCGTGGGTGACAAGCCGCTGGCGCCGATCATCGAGAAGCTGGAGGCCCAGTTTGCGGGCAAGGAAGCGGCGGAGACGATGGTCGCGCGGGGCGTGGAGGTTCCGCTGCGCGGGGGCGTGGGGGATGAGCTGACGGTCACGTTCCTGGACGGGCAGGATCAGGCGGTCGAGAAGAAGATCACGCTGACGCCATTCCCGGGGGAGGAGAGCAAGTTCGGGAATCTTCCGCCGGTGCGGGTGCGGTTTGAATCGACGCGGCTGCCGGGGAACGTGGGGTATATCCGGTTCAATTACTTCCTGGACCCGGCGAAGGTGATGGCGAAGTTTTCGTCGGCGATGGAGTCGTTCAACTTGTGCGAGGGCGTGATCATCGATCTGCGGGGGAACCCGGGCGGGATCGGGTTCATGGCGAACGGGATGGGCGGGTTCTTTGTGGACAAGGACGGACAGAAGCTTGGGGAGATGCGGACGCGCGAGAGCACGGTGAGCTTTGTGATCTTCCCGCGGGTGCAGGTGTACCACGGGCCGCTGGCGATCCTGGTGGACGGGCTTTCGCTGTCGACGTCGGAGATCATGGCGGGCGGGATGCAGGACATCGGGCGGGCGCGGGTGTTTGGGACCAAGACGGGCGGGGCGGCGCTGCCCTCGACGATCGAAAAGCTGCCGAACGGGGATGGTTTCCAGTTCGCGGTGGCGAACTACGTTTCGGCTTCGGGCCGGGTTCTGGAAGGTGACGGGGTGCATCCTGACGAGGAGGTCCAGCCGGATCGAGCTATCCTGCTGTCGGGGAAAGACCCGGTGGTGGAAGCGGCGAATCGATGGATCAAGTCTTCATCCGCGGCGTCCAATCACTGATCGAGAGATGTGCCGCGGCCCGGGGTTGTGCCCCCGGGGGCGGCTCCGAAGGCAGTTGACGTCGCCCGGCCGTCGCGACCGAGATCAAGCACGGCCACAATGGAGTTCCCTGGATGAAACGTTCGAATCTTTCTGGTGGCAAAGGTCCCGGCGCCTGGTGCGTGCTTTCGGCGACGGCGGTGATGGGACTGCTGTGCGGTCTGGCGCCGGTGGCGGGAGCGCAGGAGGCTGCCAAGCCCGCGGCGGCGAGCCAGCCGGCGGAGAAGCTGCCGGAGGCGAAGGAGATCCACGCCAAGTTCATCAAGGCGCTGGGCGGGGAGGAGGCGATCAAGGGCCTCAAGACGCGGGTGAGCAAGGCGAATATTGACATCCCGGCGCAGGGGATGAAGGCGACGGTGACGTCGTACCAGTCGACGGGTTCGATCTACGTGATGATGGACCTTGCGAACGTGGGGCAGATGGAGACGGGGCTGACCGAGGGCGTGGCGTGGCAGCGCAGCCTGATGACGGGCCCGCAGGTGATGGACGGCGGAGAGCGCGAGCAGCTGGTGCGCGAGGCGGACCTGCAGAACGAGATCAACGTCGACAAGTACTTCACGAAGATGGAGACGGTGGGGACGGGTGAGGTTGACGGGAAGAAGTGCTACAAGGTCGAGTTCACGCCCACGACGGGTGAGAAGCAGACGCGGTACTACGAGGTGGAGTCGGGCCTGCTGGTGAAGATCGAGAGCATGCAGCAGATGCAGGGCAACCCGATCCCGGTGACGGCGACGATGTCGGACTACCGGGACGTGGACGGTGTGAAGGCGCCGTTCAAGATGACGCAGTCGATGATGCAGATCAGCAGCACGATCACGTACGAGATGATCGCGTACAACAAGGACGTGCCGGCGGAAAAGCTGAAGACGCCCGATGAGATCAAGGCGGTGGTGGAGAAGAAGAAGGCCGCCGACGCGGGCAAGACCGAGGCGCCCAAGACCCCCGAGGCCCCCAAGGCTCCGGAGGCTCCCAAGAAGCCCGACGCGCCCAAGCGCTGAGCGGGTGAAATGGAAGATTGACATGAAGACGCCCGGGCGAAGGCTCGGGCGTTCTTTATTGGGAGGGGTGTGGCGGGCGGGCCAAGTCAGCGCTTGCGCTTCTTGAAGCGGTCCTTGATGCTGGCGCTGGCGGTGGAGCCGCGTCCGCTGAGGCCGGGCATGCCGCCGCCGGCCTGCATGGACTGGACCGCCGCGGCTTTTTCACGGCCGCTGAGGCCGGACATCTGCTTGGTGAGCTTGCTGACGGCGGTGAACTGCTTGACGAGGCGGCCGACCTCTTCGTGCTGGGTGCCCGAGCCCTGGGCGACGCGGCGACGGCGGGAGAAATCGATCGAGTCGGGCTTGCGCCGCTCGGTCATGGTCATGGAATGGATCATCGCCTCGACGCGGTCGAGCTGCTTGTCGTCGATGTTGACTTCCTTGAGCATGGGGCCGACGCCGGGGAGAAGGCCCAGGAGCTGCTTGAGGGGGCCCATGCGGCGGATCGCCTTCATCTGGGAGAGGAAGTCGTCCATGGTCAGGTCGCCCTTTTCCAGGCGTTTTTGCAGCTCTTCGGCCTCGGCCTGGCTGACCTGCTCCTGGGCTTTTTCGACCAGGGAGACGACGTCGCCCATTCCCAGGATGCGGCCGGCCATGCGCTCGGCGTGGAACTCTTCGAGGGCGTCGATCTTCTCGCCGACGCCGATGAACTTGATGGGGGCGCCGGTGACGTGCTTGACGGAGAGGGCGGCGCCGCCGCGGGTGTCGGAATCGAACTTGGTGAGGATGACGCCGTCGATGGCGAGGGCTTCGTGGAAGGCCTTGGCGGAGTTGACGGCGTCCTGTCCGGTCATGGCGTCGACGACGAGGAGGACCTGGTGGGGCTTGACGAGGGAGTTGATGCCCTTGAGCTCGCCCATGAGGGCGTCGTTGACGTGGAGGCGGCCGGCGGTGTCGAGGATGAGGGTGTCGATGCCCTGCTTGCGGGCGGCCTCGACGGCGCGGGCGCAGACCTCGACGGCGACGCCGACGGCCTTGCCGTAGGCCTGGACCTTGTCGGGTTCGGAGTAGAAGACGACCTGGGCGCCGCCGGGGGATTCGGAATCGACCTGGTGGGCGACGGTCTGGAGCTGTTCGACGGCGGCGGGTCGCTGGAGATCGGCGGCGGCGAGCATGACGGAGCGGCCGCGCTTTTTGAGGTAGGCGGCGAGCTTTCCGCAGGTGGTAGTTTTGCCGGATCCCTGGAGACCGCACATCATGACGATGGTGGGGCCGGGTGCGGCGCGGGGGATGCCGGATTCGGCGACGTCCTTGGCCATTCCCAGTGCGGCGGGGACGGGAAGGCCGGTCATGGGGTCGACCAGGTCCATGGAGGAGCGGGCGACGGCGACGGTGCCGCCCAAGAGCTCGACCAAGCGGCGGTGGACGATGCCGATCATCTCCTGGCCGGGGTTGAGGCTCTTGGTGACGTGGCGACCGACGGCGTCTTCGAGGACCTGCTTGGCGAAGGTGTCGACGACGGAGAGATGGACGTCGGCGTCGAGGAGGGCGGAGCGGACGTCGGTCATCGCCTCCTGCACGTTGGCCTCGGAGATCTTGTCCTGGCCGGCGAGCTTGCGGAAGACGTTGGTGAAACCTTCGGAGAGACGTTCAAACATGGGGCGAGTTTAGGCGGAAGGCGGGCGCGGTCGCGGGGTGAATGATGAAGGCCCGGGATCGTGCGGGCTCACACCTCGATCGTGAGCTGATCGAGCGGGGGCAGGTTCTTGGGTTTGTAGTTGGCGGCGGGGCCGGCGAGGCGGGTCTGGACGGACTGGTGGATGGTGGAGCCGGGGGCGATGGAGCGGCGCTTGGCGAGGTTGAAGCCTCGCCAGGATTTCTTGTCGGTCTGGGAGTTCCAGGATCTGCGGGGGAGGATTTCGCCGGCCCACCAGCGTTTGGTGAGAGACTGGTGGAGCATGGCGAGGGCGTCGGGCTTGGTGAGTTTGCCGGCGGCGCCGAGCCAGCGGGCGGCCTCGGCGGCGTCGATGAGGAGGGGGGCCTGGCGGGGGGGCTGGAGGCCCTGGGGGTCGGTGATGGGGTAGGGTGACTGGGCTTCGCGGATCATCCAGTCGAGGGCGAGCTTGGAGAGGCCGCCTTCGTCGTCGGGGTATCCGCCGCCGACGTCGGAATGGACGCCGGGGAACCAGACTTCCTTGAGGTCCTGGCCGGGGACGGGGACGGTGAGGGTGCGCTTGCCGGAGGCGTCCTGTTTGCCGCTGTAGCAGTAGAGATTGGAGCGGAAGAAGGCGCGGCGCTCGTCGATGGAGACGGCGTGGCGGACGCGGCGAACGGAGGGGTTGTTTGAGGTGTAGGGGACGCTGCGGAAATCCCAGATCCAGCCCAGGGAGCTGACGGTGTCCCACACGCCGACGAAGTGGATGGGGACGTCGCCGGAGGTGAAGATTTTCTTGAAGCGCGCCGGGGCTTCGAAGAAGCCCCCGCGATCGAGGCCGGGCTCGTTGAGGAGCAGGGACCAGACGTAGGGGGTCATGTTCTCGTGCTCTGGGCGGACGAGGCCGAAGGCGTGGAGGCCGGCGGCGACGGCGCGGGCGGTGTAGGCGCCGCGGGAGAAGCCAAAGAGGAAGATGTCGTCCCCAGGCTCGTAATAGCGGACGAGGAAGCGGTAGGCCTCGCAGAAGTTGTCGCGCAGGGAGTGGCCCAGGGCGCTGTCGAGGAGGCGGCTGAAGAAGCGGCCGGTGCGGGTGGTGGAGGAGGGGTCGGAGAGGGTGCCGACGCCGGGGTCGTAGTAGGTGAGCTGGCGAGGGGAGCGCTCGAGGCTGCGGAAGAGGCGCATGACGTTGGTGCAGTCGCCGTCGACGCTGTTGTCGGTGCCGTCGAAGCAGAGGACGATGTTCTTGGGCATGGAGGATCCCCCGTGTGAGACGTTGCTGGGCGGAGGATAGCGTGGGGAGAGAAAAAACGGCAAGGTCGGGAACCCGGGCGGGGCGGGCGCACTTGTACTGGTGTCGATGCTGGTGTGGGTACCGGTGGGGGTAATTGTGTTGGCGGGGATGTGGAAGGAAGACGAGTGCAGGAGCGAGGCGTTTCAATTTCGGATGCGGATCGAGGAAGCCCGCTGCGGACGGAGGAGGAGCTTGTCCGCGCGGCGAGAGGGGATCCGGGAGCGTTCGGGGAACTGTACAGAGCGCATTACGGGGCGATCGTGGGGTACCTGTATCGCCGCACGGGAGACCGGCACGCGGCGGAGGATTTGGCGTGCGAGGCGTTCATCGCGGCGTACCGGGGGATCGGTAAGTACCGCTCGCGGGGTCTGCCGCTGCGGGCGTGGCTGTACAGGATTGCGACCAACGGGGCCAACGCGTGGGCGAAGCGGCGGGCACGGATGCGGCTGGTGGGTGAGGCGGGGCTTGCGGGGGTGGTGGATGGGAGCGCGGGGCGGGAAGAACAGGCTGGGTTTGGCGTCGAGGGGATCACGGTGGAGGAGGCGCAGCGGGCGCTGGTCTCGCTCGCGGTGGAGCACCAGGAGGTGCTGACGCTGCACTACCTCGAGGGGCTGGGGATCGAGGAGGTCGCGGCGGTGCTGGGCAAGAGAGCGGGGACTGTGAAGTCTCGGTTGGCGCGGGGGCGAGAGGCGATGCGACGGGTGCTGGAGGGTGAGCGACATGGTTGAGAAGAACATCACGGACAGCGCGCTGGGTCTCTTGAAGGCACGGCAATGGGCCGGGCCGGAATCGAACTCCAGTTTTGAAAGGTTTCTCATGGAACAGTCGGCACAAAGGAAACGCCGCGGGAATTCGCGGTGGGTGATCGGGACGCTGGTTCTGGGGGTGGCGCTCTCGGCCGCGGCGGCGGCGGGGGTGTATCACCGGTGGGTGACGCTGCGTGGGAGCGACGGTTCGCAGCAGGGGATGGTCGCCATCGACAACGAGGATGGGACGCTGACGCTGGTCGACAAGGACGGCAACACGCAGACGGCGCACCTGCTGGCGCCGAGGGACGGGCGGTGGAAGGCCACGCTCACGAACGGAGAAGCGGCGGAGTTCGACACGCTGGTCGAGGACGGGGAGACGATGTTCGCGAAGGTCGGCGGGACGGTGGTCGACGAGAACGGTGAAGAGATCGCGGTGACGCACGATCTTTCGGGTGATGGGCCGGCGCCGGTGTTCCAGCTCGTGCCGCTGATGCTGGATCCCGGGCAGGAGTGAGCGTGAAGGTGTGACGTGACACCAACCGGCGGGCCGAGGGGCCTGCCGGTTTTTCATTGTGGGTTCACGGGCGAGGGCATGGCGGGGGGCGTGCCTGAGGGGGTGGTGTGGGCGTGGAGCGTGCTTGGTGGGATGCGAAAACGATCCCGCTGACGCCGCAGCGTCAGGGCGTCGCGCTGGTGCGCTTTGGTGTACATATCACGCGACGTATGTCATCCAAAATAATGTCCAGCAACGGCGAGCACCAATAACATCTGAAATGCACCGAGCGACTTACTCTTGTGCGGTTTTCCCGTTGAGACCGCGAACAGTCCAACGATGCCATTCATCACGACAATACACACATCCTCCGGGAATGCGATCAGCAACGCTTCTGCTTCCCGGGCTGGTACGTAGCGTTCTGCCCAATACAACAGTGCGATCCACGCCGCCATCATGATCGACGCCGCGCCAAAGCAAACGACAGCAATGTGCCGCTTGAACAAGTCCCACGTTGTCGAATCAGAAGCGTTCACGCAGGCCTCCATTGATTTTCAGTAGCCGTCGGACGGTGTAGCGACGCCGAAGTGTGGGAATACGATCGTACCTGTGCTGAAAGGCCTCGGATGCTACGGTGGGCGTGACAACGACGGACCGCACTCCCGCGGGATTCACGTGGAGAATTGTGATGAGGCAGAACGTGCAAGTGAGAACGCGAACTGAGTGGTTCGCCGCGGTGATCGGCGTGGCGTGCACGGGGGCGATGGGGCAGGGGGTGGGGCAGGCGAATGGTCCGCTCGATGGGCTCACGCGGCCGTCGTCGGGCGTGTCGGGGCGTGTGTCATCGAATTCGCCCGATCCGTGGTCGAACCGGGACAACCGGTGGGTGAAGCCGGGTGAGTCGTTCGTGGTCGCGGACGTGACGGGGCCGGGGGTGATCCGGCACATCTGGTTTACGTTTGCGGAGCCCTCGCCGTCGTGGCTCTCAAAGGATGGCGCGGCGGATCATTCGGAAGTGGTGCTGCGGATGTACTGGGACGGCGCGGAGGAGCCGGCGGTGGAAGCGCCGCTGGGGGACTTTTTCGCCGCGGGATTCGGTCGGCGAGCGGAGATCCAGTCGATGCCCGTGCTGGTGCAGGGCGGGGATTCGTACAACTGCTTCTGGCCGATGCCGTTCTTCAAGTCGGCGAAGATCGTGCTGGAGAACCAGAGCGACAAGCCGCTCGCGGCGCTGTACTACCAGGTGGACTACACCAAGGAGCCGGCGCTCGACAAGGACTCCCTGTACTTCTGCGCCCAGTACCGGCAGGAGTTTCCGACGGCGAAGGGCCATGACTACCTGCTCGCCGACATCACGGGCCGCGGGCATTACGTGGGGACGGTGATGTCGGTGCGCTCCCGCAGCCCGCAGTGGTTCGGGGAAGGGGATGACAAGTTCTACATCGACGGTGATGCGCAGCCGACGATGTCGGGGACGGGCGCGGAGGATTACTTTCTCAACGCGTGGGGTATGGAGAAGGGGTGCTATCCGTACAACGGGGTGACGATCCTGGACGGATGGCTGGGGGACCTGGGCAACCGCGGGACGATGTACCGGTGGCACATTCTCGATGCGGTGCACTTCCAGAAATCGCTGCGGGTGGAGATCGAGCACGCGGGGTGGATGAGCGCCGACGAGACGAGCACGGGGAAGGTGGAAGGGTTCGTGGAACGCGAGGACGACTTCGCGACGGTTGCCTTTTGGTATCAGCAGGGGCAGCCCAAGCGGTTCACGCAGATGCCGACGGCGAAGGAGCGGCGGCTGCCTTCGATCGATCGCGTGATTGAGGGGAAGGAACTGCTCAAGGGGGCCAAGCAGGGGACGGCGGGGCTGTCGCTGCAAGCGGGTTCCCCATGGACGGGGGAGGGGCAGATGTTTGTGAACATCGCGAAGGCGGGGGAAGTCGTGGAAACGACGTTCACCGTTCCCGCGGATGCCGGGCCGCACGCGGCGTTCCTGCCCATCACGCGCTCGTATGACTTTGGGACGTACAAGGTGATGCTGGACGGCGCGGCGGTGGGGGAGGAGATCGACTGCTATTCGAAGATGGTGGACGTGCAGGAGATCGCGCTTTCACCGGCGGGGCTGACGCCGGGAGAGCACACGCTGCGGCTGGAATGCACGGGGAAGAACCCGGCGTCGACGGGGTACAAGGTGGGAATCGACGGGGTGCGGCTGCGGCAGCGGACGGGGGCGAAGCGGCCGCCGATGGGACCGCCGCCGACGCTGGCGCCTGCGGGGAAGTGATCGCATGATGGGAGCAATGGATTACTCGCCGGGGTGATAGGTGCGCTCGGCGTGAGCCTGGACATCCTGCGAGGTGAACCAGGCGGGCTTGAAGTGTCCGCTCGCGTAGAGCGGGGCCTGGTCGGCGTAGTGGGGGGAGGCGGGGTCCCGAGAAGCGCCGAAGGGAACGATGGAGCGGGTGACGGGGCCGGCGCTGGTGAACTCGACGGCGGCGACGTAGGAGTGGCCGTGGTAGCCGTATCGGCGAGCACTTTCGGCGGGGCGTGCGAGGTAGCAGAAGCTGACGCCGATGCCGCCGTGCCCGCCGGAGATGGGGAGGCTGGGGCGTGCGTCGCTGACGGAGAGGTCGGCAGTGGAATCGAAACGCTGGTGGCGATTGATTTCGGACCACGGCACTCGCCAGTCACCGTTGAAGGTGGAGGCGAATTCGTCCATGACCTGGGCGAGGGCGGCGGAGAGGTCTCCGGGGGCGCGGCGTTTGACCCAGGCGGGTGAGAAGACGCGTTCGATCCAGACCATGAACAGGGAAGATGGGACGGAGTCGGGGGCGAGGCGGCCGTCCCAGTCTTTGAGGAGCTGGATGGCGGGGGCGAGCCTGGATTGCAGCTCGCGTTTGTCGGGCGCGAGGGCGTCAAAGTCCTTGATGAGCGCGCCGCGGCTGGGCTCGAGGCTGTAGACCTTGGTGTCGAAGGAGGCGTGCTCGAGGTCGTCGAGTGTCCACGCGGAGGCTCGCGAGAGAATGTCCTTGGACATGGGGATGCGGCCGTCGATGAGGTCGTGGCCGATCATGTACGCGGGGTAGTCGCTCGCCTTGATGTTCTCGGCGTCGGCGGTGACCATGGTGGGGGGCGAGTTGCAGCTGAGGAGGTAGCCGCTCGCGGGGTTCCAGACCTGCGGGAGCTGGTCGAGGGTGTGGTAGCCGTTCCAGTCGGCGCGGGGGTTGGAGCCGTCCACAACGCCGGACCAATCGAACGACGGATCTCGCACGGGCATCGCCGCGTTGTAGATGTAGCCGATGTTTCCCTGGTCGTCGGCGTAGACAAGGTTGTGGAAGACCACGCCCATGAGGGAGACGGCCTGTTTCCAGTCGGCGAGGGTGCTCGCCCGGGCCATCAGGTACATCTGCTCGATGCCGCGCAGATCTTCGAGCTTGGGGACGCGCACGACGTAGCTGGTGCGGCCTTCCTGGAAGAGCACGGGGCCGTGATGGGTGCGGAGCAGGTCGAGCGTGCGATCTTCGAGTCCTTGGGGCGTCTTGACGCGGATGGTTTCCTTCCAGGCGGTCGCGGCGCGGGTGGAGTCGCCCCAGCGATAGTTCAGCGGGTGGTCGGGGTCGTCGAAGGTGATCGCGTAGGTGTCGGCGAGGTCGGGGTAGTTGACGGTGAGGGACCAGCCGAGGTGATCGTTGTGGGCGATCATGGGGAGGATCCCCGCGCCGTAGGCGACCATGCCGGAGACGTGAAGGCCCTGGTCGGATCGCAGCTCAAGCTCGTAGACCTCGTCGAGGGGGATGTGGGGATTCATGTAGAGCATGGGGCGGCCCGAGCGGGTGCGGGAGGGGCCGATCGCCCAGGCGTTGGAGCCGTCGGGGGTTGGGGTGGGGCGTCGTCTGCGGCGGCGGGGGCGGGAGTTGATGCTGGAGGAACATGGACCTTGGCGTAGACGCGGGTGATTTCTTCCTGGGCGTGGTAGAGGGTCCAGGCGTATTCGCGGGCGAAGAACATCCAGGGCTCCCACACGCGGATGGCGCGGGGTGTGAAATCGTGGTGGAGATCGGCGTAGAGGTTGAGGGCGTCGGCGGCGGCCTGGGCGAGGTCGCGGACCTGGGGCGGGGCGGCGGCGAAGCCTTCCCTGGCGCGGGAGGGAATCTGATAACTGAGAATGAGACGGTCCCAGGGGACGCCTTCTTCGCCGTGGAGCTGGGCGGCAAGGCCGATGGACTGGGCATGGCCGAGTTCGATGCGGGCCATTTCGTCTTCGGCGCGGGCGTACATGGCGCCGAAGACGGCGGCGGCATCGGTGGGGGCGTGGATGTGGGGAACGCCGTACTGGTCGCGGGTGATGGAGACCTGCGGGGCGAGCTCGCGGGCGCGGGTAAGGCTGGTGAGCAAGGGATCGGGAGTGGTAGGCGCCGGCTGGCGGGGCGTGGAGAGCGCGATTATCACAAGTGAGAATGGGAGGGAGAAGAGCATTGGGGAGGAGTCTAACCGGAAGGACTCACTGATGAGAGCACGGGGATTGGCCGCGGTTGTTTCAACGAGATAAACGCATATACAAATGTATTGATGGAGGACAAGGGCCTATTCCTCTTTGCCCGGGTCAAAAACGCAGATATGAATAGGTGTGGTCAGGGGTTGTGACTTCCGGGGATGTGAATGAGAACAGCGTCTCGCACGAATGTGGCCGTGGGCGAAAGTCAGTCCGCGCTCCTGGTCTCGGCACTTCAAGCGCTGGCGCGTGCCAAGGACCTTGAGGATGTGACGGCGACGGTGCGCTCGGCGGCGCGGCGGCTGGTGAACGCCGACGGCGTGTCGTTCGTGCTGCGCGATTCGGGGCATTGCCATTACGTGGACGAGGACGCGATCGGGCCCCTGTGGAAGGGCCAGCGGTTTCCGCTGGAGACGTGCATGACCGGGTGGGTCATGCTGAACCGCGAGTCGGTGATCGTGCCGGACATCACCAAGGATGCGCGGGTGCCGCAGGAGGCGTATGCGGCGACGTTCGTGAAGAGCATGGCGGCGGTGCCGATCCGTTCGGAAGATCCGCTGGGGGCGATCGCGGCGTATTGGGGCTCTTACCACCGGGCGACGGCGGACGAGGTGCAGATGCTGGGGACGCTCGCCGACGCGGCGTCGGTAGCGATGGAGAACGTGCGGCTGCTGAGCAGCCTGCAATCGGCGAAGGAGCTGGCGGAGCGCCGGGCGGCGGAGAACCAGATGCTCTTCGAGCGCGCGGCGCACGAGCTTGTGGAGCGCGAGCGGGCGGAGCGAGACCGGCGGCTGGGGCAGGAGGACATGTCGCTGGTGCTGGCGGCGGGTGAAATGGGGACGTGGGAGTGGAACCTTGAGACGGGCGCGATGGTGCGCTCGGAGAGCATGAAGAACCTGACGGGGCGCGATCCGACGACGCGCGGCCCCGACTTTACGCCGGTGCATCCTGATGACCTTCCGCGGCTGACCAGGGCGATTGATATTGCCCGGGAGGGCGGGGAATCGTTCGACGAGGACTTCCGGTTCATGCACCCCAGGCGCGGGGAGCGGTGGATGCGGGCGAGCGGGCGGTTTTTCTACAGCGCGCTGGGCAAGCCGGTGCGGATGTACGGGGTTCTGCGGGACATCACGCAGCAGCGGCAGGTGGAGAGCCGGCTCAGGGAGAGCGAGCGGAAGCTGCGCATCATCTTCGAGCATGTGCCGCTGGGGATCACGCTGACGGACGCGGGCGGGACGCTGATCGACGTCAACCCGGTGGCGTCGGCGATCCTGGAATCGGCCGCGCCGGGGGAGAGCGTGCTGCCGCAGGGTCTGGCGACGGGCGTGGACCCGTGGAGGCCGGAGGAGAAGAGCTTCCAGCGCAAGGACGGCAAGACGGAGTGGATGCGGGTGCGGACCTCGCCGGTGCGCGACGCCACGGGGAACGTGCAGTACGTGGTGGGCATGCTGGAGAACATCACCCAGCAGCGGGTGCTGACCGAGGGGCTCTTCCAGGCGCAGAAGATGGAGAGCATCGGCCGGCTCGCCGGGGGTGTGGCGCACGACTTCAACAACGCGCTGACGGTGGTGATGGGATGGCTGGGGGCGATGCGGCCGCACGCGCCGGCGTCGGGGCCGGTGCAGCAGGGGATCGAGGCGATCGACCAGGCGGCGCACCACGCCGCGGCGCTGACGCGGCAGTTGCTCGCGTTTGCGAGGCGGCAAATCCTCGAGGCGAGGGTGGTGGATCTTCGGGACGTGGTCGCGAGCACCCGCCGGCTGATGGAGGGCCTGGTGGGTGAGGATGTGCAGGTGAGCGTGACGGCGGACCTGAATCCGCTGCCGGTGAAGGTGGATGCGGGGCAGATCGAGCAGGTGCTGCTGAACCTTGCGGCCAACGCGAGGGACGCGATGCCTAAGGGCGGCGTGATCGCGGTCTCAACGACTGGCGTGGAGCTGGCGGAGGGTCACGGGATCAACGGCCTGGCGCCGGGGCGGTACGCGGAGATCCGGTTCACGGATTCGGGGGAGGGCATTGCGGAATCGGCGATGCCGTTCATCTTTGAGCCGTTCTTCACGACCAAGGAGCCGGGGAAGGGGACGGGGCTGGGCCTGGCGACGGCGCAGGGGATCATCGAGCAGCACGGCGGGCACCTGGACGTGACGAGCGAGCCGGGGGTGGGCACGACGTTCACGATGACGCTGCCGATCGCGGAATCACAGGCGCCTCGCACGCAGGCGGGGGAAGCGCCGGCGATCGTTCCCAGCGGACGGGAGACGATCCTGCTGGTGGAAGATGAACCGATGGTCCGGGCGGTCGCGGCGATGATGCTGCGGGTCGGCGGGTACACGGTGATCGAGGTGGAGGGACCTCGCGAGGCGCTGGAGACGGTGTCGAGCCACGCGGGGCCGCTGGACCTTCTGCTGAGCGACGTGGTGATGCCGGGGATGAACGGCGTGGAGCTGGCGCAGCGCATCGCGGAGATCCGTCCGCAGATGGCGGTGCTGCTTTCGTCGGGGTATTCGGAGGAGGCGATCGGGCAGCAGCCGGCGACGGGGCCGCAGCTGATGTTCCTTGCCAAGCCGTACACGCCCGAGTCGTTGCTGCGCCGGGTGCGGGAGACATTGGACCGGCGCACGCAGGGAGCTTCGGCGGGGAAGCCGGGATCGACCATGCCGCCGACCGTGTGAATCAGCGGGGATCCTGGTTTGGCGCGGGGGCCGGTGGCGGCGCGTCGCGGGCCGGGGAATCTGGAAGGGACCCGTAGCAGGGGCTCGCGTACACGTTGATCAGGGTGAGGCGACCGTCGGGCTGGCCGCGCGTAACGGCGAGGATCTGGGCGCCCGAGGGGAGCGGGTTGTCGATCCGGCACTCGTCGATGACGCAGCGCGCGTCGGGCGTGGAGAGCGTGACCACGGGGCTGATGTACCAGGTCTGGATGCGGCAGCGGCGGAGCGTGAGGACGCCGGCGCGGTCGGAGTCGCCATCGCGGCCGTAGTGGATCACGCCGCGATTGCCCGTGGAATCCTGGCGCTTGGTGAGCGTGCAGTCTTCGAGCAGGGCGCTGCACTGGGTGTCCGCGGTGAGGGATGAGTCGACCAGGTCAACTTCACGGTCGGCGGCGGAGGTGAGGGTGCATCGCCGCGCGGTGAGGAGGCGGGAGCGGCTCTTGAGGTTGTGGCCGTGGGTGGAATCCCGCACGGTGCAGTCCTCGAGCGTGACGTCTTCCCCGCCCAGGTAGAGGTTGTGGCTGAAGCCGTGTGAGAGCGTGGAGCCGTTGTCGTGGATGGTGCAGTGTTCCAGGCGCTGTGCGCGGGCCTGGCCGGCCTCGCCGGCGGACATCACGCCCATATCGCAGTCGTACACCTCGCAGGAGCGGAGCGTGACATCGTCGGCGGCGTTGATGCGCACGCCGGCGCCGTTGCCGTCCTTGTTGTGGGCCGCGGTGAGCGTCAGGTGCTCGATGACGGCGCCGCGGCCGGAGGGATCGACCTGGATGATGGCGCGGGGGATGCTGCCTTCGCCGGTGTAGTCGAAGCCCTCCCCGCTGAGGATGGCGTCTCCGACGCCGACGATGGTGATATCAGGAAGGGTGATGCGAAGGGCGACGGCGGTGAGGGTGAGCGTGCCGCCCTCGGGGGCGATCAAGCGGAGCGTGTCGCCGGCGTGGGCCTGCGCGAGGGCTGATTCGGGGCGATCAAAGGCCTGGCCGGGCCCGATGTTGAGCGTGCGGGGCTCCAGCGTCAGGCACATGAAGACGATGGACGCAACAAGCCCCAAATGTCCGCTCCCTGTCTTTCACGAGTGCCGAGTGCCTGATGCCCAGTGCCTTCTGCTCAATCGAGCCAGTCTTTGTCCTGGAGACGCTGGGGGACGTATTCCTCGGTGACGTAGCTGATGTCCTTGGTGATGAGGGATTCGACCTCCATCTTGAAGCCGTTGTCGAGCATGCGGGCGATCTCCTTCTGCCAGCTTCGTCCGGAGGCGGAGGAGTTGTCGAACCAGGGGTAGGCGAGGATTTCCTTGGCGCGTTTGATGTCGTTGTCGTTGAGGTCGATCTTGACGGCGTCGGAGAGGTCGCACTCGTCGTAGTCCTTGGCGCGGATGCCCAGGAACTTGGCCTGGGGGATGGCGAGGCGCTCGGACTCGAAGGCGAGGGAAATGGAGCCCTGCTTGATGACCGAGTAGATGTAGTGTCCCCAGGGGTCGCAGTCGAGCAGGCAGTAGATGGGCAGGCCGAGTTCTTCGTTGAGGCGCTTGAGCATGCGGCGCACGCCGCGGGGGGGCTGGCCGCCGCCCTCGGTGAGGATGCAGTTGTGCTTCTCCCAGAAACGGTCCTCGTTGAAGCGCGACCAGACGGTGTTCTTTTCGACGTGGAGGACGAACTTGGCCTCGCACTTCTTGAACTGGATGACATCGGGCTCGACGATAGAGGGGACGGCGTAGCCGCCCGAGCCCATGCGGCGGCAGTCGATCTCGTCGGCGGAGCCGGCGCCGTTGTCGATGATGGTGATGTTGCCGACCATGGTGCCGGCCTTCTTGGCGAAGATGTGGAGCTCTTCGCGGAGCGCGCCCAGGGAGACTTCGAGGTCCTCGAGGATGGGGTCGGACTCGTCCTGGACGTCGAAGGTGTTCTCCTTGGTGCCGGCGACGGTGTGCTTGGCCTTGTAGAACACACCGCGGAGGCTGAGGGTCTTGTCGGCCTCGATGAGCTCCTTGATGGTGCTGGCGTGCAGCATGGTCTGCATGAACTGCTTGGCCTGATTGAGATTGAAGAGCTCCCGTTCCTGGCGGGCGTCCCCCATCTCCAGGATGCCGCGCTTCTTGTTCCAGATGGTGTTGCTCTTGGCGCGGGTGGGGATGGGGATGATCGGCTCTTTCTTGGCGAGGGTGGATTTCACCACGCCCTCGGCGAGCTTGACGATCTTGCCCTTGGTCTGGTCGTCGCGGAGCTTGAGGCGCTTGTTGACGGCGTCGCTGCGCCCGGCGGAGCGGGCGGGGACGGGGGATTTGGCGGTTGATTTGGAGGAGGGTGACTTGGCCATGGGGGGCACTCCGTTGCCGTGGGAACAGACTGAGTGCGGGGAGGGTATGCGGAGTGGTACGGGCTCCACGGCGCGCGGAGTCGGCGCGGAGGGCGTGCGTGCTGGGGTGGTCGTGAGGGGCGCCGGGAGGCGGGGAGATTCCGCGGCGCCGAGCGGCGCGGGCGACTCGCGGAATCGATGGGAAACGCCCCGGGCAGGAGTCGAACCTGCGACCTCATCTTTAGGAAAGACGTGCTCTATCCAACTGAGCTACCGGGGCACGCGGGTAGTTTACGCCGGGCGAGGGGTGGGGCTGTCGGGATGGTGGGAGGCGGGGGATGGAAGCCACGATCGGGCAAAAAATTACGTTTTGTGTATATGGACTTGACGAAAGCGAAAGTCTGATGTACATTTTATTCAACTGTGACTTCGCATTCTTCAAACCTGGCCGATCACCCGCTTGGGAGGCTTCCCAGGGAGGACCTGGACCTGATTGTGCAGCTGGTGCTGCGGTCGGGGTCGCTCAAGGACCTGGCGCAGGTGTATGACGTGAGTTATCCCACGATTCGCGGGCGGCTGGACAGGGTGATCGAGCGGCTGGAGGGGGCGGTCGCGGGGAGGAAGCCCGACAAGCTTCGGGAGCTGCTCGCGAACCTGGTGGAGCGGGGGGAATTGACGGTGGGGTCGGCGCGGGCGATTGCCGAGGTGGCGAAGGCGCAGCACGCGACGGAGGGTGGAGATGCATCGACGGAGTGACTGAGCCTGTTCGCCGGCGCGGCGTTCGCGCGGGCGTGGTGACGCGGGCATGGTGACGATGGCACGGTTGCGTGGGCGGCCCGACATGAGGCTGGGAGCGCACGCAATCCTGGAGGTGCACCGTGATTGAATGGTGGTCGTATCAGACCAGCGCGTGGATCGGGGCGATCGGCGGTTCGGGGCTGGGCGTGCTGGGGGGCGTGCTGGGGACGGCGGCGTCGATGCTGGTCTCCAAGGGCAAGGGGAGAGCTGCGGTCCTGGGCGGCCTCGCCGTGTGCGCGTGCGCCGGAGCGCTGACGCTGGTGACGGGGGTGGTGGCGCTGGGCCTTGGCCAGCCGTACCACGTGTATTACCCGCTGCTGCTGCTGGGGGGCATCGCGTCGGTGGTGATGGGCTCACTCTTGCCCGTGATGCGGACGAGGTATCGGCAGGCGGAGCAGCGGCGGATGGATGCAAACCTGATGCGCGACCGGTGAGGTACCCGCGTGCGATTACCGCGTGCGCGCTGGCGCCGTGATCAGCGGACCGCGGACTTGGGCTGCGTTTCGGGGAGCGGGATGACCTGCGTGACCGAATCGGTGGAGAGCAGGAGCTTTCCATCGAGGACGGCGGTGGTAATGGTGTCGGGTTCGCCCTGGACCACGACGGCGAGGGTGCGCAGGACCTTGCCGCTGTCGGCGGTGACGAGCATGGCGCGGATGGAGGTCCGGCCGTCAGGGAGCTCGTCGGTGGACTGCTCGACCATGACCAGGACGTCCTTGGAGGCGACGGCGGGGAGGAAGGGGCGGTGCCCGCCGACGGAATTGGCGCCGGCGAGGTTCCCCTGGGGGTTGATCATGAAGACACCCAGGCGCGAGCTGAAGGCGATGTTGGGACCGATGCGACCGGCGACGATCTGTCCGGTGTCGGGGAGGCGGTTGACGTTTTTGAGGTCGACGGCTTGGAGCAGGCCGGTGCGGAGTGAGACCATCGAGAGCTCACGTCGGCGGGAGAGGAGGAAGAGGCGATCGTCGAAGATCCAGCCCTCGGCGGCGTGGGTGACTTCTTCGCCGACGAGGTCTTCCCAGAGGGGCTTGCCGGTGGCGAGCTCGATGCCACGGACCTTGTCGACCAGTGCGGCGACGAGCACACCGGGGGCGGTGCGGACCCAGCGGACATCGGAATCGGGGACGATGGGGTCGTAGAGATTGCGGCCGGAGGCGGCGTCGAGCACGACGATGAGGGGCTTGGGGGGCGTGCGGACCTCGCGGCGATCGAGCGGGCCGATCTCGGCGTTGTCATCGGGATCGGCGGCGCCGGAGAGGACGAGGGTGGCGCCGGTGAGGCTGAGGTCGTAGAGGCGGGTGAGTGGGGAGCGTGCGGACCAGGCGAGCTGGCCGGAGGAGGCGTCGAAGGCGACGACGCCGCCGTCGCGCTGGGCGAGGACGACGGACTTGTCGTTGATGGCGGCGACGATGTCGATCGAGCGGACCTGGCCGTCGAGGGGCGTTTCGAACATGCGCACGCCGGCGGCGGGGGCGGGTGGGAGAAGCTGCACGAGGGCGGCGGAGCGCCAGATGGTTTCGCCGGTGGCGGGATCGATGCGTTCGATGGAGGTGTTGTCGTGCCAGAGGACGAAGAGGGCGTCGGGGCCGGCGTGGAGGACGGTGGGGGGCTCGTCCTGGAAGGGGCGGGACCAGACGGGTGAGAGGACGCCGCCGCCCTGATCGGCGAATGAGCCGAAGCGGCGGAGCTGCATGCTGGAGAGGATGGTCCACTCGTGGGAGAGGGCGGGGGCGAGCTGGTTGTCGAGGACGGGCGGGAGGATGCTCCAGCCGATGAGGACGGAGAGGTCGGGGGCGGGGACGGAGCCGATGCGGGCGGGGCGAGCATCGACGACGGCGAGCTGGCGCAGCTCGGCGGCGCGGGCGGTGGGGTTGAGGGGCGTGCCGAAGGCGGTGACGGCGAGGCCGGGCTTGGTCTTGACGGCGCGGAGCAGGACCTGCGCGGCGGTCATGGGGCGGCCCAGATCGGCAAGTGCCTGGGCGTGAGCGCCGACGACTTCTCCCAGGCGGGCCTGATCGGCGGGCGTTCCGACGGAGACGAGCCACCAGGCGGTGTCGGCGGCTTTGGCGAGGGCCAGGAGGGCGGCGGGGTTCTGGCCGGCGGCGCGGTATCCGGCGGCGGCGGAGAGGAGGAGCTCGGTGGAGCGGGGGGCGACGGGGTAGCGGGCGGCGAGGGCTTCGAGCTCTTCGGGGCGTGAGGCGGAGCGGAGGGCGGCAAGTTCGCCGTCGAGTTCGGCGCTGAAGCGTGCGTAGGCGGAGGGTCCGAAGACGCCGATCACGGAGCGGAGGCGATCAATGGCGATCTGGCGGCTGCGGACGGCGGGGCTGACCTGTCGCCAGGCGCTGTCGGCGAGCTTGGGATCTTCGAGGATGCGCTGGTAGGCGCCGCAGGCTTCGGACGGATTGGACTGCAGTTCGCGCAGGGCGCCCAGGGCCATGAGCCACTGGACGTTTTCGGTTGGTGATTCGGAGACGCGCTCGAGGCGGGAGACCAGGGCGTCGACGAGGGCGAGGTCGGTGAGGCGCAGGGGCTTGGAGGCGAGGCGTGTGGTGGGCTGCTCGGGCTGGGTGGAGAAGCGGATCATGTCCAGGAGCGTGCCAAAGAGGCGTGGGCGAGCCTGGAGGACCACGGGGCTGAGGGGCTGGGCGGCCATGGCGGCGAGGGCATGGTCGATGGCGGGGACGAGGCGGTCGAGGTGCTGTGAGCGGTAGGCGAGTTCGGCGAGGGCGAGGGCGGGGCGTGGGTCTGCGGGGTCGGCCTTCATGCGGGCGGAGAGGAGGGTGTCGGCATCGGCCCAGGAGAGGAAGGCGTGGAGGCGCCAGGTGTCGGCGATGAGGAGGTTGGAGCCGCTGGCGACGAAGTTGCCGGTGAACTCCAGGGGCTTGACCTGCGGACTTGCGGGCGCGGTGATCTTGGCGAGGAGGAGTCCGCCGGTGACGGGGGCGACGACGGTGTCGGCCATGACGACGACGCGTCCGCGGAAGCCGGGGTCGTTGATCGCGGGGACGAGGGAGGCGCGGGCGGTGTGGAACGAGGCCATGGGGAGGAAGGCGAGCTGGTTGTCGGTGACGACGACCAGGGTGCGCTGGGGGGCGGCGCCGGCGGCGAGGAGGTAGTGGATCGGCCGAGGAAGGTTGGAGGTTTCGAGCAGGGTGAGTCGTGCCCCGTCGGCGAGGGAGAGGCGGTGGATGAAGCGCTGGGTGGGGTCGAGGACGATGAGCGAATCGCCGTCGATGATGGGGGCCTGGGACGCCCAGGGGGGGCTTGAGTCGTTGGCGCGGAGGACGTTCTCGCCCTTGAGCAGTCGGATCCAGCGGATGCGGCCGGAGACGCTTTCCACGGCGCAGACGAGGCCGGAGTCATCGATGCGGTAGACGACGCCTTCGTGCGTGACGAGGGTTTCGCCCGGGCGCGTGCCGGCGTAGCCGATGGAACCGGCGCTGCCGATGAGGCGGACCCATCGGGTGGCGCCGGTCCAGAGATCAACGCCCGCGAGGTAGGTGCTGACGAGGCGGCGAGCGGCGGATTCCTTGCGGAAGGCCTGGACCACGGTGGACTGATCGATGGCGGCGGGTCCGCGGAAGTCGGCGATGCGGAGGTTCTCGGCGATCGCGCCGGGGGCGAGGGCCCAGAGTTCCCGGCCGGTGGAGAGCTCGACGCCGTGGAGGCGGTTGTCTCCTTCGCGCATCTGCTGAGACTGGAGGCCGGTCGCGGCAACAGCGACGCCTTCGGCGGCAGCGACGGTGGAGGCGTCCTCGACGCGTGATGAGCCGGCCAGGGCGCGGATTCCGTCACCGGCGGCGCCGATGGAATCTTCACCGGCCTCGCTGAACTCCTTGCGCCAGCGGGTGGAGAGCGTGAAGCGATCGAAGGCGGTGATGGCGCGGCCATCGTTGACCAGGACATCGTCGCCGACGACGGTGGGGAAGGCCCAGGCGTAGAGGCCGGCGGCGAAGTTGTCGTCCCGGGGGAGTTCCTGGAAAGCGCGGTACTCAGCGGCGGCGTCGCCGGAGAGGAAGGTGGATTGCAGCGGGCCTTCGACCAGACCGTCGAAGGCGGGCGCGGGGCCGGCGCCGACGCTGTCGCGGCCGAGGGATTCCTGCCAGCGCGGGGGCCAGGGCTTGGGCTCCATGACGGGCAGGTCGATGCGGGCCTCGGCGGCCCAGCGGCGGGCGAGGGCGACGATGCTCTCGCGAGGGAGATAGGCGGCGATGCGGAAGGCCAGGTCCACGGCGGCTTTGCCGAGGGCGGGGTCGAGGCGGTCGGGGTGTTTCTCGAGCTGGACGAGGGTGAGGGCGGCGGCTTCGAAGCGGGCGGCCTCGTAATGCTGGTAGGCGAGGCGGAGGGCGGCCTCCATGCCCGAGCGGGTGAGCAGGCGGGAGCGCTCGACTTCCTCGATGCGGCCTTCGCGGAGCTGGGCCTCGGCGACGGGCTCTTCGCTCTGGCGGTACTTGTCGAGGAGGGCGGGGCGGGCGATCAGGGCGAGGTGGACGGCGGTGCGGACGTTGATGAAGAGGTCGGCGTCCCCGGCGGCCTCGATGACGCGATCGGTCTCGGTGTCGAGGATGGCCTGGACGACGCGGGCGGCTTCCTGGACGTTGCCTGCGGAGAGGAGGTCTTCGACGCGGGAGAGCGATTCGCGGGCGAGGACGGAATCGTCGACGTAGCTGGTGGAGATCTGGGCGTGGGCGAGGGTGGCGGGGAGGGCGGCGGCAAGGCCGCAGGCCAGGGCGGTGAGGAGGGCGAGCACGCCTCGGGCGGGGCGGGGGCCGGGCGGCGGGAGGGGCCGGGAGGCGGCGGGCCGGTCTGGCACATCGAACGGATCTGTCATAGGGCCTTCTGTGGTGGTAAGGACCAGGGCGCGGGAAAGGCCGGACGGGGGGAGCGTATGGGATGTACCGAGAACTCGCGAACGGTGGACCGCGCTGGAGAGGGTCCGGGGAGTATCGACCCGAATCTCGGGCGTGAACAGTCCTTGCGGACGGCGGGGGCGGGACAGAACAACGTTAAGGCTGCGCGGATGCTCAATCCGGCACGATCGGAGGCCGATTCTCCGGGATCATGCCCCCATTTTTCGCGTTTGCTCGTTTGGCGGGTCTTCCCGGGGTTGAAGCCCCAGCCGTGACCCCGGCGGTGGCGGCCGCGGCGTGCCGCGGCCGGTGCGTCCGGGTGCTGTGCCTGGTGCTCGCCTGCATGGCGATGGGACTTGCGGACCTCATCATGACTTTGACGCACGCGACGACTATCGGTTTCGCGGAGGCGAACCCGATCGCCCGGGAACTCATGGGCTCGGGGAGCTCGGTGGGGATCACGGTGTGGAAGCTGGGGACGATGGCGGTGGCAGGGGGGATCCTGGTAGGGCTGCGGCGGACACGCACCGGTGAGCTGGGAGCGTGGCTGAGCGTGGCGATCCTCGCGTGGCTGATGATCCAGTGGTCGACGTACAACGACTGCATCCAGGCGCTGACAAACGAACTGGCGAGGGGGACGCCGACGTCGAATGTGTGCTGGGTGCATATGGAGTAGGGGGAAGGCGAAAGGGGGCAAAGAGGGCAAATGGGGCAAAGGCGGCAGACGGATGAAGCTGGGCGCGGAGCAGTGAAGGCTGCACATGGCAATGCGCCGGTTGTGTAGACTGCGGGGATGAAGCAGTCGAAATGGATGGGTGTGTTCGCGGGCGTTCTCGGGGTTTCGCTGGGCGCGGTGGCGCTGGCGAGTGGGGCGTGGGCCCCGGAAGTGCCGGGGAGCGTCGCGGGCGCTGCGGCGGGTTCGCTGCGGCTGGAGATCGATCCCGGCAAGCAGGCGGAGGCGTATACGGGCCGCGTGTACATCGTGGTGGCGCAGGGGCAGGGTGAACCGCGTCGCCGGATGAACGACTGGTTCCGTCCGCCGCTGATTTTTTCCAAGGATGTGACCGACCTGGCGCCGGGGGCCGAGGTGACGCTCGATGATTCGTGGCTGTCGTTTCCGACGGCGTGGTCGAAGGTGGAGCCGGGGGAGTACACCGTGCAGGCGGTGGTTCGCCGGAGCCTGGACGTGCCCGAGGCCGGCGCGGGGCCCGACGACCTGATCAGCGAGCCGGTCAAAGTGACACTCCCGCTGAACGCGGACGGGAGCGCGGGATTGCTGAAGGCCGACCGCTCGCCCACGGCGCGGCCGCTTCGCGAGAGCGAGCGGGTGAAGCTGGTGGAGATGGTCAGTCCCTCGCTGTCGAAGTTTCACGGGCGGGAGTACACGGTGCGAGCCGGCGTGCTGCTGCCGGAGCATTTTGTGCCCGACGGATCGGTGAAGTACCCGGTGGTGTATTCGATCACCGGGTTCGGCGGGGACCACCGCGCGGTGCAGGGCGTGGGAAGACTGGTGCCGCCGGAGGCCGCGGAGCACGTGATCATGGTCGTGCCCGACCCGTTGTGCTTCCGCGGGCACAGCGTGTTTGCCGATTCAGAGAACAACGGGCCGTGGGGGGAGATGCTGGTCCATGAGCTGGCGCCGGAGATCGAGAAGCGGTATCACGGCGCGGGGGCCGAGCAGCGGTACGTGACGGGCGTGTCGTCGGGCGGGTGGAGCAGTCTGTGGCTCCAGGTGACGTATCCCGAAGAATTCGCGGGGTGCTGGTCGCATTGCCCCGATCCCGTGGATTTCAGGGATTTCCAGCGGATTGACCTGTACCAGAGCGGCGCGAACATGTACCACGACGGGAAGGGTCAACGCCGCCCGCTCGCCCGGCAGGGTGAGCAGGTCATGCTCTGGTACGAGGATTTCTGCAAGCGCGAGTGGGTGCTGGGGCCCGGCGGGCAGATCCACTCGTTCGAGGCGGTGTTCAGCCCTCGGCTTACCGATGGCACGCCGGCGCTGGTCTTTGACCGGGAGACGGGCAACGTGGATCCGGTGGTGGCGAAGTCGTGGGAGAAGTACGACATCCGGCTGGTGCTGGAACGGAACTGGAAGACGCTGGGCCCGCGCCTCGCCGGCAAGCTGCACGTGTACGCGGGGGGCGTGGATACGTATTACCTGGACGGGGCGGCGAGGCTGCTGAAGGACTCGCTGGCGAAGCTGGGGAGCGACGCGGAGGTGGAGATCGTGGACGGGATGCCGCACACGCTGTATCCGGAGGGGAATGCGGGGATGTATCGGGCGGTGCTGGAGGGGAGGAAGAAATAGGGCAAAGAGGGCAAAGAGGGCAAATCTGGAAAGGGCCACAGGGCCATATTGCCAAAGGGCCACATAAAGCGGCACAGCGGCACGGCGGCACGGCGGCACGGCGGCACGGCGGCACGGCGGCACGGCGGCACGGCGGCACAGCGGCACAGCGGCACAGCGGCACAGCGGCACAGCGGCACAGCGGCACAGCGGCACAGCGGCACAGCGGCACAGCGGCACAGCGGCACAGCGGCACAGCGGCACAGCGGCACATGCCTATGCCCAAAACTCTGTTGAGGCGATGAGTTTGGACTGAATGGACGAATTCTCTTCGTCTCTTCGTCTCTTCGTCTTTCGTCTCTTCGCCCTTCGTCTCTTCGTGACTACTTGACTTCGTGACTCCGGGAGCGCGTGCCGCCGACTAATCCGCGCCAACCTGTTCAGCGGGCCACACTTGCGTCCTTCCGGGAAGTGAGATTCAGGAAGGAGGCAAAGCGGGACCGCGACATCTGGGTTGTGCGGTGCGTGCTGGTGGCGGGCGTGCGTCGGCTCGCCGCGGCCGCGACGCGAAGGTTCGAGTTCTCCGACCGACTGATTGCCTCTGGGCGGTGTTCCACGAGCGCCCGTTGTGCTGGGCGTGCCGTCGCGAGAGCTATTCCCCCTGCTGCGGCCCCGTCGGCTTCCTTTCGGTCTCCCAGTTCTGCAAGCGGCCGAGCACCAGGCGGTTCCTGCGACTGCGTGGCTTCCTGCACCGTGCACTGGTCATCAGTGCCGGCCGCAACGATCTTCTGTGCTACCTGGACGGCAAGGCCTTGGTCGTGCACGACCACTCCACCGACTCCCAGGCGCGTTGGCTGGGCCGGCGGGGCACAGGATCCGCCGAGGCTACAAGCTCCACGCCCGGGCCACGCGTCGAGCGGATTTCCGCCTGGAATACCGCGTGCTTCCGATGAACGCGGCGAGCCCAGCACGGCGAGGCGTCTGTTGCGACGGCTGGCGCGCGGCCTTGCCTGCTGGCCGACGCCAAACTACGACAGTTATCGACTCTACGACGCCGTCGATGGCGCGGGGCGGCCGGCTGCTCACCCGCATGCGAGGTCCGCTCGCGTCGCCGGCGATGCTCCGCCGGGTGCCGCAGGTGCGGCGGCGAGCCGTACAAAAGTGGAGGGATCACCGTCGACAGTGCGAAGCGTTGATGCACCAGCGTGACGGGATCGAGCGAGTCTTCGCCAACCTGACCAACTGCGGCGGCGGTCTCAACGGACTCCCCGCCTGGGCCCGGGGCCTCCGCCGCGTACGCCTTTGGATCGACGCCAAGCTCGCCATCTATCACGCACGTCTCATCGCTCGCAACGCGATTCACGCCGCCTAAACGAGAAAAGTTCCTCCGTGACTCTCTTCAGCACCCCAGTTCGAAGGCGGCGACGAAGGTGTTGAAGTCTTCGATGTCGACGAAGCCGCTCGCGTCGAAATCGGCGTTGTCGGTGCCGGCCTCGAAAGCCTGCACGAAGGCGCTGTAGTCCTCAACGTCCACGAAGCCCGAGCGGTCAAAGTCGGCGGGGCACTTGTTGACCCAGACGTAGTAGTCGGTCGCGCTGGCGTTGCCGGATTCCTCGAACGCGACGACCGTGAGCTTCACGTATCCGTGCGTGGTCAGGCTCGTGATGGTGCGGAAGTATTCCAGGCGGTCGTTGCGGGTGCACTGGTTGCCCAGGTTGCAGGCGGCGACGGCGTCGGCGCCGTCGGGAAGATCGCGGATCAGGTGGACGCGATTGGCGGTGCGGTCCAGGGCGTCGATGAAGAACTGGTAGCTGTTGGCGGTAACCTGATCGGGCACGCGCAGCGCCACCGCGGGGCCGGTGCGGTCGATGTACACTGCCTGCCGGAATTCACGGTACAGCGGGTCTTCGCCGGCATTGCGCTTGCGGAAGGCGACGACCGAGATGTAGTGGATGCCTTCGGAGAGCTGGGACGAATCGATCGTCTGGCGGTAGAGGCCGCTGGTGTTCGCGGTGCCGGCGAGGGGCTGGCGGAGGGTTACGAACTGCTCGTAGCCGGGGACGACGGCGTTCTGGTAATCGATATCGCTGATGCCGTTGCCGTTGTAGTCCTTGAAACCCTGGTCGATGCGGAAGACGGCGTTGTCGTCGGCGTTGTCGTTGTTCGAAGCGCCCGCGTCCCCGTTGGTGGTGGTGAGTTGGATCTGGAAGCTCGCGGCGGAGATGACCGGGATGGAGTTGATGCGGCGAGCGGAGAAGCCGGTCGTCGCGGGGTTGTCGGCGGGGAGCGTGGAGGCGACATTGGTGAGGGCGAGAGTCCCCGAGGGGATCGCCGGGCCGTAGATCACGTACCCGCGGCCATGCTCGGTCGTGCCGTTGGTGTTGCGGGGGATGCGGATGGTCACCTTGCGGTTGGCGTCGACGGTGAGGACCTCGGAGATGCTGCTGGTGGGGTCGATCGCGGGGTCGGCGGCGTTGCCGGTCATCTCCAGCAGGCGCGTACCGGCGGGGAAGGAGGTGACGACCGAGCGCTGGTCGAAGCCCGAGTCCCAGCGGTCGTTGCAGGCGACCAGGACGTTGCCCGAGTACTGCCCGCCGCCCATGTTCTTGCGGCGTTCGAAGATGATGACGTCGTCGAGGGAGGGGTTGACGATGTCGGTGCTGTTGATGACGTTGAACTCTCCGCGGGCGTAGAAGTTGTGGAGCTGGACCATCGTGATGATGTTCGAGTCGGGCGTGCCCTGCGGGAAGCCGCTCTGGGGGATGGGGTTCCAGCCCAGGGCTGTGGAGAGGCCTTGGCGCGGCCAGAATCCGCCGGGGCGGGTCACGCCGCGCGCGTTGTGGTAGAGCTCGGCGACGCCGGGGCGCATGACCATGTACGCGTTCATCGCGTAGGCCATGTCGCGGGCGGTGGGGTTGGCGGGGGCGGAGCCGCCGTCGCCCTTGGAGCCGTTGTCGTGGCTGAAGACGTGGTTGACGCCGAAGGTGCCGTTGTTCTGGCCGTCGTCGGCGAGGTCGTAGTGGCTGTTGATGACGTTCTGCCACGTGCCAAATCCGCCCGCGCCGATGAGGTTGCGAAGCTCCCCGGAGCCGGTGATGTCCAGCGCGTCGCGGTTGCCGAAGGCGTCCTTGCGGGCCATGTTGTTCAAGGTCCACGAGCCGCTCTCGACGCTTTCACCGAAGCTGAAGGGGGTCACGTGGCGGCCGTCGGGCGTCACGCGGCGCTGGTAGAGCACCGCGTCGATGTACGTATCCCAGAACCACGCGGGAGAGTGCTTGATCGCGTCCCACCGGAAGCCGTCGACCTTCAGGTCGTCCATCAGCCACTGGATGTTGCGCATCAGCAGGCCGGTGCCGTTTTCCTTGGAGGGATCCCCGGCCATGGGATCGGACGTGTTGTACGGGTAGAAGGTGAAGTTGGTGACGCCCGGGGCGCGGGACGTGCCGGGGTTGCTCACGGGGACGCCGGGGAGCTGCTTGTCGGGATAGAGCCGGTAGTTGCTCTCGCTGGGCTTGTTGTAGATGGTTCCCGCGGGCAGGTTGTCGGGGTTGCCGTCTTCCACGGGGTGGCGGATGAACTGGTTGTTGGATTCCTGAGAGATGTCCTGCAGCGCCACCAGGTCGCCCTTGAGGAGGTCGTAGTTGCCGCCGTTGGGATCCTGGGATTGCAGATAGCCGTTTGCATTGCCGGCGTGAAAGTCTCCCCAGTTGCTCGTGGGCGTCTTGTTCACCGGCGGCGTCGCCGGCGCCATCCAGAACCCGGGAAACCCGCCCGCGGCCTGGAAGCTGGCGCTGGTCTGGCGGAAGGAGTTGTGGTTGAGCACGGCGTCGACGTACACCAGCCCGTCAGCCTGGTGGAGCTCGGCGATCATGACGCGCATCGCCTGCTCGGTGCCAAAGGCGGTCTGCGCGCCCGGCTTGCCCAGGTCAAAGCGGTCGAAGACGTCGTAGCCGGCGCTGCCGGAGGAATTGGACTTCCCGGGCGGGGGCACCCAGACCGAGCCGTACCCGGCCATGAAGAAGTCGGGCATGCGGCGTTCCATGTCCTGCCACTTGCATTCGAACCACTGGAGCATCACGGGGTTGTCGTTGCCCGCGTGGGCGGCGGGGGCGAGGCCCCCGGCGGCGAGGACGACCATCCAGGCCCCCAGGCCGGCGGTGCGGATGAAGGGTGGACAGCGTCGAACGTCGTGCGTCATGGTCATGGGATCCTGATCGAGTCCTTGTGGGGGTCCAAGGACGGAAGAATATTGAACTGAGGGCCAAGCTATAACCCGCGCCGCCCACGGCGACGCCGCTGGAAGCAGTATCGCTCATGGAGGGCCGGAGGAGAACTCAATTTGGAGTGTCCGTCCCGGTTTTCTTCGCCGGCGGGGGAGCCGGTGGATTCTCCACCCTTGCCGGGGTTCCCGGGGCGTACTCTGACGTGCTTTGCCGCCCGTTCACCCCTTCCTTTGCCAAGGACATGCCGCGCATGCGCCAGAATCTCTTGACCGCGTTCCGGTTCCGGACCTCTTGCCGCGGCGTGACCTGCCCGCGTTCTAGGACGTCTCCCGCGTGGCTGGTTGCCGCGGCGATCCTGACCGCGACGCTGGGGTCGGGCCGGGCGCATGCCCAGAATTCGGGGCAGGCCCCGGCGCCCGCTTCTCCGCAGCCGGTGGCGGCCGCGCCTGTGTCGGCGGCGATGGTCGTTGAGCCGGTGGGGGACCGCATCGCCCGCTATTACCCGTCGAAGGACGCCCAGCAGCACGCGCTGCCGAGCATGGCGCTCAAGCAGCCGCTGACGGCGGCGGGCGTGCTGCCCGACGGCATCCACGCCGTGCCGCACTTCTCGAGCAAGGACGGCCAGCACTCGGCGCAGTTCACGATCGAGGCGGGCACGAGCCTGTACGGCACCGGCGAGGTGCCCGGCCCCCTGCTCCGCAACGGTCGCAGCATCACGTGCTGGAACTACGACGCCTACGGGTACGACGATTCGTACAAGAACATCTACCAGTCCCACCCGTGGGTGCTGGGCGTGCGGGCGGATGGCACCGCCTTCGGCGTCCTCGCCGATACCACCTACAAGGTCAGCGTGGACATGTCCCAGGCGTACCCCTCGGGCGGGTCGTTCACCTTTAGCGCCCCGGGGCCCGAGTATCCCGTCATCGTCATTGAGCGCCGCACCCCGCAGGATGTGGTCACGGCCCTGGCCTCCCTCGTCGGCACCATCGCCATGCCTCCCAAGTGGGCGCTGGGGTATCACCAGTGCCGCTACTCGTACTTCCCCGATACCCGCGTGATGGAGATCGCCAAGGGGTTCCGAGATCGCAGCATCCCCTGCGACGTCATCTGGCACGACATCGACTACATGCACAAGTTCCTCTGCTTCACGTTCGATGAGAAGCACTTCCCCGACCCCAAGCGGCACAACGACGACCTCCACAAGCTCGGATTCAAGACCGTGTGGATGATCGATCCGGGCATCGCGGCGGACAAGGAGAAGTTCCCCGACGGGAAGTACGCGGTCTTTGAATCGGGGTCGGCGATCGACGCGTGGACCAAGCAGGCCGACGGCAAGACGGATTACCGGGGCGAGGTGTGGCCGGGCTGGTGCGTTTTCCCCGACTTCACGCGGCAGGAGACTCGCACGTGGTGGGCGGGGCTGTACAAGGACTGGATGGCGACAGGGATCGACGGCGTGTGGAACGACATGAACGAGCCGGCGGTTTTCAACACGCCCGACAAGTCCAAGACGATGCCCGAGGACAACAAGCACCGGCCCGACAAGGCGTTCGCGAGCCCCGCGGGTGACAACCCCGCCGAGCACGCGCGCTGGCACAACGTGTACGGGCTTTTGATGGTGAAGGCGACTCGCGAGGGCGTGATGGCGGCCAATCCGGACAAGCGTCCGTTCGTGCTGTCCCGGGCGAGCTATATCGGCGGGCACCGCTACGGGGCGATGTGGACGGGTGACAATTCGGCCGACTGGTACCACCTGGAATCCAGCGTCCCCATGGCGCTGAACATGGCCCTCTCCGGCCAGCCCTTCGCCGGGCCCGACATCGGCGGATTTGCCGGCAACGGGCCGGTCGGCCAGGAGGGCCAGCATTTCGCCCGCTGGATGGGGTTTGGCGCGATGCTGCCCTTCGCCCGCGCCCACACGGCGACGGGCAACATCGACAAGGAGCCCTGGTCCTTCGGCCCGGAGGTCGAGAAGACCTGCCGGCAGGCGATCGAGCGCCGCTATCGCCTTCTGCCGTACTTCTACACGCTCTTCCGTGAGGCTTCGGTCAGCGGCATGCCGGTGGTGCGTCCGCTCTTCTTCGCCGATCCCAAGGACCCGGCCCTGCGCTCCGAGGATGACGCCTTCCTGCTGGGCGGAGACATCCTGGTCTCCCCGAGGCTGGTCCCCGACGGCTCAAGAATCCCGGTGCTGCCCAAGGCCAAGGACGGCATGGCCTGGCTGGGCTTTGACTTCGGTGAGGGCAAGAACATCGACCTTCCCGACCTGTACCTGCGCCCGGGGGCGATCGTGCCCAGCGGCCCGGTGATGCAGTTCGTGGACCAGCATCCGCTGGACACCGTCACGCTGCTGGTCGCGCTCGACAAGAAGGGCCGGGCGAGCGGCACGATGTACGAGGACGCGGGTGACGGGTACGGGTACGCGAAGGGTGAGTACCTGCTGACGTCCTACAGCGCCGATCGCCAGCAGGACACCGTGACCGTTCGCGTGCTGAGCGTGGAAGGCCAGAACCCCCGCCCGGCGCGTAAGGTGGTGGTGAAGCTGCTGGTGGATGGGGCGCCCACTGAAGGGGACGCGACGGTGCGCGAGCTTGGGGGCGTAAAGGTGATCACGGCGGAGGGCAAGGATGGGGAGCCGGTGATCATCAAGCTGAAGGGGTGAACTGGGGCGGCGCGAATCTCGCGTGGCGTCTGGCGTGGTTCCGCGCGCTGTCGCATGGGGGCGTTGACGCCCCCATGCTGGGGATATCAGCCTGGTTGTTGGCGCACCGGCGTCCTGCCGGCGGCGTCTCCCGCGGTCCCCCGCGTTCGCGGGTCGTCACACCGGCCATGGTGCGTCAAGGGGGGGGGGAAGTCAGGCCGTCGCCGATCGGCCGCCGACGGTCGGGTTGCTCGCCGCCGCCCGCGCCAGTTCCGTCAGGGCGGCCCGCGCGGGGTCGGAGATGCTCAGGTACTGCAATCCCGCGAGGACGTGCTTGTAGTCGTCGGTGCCGTCTTCCAGCGCCACCCACACCACGCGCACGGGGATCGTGAAACGCTCGTGCAGGCCGTCCACCTCGATGGTCGTCTCGTCACCGGGGCGGATGCGGTCGTACGGGCTGCGGATGCGAGCACCGGTGGATGAGAACTCCAGCACCTCTCCCATCGAGCACCGCACGCTGTCGCAGCGGATCCGCCCGGCCTTGCGGCGATTGGAGTCGGGGGAGGAATGCGGTGAGGGGATGCTGATGTGGAACGCCATGCAGTGATGATCGGACATGCGCCGGCGGGGCGTTGGGGAGGTTCGCGCCCGCCGCGGCGAGCAGTGCGGTCTGGAACGCGCGTTCGGTGTGCGCGGGCCGGGAAGGTGCGGCGGATGGTCCGGATATCGACGCCAGTTATCTGCCACGCATAGCCGCGGTGAGGAGGTCTCTCCCTTCGGCGCCGCGAGGGCGTTTTGTGTCCGTGCCGCTTTGGGAGTCCTCCGGATCAGCGATTGCAGCAGACGGGGAACCGTTCCGAAAGAGGCCTGCTATATCCGTGCGCATGTGATGTTCTCGGTACACTGGTCGCATGGATGACGCCGCCTCGCCCGCGCCGCCGGAGCTCGTCCAGTTCCTTGCAGAGCGGGATACTCCGTGTCCGGGGTGCGGGTACAACCTTCGCGGGCTGAGAAGCTCGCGCTGCCCAGAGTGCGAGCAGCCGCTGGTGCTTTCCGTCCAGCTCGCCGAGCCGCGACTGGCGGCGTTCCTGTGCGGGGTCATCGGCCTGGGTGCGGGCCTTGGGTTCAACGGGATCATCGGGGCGTGGTGGATCTACGCGATGGTCATGCAGCCGCCCCGGATGTCATTCTCCGTTCCGTGGTCGCTGCTCTTCTCCCTCCTGATCTTCGCCTTGCTCCTCTGGTTGTGGGTCCGCCGCCGGCCCTGGATCCGGCGACAGAATCCGGGCCTCCAGTGGTTCATGGGCCTCTGGGCGTGGATCCTGACCGTGATTTCGGCGATCTGGTTCTTTGCGACGGTGCCGTAGGGTCCGAACCCCGCCCCGTCCGACGCGTATAACCGCAGGCGGGCCTTCGAATCGCCGATAACAGGTCTGTATGCCATCCACCCCTCACACCGACCTCTCCCCCGAGCTGCTCGAGCACATGCAGCGCATCAAGGCCAAGGCCATCGAGTACGGCCTGGACTTCTACGAGGTCGTGTTCGAGGTCCTCTCGTTCGAGACCATGAACCAGATAGCCAGCTACGGCGGGTTTCCCACCCGTTTCCCGCACTGGCGGTGGGGGATGGAGTACGACAAGCTTTCCAAGCGCGACGCGTACGGGCTGGGGCGCATCTACGAGATGGTCATCAACAACGACCCCTGCTACGCGTACCTCCAGGAATCCAACAACGTCACCGACCAGAAGCTGGTGATGGCGCACGTCTACGGGCATGCGGATTTCTTCAAGAACAACTTCTGGTTCAGCAAGACCGACCGCAAGATGATGGACCAGATGGCCAACCACGCGACACGCGTGCGGCGGCACATCGAGCGGCTGGGGCAGGACACGGTCGAGCAGTTCCTCGACGCGTGCCTGTCGATCGAGCACCTGATCGACCCGCACTCCATGTTCGTCACTCGCCACGGGGAGGGGAAGGACCCCGACTACGACCGGTATGCGGGAGCGTTCCAGGCGGAGAAGCTGCCAGCGAAGGACTACATGGACCCGTTCATCAATCCCGCGCGGGAGCTGGAGCGCCAGCGGCAGGAGTTTGAGGCGAAGAAGCGGTCGGAGAAGGACAAGTTTCCGAAGCATTCGACGCGGGACGTGCTGCTGTTCCTGCTGCGTCATGCGCCGCTGGAGGAGTGGCAGCAGGACATCCTGGGGATCATCCGTGACGAGGCGTATTACTACGCGCCGCAGGGGATGACCAAGGTGATGAACGAGGGGTGGGCGACGTACTGGCACAGCAAGCTGATGACCCAGCACTTCCTGGAGGCCAAGGAGATCATCCACTACGCCGATCAGCACTCGGGCGTGGTGCACATGCCCCCGGGCGGGTTCAACCCGTACAAGATCGGCGTGGAGATGTTCAAGGACATCGAGCGCCGCTGGGACCGGGGCCAGCACGGCCACGACTGGGAGGCGATCGACAGCCTGGGGGCCAAGGCGGCGTACGACGACAAGAGCATGAAGGGGCGGGCCAAGATCTTCGAGGTCCGCCGGATCTACAACGACGTCTCGTTCATCGACGAGTTCCTGACCGAGGATTTCGTCGAGAAGCACAAGATGTACCGCTACCAGAAGGACCCGCAGACCGGGGAGCTCAAGGTTGTCTCGCGCGACTTTGACCGGGTCAAGCAGACCCTGCTTCACCACCTGACGAATATGGGCCAGCCGTTCCTGTACGTGGTGGACGGCAACTACCTCAACCGCGGGGAGCTGTACCTGGCCCACAAGTTCGCGGGGCTCGAGGTGGACGCGGGCAAGGCGGTCGAGGCCCTGCGCGCCCTGCGGCTGATCTGGGGCCGGCCGGTGCACCTGCAGTGCCGGGTGAATGAAGAGATGTTCCTGATCTCCCTGCCGACGCTGGACGACAAGCCGCGCCGGGAACGCATCAACGAGGACACCCCCAAGCCCGCCCACATGGTCCTTTGAAATCCCGGGGGGGCCCGGGCGCCCTGGTGGCGCGTTCCGCCCCGCGTTTCTGACGGAAAGTACATGGGCCATGATCTTCACATCGCGGCTGCCACCAGGGCCGCGGCGTGGTATGCTGCACGCGCCGCTGGGGCGGCCACGAGATCGTTGCATCCGGGGAGTGGGTTGCCATGAATCTGAGGGAATCGCTGCGCTTCGTCGTCCTGTGCCTGGTGCTCGCGGGCTCCGCGCCGCGGGCCGGCGCGCAGGATCTGATCTCACGGTACCTGGATCCATCCACCGACCCGTTCTCGGCCGCCGACATCCTCGACCTGGCGCGGCGGGCGGAATTTACGCCCGACCAGCAATCGGCGGCGATGGACCTGCTCGAGGACGCTCGCCGGCGGCTGACGATTGCCCAGCGCAGCCTCCAGCGGGCGCAGTGGCGTCTCCAGGCCGAGGTCACCGAGCCCGACGAGGAAAAGCGCGAGAAGCTGATCCGGGAGCAGAGCAGAAAGGCCATGGACACGCTCGCGGAGCGGAGCGAAGCCATCGAGCGGGAGTTTCTCGACGACCTGCGGGGGCTGGTGGGTGGCGGGGAGAAGCCCTGGCAGCAGTTCCTGCGCGATCGGCGCTTGATGGCCTTCAACCACACCGGCTGGTTCGGCCTCCCTGACCTTGATCGCCTGGTGCGGTCGCTGGAACTTTCCGCCGACGAGCGCCGGAACGTCGCCCAGCCACTGGAGGTGTACTGGGGAGAAATGGATCCCATCGTCAAGGACCACCTCGCCTTCGTGTACGAAAACCGCAAGAAGGAACGGTCAAACGGCGTGGATGGTGAAGATATGTCCGAAGCCATGCAGGCACGCCAGCGAGCCATCTACGCCCGCGCGATCGAGGCGTTTCAGCGCGGCACCAAGACCGTCGCCGACGAGCTGACGCCCGAGCACGCCGCGGAGCTGGCGACGCTCGTGGAGGTTCACAAGTTCCGCCGGCTGATGAACGAAGACCGCGTGATGAACGACGACACCGTCTCCGACCTCATGCGCATCTCGACGCTCACCACCCAGCAGAAGTCCGCGATGCGGGCGATGGTGCGCAAGACCCAGGCGGAGATCGCCAAGAATTTCCGGCCGCTGATGCCGGTTTACGAGGCGTATGCGCTGGGAAAGTCCTACGACAGCGATTCCAAGCAGGAGCAGCTCTATGAACAGGCCTCCGCGGCGAGCGGCCCGCTCCTGGTCAAGCTGCGTGAATCCCTCCTCACGGCGCTTACCGCCGATCAGCGAGACGCCTTCAACAAGGGGGAGCAGCCTCCCCTGGCCGATCCCAATCGTCACTGGGGAGAGGATATTGAACGCGCCCGGTAGTCTGCCGCCCTTGCGTCGTCCAGTTCAAGCCACAGGTCCCTCCCACATGAGCCCCGGCATGCACCTTCGGACCATCCTCCTCGCCCTCTGCGCCGCGATGCTCTGCGGTCTGCACATCCCTCAGGCGCGGGCGCAGGAAACTCTGTCGCTCACCAGGTTCAACCAGCACGACGTGGACTGGGGCGCGGAGCTGCGGCTGATCCGGGACCACTTCAAGCTCGATAGAGACCAGCTCGCCGCCGTGCGGCTCCTGCTCTCGGGGGCGATGACCGAGCACCAGATGCAGCGTCGCCTCCACGATCGCCGCCGGGATCTCCTGGACAACCAGGACGAAACACCGCAGACCAAGGCCGCGCTGGCCGCGGAGAACCAGCGGTTTGCGCAGCACCGGCTCAAGATCGAATCGGGCTGGCTGACCGAGGTCAAGGAGCTCATCCTCACGCCGTCCCAGCTTTCGGGCTGGGCCGACTATGAGCGGGCCCGCCGCATCGATGACGCGATCCGCACCTTCACCGATCCGCAGCTGCTCATCACCAACCTCCTCGCCGAGGCCGATCTCACGCCGCAGGAGCTTGCCGCCGCCCAGCCGGCGGTGGATCTGCATCTCCAGGCCCTCGACGACGCCGTCAAGAAATACCTCGCCATCAAGGGCCAGTGGCTCGCCATCCGCTGGGGCATGGCGACGGGGGATCCCGACAAGGTCGAGGAGGCTCGGGCCGCCGCGGGCGCGGGGCTCATCGAGCTCATGCGGACCGGACTTCGGCAGGTGTGCGGAGTGATTCCCCCCGAGAAGGCCGAGACGATCAAGGTGCTGTTTGAACTGCGCCAAGCCCGGGACGAGTACGGGCTTGCCAAGCTCGTCGACGACTTCCCGTTCTCCGACATGGTCAAGATCAGCACCCTCACCCCCGAGCAGCGGACCCGGATCGACGCGGCCGCCGCCACGGGTGACAAGGACATGCTCAAGGCCGCCCGCGTCTTCTACGAGGCCCGCAAGACCATCAACGACGACTGGAACGCCTACCAGAAGCTCCGCCACCAGTACAACATGGATACCTGGAAAGTCAGGCGCAACGTGTTCCGGCTGATCCGGGAGATCCTGACCGATGACCAGCGCCGTGCCTTTGACGACGGCACGGAGCCCCCCGTCAGTTCCGATGACCTGTACGACCGCTATTACCAGGAAGATCATGCGGCCGCGGAATCATGGGATTCCGGCCGCTGATTCGGGACATTCTGATCGCCGGGGATCCCAAAGCGTGTGACGTGGGCGATCCTTTGGAATCCAACCCTGCGAGGAATTCGAACGCCTCGGGGAGCCCGTGGATGAATCAAGAGTTCCTCGGAGATATTCACATGGCGCGCGCACACCATCTGTCGATCCGTTCCCGCCTTCAGTCCGTCGTGGGTGGGGGCCTGGGATGGACGCTGGCCTGCGCGGCGTTGACGGCGGCGGGGTGCGGACGTCCGCCGTCCACCGTGACCGGTTCGCAGTCGACCGCCGCGCCCGCGTCCGTGACCACTCCGGGTTCCGTGCAAGGGGAAACGCCGATGAGCACTTCCAAGGCCGCAGTCAGTTCCAAGCCCGGGGACACCGGTCCGGCCCGGGTCGTCAAGTCCGACGTTGAGTGGAAGTCGCAGCTGACGCCCGAGCAGTACTTCGTGCTGCGGGAGAAGGGCACCGAGCGGGCCTTTACCGGCAAGTACTGGGATACCAAGACTCCGGGCGTGTACAAGTGCGCTGCCTGCGGGGCGGTGCTGTTCACGTCGGAGGACAAGTTCGATTCCGAGTGCGGGTGGCCGAGCTTCTCCGCAAAGGCCGGGACGATCGAGGAGCACGTGGACACGTCGTTTGGCATGGTTCGCACGGAAGTCACCTGCGCCCGCTGCGGGGGGCACCTGGGGCACCTGTTCAACGACGGTCCGGCTCCCACGGGGATGCGGTACTGCATCAATTCAGCGTCGATCGAGCTTGATCCCAAGGACAAGACTCCCGGGGACCCCTCCAAGTCCGCCCCGACGGGTGACAAGCCTCGCTGAGCATGGGCCGAGAATCGGCGAAATCCGGCCCGGCCGTCTCCGAACAACACCCGTGCCGCCCCTGCGCGGCGATCGGAGACGACCATGGGCATTTTCGGCTTGGGGTGGCGGATCGCCACCAGCCCCGTCTGGCTTCTGTGGTCTGGGTATAAGGGACTCTGGTGGGTCTTCGGGGATACCCACGAACCCGCCGCTCCCGCGGGTCCACGGACCTCCCAGAGGGTTGGCTCGCCCGTTCCCCCCGCCGCGGGGGTGAAGGCGGATCAGAAAACGTCCTTTGAAGTCATGGATTCAGGCCCCAGGCCCATCGCGCCCCCCATCCGCAAGCTTCGCGGCGGGTTTGTCGGGACGATCCTTGCCTCCCTGGGCATGCTGCTGGCCTCCAACGGCATGGCCGCCGCCGGCGTAATGAGCCCCGACCGGGCGATGTTCGCCTGGGTCTGGGGTACCGCCCTGACGGCCGTGATGAGCATCCTGATGGTCCGCCGCGTCGCCCGGGCGGATCGTCGCCGCCGCGGCGTCGCCTCGGTTTTTCGAGACGTGAAGGGGGCCGCAGGGAATGCCTTTCTCGGCGCCGCCGGGGCCTGCCGCTGGGCCGCATGCAACGTGAAGGACAAGGTCGCGGTGGGGGTCAAGGTTGGCGCCCAGCGGGCGGGTGAGGCCAACCGCAAGCACCAGATCGCCGAGCGGCTCAAGGCGTCCGCCGGCGCGGCGTGCGTTGCCGCCCGCAAGGCTTGGTCCTCGATCGGCCGGGCCGCCCCCGAAACCAAGCCGGCCGCCTGACCACCCCGCACGTGGAGACCCCCCCCGCGTGCGTCTGGCGCAGGTCCATCATCGAATGACACAGGGCCCCGCACGGCGCGGGGCCCTTCACGTTGTGGTCACAAACACCAAGGACCGATATCTCGACAGCCGACATATACTCGCGGGCTCGACGTTGCCGGCCCCCCTGGCGGGGCCGGTGGGGGCGCTCGCAGGGTTTGGTGCGTGGGCGGTCGGGGGAGAATGTTCGCATATGAAAGGACTATCCAACATGGCGGTTGCCTCGAAGAATGCGGCGTGGATGAAAGCGGCGGTTGTTGTCGCGTGCTGCGGGATGGCGTTCTCGGCGCGGGCCGATCTGCCCCCGGCGATGGACAAGGCCCCCGAGGGCGCGATGGGCGTGATCGCCATCCGCAACCTGGGCGTGTTCCACGACCGCATTGCCCAGTATGTCGAGCTGTTTGAGATGGAGGTCGAGGGATCTCCGCTGGAGATGATGGACCAGCTTCTGTCCACGCCGGGCATGTCCAAGGACGGCTCGGCGATGGTGGTCATGCTCACCCCCGGCGAGGGTGGCCAGGCGCCGCGGCACGTGGTGGTCGCGCCCGTGAGCGACGTGAAGTCGTTCGGCGAGGCGATCCACGCCCAGGGCACGACGGTGATGTCCGCCGATTTCGGTGAGGACAAGGTGTTCATGAAGGACGTGGGTTCGGGCTACCTGGTGATGGGTCCCGACTCCAAGACGGTCGAGGATTTCAAGCTGGGCCAGGGCGCGACGGCGGGCCTGAAGAAGCTGATGGGTCCGTCGGCCTTCAAGGCCGCCGACAAGGCCGACGTGGTGGTGTACCTGACGCCCGCGCTGGTCAACTCGGGCATGGCCGCGGGCCGTGAACGCATGAAGGAGCAGGCCGAGGCGATGGCCGCGGCCGCGGGCCCCGGCGCGGCGCCGGTCGCGGCGATGGAGAAGGCCGCGGACTCGGTGAGCGAGAGCTTTGAGCGCGACGGCCAGGCGATGGTGATGACCCTGGGCGCGGACGACAACGGGATCGTCTTCGACGTGGTGAGCCAGTTCAAGGACGCGAGCCCCGCGAGCCAGAAGTTCCAGATCGAAGGCCACGCCGCGAATGTCGGCGCCGCCCTGCCCGAAGGGAACATGCTCCTCTCGGGCTCGATCGATACCTCGTCCCCGCTGGTGAAGTCGTGGATGCGCGAAGCCCAGGCCGCCGGTGGTGACAAGGCCATGCCCGGCCCCTGGGGTGAGATGCTCGCCTCGATCGACAAGGTGGACGGCATCGCCATGACCATGGGCGTGCCGCCCGCGGGCCTCATGGGCGGGCTGCTGACGGCGAGCTCGACGTACATTCAGACCAAGGACCCCGCGGGGCTGGTCGCGGCGATGAAGGCGGGCATGGAGAAGATGAACGGGCAGGACGTTGCGGGGTCGAAGATTCAGGCATCGTACAAGCCCTCCGCGGTGGAGGCGGGCGGGACGAAGGTTGACTCGTGGCAGCTGATCGTGCCGGTGGACGGCAACGACCCGGGCGCGATGAATGTGCAGCAGGCCCAGATGATGCTGTTCGGGATGGCCCCCGGCCCGTCGGGCCTGGTGGGCGCGACCGATAACGGCCTGGTGATGACGATGGGCAACAACTCCCTGCTGATGGGGGCGGCGTTGCAGTCGGCCAAGACCGGCAAGGGGCAGGCGACGCAGGAACTGGTGTCGGCCGTTCGCTCACGCCTGCCCGAGGACCGCGTGTTTGAAATGTACATCGGCGTCAAGGGGATCATCGACATGGTGGGCCCCTTCCTGGCGATGCAGACGGGCGGGGCTCCGCTGAAGAGTCCCGACAAGCTCAGCCCGGTCGCGTTTGCGGGCACGATGAACGGCGGGGCGTTCGGGATGCGGATCGTGCTGCCCCGCGACGTGCTCAAGACGGTCGCCGACATCATGGCGGAGATGAAGGACGCGGGGGAAGGTGACGAGCCCGAGATGGACGGGGACGCTCCCGAGGGCGAGAACCGGCCGCCGCGTTTCTAAGGCCTCCGCAGGTGCGATGATCGCTTTTGCCTAAGAAACCCCTAGGCTCCGCCGTGCACGGTGGAGCCTTTTTCATGCGCCGGGCGCAGTGGAGACGCGGAAGCGCTTCCAGCATCTCGCCGGGTCATGGCGGGGGAGCGGCGTGGGCACTACCCTTCCCGCTTCCCTTCCCGCTTCCCCGCCGGCATCACAGGCACGGCGGAGGGACGCGCGGGACCTCGTGGAGACCCTGATGGTTTGGTTGTGGATCGGGTTCATCGGGCTGGTGCTCTTGCTGCTGGTCCTGGACCTGGGGGTTCTCAGCCGCAAAGCCGAGACGGTCAGCGTTCGGCGCGCCATGGTCTTCACGGCGGGCACGGTGGTGCTTGCGCTGATCTTCGCCGGCGCGATCTACTGGATGTACGACACCAACTTCCAGGGGATCCGGGACCTGCACCCCAAGACGGGCCGGGAGGCGACGGCCAAGTTCCTCAACGCGTGGGTGATCGAGTACGCGCTGAGCATGGACAACATCCTGGTCATCGCGCTGATCTTCCGGTACTTCTACATCCCGCCCAGGTACCAGCACCGTGTGCTGTTCTGGGGCATCGTGGGCGCCCTGGTGATGCGCGGGGCGATGATCGGCGCCGGCACGTTCCTCGTGCAGTCCTTTCACTGGATCCTGTACGTCTTTGGCGTCGTGCTGCTCTACACGGCGATCAAGCTGCTCATCGCCGACGAGGAAGCCCTGGACCCCGACCAGACCATCGCCGCCCGCGTGGCGCGCAAGCTTTTCCCGCTCTCCCCGGACCTGGACGGGCAGAAGTTCTTCACCCGCCGCCGCGGCATCCGTGAGGCGACGCCGCTCTTCCTGGTCCTGCTGGTGATCGAGGGGACGGACGTGATCTTCGCCATCGATTCCATTCCCGCGGCCTTCGCGATCACCTCGGATCCGTTTCTGGTCTTCACGTCCAACATCTTCGCGATCCTGGGCCTTCGGTCGATGTACTTCGCCCTTGCGGCCGTCATCGACCGCTTCCGCTACCTCAAGATCGCCCTGGTCTTTGTGCTGGCGTTCATCGGCATCAAGATGCTCATCAGCGACTGGATCCCGGTGCCGCCGGAGCTCTCCCTGGCCATCGTGGTGGGGCTGCTGAGCATCGGGGTGGGGGCGTCGTGGATCGTTCCGGCGAAGAAGAAGTCCGCGGAGGTGCTGATCGAGGAAGAGCCGGCGCTGGAAGAGCCCGACTGCCTCACCGATCTTCCCGCCCAGACTGCCCCCGCGCCCGCCCCCGCGACGGCGCCCGCTCCGGCAAGGCCCGCGGGGGATGGCTCCGGCCACGGCGGCTGAGACCGTCGATAGCCTCCGGCCGCATCCGGTATGATGCGGGCATGAAGCTGATCCAGACCTTGCTCGCCGCCTGCTGCCTCGCGGCGTTCATGACGGGGTGTTCTTCCGCCTCCAAGTCCCCAGTGAAGGAAGAGATGAGCCCCCGGGCCGTGCGGATCTTCCACGGGGATGGATCCCCGGCGACGTGGGACGAGATGGTGGGCCGGGCCGCCGCCGCGCAGGCGGTGCTGGTGGGTGAGAATCACGGGCACCCGCTGGGCCTCGCCAGCGCCGCGGCGCTGTGGGACGACATCCTCGCCAAGGCCCCACAGGCGCAGCTCGCCATGGAGTTCTTCGAGCGTGATGAGCAGACGGCGCTGGACGACTATTTCACGGGCGTGACCGACGAGGCCGCGTTCCGCAAAGCCGCGGCACGGTCCGACGGCAATTACCCGCCGGGGCACCGCATGATGGTGGAGGCGGCCAAGGCCCGCAAGCGGCCGGTGATCGCGGCGAACGCGCCCCGCCGGTACGTGCGCATCGCTCGGCTGGAGGGGTACGACCGGCTGAGCGCCCTGGGTGAGAACCAGCGGGCGATGTTCCGCATCCCCGATTCCCTGCCCACCGGTCCGTATCGGGAAGCGTTCGACAAGGTCATGGCCCAGCCCACGGAAGGGACGGGGAAGGCGGGCTCGCACGGCGGTGCGGCGGCGCCGGTGAGCCCGGAGGAGGCGGCAAAGAAGGAACGTGAGCGGCTGGACGCGACGTTCCGGAGCCAGTCGCTGTGGGACTGGACGATGTCGGAGTCGGTAGACCGGGGCATCCGCGCTGGGAGCCAGCCGGTGGTGCTGGTGGTGGGGCGGTTCCACATCGATTCACAGGGGGGAACGCTGCTGGCGCTGCGACAGCAGCACCCGGGCGTTACGACGGTGACGGTGAGCTTTGTCAACGAGTGGGGGGAGGCGCTGGGGAGCGAGGACAAGGATCGGGCCGACTTTGTTGTCTACGTGGGCCCTTCGGCGGAAGAGTGAAGCGAAGAGAACGCGGAGGCTGCGGAGGGGACAGAGGGGCACGGAGGGGGAGGCGGGGCGGTGAGATACGCAAGGCACGGGATCGAGGGCGCGCGTACGTGAGCGTCGCGTGCATCGCTGATTGACCCCCTGCACCATCCCCCATTCACCCGCTTCCCATTCCCTCGATCAGTTCCAATCTCCTCTTCCCCGTCTCTCTCTCTCTCTCTCTCTCTCTTCTCTGCGTTTCTCCGCGACCTCCGCGCCTCCGCGTTCACATTCCTCTCCCCCTCACCGCGCGAAAAAAGGCCCGGGATCGCGTGATCCCGGGCCTGTGCTGCGTTGAGATGTACCGTGAAGATCAGCGGGCGATCTTGCGAAGGATCTCTTCCTGCTCCTCGAAGAAGTCCTTGCTGAGGTTGTAGAACTGGACGAATATCGGGTACTTCTTGGCGATGGTGCGGAGGGTGTTGAGGTGTCCGCGGGCGCGGTTCACGAAGCTGCCGCGGGTCTGCTTGTCCTGGGCGCTCTGGGCCTGCCGCAGGGATTCCTGGTAGCTGATGACGATTTCCTGGAAGCGGGCCTGCGCCTCGGCGATGCCCTTGCGCCAGTCGATCTGCATTTCCTCGGCCTTGGAGACGGGCCAGGCGTAGCCCTTGGTGGGCTTGCCGACGAAGACGAACTCGGAGTAGCCCATCTTGCGGGCGAGCTCGTCGTGCGTCGCCGCGGTGCCGCGGGAGAACTTGAACTTCTCGGCTTCGATGGCGTCGAAGGTCAGGATTTCCACGCCGTGGCGGGGGTTGATCAGGTACTTGCCTGACTGGTCCTGGAAGAAGGTGACCTCACCGGTCTTGGGATCGATGTTCGCCGAGAGCTCGCCCGAGGGAGGGGCGATCAGCAGCTCGGCCATGACGTCGGAGGAGCCGCGGATCTGCATGGCCCGCATGATCGCGGGGTTGCGGTTGGCGCGGGCGGAGATCTTCTCCATCATCAGGAGGACTTCCTCCAGGTCACGGCCCTTGACGGCCGTGCCGCCGCCGAACCAGCCCGTGCAACCGCCCAGGTTGCCGTTGGGCAGGAAGTAGATTTCCTCAAGGCAGTACGAGCTCATCGCCGCGGCGGAGATGGCCGACTCGATCCAGCCCACCGTGCGGAACTTGGGCTTGTACTTGAGGTGCAGCACGTCGCTGATCTTCTGGATTTCCGAGAGGTACCCGCCGCCGGAGTTGACCTTGTAGACGACGTCGGTGACGCCTTCCTTCTCGAGCACCGGGATCGCGTCCTCGAGAGATTTGGCGGACATCTCCATGCCCACCATGCCTTCTGCGGTGAGGATGGCGATGCGGCGGACGTTGCTGGGGTAGGGGGGCGTGGCGGCGGCCCCAGCGCCGGCGGCCGCGGCCGCGTCGGAGGCGGGGTCGGTCTTGGCGGGCTCGTCCTTGGAGGGAGCCGTCTTGGCGGGGTCGGTCTTGCCGTCGTCACGCTTGAGCTCGATGATCTGGGCGGGGGAGAACATGTTCTCCTGCTCCAGGTCACCGACCTTGAACTTGAACCAGATGTACCCGTCGACCTCGCGGGTCACTTTGCCCTCGAGGGTGCGGCCATCCTTGAGTTTCATGGTGTCGGCGCGGGCGACGCCCGCGGCGAGCATGGTCGCGAGGGCGACGGCCATGATGGAGAGGGTCCGAAGAATCTTCATCGCGTGTGCTCCCAGGACTGGCCGGCGTGCGTGTGGTCCGGCGTCACAATCTGGTGTCGAATCGGTGAATCGTTGCGTGGCGTGAAACGTAATGCGGGCGGGAACGGGGGCGGCTCAGCGCTTGCGTTCCTGCTGGGAATCGCGCTGCTGGTCCTGCTCGATCAGCTCGATCTCGGTGTTGAGGCGGGAAATCTGCTGGAGGGCGGTCTCTTCACCGAAGATCTCCTGGAACTTGCGGTAGAGGCCCTGCATTTCCTGGAGGATGCGCTTGCGCTGGCCGCGGGCCTTGGTGCGCTCGGCGAGGTTGCTGCCGGGGGGGATCTCCGAGAGCTTCTGGGGCAGGCGGGTGCGCAGGTCGCGCAGAGCGTTGGAGAAATCGTCGCGCCAGCGCGTCATGATCTGCTTGGACTTGGCTTCCTTGATCTCGGTCCAGTCCCGGGCGTATCCCATCTCGGTGAGCAGGTCCTCGAGGCTGTTGACGGTGCCCTTGGAGACCTGGAGGTCCCGGGCGAGCTTGGGGGTGAGGGTCAGCACGTCGTTGCCTTCGCCGGCGACCATCTGCTTGACCAGGTCGACGCGGTCGTCCTTGCCGTCGTCGGTGAGGAGGATCTCGTCGGGGCCTTCGGGCATGCGCTCGTAGTAGGTGATGTGCCCGCCCTCGATCTTGGCGCTCAGGATGTACTCGGTGACGGTCATCGCGTCGATGATGTGGGTGTCGTAGCCGTGCTTGTTGGCGATGCCGCGGGCGTGGCCCAGACGCAGGGAGTACTGCTTCTCCTGGAAGACCTTGTCCCCGCGTCCTTCGAGCATCTGCTTGAGGTATCCGACGCCGCCCATGCGGCCCTCGGAGGAGAAGTAGATGTCGCGGGAATAGAAGGGCAGGAAGGCCGCGCCGCCCATCGCCTTCTTCACCCAGACCACGATCTGGGGCTTCTTGGGCCAGAGGTCGACCTCATCGGAGATCACCGGCCCGATCTTCTCGGCGCGGAAGAGCTCGTCAAAGTTGGAAACTTCGTCGCCGGCTTCCTGGCCCTGCAGCTTCCACTCGGCGTTGAGGCTCACCACGATGATGTCGGAGTTGAGCTTCTGGGCGTCCTTGAGGGAATCGCGAAGGGGCGTCTCGGAGATGTCCCGGCCGAAGCGGCCGTCGAGATTCATCACGTACACCCGCTTCTTGCCGGCGGGGTCGTCGGGGGTCGCGGGCTTCACCGGCTCGGCGGGAGTCGCGGCGGGCGTGGTGGCGCCGGGGGCGGTCGGGGTGGTCGCCGGGGCGTTCTTGTCGGCCGCGGCGCCGCGGACGACCTTGAGGATCTCGGACTTTTCGTATTCGGTGTCGAGGGCGATGCCGTTGACCTCGCCCTTGAATCGGATCTTGGTGGAGGTTTCGGAGACGATGGTGCCGACCAGGGTGCGGCCGCTGCGGAAGATGAGGGTGTCCTTGCCCTTGGCATCATCCTGAGCATGGCTCAAGGCCAGGGGAGCAAAGGCTCCTGTTGCCGAGCCGGTGAGGGAAGCGGTCAGGAACCCGCCGCAGGCGAGCACCAGGGCGGGAACTGTGAGGGAAGGCGACCAGCGGCGTGACATGAAAACCTCCTGGCATTCAGAATCGCGAAGACCCGCTTCGCAGGGAACGCGTGAGAGGGCGTTCGCGGCGAGCATCGGACAGGAAAAAGACCAAAGACCCCAGAGGACGGCCGGGGTCGCCAGATGTGGCTCTCATGAGGGGTTCCTGGTGGGCACGCCCGCCTTGAAACCCGTCATGACCGCCCCGGAGCCGGCCCAGAACGGACCCGAACACCGTGTACGACACGGGTATTCAGACGCCCAACGACCGTGCGAGTTCCAAACCCTGCTCCCGCGTCGTGATGCGGGACTCCAGCTGGGCATCGTATATCAATTCGAGCAGGGTGCGGTAGCGGGGGCCGGGGGGGATTCCGGCCTTGGCGAGATCGTCCCCGCTGAGGAGCGGAACCGGGTTGAGGCCCGGCCCGGTCGCCTTGAGATGGTCAACCTCGGCGAGGATTTGTTCATAGTTCGTTTGGATCGCTGCTTCAGTCTGCCCGATCGAGGCGAGCAGCTGCATGGCGGGGGCCATCCACACGCTGCCCGCGGTGCGGCGGCGATGGGCGTGGCTCAAGGTCGACCAGTGGCCGGTCAGGAGCCCGGTCCACTGGAGCGTGTACACCATGGCGTCGCGTTCGTCGTTGCTGAGGCACAGGGCCTTGCGCCAGTGGCCGCAGCGGGAGATTACCGCGGGGGACGGCACACCGTGCCACGTCACGCGGTCTTCAGCGCGGAAGGATGAAAGCGGGCCCAGCCCGCGATCGATCGCCCAGGCGGCGAGGCAGGTGCCCAGCGCGGCGGAGGGGGGCAATCCCGCCAGGGCGCGATTTGCGGCGGATTCGACCTGAGGTTCGTCGAGGGAGGCGGCGTCGAGGCCGAGCTGGTGGAGTCGATCGATCGCCCCCGCGCGTCCGGGCAGCGCCATCATGAGGCGGATTTCGTCACCGATGCGTTCACGGCTGATGCCCGAGAGCTCCGAGGCGTGGCGACGGATCGCCGCGGCGGTGGAAGGGTCGAGTTCAAAGCCCAGCTTTGCGGCGAGGCGCACGGCGCGCAGGGCGCGAAGGTGATCCTCGGCGAGGCGCTGATCGGCGACGCCGACGGCGCGGAGCACGCGGGCTTCGAGGTCGGCGAGCCCGCCGACGAAATCAACGATGGTGCCGCCGGAAGGGGCGAGCGTGAGCGTGGGGTTGCCCGGGAGCTGCGCGTGCACGGACGCGCCTGGAGGATCGATGGGGTCGAGGAAGAGCGCGTTGACGGTGAAGTCACGCCGCTGGGCGTCGACCTGCGGATCGCTGAAGCTGACGCTGTCGGGGCGGCGGCGATCGGTGTACGAACCGTCGGCGCGGAAGGTCGCGACTTCGACCGTTCCCGCGGCGGGGGGACTTCCGTACTTGACGAGCACCACGCCGAAGCTCGCCCCGACCTGGCTGGTGCGGCGAAAGAGCGTCGCGAGGCGGTCGGGCGTCGCGTCGGTGGCCACGTCGTAGTCGTCGGGCCGGCGGCCCAGGAGTTCATCACGGACGCAGCCGCCGGCGAAATAGGCGCGGTGGCCGGCGGCCCGAAGCGTGCGCACAACGTCCATCGCCGCCGCGCGGGCGTGGCCGGCGTGATCGTACGGGTCGCCAGGGTGAGGATGGGCGGCGTCGTCTGCCACGTGAGTGAAGTGCGGGGAATTGGTCGCCCGCCGCGTGTCCTTGAAGGGCGTGTCAGGCGTGGGAGGGCTTGACGGCGCGCGCCTGGTCGAGGAACTCGATGCCGCGGCGGAGGTGGGGGATGACGATGGAGCCGCCGACGATGAGGGCGACGTCGAGGGATTCCCAGATCTCCTCGTCGCTGAGGCCGAGGTTGACGCACTGGTCGATGTGGTAGGCGATGCAGTCGTCGCAGCGGAGCACGGCGGAGGCGACCAGGCCCAGGAGCTCCTTGGTCTTGACGGGCAGCGCGCCGTCCTGGTAAGTCTGGTGGTCGAGGGAGAAGAACCGCTTGGTGACCATGGAGGCGCCGGCGGCGACGGACCCGTCGGGCCTGGTTGCGCCTGCCGCCGCGCGGGCGGCGTCGTCCCCGAGGATGCGGCTGTTCATCTTGGTGCGATAGGCGTGGAACTGGTCGAAGCGGTTCATGGGAAGGAGTGTATGGAGTGTGTGGGCGGAGCGCGCCCTCCGCGCGGAGGTGGTCGCGGTGTGAGGCGGCTCAGCAACTGGAACTGAGCGTGCGGAAGGCATCGAACGCGTCGGTGTCCATGACGTTGCGGGTGCCCGGGCTTTATCGCCCGGGGACCTGGCGCGAGATTCCGACCGCGGCGTCTATCAACAGTGTCCAGTGCCTGATGCCCTGTGCCTTCTGCTACTCGTCGTACGCCTTCATCAGGTAATCCCGCAGCATTCGTTCGGTCGTGAAGTACGAACCGTTGACGCTGATCGCCGACTTCATGATCTCGGTCCATTGGTTGCGGTTCTTGTAGTACGTCGGGAGGACGGCATTGGCGAGCTTGTCGTACATCTCGGCGGCGTCCCGGTGGTAGAGATCGGCGGCGGCGGCGACGCCCATTTTCTGGCCGGCGAGGGAGGTGTCGATGTGGGGGATTTTGCCGATGCCCCAGCCGGTGACGCCCTCGACGCAGCCTTCGATCCACCAGCCGTCCATGGTGGAGAGGGAGGGCACGCCGTTGAGGGCGGCCTTCATTCCGCTGGTGCCGGAGGCTTCGAGCGGGGGTTCGGGGGTGTTGAGCCAGAGGTCGGCGCCGGCGACAAGCTTGCGGGCCAGGCCGATGTCGTAGTTGGGCAGGAAGACGATGCGCACATCGTTCCCGTTCTCGTTCATGATCCGGGCGATGGTGTCGTTGATGCTCTTGATGATGCCCTTGCCGATGCCGTCGTGGGGGTGGGCCTTGCCGGCGTAGACGATCTGAATCGGGCCGGTTGCCTGGGCCATCGCCTTGAGGCGGGCGGGGTCGCTCACCAGCATCGCCGCCCGCTTGTAGGCGGTCGCGCGGCGGGCAAAGCAGATCGTGAAGGCTTCGGCGTCGAAGGTCTCTCCGGTCTGCTCCTCCACGGCGTCGATGAGCTCGTGCTTGGCCTCGTGGTGGGCGTCCCAGAGTGATTCACTGGGGATCGCCCCGGCGAGGCGCAGGTCAGAGTTCACGGTGCGCCACGCGGGCACGTGCTCATCGAAGAGCCGGGCCATGGGCCTGCTGACCCAGGAGGCGGCGTGCACGCCGTTGGTGATGGAGTCGATCTTGTGCTGCGGGAACATCGAGCGCGAGACTTCCCCGTGCTTGCGGGCGACGCCGTTGGCGAAGCGGCTGAGGTTCAGGGCGAGGATCGTCGTGTTGAGCACGTCGTCCTTGCCGAAGAGGTCGGGGCGGTGGAAGACGGGGTGGTCCCCGATAATCGCCCGCACGCGATCGATGGGGAAGCGGTCGTGCCCGGCCTCGATGGGGGTGTGGGTGGTGAAGACGCACTGGCGGCGAGCCTGGCGGATCGCGTCCTCGTCGATCACGCCCTTATCGAACCGGGCGAGGTGCTCGCTGAGCAGTTCGACGGTCAGGAAGATCGCGTGGCCCTCGTTCATGTGGAAGCAGGCGACGTCGTGGGTGAAGGCCCGCAGCATGCGCCGTCCGCCGATGCCCAGCACGGCTTCCTGCTTGATGCGCCAGTCGGAATTGCCGGTGTAGAGGGCGCGGGTGATCTTGCGATCATCGGGCGTGTTCTCGGGGAGGTCCGTATCCAGGTAATACACCGGCACGTAGCGGCCGGTGACGCCGCGGAGCATGAGGCGGAAGGCCCGCACGTGCACGCGGCGGCCCTCGATGGGCACGTACCCGCGCTGGGGCATCTCTTCCAGGATCTCGGGCGGGTTCCAGACGGTGGGGTCTTCGACCTGCTGGCCATCGACGATGCGCTGGGTGAAGTAGCCGTCCCGGTAGAGCAGGGTAACGCCCGCGTAGGGAAGGCCCATGTCGGCCGCGGCCCGCAGGGTGTCTCCGGCGAGGACGCCCAGGCCTCCGGAGTAGGTGGGGATGTGCGGCTCGAGGCCGATTTCCATGGAGAAGTAGGCGATAAGTCGGTTCTGGTCGCGCATGGTGTGCTGTTGATCGGCCCGCCGGGGGCCTGGCCCTTGGCGACGGGGCAAGGCGGCGAGCGAAGGAGGGTGCGGGCAAGGATATCGGTCCTTGCGCGGCGGAACTGGGGAACGCGCGGCCCCGATGAGAGGAGCGGGCGGCGGCGGTGGTTTAGGGAAGGAACGTGTAATCGGGGGTCGTGTTGACCACGCCGGGGGGGACGTTGACCCGCATGCGGACGTGGAAATCGAGGTAGAGGAGGTTGGCCTGGACCTGCACAGGTCCGAACCAGCGGGACTGGCGATCTCCGTCCTGCTGGTAGTTATAGATCGTGTGGGTGCCGACGACCCATGTCTTGGTGGCGTCACGGACGGGCGGGATCTTGCCGCCGGGGCCCTTGGCGGTCATGGGGACGAGCGTCGCGTCCTCTTCCCCCGAGAGCGTGTGATCGTTCATCGTGTAGCTGGAGCCGATGAAGTCGTAGTACGAGTCGGTCTTGTCGAGCCCGGGGACGGGGATGCCGGTCTCCCCGCACCCGCGATCCACGGGGGACTTGAACTCTTCCATCTCCGCGGTCTGGGGCTCTTCATCGGGGGCGGGGGACTTGGTGGAGACGTACTTGTTAAGCGGGCGGCGCTCGGCGCCGATCTGGTCGATGCCGTAGAAGGGCAGGATTCCCTTTTTGCCGGCGAAGAGGGCGCCGATGACGGATTCACCGCCGCCGGGGAGCGGCCCGCGGGCCTGGGGGAGTGATTCCTTGAAGTCGGCGATGTAGGAGGTGAGTCCCAGGCCGATCTGCTGGAGGCGGCTGCCGCAGACGGTGGTTTTCGCGGCGAGTCGAGCGTGGGAGAGGGCGGGGACGAGAATCCCGATGAGCAGGGCGATAATGGCGATGACGACCAGCAGCTCGATGAGTGTGAACGCGCGGCGCATCATTCCACATTTATAGCAGGGCCGGTCGAGCGGTGATGGAACGAGCGGACTTGCTGAACCCTCGACGTCTTCGCGCCGCGTTTGCAGCGCGAAACTCACTTGGGAACCACGATCGTCCCGGCGTCCCGGATCTCGATGCGGTTGTGGGTCTGGTCCCAGAAGAGCACGCGGGCACGCTGGGGTACGCCCTGGGTCGGATCGAAGAAGATTACCGACTTGCCCTCGCTCGCCATCGCCTTGGCGATCCCCGACTCCGCGTCGTACTCCACGCGGTCGGCGGAAAGCTCCTTGTTGTCGGTGGAGCGGATCCAGACGTCCCCCTGGGCGTCGGCGCCGAGGAATTCCGCCCGAAGCTCGAGGTTGGAGCGCTCGGCCTGGCTCACCTGCATGTTGCGGAACTTGCCGACGAGCGTGTCGGCTTCGATATCGGTCGGCAGGCCGTCGGAGAGCCGCACGTGGCGGAGGTTGGATTTGCCCTTGAGCGTGATCATGCCCAGGCGGCGATCGACGATCATGGAATCCTGCCAGATGAACCGTGAATCTCCGCGGTTGAACTTTCCGCCGAAGGGGTTGGCGGACTGGGCGGCCTCGGCGTTGGCGCGGGCGGCGTCGCTCGCCGCGCCGTCGTCGTTGCGGCGGCGATCGGAGAAGAACATGCGTCCGGAGCCGGGGACGTTGAGCGTGCCTTCCACATCGTCGGCGATGATGGACCCGCCTTCGAGGAACGCGACGCGGGCGGGGCGTTCCCGGCCGGCGGCGAACGGGGAGGCGTAGACGCGCATCTCCAGCTGCGCGGGGCGCGGCGTTTCACCGCTGACGCCGTAGGCGTAGGCCTGGAGGAGCTTGCGGGGCGGGGCGTTGGGATCGGGCGCGACGCCGTCGGGCTGGGCCTCGAGCATGAGGCGCACGCGATCGGCGCGGAGGGTCTGGAGCGTGAAGGCGTCGGGCTGGTTGCTCGCCACCACGCTTCCTTCGGCTTCCACGCTGCCGACCTGGTCGTCGTAGGCGACGTGCTTGGTCCACGTCACGCTCGCGTCGCTGGTGGAATCGGAATCGATCGCCGCGCCGCGGTGCTCGAAGCGGCCGACGCCGAAGACATCCACGTACCGGCGCAGGCCGTCGATGCGGATGGTGCTGCCGGTGACCTTGCTGGTGAGGTTGCCCACGCTGGAGTTCGGACCCATCAGCTCGATGATCTGGGCGTCGACCTGGGCCTGGATCTCGTCGGCCTGGGCGTCGATCAGGTTAAAGCGTCCGCCGGTCTTCTCTTCGGCCTTGGTGAAGCGGGCGCTGCCGGTGGCGGCGACGGCGGTGGCGATGGGTCGGCCCCTGTCATCGGGCGCGAGGTCCACGTGCAGTGTCTGGGAGGCGAGGGAGGCGCCGTCCTTCTGGCCCAGCACGTTGCCGATCGCGTCGAGGGTCTGGGGCATGGGACCGGCCTTGACGGCGTTTGGGCCTGTGCCTTGGCCGAAGGCGACGTCAATGGAATCGGCGGAGAGTTCCCCGCCCGCGCCGTCGGCGGCCTGGGCGTCGCCGCGCAGCATCAGCTTGTAGACATCGGCCTTGGCGCCGCTGATCACAAAGCCCGCCGTCAGATCGCTGCCGCGGAGGCGAGCTTCGCCCTGGATCGCCTCCACCTGTCCCGAGGCCGCGGCGGTCTCGACGAGGGAGGTCATCCCGGAGTCTCCGACGTGGAACTGGAACTCGGCGCGGTCGCTCCAGGTGATGTAGCGGTCGAGGCGATCGCGCAGCGTGCCGGGGCCTTCGATGGTGGTGACGCCCGAGCCCATGTCCAGGGAGAGCGCGGACGTAATGGCGCTGCCCGAGCCGTCGGCGGTCAGCACGACGCCGTCGGGGCGGATCGAGGCCATGGTGAGCACCTGGGAGGTCGCTCCGTACTGAATGGTGGAGGCGGTGCCGTGGGCCTTGGCCGCGTCGTCTCGGAAGTTGCAGAGGGAATCGGGGCCGGTGGTGAAGCGGACGGCGACCTCGTCGCGGGCGAGTTCTTCGGGGCGGTGCTCGGCGATGCGGATCACCATCGAGCCGGTCCACTGGAGATCGATGACGCCAGGATCCTTGCCGGCGACCGAGGGCGCGGGGGCTTTGCCACGGCCGGCAAGGACGTCGAGACCGGCGGAGGGCGCTTCGGCGACGGCGGAAGCGTCGGTGGTGGGGGTGGGGGCCGCCGCGGGGCTGGCGTCGGCCCCATCGGCGGGCGCCGCGGAGGCGCTGGTGGAGTCGGCCACCGGTTTGGGCGCGGAAGGATCAAGCTTCACGCTCGAGGGCGTGATCGCCGTGGGAGAAAGCTCGTTGTCCACCATCCGCAGCCAGCTGTCGAGGGCGTCGGATTCGATCGACTGCGAGCCTCGCGTGACGGTCACCCCGCCGGTAAGGGTGGCGACGTAGAAGGTTTCGACGGGCGGCGGCTTGGGCGGGGGCGTGACGCCGGGAGTCGGTGGCGCGGCGGGGCCGGGCTTGGGTTCTTCCTTCTTCTTACGCTGGAGCGGGTCCTGTCCGGCGGTCTTGTAGATCAGGTGGCCGTCGCGCTGGATCTCACCGTACTCCAGGCGTTCCTTTTCCTGGTTGTAGATGCCGCGAAGGCCAACGGCGGTGAAGTCGGCCTTGTCGGTCGTCACCTTGAAGGGTTCGGAGGTCGTGACCTCACCGATCGTGCCGTCGTACTGGATCGCCGCCGTTTCAAAGCGGGCCAGCGCGTGCATGCCCGGGGCGTCGGGGTCGAGTTTTTCACCCGCGGGCGGGGCGTCGAAGGCCCGGACTACCACGTTGCCCTCCAGCGTCGCCGCCTCCGGCTGCATCTGCGTGTTGGGGATGTACAGCCGGCCCTTGTCGGCCCGGATGTGCCACACCACGCCGCTGCGCGAATAGACGAAGGCCTGGGGCTTTTGAACCAGGTAGCGGGCGTTTTCCTGCGGCTCAGACGATTCGGTGAGGATGCGAAGGGAAACTCGGGTGGGGTCGCGCTTGTCGACCAGCGTGATTTCCATCCCTTTGCCAGCGCCCAGGGCCTGGCCGGGCATGCCCGCGCGGATGTCGGTGGGGGGCGCCTGGCCGGTGGTGGACTTGGCCGCGGCGCGGGCCGGAGCGCCGCTCTTGCCGCGCAGATAGAAGTATCCCACCAGCGCCACAAAGAGCAGCGCCGTGATGAGGGAGACGGCGAGGCCGACGGTGCGGGTGGAGCCGCGGCGCATGAGCGGACGCGCGGGGGCCGGGGGAGTGGCTCGTGCGGATCGTGTCAACGCGGGCTCCATCATCCGTGCATGGTACGAAGGGTGCGAGGCCGGGGTTTGGCGGGAGTTCTGGCTCGCTTCTGGCGCGCCGCGGGCCGGCGGGAGGTTGCGTTCATGCCCGCGTGGCGGCCGCGCAGCGCTGCGATCGCCGCCGCGCGGCGCTGCGGCCACTCCTCCGCCGTCATCGCCCAGTGCTCGTGATCCTCCCACACCCCGCCGATCTGGAGGTACCGCGTCGCCAAGCCTTCGAACCGCATGCCCACGCGCTTCGCCAAGGCGCGGGATGAAGCGTTGCGTGGCATCAGGTTCGCCTCCACGCGGTGGAGCTTCATGGGGCCAAAGGCCATGTCGAGGGCGAGGATCAGCGTCTCGGTCATGTATCCGCGGCCTGCGAAGCGCTTGCCGAGCCAGTACCCCATGATCGCGTTCTGGAACGGGCCGCGGAAGATCTGGCTGAGGCTCACCTGGCCCATGATCTCACCGGTCTCGCGGGCGCACACCAGCAGCCTGCGCGTGGTGGGGATGTCGGCGGTCTTGAGGATCCTGCCGAACACGCGCCCGGGCGCGGGGACTTTGCCTTGGGGTGTCAGCGGCTCCCACGGACGGAGAAATGCGGCGCTGGAGCGGCGAAGGGCGATGTAGGCGCGGCGATCGCTCTCCACGGGTAAGCGCAGGATGACGCGTGCTTCGAAATCACTCGACTGGGGCGCAGATGCGTGCGCGGACGGCGAGGCTTTCACCGCACGCGTGGGGATGCTGGCGGCGCGGAGAGATTGGCGCGGCGAGACCCGCGGTCCGCGTGAACGAGAATGGGGTGATGGGGCCATCGCGATCGTCCGGTAATTCAGGATTGATCGGGCGTGGGAAGGGCCTGCATGAGACGATTGTGCGGTCTGGGGGAAATGGGCAACCCGGATCCAATAAAAAACCCCGGCCTGGGCCGGGGTCTTGAAAGGACGTTGCGTCGAGGCGAGATCAGTTCGCCTTGGCGGGGGTCGCCCGGCTGGCCTTGACGGCCTGGTCGCAGATCTTGTCGAAGAGCTTGGGGTCTTCGATGGCGATGTTGGAGAGCATCTTGCGGTTGAGCAGGATGCCGGCCATCTTCAGGCCGTTGAGGAAGAGGCTGTAGCGCGTGCCCCGCATGCGGCAGGCGGCGGTGATACGCGTGATCCACAGGGCGCGGTAGTCGCGCTTGCGCTGGCGACGGTCGCGGTAGGCGAAGACGCCGCCGCGGATGATCGCGTTCTCGGCGCGGTACTTGTGGATGTGGCTGGTGCCGTAGTAACCGCGAGCGGTACGGAGGATGCGCTTGCGGGCCTGAGCCCTGGCGGCGCCTTTACGAACGCGTGGCATGCTTCAAACTCCCTGGGTCAGGCGGGGCAGTCCCGAATTGGACTGGCTTGAAACCCGGCGGACACCGATGTGCCGGGCTCCCTTTCGGGTCCGGCGTGACTGGAACTGGACGGCTGATTTACTTCGCGGCCTTGGTCTTGGTCGTCGTCGACTTGGTCGCCGCGGGGGCCTTCACGGCCTTGGCCTTGGGGCCGGTGGTCTTGGTGCTGGCGACGGCGACGGTGGTCCCGCTCGCCGCGGCGGCGAGGGCGGCCTTCTTGGCGGCCTTGATCGCCTTGCTCTGCTCGGGAGAGGGGCTGGGCTTGATCGCCGAGCGGGGCTGGGTGCGGCCGCGGAGGCGGCGGAACAGCAGCTTTTCGTGGCGCTTGGCCGAGGGGTTGGCCATGAAGGGGTCCTTGCGCATCTGGCGAAGGCGCTTGCCGCCCTTGCCGGATCGAAGGTGCTTGTGGCCGGTCGTGCGGTGGCTGACCAGACCGGTCTTGGTGATCCGAACCCGCTTGAGCAGGCCCTTGTGGGATTTGTTCTTCATGGCGAACCTTCCGGCGGGTATCAAGACCCGTGAATGCGGCGCAATACACGACCTGCCGGCAAGCCCGGGCAGGGTCGGAATGCTATGGCAGGCTCCGCTTCCCGGCAACTCAGGGTGCAAATTGACCGCATCGAACCCCTTGCGAACTTGTCGGCGTGTTCCGGGCGAGCATCAGCGGGATGCAATTCCCGACCAGCGCCTGGTACCGGAGAGCTGCGGGGAGGCGGCACGCAAAGGGATGTTTGGGATCCGTGTGGAACGCTCCGCGGTCCGCGTGAGATGCGTCTGCCACCCCAGTTGGCGGACATGGGAACTCGATTACGGCCCCAGGAACACATCCGACCCGTCCGCCGGCAGTTCGCGCCCCGTGAGCGTGATGAACAGCTCGTTGTCCTGCGGATTGCCCTCGATCGTGATGTCCTGCACCTGGAACACCGCGGGGCGCGGCAGCCAGATGCAATCGACGATCCCCGACGAGCCCCGGATGCACGAGGACGAAAGCCACTGCGCCGAGCCGTCGGTGAAGAGGCCGTGCTGGCCCAGGCCGTGGTGGTTGGGAGAGTTCTCGCTGGGGACGGGGCGCTGGCCCTTCACGGCGCGGAGCACCGCGGGGGAACGGTCGGCGAGGATGAGCCGGCGATCGGACTGGCTCCAGTGGCTCTGGGGCCGGCCGGACATGAGCTGGTAGCTGTAGGAGATCTGGTCGAGCGAGTCCCAGTCGCTCGCGGTGGGGTTGGACTGCGCGACGGCGGCGCTGGGGTTGCCCGGGCAGGCGAGGGAGGCGAGCTTCGCGTAGCCGTTCTTGACGAGGGTGAAGAGGTTGGAGGAGTTGGCGACGGGGCGGGAGGAGTTGACGTCCCACCAGCGCTGCGGGCCGAAGGAGGCGAGGACGACCGGGAGAGAATCCTGATGTTCCCCTGCGTAGGCGGACATCGCGGAGGCGACGGCCTGCATGTTGGAACTGCACTGGAGTTCCATGCTGCGCTGGCGCATGCCGGCGAGGACGGGCCACATGATGGAGGCGGCGACCAGCAGCATCGCCGCGGCGGCGACGACATCCCACGCGCGGCGGCGGAGCCACGCGCCGCGTGAGATCGGAATCGGGGCCAGGTCGTCCTGCGCTTCGGCGTCGACGAGGTCGATCAGCCGCGCGGTCCGCGCGGCGAGGCCTGAGTTCGCGGCGGCGCGGGCGTCGGCGGAGGGAGTCCTGAGAAGATTGGCGAGGCGCTCGTGCTGCGCGGCGCCGTGGGCGAGGTGCGCGGGGACGCGGCTCGCGTCATACCCGGCCTGCACCCAAGCGTCGGCGGCGTCGGCATCGGCGGGGCTGAGAAGGTGGGCGTGGTCGGAGGAGAAGATCCGGTCCAGCGTTCGGGCGGCGAGGCTCGATTCGTTCCCGGACGCCTGCGGGGGAAGGGCGGGATTGAGGCGGGAAAGAAGCTGAAGGGCGCGGGCGGCGCTGGGCTTGAGATCGTCGGGAACCGTGTCGAGCCGCCAGCGGGCGTCGACGAGAGCTTCGAGCGCGCGGCGGGAACGTTCATCAAGCTCGGGAGCGTTTGCGATGGCGTCGGGGAGATCGTCCGGCATGGAAAAACCCTGGGACGAGAGGGACGGGAGAAGCCCGTCGGCGGGGCCGGATGCGAAGGAGCGATAGGCGTTGTCGCCGCGCGATTCGCCGGGATCTTGGACTGTCATACGGATTCGTCCTGACTGTTGAGCGACTTCCACTTCTTGGCGAACGAGGCGACGGCGGCGTGCAGGCGGCTCTTGACCGTTCCCAGGGGGATCTGGAGCTCCTCCGCGATCTGGGAGTAGCTGAGCTTCTGGAAGTAGGACAGCAAGAGAATTTCCCTCAGGGAGAGAGGCAGCGACTGCACCGCCTCCTGCACACGTCGGTCTCGTTCCTGGTCGTCCAGGGCCTCGCCGGGCCCGGGGATGTCAACTTGCATCAGGTCTACGAAGGTCGCCCCGCCCGAGTCGTCGCCGGGCGAACCTCCGGAAGACACCGGGGCGGAGAGATCCACCGTCCGCTGTCTGCCCTTCTTACGGAGGTAGTCCCGACCCTTGTTCGCGGCAATTGTGAAAAGCCACGGACGGAACGTCCGCTCCACATCGAATGACCCGATCGACTGGTGCACTTGGAGGAAGGCTTCCTGGAAGACATCCTCGGCCGCAGCGCGGTCCCCGACCAGGCGGATCAGGAAGTTGAGCAGCTCGACCTCGTAGCGTTCGATAAGTGTTCGGAACGCGGTCCGGTCGCCCCCCCGGACGCGTTGGATGAGCTGTTCATCTGTCAGGGGGGGTGTAGGCTGCACGACTGGGTCCGAGAATGTACCGGCGAGGGACCCCGGTCGCGACGCCGCGCCGGCGGACGAACCCCGGTCCGGACTCCAGACACGATACCCGAAAGGGAGACTGGCGATCAGAACCGTCACGAGGGCTTTACGCCACCGGGCAGGGAAAGGATCACGGATCCCTGCCGGCGCTGGAAAGATATGCCCGGGCGCGAGCCGAAGCGTTCGGCGGACTGGGCGCGGAGGCGCGGGGCCTGCTCCTGGACGTAGCGGTCGAAGGCTTCCACGTCCGTAAACAGGTACTCGGCAAGGATTTGGATCGGCTCAGGGTCGTGGGCCGAGTGGCTGAGGGGGTCCAGCCGCGTGACCTGGGCGCCGATCGCGCCGGCCTGAAGGACGGCCTGCACGTGGCCCCCGGTCAGCCAATCGGCGTACTCGGCGGCGGTGAGGGCCTCGGTGAAGGTGGCAAGGACCGAATAACTGACCATGGGCATAGAGTGCTCCGCGTGAGGTGCCCGGGGGGCCAGCCTTGGGCGCCGGGGACGGGGGATTGTTTCCCGGACGTTCGCTTCGCGGCCGGGATGGGCCGGGCGGGCAATCAACCGTCGGGTGGGGCGTTCTACTTAAGGATGCACGTGCTGGAGGACGCTCAGGACCGCGATTCTTCCTTGGAAGCGGCCCGGCTTCCCGGGTTGCTGTCGCGCGGAGCCCAGGGGGATCCCGCCGCGTGGCGGGAGATCGTCGGCCTGTACGCCCGGCGGGTCTTCGCGATGGCGTTCAGCCGTTTGCGAAACCGGGAGCAGGCGGAGGAGATCGCCCAGAGCGTGCTGGCGACGGTGGCGATGAAACTCAAGGCCGGTGATTATGCGGAGCAGGGCAAGTTTGAATCATGGTTGATGCGGGTGACCATGAACCGGATCCGGGACGAAGCCCGGCGGGTGCGACGCCAGGCGACGCCCACGGATCCCGCGGTGCTGATGGATTCCCGGGAGGATTCCGGGAACGCCGAGCCGCAGCCGGGGCGGTTTACGGCGCTGCGGGAGGCGATGGAACGGCTGCCGGACGCTGACCGGGAGATTCTGATGCTCAGGCACCAGGGACAGATGGGCTTCAAGGAAATGGCGGAGCTGCTCGACGAACCGGTCGGAACACTGCTCGCCCGCCATCACCGGGCGCTGAAGAAGCTGCGAGAAATCATGGAAGCGGCCGATGCTTCCGGGGGAGAGAGCCACTCATGAACGATCACAGCACACCATTCGAAGGCACGGGCCCGCTCGCCCCTCGCGGCGGGTTCTCGCATGATTCCGCGGGGCTTCCACCGGAACTCTCGGCGATCGATGCCGCCCTCGCCGAACTTGCCGGGGATGACCGGATGCGCGCGGGCGCGGGGTTTGAAGACCGGATCGCGCTGGCAACGGCGCCCGGCGCAGCCCGCGCCGAAGCGCCCGAAGTCAAGGTGCTGAAGTTTCCCTCGCAGGCGGCCCGCCCCGCGGCGTGGTCGGGTGTGTGGCGAGTGGCGGCGGTGGTGACCGTCGCGGCGACGGCGGGATTGACGTGGATGGCGGTTCGCCCGGCCATCACGCAGAGCGGCCGGTTCCCGTCGGGCATGGAGCTGGCCAGCCGCTCGGTGGAGCAGGACGTGGATTCGTGGCTGCGGATCACCGATTCGTCTTCGGAGGATCTCAAGCAGCTCGCGATGGATTCCGACAGCCTGGACAGGGCTTTGGCGAGTGAGCCTAGCGCGGGCGAGTGGTTCCTTGACGGAGAGCCCCTTTGAAATCAATGAACCTCCATCGCACGGCCGTTTGCGCGGCGCTGATCACCTTACTGGCCGGTTCGGCGTTGTGCCTGGGTCAGCCGGGGACGCCGGGGAGCGCGGGGAAGGATCAGCCCACGGAGAACAAGTCGCCGGCCAAGCCCGAGGGGAAAGCTGAGGCGGGACAGCCCGAAGGGCGTCGTCTTTCGAGGCGACCGATGACGCGTGATGAGCTGCGAGAGCGGCTGAAGCAGCGCCGGGAAGAGATGGCAAGCATCCAACAGAAGCTGGACGAGGCGCAGAAGCTGGTGGATTCGAAAGATGTGACCGATGCGCAGCTCGCCGAGAAGATGGAGGCGATGCGGTCGTCGGCCCGCTGGCTGTTCTTCGGCGGATTTGGTGAGGGTCGCGGTGGTGGTGGGGGAGGTGGGGGCGCCCGGGACGTCGTCGGCGGTCCTGATGGGATGATGGATGATGAGGATCGTCCCGGCGGACGGGCGTGGGGGCCGTGGGGGCCCCGAGGGGATGAGACGGATTGGTCCAAGCCGATCACGGCCGAGGACGTGAAGTCGACGATGGCATGGGTGGACGAGCACATGCCCCGGCTGTCGCCGCGTCTCAAGGAGCTGGAGAAATCCGACCCCGACGCGCTCAAGCGGATCATCCAGCGCATGCGCCCGCGAGTCGCCGAGATGCAGAGGATGAGCAAGGAGAACCCGGAGGCGGCGAAGATCCGCATCGCTGAGTGGCAGTCGGGGATGCGCGTGGTGGATACGGGCCGCGTGCTGCGCGACCGTGTGAAGGCGAACGCGCCCGAGGCAGAGATCGAGAAGGCCCGCGCCGACGTCCGCGCCGCCCTCGCCGAGCAGTTCGACGCGCAGCTCAAGCTCCAGGAGAGCGAGATCGACCAGCTCAAGGCCCGCGTCGCCCGCGCCGAAAAGCGCATCGACGAGCGCCGACCGGCCCGGGAACAGTGGCTGACCGAGCGGCTGAAGGAAATCGAGAGCGGGAAGGATCGGCACTGGGGCGGGCCAAGCTCGGGCGAGGGCAAGAAGGAACCCGGGCTGTAAAGCCCGGGGCAGGGTTGCCATTCGCCGCTCTGTTCCCTCCCCCAAGACTGCGAGGGTTCGCCAGCGTTCAATCACGCGCGATGCGCGCCGTTGCACTGCACGTATGCCAGGCGCGAGGGCGAATACAACGTGCCCCGCATGACGCAGGTATCGCACTCCATCGGATGCAGGTCTGGCAGCTAGAAATCGCCACGCCGGGCGGGCCCTTGCATCTGAAGGATTCGGGCGATCAGTACACATGTAATGACGCTGTCCTCCAAAAACACAACCCGGCGTCTTTCGACGCCGGGCTGAAAAAGTCACCGTGATGTGACGGGTCGTGCCTTGGGGCGTGGATTACCAGCCGCCGCGGCCACCGCCGCCGCCGCCGCCACCACCGCCGCCGCCGAAGCCGCCGCGGCCACCACCACCGCCGCCGCCGCCACGGCCGCCGCCGAAGCCGCCGCGACCACCACCGCCGCCGCCACCGAAGCCGCCGCGGCCACCGCCGCCGCCGCCACGATCTTCACGGGGGCGAGCCTCGTTGACGGTCAGGTCGCGACCATCGACGTTCTGGCCGTTGAGGGCCTCGATCGCGGCGCGCGCCTGGGTGTCATCGGGCATTTCGACGAAGCCGAAGCCGCGCGGGCGGCCCGTCTCACGGTCCATGACCAACTGGGCGGACGCCACCTCGCCGTGGGCCTCGAACAGGCCGCGGAGGGTGTCTTCGGTGGTCTTGAACGACAGATTTCCGACGTAAAGCTTCATCTGCTTTCCGATCATCTTGCCCTTGAATCCAATGACGTCCGGCTGCTTTAACTCGGGCAATGAGGAAGCGTCGGCGAATCGAGGCACGCGTCCGCGTCGGACGCTCACTGTCCTGATCGGCGGGATGGTAGCCCCCCATGCCATTCCGGGGCAACATCCTCGCCCCCGGGCCCCCCACGGGCGTCTATCCTTGCACCCCCCCGGCGGGAGAGACCCGCCGGGCATCCCCACAGAGGAGTCCGTGGCCATGCCGGTTGCCCCCAGCGCCATCAATACCAAGACCCACGCCCACCTGCCCGCCGACAGCAACCAGGCCCTGGGGCTCGCCCAGTACGCCATCGAGTTCATGGGGGAGAAGGGTTCGGGCGGGGGGGACCCGGCCGGGAGCGTGCTGGAGAAGACCAACCTCTTCCATACCGACGCCGTGGTCTGCGGGATCTCGGCCCTGGCGCTGGGGACCAACGCGCCCAACATCTTGCGGGATGAGGCTTTGCAGTATCCCGTCCCCGCGGGCGGGGCGGGCGCCCCCTGGGCCCACCAGGTGGTCCGGTCCGGGGCGCCGGTCTTCGGGTCGTCGGTGGACGTCGCGGTGGAGAAGGCCGTGGTCGCCAACTGCGCGGCCGTCCGGGAATGGGACAGCAACGGCACCAATTTCGGGTACAACCCCGAACTGGGCCACACCGCCGGGGAGTTCGGGCACAACGACTTCTACAGCGTTCCCCTCGCCGCCGCCCAGATGCGGGGCAAGGACGGGGCCTATGCCCTTAAAGGAATGGTCCTGCTGGACGAGATCCGGGGGCGGCTTGCCGAGGTCTTCAGCCTCAAGAGCTACAAGATCGACCACGTGGTGCACGGGGCGATCGCCAGCGCGGCGACGTTCGGGGCGATGATGGGGGCGAGGGCGGACCAGATCGAGAGCGCGATCGGGATGGTGGTGGCGCACTACATCCCGTTCCGTGCGATCCGTGCGGGCAAGCAGCTTTCGGACAGCAAGGGTGCGAGCGCGGCGATCTCGACGGAGGCGGCGATCCTGAGCGTGAAGCGGGCGATGGCGGGGTTCCTGGGGCCGCGCGACATCTTCCGCAACCCCGAGGCGATCTTCCGGATCTTCGAGGGGCCGGGGCAGATGTTCCAGAAGGTGGGGAGCCACTCGGCGAACACCGAGAAGAAGGATGCGTCTCCCTTTGACCTGGTGCTGGGCAAGAGCGGGGACGACTTTGCGGTGATGGGGATGCACTTCAAGCTGGGGCTGTACGAGCACCAGTCGGCCGGGGCGCTGCAGGGGCTGATCAACATCGCGGCGAGGGCGCCGCAGCTGCTGGACGAGCGATCGGGCCGCAACATTGCGAAGATCGTGGTGAAGGCGTACGAGCCGGCGTTCGGGATCATCGGGGACCCGGCGAAGCGCGACCCCAAGACCCGCCAGAGCGCGGACCACTCGATGCTGTACCTGGTGTGCACGATGCTGCGCAAGGCGCTGGAGCACCGGGCAGCCAAGCCGGGGGCGAAGCTGGGGTGGAAGGAGCTGATGCTCACCCCGCACGACTTTGACAAGCACGCCCTGCACCACGACCTGACGCGGTCGCTGATGGCGAAGATGGCGTTTGAGTGGGGCGGGGCGGAGTACGACGCCAAGTACCCCGACGGGATCCCAACGTCGATGATCGTGACCGACGACCAGGGGAACCTCTACGACTCCGGACTGGTGATGTACCCGGGCGGACATGCAAGGAACCACGCGGGTCCTGACGTCATTGATCTGAAGGACGTGCTGGGGCATAAGTTCGAGGTCCTGGGGGCCCTGGCGGTGAAGGATCCCAAGGCCCTGATCCGGCGGATCGCCCGGCTGGAAGGGGTGGGGGCGGGGGATCTTGCGAAGCTGTACGATTTTGAAATCGAGCGTCGCGGCACGTTCGAATGATGTCCGGCGTGGTACACTTCTTCCGGAGCCCTGAGAGCCGGAAGGTTCGGGCTTCATGCTCCGCGGCCGGGTCCGGTTCCCGCAGGGGAACCCCGAACGTCCGGTCCCCAGCCCCTGGGGCCGAAGTTCGGACCGCACGGAACCCGGGAACGCGTGCAGCGTAAGGCCAGTCGAGGAGTCACCTGATGGTCGCGTCCCTTGCGTCGTTGTTTTCACGGGCCTGGTCCAGCGCCACCAGCCGTTCGTCGGGCACCCCGGGCGGGCTTCGCCGCACCAGCGGTCGCCGTCCGGAGTTGCTGTGCCAGCTCGAGCCGCGGCGCATCATGTCGGTGGTTCCCGACAACCACACGATCCTGAAGTTCGACACGACCTACGGCAACGTCTACATCGAGCTCTTCGACGACGTGGCGCCGATCTCGGTCGCCAACTTCCTGAGCTACACCAACAGCGACAAGCTCAACGAGACGTTCTTCCACCGCATGACCAAGGTCGCCAACGGGGACGGGATCGACATCCTGCAGGGCGGCGGGTTCTACTTCGACGGCAACGGGGCTCCCTCGTCGGTGGCGACGGGCTCCCCGATCGTGCTGGAGAATTCGGGCAAGTCGAACGTCGCGGGCACGATCGCGATGGCGCGGACGAGCTCTCCCAACACGGCGACAAGCCAGTTCTTTATCAACGTGAACAACAACACGAACCTGGACATCGGGACGGATCCGGGCGGCGGGTACGCGGTGTTCGGGCAGATCGTCAAGGGGATGGACATCATCCAGGCGATCTTCGGGCTGCGGACGTTCGACCTTGATCCCGATCCGGCGAACACGCCGCCGCAGAACCAGCACCACACGTATGACAATGTCCCCGTGACGGCGCACTACACCACGACGGCCTCGTCCCTGACGACGGCTGACCTGGTGTACCTGCGGGACGCCTCGGTGGTCTCCCGGGCCGATTACCGCGCGGTCGCCGGCTCCTCGATCAACGGCGCGACCAACGCGCAGGACCAGCTCATCATCACGTCCCTGGGCCTGGACGGGCGTTCGGAGATCTTCACGCCCGATTCGGCCGACTACTGGAAGTACAAGAACCTGCAGGCGGCGACGGGCGCCCCTGATGTCACGGGAAACCTGGTCGCGTTCTATGACCCCAAGACCGGTCTGAAGCACGCGGTGGGGCCGTCGGCGAACGGGCTGATCCTGTTCACGTCGGGCGCGAACAACACCTGGACGTTCTCGAACCTCACGACCTCCGTGTCGGGCGGGCAGATCATCCAGGGTGAGATCACGGCCTTCACCACGACCGACGGGTTTGTGTACATCGCCGGCATGTCGGACTCGGGCGACCTTGTCGCCTTCCGCCAGACGGGCACGGCGAGCAACTGGACCTGGCAGTTCCACAATTTCTCGGACGTGGACCTGGCCCAGCGCGGCCTGACGACCCCGGCGTTCACGGGCCGGCTGACCAGCTACGTGACGTCGTGGAACGGGCTGAACATCGTGGGCCTGGACGGCAACGGTGACATCCAGGCCGTGTGGTGGGCGCCGGGGATCGACCAGAACCTCTGGACGCAGACCAATCTCAGCGATGTGACGGGCGCGCCGGCGTTCACCGGCGGGCTGACGGTGTACCTGACGAGCTGGAACGCGACGAACATCGTGGGTATCACGCAGGAAGGTCACGTCTCAGTGACGTGGTGGCTGCCGGAGTTCCAGGGCAACTGGCGCACCGACGACCTGACGGCGCAGTTCAACGGCGCCCTGCTGGTGGGCAACACCATCAGCAGCTTCGTTACGCCGTGGGGCGCGACGAACATCGGCGGGCTGGACTCCAACGGCAAGCTGTGGGTCTATTGGTGGGCCCCGGGCATCGGCGGCAACGCCTGGGTGGTGACGGACATGAGCACCGCGGTGCCGGCCGGCACCAAGGCGATGGTGGGCCGCATCACCGGCATCACATCCACGGCTTCGACGATCAACCTGGTGGGCACCGCGTCCAACGGTGACGTGATGCGGTACTACTGGAACCCGGCGGGAGATCAGCTGTGGAAGGCCGATGACGTGAGCTACCTCGCGAGCATCAGCAGCTGAGTTTCGAGCACTTCCTCGAGGCGGGTTGAGAGACTTGCCGGTACATGAATCACTTCCCAAGACCCGCGAAGGCGGGTCCTTTTCTTTTGGGGCGGGACTCATGGCGGAGATGCTGGCGGATGGTGCGGCGCATCGTGGATCGCGAGCCGGCGGATGTGGCTCCTTGGACCACCTTTCGCGCTCGCCGGGCGCAGCAGGTGGAACGCGGATAGAGTGCGTGCACTTCCTTGGCTGCGGCGTGCGGCCGCTCATACATGCACGTGGAATTCGATCACATCTTCATCTGCACCGATCCCGGCGCCGAGCTCGCCGCGCGGCGGCTGCGGGATCTGGGTCTCACCGAAGGCCCTTCAAACACGCACCCGGGACAGGGCACGGCATGCCGGCGATTCTTCTTTCGCAACGCGTACATCGAACTGCTCTGGGTGAGCGATGAGCGCGAGGCGAGGTCGCCACTCGTCGCCCCCACACAACTGTGGGAGCGCTGGTCGGGCCGGAGGGGCGGCGCGTGCCCGTTTGGTATTGCCCTGCGCCCCGTAACAGGAGTTCTCGCCGGGGATGGGCCGCGCGGGTCCTTGCCCTTTGAGTCGTGGGAATATCGGCCGCCCTACCTGCCGCCGGGGATGGCGATCCACATGGCGAGCCAGTCACACACCCTCGCCGAGCCGATGCTGTTCTATCTGCCGCTTGGCCTGCGGCCTGATGCACTGCCGGCGGATCGTCACCAGCCGATGGAACATGCGTGGGGAGCCAGGGAGATCACGCGAGTGAGCGTGCGCGGGCCGTGGGAGGTTCCAGCGTCGACGGAACTGGCGGCGATGGTCACGCTCGGCGTGCTTCAGACGCGGTCATCTTGCTCGTTCGAGCTTCATCTTGGAATCGACTGCGAACGACGCGGGGAGCGGTCGGATTGCGGGCCGGAACTGCCGCTGGTGCTCTTGCGGTAGGCGAGGGGAAGTAGAGTGGCGCGCCGTGGGAACGGCGCGATGTGTATACGACTCGCGACGGATTGTTTATCGTGCGGAGAGCGATTCCGGCTTCGCCAACACCGTCTTCTCGACCCAGTCGGCGATGAATCCCGCCTTGTTCGGCAGGAAGTAGAAGAGCAGTTCGTGGCCGGCGTCGATCTGGAGGCGATCGGGGCGGCCCATGCGTTCCCACAGAAGCTGGCCGCACGCGGCGGGCACCCACGTGTCGGTCTTGCCGGTCACCAGCAGCACGGGCTTTCCCGCCAGGAGCGGCGCGGTGTGGTAGGGATCGAGCTTTGAATACTTCAGGTAGAACTCGCTCATCGGCGCGACCTGCTCCTTGGGAAGCTTGTGGTCGCCCACGGGGTCGTCGAGCGTCGTGCGCACGTGCAGCCCGCCGTCGCTGAACTTGCTGAGCTGGGAGGCCGAGAAGCAGTCCGCGCCGCCGCCGATGATGACCACGGCGCTGATCTGGTCCATGATCCTCGCCGCGGTGGTGGGGGTGGCCAGTCCGCCGGCGCTGAAGCCGATGAGCACCATCGGGATGCCCTGCAGATCCGGGCGCTGACTCTTCACATAGTCCAGCACGGCCTCGGCCGCGTAGGCGCTGCCAGCCTGGGCCTGGTCGAGCTGCTGGGCGATCACCGCGGAGACCGAGTCGTAGTCCTGGGGGCCGGAGACGAGGAAGGCGCCCGCCTGGCAGCGGCTGATGATCGCGGCGAGGCGATCGACCTCGCTCGCCAGCGGGTGGGCACGGTACTTGGCGACCAGGCGTGAGAAGTGGTCGGTGGATGTCGCGGTGATGCGCGGGCTGCCGCCGATCTCGGTGCAGATCCTGGCGATGAGTTCGCGCCGCTCCTGGATGGACTTGCGACCGAGTTCCGCCCACTGCGGGGGGACGGGAGGGGCGATCTGGGAGGTGGGCTTGAGGTCGATGACGGCCCAGCCGCGCTCCCGGAACTCGTCGAGCGTCTTGACCTCGTACTCGTTGCCGAACATCGCGTTGAGGTGCACGACCACGCCGCGGTAGGGCTTGTCCTTGCCCGCGCGGGCCGGGAAGCGGATGTACATCCCCTGCTGCAGGTGGAGCTCGGTCTGGGGGACGGCCTGCTCGATGTTGGCCTTGGTGGTGTCTTCGGGGGTCGGCGGGGGAAGGATCCCGGGCGCGTCGTCGGTAGGGGAGGCAAACAGCGCCGAACGCTCGTCGAATTCCCGGATGCCTTCGAGCGTCTTGGAGGTCAGCCAGTAGGCGTTGGGAGAGAAGCCGCTGGTGAGAAAATCGATCAGCGCCGCGAAGCCGGGGGCGCCATCGTCGTCGCCTTTCGGGTCCGGTTCACGCAGGGATTCCACGACGCGCAGCAGGCCCTTGCCGTGGATCCCCTTGTAGGTGATGCGCGTCCCCATGGTCTTGAGGAGGCTGCGCTCGCTCTCGGTCAGTTTCTCCGGATCGGCGCCCTTGGCGAGGGTGTACCAGTGGATCTCGTCGGGCGTGCTGGCGAGTAGTTCCTGCACGGGGGCGAGGTCGCGCGGGGGCCAGTCCGAAGGCTGCATCGCCGCCGCGGGCGCTTCACGCGGGAGGCCCTGAGAACCTTCCTGGAACGACCAGCATCCCGGCAGCAGCGCCAAGAGCGTCGCCAGCGCGGGAATGGACCAGAAGGAGGTCCGCCCGGACCGAGAACCCGCGCCGCGAACGTGATCGCTCTCGCGGCGCGTGCAACAGGGGCGTGTGGCGTCCGGGCTGGTCATGGGGCGAGTGTACGTGGAGTCACCGGAAAAACGAGGGAAGGGGGCCGAGGGGTGTTTTCGGCCGGGCGGTGGCATCGATTCACCGGGATTCCGCCGCTGCCAGGAATCCTTTTTTCAGGATCCCGCCGGGGGAAATCGAGGGGTGCTATCCGCCGTCCAAGGGGGTGAAGCGCGGGCGGTAGGAGTCGAACCCACAACCCCCAGATCCGTAGTCTGGTGCTCTATCCAATTGAGCTACGCCCGCTTCAGTCGAGCAGTGAGCATAAGCCGCCTCCCGCGGAGCGGCAAGTGGAAGGGGTGAGAAGCGGCCCGTGAAGAGAGCAGCGGGGGCCGGTCGGTGGCCGCGGGCGCCCGCCGAGGGGCGGGGTTCTCGACCCCGGTCCGGGCAAGGAGTGGGTGGGGGGCTTGATTCTGCGGCTGTGGCCCCGAATTATTGAGGCCCGGCGGTTCGCCGGCGTAGGACCGGTTGAATTCAGCAACGGAAGCAGGAAACAGATGGCTCACTCGGTGTCCGCTCGCAAGCGTGTCCGTCAGAACGAGAAAGATCGCGCCCGCAATCGTTGGCGCCTCAAGAGCATGCGCGACGCGATCAAGGAATTCGAGCTCAAGTCCGCCACGGGCACCCCCGAGGAGCTCAAGGCCGCCTTCCTCAAGGCTCAGAAGGTCATCGACCGCTCCGCCCAGCACGGCACCATCCATCGCAACCAGGCCTCCCGTCGCAAGAGCCGGCTCAACGCCCGTCTCGTCGCCGCGACGACGCACGGCGCGACCAAGGCCGCCGCCGCCAAGTCCGCTCCCAAGGCCGCCAAGCCCGCCAAGACCAAGGGCGAGTAAAGCCACGGGCGAGTCATCCCCGTGCAGGCCCCGGCCCCCGGGGTCCACGCCCAGGTGTGCGGCCCCGTGCGCATCGGAGTTCGCGCGGTGCGCGCAGTCCGGCGCTGGTTGCTGCTATCTTGCGGTGGACCGGCACGGGCCGGTCCTGATCGGACGCGTCCCGCACCTTCTTCCTGCATGACGTTCATCCGTGACGCCCGCGACGTCCGCGGGCTTGAGGTTATTCTGTGGGCATGCGGCGAGAGCCTTCCGCGCGATCCGAGAAGCCCCGCAGGTCCGCCCGGCGCGGTTCGCATGCGGCGCCCGCGCGGTATCTGTTCCTCTCCACGCGCCCGCTGCACGTCCTGCTCTTCCTGACGCCGCTGATCGTTTTTTACGAGATCGGGTCCTTGGTGTGCCTCACGGGGATTTCCACCGGCGTGGATGTGAGCGCCCGCAGGCTGCTCCGCGTCTTCTTCGAGAACTTCGGCGCTTTCTCACTCCACCTGCCCGGCATCGCCCTCGCCGCCGTCCTGCTCATCTGGCACATCCTCGAGAAGGACCGCTGGAGAGTCTCCTGGAAGGTCCTCGCCGGGATGCTTGCCGAGTCGATTGTCTGGACGCTCCCCCTGCTCGTGCTGGGCCTGTTCTTCAGTCATCACGCCGGACGCGGACTTCTGTCCGCCGACAGCCCCGTCGCCTCCCTCTCCTGGCAGGCCCGGCTCACGCTCTCCCTGGGCGCGGGGATCTACGAAGAACTTCTCTTCCGGCTCATCGCCATCGCCGCCTTGCATGCCGTGCTGGTCGATCTGCTCCGCATCCCCGACCGCGCCGGGTACGCGATCTCCGCCGTCCTGGCCTCCGCCGCCTTCGCCGCGTACCACGATGTCTGGACCGCCGGCGGGCTCAATGTCGGACTGGCAATCTACTGCTTCGTTGCCGGCATGTACCTCTCGGGCGTGTTCGTCATCCGCGGCTTTGGCCTCGCCGTCGCCGCGCACGCGTGGTACGACGTCGTCGCCCTGGTGGTCATCCCGACCAGCCTGGGCGGGCGATAACTCATGGCGGACGCGGGGCGTACGACCCTCAATCCACGCCGTGGTGATCCAACCTATACTCCCCGTGCGTGTGAGGCACGTGGGCGGCCCTTGTGCATCAGGCAGGCTGCTCGCATGTGCCGAGCATTTCGCAGGCGGCCCGGATCCGCGGCCGCGAAAGGACGGGCCCGATGGGTTTGGACTTCGCGATCGATGAGCTGTACGCGACCGGTTGGACGGCCTTGGACAGCACGGAGTGCGATTACCTGCCCGATGGACGCTGCTTTCCGCGCCCGTCACGCGTGAAGCGTGAGTTCGCCGAATCTCGGCACGAACTGACGCTGCGATACGTGCAGCTCTTTGATTGCCACCGCGCCGAGTGGCGAGGCCCCGACGGTGAGCCCGCCGGCGCTGTGGTGGGACAGGCCGAGGCCGAGGCCGCCGTCTACGCCCTCGCCCAACTCCGCCGCCAAGTGCTCTCCGCCGCGACGATGGCCTGAGCAGACCCGACACTCTGACTCTGTGAAGCTCCCGGTCCCCCCGGCCCGTCGCCCTATTCCACATCTGTAAAATTGTGCCGCTGTGCCGCTGTGCCGCTGTGCCGCTGTGCCGCTGTGCCGCTGTGCCGCTGTGCCGCTGTGCCGCTGTGCCGCTGTGCCGCTGTGCCGCTGTGCCGCTGTGCCGCTGTGACTCGCCGCGCCCAGCCTCACCCCCATCCCGTCCCGCTTTTTTCCCTTAGACCCGCTCCCATCCCCCCTCCCGGTTGACGGTTGCTCCCGGGCTGCTATCGTCCCCTCCGAGAACCTGGGCCTCATCGAAATTGGCCCCATCGTCTAGCCTGGTCCAGGACGCCAGGTTCTCATCCTGGAAACATGGGTTCGAATCCCATTGGGGTCACTATGGCACCCTCTGAGCAATCAGAGGGTGCTGTCTTTTTGGACCCAGTCGTTCATCCCGCGGCGGCTTGCGGGCGCTCACCGCGCGGCGGCGACGTGCTGGGCCTCTTCCACGCCCTTCATGCCCTTGTGGAAGGTGCTGTAGATGTAGACGGGGATCGGCAGCGAGCCCAGGTGTTCCCGGATCAGGGGCAGGACCGATTCCCACGCCATCGCCCCCACGCCGGTGCACAGTCGCGGGAGCGCCAGGCTGGAGATCTTCTCCTGCACCACCCAGGCGTGGAGTTCCTTGAGGGCGTGGTTGATGGCGCTGGCGCTCGCCGGCCCCGGCTTCCCGCCGTGGTCGTAGCTTCCTTCCTGGGTCAGCAGGGCGACGATCTGCACGGGACCGTGCTCTCCCACGCCGCCCCACGCCCACGTGGTTCCGGACTTGGGGTGCTTGGTCTGGCAGTAGTGGCGGAAGTCCTTGTACATCGCCGGCCATTTCTCGCGCAGGGCGAGGGCGAGGCCGCTGTGGAAAGGGTCGTTGGGGGCGACGCCGTGGGCGATCGCCTGGGCGGAGGAGAGCAGGATGTCTCCGGAAACTTCATGGATCATGGCAAGGCTCCGTATTGAGGCTGTTTGTATCCGAATTATATCCACCTCGAGAATGCACGCTGGATTCCTCGCGGAAAGGGCGTCGGGGGCGGGACGCGGCGAGGCGAGGCGGATCGATGTGAGCTGGCCCTTGGAATTGCCGCGGGGACACGATGAACTGGATTCGCGCGAGCGATTAGCAAGGGCTCGCAAGGCCACTGTTCATCCATGGCATCCCCATGTGAAGAACGTGACTTGGTATTCTTGTGAAAGTGACTTTCGCGTCCTCTGGCCGCTCACCGGGGTCGAAACATGAAGCCTCGCGCGATGGCCCGTGTGGCCACCCGCCTTGTCATTTGGCTCGCCTACGGCGCTGCGATCGCCGTCGGGGTGGCGTGGGGGATTGCGGCGTTCGGCCCACTGCGTGCTTCGCGGCAAGAGATGTTTGTTCACGACTCGCATGCGGTGCAAGCCGTCGAGTGTTCAGGACAGGGATGGGTTCGAAGGTATTGGACATCCGTCGCATCCGACGCTGACGCTCCAGTGCTTGCTGTGTTTCTGGATTTCGTAGACTTTCCACCACCTCCGCCGATACCTGCAGAGCGATCGCTCGATGTGAGCGGGTGGGGCGATCTTCCATTGATTCTCCAACAGTCTCAGCCCTCAATTCGCTCCGGGCTTGAACACGCGGCGGGTTGGCCTGTGCTGGCGCTCTGGTTTGTCGAACACGGGGCCGATGACGCATTAACAGTCGGTGTCACCGTGAAAGGTGGGATTCCAGTCTCCCAGGATTCGTGGGCGAGCAAGATCCGAGCCCTTCCTCTGCTCCCCATCTGGCACGGCCTGCTGATCGACTCAGCATTTTGGGGCGTGATCGCGTTCAGCACCACGTCGGGAGTGAGGTCCATTCGCCGCGCGGTCCGCCGCCGCCGCGGGCAATGCCCCACGTGTCGCTACGACCTGGGTGCCGCATCGGGCACCGTCTGCCCCGAATGCGGTACCTCCGTCGCACCGAAGCGCACACCGCCAACTTGAAAACACCCCATACCAGCGGGGGTGCGGTGGTGATGGATGGGCGCTCCCCGGCGAGGTTGAGGATGACGATGAGTCGGGCCGGGCGGTGGTGCGGGACTTACGGCAGCAATCGCGGCTGGCGATACTCGCCGCTTCCAAGGTCACGATGGCGTCATCCCGCGGAACATGGGGATCTCCGCGAAGGGCTATAGGCCGAGTGTGCCAAAACTGTGCCGGATTCGACGCCAGAGGGGGCAGTTCGGGGCGCTTCGGTCGGCAGGACCCCGGGCAGGAAATCGCAGCAAGTACCGTCCGGTGCAGCACTTCGCATCGGTGGGCAGAATGAACGTAAGTGCTTGGTAACTGGGGATCTAGGATTCGAACCTAGACAAAGCGCTCCAGAGGCGCTTGTGCTACCGTTACACCAATCCCCAAACAGGCCACGGTCGTGGCTCGCCGAACCTCTGTGGAGGCACGGCGGGCGAATGGTACGCACATGGGCGGCGAGGACAAATGCCGGGCGGGGGGAAGTGCGCCCGTGGGGTGTAGTCACGAGGTTGGCACGGGTGTTCCGGTGGTGGAGGGGTGGGGGAGGGCTGGATAGGGAAAGCACCTATCGAGCCATTTTTGCCTGCCGGGGGAACAACCGACCTTGACGGACGAATGATGATATAGGTACTGTATGGGTGTGCCGAAAGCGGCACGCTGGCAGGGCAAGGCGCCCCGAGAATGGGCATGACCCCGATTTCGGCCTCTGGAGGCCGGTGCATTCGGGAGAAAATGCTCTGATTCCGCGACCGATGACCGGTCGCTCCGTTGATGCCGACCCAATCGAAGGGAAGGCCAACCCTGCCGACAATCTGGTGATGCGAGCTCGATGCTCATCCGGCACTTTGATGACCTGCCGGGTTGGTTCGTGGTTCGCGTCCGGCCGGCGAGTTCCGCCGGCAATCGGCAGATGCTGGGCACGCTCATGCCTGGCAACCCGAAGGTTTCTGAGCACGCCTTTCCCGAGCGATCGGGGCTGGCGGCAGGGAACCGGCGTGGGGGTGGGTGAACGGAGCGGTTGGTCATCACAGGTTCGGGTCGCGCGGCCTGCCCGAAGGCGCGACGTCGGACCGGAGCGGCGGTGAGATTCGGCGAAACGCCGGGTCACCGGACGTCCCGGGCCACTATCGGAGAACCATCATGAAGAAGAAGGGCTTTACGCTCATCGAACTGCTGGTCGTGATCGCGATCATCGCGCTCCTGATCGGCATCCTGCTCCCCGCGCTCGGCAAGGCCCGTGCGACGGCCCGGCAGGTCAAGGACAGCAGCCAGGTCCGCGGCGTGCTGCAGGGCTTCGTTGTCTGGGCTCAGAACAACAACGAAGACTACCCCCGCCCCGATCGCCTCGACAAGGCTGAGAACACCGTCGTCGGCAAGGACGCGGACTCGATCAAGAAGCTCCTGCCCCGGCACGTCCTGTCGGTCATGGTCTTCAACGGCTTCGTGCCGGTCGACCTCCTGATCAGCCCCGCTGAAGCCGACGGCAACCAGACCGCCTACACGGCCTATCAGTTCAACGCCCCCACCGGCGCCAAGGGCTCTGACAAGACCCTGGCCCTCTGGGACCCGGACTTCAAGGCCTACTGGACCGACTCCGACAAGGGCGGCACCGACGTGGGCCAGACCGGCACCAGCGGCATCGCCGGCGGCACCTCCTACGCCTTCAACCCCCCCTTCGGCAAGCGCGCCGTCCGCTGGAGCAACACCTTCAGCGCCACGGAAGTGGTCCTGGGCAACCGCGGCCCCTGCTACTCCGCCACCGGCTCGGGTAAGGACCTGACCTGGAAGCTCATCTCCGACAGCGGCTCCACCGACGGCAAGACCAAGCTGGGCGAAGGCTCCCAGACCCTGCTGATCCACGGCGGCCGTACCACCTGGGAAGGCAACGTTGGTTTCAACGACAACCACGTCGACTTCGCCACCAAGCCCGAGCCCGACGCCCTCACCTACACCTTCACCAAGCTCGCCGCTGGTGACAAGACCCAGCCCGACAACATCTTCGTGAACGAGAAGGACACCGACCGCACGGCGGGCGACGAGGCCAACCTCGCCGGCGCCAACGACAACAACAACGCCTACATCCGCTGCTGGTCCGCGGTGACCGCCAGCAACGGCGTTGTCTCCGCCATCGTGAACTTCTACGACTGATCCTTCGGTCCGCGAAGAGAATCGTTCTTCAGACAGGGCCCGCGAAAGCGGGCCTTGTTTATTGGGGGAAGTCACGGAGTTACGAAGTCACGAAGTCAAGAAGTCACGGAGAGATTGAAGCACGGGACGCGAAGCGAGGTTGCTCCGTGAATAGACGGCGGCGGCTTTGCATGCGGCAGAGGTGAACGCTGCGGAGGTGCGGCGCGGTGGGGGGGCGCGTGCTTGCGGTGATGTGCGACGTATTGAAGAGTGGCGCGTGATGCGTCACGTCGTCAGTGGGTGCCGTCGTTGGGGGTGGGGCCCGGGCCGGCGAGGAAGGGGGGGTAGGTGGGCGCCTGGCGGGAGGCTTTGTAGCGGGCGGAGAAGAAGGTGGGGTCCTTCTTGTACTCGTGCACCAGGGCGAAGAGGTAGGGGCGCCCGCACTCGGGGCAGTGGCCGCGGTCGGGCAGGCCGGCAAGGGTGTAGCCGCAGTGGATGCAGAAGAGGTCCCGGCGGATCTGCACGCCGCGGCGAGCGGCGTTGAGGATGATGGTGATCACCACACCCACGCACACGATCCAGGGCTTGATCGCCGTTGAGATGAACTGGCTCCAGATCTGACCCCGCCAGAAGATGATGGGGGAGAGGGGCACCAGCACGCACACCAGCAGCGCCGGCATGAGCAGGAACCAGTTCCAGCGGATCGCGGCGAGCACGTCCCACATGCCCGGTCGCCAGAAGGGCACCTCACCATCGAAGATCACAAAGTCCGGCCGCAGCGCGTCGGGCGGCGGCTCGGGCAGGTCGGAGGGGGAGCCCATG
>JBGAHA010000001.1:0-339365 GCA_044226385.1 Phycisphaerales bacterium
CCCTCGCACCCTCCGCCTTACCCCCCTCGGCGTTCCCTCGCTCCACCTTCACCCCCGCCACCGTCAGCGAAACACCCTCCACCGCGATCGACCCCTTCGGCGTCACATACTCGATCAACTCCGGTCCCACCCCAATCCGAATTCGCCACTGCCCCTCCCTCTCGATCCCCTCCACCCGCCCCATCCCAACCACGTGACCCTGCACCACGTGCCCGCCCAGCAGCGTCTGCGGCGTCGCCGATCGCTCCATGTTCACCCGTGACCCCACCACCAGCCGCCCAAGCGTCGTCAGCGACAGCGTCTCGGGAACCAGGTCAAACGCCATCACGCCGCCGCCCTTCGCCCGCTCGTCGGCGATGGTCAGGCAGCATCCGTTGATCGCGATCGATTCCCCCAGCCCCGGACGATGCTCCCATCCGCGCGGATCAATCTCCAGCCTCAGCCCCGCCGGCACCGCCGTCGCCCGCGCCACCGTCCCCACGTGCTCAATAAGTCCAGTAAACATCGCCGCCTTTGCCCCTGACCTCACCCACCCCAAAGCCCATTCCGCCCACGGGCGGGAGTTGTTCGCGTGCCCCCGCGCTCCGACCTACGCTTGACCCCCGGACTGTATCCATGGATACTGCCGACCCCGCACGAGGGGCCGGCACTTCGGGCGTTCCCAAGCCTCGCACGCCGGGCTCCCCAGGCGCCCCTCGGCTCCTCGGCGGCCCTCCGATCTTGAGCCTTCTCCGCACTCGCGACACACCCGCACTCGGGAGATTCTTGGTATGACCACCCGCTCGTCCATCCGCACGCCCCTGGCCCTCTGCCTGGCGAGCGCCTCCGCCCTCTTCACCGGCTGCTCCCAGAGCGTCATCGACTCCGCCCCGGTCTCTGGCGCCTCCACCTCGATCTCCGCCCGCGACAAGGGCTTCTCCATCCCCTCCGATTCCTACAACAGCCTCGGCTACCGCCTCGACTGGCGCGGCTTCCCCGCCGTCTCCCCCGGCGAGCACATCTCCGCCCTCAACATCTACCCCGACGCCCTCCTCGTCCAGGAATCCGGAAGCACCGTCACCGTCATGGAGCCCGCCAACGGCACCGTCCGCTGGCGCAACGAGCTCGCCTCCCGCCTCACCAAGTTCGCCGGCATGTCACGCACCACCGACATCCGCTACGGCGACGTCTTCACCGTCGCCTCCCAGTCCGAGGTCTACCTCCTGGCCACCCAGACCGGCACCCTCGTCGCCCGCCAGGGCTTCGAGAAGGTCGTCAACGCCGGCACCGTCAACGTCGGCAACGCCGGCCTCTACGGCACCGCCACCGGCGAGCTCCTCTTCCACCAGTACAGCAACGGCATCAAGCTCTGGGGCGTCGACGCCGCCGGAAGCTACGACTTCCCGCCCGTCCTGGTCAGCGGCGCCATCGCCGGCGCCGTCACCTCCACCGGCCGCGTCCTCTTCGTCGACATGGGCGCCGGCCGCCTCATCGGCGGCGGACAGATCTACGGCGGACCCGGCGCGCTCCCCGCCTCCAACGGCACCGAGTTCTTCGTCGCCAGCCTCGATCAGTCCCTCTACGCCTTCTCACCCACCGGCCAGCAGATCTGGCGCCGCCGCACCGCCTCCCCCCTCACCTACAAGCCGCTCGCAACCCCCGAGGCCGTCTACTGCACCACCCAGGAAGGCTTCACCTCCTTCGACGCCGCCACCGGCGCCTCCCTCTGGACCGCCAAGGACGTCAGCGGCGAAGTCATCGGCAAACGCAAGACCAACCTCATGGTCTGGAACGGCAAGACCATGTTCCTCGTCGACCAGCAGCGCGGCGACGTCCTCGCCAAGGAAAACCTCCCCGACGTCCGCATCATCAAGACCAGCGCCTTCGAGGACGGCGACCTGTACGTCGCCAGCACCTCCGGCGTCCTCGCCAAGTTCGTGACGCACTAAGCCGCGAACCACCGCCCCACGAGAAGCGGCCCACGCCGCCCTCCTCCCGCGCGACGCCCCAATCCCCCATCCACCCGCCCGCACCACGCGACGCGGGCGCATGTCCTTCCCCGGCATCCCCATGCTCAAGGCACACACGCACACGCCCCCCAACCTCGTCCCCGTCCGCAGGGCACTCCTCTCCGTTTCCGATAAGACCGGCATCGTCGAGTTCGCCCGCGCCCTCGCCGACCTGGGCGTCGAGCTCGTCTCCACCGGCGGAACCTCCAAAGCCCTCGAATCCGCCGGCCTCCGCGTCACCCCCATCGAGCGCCTCACCGGCTTCCCAGAAATGATGGACGGACGCGTCAAGACGCTCCACCCCGCCATCCACGGCGCCCTCCTCGCCGTCCGCGACGACCCCCAGCACGCCGCCGCGATGCGCGACCACGCCATCACCCCCATCGACCTGGTCTGCATCAACCTCTACCCCTTCGAACGCACCATCGCCCAGCCCGAAGTGACCCTCGCCGAAGCCATCGAGAACATCGACATCGGCGGCCCCTCCATGGTCCGCTCCGCCGCCAAAAACGCCGACTACGTCACCGTCGTCACGGGCGCCGACCAGTATGCCCCCGTCATCGAATCCCTCCGCGCCCACAACGGCAGCGCCGCCCTCGATCTCCGCCGATCACTCGCCGCCGCCGCCTTCGCCGTCACCGCACGCTACGACACCCTCATCGCCGCCTACATGGCCCGCTCCCTCACCCAGACCAGCCACTCAACCACCGGCCCCGCCACCCTCGCCGCCCCCGATTCCGGCTCCCCCGCCCTCCCCGCCGGCATCACCATGCCCCTGGTCCTCGGCCAGGCCCTCCGCTACGGCGAAAACCCCCACCAGTCCGCCGGCCTCTACACCCTTTCGGACGCCGCCGGCCACTCCATCGACCTCGGCGCCGGCATCCCCCAAGCCCGCCAGCTCCACGGCAAGGAGCTCAGCTACAACAACATCAACGACGCCGCCGCCGCGCTCTCCCTCGTCGCCGGCCTCTCCACGCTCCGCTCAAACTCCCCCTCCACCACCCCCGCCGTCGCCGCCTGCGTCGTCAAGCACGCCAACCCCTGCGGCGCCGCCCTCGCCTCCACGCCCCTCGACGCCATCGACCGCGCCATCGCCGGGGACCCGCTCGCCGCCTACGGCGGCATCATCGCCCTCTCCGCGCCACTCGATCTCCCCGCCGCCGAACGCCTCTGCGCCCAGGACGTCTTCATCGAAGTCCTCATCGCCCCCGCCTACGCCAAGGACGCCCTCGCCCGCCTCACCTCCCGCTGGGCCAACCTCCGCATCCTCGAAGCAACCTCCGAAGCCCTCTCCCCGCGCCCCGCGATGGAACTCAAATCCGTCCCCGGCGGCGTCCTCGTCCAGCAGCGCGACAGCCGGCTCGCCTCACCCTCTGAATTCACACACGCCGCCGGCCCCGCCCCCACGCCTCAGCAACTCGCCCTCGCCGGCTTCCTCGAGCCCGTCTGCCGCGCCCTCACCAGCAACGCCGTCTGCATCGGCGGCGTCTCACCAACCAACCCACGCATCTCACAGCTCTTCGGCGCCGGCGCCGGACAGATGGACCGCGTCGCATCCTGCCACCTCGCCGTCCAGAAGGCCGGACCCCTCGCCCGCGGCGCCCTCGCCTTCAGCGACGCCTTCTTCCCCTTCCCCGACGGCCCCAAGATCCTCATCGACGCCGGCGTCACCTGCCTCGTCCACCCCGGCGGATCCAAGCGCGACCAGGAAACCTTCGACCTCTGCAACGCCCGCGGCGTCACCTGCCTCCTCAACGGCCTCCGCCACTTCCGCCACTGACCCCCGCGCGTCCCCGCTCGCTCCACCGGCGAACATCCGGTATCACGGCGAAGGACTTCCTGTACCGCTGCCCACTGCCCTCCGCCACGTCGGCCTCGTTCCGAGCCGCGAAGCGGCGCCCATCGTCAGCCCAGGGCGCAAGCCCTGGGTGCACGCGCCACCAATTTTTTCCTTCGCATGAACACGCGAGCCCTGACAGGGCGGCACTCCTGCGCCATGATCTCCAAAAACAAAAACACCGGCAGCCCTTGCCACCGGTGCTCATCATTTCCTGTATTCGCAAACGGCCTTACTTGGCCGCCTTCTCCACCGGCTTCCCGTCCGCGCCTTCAGGCGCCTTCTTCTCCTCCGGCTTGCGGTCCGCGACGTCGTCCGCCACGCTCCGGAAATTCAGCCTCGCCTTCAGCGCCGCCACCGAGAACGGCGACTGCTCCACCAGCATCGGCCCGGAGCTCTCAAACTCCTTCGCCTGCTCGTTGCGAACAAGCTGCTCCGACACCATCCGGTACCGCTCCTGCGTCAAGGGCTCCAGCGAGGCCACCTGCCCCACCGCCAGCGAAAGCGCCTTGGGCAGCGCCACCGTGAACGTCCGCTGATCCGCCGGCACGTCCTCCACCGGCTTGAGCGGGTCAACCTTCTCCGCGTGCGCCACCGCCGCATCCCGGAACGCATCTTCCTTCAGCCGCGAATCGCTCCCGCCCACCTGCTCGCGCGAGACCAGCACCTTCGGCTGGAACTGCACCGGCGTGATGTCCGACTCCGGCGGCGTTCCCTCCGGAATCTCAAACACCTTCGCCACCGCCTCTACCCCGTCCGCCAGCGCCTTGGCCTGGTACTTCTCCGCATCCTTCACCAGGACGTCATACGCCTTGAGCGTCTTGAAACCCTTCACCACCTGATCGTGCACTTCCGCGAGCGAGGCCGGCGCCGCCGCCTTCCTCGCCTCGATCACCATGAAGTAATACCGGTTCTCCGATGCATCCACCCCGAAAACATCCGCCAGCGGCACCCCCGACTGCACCGCCACGCCCGTCGGCGGCGCCTGCGTCGGAGACTCCAGCAGCTCCCTCGCCGTGAACGCCAGCTGCCACGCCGGCCCGCGCTGGTTCCCGATGCTCACCATCGACTGCCCAAACCCAGGGATCCGCTGCAGATCGCGCTGCGACATCCACGACGCATCACGGATCACCACCGCCGGCATCGGCAGGTTGATGTCCATCGCCGCCTTCACGCCCTCCACGATCCCCTTCGCGATCGACTCCAGCGAAGGCCGCGTCGTGCTCCAGTTCTCCGGAAGCTTCTTGTACGCCCCCTCAGCCTCCAGCCGCCGCGTCGCCGCCAGCACCTGCGCCCGCCAGATCTTGTCGATCTGCGACATCACCGCCGCGACCTTCTCCTTCCGCATCGTCTGCTCGATCTCGACGCGGTCCTTCGCAAACTCCTCCGCCGGCTTCGCCGGGTATTCCTTCCTCCAGCGCTTGTTCGCCTCCACCGGATCAACCTTGATCGAATCGCTCACCGCAAGGTTGTCCACGAACAGCCAGCCCACCTTCACCCCGTCAGGCTGCCGGTACCCGATCCCGTTGTCACCCGTCCCCGGGTTCACATCCCGGTACTTCGCAAAGTGCTCCGCCAGCTCCGCCTCGCTCGGGTCGGGAATCGTCTCGATCAGCCGCGACGCGGGGATCACCGCCGTATCAACCCCGATGAACTCCTGCCCGCGCTTCGACGCGATCTGCAGCCGCCGGTCCGACAGCCGCCCCGCCTGCATGAACGACTGCTCCAGCCGCAGCACGCCCCGCAGCTTCGCCAGCGCCTGGAAGAACTCCACATCCGTCAGCCCCGCCTCGCGCTTCGCGTTGGCCGCAAAGTTCGGCAGCGCCTTCTGCGCCTCGCTCATCAGCTCCTGACGGATGCTCGGCTGACGCAGCATGAACTCCGCCATCTGCTTGTACTTCGCCTGCGCCATCTGGATCGCCAGCAGCTCCGTCATGTCCTGCAGGAACATCTCCCCATCCGACTCCGCCCCCACAAACCCCGCCTTGTTTGCCTCGCTCGTCAGCAAAAACCAGTGCAGGTCGTCGTCCCGAAGCCCAAGGTTGTTCAAGAGCAGCGGCGCCAGCCGCTGCAGCGCCGCCAGCTCACGGTGCGCCAGCCCATACTCCTTCGCCCGCACCTTCGTCCCGTCCAGGTACGCCACCACCCGCTTCGCCGGGTCCCCGCGCATCTGGCTCATCGCGCTGGGCATGATGAACGCCACCATGAGCAGCGATCCGCCCACGACCAGCAGGTACTTCTTGTATTTCTCGAGAGTCTTCAGCATGGATGGATCGCGTCCAGTCACAGCCCCGCGCCGCCGGGGCCATTCGAAGTGAAAAAAAACGGGCCTGGGATCGCTCCCAAGCCCGCAACAATAGCGTCCGTGGAGCCGGACCATGCGTCCGGGTCCGAATCGACTTACGGTCTCCCCAGCAGGCCGTCAAACCTTACCGGTAGAACTCGACGATCTTGTTCGGATCAACGTCGAACGGAATCTGGTCCGACGTCGGAAGCGCCACGATCCGGATCGTCAGCTCCGACGGGTTGAAGTCCAGCCAGCCCGGAACCTCGTGCCCCGCCATCGATTCCATCGCCGCCCGGGCCAGCTTCTGCGCCCGCTCCCCCTTCAGCGTGATCGTCTCCCCAACCCGCACCGTGAAGCTCGGACGGTCCGTCTTGCGGCCGTTCACCTTCACGTGCCCGTGCGCCACCAGCTGCCGGGCGCCCCAGATCGTCCGGGCCAGCCCCGCGCGGCGGATCACGTTGTCCAGCCGGCGCTCCAGCAGCTGCATGAGCAGCTCTCCGGTGTTGCCGGGGCGGCGACCCGCCTCCGCAACCAGCCTCCGGAACTGGGCTTCCAGCACGCTGTAATGGAACTTGACCTTCTGCTTCTCGTTCAGCCGCAGGCCGTAGTCCTTCAGGCGCCGGCCGCGATAGCCGTGCATGCCCGGGACGTTCAGCGCCCGCTTGGACGTGTGCTTGGGGGTGTCCACGATCGGGACGCCCACGCGGCGAGACAACTTCAGCTTGGGACCAGTGTAACGGGCCATGAATCAAGTTCTCCGTCCGCATCCGGGGTGCCACGGCGCGCCCAACCTCAGGGCCGCCGGTATTCACCGGAGGGTGCCGCCCAGTGGGTCGGCGATCTGTGCCGGTGGACCGAGACTTCGGGCCGGCGGGTGTGAGATCCGGGCATACCAGCCCAGAATGTCGTGAGGGGAATGAAAGGTATCTCCCCCCCTCAGGTCAAGCCCCCCCCTCCACCTTCTCTCCACCCCGTCTCCCCCCCGGCCGGTGGCACCCCCCCGTGCCACTGACCTCGCGAAGGCTCTGCGCAGCGAGGTCAGTGCGATGCTCCTACCCCGCCCGAATCACGCGGACCTCTCCCGTCGGGGGTACAACGACTCTCGCCTCGAACGTGCCACCGAACTCGGCTCGGCCCCTTCGGTGCGTACGGAACGTGGTTCTGGCTCCCCCAGCCTACCCGCTCAGCCTTACACCCCAAAAGTCCAATGGCCCCGCCGCAACTCTCCACCCATGCACACCGCTACACATCCCACATGTCGAATTCCGTCATCACACCCAACTCCGATTCGAGCTCCCCGCGGACTCGCCGCGCCACCGGATGGCTGTAGAGCGCTGAACGAAACGCCGGAAGGTTCGCAGGTGTCCCATGTCCCCACAAAAAGACCGAAACCCACGCTCGAGCGATGAATCGAAGTTCATCGTGGGAGTGAAAAAGGTCGTGCCAACCGATCTTCACGTGCAGATCATTGCCCCAAAAGTTGCCGCGGATCGCCTCCGGAATCGTTCCGAACGCGCTCTCCAGTTCCTGCAGCATCCCCGGTCTCACAGACCCGGACACCCAGTGGCGAGGACCGCAAAGACTCACGAACTCGGCCGGCGGCAGGCGTCGGGCGACCTCTTTGATATCGGATGATCCGGAAAACAAAACCACATTCCCGATGCGCACCGTCCATGGGACCTTGATCGCTCCCCAGCCACTGACCTCGGACCATGACCGATCCGGCCCGTTGGATCGCTGTACCCACGCAAGCACCTCCACCGGGGTGACACGTTGAAGTGCTTTCACAATAGTCGCCGGTGTGAGCCCGCTGTCGACCGAGTACCAGCCGATAGAACCGCTTTGAGACATCACCCACCTCTCCCGATGGTAGTGTACATGCCGTCATGTGCCACTCCCTTGGACCTGGTGCTCATCCTGCATCGTGCCATCCGGATCTGCGTTCAGAACCTGACGCTCTTGGGCTCCCGGGCGATGCACTCAACATCTCGTACACTTCATGGATGTCCCCTCAGTCCATCACCCGCTCGCGGCTCGAGCTTCAAACCTCACTCCATCCCGGGGCGGACGTCGCCCCGGACCAGGTTGCGGCGGCCCAGCGACCGAGCGTCAATCGCGCCGCCATCCGCTCGGCCCCTGGTCGAGAGGGACAAACTCGCCATCGTGAGACCCGCCGATACGTCGCGGATACAGGGGGACACTGTGAAACCTGCCAAAGCTGCCGAGCAAAGCAGAGTGGACACAATCACGGCCATGACGCAAAGTAAAGTTCGCAAAACATCCATCTGGCTGACATTCTCGATTCTCTTTGGTTGTACCTGCTCACTTTGTATTGCCGTTGTGGTGTCGATTCTATATCCCGTTCCTGCTGGATCTGACATCGATAAATTGCCTTGGATAAGCGGTGGCATGTCCATCAATGCGGCGGGTACTGTATGTGTCCGCGTGGATCGTATTTCCGTGGAAATCCAGTACAGCGAGAAATCTGAACGTCGTCCTATCCCGATGATCTTGCGCTCCTTTGGATTCCCATTTCCCGCAATATATCACAAAGGCCCCGATCCCTATACTGGGAAAAACGTCGAGGCTGAATTGCGACGAAATTCTCCTGTGGAATGGTCTCCAAGTCTGAGAGTTAGCAATACATCTGCGAGATTTGGCTCGCCAATAACTATCCCCTACGGGATCAATGTGCGAGGGCTGGTACTCGACGCAATAATATATGCGATGCTGCCCTTGGGATTTTGGCTATTGACGCTCATGCGAAGAAGATTTCGAATTCGTTCCAGTCGATGTGGCACATGTGCCTATCCTCGGTCCCATCAGTCCTCCAACTGCCCTGAGTGTGGGACAGTTTGGAGCTAATTCTGGCCGGTCGCATCGAGCCTTGGCGGGTGGCATCACTTTCGCCCATGCATCGACCTCTCCACGCTTTTGCACCAACGCCCGCCCTTCCATCGTTCCACCCACACGCCCCAACGACCTCGGTGCGCCTCAGGTGCATGGGCGAATGCTCACTTCCCACCCTCCCCCGGCCTCATCATCCTCTCCACCCCCGCCCTCGCCTCCAGATCCCCCGGCACAACCCGGTCCAGCCGCCGATACACCATCAGCGCCTTCTCCCGCTCCCCCAACCTCTCCAGCCTCGCCCCCAGCAGCCGCAGCACCCCCGCATCCTCCGGATGCAGCCCCGCCGCTCGCTCCAGCACCGCCCCCGCCCGCGGATCCTCCGGCTTCATCCCCTCCAGGCATCGCACCAGCTCCCCCCCCCCCCCCCCCAACCCCCGCGCGGCCCCCCGATCCCCTCCAGGCATCGCACCAGCTCCACCCACCCGCCCGCATCCCCCGGCGCGGCCTCCGTATACCGCTCCAGCTCCGCCGCCCCCTCCCCCGGCCTCCCCAGCTCGCGAAGGCACACCCCCCGCCCCAGCCTCGCCCCCACCAACTCCGCTCGCTCCTGCATCACCCGCTCATACTCCGGCAGCGCTTCGTCATACCTCCCCCCTCGCCGCAGCGCATCCCCCAGCGCCAGCCGCACCCCCGTCTCCTTCCCATCCAGTTCAAGACTCTTCCGCAGCGACACGATCGCCTTCGCCGTCGCCCCCGAATCCAGCTCCGCCTTCGCCCTCAGCTGATACAGCCCCGCCACCTCCGGCGAAAGCCGTATCGCCGCCTCCGCATACTCGATCGCCTCCCCCGGCCGCCCCGCCAGCACCAGCGCCCGCGCGCACGCCCCCTGCGCATCCGCTCGCTCGGGCATCACCTCCACCGCCCGCTTCGCAAACTCAATCGCCTCCTCCGCCCTCCCCATCCCCGTCAGCAGCACCGCCATGTTGTGCAGCCCCTCCCCATGCCGCGGATACAGCTCCAGCCCCCGCTTCAGCTGCGCCTCCGCCTCCCCCATCCTCCCCGACGCCATCAACACCCCCGCCAGGTTGTTGTGCGCCATCCAAGCCCCATCGTTCCGCCTCAGCGTCGCCCTCCACAACGTCTCCAAATCCCTGTAATCCCCACACTGCCGAAACGACGTCCCCCCCCCCCTGTGCCGCTGTGCCCCTCACCTGTGTTTGCCGCCTTTGCCCTATTTGCCCTCTTTGCCCCATTTAGAACCGCCCCCACCACCGCCACGCTCGCCAGATACTGAAAGTGATCCGCCACCCACGAGTACCGCATCGGATACACATCCACAAACCCCAGCGCCGGCACCAGCGTCCCGCAAAAACACAACCCCGCCACCAACGGCCCCTTCCCGATCCTCCCTCGCATCACCCACAACCCCGCGAGCACCGCAACCACGCCCGCCGGATACACCCATTGCCACCACACCCCCGGATCGATCACCCACTTCTCGTAGATGAACGTCAGATCCGTCGGCCACACCAGCTTGCCTAGATAAAACCACACCGCTCGCCCCGCGATCAGCACACGCCCCGCCGGCGTCAGCCCCAGCTCCAGGTCCTTCGCCCCCACGTGGTGCTGCTCCACCCACACCGTCAGCCTCGCCGCCGCCAGCCCCAGCGCAAACATCGGCAGCGTCGGAATCAGCTCCCTCCACCGCCACACCGGCCGCTTCCACCACAGGATCAGCACAATCACCGCCGGCAGCGAGCACGTAATAGTCTTGCTGAGCAGCGCCAGCACAAACAGACCCACGCTCACCGCGTACCACCCCGCCGTAAACCCCATCCCTCGCGGCGCCGCCAGTCGCCTCGGAATATCAAACGCCCGCAGGTACGCCAGCAGCGCCATCAGATAAAACATCCCCGACAGCGTGTTCTTCCGCTCCGTCACCCACGCGACCGACTCCACATGCACCGGGTGCACCGCAAACACCAGCCCCGCCACCCACGCCCCTCGCAGCCCGAGTCTCCGCAGCACCAGCCACACCAGCACCGACGCGATCCCGTGAATCCCCACGTTCACCGCGTGATACCCCGCCGGCTCCAGCCCCCACAGCCGGTGCTCCACCCAGAACGTCGTGAACACCGCCGGATAAAACTGCGGCGTCACCGTCAGGCTCGTCCAGATCTCTTTCAACCCCTCAGGCCGCTGGATCACCGTGTTGTTCACGATGTACGCGTCGTCATCCCAGATATACCCCGCGCTGTACGCCGGGATATACGCGATCGCCGCCGCCAGCAGAATCCCCACCACCCCCAGCAGCATCCACGTCCATGACCGTCCTCGTGAGGTATTCACTCCCCCCGCCCCGCTCCCCGCCTCACGAATTTCCGCCCCTTCAATCTCACCATTCACCGTCAACATCTTCCACGCCGTCCCCGCCCACGGGGGCGATCCAAGACTACCGTTCACCCGATCCCACACCACCCGCCCCAAGCCCGCCTCACGCTCGACCCGCGAGCGTAAAAACGCCCGCGAACCGCCAGTATCCGTCTCCACCCTCGCCCACGCAAATCACCCCGCCTCCCCGCCCCCACACGCCGCCCCCACGCGGCCACAAAAAGCACCAATGCCACCGACACGACCTGCGATGGCCACCCCCACCTCCCCCAAGGCGCCCATCCACCTCCCGGTCCTCACCGGCCGCGCCGCCTCCACGCCCCCCCACACCCTCTCCCACGCCTACGAAATGAAAGAAAAGTGCGGCGTCGTTGGCATCTGGGGTCACCCCGCCGCCGCCAGCATGATCTACCTCGCCACCTACGCCCAGCAGCACCGCGGACAGGAATCCGCCGGCATCGCCGTCTCCGACGGCGCCCGCCTCACCGGCATGACCGGCATGGGCCTCGTCCCCGAAATCTTCGACGCCGACTCACTCGCCAAGCTCAACCGCGCCGGCCCCGTCGCCGCCATCGGACACAACCGCTACAGCACCGCCGGCGGCTCACTCTCCTGCAACGCACAGCCCCTCATCGAGTCCTACATCGCCGGACAGGTCGGCCTCGCACACAACGGCAACCTCATCAACGCCGACGTCCTCCGCCTCGCCTACGAAGAAGCCGGACACATCTTCCACACCACCAGCGACACCGAAGTCATCATCCACCTCCTCGCCTCCCCCCTGCAGCAGCGCACCACCGACCCCCTGGGCGCCACCCTTCGCCGCCTCCAGGGCGCCTTCAGCCTCGTCTTCCTCTTCACCGACCGCATCGAGGCCGCCCGCGACCCCTGGGCCTGGCGACCCCTCGTCCTGGGCTACATCCCCACCGAATACGACGCCGCCGGCAAGCCCGTCGGACAGCCCCACGAAAAGGGCTACCCCGTCGTCGCCAGCGAAACCGTCGCCCTCGATGTCCTGGGCGCCAAGCTCGAACGTGAAATCGAACCCGGCGAGATCGTCTGCATCGACCGCAAGGGCGTGCACTCCCGCCGCTTCACCGCCCCCGCCACCCGCCTCGCCAAGTGCGTTTTCGAGCACGTCTACTTCGCCAACCCCGCCAGCAAAGTCTTCGGCCAGAACGTCCAGACCGTCCGCGAAAAACTCGGCGAGCGCCTCGCCTTCGAGGCCCCCGTCCCCGCCGACTGCGTCATGCCCATGCCCGATTCCGGCCGCTCCGCCGCCGCCGGCTACGCCCGCGCCAGCAAGATCGACTACCGCGAGGGCATCGTCCCCAACCGCTACGTCGGCCGAACCTTCATCAAGCCCTCCCAGGCCGAACGCGCCGCCGCCGTTCGCCTCAAGCTCAACGTCATCTCCGACATCGTCGCCGGCAAGCGCATCATCGTCGTCGACGATTCCATCGTCCGCGGCACCACGACCAAGGCCAAGATGGACCAGCTCCGCCAGGCCGGCGTCAAGGAAATCCACCTCCGCATCTCCTGCCCGCCCATCCGCCACCCCTGCTACTTCGGCGTCGATTTCGCCACCCGCGACCAGCTCATCGCCCACGGCCGCGAAGTCGAAGACATCCGCAAGTTTCTCGGCGTCGATTCTCTCCACTTCCTCACCCTCGAGGGCATGCTCTCCTGCGTCACCGGCCCCGACAAGGACTGGTGCACCGCCTGCTACAGCGGCGACTACCGCCTCGACCCCGACCACCCCGTCACCGACATCGTCGCCGACAGCCCCCAGCTCCAGATGTTCCAGTAACCGCCCCCTCTACCCAATCTCGTGGCACAGGCATCCTGCCTGTGATCTACCCCTTCTACTTCTTGCCCCCATGTCTGGCGCCTTCACGACTTCCCGAATAAGGATCGTTGCATGACTGTTTCACATGATTCCCAGCCCCCAAGGCTGGAGTTCGCGGAGGAGTGGAATGATGCAATCGCGAACGAATGCGAGATGAAGGAATACTGCGGTTTCGCTTCCGTTGTGCTTTCGTCTGGTCGCAGAGTCCCTGTATTTTTCATGACGCCACTTCGCATCGCTCAAGATGTGGCTTGGTCGCAGCAATCTGGAGATGGATGGATGATCGAGGCCAGACTGATCCCGCTGAGTGCTATTACTCGCGACAAGATGGAGGCCGCAACGCTGGCCGCGTGGAATGACGGGTTCTTTGATGGTTAGCTTCTCGACCAAGTGACCCCGAAGTCTCCCTCGCCGTGCCACCGGGATCGGCTCTGCGATCCCGGTGTCTTGGTTCCCCTCCCCGCGGTCCAGCGATCAACCATTGATCTCGCCGCCGCCCGTCCCGCTCCCTTCGAGCGAGGCAAACGCACCATCGGGCGACCTGCCGTTGGGTCCGCCCATTCACGTGCAGCAATGCACAGAACTGAGTCGAATAGCACGTCCGTTCACGACGTAAAACACGAATCCGAAAGGTGTTTGATGTCCAAACGCACACCGACTCGAGCCATGATCTCCGCTGACGGCAGAGAATATCTGTTCGCAATCGAGGCCGTAGAGCGGCGAACTGCAAAGAGCAGCGAAATCGTTGTGCTGCTCCTGTGCATCAGCACGTTGATTGCGGTCAAGGACGGCGCAATGTCAGTTCGCCAATCCGAACAGTTGCTGTTTTCACCGCGCACAATAAGGCAGCTACGCCAAGCGAAGACTTCCCGCGCAGTCGTAGAAATCATTGCTCGTGGCGCCGAAATCGAGAACATTGTGTCGATGATTCCTGCCGCTTTCAACCGTGAAATAGAAAAGTTGATCTTGATGGCAACGACTCAGCTTAGAAAACGCTTGAAAGTGCTTCCCCCGTTCATCGGGCTCGCTATTCAGAAAGGGTCGATCAAACACGGAGGCATTGGCTCACTGTGAAAGCAAACGCGAAACCACGCAGCCCAAGCGAAATCATTTTTGCCCAGGTTGTGGCACGACAGGGACATCTCGTTACCTTGAGTTTCATTGCAGCCTCCAACTTGGCGGTGTATCTGTATATGGAACACTCCGGTAGCAACTACCCCATCAAAGAAAGGCACGGCATGCTGTCCGCTGCCCTCGCCTGTCTTGCTCTGGTATACGCGATGTACGCCAAATATCGCCTTCGAACCGCAGTGGTCAAATTGAAAACGCACACATCGCGGCCCGTCGGACATTGCCAGACCTGCGGCTACGACCTTCGCGGGCAGACTCAATCGGGGCCGTGTCCGGAGTGCGGCGCGAGCTACATCATACAAATATGAGAGCGACTGACTCGTGGTCCCGAATTCTCTCTCGCCGTGCCCCGAAGCCGGCACTGCGACACCGGTGTGTTTTACTGGCTCGGAGACAAGCATGAGTGAACATACGTCAGCCGTCGTGTCCGCAATAAAATCGCTCTTGAAGAACGGTGAAGTCAGTGCCGCCAGCTTGGCATTTGATGAACAGTGCAGCCTGTACATGTATACCTTCGAGAAATACGTAAACGAAGTCGACTTTTTGAGCTTTGTGCTCGCCATAGTGGAATCGAGCGAATGTATCCACGCAAATGCAGGAGGCAGACTTGTTGCCACACTTGAATTGTATTCGAGTCACTTTGGATCACAATTGATTGCCGCTTTGTTTGAGGCCCTTCTTGGCCTGCTTCCACAGTATCGGAATGACCCCACCTACTCGTGGGCACTTTTTGACGTGGCACTCTCGATCGAACGTCCAGATACCGTCATATTGCTGAAGTATGTATTCGATCGAATGCTGTCGCAGTACATTTACTGCATCGACGCAGTATCGCTCGCGATTCGCAACCCGCTGCGGGAATCCCAACGGGGTCACTTGCAGGAATTCATGTCTTACCTCTTGTCGCACAAAGCTCCCGCAGTTTCCGAATATGCAAGAAGCCGTGTACCGCTGTCGTGATTTGCCACACACGCTATGAGCAGGAATTCCGCGGAGCAAACTCCCGGCAGATGGCCCCGCAGTCTCACTCCCGTGCCACCGGGATCGGCCCTGCGATCCCGGTGTCTTGGCTCTCAACTCCCCTCTCTCCCACCCTCCTTCCCATCCCTCTTTTTCCCTTCCCCCAAATTCCCACCCCAAAATCAACACTTTTCTACCTAACCCCATCCCCCACAACACCTTCCACCTCCAATTTTCCCTTCCACACCCCCTCAAAACACCCCCCAACCAACCACCCTTGTGCGCACATCCGTGGCCCACCCCCCCTTATAGCGGGGGCACGTTTTCTTTCGCCCTCGCCAGACGTCCTCTCCCGCCCTCGCCCCCGCCACGAGCAGCGCCATGCCACTCCCAAATTCCACACCACACCCCTCGCCGCCCATCGACCACCACGTCACCGGCGAATGCCCCGAGCAGACCGGCCGCGCCACCACCCTCTTCAACCCCTCCCCCGAAATCCACGCCCTCATCCTCTCCCAGCTCGCCGACCACAACCACTCACTCATCTCCATCGCCGCCTACCACGACATCACCATCGAAGCACTCACACTCTGGATGGCTCGCCCCGAGATCAACCAGGCCATCGCCAACATCGAGAACGCCGCCTCTCGCCACCTCCGCCTCGCCGCCACCTGCCAGCTCCCCCGCACCATCCCCATCATCCTCGCCGTCCTCCGCGCCTACGAGTGGGAAGAGTCACATCAGATCCTCGACAAGTCCTTCCGCTCCCTCCGCATCACCCTCGCCCAGCGCCACACCGCCCTCCGCGCCACCTCCCTCCTCCTCCGCCTCTCTCGCCACACCCCGCCCAACACCAACACCAACTCCAACGCGAGCGTCTCGCCGCCCACATCAACACCTCGCCCACTCCCCACCAACTCCAACTCGAACTACGCGACCAGCACCCAGGCCGCACCCCTCAACACCGCATCGCCATCTCACACGCACGCCACCACATCCGCAACACCGGCGACACCAAACGCGCACGACACACCACTCGCCGCACCTCCACCGCCTACCTCAACAACACCCCCACCGCCCGCAACACAACCAACACCACCCTCCATCCCCGACTCATCCGAACCCGAGCCGGAGCCCCCACCCTCTCCCCCCCTCGCCCATCGCCGTCCCCGCCCCAACCCCGCCGAAACCCTCTTAAACTCTCCCGACCTTCTCGCCGACTTCATCGATTCCTTCATCAACCTCACGACCCCACCAAGCGCCCACCCGCCCCCACACCCCACGCAGTAGGCGAGCGCCGCCGAAACTCCACCAACCCGTGCCACTGACCTCGCGGAGTCTTCGCAGCGTGGTCAGTGCGACCCGCGGACGGCGCGCGTTCACATACTTCCGTCCATTCAATTACTACAGGCTCGCGAGTCGAATCCTCACCAGGAGGTCGTTCATCGCCGGCTGCGCCGTCGCGTGCTCGGGCAGCGCGCTTCGCCCATGCTCAAGCTCAAGGCGAGCCCGCAGCCGCTCGTACTCACCCCGGTGAAAGACCATGTCGGCGTCCGACAGCGTGGACTGCTCTTCACCGCCGGTCTTGCGAGCAACGAGGTCGGCGATGTAAGGCAGCCCATACTCGATGTTGAGCGCGGGAAGATTCGCGTTCAGCTCCCCGCTGCGCATGAGGTGGATGCCCGTCAGCAGCACGCGATACATGTAGAGCAGCGGCTTCACCCGCGGGGGCGTCTCCTTCGCGAACAGGTGCCACTGCGTCTGGGCAAAGCCAAGGTAGTGGTGCGCGTGGTGCTTGGTGATGCACGCGGGGGCGAGAGATCGGAGTTCCTGGTGTTCGGGCGTGGTGTGAACGATCAGCGGCGAAAGAAGCTGCTCAAGCACGTATCCGTTGTTCTTCAGCATAAGCCTGGAGACTGGTTCCCCACGCAGCACGCGGCGCTACCGCATGACCTTCTCCATCTGACGCTTCTCTTCCGCCGACGCGCCCTCCACCGGCACGCTCGCGAGCAGGCCGTCCACGATCGCGTCGCTGGTGACCTGGTCGGCCTCGGCGTTGAAGTTCAGCAGCAGGCGATGCCGCAGCACCGGCTTGGTGATCGCCCGCACGTGCTCGGGCGTCACGTGTGTGGCGCCGGCAAGCAGCGCCTTGGCCTTGGCCGCCTGGATCAGATACTCGCTCGCCCGCGGGCCCGCGCCCCAGGCAACGTAATCCTGCACCAGCTTCGGACGCGGCACCCCGCCGTCCATCGGTTCCTTCACGCGCGTCGCCCGCACCAGCCGCAGCGCATAGCGGATCACGTGGTCGGCGACGGGCGTTCGCCGCACAACCTCCTGGACCTTGGCGATCCCCGTCGCATCAAGGACCGGTGAGACGTGCGAATGCAGCCGCTCGGACGCTCGCCGAACGATCTCGATCTCCTCAGTCTCCGTCGGGTACGAGATATGAATCTGGAACATGAACCGGTCGAGCTGCGCCTCGGGCAGCGGGTACGTGCCCTCCTGCTCGATCGGGTTCTGCGTTGCGAGCACGAAGAACGGCTCGGGCAGCAGATGCCGCGTCCCCCCCACCGTGACCTGGTGCTCCTGCATCGCCTCCAGCAGTGCCGCCTGCGTCTTGGGCGGCGTGCGGTTGATCTCGTCGGCGAGGATGACGTTGGCGAAGACCGGCCCGCGTACAAACTTGAGCTGCCGCTGCCCCGTCGCCTTGTCTTCCTGGATCACTTCCGTCCCCGTGATGTCGCTGGGCATCAGGTCGGGCGTGAACTGGATCCGCGAGAAGTCCAGCGAGAGCGTGCGCGCGATGGTGGAAATCAGCAGCGTCTTGGCAAGCCCCGGCACCCCCACCACCACCGCGTGCCCGCGGCTGAAGATCGCCATGAGCATCTGCTCGACAACCTCATCCTGCCCGACGATCACCTTGCCGATCTGCTCACGCAGGCTCGCATGGGCCGCGCGAACGGAATCGGCGCTCTCGATGGCAATGACGGGGGGAGCTGAAGTCGACACGTAGCCTCCGGGGTATCGGCCCGCGTTCCGTGCGAGCCTTGGCTGAGCAATTCATCGTCCCCCACACCCCAGATCATAAGTCCGAGAACGCCTTTCAGTTCCGGAACCCGATCCGCTCCAAAACCCCCTCGAACTGCTCGTTGGTGTAGAACTCGATGATCATCCGGCCCGTCTCGCCGCGCCCATCGGTCCGGATCGCGACACGCGTGTTGAGATACTCCCCGACCCGCTTCTCAAGATCGATACGAATAGATTCCGAACCGTGGTCGCCCGCTACCTGCGGAGCCGCGGGGGCAGGGGTCTTCTTGCGACGTTCGGAGAGAGCGGAGGCGGCTCGTTCTAACCGGCGTACAGACCATTCACCCGTCGCCGCATCCCGCGCCAGCGCAATCCGACCCGGACCCGAGGGGGCGGCGAGCAAAGCGCGGCCGTGACCGGACGAGAGCTTGCCCTGGTTGAGAAGTTCCTGGATTTCAGGTTCGAGTTCGATCAGACGTGAGAAATTGGCGATCGTGGACCGGTCCATCCCGACGCGTTCGGCGATCTGGGCGTGGGTCAGACCGAATTCTTTGCCCAGGCGAACAAACGCGTGAGCTCGCTCGATGGGACCCAGGTCTTGTCGTTGCAGGTTCTCAACCAGCGCCCACTCGGCCGATTCCTGCTCGGAAACCTCACGCACGACCACCGGAACGGTACCAAGGCCTGCTTTCTGGGCCGCACGCCAACGTCGTTCACCGGCGATAATCTCGTACTTCATCGCTTGGGGCGACGATCCTGGCGCTCGGCGAGCCAGAATGGGCTGGATCACGCCGTGCTGCTTGATCGAATTCGCCAGTTCATCCATCGACGCGTCGTCGAAAAACTCGCGCGGCTGATGCTGGTTGGCGACCAGGCTGGAGATGGGAACTTCTATGACACCCACGCCTGCGGGCGGGCTTGGCGGTGAAACCGGATCAGCGGCGGGGGGTGCGATCGCCACCGGGGTGCCGAGCATGCCGGTCAGACCTTTGCCGAGACGACGTCGAGCGTTGTGGTCACTCATGGTGAGCCAGAATAGCTTGGTTCCGCCACTCCTGTTCCACGTGAAACACCTTATCCACCTGGAAAGCACATCACATCGCTGGGAGCAAGCTGCCATCGCACGGTATCACCGTCTCGTACCGTCGCCTTGCCTGAAGCAATTGCCCGAAGCTCTTCGGTGCCCGCCCGAATCCGAAGCTGCTTGGAGTCCCCTAAGAAAAGAGCTTGGGAAACGGTGCCCTCCAAATCGCCATCGGAACCAATCGCTATTCGTTCCGGCCGGACTCCCACGTTCACCTTGCTTCCCACCGTCAGCCCCTCGGCCGCCGCGTGAGACGAACGCAGCTCACCAAAGGACGTCCGAAGGACCGCCCCCGCCGCTCCCGCGCTCTCGACTACAGCTGGGATGAGGTTCACGTCCCCCAGGAATCCCGCGACAAATGTGCTGACCGGGTTCTCGTACAACTCCGTGGGGCTTCCAACTTGGCATACCTTGCCATCCCGCAGCACGGCAATTCGATCCGCGATCGCGAGCGCTTCCTTCTGATCGTGTGTCACATAAATGGTTGTCGTCCCCGCCAGCTTGCAGACCCTGCGGATCTCCGCTCGCAGGTCGTTGCGCAGCTTGGCGTCGAGATTCGACAGCGGCTCGTCGAGCAGCAGCACTTTGGGTTTGACGACCAGTGCCCTGGCCAACGCCACCCGCTGCTGCTGGCCGCCCGAGAGTTCGTTGGGACGACGCTGCCCATACGGCCCCATCTGCACGAGCTCCAGTGCCTCCTGCACGCGCTGCAGGACACCCGCACCCGTCTCGCCTCGCACCCGAAGCCCAAACGCGACATTCTCAGTCACCGTCATATGCGGCCAAAGGGCGTAGGACTGAAAGACCATCCCGACTCGACGCTCGTGCGGAGCACTCCAGGTAACATCGTTCCCGTCAAACAGAATTCGGCCTTTGGTTGGTTCGATGAACCCCGCGATCATCCGCAGCAGCGTGGTTTTCCCGCATCCAGACGGGCCCAGGAGAAAGAAAATCTCCCCCGGTTCGATCGCCAGATCGACATGGTTCACCGCTATCGTGCGCGTGCCGGCCCGTGTGAAGGACTTTTCCAGGCCATCGATGGTGATCTGGGTTGCCGTCATGAGGCTGCCAATGTAGGCGATGGCGGATCCGCCCGCGAGAGACGAGCATGACTGGCCCCCGTGATTCCAATGATGTCCGCGCATCGGCGCAGAGCCTGCAGCGCCTGAGATCATTCCGCAGACCTCCGGCGACTCCGGCGACGGTGGGGGAGTTGTCGTCCAGCTTCATCAAAACGGTCAGAAAGACCTCGACGCAGGCCGAGCGGGTAAGCGACGCCCTTCGCGAAGTGGTGGGGGCGCGGGGGATGGAGGGCATCGCCGTGGTGGAGATCCGCGCCGGCGTGCTTCATCTCAAGGCGGCCCACCCCACGCAGCGCTTCACCACCGAAAGATTAATACGGCCCCAGGGACAGCTTTTGGACACCCTTACCCGCGCCGGCATCGCGCGGATCCGGTGGATAAGCGCCTCGGCCCGTCGATAGTCCGTGTCATTGCCTGTCGCCTGCGCCGCGATCTTCACGTGGGCAAGCTGTCCGGTCGCGAGGGCTTCCCCCGGCGCACGCCGCCGACCTGGCCACCGCGCGCAAGCGCCACGTCGCCGTCAACAGACTTTGCACACCATGAGCATGTCTGTAAGTACCTGAAGCACAACGCCTTAGATAGTCATTCGCGGTCCCGTCCACAATCCGCGCGCCCCTCCTACGAAGAATACGAGAGTTAACTCCTTCTCTCTTTTAAGACACTCTACCGGCCCCCTCAGACCTGGCAGTGATCGCAGAACACCGTCGTTCGCTGCGCGATCGTGATGCAGGAGAGTTTCTTTCCGCACCGCAAGCACCGCAGGTGGGCTCGCCCATAGACTCGGTGGAATTCCTGGAACGAGCCTTCTCCACCGTCGGAGTCTCGGTAATCCCGGATTGATGAGCCGCCCCGCGTGACCGCCTCGGAGAGCACATTCCGGATCGCCTTCGCCAGCGCCGTGATCTCCCCGGGCCGCAGGCCAGCGCAGGGGCGACGCGGGTCGATCTCGGCGCGGAACAGCGATTCGTCGGCGTAGATGTTCCCGACGCCGGCGAGGACCTGCTGGTCGAGAAGTGCCGCCTTCACGGCGCGGCGACTTTCTCCAAGTCCGGCCCGAAGTGCGGGGGCTCGGATCGCCAGGGCGTCGGGTCCCAGATCCGACCATGATCGCTCGAGTTCATCGATATCCGTGAATGTTCGGAGGGAGCCAAAACGCCTCGGGTCCCGGAACACGATGGACCGCGTCTTTCCCGCTCGCGCGATCGACCAGACCACGTGCGCGTGCTTGTCCGTGCCGGGTGATTCGTCGCTTACCGTGAGGGAGCCGCTCATGCCCAGGTGCACGCACACCACGCCGCCGCGTTCCCCGATGATCGCCAGCTGCTTGCCTAGCCTGCGTGTGCGGGCGAGCGTGTCCCCTTTGAGAAGGTGGTGGGAGAGTGCGGCCTCGCGCTGGCCTGGAGCAAGTTCCACCATGTCACGGCGAGCACACTGAACGTCCTGCACGCTCCAGCCGATTGCTCGCCGATCGACGCCGCGGCGAACCGTTTCGACCTCGGGAAGCTCAGGCATGGTTTCCCCGATTTCTGCGAGCCTGCCGCAGCTGGCGGAAGAATGTGGTGAGCCTCGCCCCGCACTCGCGCTCGCAGACTCCAGGTATTACTGACGGCCGGTGGTTGAGCCGGGAATCACGCAGCAGGGTGAAGAGCGAGCGCACCGCGCCGGCCTTGGGATCATCCGCGCCGTAGACGACGCGGCCGACGCGAGCGTTCACGATGAGCCCCGCGCACATGGGGCAGGGCTCGAGCGTTACGGCGAGGGTGCAATCGTTCAGCCTCCAGTTCGCCCTGGACTTTGCGGCGAGGACGATCGCCGAGAACTCCGCGTGGGCGGAGGGATCGGAGAGTTTTTCGCGCTGGTTGAACGCTTCCGCGAGGACGGTTCCTGCCGCGGGCGAACCCGGGGATACGTACACGACCGCGCCGATCGGCACCTCTCCCATGCTCGCGGCCTGATCCGCGAGCGCAAGTGCTCGCCGCATCATCGCCTGGTCCAGTTCGGTGACGCCATGCCGTGATTCCCCATCGACCGCGGATCGAAAACGCGGGCGCCGTCGGCACACGGTGACACGCGACGTCAGCGGGCGGCGAGGAAGCATCAGTCGTCCCTCGTTCCCGAGGCGCGTTCCTGTACCGGGCCGGGGAGCGCGGGCGGATCCTTGCGGGGCGGGTCTTCCGACATGTCATCGTCGGGCGGCTTGCGGGAGAATCCGCTCGCGACGCGATGGGCGGGCATGAGACGCAGCAGCAGTCCGCCGAGCTCGTACAGGAGGTAGACGGGGATCGTGACCATGACAAAGGACATGGGATCGCCGGGCGTGAGCAGCGCGCCGGCGATGAGGGAGGCGAGCACCGCGTGGCGGCGGAACTTGGAGAGGAACGCGGTATCGATGATGCCGACCCAGCCGAGCATGAGCACGATCACCGGCGTCTGGAACGCGGCGGCAAAGCTCAGCGCCATGGTGATGAGCGTGCTGAGGTACTCCCGGACGCGAAAGTCGGGAGAGATCATCGCCGACGGCCCCAGGTCGACGCCGTAGTACTCGATCTGGCCCGACGCATTGGGCATCGCGAACGTTAGACGCTGATCTTCCTTGCTGATCCACGCGGAGCCGGGCGGGGCGTCGGCGGGGCTCTTCTCCAGCACCGGGAAGACGGGCAGCGTGATGCCCGCGGGCAGCGGGGCCGTCGCCGTCTTGTTGAGGTCTTTCATCACGCCCCAGTCGATCATGAACGTGAGGATGATCGGCAGCACGAGGCTGTAGAAGAACACGATGCTCGTCACCGTGAGCAGCGCGCTGAGCGGCAGCAGCACGTGGACGAAGCGCTTCTCGTGCTGATGCAATCCGGGTGCGATGAATCGCCACAGCTGCCAGAGGATCCACGGACTTCCCAGGAGAATGGTCACCATCAGCGCCACCTGCATGGAGGCGTTGAAGGTCTCGAACACACCCGTCGATTGCAGGCTCGCCGGCAGGTGCGCGTGCCGCAGCGCCGAGCGCACGGGGTACGTCACGAGCTGGATCAGCTCCCTGCTGTAATAGAGGGAGATAAAGAAGATCGGGAAGATGCCGGCGATGGCGTAGAGCAGGCAGCGCCTCAGCTCTTCGAGGTGATCGCCGAAGCTCATCGCGTGGGTATGTGGATCGGAGGGTGCGGGGGCCACGGGTCGATTCTTACGCGCCTGCGCGGGCTATTGCGCCTCGGTGACGGTTCTTTGGCGACTTGCCCGCGTCTGCTCACACACCCTCGCCGCCGCTCGCCACGCCTTGTTCGGTATTTGAGGGGGCGAGAATCCGAGGTTCTCGCCCCTGCCGGTCGAACGCGGCGCGTCCCGATACCGAAGAACAGGTGGTCGGATCGACGGAGGGCGGGGGATGGCGCATCGGAGTGATGAGCCGGACACCTGGGGAGCCGCGCCTTGGCCAGCGAAAGCACGTCCGCGGGGTACAACCCGCCGTATGAAGAGGCATCCGTCGCCGCCGCGATGCGGGGAGAACAGGACGCCCTGCGCGAGCTCTGGGGACACCACCGGCGATGGGTGGCGGCGATCCTGCTCGCCCATAAGCCGCGCTGGATGGACCTGGAGGACCTGCTCCAGGACGTCGCCGTGACGTTCGTTCGAAAAGTGGGGGAGCTGCGCGACGCAGCGGCGATCAAGCCATGGCTGCGGACGGTGGCGATCAACGCGGCCCGTGCCGCGGCCCGTGAGGGCAACCGGCGAGAGCCCGGGCGTGCGACGAGCCTCCAGCTCACCGCCGCCGACGGAGCGGCCCTGCACCAGCCCACGGCCCGCCCCGGGGCCGGGGTGGACACCGATGGCCGGGAGGAAGCCTCTCGCCTGATGGATTTGGCGATGGAGCTGCCCGAGGGGTACCGGGAGCCTTTGCTGCTCAAGTGCCTGCACGACCTGAGTTATCGCCAGATCGGGGAGCTGATCGGGCTGCCGGAGACGACCGTGGAGGCCCGGATTGCGCGGGGCCGACGGATGCTGCGGGAGCTGGCGGCGGGAAAAAAGCCGGTGGAGATGGGTGAAGTGAAGCCCGCGCCCTCCGCGGGGGCGAAGAAGCTGCCGGCGATCGTCCTGTGAGGGGCGCCGCCGGCATGACGGTCCGGAGCGCAAGGCGCATCTGAGTGAATTGGCCCGCCGGCCTGCGGCGAGGGAATGTGTGAAGGGTTGTTGATGAGCACGATGGAACGAGACATTCTGATCAGCCGGGTGGTGGACGGGCTTGCGAGCGATGGTGATTGGCGCATGCTCGAGTCGCTGTCGGGGAGCGATCCGTCGGTGTGGCGCGAGCTGGCCGTCGCCCAGCGCCAGCAGGTGCTGCTGTGCGGGGCGCTGGACCGCGCCGTCGATGTCGCCGAGCGCGTGGAGCTTCCTGAGCTGCGTCCGGCGGTCATCCGGTTCCCCGGCGCGGGCTGGAAGTGGTCTGGCTGGGCCGCGGCGGCGATGGTCGCCCTGGCGTGGATGGCGGGTCACCGGGAGGCCGGCGTGCCGCGGAGTGATATCGAGCCTGCCGCGCTGGTGCCTTCCCTGAACACCGGCGCCCCGGCCGCGGAAGATTTTCTCCAGTCGTACCTCGATCGCGGCGCCCGCGACGGCACGGTGATGGGGGAGATGGACACCAAGCCGGTGATCGAGCTGCGTCCGGTGAAGGTGGAAGGCGGCACGGCGTATGACGTGGTGTACGCGCGCGTGATCCTTGAGCGCACGCGGCTTCCCGACGTGTACAGGCTGACCACCGACGAGTTTGGTTCCCAGGTGCCCGTCAAGGCGAGGCTGCCCAAGGGCGCGCTGACCCGTCCCCCGATGTGAACAGGGCAATCGGAACAAGACAGTGTGAAGTGGACAATGTGAACGGGCGGGGCGAAAGCCCCGTGCAAAGGTTGTGAAGGAAACGCGCGGGTCGCGCGTCCCAGTAAGAGTGCACGAAGGCGACGGTGTGCCCTGCACGACGAATCACAAACAATCGCGGCCGCTCAGCGGCCGGGCGGTCCGGGTGGGGCCTCTTTGTGAGGTCTGGATCGCGGCGAATGCAAGGAGTTGTGTCCATGTTGAATCAGTTTTCCCGGTGCGGGCGTGGGTGGGGCGTCGCCGCGGCGACGCTGATGGTCCTGGCCGCCGGTTCTGCGAGTGCGCTGGCCCAGTCGTCCCCCGCGGAGAAGGAATCCGCGCGGAAGTTCAATTACGACCGTCGCCTGGGCGGCGGTGAGGGTGGCAGCGGTGGGGGCGGTCAGGCGACGACGACCTCCCAAGGCGCCACCTCGGTGATTGTTTCGCAGTCCACCGGCCAGGACGGCCACCAGTACGCCGTGCGCATCGAGAACGGAGAGGTTGTCTCCGCCCAGATCGACGGCAAGGACGTCCCGCAGGATCGCATCCGCAAGTCCGACGGCAAGGTGGAGATCCTCGACAAGGACGGCGCGGTGGTGCACACCGTGGACCTGGCCCCCGTTCCCACGCCTTCGGCCGGCGGCCGGGGCGGGAACTGGACGTGGAATGCGCAGCCCTCCACGCGCCGCCGCGGGAATCTGCGGATCACGCCGGCGCCCGCGGTGCCGGCGGCGCCCTCGATCCCGGGCCAGCCTCTCACGATTGAAACGTGGACGCCCCCGCCGGTCATGCTGGGCATCACGATGTCCGAGCCCGACGACGACGTTGCCGAGCACCTGGGCGTGAAGCCCGACGAAGTCATCCGCGTGGATTCGGTGCTCGACGGCCTGCCCGCGTCCGCGGCGGGCGTGAAGGAGCACGACATCATCGTGTCGGTGGACGGCCAGAAGCCCATCAACCAGGAGAAGCTGCGTGAAATCCTGCGGGGCAAGAAGGCCGGGGACACGCTCACGCTCTCGATCATCAGCAAGGGCAAGAGCGAGGACGTCAAGATCGCCCTCGAGGCCTACGACCCGACCAAGCTCGGCCAGGGCGGCATGACGTTCAGCGTCACGCCCGACCAGGGGTGGAACGGGACGATCGAGGACGGGCAGGCCTTCCAAAGCCTGCGCGGCCTCATCGCCGAGCAGCTCGGCGAGGCCAAGCCCAAGATCGACGAGGCCTGCAAGGCGATCGAAGACGTGATCACCCAGCTCAAGCAGAGCGGGGAGGTCAGCGGGGAGAAGATCAAGGAACAGACGGTCGCGATGCTGAGCGACGTGCTGAAGAAGCTTGAGCAGAAGAGCGCCGTCACCGCCGAGCACATGCTGGGCCTCAACCAGCTCTTCTCAGGGCAGCCTTTACCCCGCGGGCAGGCGGCGCCGGGGGAAGGTCAGCCCCGCCCGCAGGTGTACATCACGCCGGTCCCCGGCGCCCAGCCCGATCAGATCGACCGCCTGAACGCGGCCCTGGAGCGGATGGAAAAGCGTCTCGCGGAGCTTGAGGAACGCCTCGACAAGCGTCCGCACGACGCGGCGGGCGGGGACAAGCTTCCTCGCCGCTAAGCGAGCGCCCGGTTCACATTGCTATCCCCACCAGAGAGCCGCGGGTGTGTTGCCTGCGGCTCTTTGCATTAAGTGATCTTCATGTTCCGTTCCCGTATCTTGCCGGGATTGGACGTGCCGGGACACACCGACCGACAGCGTGATACGCGACGACAGCGCACGATTGCGATTCAATGTAGTTATAAGTATGGCCCTTGCTCGGTGTGTGCGGGGAGATTAGACTCATATCCCCCTACCCGGGATGATGGCCGGCCGATGCCGGACGTGATCCCGCCCCGGCGGCCGCGAAAGGACCTCCATGGGACGAAAAGCCAGTTCAGGCTCCGGCCTGCAGTCGATGTCGATCCGGGATCTTCACGCCGAGATCCGCAAGCGCGAACGCGCCGGCAGCGGCCTGCTCCGCAAGCGCCAGAAGCTCGCGGAGAAGCTCGCCAAGGTCGAAGCGCAGATCCGTGAGCAGGGATTGAACGCGCCCGGAATGACCGGCGGCGTGCGCCCCAAGAACGACATGAACCTGGTGGAGTCGCTTGCGAAGGTGCTTCGCGGCAAGACGATGTCGGTGACACAGGTCGCCGAGGCCGTGCAGGCCGCGGGGTACCAGACCACCGCCGCCAACTTCCGCACGATCGTCAACCAGGCTCTTATCAAGAACAACAAGACCTTCAAGAAGGTCCAGCGCGGCCAGTACACCGCGAGCTGATCCCCGCCGAGGCGCACACCGAACCTGGGAACGGCCGCCGCATCGAACCGCACAGTTCGGCGGCCGCCGGTGCGCGCGGGCTCAAAAAGCAAACCGCCCCGGTCGAGCCGGGGCGGTCGTATGGAACGATGGGTGACGGAATGGAGGCCTGCCGTACGCGGCGGGCGGCTCAGCGGCGGAGCTGGTCGGGGGCCAGGCGCGAGGGGCGCTCCAGCAGCCAGAAGCGGTTCCAGTCGGCGTTGAGCATGCGGCCGTTCTCGTCCTCGGTGACGGCGATCATGTTGTCGATGTCCACGCGGCGCTGGTCGAGGGTGTCCAGGTCGGGGGTGGGGTTGTCACGGATTTCCTGGGCCGCGCGGTAGCTGTAATCCTGCGTGGCGCAGGCGCCAAGACCGAGGGTGGCCAGGCCCAGGCAGCCCAGGGCGAGCGAGGACGACTTGAAAACACCGCGGAAGGCGTTGCGGCTGATCGACATACCCAGTACTCCGTGAAGGTCATCGTTTATAACCGGCCAACCGACAGGCGTCAAATCGGCCGGGGCAAAAGCGTGGCGGAAACGATCGTAGGATGTTTGGTGTCTGGGGGACACCCGCCGCTTTTCCGCCAGTCCATACCGGAAACGGCCGACAGCAGTTGCATGAACGGCATCGACGCACTCACCGCCAGCGCTTCCACCAGCAATTCCATCTCCATGGCCGTGGCCAAAAAGAGCCTCGACGCCGCCCGGCAGCAGGGGGACGCCGCCGTGAAGATGATCCAGTCGGCGGCGAAGGTGGCGGACGAGCTGCCGACGTCCAACCAGAGCCCGAACGGCGTGGACGCCTACGCCTAAGGACGGGCCGGCCGGGGCGGAGTGTCAGATCGACAGTCCAGCACGGGATCGGGGCCTTTGGGAGGCCCCGTTGTCGTTTTTGGGGCCGTCCAAGGCGGTGGCCGTCCGGCGCGCCGCTTGCACTGTTCATCTCGGGCCCGCATAGACGACGGGCCTCACGAGAAGGACGCTGCACATGCGCATGGACCGCCTTACCACCGCCGCCCAGGAAGCCCTCGCCGCCGCCCAGCAGGACGCGATGTCCCGCGGGAACCCGGAAGTGGGGGGGCTGCACATCCTCGCCGCGCTGCTTGCAGACCGGGCGAGCCCGACGTGGTCGCTCATCTCCAAGGCGGGGACGGATCCTTCCCGCGTCCTGTCGATGACCACCGGGGAGCTGAATCGCCTTCCCAAGACGACCTCGGGGGCGGGGGCGACGGGCCGCGCCGTCGTAGAAATCCTGTCCAAGGGTGAGCAGCTCTCCAAGGCGATGGAGGACGCCTTTGTCTCCAGCGAGCACCTGCTTCTCGCCCTGGCCGAGGTCGCCGGGCCGGCGAAGGAATTGCTCAGCGTCAACGCGCTGGACCGCAAGCGACTGGAATCGGCGGTCAAGGAGATCCGCAAGGCCTCGGGCGTGACCAACGTGACCGACGCGGGCGCGGAGAGCAATTTCGAGGCCCTGAAGAAGTACGGCATCGACCTCACCGCCAAGGCGCAGCAGGGCAAGCTCGACCCGGTCATCGGACGGGACGAGGAGATCCGCCGCTGCATGCAGGTCCTCAGCCGCCGCACCAAGAACAACCCGGTGCTCATCGGGGAGCCGGGCGTGGGCAAGACCGCCATCGCCGAGGGCCTGGCGCTGCGCATCATCAACGGAGACTGCCCCGAGGGGATGCGCGATCAGCGCATCATCGCCTTGGACGTGGGCCAGCTCCTCGCCGGCGCCAAGTATCGCGGTGAATTCGAGGAGCGCCTCAAGGCCGTGCTCCGGGAGGTCCAGGCCTCCAGCGGGAAGGTCATCCTGTTCATCGACGAGCTGCACACCATCATCGGCGCGGGCGCCGCGGAGGGCGCGGTGAGCGCGGGAAACCTCCTCAAGCCGGCCCTCTCGCGCGGGGAGCTGCGCTGCATCGGCGCCACCACGCTCGACGAGTACCGCAAGCATGTCGAGAAGGACGCGGCCTTTGAGCGCCGCTTCCAGCCCGTGTACGTCGATCAGCCCTCGGTCGAGCAGACCGTCGCCATCCTGCGCGGCCTCAAGCCCCGCTACGAGGCCCACCACGGCGTGAAGATCCTCGACTCGGCGATCCTCGCCGCCGCGCAGCTCTCCCACCGCTACATTGCCGACCGCTTCCTGCCCGACAAGGCGATCGACCTGATCGACGAGGCCGCCTCCCGGCTGCGCATCGAGAACGACAGCATGCCCACCGAGCTCGACGAGCTGCGCCGCAAGATCATGCAGCTGGAGCTGGAGCGCGAGGCCCTCAAGATCGAGATCAAGGACAAGAACGCCGGTGAAGGCACCAAGCGCGAGCTTGACCGCATCGAGCGCGAGCTCTCCGAGCTCCAGGAGCAGAACCACGCCCTCACCGCCCGGTGGGAGAGCGAGAAGAAGGAGCTCGACACCGTCAAGACCCTCAAGTCCACCATCGAGACCCGCCAGGTCGAGGTCGAGCAGGCCCAGCGCCGCGGAGACCTCGAGACCGCCGCGCGCATCCGCTACGGGGACGTGCGTGATCTGGAGACACGCCTCGCCGAGGCGGAGAAGGTGCTCGACGCCAAGAAGCTCCGCGGCGGAGCCCTGGTCAAGGAAGAAGTCGACGACGAGCAGGTTGCGCAGATCGTCGCCCGCTGGACGGGAATCCCCGTCTCCCGCCTGGTCGAAGGGGAGCGCGAGAAGCTCCAGCGCATGGAGAGCAAGCTCGGGGAGCGCGTGATCGGGCAGGAGCACGCCCTCACCGCCGTCGCCAACGCCGTCCGCCGCGCCCGCGCGGGGCTGGGAGATCCCAACCGCCCGATCGGTTCGTTCCTCTTCCTGGGTCCCACCGGCGTCGGCAAGACCGAGACGTGCAAGGCCCTGGCCGAGTTCCTCTTCGACACCGAAGAGGCGATGATCCGCATCGACATGAGCGAGTTCGGGGAGAAGCACTCCGTCGCCCGCATGATCGGCGCGCCCCCCGGCTACGTCGGCTACGACGAGGGCGGCGTGCTCACCGAGGCCGTACGGCGGCGTCCCTACAGCGTGGTGCTGCTCGACGAGGTCGAGAAGGCGCACCCCGAGGTCTTCAACGTGCTGCTCCAGGTCCTGGACGACGGCCGTCTTACCGACGGCCAGGGCCGCACCGTGGACTTCAAGAACACCATCCTGGTGATGACCAGCAACATCGGCAGCCAGCAGATCCAGGAGATGACCACGCGCGGCGCCGAGGATTGGGAGATCGAGGCCGCTGTGCGGGACATCCTTCGCCGCGGCCCCATGGCGCAGATGGCCGAAGCCGCGGGCGCCACGGGCAAGATGTCCGAGGCGATCGCCAGCGCCACCGGCGGGTTCTTCCGCCCCGAGCTGCTCAACCGCATCGACGAGGTGGTGGTCTTCCACACCCTCAAGCGCGAGGCCCTCGCGAATATCGTCGAGATCCAGCTCAAGCGCCTGCGAGCCCGCCTGAAGGAGCGCGACATGAACATCGAGCTCACCCCGGAGGCGACGCAGCACCTGGCCGCCGAGGGCTGGGACGCCGCCTACGGCGCACGCCCGCTCAAGAGGACGATCCAGCAGCGGCTGGAGAACCCGCTGGCGACGCGCATCCTTGCGGGGGAGATGGGCCCCGGGGACACGGTGGTCGTGGACTACCAGGGCAAGAGCTTCACGTTCAACACCAGGTAATCACTTCGCAACCCCCCGCCTCCCGCGCGGCGGGGCCGGAAGGACTCATGAAGAAGCACGGCATGACGATGCGAGTCGGACTTTTGATCGAGCTTCCCGGCGGACCGGGGGTCGTGACCCCCGACGCGCGCACGCGAAACTTTCTGAGGATGGCGGTGATCCACGCCCCGCCGCGCCGTCGCCCCGCGCCGCCGATCTTCGACGAGCGCACCGCCCCGCGCGTGCGCACCCGGCGATTCTTTGGAATGGGAAACCGCTAATCGCTGAATTCTCACTGCCGCCGACGGCTCTCGCAGCCGCGTTCGCGCCCGGTGGTAAGAAAAAGTGAGGGGAGAGGTATCTGTGCGCCCGCCCGCGGGTTCCTGTGGCTCGGCCACGCTCCGCGCCGACGACTTCACCCGCACCGTGGGATGAAAGCACCTCGCCCGGCCCGCGGCGTGAGCCCACAGGAATCCGCCATGCTCTCCCGCCGCGCCCACCTCACCACCTCCGCGATTGTCATGGCGGCCGCCTCCTTCGCCGCCGCCGAGCGGGCCCGCGCCCAGTGCACGCTGCTGCTCTGGGACGACTTCCAGCTTGGCCCGCGTCCCAAGGGCAACGGGAATCTTCGGGACGCGCAGGTCCACGACGGCCTCAACGGATACTGGCCGCTGGTCGGGCCGCCGGGCGCGAAGTGGATCGCCCCCGAAGGAAGCCAGCTCGACGGCTGGATCTTCTCCGCCTCCAGCATGGACCCGCTCGAGCCCGTTGAGCCGTTCCCCGACCTCAGCTCCAACGGCACCGCGAGCGGCCAGGGCCACGCCGCGGCGTGGCTCCCCTTCACGCCCCCATCCGTTCCCTTCACACTCTCGGTCAACGTCGTGCCGATCTCTGTGCCCGACGACACGATCCGCATCGGCTTCTCGGGCTCGTCGGTCACCAACAGCAACCTCGATGCCTTCGGCCGCCTCTGGCTCGAAGTGACCTCCGCGGGCGTGTGGAGCCTCCACGCCGGCGGCTCGGGAACTCCCATCGCCTCCGGCCTGGCCTCGATGGGCTCGGCGCTCTCGGGCTTCACCGTGCTTGAACTGACGTACGACCCGGGGACGCAGAAGACCTGGGGCAAGCTCGGCCAGGACACCTTCGGTCCGTTGCCAGCGCCGCTGGGCGGGGCGATCCAGTTCGCGGGGCTTGAAGCCCACAACACGGTCGTTTCGTACCAGACCGTCAACCACTTCGTGGTCCGCACCGGCCCCTCGGTGATCGTGAGCGAAGAGCCCGTCTCGGTGTCGATTTCTCCCGGCGGGACGGCCCGGTTTTCGGTGGCCACCACCGCAGGCGCGGCCGATCCCATCCGGTACACGTGGCTGCGCGCGGGGTTCCCCATTGCCGATGGTCCCACGGGCGCGGGTTCCGTCGTTTCGGGCGCCGGCTCGGGGATGCTGACGATCCAGGGCGCGAGCCTCGCCGATGCGGACGCGTACTCCTGCGTGATCGCGACCACCTGCGGCGTCGCCTATTCACAGCCGGCGACGCTCTCGGTGTGCGCCGCAGACTTTGATCACTCGGGCTTCGTGGATATCGAAGACTACAGCTCGTTCGTTGCGGCCTTTGAGGCCGGTGACGACCTGGCCGACTTCGATGGGAGCGGCTTTGTTGACACCGAAGATTTCGACGCCTTCGTCCGCGCCTTTGAGACCGGCTGCTGACGCGATCGGCTCGTTCCCCACGTGACCCTGGCGTGCGACCGCTCAGGTCATGTAGTGGATCACTTCGGGAGGAGAGTCCGCGGTGATCGCCGGGCGCGGCTTGGGCGGGACCGGCAGCGGCCGCCGCGGCGGCAGCGCGTGGCCCTGGGGGACAAAGGGAGATTTCGCGTACCCCGGCACGTTCGGGGCGTTCTGTCCCATGCCCAGCTGCCCGGGGTTCGTGTTCGCGGGAACGGCGGAGTTGTTCTGGTATCCGATCGAGGCCTGGGGCGGGTTCGAACCCACCAGGGAGTTGCCCAGCTGCACCTGGGGCGTCTCGCCGTAGAACTCCTCCCAGAGACGCTTGTAGTGGTTGTGCGCGTCGTCGGTATAGCCGTTGATGCGCGACTCGATGCCGTGCAGGTCGACCCTGTTGCGGCGCAGGAAGAGAAGGAAATTGAAGGCGTAGCGGCGGGAGGGGCGGTAGTGCCCCGACTGGTCGGTGATCCGCACGAGGCGGCCGTCCTCGCAGCGCAGCTCACCCGCGGCGAGGACCGGGGCGCCGCCCAGGAAGCTGGAATGGTGGAACTTTCCAAAGACGCTCTCCCCGGCGTAGAGCTTCTGGTCGGGAGAGACGACGTAGATCGCCAGGCCCGAGTTCTTGCTGTTGATCAGCGCCGAGTCGTACCCGCGCGTGTCGTAGGGCAGTGAATACCCGTCGCTGCTGACAAAGAGCCGTTGCCCTGCGATGCGCACCTCGTAGCTCTTGCGCGCCACGCTGTCGAGGTAGGCGACCGAGCGATCCTGCTTGAGGTCCGCGTATTCCGGCTGGGTCTTGAGCCAGTTCCAGAAGGAGCGATCCTCTCCCTCGGGGAGCTCGAGCCATCGCTCAAAGGGCTGCTTGAGCTCGACGCCCATGATGTGGTCGTCCCCGTAGGCCTCCAGCCAGTATTCGTTGATGGGATGGTTCCAGTCCTTGGCGGTGGTGCCCGGGGTGGGCTCGGTGGTGAAGCCGTGGAGCGGCTTGACGACGTCGGTGGAGTTTTTCTTGGGTCCGCCGACGAAGAGCTTGCGGAGCTTGCCCCAGCGCTGCTGGGCGGCGCTGGATTCGGAGACGAGCTGGGCCTGGTCGCGCAGGGCGATCACGGCGGGCATGCGAGTGCTGGTGGGCTTGTGGGCCTTGGAGACGATCCACATGTTGCACTGGCCGACGATGGCGATGAGGCAGGCCTTGCGCTGCAAGACCAGCCCGCGGTCGATCTGGTGATACTTCTCCACCAGCCAGTCGATCTGCTTGAGCAGCTTGTTGTTGCGGCGGGCGAAGAAGCCCGCGTCGCTCGAACGCTTCCATTCCGAGACGCTCATCAGTTCCGCGGCCATCTCACACCCCATTCGCCCGCGACACGGGCGGCGTTCATGGCGCCGATGTCCGCGGCGAACGGGCGGGGTGCCCGTTCTTCCCCCCGCGGGTGTTCGGCGGCACGATGGAATGTCCGGCCGGTCAATTCATCTTGCAGGTCAGGCGGTGGATTCCGGAGGAAACAGGGCGGCGGGCGCCGTCGGGCAGGAGCGCCTCGGCCTCCACCCCCGGGGGGATGCGGCATTCGAGGGCGAACATGGACCCAACACGCGTCCACGAGACTCCGATTTCACCCGCAGGAGACTGCAGGCGGCAGGAGGCCTGCTTCATCGCGTTGGGCTCGGAGAGATCGGCCGGGGGCTGGGGGGCGATGAGCACACGCTTCCACCCCACGCTGCCGGGCTGCTGGCGCACGCCGCAGACGTAGGCGTGGTGCCATTCCATGAGCTGCCCGAGCATGAAGTGGTTGAGGCTGTCGCCAGTTCCCTGGTGAGCGTCCCAGCTCTCGGGGAGCGTGGTGAGGCCCGACTTGACCATGTACCCGTAGGAGCCGACGTCTTCGCGGTTGTAGACGTGATGCAGCACATCTCCCCGGCCGTTCTCCGCCAAGGCGCGCACGAGGAAGATGTGCAGCACCTCTCCGGCGGTCTGCTGGTACTTGCGCTGCTCCAGATCCGTGACGATCGCCGCGAGGATGCCCTCTTTGTCCTGCGGGGGGTACAGACCCACGCACAGCGCCGTTGCGTTGGCCGCCTGGCACGATCCGCCGTTCTTGAAGGTCTTGTTCGCAGCGTCGTAGAACCTGGCGATGAAGGTCTCCCGGATCGTTGCGTACAGCGCGCGGTAGACGGCCTCGTCTTTCTCTCTTCCCAGCACGCGGGCCGAGTCTGCAAGGGTCTGGGCGCCCAGCGCCCAGATCGCCGTCGCCGAAACCTCCGCGGGCGTCCACTGCGCCGGCCCGTTCCCCTTGCCGTGGCCGTAGTCGTACCAGTCTCCCAGGTTGCTGGTGATCACGCCGTCCTTGGCGGTCGAGGTGAGATAGTCGACGTAGCGCCGGGCGCTCTCGAAGCTGCTCTCCAGGATCTGCCGGTCCCCGTACCACTCGTACAGGTGCCAGGGGACCAGCACGCTGGAAATGCCCCATTCGGGCGCGTTGTTCCAGAAGCCGTGCGGCGGAACGCCGACGAGGTAGTTGGGGCTGTTGGTGGGCACGTGCCCGTCGGGTTGCTGCGCGTCGGCGATGTCCCGGCAGACCTTTGTGAACCAGCCCTGGATGTCGAAGCGGTACGAGAGGGAGCGGGCCATGTGCCAATTCTGCTCCAGCCAGCCGTTCTTCTCCCGGTGCGGGCAGTCGGTGGGGACGTGGGCCATATTGGAGCGGATCGCCCACAGGATCAGGTCCTCGGCCTTGTTGTGCAGGTCGCTTGACGACTTGAATTCACCCACCTCAGGACAGTCAGCCCGCACGTGCACCTGCTCGAGCGCGGTGATCACCGGCAGGTGGTCTGGGTTGGGGTCTCCCGCCGGCACCGCGCCCTGCACTTCCACATACCGTGCGCCGACGTAGCAGAAGACGATCTGGTGAGATTCGGCCTCGGGCGAACGCTTGATGTAATCGTGCCAGATCGCCTTCTTGGTGCCCCAGGTGTACGTGAACTGCACGCGGCCGGCGTCATCCATGTATTCGCACGGCTTGAAGCGCACGCGAGCGCCCGGGGCGCCGCCATCGATCGTAAACCGCAGCAGCGCCGAGCAGTTCTGGGGGAACACGTAGGTGAACACGCCCGGCGCGGGCCGCTTGATCTCGGTGGGCGAGAAGACGTCGAAGGTCTTCATCCCCGGCGCGGGCGTGGGGATCAGCGCGGCGGCGGGTGCGGTCGCCGGCGTGACGGGCTTCCAGCCCGCGGCGACGAACCCCGCCCGGTCCCAGTTGGGAACCTCCAGGCGGGCGTCGTAGTCTTCGCCCGCGTAAATATTGGAGTACGTGAGCGGGCCGCTGGACCACACCCACTGTTCATCGGAAGAAATCCGTACGACGCCCGCGCCCGTGCGGATCTCACCGTCCAGCCACAGCAGGTAGGGCTGGCCCGCGGAAAAATCCGGCATCGCGTCGGTCTTGATGAACCGCTCCGGGTCGTTCGCCGGCGCCACCCGCCAGAACGAATTGCCCAAGGAGACGGCCAGGACGTTGGCGCCCTTCACCAGGTGCGGGGAGAGGTCGAACTCCTGCGTGTAGATCGTTTTGTCGTACTGGGACCAGGGCTGGTTGATGACGGTGGCGCCGACGACCTGGCCGTTGCAATGCAGTTCGTAATGCCCAAGGCCCGCGACGCGGACTTTCGCGGATGCGGGCGGCTGATCGAGGATAAATTCACGCCGCAGGAGCGGGCACGGTTCGGACGGGGCCTGGGCGGGTCCCGGCGCGATCCACTGGGGCTGCGCGGAGGCGGTGAAGGCCGCCGCGAAGAGTGGCATCCACCGTGCGAGGCGGGCCATGGATGTGGCGCGGATCCGGAGGGGGTATTGCATGGGCGCACCGTACCATTCATCCGGCCGCGCCGCGAGCGTGATGGCGCATGAAAAAGCGTCGCCCGCGGGGCGACGCCTGGAATCGATGGAGGGGAAAGGATCAGCGCCGGCGGCGGCCTGCGGCGAGCAGCCCTGCCGCGCCGATCAGGGCCGTGGAAGGCGCGGGCACGTCGAGCGTGAAAGCGCAGCCGCCACGCGGGTCACCCGACCCGTTCCAGGTGACGGCGCCATCCTGGCTGTAGTACATCAGATCGTCGTCGATGCCGTTGGAGCCGTTGTTCCAGCGGAAGGAGGGCTTGGGCGTGTTGGGATCGATTTCTTCAACGTTCAAGAAATACTTGACGCCGCCCGACAGGGCGACTGGAGAAAGATTGGCGGTGAAGAGATAGATCGAGTCCCCTTCCTGGGACAGGCCGGTTTCGGTCACGGTGGCGACGACTTCCTGGGCGCTGAACGCCGCGCCGACGGGGCTATCTGTGCCCGCGTAGAAGCGCAGTGCGAAGACAAGCTGGTCGCCGGTGCTGAAAGGATTGCCGCCGAAGAAGAAATTGCCGTACCAGGTCGCGCGCGAGACGGAGGCATCCGCCGAAAGCTGGAAATCGTCGGCGATCTGCTGGCCCGAGTACGCAAAGGCCCCGTTGTCACCATTGAGGTTCAGGTCCTTGGAGTACAAGGGGCGAGCGGCCGCGAGGGGGGCCAGCGTTCCGACGATCGCGCAGAGAATCACACCACGGTTCATTGCACCTCTCCCTTCCAGTGAAATTACAAACACCAACCAAACAAGCCCATGGTTTCCATGAGTCGCTGGTCGCAGGGTTCTCTCCGTCTGGTGAAGTCCCTGGGTTGCGTGCAGGTATCCGTTTTCATGGTTTTTAACCAGTGTTTTACCGGGCTGGGCTCTCGTGGCCTCTCCGAACGCTGGTACATTGACGCGCCCGCGTTTCCGCGTTCACAGAGGAGGTCTGCCGTGCAGAAGTCTCATACGACCGTCAGCCGCCGCGATCTTCTCCGCCTGGTGGGGGCAGGCGCTGCACTGACCGTTGTGCCCGGCGCCGCCTTGGGTGGAACACCGTCCTCAGCCGGAACGGGGCGCACGCGATCCCTGCGGTTCGCCCACCTCACCGATCCCCACCTCGAGCCCGAGCGCAACGCCGTCGCCGGCGTCGCCGCCTGTCTCCACCATGTCCAGTCCCTTGCCGACAAGCCCGAGCTCATCATCACCGGCGGGGACCACGTGATGGACGCCTACGACCAGAAGTACGACCGCGCCTCCAAGCTCTGGGGGCTGGTCACCAAGACCATCAAGGACGAGAATTCCCTCCCCGTCCGCTACTGCCTGGGCAACCACGACATCTGGGGCTGGAACAAGCCCAAGAGCCTGACCAAGGGGGACGAGAAGGGCTGGGGCAAAGCGATGGCGCTCGACATGCTGGGCCTTGCCAAGCCGTATTACAGCTTCGACCAGGCGGGCTGGCACTTTGTTGTTCTCGACAGCGTCCGCCCAGACACCGACGACCCCTCCGGCTACATCGGCGGCCTCGATAACGAGCAGTTCGAGTGGCTCAAGGCCGACCTGGCCGCCTCACCCAGGACCCCCACGCTCCTGGTCACGCACATCCCCATCATGACCATCTCCGTCCTCGACGCGGCGTGCGAAAAGGGCGGGGATATGAAGATCAGCGGCGGACTGCTCTACACCGACTGGCCGCGCGTCAACAAGGTTCTCCTCGCCAACCCGCAGGTCAAGTGCGTCATCGGCGGGCACATGCACCGCATCGATCGCGTCGAATTCCAGGGCATTACCCACCTCTGCAACGGCGCCGTCAGCGGCAACTGGTGGAAGGGCAAGCACTACGAAGCCGCGGAGGGCTACGCGGTGCTCGACCTCTTCAGCGATGGCACGGTCGAACGCACGTACACCGAGTTCGGGTGGAAGGCCCAGCCCTGACACGGGGACACGGGCCGGCGGCTCCATGCCCTGCGCGCCGATCACCGGCGCCCGGCGATACCGTTCATGATGCCGGCGATCACACCCCTCCCCGACCTGGATGCCGCGAGCGGTCTGGTGCTGGTCGGCGGAACGTTCGATCCGCCGCACCGCGCCCACGTCGAGCTCGCGGAGCGTGCTCGCCGCGCCGTCGGCCTCTCCGGCGCCTGGCTCGTGTTCGTCCCCGCCGCCCGCTCGCCATTCAAAGCCGGGGCCCCGGCGCCCACGCCAGCCCCGCATCGCGCCCGGATGATCCAGCTCGCCGCCGCTTCACTGCGCCGCGCGGCGGTGTGGACTGACGAGATCGACCGCGCCGCGGCCCCGAGGATGCCGGGCTCCTCTCCCCCCGCGCCCAGCTACTGGATCGACACGCTGCGCCGGCTCCAGACCCTCGTGCCCCCCGCCACACCCCTGCGGTTTGTGATCGGCTCCGACCAGGCGACCAGCTTTCATCGCTGGAAGGACTTCCGGCAGATCCTCTCCCTCGCCGAACCCATCGTGCTGCTGCGAGAGCCTCACGCGAGCCATGCCGAATTCTTCAACGCCATGGCGGCCTGCGGGCAGTGGTCTCCGGAAGAACTCGCGGCCTGGGCCCGCCGCGCTCCCGACATCGGGGTGGACCCGGTCTCCTCCACCGGGGTGCGGGAATTGCTGCGAGGGGACGTTTCTCAGGGCAGGAACTCCGCCGCCGCCCGGTTCCTTGACGCCGCCGTTCTTGCCTACATCCAGCAACACGGCCTGTACGCCGCTGGCGAGTAATGCAAACTGCGGGCGCCAGTGCCTGCACGTGGAAACCGATGAGGGTTCACCTACCCATGAATTTCAGGGGATGGCGGCGGTCCAGAGCCGATCGAAGGAGTGTCATTCCGCTCGAAATCGACTGGCATCCAAGGCGAATTCTCGCGATACTCTTGGAGAGGCAGCGACACACAGGAAGGTCATCATGGGTACGCCCCATCGTTCCGAATGCATCACTGACGGCGTTCGCGTGTGTGTAGAGCCGTCCTATCTCCCTGAACATTCCGAGCCCGACGATCGCCGGTTCGTCTTCGGCTACCGCGTCACCATCCGCAACGAGGGTGAGGCGTGGGTAAAACTCATGTCGCGCCAATGGGTGATCGTGGATGCGACGGGCCGCCGGGATGAAGTGGTGGGGGATGGGGTTGTGGGCCAGCAGCCCGAACTCGAGCCCGGTGAGAGTTTCACCTACACCAGCCACTGTCCTCTCACTAAACCTTGGGGTACGATGGAGGGTGCCTACCAGATGTTGCGCCAGGACGGGCAACTGATGGAGGTCAAGATCGGCCGGTTCTTCCTTGTCGCCCCTCAAGAGGCGGTGACGGGCGCCTGACCGGCGACGGCATTCATTGTCCCCGCGCCCGCCGCGGCGGCGGTGGTCCATTGATCCCTCCATGAAGGAGGGCTAAAGTTGCGGGTCTGTCAATATCCCCCGGGTCCTAACATAACACGGACTTCACATGGCTGTCCTGACCGAGAAACGTGCCGAGATCGTCAAATCCTACGCGACCCACACCAAGGACTCGGGTTCACCGGAGGTGCAGATCGCCCTTCTGTCGGCTCGGATCCAGGAGGTCGCCGATCACCTCAAGCTGCATGAGCAGGACCACCACAGCCGTCGCGGACTGATCATGATGGTCGGGAAGCGCAACCGCCTGCTGCGCTACCTCGCCCGGACCGATCCGCAGCGGTACCAGACCCTCATCGGACGTCTGGGCCTGCGCAAGTAAGACGCACTACCACGGCCCGTCGCCAGTCATGGCGGCGGGCCGCTTTCTTTCCCGGTGTATGTCCTCCGTCGGCGAGTGGCAGTGGGCGACGCGCAGTCCCAGGGATCTCTCCCGACTGCGTCACGCCTTCTGCCTCTCATTCGAGCCGCGGGGAACCGGGTATCCATCCAGGTACGCCCGCCCGGACGGCACGGAACATTCCGTTGCCCATGCCGCGGCACCCGCGCGGGCCTTGGCTTGAGAGGTACTTCATGTCCACATTCTCGTCCACCCTCCCATTCGTTCACCGCGTCGAGCGGGAGATCGGCGGTCGCACGCTGGTCCTCGAAACCGGCGCCATCGCCCGCCAGGCCGGCGCGGCGATTATCGCCACCTACGGCGGCACCACGGTGCTCGCCACCGCCCTCCGCGCCCCCCCGCGTGAAGGCATCGACTTCTTCCCCCTCACCGTCGACTACCGGGAGCGCACCAGCGCCGCGGGCAAGTTCCCCGGCGGCTTCCGCAAGCGCGAAGGCCCCCCGAACGAAAAAGAAATCCTCACCATGAGGATGATCGACCGCCCCATCCGTCCCCTCTTCCCCGACGGGTACATCGATGAGGTGCAGGTCCAGGTCTTCGTCATGAGCCACGACGGGGAGAACGACAGCGACGTGCTCGCCGGCACCGCCGCCTCCGCCGCGCTGGCGATCAGCGACATCCCCTTCGAAGGACCCATCGCCACCGTCCGCGTCGGCCGCATCCACACCGACGCCGGCCCGCAGTACGTGGTGAACCCCACGATCTCCCAGCTCGACTACTCCGACCTTGACCTGGTCCTCTCGGGCCACAAGGACGGCATGAACATGATCGAGGTCGGCGCTGCGGAGGTCGACGAGGCCGGCGTCCACGGCGCCATCGCCTTCGGGTACGACAACATCAAGCAGATCATCGCCATGATCGACGAGCTCGCCGCCAAGGTGGGCACGAAGAAGGTCATGGGCGAGCTCACCCTTCCCGCGCCCGAGATCATCGAGAAGGTCAAGAAGCTCGCCGAAGCCGAGATGACCGCCGCCCGCAAGATCCCCGGCAAGCACGACCGCAACAACGCCGTCGACGCCCTCAAGAAGAAGATCCTCGATACCCACTTCGCCCTCAACGACACCGGCAACTACGGGGACTATGCCCGCAGCGTGAAGGCCCGCAGCCAGGCCAAGGACGCCCTCAAGCGCCTGGAAGAAAAGGTCACCCGCCGGCTCATCGTCGAATCCAAGATCCGCGCCGACGGCCGCGGTCCCAAGGAAATCCGCAAGATCACCGGCTCGGTCGGCGTCTTCGCCCGCACCCACGGCTCGGCCTTCTTCCAGCGTGGTGAGACACAGAGCCTCATCTCCGTCACCCTGGGCACCGGCAAGGACGAGCAGATCGTCGACGGCCTGATCCCCGAGTACAGCAAGAAGTTCCTGCTGCATTACAACTTCCCGCCCTTCTCCACCGGTGAGGTCAAGCGCATCGGCGCCCCCGGCCGGCGCGAGATCGGCCACGGCGCCCTGGCCGAGCGCTCCCTGCTGGGCGTGCTGCCCAGCCCCGACGTCTTCCCCTACACCGTCCGCGTCGTCAGCGACATCACCGAGTCCAACGGCAGCTCGTCGATGGCCTCGGTCTGCGGCGGCTGCCTCGCCCTGATGGACGCGGGTGTGCCCATCCGCGCCACCGTCGCCGGCATCTCCGTCGGCCGCTTCAGCGACGACAACGACCAGAACGAGATCTTCGTCACCGACATCATCGGTGAAGAGGACTTCTTCGGTGACATGGACTTCAAGGTCTCCGGCACCCGGGACGGCATCACGGGCATCCAGCTCGACCTCAAGGCCCGCGGCCTGAACCTCGAGCAGATCACCCGCATCTTCGCCCAGGCCAAGGAAGGCCGCCTGGAGATCATCAACACGATGGAGGCGATCATCGCCAAGCCGCGTGCGGAGATCTCCCCGCTGGCGCCGCGCCTGGTCACCATCCACATCGACCCGGAGAAGATCGGCAAGCTGATTGGACCCGGCGGCAAGATGATCCGCGGCCTCCAGGACAAGTGGGGCGTCACCATCGACGTCGAGGACGACGGCACCGTCATGCTCGCCGCCTCCAACGGGGACTCCCTCCAGGGCGCCCAGCAGGAGATCGAGGCCCTGTGCGCCGAGATCAAGGTCGGGGCCGTGTACACCGGTAAGGTCGTCAGCGTCAAGGACTTCGGCGCGTTCGTCGAGCTCGCCCCCGGCACCGACGGCATGTGCCACATCTCCGAACTCGCCGACGGCTACGTCAAGGCGGTCTCGGACGTGGTCCGCGTCGGGGACGTCGTCAAGGTCAAGGTCATCCTCGTCGACGACCAGGGCCGCATCAAGCTCAGCCGCAAGGCCGCCATGATGGACGACAAGAAGCCCGACGAGGCCAAGAAGCCCGTCGCCAGCAACTAAGAACGGCCGCAACCCGTTCGCAATTCACGATTTAGCCTCCGCCCGCGGCCAAGACCCGCGGGCGGTTTCTTGCGCCTCGTGCGCATACGAGGGTTTGCAACATCCGTTGACCCCGGCGCTGCGCATGGTACATTGATGGCGCTGGAGCAGGGGTTCTCTCTGTGTCCAGCCCGCGGACGGCCTTGGAGAGGTGGTCCGGCGGTCGTGGCGGCTGCGGGCGCTCGCGTGAAAGCGCGCGGGTCACTTGCGGAGGGAGAGAGATCGCCGGTGCGTTCGATCGGGCGGTACGTTCGCCGACCGACGACCAACGGTGCCTGGCAGCCCGGATCCGACGCGCCTGCGTCGGATGGTCCGGGTGTGACTTCTCCTTTTTCGTGAAGGACCGGGCACATGAATGATCAGACCACCCAGCAGCTTCAGGCGCAGGAGGGCGCGGTCAAATGGTTTGATCCGCGCAAGGGGTTCGGCTTCATCGTCGGCCCCGAGGGTCAGGACATCTTCGTGCACTACTCCGTCATCGAAGGCGACGGGTACAAAGTGCTCAAGGACGGCTCCAAGGTCACCTACGACGCCCAGAAATCCGACAAGGGCTGGAAGGCCACCCGCGTCATTCGCGTCGAAACCGTGGAAGTCACCGTCGTGCCGCGTCGCGGGTATACACGCTCTCCGCGGCGATAAACTCCTCCCTCACATCCCGGAATCCCTTCGTACCCCGCCGCACTCGCCCCCGCGAGCGCTGCTTCGTCGGTCGCACCACGCGTGGACGTCTCTGCTTTCATCCTCGGACTGGGCGCGGGCGCACTGGCCGCCGCCGCCGTCGCACGCTGGGCGATCCGTCGCATCATCCGCCGGGTACGCACCGCCGAACGCCGCGCCCGTGACGCTGAACGCCTCGCCGACCTGGGCGCCATGACCAGCGGCCTCGCCCACGAGATCAAGAACCCCCTCTCCACCATCGGCCTCAACGCCCAGCTCCTCGCCGAGGGCATCGACGACGCCGACCTCGACGCCGAAACCAAGGGACGCCTCTCCCGACGCATCGGATCCCTTCGCCGGGAGGTCGAACGCCTCCGCGGCATCCTCACCGACTTCCTCCAGTTCGCCGGGGAGCTCCGCCTCAACAAGGCCCCCGCCGATCTTTCCCAGGTGGTTGAAGAGCTCGCCGACTTCTTCCTCCCCCAGGCCGAGCATCACGGCGTGCGGATGCGCTCGGTGCCCGGGGAGGGCCCGTTCATGACGACCATCGACGTGCCGATGGTCAAGCAGGCGATCCTCAACCTGATGCTCAACGCGGTGCAGGCGATGGCTCCGGGCGGCCCTGGCGGTCCGCCCCCCGCGGCCGATGCCCCGCCGCGAGAGCTGATCCTGCGGACCCATGCCTCCAAGGACCCCGACGGCCGACCTACCGTCCTGCTCCATGTCATCGACACCGGGCCGGGAATCACACCCGACGCGCAGGCAAAGATGTTCCAGCCCTATTTCACGACCAAGTCGGGAGGAACCGGCCTGGGGCTGCCGACCACGCGGAGGCTGATCGAGGCCCACGGAGGCCGGCTGGAGGTGTACACCCAGCCCGGCAAGGGGACGGATTTCACCATCGTGCTGCCGGCGAGGGACGCCGCGGCGCCGGGCCCCGCCGCCTGAGGCGCGGGGCTCTGCCCCGCACGAAGTTGATGTCTTGAAACTGTCTCGGGGTCACCCCGCCCAGCCCGCTCGCCGATATCCTCGGTCCATGCGTTACGCGATGATCATGGCGGGCGGTGCGGGGACGCGGCTGTGGCCCATGAGCCGCAAGGACCTCCCCAAGCAGTTGATCAAGTTCATCCCGGCTCCGGGCGAAGCGCCCGGCGGGCTGCCGATCTCACTGCTGGACCTTGCCGCCCGTCGCCTGGAAGGGCTCATCGACCTTCCGCGGCGGTACATCTGCACCTCCGAGGGGTACCGCGCGGCGATCCAGCGTGAAATTCCCGGGTTTGACGGCGTCCAGGGGGACGTGCGGATCCTGGGTGAGCCCATGGGCCGGGACACCGTCAACGCGGTGGCGCTGGGCGCGGCGGTGCTGCACAAGGCCGATCCCGAGGCCGTCTTTGCCGTCCTGACGGCGGACCACATCATCGAACCCCTGGAAACCTTCCGCCAGCGCATGGACCTGGGCTTCCGTCTCGTCGAGCAGGATCCCCGGCGGCTGGTGACGTTCTCGATCAAGCCGACCTACCCGGCAACGGGGTTCGGGTACGTCGAGCGCGGGACGCCCATCCGGGGCATCCCCGGTTCGGAGGTCGACGGCCAGCACATCGCATTCCACGTGGAACGGTTCGTCGAGAAGCCCGACCTTCCCAAGGCCCAGGCGTACGTGGAGTCGGGCGCCTTTGGCTGGAACAGCGGCATGTTTGTCTGGAGGGCCTCGACCTTCCTGGAAGCCCTCAAGAAGTACAAGCCCCAGAACTACGACGGCATCATGAAGATCCAGGCCGCCTGGGGCACGCCCGGCCAGGCCGCCGCCCTCGCCGAGATTTATCCCCAGCTCGAGAAGATCAGCGTTGATTACGCCGTCATGGAGCCCATCACCAAGACCCGGGATAAGCAGTTCTCCGTCTGCACAGTGCAGATGGACCTGCGCTGGCTCGACGTGGGGAGCTGGCCCAGCTACGGGGAAACGGTTGCCCCCGACGAAGCGGGCAACCGGCTCGTCGGCCCGACCACCCCTGCGGTGGTCAAGGGCCGGAACAACCTGGTGGTCAGCTCAGTTCCCGGGCACACCGTCGCCCTCCTGGGCGTGGACGACCTGATCGTCGTGCATACCCCCGACGCGACGCTGGTCATGCCCCGCGCCAGGGCTGAGGAGCTTAAGGAACTCCACGGTAAAATGGACGACAAGCTCCGCTAGCGCGAGGTCATTGCCCGAGAAAAGGCTTGTTTCCGCACAGCAAATCTGGGATCCTCCTTCCCGTCTAAGGAATTCCTCACGAACGGTTTGTGCTTCGTGGGGGATGCCGTTCGCGCGGGTGTCGCGTGAACTGCGAGCGAAGGGGAGACGCGTTTGATGGCGAGCCTGAGCAGGCAGGCGGGTGCTGGCATCGAGTCATTGGCTCCACGCGCGATGGCGTGGATGTGCCTCGTGCTGACCCAGGCTGCGGGTGCGCTGGGGGGTGTGCAGGCGGCGGGCTCTCCACCCGTGCCGCGCACGATGCGGCTTCCCGCGTTTCCTGTCGCGCAGCTCTTTGACGTCCCGCGGCCCGACGCGGCGGTGTCACCCGCTTCTCGCTCCATGGAAGGCGCCATGCAGCCTGGGTACATCATCCACGCCCGAGTGGTGGTGAATCTCCAGGGTGTGGAAGCGGACGCGGCAAGCATGCTCAAGGCCGCTCCCCGGCTTGCTCAACTGCTCGCGCCCACGGACGTCGTTGCTCCCGTGGACGGCGCCCCGGGCTTCTGGACCATCTCGACGGGCTCGATCACCAGCGCCGTCGCGCGGTGCGAGTCCATCCTCGCCGCGCACGCCGCCGCCGAAGCCTACCTGGACATCCAGCAGCCGCTGCCGCTGCGATCCATCGTCAACGATCCCGGCTTTGCACAGCAGTGGCACCTCTCCAACACCGCCAACGGCCTGTTCGACATCAACGTCGAGCCCGCGTGGCTCGCCGGCTACACCGGCGCGGGCGTTACCGTCGGCATCGTCGAGGGAGGGTTTGAGTTCACCCATCCCGACCTCGCCGCCAACTACAACGCGGCGGCCTCCCAGGCCGCCGGCTCGGCGACGTTCCACGGAACGTCCGTCGCGGGCGTCGTCGCCGCGACGGGCAACAACGCCCTGGGCGGCGTCGGCGTCGCGTGGGGCGCGGGGATCTCCAAGCAGGTGTACGGCTCGCCTTCCCAGAACGCGACGGCGCTGGGGTATCGCAACGACCTGAACGCGATCAAGAACAACTCGTGGGGACCATCCGACAACGGCGCGATCTCCTACATCACGTCGGTGGAGCTCGCGGCCCTCCGCAGCGCGGTCTCTCTCGGCCGCGGCGGAAAAGGTGAGATCCTCGTCTGGGCCGCGGGCAACGGCGGGACCGCCGATCGCATCGATTACGACCCGTACGCCTCCAGCCGCTACGTGCTGCCCATCGGCGGGATCGGAGACCAGGATGTTCGCTCCAGCTTCAACGAGTCGGGCTCGGCGATGTTCATGGTCGCCCAGACCAGCGGCAACGTCCGCAACATCTACACCACCGATTACACCGGCGTGAACGGCTTTTCCACGACGGACTACACCGACACCTTCGGCGGCACAAGCTCCGCCGCGCCCCTCGCCGCCGGCGCCATCGCCTGCATTCTCCAGGCCAACCCCGACCTCTCGTGGCGCGATGTCCAGCACTTGCTCATCGAGACCGCTCGCCGCTGCCATCCCACCAGCCCCTCCTGGACGCAGAACGGCGCCGGACGCTGGGTCAGCTACGACTACGGCTACGGCGCCATCGACCTGGGCGCCGCCGCCCTCGCCGCGCCCGGCTGGATCCGCGTTCGCCCCGAGATCCAGAAACCCACCACTCCGCAGCTCGTGGGCGTGCCGATCCCAGACAACAGCGCCGCGGGGATCACGCGAACCATCACCGTCTCGGGCAACCTTCGCGTCGAGGCCGTCGAGGTCACCGTCAACATCCTCACCACCAACGTCGGGGACCTGGAGATCGTGCTGACCTCTCCCAGCGGCACGCAGTCGATCCTCGCCGCCGCCCCGCGCAACGACTCCCAGGACAACCTCTCCAACTACACCTTCACCACCCGTCGCCACTGGGATGAGAGCGCCGGAGGCGCCTGGACCCTGCGCGTCGCCGATCGCCGGGCGGGGGAACAGGGCACCTGGGTGAGCTGGTCTCTGAATGTCACCGGCTCCCCCTGCCCCGCCGACGTGGACGGCTCGGGGTTCGTGGATATCAACGACTTCGACACCTTCGTCGGCCTCTTCGAGTCCGGGTCCGCCCTGGCGGACTTTGATCGCACCGGATTTGTGGATATCGAGGACTTTGATGCCTTCGTGCACGCCTTCGAAAAGGGCTGCTGAATCACGCTTCCCATGGTCCGCCTATGGGTTATGAGAACACTTGGGGGAACATCGGGATTGAATTGTCCGTACCGGCTGGGCAACGTTTGGTCCGCACCGTGGAGCGGACCGATCAAGAGAGAGAGCCGGGGGTCGATCGCTGTTCGGGTAATGGATGGATCATTATGGTGAACCCAAGTGTGTCGGCGCCCGCGGGGCTGGTGCGTTCCCTGGTCTCGCCGGTTGTTGTGAGCGCCGCCGCCGTGCTCCTCGCCGCCGGCGCTGCCCGCGCCGGTGATCTCGATGTCGGTGGCCGTGGACTTCTCGGACCCATCCAGGGTGTCCGTCAGTTCTCCGGTCAGATCGTCGTCAAGCCCAAGCCATCGGCAAGCCTGGACATCAAGGCGATCGCTCCCGGATCGGAAATCGTGGGCATCTTCCCCGAAACGGGCGAACTGATCCTCCGCGTCCCCAAGGGCGCCGACGACGCGCGATTTGCCGCGCAGCTCTCGGCGAGCGGCAAGTTTCAGTACGCCGAGCCTGATTGGCTGGTCTTCCCCCAAGGCAATCCCAACGACACGCTCTTTTCGAGCCAGTGGCACCACCAGCGCATCAACGACCCCGCGGCGTGGAGCGTGTGGACCGGCGCCCCGGCGATCACCGTTGCCGTCGTCGATTCCGGCGTCGATTTCCACCACCCCGACCTCGCCGCCGTGATGGTCTCGGGTTACAACGCCGTCAGCAAGCTCACCCAGGCCGCCGGCGGTGACGTCAGCGACGTCTCCAACCAGAGCCACGGCACCGCCGTCGCCGGCTGCGTCGGCGCGATCGGCAACAACGGCGTCGGCGTCGCGGGCGTCGCGTGGAACCTTCGCATCATGCCCGTCCGCGCCTCCAACGAGCCCACCGGCTCCGCGGTGCTCAGCACCGTCCTCGCCGGGTGCCGCTGGGCGGCCGACAACGGCGCGAAGGTCATCAACGCCAGCTACTCGGGCGTCAACGCGACCAGCGTGCAGACCACCGGCGCCTACGTGCGGGATCGAAACGGCATCCTCGTCTGGGCCTCGGGCAACAACGGCAGCTACCTGGGCTCCTCCGTCGACTGGCCCGACGTCTTCATCGTCGGCGCTACCGGGCAGGACGACCAGCGCCCCGCCTGGGGCAACTACGGCCCCGCCCTGGATGTCGTCGCCCCAGGCCTGGCGATCATGTCCACGGAGAAGAACGCCTCCTACGGCCTGCACGAAGGAACGAGCTTCTCGTCCCCCATCGCCGCCGGCGTCATCGGCCTCGCCTGGTCGGTCGCGCCCTCCGCGACCCGCGCGCAGGTCTTGGGCTTTGTTCAGAACTCCGCGATGGACCTGGGCGCCCCCGGCGCGGATGACACCTACGGCCTGGGCATGGTCAACGCCTACGGCGCCACCCTCGCCGCCTGGCGTGCGTCCCACGTTTTCCAGGCCCCCATCACCGACCTCGCCGACGAAGGCCCGGTCAACCAGCTCCTGTGGCCCGTCCACCCGGCGCGGAACATCAAAACGATCTACTTCGGGGATGATCTCAACGCCGCCGCCCTGGAGATGCGCGGCGGGGACGTGCTGGAAAGCTCCACCATCGACCTCTCCGCCCTCGATCCCACCCGCACCCAGCTGCGCGTCTGGACCTTCCAGGCCGGCAACGCCGAGCTCGTCGCCGAGTACCTGAATTCCGACGGCGTGTGGTCCTACCTCATCGATTCGGCCTCCACCATCGACGGACCGCACGAGCACGCCTGGGTGCTGCCGGTCGAGGCGGTCCACGCCGGCTTCGCCCTCCGCTTCACCTGCTCTTCCAGCAACGGCACGCCCCTGTACCTCTCCACCATGTCCGTCGCCGAGCGCTGCAACGCCGATTTCGACGACAGCGGCTTCGTCGATACCGACGATTTCACCGTCTTCGTCAACGCGTTTGAATCGGGGAGCTCTTCCGCCGACGTCGATTTCAGCGGCTTTGTCGATACCGACGATTTCACCAGTTTCGTCCTTTCCTTCTCCGAAGGCTGCTGACGCGCCGCATAATGGGTTCACGCCGAACCCATGACCGACGCCCGCCATCCAACCCCGCTCGCCGACGACGCGACCGTTCGTGGGTGGCTCTCCGCCGCCGCCTCCGGTCCGCTCTCGTGGGAACTCTCCGCGCTCTATGCCGAGCTCGCGCAGGCTGTCACCCACCGCGCACCCATCTGCAACACGTCGGGCCGCTGCTGCCACTTTGAGTCCTGGGGCCACCGGCTGTACGTCACCGGCTTCGAAGCGGCGTACGCGTGGGCGCGGCTCGAGGGCGAACGCCGTCCCACACCCGCCGGTGTTTCCTCGGCGCTGGAGCGCGGCGGGTGCCCCTTCCAGCCCGAGCTGCTGTGCACGATCCACCTCATCCGCCCGCTGGGGTGCCGGATCTTCTTCTGCGATGAATCGGCGACGCGGTGGCAGGAAGAAACCTACGAGCGGTTCCAGTCTCGCCTGCGGGAGATGCACGACCGCGCGGGCCTCGCGTATCTCTATGCGGAGTGGCGAGCACTGCTGGGGCTGTTTTCGGAGAGCGCCGTCGCCGCCGCGTGGCCCACGGTCACAGTGACGACCGGAAATTCCCCTGGAACCTCTGCCGCGCCCGCCTCACCCCGCTGGGGCGCGAGCACCGGCATCACGATCGAGGGGCGGGAGCGTCCTCGCCCCAGCGACGCGCCTACCTGAAGCTTCACCAATCTCCAGAACGCGCTGCCGTCGGGCGTCGCGCCCGCGGGCAGCGGCGGCGGGGGTTTCCAGAGACCTTCCCACGCGCCCCGGAGCGCCGACCAGTGGCGAACCAGGCTGAGGCCCGCGATCCGGTGGGCCCAGAGCCACCCCGCCGCGGCGCCGGTGATCCGTCCGATCCCACGCCCGTGGCGACGCGCCAGCCACAACCAGTTCCGCGTCGCCAAGCGGCACCAGCGGGCCGACTTGCTCCTCGCCGCCGGGCTGTCGTGCCACACGATCCACGAGGGTGAGAACGCGACGCCGCGGCCCATCGCCAGCAGCTTCATCGCCAGGTCCGTGTCGTTGCGGTACAGGAAGAAATTTCCCTCGTAGCCGCCGGCCTCGTTCCATGCCTCTCGCCGCACCAGATTGCCTGCGCCCATGACCGGCCAGTCTTCGCGCACCTGGGGCTCTGTCCCCGCGCCGGCGAGGCTCTCGGCGAAGGGCCATTCGCTTCGCCCCGTCCCCGGATGGCGCGGCAGCAGCGCCGCCGCGGCACAGGGAGGATGCGTGGACATCCAGGCCAGCGCCTCGCGCAGGGAGCGCGGATCCGGCCGTGCATCGTCGTCGAGGATCAGCACCACGTCCCCGCTCGCCGCCGCGACGCCGTAGTTGAAACCGGCGACGCCGAGGTTGCGGGTCAGCTCGATCACCCGCACTCCGGGAAACTCCGTCGTCACCATCCGGGCGCACCCGTCGGTCGAGGCGTTGTCCACCACGATTAGCTGCGCGGGCCGGTCAAGGTCCAGGGAGACGAGTTCCTGCAGCGTTTTCCGCAGGGCGGCCAGGCGGTTGAAGCTGAGCACCACGATCGAAAGCGAAGGCGAGTGGGGCGCCGGTTGAGGCGGGACGCGCCAGGGCGTGGGCGCGGCGGGAAGCGTGGACGCGCCCGGCGGGAAGAGCCCCGCCCGCGCGGTCAGCAGCAGCCCCCGCAGCAGCACGCCCACGGAACGCCGCAGTGGGCGTGGCCATCGGGGGCGCACCCGCACGCCCCGGTCCCCGTCGGCCAGGAGCATCTCCCGGCCGCGCAGCCACGCGCTCGGGCCTCCCTTGGCGGGGACTTCGGCAAACGCCGAGGGTGGGCCTAGCAGCATTCGCCGCCAGAGCGAGGCGCCGGCCGCCGAGGCGGCCAGCGCTGGTATCCCGGAGGCGGGCGCGCCATGGGCCGCGCGGATCTCCGCGCACGGTGAGGGCGGAATCACGCCCGCGAGCGCGTCGGGCGCCGCGCCGGTGCGGTCTCCCGCCAGCGCCGCGCGCAGGCCGCGAAGGTGCAGCGCTGCCAGGTCGTCCCGGCCGAGCATCGACTGGTTGATCGCTCGCCGGACCTCCGCCCAGGCTCGCCGGGCGGCGACGCGGCGGCCCAGGCCCAGCGCCGCGGGTGCGCCGAATCCGTTGCGTGCCTGGTAGAAGCGGGCCCACGTCGCGTGGCGATCAAAGCGGGGATGGAACGCCCGCGCCGCGGGATCCACCAGCACGCACAACCCCGAGGCCCGGGAGAGCCTGACGCACCACTCCGAGTCGTCCCCGTTGAGGAAGACGTCGGGCATCAGCCCGTGCGCGGAGACGACCTCGGCGCGGGCGAGTAGGCAGCAGGAGGGCACGTAATCGACCGGAGCGGGGGCGGGGGGAACATCGGCAAGGGTGTACGCGGTCCCGAGGGTGCCGCGCCGGCGATCCACACGCCCACCGATCTCGTGCGGGGGCGAGCCCGGGGATTCGGAGAGGGCCGGGCCGACGGCCCAGGCGTCGGGCCGTGATTGGAGCGTGCGCAGCAGCAGAGGGAGGGTGGTGGGCTCGACGCGGGCGTCACTGTCGAGCAGCCAGAGGTAGTGGGGGGGCGAAGGTGGAGCGGCCAGGGCCGCCGCCATGCCCGTGTTGAAGCCTCCGCTCCCGCCGGTGTTGGCGCCGGTGCGGATGAACGCGACGTCTCCCGGGGCGTCGGCGGGAAGGGTCAGGGGCGCGGGGGAGCCGTTGTCCACGACCAGCACGCGCAGCGCGACCGGGTCCGTCAGGCCGGCCTCGAGCCGGGCAAGGTCCGAGAGAACGCGGTCCAGATCGTCCTGCCGCTGGTAGCAGGGGATGACCACGCCGATGGTGGTCGAAGGCTCCCGGCTGCGGTTTGGGGATCGGCTCGCGGTCAACGTGGGAGAGTGTAGGGGGCAGGTGGAATTTTGGACCCGCGCGCCCCGAGCCCGTGGGGCCGGATTGGCCTGTTGCGGGCAACTCGCACTGCCGATACTGCGTATCGCTCCATGCTGGCGATTCGCAGCGCCGCCGGGGAGGCTGAAAATTCCCTTGCGTCGCCCGAACAAGTTGGGCACAATGTCCCCCTTCCCCCCTCGGGGAGCAATCAGTCACGTGTGGCAAGGGATGGAGTTCGTCCGCATCACCTTCCCGGTGCGGGCGGCCGCGGTCTCTCAGGTGAAACCGTGGATCCATGGGCTGGCCGTCACTTGCATGTGGCACAAATCTGGAGAGTTTCGATGAAGAGAGGACTCATCGCGTGTATTTCGGGCGGGATCACGGCGGCTTCCCTGGTCGCGTTGGCCGGCGCCGGTCCTGACGGTTCTCGGACGATGATCGCGCCGTCTCCCTTCCCCTGGGCCCAGGTCGATACCTCGGCCTTTGAGGGCGGGACGGTCGCTCCCAACCACGTTCGCCTGGTGATGGCCGACATCGGCCCGGTCTTTGTGCCCGCGGAGGACGACTCGGACTTCTACCTCCGCACGTGCGCCACCATGGCTTGCTACGACCCCGAGAATCCTCCCTCCGCCGAGAAGATGGCGTGGATGGAGGAGAACCTGTACAACGGCGGCCTGGGCAACGGCGGCTGGGACAGCAACTACAACACCGGCACCCGCTGGAGCCCCGGGGCCCAGGGCGATCCCTACACCGTCTCTTGGAGCTTCGTGCCAGACGGGCTGACCATCTCCGGCGCCGCGGGCGAGCCCGCCGCCGCCTCGGTGCTCTTTGCGAAGATGGACAGCCGCTTCGCCCGCGCGACCTGGGTTGGCTACTTCCAGAACTGCTTCGACCGCTGGTCGGCCGTCAGCGGCGTGAACTACATCCGCGTCACCGCCGCCGGCGTGGACTGGGACGACAACTCCGCCTGGGGCACCAGCGGCAACGACACCACCCGCGGTGACGTGCGCATCAGCGCCCACCCCATCGACGGCTTCAACGGCATCCTCGCCTACAACCAGTTCCCGCAGAACGGGGACATGGTGCTCGACTCCGCCGACATGTCGGGGATCAGCAACTTCTTCCAGACCACCAACTCGGCCCGCTTCCTGCGCAACGTCGTGCAGCACGAGCACGGCCACGGCCTGGGTTTCAACCACGTCTGCCCCTCCAACGCCACCAAGCTGATGGAGCCGTTCATCTCCACCGCGTACGACGGCGTGCGCCACGACGACATCCGCGCGGTCAACCGTCACTACGGCGACGTCAACGAGCCCGACAACACCGCGGCGACGGCGGGCACCACGCTCACGATCGGCACGGTTAACGTGGGCACCAACGTGACGCTGGGCGCCGTCCCCGCGCCGCTGACGGGCACCTCGCCCGCCAACAGCTCGATCCTGAGCATCGACGCCAACGGGGAGCAGGACTACCACAAGTTCACCGTGGGCGCGACGCCCATCCTGGTCAACGTGACCATCGCTCCCCAGGGACAGAGCTACGCAAGCTACGTGCAGGACTCGGCCTGCAACACCACCACCGTCAACATCGATTCCAAGGCCCAGGGCGACCTGGCCGTGCAGATCATCGACAAGAACACCTCGACGGTGCTGGGTGAAGCCTCCGCGGCGGCCATCGGCGTCAACGAGGTGCTGTCGAACGTGCTCATCTCCCCCACGGGCGATTTCTACGTCCGCGTGTACGAGTCCGCCGCCCAGACCCAGAGCCAGCTCTACACCCTCAACATCACCGGCGCCGCCGCGGCGTCCCTGACGGCGACCGACGGCACCTTCAACGACCGCGTCCGCCTCACCTGGACGGCGATCCCCAACGCCGGCTCGTACAACGTCAAGCGCAACACCGTTAACAACCTGTCCACGGCGAGCACGATCGCCACGGCCCAGCCCGGCCTCACCTACGACGACCTGACCGCCGCGGGCGGCCAGACCTACTTCTACTGGGTGACCACCACCCAGGGCGCCGGCACCGACCGCCCGATCGCCAACCCCGACACGGGCTTCCGCACCAACTCCGTCCCGCCCCCGGGCGCCTTCTCCCTCACCGCTCCCGCCGACGGCAGCCTCGCCGTCGGTCTGACCCCCACGCTCACGTGGACGGCCTCCTCCGACGCCGTGTCCTACACCGTGATCATCGACAACGACGCCGACCTCGCCAGCCCGATCCTCACCCAGTTCGGCGTCGCCTCCACCTCCTTCAACGTCCCCGGCAGCGTGCTGAACACCTGCAGCCAGTACTACTGGGGCGTGATCGCCGTCAACGGCTCGGGCAACACGGCCTCCACGCCCGCCTCCTTCGGCTTTGAGACCTACCGCCCCGCCGACTTCGATGGCTCGGGCTTCGTCGACGTCGAAGACTACTCCGCCTTCATCGCCGCCTTCGAGGCCGGGGACCCCTCGGCCGACTTCGACGGCTCCACCTTCGTCGATATCGAAGACTTCAGCGCCTACGTCACCGCCTTCGAGGCCGGCTGCTGATCAGCCCTCTCTGAATTCGTTCGCCTTCCCAAGGGCCCGCGCTTCCAGCGCGGGCCCTTTTTCATGCCCGCACCCCGGTAGACTCCTCCCATGCAACGCGCCGCGGAACAGGCCGAAACGTGGACCACCCGCCGGCTGATGGCCTGGATGACCCAGGCCTTCACCGCCAAGGGCCTCGATACGCCACGCCGCCTCGCCGAAGACCTCCTCGCCCACGTCATCGGGTGCGATCGCCTGCGCCTCTACATGGACCAGGACCGTCCCGCCTCCGCCCTGGAGCGCAGCACGCTCCGCGACCTGGTCGGCCGGGCCCTCCACCACGAGCCCGTCCAATACCTCACCGGCCACGAGTGGTTCTTCGGGCTCCAGATCCAGGTCGATCGCCGTGTTCTCATCCCCCGTCCCTCCACCGAGACCATCGTCGAGCAGGTCCTCCAGCACGCCCGCTCGCAGCCGGGCTTCGGAGGCTCGGGGATGGGCATGGGGGGAGAGGGCGTCCTCCTTGCCGACGTCTGCACGGGCTCGGGATGCATTGCCATCGCCGTCCTCAAGCACCTGCCCTCCGCCCGCGCGGTGGCGACGGATATTTCACCCGAGGCCCTGGAAGTCGCCGCCCTTAATGCTCGCCGCCACGGCGTGGAAGACCGCATCGACCTGCTCCAGGGGGACATGGCCGCCCCGCTGCTGGAATACCCCGGCACCTCCGCCAAGGGCACCCTGCACTACCTGGTCAGCAACCCCCCGTACATCCCCGACGATGAGTGGACCGCCGTCGCCCCGAACGTGAAGAACCACGAGCCCCACGGCGCCCTGCGAGGGGGGGGTGATGGCCTCGATCTGGTCCGCAAGCTGCTGGAGGGAGGCCCCGATCTCCTGCGCCCGGGCGGGCTGCTGCTCATCGAGATCGCCGCTTCCCGCGCCTCCCAGGCCCGGGATCTGGTGAGTTCCTGCGAATGTCTTGAGGATGTTCGGGTGCTGCGCGACGTCGACGGCCTCGACCGCGTCATCATGGCGAGGCATCGATAGTTTGAGATGTGTACGGTATCGAGAACCTTTGTGCGGTGACTTGAGCCTCGCGACCCGATATCATCGTGGCTCTTCGAGCTGGAGCTGTGTCCCGGAGCACGCGCAGGAATGAGTACCACGTTGGTGAATCAGCAGACGCAGTCCTTCGGCCGGTTCAAACTGGTCAGGCCCCTGGCCCCGGCGGCATTCGCCGAGCGCTGGCTCTCCCTGCACGAAGACGCCCATACCAGCCACGTGGTCTACCGCTTCCCCCACCTCAGCGACAAGCTCGCCCAGCGGCGTTTCCTCTCAGCCGCAGAACACCGGGCCTCCCTCAAGGGTTCCCACCTGCTGGAGATCCAGCACTTCTCCTTCGACGCCGTCGGCCGGCCCTGCCTCGTTACCCCCTACCTGGGCAATCACGATGGCTTGGTCACCGTCCGCTCCCTCGCCGCGATGAAGGGCGGCCGGCTCTCCCCCCTGGAGACCGAGCGGGCGGTGGTGCATGTCCTCAACGGTCTCAAAGCCGCCCATCAGGCGGGCGGTTCCTCCCACGGCAGCCTGACGATGGACGACCTGCTGGTCGATCGCCACGGCCGGGTCTGGATCGAGCTCTACGGCCTGCGGCGGGCGATGCGCGGCCAGATGGACGCCTCCCCCGAGCTCGCCCAGGACGAAATCCGTTCGGTGGTCGAGATCGCCTACGAGCTGATCACCGGCCTGCCTGCCGAAGAGCCCCGCATCAACGTCGGCCGCCTCTTCAAGAAGATCGACCCCGTCTGGGATACCTGGCTCGATCGCGGCCTCAGCGGCCTGGGCGGGTACACCTCCGCGGAAGAAGCCCTCGCCGGCCTCCCCTCGGTCGAGCCGATCAACGGGGAACCCAAGCCCGCCGGGGCGGTCCGCTCTCTGCTCTCCAAGTTCCGCTGGCCGTCGCGCATCGGCGGCTGAGCGAGGCCAAGACCATCCGCAATTCGGGTCTGCCCGCGATCGTCGCGAGAGCGCGGTCGCTATTCCTTCAATCCCGTCGCCGCGACGCCTTCCACGAACCAGCGCCGCGCCAGGATGTACACCAGCATCACCGGCGCCACCGTGATGCAGCTCGCCGCCATCACCAGGTTCCAGGGCGTCTGACCGTGCTGCTCGTTGAACATGTGCAGGCCCAGGGAGAGCGTGTACTGCTCCTGGTGGTTGACCATGAGCAGTGGGCCCAGGAAGTCGTTCCACGAGGCGATGAACTGCATGAGCGCGACGGCGGCGAGGGCCGGGCCTGACGAAGGAAGGATGACCCGCGTGAAGACGCCCCAGTGGGAGCAGCCGTCGATCCGCGCGGCCTCGTCGAGCTCCCGCGGGATCGTCAGGAAGAACTGCCGCAGAAGGAAGATGCTGAACGCTCCGCCAAAGCACGCCGGCGCCCACAGCGGCAGCAGCGTGCCGATCCATCCCAGCCAGCGGAAGACCACGTACAGCGGGGCCATCACCACGACGGGGGGGATCATCATCGTTCCCATGACGACCATGAAGACCGCGTCGCGCCCGGGCCAGCGCAGGCGAGCAAAGCCGTAGGCGCACACCGCGCTCGCCGCCGTCATCCCCAGCACCGAGAGCAGCGCGATGATGGTGGAGTTGCGCAGGTACGTGGGGAAGTCGCTGATCGGTGAGTTCCAGACCTGGGAGTAGTTCTGGACCGCCGCTGCGATCACGCCGGTGGAGGTTGTCCCCGCGGGATCTTGGGAGGATGCGGCGGGGCGCGTGGAGAGCGCCGCCATCCACACCAGCGGGACGGCGTAGGCCGCGCCCAGCAGCCAGATCAGGGCGAGGCGGATTCGCTGGGAGTTTGCTGAGGGTGTTCGCGGCACAAGATTCAACGATTCAGAGCACGACGCCCGCGGCTACGCGCCGCGGTAATACACGTACCGCCGCGCTGTCCAGAGCATCGCCCCGGTGAGCGCGAGGGTGGCGAGGACCTGCACCCACGCCATCGCCGAGGCGTAGCCCATGCGTCCATAAAAGAACGCGTTGAGGTAGACATACACGGAATACACGAGCGTGGAGTTCTCCGGGCCTCCCTTGGTCATGATCAGCGGCGGGGCGAAGACCTGGAGGGACCAGATCACCGACATCACGGCGTTGAAGAGCACGGCGGGGGAGATCATCGGCAGCGTGACGTTCGCGAAGCGGCCCCATCCGCCCACGCCGTCCAGGTCCGCCGCTTCGTACAGGCTCGCCGGTACGCCCTTGAGCGCGGCGGAGTAGATGATCACCGGACTGCCGATCACCCAGAAGCTCATGACGACCAGAGAGGGCATCGCCAGCGCCTTCGAGCCAAGCCAGTCGGGCGTGGGAAGACCCACCAGAGTCAGCGCGGCGTGGAAGAGCCCCGATTCGCCGTTGAATAGCCACAGCCAGCTCATGCACGAGGCGACGATCGGCACAAGCACCGGCGCGAAGACGATGGCGCGGACGAGCCCCGCGCTGCGCAGCGGCGTTTCCAGCAGCATCGCCGCGGCGATGGAGAGGATGGTGGTGCCGATGACCGACGCGAGGGCGTAGCCGAAGGTGTTGACGACCGCCGCGGCGAAGAGCCGGTCGTGAAGCAGCTCCCGGTAGTTGTCTAGCCCGACAAAGACGGGTGACTCGAGCAGGGAGTAGTCGGTGAGGCTGTAGTACAGGCTCAGCAGCACGGGGATGAACAGGAAGGCGGTGGTCCCGACGATCCACGGGCTGATCCACAGCAGCCCGCGGCGAAGCTCGGCCGCGGAGCCTGACATACGTGCTGGGGAAGGGGCGCTCATGCGGCGGTTCCCCCGCGCTGCGAGCGCCGGAGCGCCGCCTGGTCCATGAGCTGCTGCGCCCGCGTCTGCACCTGCGTGATCGCCGGCGCCACTGGCAGCCCCGCCCACGCCTGGTCGAAGAGGCCGCTGGTCATGTCCGCGTACTGCTGCCACACGCGTGTCTGCGGCAGCACCAGCGCCCGCTCGCTCTTGACGATCGAGTCAAAGACGTTGACCGCGCGGTTGGGATGGCTCGACATGAACTCCGGAGAGACCGCCCGCAGCGGGGAGCTCTTGCCGTGGGCCTTGCAGAGCTCTTCCTGCACGTCCTGACGCTGCATGAACGTGACAAACTCCCAGGCCTCCGCCGGGTGCGGGCAGCCGCGCGGGATGATGAGCACATCGGCCTCCACCATGCCCAGCGGCGCGGCGGGATCCAGCAGCGCGGCGTCCACCGGCGGGGGGACGCACTCGAAATCCAGTTGCGGGGCGTGGAGCCTCGCGAAGCTGGCGAGCCACGGGCCCTGGATGATCATCGAGGCGCGTCCGGAAAAGAACGGGTCCGCGGCGGTGTGGTAGGAGCGATCAAAGACGCGGGCGAGGGCTCGGGATTGCTCGACGCCCAGGCGAGCCGCGGTCTCTTGGATCCAGGTGAACGCGGCGAGGCCGGAGGGGTCCGCGAGCGTGGCGCGGTTGCGGTCGGGATCGTACAGGGATCCTCCGAAGCACACGGGCCAGAAGTACGGCCACCACTGCGGGAGATTCTGCTGGAACCCGGTGCGGGTGATGGCGCCCGAAGATTCGCGGATGGTCAGCCGCTCCCCGAGTTCGTCAAGCTGGGAGATGGTGCGCGGCATGTGACTCGCGTCCAGCCCCGCCTCTTTGAAGTGCGAGAGGTTGCAGTACAGGCCCAGGGAGTAGCAGCTGGTGACCGCGGCCCACTGGCGGGACTGGTAGGTGAGGAGCCGGCGCACGGCGGGGGCGTAGATCTCCGGATCGATCGCGTTGTTACCAGGCGAGATTTCATCGAACGCGAGGGCCGCGCGGGATTCGGCGAGCTGCGGGATGTTGAAGCTGTAGAGGCCCACCAGGTCGGGCGGGTCGCCGCCGGCGATGGCGACCATCGCCTTGGGCACGATGTCGGCGACGGGCACGCGGCGGACCCAGATGCGGTCCTGCGTCGAGTTGAAGCGGTGAATCACCGCATCGAGGGCTTCACCCTCGGAGCCGGTCCATTTCTCCCAGTATTCCAGGACCACCCTGCCGGCAGGGATGTTCGCCCGGGACCGCGGAGCGCGCGGCCACAGCGCGGCCCCCGCCGCGAGTGCTCCCAGCGCGGTCAGCGCCGCCCTGCGGCCGATGGGTGCGATTGGGTCGGCGTGGGGCATGGGGGCGTTCACGCGTGTGGAGTGCTGGGATGGTTCACGGGGTCCTTCGGCGCGCGAACTGGGGCCCTGCGGTCAAGGTGGTCACGGCTTTCGGGCCAGGGAACGCGCCGGGATCGGCTGCTTCGCAAATCCCGGCCCCGACCACGAGACAACCAGCTCCGTGCCGCCGGTGTTCTCGAAGTAGGTGACCTCGATGGGGTGCCACCCCGCGCCAAGGGCGACGCGGCCGGACTTTTCGCTGGCGCTGTGGGGTCCGTCGTTGTCCACCACGATCGCGCCGCCGATGTTCAGCCGGCTGCCGTCGTCGGAGGTGGTATAGAACGTGTACACGCCGTCGGTGGGGATGCGGATGTACCCGCGGAAGCGGTACCCCCAGTTGTCGATCGCCGCGTGCGGGGTGATCTTGAATTCATTGACCACGCTCTTGCTGATCGCGGTCATCCCGCCCAGCTCCGAGACGCTCTTGAACGCGCCTTCGAAGTACTCGCAGTCCACGCCGAAGGTCAGCCCCTCGATCGTCGCCGGGGTGGGCGCGACCTTGGTGAAGGTGCGGCGAACCACAGGGCTCACGGGGGTCTGGCCGCGGAACGCGCGGGCGGCGACGGTGGAAGTCTGCGTCATCCGCACTGGCGAGGCGGCGACGGGCGAGCCTGCCGTCGGCTCCGAGCCATCCACGGTGTAGTGGATGGTCACGCCCGGACGGTCGGAGGCAAGGCGCGCCTCGATCGCGTCCACGAAGATGTCGGCGTCGGCGGCGATGGTGGGGGGGACGCTCAGGTCGGGCGCGCTCGGCAGGTCGAGCACCACCACCGTATCGGTCGCATCGGGCGCCGCGCCGCTCACGTGCACAATCATGTCCTCCCCGCGGCGATCCACCGCCAGGGCGGCGCTGGAGGCGTCGGTCAACAGACTCGCCTTGGCCGACGGGTTCAAGAGGCCCGGCAGCACGATCTCACCGTTCTGCGGCCACTGCGACACGTGCAAGTACAGGCGGGTGGTGGAAGCGTCCAGCGTGCGCTGCGTGATGCATCCCCACGCCAGCGGCGCATCGTACGGCCCCGCCTGGGTCTGGTAGATCGATTCTCCGTTCGCCTTCATCCAGCGGCCAATCTCGGCGAGGCGCGCCAGGCTCTCGGGCGGGATCCGCCCGTCGGCGTCGGGTCCCACGTTCAGCAGAAAGTTGCCGCCCTTGCTCGCGATGTCGGCAAGCTTGTGGATCAGGTCCGCGGCGCTCTTGAAGTTCTTGTCCGCCGCGTTGTACCCCCAGTGGTCGTTCATCGTCATGCACGTTTCCCACGGCACGTTGCGGATCGCCGCCGCGGGGATCGTCTGCTCCGGGGTCGCGTAGTCGCCGATCATCGCATCGTCCCCGCTGGAGTTCCACGCCCCTTCGGAGCGTCCCACGCGGCTGTTGATGATGATCCCCGGCTGCAGGGAACGAACGTACTGCGCCAGGTCGCGGCCGCGGGCGTCGTTCCAGGTTCCTTCCCACTGCCCGTCGAACCAGAGAAGCCCGATGGGTCCGTAGTTGGTGAGCAGTTCCTTGAGCTGTCCCTTCATGTAGGCGACGTAGCGGTCCATGTCGGCCCCGGTCTCGGGCCGCGCCGCGCGTTCCCACGGGCGGCGGGGGGTGTAGTCGGGGTGGTGCCAGTCCATGATCGAGTGGTACCAGCACATGGTGATGCCGTGGCGAGCGCACGCGTCGGACATCTCCTTCATGATGTCCCGGCGGAAGGGCGTGGACATCACGTCCCAGTGGGTCAGCTTCGAATCAAAGAGCCCGAAGCCGTCGTGGTGCTTGCTGGTGATGACGATGTACTTCATCCCCGCGTTCTTCGCGGCGAGGACGATCGCGTCGGCGTCGAAGTGGGCCGGATTGAATTTCTCTTTCAGCTTCTCGTACTCGCCCACCGGGATCTTGGCGCTCTCCCGGATCCACTCACCGTGGTCGGTCCGGTCACCCCACACACCCGCGGGCACGGCGTAGAGGCCCCAGTGGATGAACATGCCAAAGCGGGCGTCGGCCCACCAGTTGGGGTGCGCGGTGGGATGATCGATGTGGGAGCCGGCGCTCGCCGAGGGGCTCGGGGCGGGCTGTTTCGTGCGGGCGGAGCCGTGATTGGTCGCGCAGCCGGCGAGGGTGGTCAGGATCGCCGCCGCGGCGGTAATCCAGCGTGAGCAGATGGACATGCGGGGTCTCCCAGTGCGCGGCGTCGCCGAGCGTGGGAGAGTGTCGCAGCTTGCGGGCAGGAACTCAAGCCGGACGCGGCCACGCCACGCACGAACCCATCACTCCCCGCGGGGCTTGAGTGGCAGGGAGATCGTCGTGGTGGTGATCGCCGGCGCGGGCGGCGTGCCCGTGGAGGGGGCGACCTCCGGCGCGGGCGCCAGGGGCGGCGCGAATTCGGTGTGCGGCGGGGCGTGCGGCTCGGCGAGGGGAGGGCGGCCGGCGACGGGGAGCATTCCTCCCGACTTCCAGCGGCGGCGAGCCTCGAAGGAGGCGATGTCGGCGACGCTGGTCATCCGGAGGAAGTCGTAGACCTTGTTGCGGTGGGCGGTCCAGAACTTGTGCGCGGGGCAGGCGCGGTCGTCGGAGCAGGTGGCGTTGCCCAGCATGCAGGTGGGGCGGACGACGGGGTCGTCCATGGCGACGCAGACGTCGTGGAGGGAGATTTCCGTTGCGGCGCGGGCGAGGATGACGCCGCCGCCCACGCCGCGCTGTGTCACCACCAGCCCGCGGCGGCCCAGGGCGTGGATGATCTTGGCGAGGTAGGGGGCGGGGATGGAAGCGGCCTCGGCGATCTCTTTAACGAGAACAGGGTTGCCGCCGGAAGCGGCGATCTGCCCGAGGGCCAGGATGGCGTAACCGACACCTTGACTGAGCATGGAGATCTCCGACCGACCATCATTATTCTGATCAATCGGTCGTCTAGTCAAGTGAAAAGAAGACATCTCTGGTTTAATTCGTGCCAATTTGGTTAGGCATTGCACCCCAATAACCCCGAACTGGATATTCAGGGGCGGTTTTTACGGTTCCAACTTGACTCAAAGGACAAATCGAGCGAGTATTGCATTGTTGAGTTGTCGATCAAGTAATCCCGTGGCACCGGCCCGCTGTGGAAGTGAGGCCCCGCCAGGGATGGGAGAGCCGGCATGACGCAGGTCGCATCAAACGGGTTGAAGGCGTCCGAGGGAGGTCGCGACATCGCGCCCGACCACTCGGCGCGCCGTTTCTCCGGGGCCCTCGAAACGTTCGTCTATGACGATGACATCGTCCGCAAATTCATGATCGCCACCATCGTGTGGGGCCTGGTGGCGTTCCTCGCCGGCCTGATCATCGCCCTGGAGCTGGCGCTCCCCGAGCTGGTGAAGGTCTCCATCCTCGGATGGCAGCCGCTGCTGGGGATCTCCGAGTTCCTCTCCTTCGGACGGCTCCGCCCGCTGCACACCAACGCGGCGATCTTCGCCTTCGCCGGCAACGCCATCTTCACCGCGGTGTACTACTCCACGCAGCGGCTGTGCAAGACGCGGATGTTCTCCGACGTCCTCAGCCGCCTGCACTTCTGGGGCTGGCAGCTCATCATCCTCTGCGCCGCCCTCACCCTGCCCCTGGGCATCACGCAGGGAAAGGAGTACGCCGAGCTTGAGTGGCCCATCGACCTGCTCATCGCCGTCGTGTGGCTGGGCTTCTTCGGCACCAACTTCTTCATGACGCTCCTGCGCCGCCGGGAGCGGCACATGTACGTCGCCATCTGGTTCTACATCGCCTCCATCGTCACCGTCACCGTGCTGCACGTCTTCAACAGCCTGGCGATCCCCGTCACCTTCCTCAAGAGCTACTCGGTCTACGCCGGCGTGCAGGACGCCTTCATGCAGTGGTGGTACGGCCACAACGCCGTCGCCTTCTTCCTCACCACGCCCTTCCTGGGCCTGATGTACTACTTCCTGCCCAAGGCCGCGGAGCGGCCCGTCTACAGCTACCGCCTGTCCATCGTGCACTTCTGGTCCCTGACCTTCATCTACATCTGGGCCGGCCCTCACCACCTGCACTACACGTCGCTGCCCGGATGGGCGAGCTCCCTGGGCATGATCTTCTCCGTCATGCTCTGGATGCCCTCGTGGGGCGGCGGCATCAACGGCCTGCTCACCCTCCGCGGTGCCTGGCACAAGCTGCGCGACGACCCGATCCTGAAGTTCTTCGCCGCGGGCGTCACCTTCTACATGATGTCCACGTTCGAAGGCCCCATGCTCTCGGTCAAGAGCGTCAACGCCCTCTCCCACTACACCGACTGGACCATCGCCCACGTGCACTCGGGCGCCCTGGGCTGGAACGGCCTCATGACCTTCGGCATGATCTACTGGCTCCTGCCCCGCCTCTTCCAGACTTCGCTCTGGAGCAAGAAGCTCGCCGAGTGGCACTTCTACGTCGGCACCATGGGCATCCTGCTCTACATCATCCCCATCTACCTGGGCGGCATCACCCAGGGCCTCATGTGGCGGGCCTTCGATGACTCCGGCAGCCTCCAGTTCCCCGACTTCGTCGAGACCGTCATCCGCCTCATGCCCTTCTACTGGATCCGCATCGTCGGCGGAACGCTCTTCATCGCCGGCATGGTCATGCTGATCGTCAACGCCCTGATGACCTGGCGCACCCGCCCGGCCGTCTACGACCAGCCCGTCCATTCCGCCCCCGCCCTCTCCCGCGCCTACGACGACGGCCCCGCGCCCGCGAGCAGCCTCGAGGCCAACACCGACTTCGCCAAGAACGTCGAGTCGCGCGTCCTCCAGGGCTGGTTCCACCGCGTGTGGGAACGCAAGCCCGCCAAGTTCACCATCATGACCGCCCTGGCGGTGATCGTCGCCTCCGCCTTCGAGATGATCCCCACCTTCCTCATCCGCTCCAACGTCCCCACCATCGCCAGCGTCAAGCCCTACACGCCCCTGGAGCTCGCCGGCCGCGACATCTACATCGCCGAGGGCTGCTACAACTGCCACTCCCAGATGATCCGCCCCCTCTGGCACGAGACGCGCCGCTACGGGGAATACAGCAAGCCCGGCGAGTTCGTCTATGACCACCCGTTCCAGTGGGGCTCGCGCCGCATCGGTCCGGACCTCGCCCGGGAAGGCGGCGCCCGCTCCAACGACTGGCACGTCCGCCACATGGAGGACCCGCGCCAGCTCGTCGGACAGTCCATCATGCCCGCCTTCCCCCACCTGCTCACCCAGGACCTGGACTTTGAGTCGATCCAGGGCAAGGTGAACGCCATGGCCATGCTCGGCGTCCCCTACGGAGAGGCCGTCAAGGACGGACGCGCCGTCGCCATGGCCAGGGAGCAGGCCGCCGCCATCGCCGCCAACCTCGAGCAGCAGGGCGGGTACAAGGACGTCGGCGGCAAGAAGATCATCGCGATGGTCGCCTATCTCCAGCGCCTGGGCACGGACATCTCCAAGCCCGTCGAAGCCGCGCCGGCCGCCGCGCCCGCCGCGGCCCCGGCCAAGTGATTCACGCCGAAAGGAACCACCCATGCGACTCAGCGACATCGTCAGCTACATGGATCTTTCGGTGTACCCCCAGGTGGCGCTGGTGCTCTTCCTGGCGGTCTTTGGCGCCGTGCTCTGGCGCATCTCCGGCAAGAGCAAGGCGAGGCAGATCGAAGCCCTGGGACTCATCCCCCTCCAGGACGGCGCCGACCCGGCCCCCGTCCGCAACGCACCTGGCACTCTCTAAGAAAGCACGAGGCTGCGCGGCCCACGGCCGGCGCGAGGAACACGAACATGAGCGCGATTCACAGCGATCCACACGGGCACGGCAACGCGGCGACTCCGGGCGCCGGCCACCTCATGGACCACGAGTACGACGGCATCCAGGAGTTCGACAACCCCACCCCCGGCTGGTGGCACATCATCTTCCTGGGCTCGTGCCTCTTTGCCGCACTCTACTTCTTCTGGTACCACGCCTCCCCCCTCTCCACCTCCGCGGAGCAGGACTGGCAGCGCCAGCAGGTCGCCGAGTACAAGAAGATCTTCGGCACGCTGGGTGAACTCAAGGGCGACCTTGAGACCCTCCAGAAGATGCGCGCCGATACCCGCCTCATGTCCGTCGCCCAGGGCATGTTCGAGAGCAACTGCGCCACCTGCCACGCCAAGGACGGCGGCGGCATCAACGGGCTCAACCTCACCGACAACGTCTACAAGAACGTCAAGACCCTGCCCGACCTCTTCACGACCATCACCAATGGCGCCAACAACGGCGCCATGCCCTCCTGGTCCGCCAAGCTCACCGCCAACGAGCGCGTGCTCGTTGCCGCCTACGTCGCCAATCTCCGCGGCACCACCCCCGCCCGCGGCCGCGCCCCCGATCCCGCCGAGGTGCCCATCGATCCCTGGCCCGCCAAGTAAGTGGCGAGACGCCCGTCGCTTTTCTGTTCCATTCCCGCGGGCATGCACACGAGGACCTCTTTGAGCCATCCGACCACCAGTCCCGGCCCCAGCCTCAGCTCCAGCCCGAGTTCCAGCGCCGGGGTCGGCGCGAGTTCGATGCGTTCTTCCGAGCCTCGCGCCGACGCCACGCCCGGCGGGACCGCCGTGATCCCCGGGCGCGATGAGCAGGCCTGCAACGTCCTCTCCACGCTCGAATCCGATGGTCGCCGGCGCTGGATGAGCCCGCGGCCTTCGGTCGGAACCCTCTGGCGCTGGCGCCGCGCCGTCGCCTTCTTCCTCATCGCCCTCTTCACACTTCTTCCATACCTGCAGATCTCCGGCAAGCCGGCGATCCTCCTGGACCTCACCGCCCGCCGCTTCACGCTCCTGGGCAAGACCTTCCTCCCCACCGACACGCTGCTGCTGGCGCTCCTGCTGGTGTGCGCCTTCGTCACCGTCTTCCTGCTCACCGCCCTCGCGGGCCGCGTCTGGTGCGGCTGGGGCTGCCCCCAGACCGTCTACATGGAGTTCGTCTACCGCCCCATCGAACGCTTCTTCTCCGGGACACCCGGCCGTTCCAAGAACAAGTTCCAGCAGTCACCCGCCGCGATGGTCCTCAAGATCCTCGCCTACTTCCTGGTCTCCTGCTTCCTCGCCCACACCTTCCTCGCCTACTTCGTCGGCGTCGAGCGGCTCATGGAATGGGTCCGCATGTCACCCACCGAGCACCCCACGCCCTTCCTGGTCATGGCGGCGACCACCGCCCTCATGATGTTCGATTTCGTCTACTTCCGGGAGCAGACCTGCATCGTCGCCTGCCCCTACGGCCGCCTGCAGTCGGTCCTGCTCGATCGCCAGTCCAAGATCATCAGCTACGACCGCGCCCGCGGAGAGCCGCGCGGCAAAGGGGGCGGCAAGGCCAAGGCACGCGCGGCCGACGTCTCCCTCCCCGTCCTGGCCGCTCCCGTCATCCACGGCGACTGCGTCGACTGCCGCATGTGCGTCACCACCTGCCCCACCGGCATCGATATCCGCAACGGGCTCCAGATGGAGTGCGTCAACTGCGCCCAGTGCATCGACGCCTGCGACGCCGTGATGACCAAGATCGGCCGCCCCACGGGGCTCATCCGCTACAGCTCTGAAGCGGCGATGGAGGGCCAGCCCTCGCGCGTCGTGCGTCCCCGCGTGGTGATCTACTCCATAATCCTGGTCGTGCTGGTCACGGCGTTCATCACCGTCCTCGCCCGCAAGGGCGACACCGATGTGAACGTGCTACGCGGCCTTGGCGCCCCGTTCATCACGCTCCCGGGCGATGTCATCGGCAACCAGCTCCGCATCAAGGTCGTCAATCGCCGGGAGACCGCGGCGACGTATGAGATCTCCGCGCAGGGCCCCGCCGGGGTGCGGGTCGAGTCCGAGTCATTCCCCCTGCGGCTTGAATCCGGGGAAATGAAGATGGCCGCGGCGATCGTGGAGGTTCCCGCCGCCGCGATCACCGCCGGCTCCTGCACCGTGCAGATCGTGATCACCGATGGCGCCCGGGAAGTCAGCCGTTCCTCGTACACCATGATGGGTCCCGCCGCCGGTCACCACGCCCAGCACGAGCGGCGTGAAGAGTCCGGCCACGACGCGGAGCACAAGGACTCCGACCATCCGTCCGAGCACACCAGCACCGAGCACGGGGAGGATCACCGATGACCGCCGTTCCCACCACGCTTCCCGCCCGCGGCTCGGGCGCCATCTGGCCCGCGGCGATCATCGGTCTCCTGGGGATCAACGCCGCGATCGTCGGCGTCACGATCTTCTATGCGACCACCGATCCCTCCGTCGCCGTGGAGCCCAACTACTACGAGAAGGCAGTCAAGTGGGACGATGCCGCCGCCCAGCACGCCAGCAACGCCCGTCTGGGCTGGAACGTGCAGGTCGGTGTGACGATGGAAGCGTCGGGATCTGCCTCCGGCCGCGCCCGCCTGCTGGTGCGGGTGGTCGACGCCCAGGGCGCCCCCGTCGACGGCGCCCAGCTCAGCGCCGTCGCCTTCCACAACGCCCGCTCGGGCAATCGCCAGAACATCCTGCTCGAGCCCGTCGAGAACGGCGCGTACGCCGGCTTCATGACCATGGACCGCGCCGGCAGCTGGCACTGGCTCATCACCGCTCGCAAGGGCGCCGACACCTTCACCCGTGAGTTCGACCAGGACGTTCTCGACGTCCAGCCCCGCGCCGCGACCGCTCCCGCCGCCGCGCCCCGCGTCACGCCCACCGGAGAAACCAGATGATCGCGCTCTTCGGAGCGGTCATGATCGCCAGCCTGCTGGGCAGCCTCCACTGCGCCGGCATGTGCGGCGCGTTCGTCGCGTTCGCGGTCGCCGGTGAAAACGCCGGCGACCGTCCCGCGCCGCGATGGATCCTCAACGCCGCCTACAACGGCGGACGCCTCATCACCTACACGCTTCTTGGAGCCCTCGCCGGCATCGTCGGCTCCGCCGTTGATCTGGGCGGAGACGCCGTCGGCGTCCGCAACACCGCCGCGGTCCTCGCCGGCTCCATCATGGTCGGCTTCGGCGTCGTCAACGTCCTGCGACTCTCGGGCGTGCGCATCTCGCGCATGCCCCTGCCCCCCGGTCTGGGCGCGATCGTCTCCCGCGGCCACCGCGCGGCGATGGAACTCACCCCCGCCCGCCGCGCGCTGGTCATCGGCATGCTCACCACCCTCCTGCCCTGCGGCTGGCTCTACGCCTTTGCCGTGACGGCCGCGGGCACCGCGAGCCCGTTCCTGGGCGCGATCACCATGGCCGTCTTCTGGCTGGGCACGCTCCCCGTCATGGCCTCCCTGGGGGCGGGCCTCCAGAGCCTCGCCGGCCCCCTTCGCCGCAAGGTTCCACTCGCCACATCCGTCCTTCTCGTCGCCGTCGGTCTCTACACCATCGTCGGCCGGCTCCATGTGCCCGCCCTCTCCCGCTCCGTCGCGGCGAGCATGAACCTCAACGTCGACAACCAGTCCTCCATCGGCCGCACCCCCGAGATCGATCCCTCCAGTCTCCCGTGCTGCAATGCCAACTGACACCAACAACGCCCACGATTCCATGCGCATCGACGTTACCCGCGCCCTGGGCGGCTGGCGATCCGAGCCCGCCGCCGCGCCGGCCCCAACGCCGACCATCGGCCCCCGCGCCCACGTCGCCGTCCGCTGCTCCCACTGCGCCAGCCCCGTTCCCTCGGGTCTCGTCGAGGCCGAATCCCCCCACCAGTTCTGCTGCCACGGCTGCCGCGCCGCGTACTCCCTCATCCACTCCTGCGGCCTGGACCGCTACTACCGCCTCCGCGACGAGGCCCTCGCCGGCGCCACCGCCCCCGTCAAGAACACCGGCCGCCGCTATCACGAGTTCGATGACGACGTCTTCCGCCGCCTCTACTGCCGCGCCGCCGGAGAGGGCATGCTCACCATCGAGCTCGTGCTCGAGGGCGTTCACTGCTCCGCCTGCGTCTGGCTGCTGGAAAAGCTCCCCTCGCTTCTCCCCGGCGTCGTCGAGTCGCGCCTCGACCTCCGCCGCGCCACCGTCCGCATCACCTGGAACGATGCCGCCGTCAAGCTCTCGGCGATCGCCTGGGTGCTCGATTCTCTCGGCTACAAGCCCCACCCCGCCCGCGACGTCACCGCACGCTCCCTGCGCAAGGGTGAGGATCGCCGCTACCTGATCCGCCTCGCCGTCGCCGGCGCCTGCGCCGGCAACGCGATGCTCTTTGCTGTTTCCCTCTACGCCGGCCTCTTTGACGCGATGGACCCCGCCCACGTCCAGCTCATGCGCTGGGCGAGCATGGCCGTCACCGTCGTTTCTCTGGTCTGGCCGGGCCGCGTCTTCTTCACCAGCGCCTGGGTGGCGATCCGCACGCGCACCGCACACCTGGATATCCCCATCGCCCTCGCCCTCGCCGCCGGAGGCGTCTGGTCCGTCGTCTCCACCATCCGCGGGACCGGGGAAATTTACTTCGACACCCTCAGCGTCCTGGTCTTCCTCCTGCTCGTCGGCCGCTTCATCCAGCACCGCCAGCAGCGCTGGGCCTCGGACGCAGTGGAGCTGCTCTTTTCCCTCACGCCCACCTCCGCCCGCCGCGTCGAAACCACGCAAGCAGGCGAGACTGTCGCCGACGTTCCCGTCGAGGCCCTGAAAGTTGGAGACGTCGTCGAGGTCCGCGCCGGCGATTCACTCCCCGCCGACGGCGAAGTGATCCGCGGCGACTCCCTCGTCGATCAGTCACTGCTGACCGGTGAATCCCGTCCCGTCCCGCTCGCGTGCGGCGCCCTTGCCGCCGCGGGCGCGGTCAACATCACCTCCACCCTCCGCGTGCGCGTCACCGCGACGGGCGAAGACACCCGCGTCGGCCGCCTCATGCGCATGGTCGAGGAATGCTCCCAGCGCCGCGCCCCGATCGTCCGCCTTGCCGACCGCATCTCCTCCTACTTCACCGTCGGCATGCTGCTCACCGCCGTGCTCACCCTCGCCGTGTGGCTCTTCATCGAGCCCTCACGCGCCCTGGAGCACGCCGTCGCCCTGCTGGTCGTCACCTGCCCCTGCGCTCTTGGCCTCGCCACGCCCCTGGTCCTCACCGTCGCCCTCGGCCGCGCCGCCCGCGCCGGAATGCTCATCAAGGGCGGCGACGTCGTCCAGCGCCTCGCCGCCCCCGGCGCGATGTTCCTCGACAAGACCGGCACCCTCACCTTCGGCCGCATGTCCCTCGCCCGCTGGGAAGGCGACCGCGATGTCATGCCACTGGTCGCCGCGCTCGAAGCCGGCTCCAACCACCCCATCGCCGTCGCCCTCGTCCGCGACCTGGGACACAGCGACCTCGAGCCCGCCCAGAGCCAGCAGACTACCGGCGGCGGCGTCAAGGGAACCATCGACGGCCATGAACTCGCCGTCGGCTCCCCCGCTTACATCCGCGCCCAGGGCGCCGCCGATCCCCGCAACCTCTGGCGATTCGAAGACGAGATCGTCGGCGACGGCCTTTCACCCATCGCCGTCATGGCGGGCGGCCAGCTCGTCGCCCTCGCCGGCCTGGGCGATCAGCTCCGCCCCGGATCCCTCGAAGCCGTCCGCGACCTCTCCGCCCTGGGCTGGAACGTCGAAATGCTCTCGGGCGACCATCCCCAGGTCGCCGCGGCGATCGGTCGCGGCGCGGGGCTGGATTCCACGCACGTCCGCGGCGCGATGTCTCCCGAAGACAAGCTCGCCGCCGTCCGCGAAGCCTCACAGCACGGCCCCACCGTCATGGTCGGTGACGGCGTCAACGACGCCGCCGCCCTTGCCGCCGCCGGCGTCGGCATCGCCGTCCACGGCGGCGCCGAAGCCTCCCTCGCCGCCGCCGATGTCTATCTCAACAACCCCGGCCTGGGCGGCGTCGCCGATCTCATCAACGGCAGCCGGCGAACCATGAACGTCATCTGGCGAAACCTCGGCATCTCCGTCCTCTATAACCTCACCGCCGGCGTCCTGGCCGTCACCGGCCACATGAACCCCCTCATCGCCGCCATCGTCATGCCCATCAGCTCGCTCACCGTCCTGGTCCTCTCCTTCCGCTCTCGAACCTTTGGAGCCCGCTCATGAGCGTCATCTTCGTGGTGCTCCCCCTCGCGGTCATCCTCGCCGGCCTCGCCGTCGGTGGTTTCATCTGGGCCGCACGCCAGGGCCAGTTCGACGACGTCGATACGCCGGCCTACCGCGTCGCCCAGGAAGAAGACTGAACCCCCGCAAACCCGGCGTTCTCTCCGGCGCCCTCCCCCCGCGCATCCCCTACAGGCCGCAGGGATCTCACGCCCCGCCGCCGCTCCACCCTGCGCCATTGACCCGCGCCCCCGCCGGACCGATGACCGATGTGCGAGGCCCCAGCCCCGCACGGAGGAGTGGATGTCCAAGCTACTGCAAGACGCACAGGCCCGCGCATGGACCGTCTGGACCGTCGCGACCGGCCTGGTCACCGCGCTGGCGCTCTTTGGCTTCCGCGGAGACACCAGCGACGAAGGCCTCATCGAGCTGGGCTTCATCTTCGCCGGCTACGTCGTCAGCATGGGCGTTATTTCCGGGCGCGCCAAGGACGTCACCACCCTCATGGTCATCGTCTGGGGCGGCACCATGGGCATGTGGTGCAACCGGTGGTTCGAAATGTGCGCGCACTGGGTCGATGAGTATCTCCCCAGGCTCGGGATCTTCTCACCCCAGGTCCTCGACGCGATGGACCTCCCCCTCGCCGTCGCCGGCGCGGGCATCATGAGCGCCGGCCTCCTGCTCATCGCCACGCGCTCCACCCGCGTCACATGGTCGTGCATCGGCGCTTCACTCGCCTGCGCCGTCGTCCCCATGCTCTCCAGCGACCCCTCCCACACGCTCCCCTGGGCCGCCGTCGCGTGGAACGCCATCACCGCCGGCGCGCTCTCGGTCTGGGCCGTTGACGAAGCTGTTCGCCGCGGCGGTGGACGCTGCAAGGCGTGCGGCACCGATGTCCACGGCCTCACCAGCCCCGTCTGCCCCCGATGCGCCGCGCCCCTGACCACCTGTGCCGTCGCCAAGGCCGCGGGCTTTGAAGCCATGAAGCAGCGCCGGCCCGTCTGAGCGGATCCGGCCCACATCCATCGCTTACACATTGAGTTCAGCCTGACGCCGCGCCGCCGCCAAGCTCCGCGGCGAGCGTGCGCCATCCTTCCAGCCGTCCCTTGCGCTCGGCGAGCCGGATCCGTCGCCTCGACGGCCGCCAGTCAAACAGAAGCGTCTTGAGGTACAACTTTTCCGCCCGCCGGGCTTCCTCACTTGCCTTGTTGGCCCACGCCGGGTCGGCGCCCTGCGCAATCCACCGCAGCTTGGGCTCCCCTCGGCAGATGCTCCCGCGCAGCCTCGCCAAGTACTCCGCCGTCTGGCGTCCCGCCGGAATCCGGTGCAGCATCGGCGCTTCAGGCTCCCACCACACCTCCCACCCTGCCTGGCGGATCAGGAAGCAGACCTCCGCATCCTCCGCCCCGCACTCAAGCGCCGTCCCCGTCCTCGCCACAAGCCGGGACCGCGTCATCCACCCCGATGCATCAAACGCCTCTCGCCGCATCCCCAGCGAAGCGCCCATCAGGAACGCCTGCGGATCGTCCAATCGCTTTCTCGTCGGTCCGAAGTCCTGGTCCCCCAGCGACTGCACGTAGATCTGTGCGAGGCGCGTCGGCCCCGCCTCCCACTTGGGCTTCACCGGCCCGCTGGCGATCCCCGCGCGGGGGTTTTCATCCAGAAGGTTCGCGAGGGCCGCCGCCCAGCGCGGCGCGGGCAGCGTGTCGTCGTCGGTCAGCATCAGGTACGGCTCATCGGTCGAGCGGATCAGCGTCCGCATCGCCTCGATCTTCCCCGGCCTCGGCTCCTGAATCACCTCGATCGGCATCCCCGGATGCTGCCGCGCAAACGCCTCCACCGCCGCCGTCGTGCCGTCGGTCGAGTTGTTGTCCACCACCACCGTTCGCGTCACCCGCCCGCCCAGCCGATCCTGCGCCACCAGCGCCTCCAGCGTGGGAATGATCCGCGTCGCCGCGTTGTACGCGCACACGCCGATGACGATGGATGAACTGCTGGCTCCGGGCATCGCCCAATGATAAGGTCGCGTCTCCCCTCCCGGAGATTCCCGGGAATCTTCCGCCGCTCCCCGGAGTTTCCATACCCGTGCGAGTACCCATCACCCAGGTCTACCGCGCCTTCCCGGAGCTCGACGCCTTCAGCGATGCCGAGTGCGAGGTGTACATCGACTACGTCCTCAAGACCCGCGGCACACGCTTCGCTCTCGTCATGCCCGTGGCCCTGGTCGTGTGCATTCTCACCAGCTGCCTCGCGCTCCCGCTCATGGTCTGGCTCGCCGCGCTGATGGCGAGGCTCGTCGAGTCGGTCGGCTGGCTTTCCAGCGAGACGGCGCTTCAGCTTTTGCTTATCCCCTTGGTGCTCATCACCGTCGGCGGCTGCGGTGTCGCCCTCCTCCGCTACCGGGATTCCCAGCTCCACCGCGCCCTCTTCGCCTCGATCGAAGAGGCTCGCTGCCCCGGATGCAAGTACTCCCTGCTGGGCCTTCCGGCCTCCGCCTCCCAGCAGGTCCTCTGTCCCGAGTGCGGCCAGAATGTCATGCTCTCCCCGCAGCACCGCAGCCCTCGCGAGCTGCTGCAAGCGGGCGCCCCGCACACCGCGAAAGGTCCCAACACGCCGCCGACCCCGCCCAACACCAACCGGTAGTGCTCATGCAGCCGGCGGCGAGGCGTCATCGCGGGCCCGCAGCGCCGCGGCATCTTCCAGTTCCCTCTCCCGAGAGGTCATGTCGTTCTCGTACCCGCACTCAGGGCACCGCGCCCGTGCGATCCCGTCCTCACCACGCGTCACCGGCAGGCCCAGCAGCCCGTACCCGCAGTCCGTGCACTTCATCGCCGTGATCCGCCGTCGGATCAGGCCGCGCACGCACGCGTCCCGCACCAAAAACCCCGCGATCCCCGCCGCGACGAACGGGAAACCCAACATCAGCGGGACCAGCTGGATCGGCAGCCGGTCCATCCCCCGCTGTCCGCGGTCGAGAATCACCAGCGTGAGAGGCACGAGCAGGCAGACCGTCAGCAGCACCGCCGCCAGGGCGAGGATCGCCGCCCCGACCATCTGCCAGGGGTGGCGTTTCTGCACCAGCGAGACAAACCCCTCGCACTGGGCGTCGCTGAAGCGGTCCAGCTCCGGAAAAGCCCTGTAAAACTTGCTGCCGGGGATCCGCACGGTGCGCCGAGGATACCACGTGCCGCCTCCCCTCACCCTGCCGCCGCACCCTCCCCGCCCAGCGGTCGCCGGTATCCGGAAACAGCCACCCTCCGCCCCGCGCCCCATATACTTAAGGAAGTCTCGGCCCAGGCCCCCAAAGCCCACAGGGAGCCCGCGCCCGAGGCTCCCCAGAGCCCCGAACTTCCGCGGCATCCCCCGCCGCGTGCGAGGTGCATCCATGACAATCGCGACGACCCAGCCCAAGATCGACCTGACCCCCTCCACCGATCCGCTCCAGCTCATCGACGTGGACCATGTCCGCTTCCATGTCGGCAACGCCAAGCAGGCGGCCTTCTTCTACGCGCACTGTTTCGGCTTCCAGATCGAGCAGGTCTGCGATCTCACCACCGGTTCGCGGGATGCCGCCCACTACCTGCTCACGCAGGGCAATATCCGCTTCCTGCTCACCAGCGGGCTCTCGGTCGAGCACCCCGCCTGCATGGAGGTCGCCCTGTACGGCGACGGCGTGAAGGATGTCGCCTTCACGGTCTTTGACGCGGAGAAGGCCTTCGAGCGCGCCGTCCGCAACGGGGCGACGCCCGCCCCGGGCGGGGAGCCCAGGACCGTCAAGGACGACATCGGCACCGTCACCACCGCGACGATCCGCACGTATGGCCGCACCGTGCACTCCTTCGTCAGCCGCACCGGCGGGTACGACCTGGTGAACCTCAAGAAGGGCGGCCGCTTCGCCCCCCGCTTCAAGCGGCTCGAGGGGGACCTGGCCTGCATGCCCGGCGCGGGCGCCACCGGCTGCGGACCCCAGAGCGGCGTCGGCGGCGCGGTCCTCGCCATCAACGAGTACAACCGCAAGAACCCCTGCGGCCTCAAGTACGTCGACCACCTCGTCGGCAACGTCGAAATGGGCAAGATGAACTACTGGGTCAAGTTCTACGAGGACGTGCTGGAGTTCAGCATGTTCAAGCACTTCGACGACGCCGACATCTCCACCGAGTTTTCCGCCCTCATGTCCAAGGTGATGGCGAGCGGCAACAACCTCATCAAGATGCCCATCAACGAGCCCGCCGAGGGTAAGAAGAAGAGCCAGGTCCAGGAATACCTCGACTGGCACTGCAACACCCCCGGCGTGCAGCACCTTGCCCTCCGCACCGACGACGAGCTCTACTCCATCGCCGCCCTCCGCTCCCGCGGCGTCGATTTCCTCTCCCTCCCCGACGCCTACTACGAAAAAGTCTGGGCCCGCGTCAACGCGATGCTCACCCAGCACGGCCACACGCCGGTGAAGGAAGACCACCAGAAAGTCCGCGACCTGGGAATCCTGGTCGATGCCGACGACGAGGGCTATCTGTTGCAGCTCTTCACCAAGCCGCTCCAGGACCGGCCCACGCTCTTCTTTGAGATCATCTGCCGAAGGGGCAGCCAGTCGTTCGGCAAGGGCAACTTCAAGGCGCTGTTCGAGGCGCTGGAGCTGGAGCAGGACAAGCGCGGGAACCTGTAAGAGCGCGAGATATCGAGCTTCTATAACGCATATTGTGCGCACAAACAGCGATATGCACCACGATCCGTTCTCCCGCGTTCCAATCACGTGGGTGGACCCTTGGATCCTCCCCGTGATCGACGCCGTGGCGCGGCCTCCACGCCCGTTGGCGAGGAGGGCGGCTTCGCCAGCGCCAGAACTGACCGATGCACAACCGCGAATCGCCTGCCACCGGCCGCATGCGGCGCGGTAGACTGCGCCGATGCGGGCACGAGCCGGTCACATCCTCGCGTCGGTCCTGTTGTTCGCGTGCGGACTTGTTCTGACGGGATCCCTGCCGGGATGCCGGCCGGATCCGCCGCGAGATACATCCACATCGTCATCATCTTCCGCGCCGACTGCAGTGGCGTCCCCGGCGCCCACGCCTGCCGCCTCGCCCATCCACGCCGTCTTCATCGCCGCCGAGGATGAGTATCACTCCGAAGACTCTCTCGCCCTCCTCGCCGCCGATGCGCGCGGCTGGGGATGGGATGTGCGGATGCTCACGGCGAGCCCCACGCAGGCGACGGCCGACAACATTCCCGGGCTCGAAGCCCTCGACCAGGCTGACCTGGCCGTCATCTTCATGCGCTTCCGAACGCTCCCCGCGGAGCAGACGGCGAGCCTGGATCGGTTCCTCACGCGCGGCGGCGCGGTGGTGGGCCTGCGCACCAGTACGCACGCCTTTGCGTACCCGGCGGGCCACGCGCTGGAACAGTGGAACGGCTTTGGAGAGCGCGTGCTGGGCGCGCCGTGGATCCGTCACTTCGGCCACGATTCATCGACCGATGTGACCATCGCCCCTGGCGTGCTTTCCGCGCAGGGCACAGGGTCCGATCCCCTCCTCGCCGGCGTCGCGCCCGCGTTCCACGTGCGCTCGTGGCTCTACGACCTCGAAGGACGCTTCCCCCCTCAGGGCTCGCACGTGCTGCTGGTGGGTCAATCGTGCGATGCGGCGGGAAAGCCGGTGATGGACCGCCGGACCAGCCCCGTCGCCTGGACCCGCACCTCGCCCTGGGGTGGCCGCGTCTTTGCGACCACCATGGGCCATCCCGAGGATTTTCAGATCGAATCGTTCCGAGCCCTGATGCGCAACGGGATGCGGTGGGCGGCGGAGCGAAGCACGGATGCGTCTGCCGGCAAAGAATCAGCAGCGCCGACGGAGAGTTCCGGCCGCTGAGTTACGCCTGTTCACCCTCACCGCGTGCGCGGTCTTGAAGCGCCTTGATCGCTCGCGGGTCCAGTTCACGGCCGCACTCGGGGCATCGTGCGGTGGCGGACGGCAGCGTGCGCTGGTCATACCCGCACTTCACGCAGATCGGGACTCCAAGATCCAGCAACTGGTTGCGCAGCGACCGGGGCATCTCGCGGCGCACAAGAAACGAACGGATGACGAAATACCCGCAAATCATGACGAACGTCGCCGCGCGGGTGCTCCAGGGGCTCATGAGCAATCGTGCCGTCCCGATCGCCAGCGTTGCGGGTATGGCCAGCGAACAGAACATGATCGCCAAAAGGCGGATTCCGTGGCGCCATGTCCGCGGCATCATTTCCCGCTCAAACCTCTTCAGCGCGCGATGGCGGGACGCGTCGTCTGGAAACAGCGCCAGCTCATCGAGATCCTTGAAAGAGGGGCGCCGGGCCGCGCGCGGCGCGATGGAGGGACCCGAGGCATCGTCTTCGCCTGATCCCGGTTTGTCCTCCAGGGGAGGGGGCATGGGCGACATGATAGAGGAAGGCAACGTGCTGTATCGGGTATGGCACCGCGGGCGAGGGTCGCTTGCTACGCCGGCCTCGCTCCGCGCACCGTGCCCCCGATGGCGATCGCGGCGGCGATCAGGACCAAATTCTTGATGATGTACTGGCCTTCAAGGGAGGGCGCCCAGGGGATATGGATGAAGCAGACGTGGGGGAGCAGGACCAGCGGGAGGAAGGTGCCGGGCATCTGGAGGGCGAGCAGGAGGATCGCCGCGCGAGTGAGGGGTTTGATGAGCATGCACACGCCGATGACGACTTCCCACACGCCCAGCACGGGGATGAACCAGCGCGGGTCGACCCAGTAGACGGTTCGGGCGACCAAGTCGTTCGCCGGGCTGGCGCCGACGAGCTTGAGCCCGCCGAACCAGATGAAGACGACGGCAAGGGAGACGCGCAGGAGCATGATCGCGTGGCGGGCCATCCAGCCGGAGATCGCGCGGTCGATGGTGGTGAAGTTCATGGGTGTGATCCGTGGAGGGCGGCGATAGGATGGGCGGGATGCTGGACACGTGGAAACTGCTGGACGCGTGCGGGCTGCTCAAGGCCGCGGGCCTGCTCACGGGCGGTGAACTCACATTATTAAACATGTTCGCGGGCGCCCCGGGGGCGTGGCCCGCCGCGGCGGGGCTTGCCGCCCTGGCGCGGGGCGCGGACGCCTGGCACCTGCACGTGAAGGTCGGCGGAGAGCGGGCCGTCCCGGCCGGCGTGCTTTCGAGCGCGGGGCTTGAGCGTGCCTTCGAGCGGCCGGGGTTTGTGGAATATGAGCTGCCCGAGGGGGTGGGCCTGGGCGTGAGCTTCTCCTGGATCCCGGTCGCCGTGGACCAGAAGCAGGTTCCGGCCGCGGTCGCGCGGCTCCCGCGACTGGATCATGTTGGCTTTGACTTTCCCGCGGCGGCGATCACGCAGGGGGTTCCGCAGCGCGTGGAGCGGGCGGCCAGCGATGCGGGATGGGCCACGGAGGCGCAGGGCGACGACCAGAACACTGTTCGCTGCTGCTTTGCCTCCGTGCTGCGGAAGGTGTGGGTCTTCCCTCCCGCGGGGCCAGACGTGGACGCCGCCCTGGAGTTTGGGTTTGGGGAGCTGGAGCGCGATGCGGCGATGATGGGGGACGACCTGCGCCCGGCAAGGCCGGGGATCGCCGGCGGGGATGGAATCGTGGGGCAGGGCTGCTGCGGATCACGTTGATCGCGGCCGCGGGAACGGTGCGAATCGGACGATTGCCGGTATGCTGGAGGGGCACACGCGAGCATGCTGCGTGGGAAGGCCTTGGGGGGCCGGCGCGAAGCGTGCGGGGAAGTGGTGGGGAGCGGGCGGGCGCGGGCCTGCGCTTGAGGAGGCGTGCCGATGGAGTTCCTGACGCAGTTGTGGATGCCGATCGTGGTCTCGGCGGTGCTGGTCTTCGTCGCGTCATCGATCATCTGGATGGCGACGCCGCTGCATAAGAAGGATTACGGCAACCCGCCCGATCAGGAAGGGATCCTGGACGTGCTGCGGCGGACGCCGTTTGCGCCGGGGATGTACTACCTGCCGTGGTCGACCAACTGCAAGGAGGCGGCGAAGGACCCGGAGTTCAAGGAGAAGTTCGCCCGCGGGCCGTGGGTGATGATGATCGTGCCGACGGGGGCGCCCAGTTTCGGCAAGTCGCTGGGGCTGTGGGCGCTCAACTGCCTGGTGGTCTCGGCGATGGTGGCGTATGTCGCCTCCGCCGCGGTGACGATGGGGATCGGGGCGCCGCACTACCTGCGGGTCTTCCGGGTGGTGGGGGCGGTGGCGCTGCTCGCCCACGCGGGCATGGCGGCGCATGACACCATGTGGAAGGGTTTGGGGTGGCGGCACACGCTGGTCAAGCTGATCGACGGGACGGTCTACGCCCTGCTGACGGCGGGGACGTTCGGGTGGCTGTGGCCGCGGGAGTGATGACCGGGGCGGGATAGCCGTCGGTCAGGCGATCCGGTTGGGGGGTTCTTTTCCGCTGAGGATTGCCGCGGCGTTCTGGGTGACCATCTCGGTCATGAGGCGGCGGTACTTGTCCTCGGCGCTGCCGATGTGCGGGGTCATGGTGACGTTGTCCAGGCCGATGAGGTCGGGGTGGACGCGGGGCTCGTCTTCAAAGACATCCAGGCCGGCGCCGAAGATGCGGCGCTCCTTGAGGGCCTTGGCGAGGGCGGCCTCGTCGACGACGGGCCCGCGGGATGTATTAATGAGGATGGCGCTGGGCTTCATCAGGGCGATGGCGCGGGCGTCGATGAGGTGGCGGGTGTCGGCGGTGAGGGGGGTGTGGATGCTGACGACGTCGGCCTCGCGGAGGCCTTCGTCGAGCTCCACCCGCCGTGCGGCGAGGGGGGCGAGCTCGAAATCGACATGGCGGGCGCGGGCAACGTACATGACGCGCATTCCCCAGCCGATGGAGCGGAGGGCGGTGGCGTATCCGATGCGTCCGGCGCCGACGATGAGGAGATTTCTTCCGGTGAGGTCGGCGCCGAGGAATTCGGTGATGCCCAGGGGTCCGCGGACGGCGTAATCGGGTGAGCGGGCGAAGCGGTCGGCCTCGATGAGGCGGCGGGCGACGGCGAGCAGGAGGGTCCAGACCAGGTCGGCGGTGCCTTCGGTGACGGCGTGAGGGGTGTTGGTGACGACGACGCCGCGGGCCTTGCAGAGGGGAAGGTCGATGTTGTCGAAGCCGACGGCGAAGTTGCAAACCCCTTTGAGAGAAGGACCTGCGGCATCGAGGAACTCGGCGTCGACGCGGTCGGAGAACATGGTAACGACGGCGGAGGCGCCCTTCACGGCGTCGAGCAGCTGCTGGCGAGAGGGTTTTCCCTCGCCCAGCACTCGGACGGTGGCGCCGGGGATGGAGACGACGCCGGGGACGGCGCGTGTGACGAGGACCAGGGGCGCGGAGTCGGCCAATTCGCGGGGGATCTGCATGGGTCGAGGATAGGCGGGCTCAAAAACATGGGAAAATACGAGAGTTTGGAGGGAAAGCGCGTGATTCTCCGATGAAACACGCAGAATATTCCCCTCGAGCGAGCCCGGGGGCGGCCGGCGGAGTCCGGTTCGCACCACCAACCCCGACAAGCACACTCGCTCCGCAGGGACAATCTGGAGATTTGCAGATGGCCAAGACCAAAGCCAAAGCCGCCCCCAAAGCCCCCAAGATCTCGGCCGCCGCGAAGCGCCGGTCCAAGGGCGAGATCTTCTCGACCATCGCCGAGCACGTGGGCGTGACCCGCAAGCAGGTCGCGCACGTCTTCGACATCATGGGCTCGATGATCGGCGCCGACCTGGCCAAGGGCTGCGGCGAGTTCGCCGTTCCCGGCATGATGCGCATCAAGGCGATCAAGAAGCCCGCGACCAAGGCCACGACCAAGGCCAACCCCTTCAAGCCCGGCGAAATGATGACCGTCAAGGCCAAGCCGGCCCGCACGCTCGTCAAGATCCGCCCCCTCAAGGGCCTGAAGGAAATGGTCTGATAGGACCAGCCTCACGGCCGCCCGCGGGCCGAACTGAATCACGTCGCCGCCGCCTGTCACGGGCGGCGGTGGCATTTAAGGGGGGAAGAGACGGAGAGAGAGGAAGAGACGCAGAGACGGAGTGGGGAGCGAAGAAGACGGGCTACTTCGGGCGGGTGAAGAGGGGCTGGGTGGGGAGGACGCGGGAGCCCTTCTCGTCGGCGACGGCGTAGGTGCCTTCGTAGATGGAGGCGGCGCCGAAGGCGCCATCCTTGCGCAGGGCGTAGAAGCTGCACCCGTAGTTGGGCTTGCCGTCGGGGCCTTTGAGGCGTTTTTCCTTGGTGCGGTCGACCATGCGCTTGGCGGCGGCGAGGGCGGCCTCCTGGGGCGTCTTGCCCTGCTCCATGAGCATGACCATGGTGTAGGCCGAGAGGTTGACGATGGCGCTCTCTCCCCGGCCGGTGCAGCCGGCGGAGCCGACGGCGTTGTCGCAGTAGTTGCCGGCGCCGATGATGGGGGAGTCCCCCACGCGTCCGGGGATCTTCCAGGAGAGGCCGCTGGTGGTGGTGCAGCCGGCGAGGTCGCCCTTCTCGGTGACCGCCGAGCAGTGGATCGTGCCTGTCAGGTGCATCACGTCGGCGTGGTCGACCAGGGAGATCTTGCCCGGGCCGTCGCTGACCCACACCTTGCCGGCGGGCTCGTCGCGGTCCTCGTCGTTGAGCCAGTAGTCGTCCTTGCTCGCGTTGGCCTTCCACTTGAGCCAGGCGAGGCGAGATTCCTCGGTCAGCAGGTTCTCTTCGGGGAAGCCCATCTGCCGGGCGAAGCGCAAGGCTCCGTCACCCACCAGCAGGCAGTGGTTGGTTCGGCGGAGGACCAGGAGGGCGACCTGGGCTGGGTTCTTGATGTTGCGCAGGGCGCCCACCGCGCCGGATTTGTGGGTCGGCCCGTGCATGACGGAGGCGTCGAGCTCGACGACGCCGTCCTCGTTGGGGAGTCCGCCGTAGCCGACGGACTGGTCCTTGGGGTCGTCCTCGACGATCTTGACGCCCTGGACGATGCAGTCGGCGGGGTCGTAGCCCTGTTTGAGGAGTTCCATGGCGCGGGCGACGGCGGCGAGGCCGTTGCCGGAGGCGATGACGCAGGGTCCGCGGTGGTCGTCGCCCGCGCCGGGGCTCGCCGCGGCGGGCTGGGGCGCGGGCGCTGCCCGGAGGGCTGCTGCGGCGCCGCCGATCGCGGCGAGGGAAGCGGTGGTGGCGGTCGCGGAGGCGAGGAAGTCGCGGCGGGTGGTCATGCGGGGCAGTATGTCAGGTGGGGGCGGGGGGGGCAAATGAGGAAATGGGGCAAAGAGGGCAAAGGGGGCAAATACGGCAAATCGCCTGAGCGGGGAGAAGGTTGAGGACGGATGTACGGGACGATGGGAGGGGGTGTGGCAGCTATCCTCTTTTCCCATGGCCGATCCGCGCGAAACGCCCGCGATGCAGCAGTATTACCGCTTCAAGCGGCAGCACCCGGGCTGCCTGCTGCTGTTTCGGATGGGGGACTTCTACGAGACGTTTGATGAGGATGCGGTCACGATCTCTCGCGCGCTGGGGCTGACGCTGACGCAGCGGACCGAGGGGCTTCCGATGGCGGGAGCGCCGTACCACCAGCTGGAGAATTACCTGCGCCGGTTGGTGCAGCAGGGCTACCGCGTCGCCGTCGCCGACCAGCTCCAGGATCCCAAGGAAGCCAAAGGCATCGTGGACCGCGGGGTGACGCGAGTCGTCACGCCCGGCACGCTGGTGGACGATTCGCTGCTGGACGGGGACGCCTCCAACACGCTTGCGGCGGTGGCGTTCATCGAATCGGGGGACGACTCCCACGCGGGCCTGGCGTTCGTGGAGGCCTCGACGGGTGAGTTCGTCGTCGCCGACTGCCGGGCCGACCAGCTTGCCGACGAGCTGGCGCGGCGAGCGGTGGGGGAGATCATCTACGCCTCCAACGCGGACGGCGCGATGCCGCCGCGCGTGGCGCGGGTGGTGAAGATGCTGGGCGTCGCGGCGACGGGCAGGCCGTCGTGGCAGTTCCGCGTCGACGAGGCGAGGGAGCTGCTCAAGACGCACTTTGGGGTGACGACGCTCGCGGGGTTTGGGCTGGGGGAAGAAGATCCGGCGATCCCCGCGGCGGGGGCGGCGCTGGCGTATCTGAAGGAGACGCAGGCGGGGGAGGTGGACGACCCGGCGGCGCGGCGAGAGGCGGCGGGCCGCGAGGTGCTGGGGTTCATCGGGCCGATGGGCGCGGGAGTTTCGGCGGCGGAAATCGGGGCGAAGGTGGCCTCGGCGGCGGCGGGGAGCACGTCGCGGGGGCGGGGAGAAGAGCAGCGACTCAAGTCGCGGCGGTTGGCGCTGGCGCACCTGCGGCCGCCGCGGCGGGAAGAGGCGAGCGGACGGTTCGTGATCGACGCGGTCAGCCTGCGCTCCCTGGAGATCGAGCGGACGATTCGCGGGGGCGGGCCGCGGGCCGCGTCGCGGGACGCAGCGGGAGATGGCACGCTGGTAGGGTTGTTCCTGGGCGTGGGGGCGGCGTGCTGCCGCACGCCGATGGGCCGGCGCCTGCTGCGGGAGTGGCTCTGCCAGCCGCTGGGGACTGTCGAGGGGATTCTCTCACGGCAGAAGGCGGTGGCGACGTTTGTCGAAGACCGGCTGCTCGCCGAGAAGATGCGGGCTTCGCTGGACGGGGTGCAGGACGTCGCCCGCATCGCCGGGCGCATCGCGCTGGGGCGAGCGACGCCGCGGGACCTGTGCGCGCTGGGAAAATCGATTTCGGCGGTCTCGCAGCTGCTGGACCTGACGATGGGCGTCGCCGCGCTGGCGCCGCAGCGGAAGCTGGTGGAGGAGGCGCGGGGGGCGATCGAGCCGGTGGCGCAGCGGATCATCTCCCGGTGCTGCGACGAGCCGCCGGCGCACATGCGCGAGGGCGGGCTGTTCCGGGATGGGATCGACGCGGAGCTGGACGAGGCGAGGCTGCTGCAGACCGATGCGGGGTCGTGGCTTGCGGAGTATCAGCAGACGTTGGTGAACCGCTACGACCTGCCGGGGCTCAAGGTGGGGTTCAACAAGATCTTTGGGTACTTCATCGAGCTGCCGGCGGCGCAGGCGAGGCGGGCGCCCGAGGAGTTGTCGCGCAAGCAGACGCTCAAGAACGCGGAGCGGTACACCACGCCCGAGCTGCGGGACTTCGAGAACAAGGTCACGACGGCGCAGTCGCGGGCCATCGAGCGCGAGCGGGTGATGTTTGAGGACCTGTGCGGGGAGGCGCTGGGGATCGTGGGGCAGATCGCCAGCTTTGGGCGAGCCGTCGCGGAACTGGACGCGCTGCAGGGGATGGCCGACCGGGCGGTGCGGCGAGGCTGGGTGCGGCCGGAGATCGTGGAAGAGCCGGTGCTGCGCATCCACGGCGGACGGCACCCGGTGCTGGAGGAGCTTCTGGGGAGCGGGTTTGTGCCCAACGACGTGGAGCTGGGGACGGCGGCGGGGCACGGGCCGAGCGAGGCGGGAGGATCCCCGGCGTCGCTGGCGCTGATCACGGGCCCCAATATGGCGGGCAAGAGCACGTTCATCCGGCAGGTGGCGCTGATCACGCTGCTGGCGCACGCGGGGTCGTATGTGCCGGCGGACCGGGCGACGGTGGGGCTGGTGGACCGGATCTTCACGCGCATCGGCGCGGACGATGCGCTGCACTCGGGGCAGTCGACGTTCATGGTGGAGATGACCGAGACGGCGAACATCCTGAACCATGTGACGCCGCGGTCGCTGGTGATCCTCGACGAGATCGGGCGGGGGACGAGCACGCTGGACGGCTTGTCCCTGGCGTGGGCGATCGCCGAGTTCCTGGGTGGTGCGGCGGAGAATGGGCCGCGAGCACTGTTCGCGACGCACTACCACGAGCTGACGGGCCTGGAGGAGCGGATGCCGGGGCGGGTGAAGAACCTGCACGTCGCCGTGCGCGAGTGGCCCAGTGCGACCGATCCCGGGCACAACGAGATCATCTTCCTGCACCGCATTCTGCCGGGGCGCACGGACCAGTCGTACGGCATTCATGTGGCGCGGCTCGCGGGGCTTCCCAAGGGCGTGGTGGAGCGGTCGCGGGAGGTGCTGTCGTCGCTGGCGGTGCACCAGGGGGCGGGGATCGGGAAGAGCGCGACGCCGGGAGAGCGGGCGGCGGCCTCGATCCCGGCGCTGGCGACACGCGTGGCGCCGCGGGACGGTCAGCTGGCGCTGTTCACCGAGTACATCAATCATCCGGCGATTGCGCAGCTGCGGGAGATCAAGATCGAGTCGCTTTCCCCGATGCAGGCGTTCGACGAGCTGCGGCGGATCAAGCTGATGACCGAGCAGGCGTGAGGTCGGGGCCGATGGCGCGAGGGTTACTGCGGGGCGGGCTCGGGGGGCGTGGGCCACAGGACCCAGTCTCCGCGGGCGCTCTCGAGCAAGCCTTGCTGGACGGGGGGAAGTGAGTTGATCTCCCGGAAGCGTGCGAGCTGGCGGACGTCGTTGCAGAGCCGGCGACCGGAGTTGGTCGAGGGGGGTACGCCGCCGTCGTCGCGCGCATCGGCCCCGATCGAGTAGAGGGTGGGCGCGGGGTGGCCGGGGGCGGGCGGCAGGTAGCGCAAGGGGCGTCCGTCGAATGGGTCGAGCGGAATTGCGGGGATGAACTCGGGGGAGAGCGCGGCGAGGTCGGGGGGGTACTGGCCATGGGCGGCGTGGAAGGCCTGGAGCGCCAGGAGGGTGAGGGCGGCGGCGCGGAGGGTTTCGACGCGGTCGCGGGCGGCCATCGCGGTGGCGAGGGTTCTGGCTTCCTGCGGGTTGCCGTCGAGCAGCGAGAAGGCGGGAGAGAGGGTGTAGACGGCGCGGTGCATGATGTCGTTATAGATGGTGTCGGAGCGGCGCTGCTCGTGGAGCCAGGGCGGGAGCGCATCGTCGGCATTGAAGGCGGTTTCGAACCGGTCGAGCATCGCGTTGATTTCGCGGCGGGAGGGGAGCATGACGCTGCGCACGGGCTGGACTGCTCGCACGAGCGACTTGAGCGGCGGGGGCTGCACGCCCCACTCGGCGGCGACCTGCTGCGGGTCGTGCCCGCCGACGAAGCGTCCATCCCCGTGCCCGTCGTCGCTGTAGAAGCGCTGGATGACGTCCTCGGCCATCATGCGTTCACCGGCGGGATTGAATCGGATGCGGCCCTGGCCCATCGCCGAGAGGCGGTGGGCGAGTGCGCGGAGCTGCGGGGCGGTGAGCAGCCCGGGGGAGGCGGCGTGGTCGAGAATGTCCTGGGACGGAAGGGCGGCGATGGCGATGCCGACCATGCCGGAGATGAGCACGGGTTCTCGCAGGGCGTGGTCGGCGAGGTCGAGCAGGGCGACCAGGTCGGCGAGGTATCGCTCGCCGTCGTTGCGGGAGGCGGCGAGGCGGGCGTCCATGTGCAGCCAGCGGGAGAGTTTGCGCAGCTCTCCCAGGTGGAGGAGCAGCACGGTGACCATCATCGGGTTTTCAACGTGCTGCGCGGCATCGGGGGGCATGGGGTAGGCGGGGTTGATCACCTGGAGCGCGCGAACGTACTGGGGGTCCAGCGTGTTGCTGTACGGATATCCCAGCACCGGGCGGGCAGCGGCGCGGTGGAGGAGCTGGAGGGCGTGGGTGTGGGCGTCGAGGAACTCGGTCATCTGGTCCCAGCCGGGGGAACCGGGGCGCGCGGGATCTGGGTTCCCGCTCTTCTCAAAGGCCGGCAGGGGGCCGAATTCGCGGAGGGCGTCGAGGATGCCGGGCCAGGCGAGGTCGGTCGAAGCTGAAGCGTTGATGCGGGCGTTGAATTCCGCGGCGTAGTTCCTGGTGACGGTGGGAGAGGTGAAGAAGAAGCGGGCGGCGAGGATGGCGTAGGCAACTGCGAGGATGAGCAGCGTGATTCCCGCGGCGCGGGAGACCATTCGCCAGGCTCGCCACCACGCGGGGCGGGAGCGCTTCTTGGCGGCGGCGATGAGTGCCGCGGCGCGGCGGGGCTCTCCGAAATCGCGGGCGAGGGTGGCGGGGTCGGCGCCGGATTCCAGGCCGTCAAGGCAGTGGGCGACGAGTTCGCGGGCGACTTCGATCTGTTCGCGGCGCCAGAGGCGGGTGCGGCGGACGACTTCGAGCACCAGGGCCGCGAGGGGGACGGGCAGGCCTGAAGACTGGACAAGTGTTGTGGGGCTGGTCGCGGGTCCGTGGGAGCGGGTCGCGGGTGTGGAAGGGGCGGCGGAGGGAGGGGAGGCGGCGCTGCTCATGCCATTCCTCCCGCCGGCGCGGCCGTGAGAGGGTCCAGCACGCCCAGGCCGGCGAGGGCGTGGGCGAGGGATCGCCACTGCTCGATTTCCTGGGCGAGGCGCTGGCGGCCCAGATCGGTGAGGCGGTAGTACTTGCGGTCGCGGCCGGAGGCGGCTTCGCGCCAGACGCCTTCGATGAGGCGCTTGGCCTCGAGGTTGTAGAGCATGGGGTAGAGGGTGGATTGGCCCATGGCCAGGACCCCCTGGCTGCGGGCGGCGAGTGCTTCGACGAGCTCGTAGCCGTACATCTCCCCGCGCTGGAGGAGCTGGAGGACGGCGACGGGCCCGGCCCCCCGCATGAGTTCACGTTCGATCCGCATGGTGTGGCTCCGGCTGGAGATGAAGTGGTGACACATACTATGTCACACGTAGTATACAGTGCAAGTGGAATTGTGGTTGCGGAATTCGGCGGGCGGGGTGGGATGAGCGTGGGTGGGGGGCGGGAGAGGGAGCGTCAGATCGCCTTGTCTTCCCAGCGGGTCTTGAGGCGGTGGTCGACGCCCAGGAGGTCGAGGATCTTGCCGACCATGAAGTCGACGATCTCGTCGATGGACTTGGGGAGGAGGTAGAAGCCGGGGTTGGTGGGGCAGACGATCGCGCCGGCGAGGGTGAGGGTGCGGTAGTTTTCGATGTCGATGAGGGAGAGGGGCGTTTCGCGGTGGCAGATGATGAGTCGGCGGCGTTCCTTGAGGGTGACCATGGCGGCGCGGGTCAGGAGGTTGGAGCCGGCGCCGGTGGCGATGGCGCCCAGGGAGGCGCTGGAGCAGGGGACGACGACCATGCCGTCGTGGAGGAATGAGCCGCTGGCGATGACCGCGCCGACGTCCTTGTTGGGGTGGATGTAGAGGCGACGACGGATGTCGTTGACGAGTGGGTCGTCCAGGACGGCCGGGGGGAGGACGGTTTCGAACTCGATGGTCTTGATGCCGGCCTCTTCGGCGAGGAGGCGGCGGCCGTATTCGGTGACGACCAGGTGGACTTCGTGCCCGTGAACGAGGAGGAGTTCCTGCACGAGGCGGAGGGCGTAGGCGGCGCCGGAGGCTCCCGAGACGCCGACCACGAAGCGGCGGGGCGGCGGGGGGAGGGGGATGGAGGCGTGTGCGGCGTGCATGGGGGTGAGAGCGGCTTCATTCTAAGGGGCGCCGGCGCCGTTCGTGCAGCCCGGACCCCGAATGGGCCGACCAAAGGTGTGGCAAGTCTGCTCTGGATGGTCAAAGATTGACGAATCTCCGGCCGCGGGCCTGATGGCGGCGTGCCGGGGGATCGAAAGGTGCTCCATGAATTCGCGCTGCGACCTGTTCTCCCATTCCGCGTCCCGTGCCTCGATCTGGAAGACCGGGCGGGGCGTTTCCGCGGCGGTGTGCGGCATCCTGATGCTGGGCGGTGTGTGCATTACGGGGTGCGTGCATGCAAACCTGCCGGGTGAGACGGAGAACAACCTTGCGGCGACGGACCCCAACACGTTCCCGGCGCCCAAGCTGATGGCGCTCTCGCTGGAATACGTCGCCAACCGCTATCCGCCCGAGGGGGGCGCGGGGGATGGCGCCCAGGCGACGTTCGCGTTCAACCTGCCGGCGGGGATGCGGCCGGAGAACGTGGAACTGGTCTCGTCGATGCTGGGGGGCCGGGGCGTGGCGGTGACGCCGGAGAATTCGACCACGCTGCCGATCTATCACATCGCGACGATGTGGATCCGGGGGAGCCGGGCGCAGGTGGAGATGGTGTTCCCGGTGACGGGGCTGACGCCGGGTTCTCCGCCGGTGTATCGCGGCGTTTCCCTGGAGCTTGGGACCGACATGAGCCCCTGGCGCGTGCGTCGCCAGCAGCTGTGGAACGTCGGCACGATTCCCGTGCCGGAGCTGCATTTCACTGGGATGCCGGCGCGCGAGGCGGCGGTGGACCTTGATTCCCAGGCGGCGCCCCAGGAGGCTCCCGCCGAAGGCGCGGGGATGGAAGCGCCGGCGGAGGCTACCGCGACGGATGGCTCGGGCGGCTGAGTGGAATGGGGAGGCGGGCGCGGCGGAGAGGCACCTGGCCGCGCGGGGGCTGCGGGCGCGTCATTGAAAGATGCCGGGTACTGGCGAACGGTCGAGATCAGACCGCGCGGGCGGTGGCGCGGGCTCGCTTGGGCTTGGTCTCGACGATCGCTCCCCGCGGCTCGGTGATGGGCTGATCGAGGCCTTCGCGAAGCAGGCGACCGACTTTGAACTTGACTGTGCGCTTGGGCGGCACTTCGACCCGCTCGAGCGTTTTGGGGTTCTGGGCTCGCCGGGCGGCCCGCGTTTTGACTTCAAAGATTCCAAAGTCCCGGAATTCGAGGCGCTTTCCCTCGCGCAGTTCCTCGGTGATCTGGTCCAGGAACATCTGGACGATCTCGCGGACCTGCGGGCGCTTGCACCCAGTCACATCCGCAATCCGATCGATCAGGTCTTTCTTCGTTGTCGTGGTCATGAAATGCCTCTCGCGTCCCCCGGCGGAATGTCCGCCGCCCCTCACCCGCAGGCGCGACCACCAGTCGCAACCCCACTCCCCCTCAACCCGCTCCCCCGTCCAGCTCTCTTCCTCCGACTCGGGCCACTTCCATCGAACCGTCAACTGCCGCATTTCGTCCCGCGGGGCGTTTGCCTCGCGGACGATTTTTCGGTCATCCCTGATCTCCGGGGCGGAATACCGTGGCCGCCCCGATCTTTCGCTCCTTCCGGATGATCCGGACGGAATTCCGCCCACTCCATGCCGGAGCGCACCGGCCCACGCCGAGGAGCGTTCTCGCGCAGTCTCATGCCGATCGCTCAATCGACCATCAGCAGCGTCTCAAAAATTGGCGTGTTCCCGAACCCAAGCCCAATCCCCTCGCCATGGGCGAAAACCCAGCCCGGCGACCCGTGTCAGTATCGCGTGTTGCGGGGCCGGGGTCAACGGCTGAAATGTTCAATCGTGCGGGTTGTTGGGGTTTCGCGGGGGGGTTAGAAGCGGATTTCAAGGCCGGCGAACAGGCCGGCGATGGATCCATCGAGCTGGAAGGTGTCGGCGCCGGAGCCGGATTCGAGGTTGAAAAGCAGGTGGCGGTACCCGATCCGAACTCCCAGGTTGGGAATTGGACGCCACGTGCCGCCCACAGTAATGTCCCATGAGAAGCTGTCGGTATCCCCCCAGGGGCCGACGCCAAAGCCGGTCTGCACGTCGAGGGTGAACTGCTTGACGAACTCCCCTTCCAGCCTGATACCCGCGGTGGGCTCGAAGAAGAAGTCGTCTCCCGAGGTGGATTGGCCGCTGGAGGCTCCTGACAGGGCGCGGACATCCAGGTCCGCGTCGTAGACCCGAACTCCCAGCACGGGTTCAAGGCCGAAGACCAGCCGCGGATCGCCGCCCTGGGTCGTTCCCAGGGGCTTATGGATCAGGCGGTAGGCGACCTGGAGCTCCGCGGACCAGAAATCCAGGGAGGAGCGGGTGCGGTCGCCGGAAGCGAGGGAGAGGCTGCCGAGCTGGCCCGAGTTGCCGACGACGGATTCCTGGTCATCGCTGGAGAAGGCAAATCCGCCCGCGCTGATCCGCCACTTGCCCAGCTGGAGGTGGACAAAGCCCATGGGCGTCCACTCGGGCTCGTCGAGATTGAAATCGTTGAGGGAGAATTCGTTCTGGGTGCTTCCCGCCGCGCCGGGCATCTTCACATCGGCTTCGGCGGAGGCGTACCAGACGGCGGGCTCGATGCGCAAGGTCCAATCGGGGTACTGGGCATCCCAGGGGGCGCGGGAGGTAGACTCTGCAGCGTCCGCGGCGGGCTGGGACGCCCGCTGGTTGGCCGATTGGTTGGCCGGTGGGCTTGGTTGGGCCGAAGTAGCCGGAGCAGACTGACCCCAGGCCGCGCCGCTGAGGAGCAGCTGCGGCAGGGCGGCAATGATCGTGGCGGCAGGGCGGGCGTGGGAAAAGGAGAGGTGGCGCATTCAGCGGAGCATAGCCAGAAACGATGACAGGGGAGCGGGGAGTGAGCCTTCGCCGACGCCCGCGGGACGGGTCGAAGTCGCGCCGGGCGTCATGCTCGCGGCTGGGAGCATGGAGTTTGCGTTTTCCTCCAGCGGGGGCCCGGGGGGGCAGAACGTCAACAAGCGTGCGACGAAGGCGGAGCTGCGGATTCCTCTGGCGGAGATCCCGATCGGGGTGCGGGCGCTGGAACGCCTGGAGACGCTGGCGGGGAGGCGGGTGGGGTCGGCCGGGGAGATCATCATCACGTGCGACGAGCATCGTTCGCAGGAGCGCAACAAGGCGGGGTGCCTGGAGCGGCTGCGGGAGATGATCATCCAGGCGATCCCGGAGCCCAAGAAGCGGCGAGCGACCAAGCCCAGCCGGGGCGCGAAGATGCGGCGGCTGGAGGGGAAGAAGCGAGAGGGTGAGATCAAGAAGGGTCGCCGGCGGCCGGGGGAAGAGTGAGCCGGCGAGGAAGGGCTTGGGGCTCGCGGCGTCGGCGCGCGCGGGCTAGGCCGGCGGAGAATCCGGTGCGGAATGCGGGCAATTTCGGCCATTGCTATCACCGGGAGGAGGATTCTTGCCGGGCGCAATCGGGACGTGCATCCGTTATAGTGTGAAGCCCGGCAGTGGGTCCGGGGTATTGGCCGCGCGTTGATGGGAATGCGCGGGTGGTGTCTCTCTCGCAAGGAGCGTTGTCATGGAAGCCACGATGAAGCGGCGGGGTCTCTCCGCCTGGATCAAAGCCGGACTCATTCTTACGGCCGGCACGGCCCTGACGCTGCCGGCGACGGGGTTCGTCGGCGCGGGCGCGCCGCCCGAGACCGCCCCTGATCAGAAGGCCCCCAAGGGCTCGGATCAGAATCCCCTCGACGACGCGCTGAAGCTCGCCGCGGCCGCGCAGAACGGCGGCGGGGACCGCAAGGGTGACGATTTCCGCTCCTGGGCCGAGGTGGGCAAGGACTTTGAGAAGGTCAGCTCCGTCGCCGAGGGGGAGACCTTCTACGGCGTGTACAAGCGCTCCAAAGACAACCAGATGCTCGCCGAGCTGCCCCGCGGCTGGCAGGGGCAGAAGCACTTCTTCGCGATGACTTCCCCCACGGGAGAGATCTTCGCCGGCCTCCAGGCCGGTGACATTTACTGCTACTGGAAGCGCATCGACAAGCGGATGGTGCTGATCTCCCCCAACCTCGATGTTCGTTCCACGGGTGACCGCGAGAGCAAGGACTCGATCCAGAACCACTTCACCGACCGGGTGATCATCGATGTGCCGATCGAGTGCATGGGCCCCAACGGGCAGCCCGTGATCGATCTGGACAACATGCTGGTGGGCAGCATCGGGACGTTCTACGGCGGCATGGCCTCGGGCGCCAACGCCCGCCTGGCGACGATCGCCGACGCCAAGGCCTTCCCCAACAACATCGAGCTCTCGTTCAACCTTCCCACCGCGGGCGGGCAGCTCAAGACCTTCCACTACTCGATCAGCCGCATCGACGAGGATCCCTCGTACAAGCCGCGCGTCGCCGACGACCGCGTGGGCTACTTCACCACGGAATACCGTGACCTGGGCAAGTTCCGGGACGACCAGGTCGCGACGCGGTACATCAACCGCTGGCACCTGGAGAAGGCCGACCCGGGCCGCAAGCTCAGCCCGCCCAAAGAACCCATCATCTACTACATCGATCACACCGTCCCCGTGCGTTATCGCCGCTGGGTGAAGGAAGGCGTGCTGTACTGGAACAAGGCCTTCGAGCAGGTCGGCATCTCCGACGCGATCGAGGTCTATTACCAGGACAAGTCCACGGGCGCGCACATGGACAAGGATCCCGAGGACGTCCGGTACAACTTCATCCGCTGGCTCTCCAACGACATCGGCACGGCGATCGGGCCGAGCCGCGCCCACCCGGTGACGGGACAGATTCTCGACGCGGACATCGTGCTGACCGACGGCTGGATCCGCCACTTCTGGTACCAGTCCAACGAGTACCTCCCGCAGATCGCGATGGAGGGGTTCAGCAACGAGGAGATCTCGTACTTCGACGAGCATCCCCAGTACGACCCGCGGATGCTGCTCTCCAAGCCCGAGGACCGTGAGCGGATGCTGACCGAGCGCTTCCGCCGCGGCATCACGCGCTTTGGCGGGCAGCCGGTCGCCGCGACCGACTCGATGCTCAACGCCAGCGACGACCTGGTGAAGCTCAGCTACGTGCTGCAGCCGCGCCTGGGCTTGTGCATGGCCTCCCAGGGCATGGCCCGGGACATGGCGATGATGGGCCAGTACCTGGACGTCATGGGCCTGCTGGACGACAAGAAGGAGCCGGGCAAGGACGGCAAGGACGCGGAGAAGAAGGACGAGGGAGACAAGATCGACGACATCCCCGAGTGGTTCGTCGGTCCGGCCCTCGCCCACCTGACCGTGCACGAGCTGGGCCACACGCTGGGCCTGCGGCACAACTTCAAGGCGTCGAGCATCTACTCGATGGCCGAGATCAACAGCCCGGCGATGAAGGGCAAGGCCTTCACGGGCTCGGTGATGGATTACACCCCGGTGAACATCAACATCGGTGAGGGCGCGTACCAGGGGGACTACAACCAGATCGGCATCGGGCCGTATGACATGTGGGCGATCGAGTACGGGTACACCAGCGGTGATACCAAGGAAGTGCTCAAGAAGGTCTCGGAGCCCGGCAACACGTATGCGACCGACGAGGACAGCGGCGGCCCCGACCCCCTGGCCCGGCGGTACGACTTTGCCGCCAACCCCATCGAGTATGCCCAGCAGCTCATCAACCTGTCGAAGCTCGCCCGCGGGCGGCTGCTCGACAAGTTTGTGAAGGATGGGGACTCGTGGGCGAAGGCTCGCCGCGGGTACGAGATCACCCTGGGCAACCAGACCAACGCGATCTCGATCGTCTCCAACTGGATCGGCGGCTCCCTGGTGAACCGCGACCACAAGGGCGACCCGGGCGCCCGCAACCCCATCAACCCCGTCTCGGCGGAGATGCAGCGCTCGGCCCTGAAGTTCGTGATCGACAACGGCTTCAGCGAGGACGCGTTCGGCATCACCCCCGACCTCCTGGTGAAGATGTCGATCAACAAGAACGAGAACCCCGGGTCGGACGCGACGTGGCCCGTCTCCGACCGCATCGCCGGCGTCGCCAAGTCGGCGCTGTCGATGGTGATGAGCCCGGCGCGCCTGCGGCGGGTGTACGACAACGAGACGGTGGTCGATCGCAGCAAGGATGCGTTCACGCTCCCCGAGCTGCTCGACACGGTCACGGCGTCGGTGTGGAAGGAGCTGGAGGGCAAGGACGGCCAGTTCTCCAACCGCCAGCCCATGATCAGCGCTTTCCGCCGAGCCCTGCAGCGGGACCAGGTTGATCGCCTGATCGACCTCTCGATCGAGGGCGGCTCCAACTCTTCGTCCCAGGCGATCGCCAGCCTGGCGACGCTGAAGCTCAAGGAGCTCAAGGACCGCGTCGCCAAGGCCGCCGACAAGGCGGGGGTGGACGCGTACTCCAAGGCGCACCTGTCGGAGGTGAGCCAGCGCATCGCCAAGGCTCTGGACGCGCAGTACACCTACAACGGTGGCGGCGGCGGGGGGGGCATCCCGTCGTGGATGTTCATGATGCGTGAGCAGGAGCAGCAGAAGATGCTCAAGGAACGCGAGGCCAAGTAAGCCGAGCGTCACGCGAGCGCCGGCAAGGGCGGGCGTCGCGTGAGACAGAGGTGAATGCTGCCGGGCCGGCCGAGAGGTCGGCCCGGTTCTTTTTTGAGTTAGGAAGAGGTGTGGCGGCGCGGTGATCGATGCGGGCGAGGTGGGGGAGTGTTATCGCCGGGACTTGAACCACGCGATGGCCGCGAGGGCGAGGAGCGCGACGCCGACGGCGAGGACGGGCCAGGAGAATCGGGGCGCTGCTGGGGAGTCGCTGGGGGCCGGGGGCGCGGCGGGGGAGGGATGCGGAGAGGTTTGGGGGGAGGCTTTGGGATTGGCGGGAATGGAGGCTGCCGGGGCGGCGGCGGTGGTCGCGGCGAAGCTGGATTGGTGGGAGCGCAGGGCCTTTTCGGTACGGGCGAGGGATTCGAGGAGGCGCTGGTGGACCCGCTGGGGCGTGAAGGCGGCGGGGTCGGCGTTCTCGCGGTAGGTGTAGGACACCAGCCGCTGGTCCAGGGCGTGGTCGGGAACCCAGAAGGGCGGATGAACGTCGGGCGTGTACGCGAGTTCGCGACGAGGGTTGAGCTTGTCGTCCCACAGGGCGGTGGGGCGGGCGTCGGGGCCGATCTCCAGCCACTCGCGCAGGGGCGTGGCGGGGTCCGCGCCGGCGGGTCGGACGTCGGCGGACCTGCCGCCGTTCTTGAGGCGGATTTCCAGTCGCAGGCCGTCGCCGGGGAGTGTTTCCGCGCCCACCAGTTCGGACTGATGATCGAAGTAATACCTGGTCGCCAGGAAGGGGAAGACATACGCCATGTTTTGTATGTCCACCTTCTCGGAATGCTCGTCATACGACGCCGCGGAGCGATCGCCGTGAAATACTTTGCCCTTGGTATCCACGCCGAGCACGCGGGAACTGCTCTGCCAGTACCAGGCGCCGGTCGCCGCATCAAAGCCGGCTTCGAACTCGCCCGCGCCCTGCTCGGAGGCGAAGCGGACTTCGACCGCGCCGCGCGATGGGATGCCGCTTTGCAGGAGGGTGATGGTTTGGGGGGAAAGTGTGGGTGGGGCGGCGAGCGCGAGAGTGCCGACGCTGCAGAGCATGAAGAGGATGGCAATGCGCGTGGCCCGCATCAGGAAAGTCCTTCCTGGAGAACGAGGAGGATGTTCATGGTCGGGCGCCGAGAAGGCGGGATTGCATCATGGCGGTTTGCGTGCAGCATGATGCTGATGGCGGCGTTATCGATCCCGGCCTTTGCATCCTTCCCAGGTGGTCCAGATCGGGAGGCCGTAGCCGTTGATGTCGACGTCGGGTTCCTCGCCGTGATTGAAATCGAGGCGAGTGCCGACCTGGCCGCTCCCGTCGACAAACGCGGCCGGGCTGCGGGTGTGAGGGCCATCGACGGCGAACGCGGATTCCAGGGGCATCCGCGGGTAGGTCGCTTGAAGGACCAGGCCCTTGGATGAGGGGAAGAGGACCTGGTGTTGCCCGATCGGGGCGGTGTGCTGGGAATCCGGCGGAAGCGTTTTTCCGGGGAGCATGAGGGCCGGGTCTTCGACCATGCCGCGGGACATCCAGTAGACGCAGAAGCCCAGATTGCGGCTGTCTTCGGGATCGATGTCGGCGAGGCTTGCGTAGTGGCCCTCGGCGATGAGGGGGTCGTACCAGATCTGGCCCGCGGCGTCGGGGGCTGGGTGGGCGATGGGGTAGAGATCATGGTGGCCGGAGGCGTAGAGCGTGATCGACACGCCGTGCTGCGCGCTGAGGGCGAGCCAGCGGGTCATGCGTCCTTGCATCATGGAGACGCCAAGCATCGGCAGCGCCATGGAGAGGGCGATCGCCAGCACGCCCAGGACGATCAGCAACTCCACGAGCGAGAAGGCTCGCGGGGAGATGTGCGAGATGATGTGCCCCCGGGTGAACTTCACGTATCACCAGCGTACCCGAGGGCGGCTTCCGTGGTCAAGCAGATTGGGTCTGTTTTACGACCACATGAGACCGCACGGGTTACGAGGATCTGCTGGTGTGTTGGAATGCCTTCGTATCCTCCCCACGAAGGTTGGGTCGCCAGGGTTCATGGCGTCTGGAATCAGGCTCGTCAGTCGTCGGGGAAAGCCCGACGCGGCAGCTGCAACAGCGAACCTTCATGCGGGTCGTTGCACGGTTTTGCGTTGCTGATGAATGCGGTTTTCGGCGTGCCGAGGGTCCCTTCTCTGCCTGGCCCGACCTTGGGAGCATGCACGGAGTGAGCGATGAGAGTGATGCGGGTAATCCCTCGCAATCGCGGCTGAGATTGAAAATCAAATGTACATAGCGGCTAAAAATGGGACTCAAGTCCCCGGGGCGGCGCTCATATGTTGTTGTGTGACCTACAGGGCGAGTGGCATGTAAGGAGAGAACTCCATGTTCAAGAACTTCGCAGGCGTCGGTGCGTTGGTGATGCTCGGGTGCGGGTGGGCGGGGGCTTCCAATCCTGTAGCGAGCTGCGGGTTTGATGCGCCCGCATTCCCGCTGGGTCCGATCGATGGTCAGAACGGTTGGAGCGCGACGCCGGCGTCCGCTCCGGGCGCGGCGGATGTGGTCAAGATCCCGCGAAAGGCGGGGACGCAGGCCCTGCGGCTGGACCAGAACGCGACGTGGGATCCGATCGCCGCGACGTGGAATTGCCAGGTCTCGCTCTCGGGCAGTCCTGTCGTGAGCGTCGAATGGGACATGTATTTCATCGCCGGTGACGGATTCGGCTGGAACGTCAGCATCAGCTCCCCCAACCACGTTCCACTGGGGCTGCTCTGGATCGACGGGGGCAACCTGTGGTACAAGGTCTGGAGCCCGGATCCCCAGGCGGGTAACGGGTTCCTCAACTCCGGCACGTGGGGCCATTTCCAGATCGTCTGCGACTGGGGGGCGAGGAACACGGTGTTCTATCTCAACAACCAGGAGATCGGTCGCCAGGGCTGGCACGCGAATCCCTCCCCGGGGATCGGCGGCTTCATGATCTCGTCGGTCATGAGCGGCTACAGCGATGTGGCGGGGATCGACTCGGTGGTCATCTCCACGAATGCCCCCTGCCCCGCCGACTTTGATGGCTCCGGGTTTGTCGATACCGACGACTACGACTTCTTCGTGATCACGTTCGAGGCGGGGTTGGACATGGCGGACTTTGATGGCTCGGGGTTTGTCGATACCGACGATTTCGATGCGTTTGTGCGGGCGTTTGAGCTGGGCTGTTGAAAAACAATCTCGCGGCGATTCGAGCCTGATGGTGTGGGACGGGCGGGGCAAATCGTGCCGTGGACCGGGCCTGGTAGCAAGCGGGTGGTCAACAATCCTGGGTGCATCCGCTGTTGACCCCCATCCTCCTGCTGGCGGCGACGCTTGGGCTGATCCTGTGCGGCGCGGGCCTTTGGGTCCTCAAAGCGGACGGCTCGCGCCGCCGCTTTTCATCGCGCACCAGCGACCCGACCCGGTACACCGTCGGGCTCTGCCTGCTCATCGGCGGGTACCACCTGCTGGGCTACGCGGTTCCCGACGCGTGGCTGCCCCTCAAGGTGCCGCGGGAGCGGTGGTACCTGGTGCCGACGGGGATCGTGCTCGCCCTGGGGCTGAGCTTCGCGGGGGATTCGACCCGGCGAATGTCACAGGAGGGTAACGACCCCTCAGGCACGGGCCCCGATGACCGAAACATCATGTAGGATGGCCGCGTAAGTGCATGGGATGGTCGAGCGGTTCCCCGGGAGCCTGGCGCCACAAGGACCTGGCAGCGCAGGGGCCGGGCCCGGCCCGGATGCGCGTCCTGCTCCCTTTTGGGCGTCCCCTCTCTGGAGGCGGACGCGGGGGGATGGACGCGGGGAACGGCAGGTCGGACGCGCCCGCGGCGTGTACGATCTCGACCCTTCGGTGGCAAGCACTGCCGCACGGCTCGCGGAGAACCCTCCGTGAGAGGCCTTGCCGATGGACGGCCCGGGTGTGTGCCGCGGTGTTTGAGTGATTGTTTTGGCTGTTTTCGTCGCCGTTTTCGGGGCTGCTCGCGGGGTTTTTGGGGTGGTGGCCTGCCGCCATCCCGTGTGGTTCGTGCCCGTGCCGGACCGGTTGGTTGTGTGGCGAGGGCTCGCTGCTGGGCGGACTCGGGCGTGTGAAAACGCGCGGGTCGCCGGGCAAGGGCACACTCACGAGGTGATTCATGGCAGCATCGAATATCTGCTGGGGAATCGAGATCGGGGCGTATGCGGTCAAGGCCCTGAAGCTCGAGGTGGCCGAGGGCGGGGCGGTCAACGTCCTGGACTACGCGATCATCCCCCATGCGAAGGTTCTTTCGACCCCCGGGATCGATCAGAACGACGCCATTCGGGTGACGTTAGGAACGTTGGTCGCCCAGTGGGACCTTTCCAAGGCGGCGATCGCGATCTCGGTCCCTGGGCAGGCTTCGCTTGCCCGGTTCGCCAAACTTCCGCCCGTGGACCCCAAAAAGGTCCCTGACATCGTGAAGTTTGAGGCGGCCCAGCAGATCCCATTCCCGCTGGATCAGGTGGAATGGGATTATCAGACGTTCGTGAGTCCCGATTCGCCGGACATCGAGGTCGGCATCTTCGCGATCACCCGCGAGCGGATCATGGACCGCCTGATGCTCCTGAACGATGTGGGCATCACCCCGGACCACGTGACTCTGAGCCCCATCGCCGCGTACAACGCGATGGCGTTCGACAAGAACTTCACCGAGAAAACCCCGGGGACGGTCATCCTGGACATCGGGACGACCTCGACCGACGTGGTGGTAGCGGATTCGGCTCGTGTTTGGGTTCGCACGGTGCCGCTGGGCGGGCATCACTTCACCGAAGCCCTGGTCAATGCCTTCAAGCTGAGCTATCCCAAGGCGGAGAAGCTGAAGAAGGAAGTGGAGAGCGGGGCGAATTCCAAGCACATCGCCCAGGCGATGCGGCCGGTCTTCAGCGACCTGGCGCAGGAAGTGCAGCGGTCGGTGGGGTACTACCAGAGCCTTCATAAGGATGCGAAGCTGACGCGGCTGATCGGGATCGGCTCGACGTTCCTGATGCCGGGGATCCGCAAGTTCCTGAAGCAGCAGTTGTCGGCGTCGCTGGGTCCGATCGACGTGACGCGGATCGAGGAATTCGACAAGCTGCGGTTCACGGGGCTGGGGGATGAGCGGCGCGCGGAAGAGCTCCGCAACAACATGCTGACGATGTCGACGTGCTACGGCCTGGCCCTGCAGGGGCTGGGAATGAACACGGTGAACGCCAACCTGATGCCGGTGGGGATCATCCGCAAGTCGGTGTGGAAGGGGAAGACCAAGTGGTTCGGCATGGCGGCGGGGCTGGCGGTCGCGGCGAGCGCGGCGATGTTCATCCGGCCGGTGCAGGACAACTTTGCGGTGGTGGGAGCGAGCCGTGACCCGGTGATCGAGCAGGCGATCAGCGAGGCGAGCAGTTTGAAGACCCGCGCGACGGAGGCGGGCGTGATCGGTGATGCGACGGTGGACAACCGTCCGGTGAACATGCTCTCCCTGCTGGACAACCGTTCGATCCACGCGTTCCTGCTGGACGATCTCTCCCAGATGCTGGAGGACGCGCAGAAGAAGGCGGCGCCACCGGCGGCGGGGGCGACGGCGCCCGACGCGTCGACGGCGTATGTGATCAAGAGTTTTAAGACCGACTATCGGGTGGGCGCGGCGCCGGTGGATACCGAGTTTGGCGGGCAGCCTGGAGGCGGCGGTGGTGGCCGTGGCGTTCCCATGCCCCACGGCGGCACGCCCGCCGATCCCAGCGGCGAGCCAGCCTTGGAAGCCAACAAGCGCGCGGTGGACTGTGAACTGGTGATCACCACGACGCAGCCCGACGCCCGCAAGTTCATGCTCTCAACGATCGACCGCTGGCTGAAGGATCACAAGGTCCGCGAGGGCGTGCCGTACACCATCGTGGTGGACGAGAACCCCTGGACGATGCGGGACGAATCGACCACGGCCGATACCTCTCGCCGCGCGGGCGCGAGGATCGACGGCGGGGGTGACGGCGGCCACGGCGGTGATGACAGCCACGGCCGCCGCCCGGGCGAGACGGCGGGGCAGAAGTTCCGCCGTGAGAATCCTGACGCGAACATCATCGGCGGCGGGGGTCCCGGAGACAGCGCCTCGGGCGGGAGCGGCGGTCCGCTCCCGGGGTTTGAATCCCTCAAGCCCAAGGACGCGCCGGGGACGACCCGGGCGACGTTCATCGTGCGGTGGCACGTCGAGATCAACGAGCCCAAGAAACCCGGCGAAGAAGCCGACGCCTCGAAGGGAGGTGGCGCTTGAAGAACGTCATGGCCTGGGTGAAATCTCACCTGGCGATCGTCATCTGTTCCGCGGTGATCCTGATCTCCCTGCCGGTGGGCTGGTTCTTCAGCTCGAGCTGGAACAAGCAGATCAAGGAGAAGCAGGAGGCGGCGGCGACGGAGAAGTACAAGGCCGTCGAGACCGCTTCGAAGGTCACGTACAAGCTCCCGCGGCTCTCCCCGCAGGATCCGGAGATCCAGGTCGCCGGCGCTCCCAACCAGACGCTGACGGACTGGTTCAAGACGCACCGTGACAAGATCCTCGCCCAGGCGCAGGGGATCGTGCAGGAAGCAGAGCGCATCAACAAGCGCGACCACGTGCCGCTGGTGGAGGGGCTCTTCCCCAACGCCACCGGGCAGGCCGCGCAGGTGAAGGCGCTGGAGATGGCCGAGAAGATCGTCTACACCGGCAACAACACCTCCGCCTATCCCCGCCTCCTCCAGAAGGTCGGCGCGGGCACGCCTCCCGAGGCCGGCAGCGTCTCCACGATCGTCGCGGAGGAGCGTGCCAAGCTCGTCGAGCAGATTACCTCCGGCACCAAGCGCGAACTGACCGCCGAAGAGCGTGAACGCGTGGAGAAGGCTTCGGTCGAGCGGCGGCTTGCCGAGTACCGCGCCCGCGCGGCGGAACTCTCCATGTACGCGACGATGGACGTGTTCCCCAAGGGCGATCGCAACCTGGGCAGCTTCGTGCCTCGCCAGATGCCCGACAAGCCGCCGACGCTGGACGAGTGCTTCGGATGGCAGTTTGACTACTGGCTGATGTCCGACATTCTCGACGCCCTGGCCCTGGCGAACCGGGACAGCGGCGGTCAGCCCACCAGCATCGATCGCTCGGTGGTGAAGCGTCTGGAGAAGATGGAAACCAGCGACCAGTGGGTGATGGCGTTCGCCTCCGGCGGCGGCGCATCGTCTGATGGTTCCAGCGCCGCGGCGGCGGAGCCCGGCAGCCCCGACGCCCTGATCGAGCCCAAGTTCGACAAGTCCATCACCGGCCGCTGGAGCGGGCCGGGCAACGCGGTGTACGACGTGCGCAACGTCTCCCTCACCGTCGTGGTCTCGTCGGCGAGGCTGCCGCAGCTGCTGGACGCCTTCGCCCGCACCAACTTCATGACGGTGACGGACCTGGACCTTTCCGACGTGGACATCTGGGCCGACCTTGAGCAGGGCTACTTCTACGGCTCTGAACACGTGGTGCGGGCCAAGCTCATCGTCGAGACGGTCTGGCTCCGCAGCTGGACTGTTCCGCTGATGCCGGCGAAGGTGCGTGGGTTCCTCGCCCTTCCCACCGAAGACCCCAAGCCCGAGGGCAAGCCCGAAGAGGCGCCTGCCGACGGGTCTACGCCCCCGGCGCCCGCGAAGGGCGGGGATCGCTGAACGGGTGTTCCCGGCCAGCGGTCTATGCGTCCCTGATCACGCGCGAATCCGGATTGAAATCACGAGCCTATTGATCGCCGCCTTGGCCATTGTGCGGGGCGGCGAGTGAAAGACTGGAAGAAGCCATGAAACTCAAAGGCATTAGCGGGATTGAACAGCACTTCGACAAGGCCATCGTCGGCGGCGTCGGTGTGATCTTCATCGGCGTCCTGGCCATGCAGTTCCTCACCCAGCCCAACGTGGTGACGGTGGGCAAGAGCAATCCGCTTCCCCCCGGGGAGGCGTACAAGCCCGTGGAGAGCGCGGCCCAGGCGCTGATGGGCAAGCTCGATCCCGCGGCGGGCGCTTCACTGCTGCCCGAAGAGCCCAAGATCAGCCTGCTCTCTCAGTATCAGCAGAAGATCCAGGGCGGCGTCGCCCCGCGGGCGCAGATCTCGATGCTCGGGCCGGCGATCAATCTTGGTGACGTCGCCCCTCGTACGGGTTCAACGTCCAATTCTCCGATCGTGATGGCGCCGGTGCCGGCGCCGGCCTCTCCGGCCGTGTACGCGTATGCGGGCACGGTCGATCCGGCGTGGGTGGTTTCCCACAAGGAGATCCGCTCGATCCTGCCCGCGGCGCAGCCGTACGACAAGCAGTGGGTGAGCGTCGAGGCGACGTTCGACGGCACGGCCTTCAAGGCCGCGCTGGAAGCGGACCCCGACGGGGAAACGGGCCCGGCCCGCGCGGTGCCTCGCGGCTGGTACGAGAACTCGGTCGACATCGTGGGCGTGCAGCTTGAGCGGCAGAAGCTCTCGGGGGACACCATGGCGGCGGCGATCAACGGCCAGATCGATCCGGCGTCGGAGAGCTGGAGTGAGGCGTCGCTGGTCCCCACGATCCCCGGCATGGTGGACGTGGTGGGGGACCTGGTGGTCAACGTCAAGAGCATGACGGACCTTGCCGGAGCGCTTTCCAAGGCCCGCGCGAACACCGACTCGGTCCTGCGGCCGGAGTTTTTCCCGACCATCGCCGGTCCCCAGTGGCTGCCGCCTTCCGAAGCTCGGCAGGCGGAGGCGACGCTGGGCGGTAAGAACCCCGCCGATGCGCTCCAGGAGCGAATCAACGACCAGGAGCGGATCCTCAAGGCGATCGAAAAGCGCATGTCCGACCTCTCGGGCGGCAGGCCCAGCCCCCGCGGCACCACCCCCGACGGCCGTGAAGGCGGCGGCGGTGGCGGCGGCGGCAAGGGCGCACCCCCCCCGTCGGGTCCCAGCCGGCCCAACCAGCGCAACGAGAAGCTGCAGAAGCAGCTGGAAGTCCAGCGCGAGCAGGCGACCAAGAAGATCGCCGACGCCCAGAAGCAGCTTGATCAGCTCAAGACAGGCACGAACAAGAACCGCACAAACGACCGCAAGGAAATCAAGCCCCTGTTGCAGGACCCCGCGGTTCGGCTGTGGGCGCACGACGCGACGGCGGAGCCCGGCGCGGTGTATCGCTACCGCACCCGCGTGGTGATCACCAGCCCTCTGTTCGGTCGCACCGGCCTGGGTGACGATTCGGCGGCGAAGTCTCCGGTGGTGTACGGGCAGTGGTCGGACTGGACGGATCCGGTGCTGGTGATGCCTACGGAGGTGTACTTTGTCGGCAGCGCCCAGCCGCGGAGCCCGACGACCGGCATGGTCTCGGCGAGCGCGGAGTGCTTCGTGTTCTACTACGGCTACTACCGCCGGGGGAACGCGATCCTGGAGCCTGGTGACACCGTGCGGACCGTCGCCAAGACGCCGCCGAACCTGATGGTGTATGACGAGGCGAAGCTTGCCGAGGGAGCTCGCCCGACCGCTCCGGCCTTCCGGGATGGTGAAACGCGGGATACGAGCGCCCCCGAGGTGCCCTTTGATGGCGGGGGCAAGCACGCCGGCGCTCCGCCGGTGAAGGAAGCGCCGACGCCGACGGGGACGGGCAAGGACGCGACCGCCCTGGACGACCAGAACGGCCTGCTCAAGCCCGCGGAGAAGGAGATTCCGATCTACATCAGCGACGTCTTCCTGGACGTCGCCGAGATGCCCGAGCTGGGGATCACCAAGCCCGGCGCGGGCCGGGGAGAGATGTCGATCTTCTTCCGCAGCCCCGACGGACGGCTGGCGATGCGGCTGCCGGCGGCGGAGAAGGCCTCCACGCTGTACAAGCAGGTGTCGGCCTCGGAAGTCCAGGGTCACAACCAGGGCCAGCCGAAGGTGGACGAGAAGAAGAACGAGCCGACGATCCCCGATGGCAACCGTCGCCGGCCGCCGAAGGAGCGGGACGACGGCGGCGCGGGCGGTGGTTGATTTAGAATAGTTCCAGAATCGAGTTTGAAGGCTCGATCAAAAAAGCAGGGTGGGTGGCTTGACTCACGGTCGGTTGTTCCTAGAGTTACCTCCGCCCAAACGTGGGCAACGACAGGCCTGGAACTTGGTGGTGAAGGGCATGTCGGGTGGGTCCGAAAAGGGTGGATACCCAAATCAGACTCGTTCTTTGACATCCGGATACGGACGAACGTGTTAACGTCGTCGGTTCTTCCCGGGCGAGGGATTCATGTCGAGGTTTGACCTCGGGGTGACCTTCTCCGCGAATGAAACCGCACGACGTGTCTGCGAGAATTTGAAGATTCTCTTGCAGCGCCACTTTGTGAGGTTGGCCGGGATTCTGATCTGGGGCATGGCCGTGAGGTCATGCTGGTGGGTCAGCCGGTGTCTGAAATTTACTCATCAGACAACATGCAATCGGGTCGGCGACATCCAGTCTGGGTTCTGAAGACCGCGAGGTTGGAGGGGCTTGGAGGGGATGTTGACGGCATTCTGCGGCTCCATGTGTTGCAACATGGGCAAGACGGGGAAAGTTTGAGCCCCGTGTATAGCTGCGGCGACCGGTTGGTGTGATCGATCAAGGGCGCACGGTGAATGACTTGGCATCAAGAGGCGATGAAGGACGCGAGAACCTGCGATAATCCCAGAGAAGCCGGTAACTAGGCAGTGATCCTGGGGTCTCCGAATGGGGCAACCCACCCGTAAGGGTACTTTACATTGAATGCATAGGTGTAAAGAGCGAACGTGGAGAAGTGAAACATCTCAGTATCCACAGGAAAGGAAAGCAACAGCGACTCCGTAAGTAGCGGCGAGCGAACACGGATAAGCCAGCAGAACCCCGAACGCTTTGGAATGAGCGGCCGAAGAAGGTGAAAGCCCTGTAGATGGAAGCTGGTGAGGACTAGAGTAAACTCGGGCTCGGGAAACCCGGGTTGAACATGGGGGGTCCACCCTCCAATCCTAAGTACTACTTGATGACCGATAGCGAACCAGTAAGGCGACTGAACGTTGACAAGCTCCCCGACGAGGGGTGTGAAAGAGTACCTGAAACCGTGCGCTTACAAGCGGTCGGAGCTCTTCGGAGTGACGGCGTGCTTTTTGCATAATGAGCCGGCGAGTTGGTCTGTACGGCGAGCCTAAGCCCTACCAGGGCGGAGGCGGAGCGAAAGCGAGTCCGAAATGGGCGCCGAGTCGTACGGGCCAGACGCGAAACCTTGTGATCTACCCTTGGTCAGACTGAAGGGCGGGTAAAACCGCCTGGAGGGTCGAAGCCGTGACCGTTGAAAAGGTCTGGCATGAACTGAGGGGAGGCGGTCAAAGTCCAATCAAACTGGGAGATAGCTCGTTCTCTCCGAAATAACTCTAGGGTTAGCCTCAGACGGCAGTCATTGGGGGTAGAGCTACTGGATGAGGGGTGGGGTCGCAAGACTACCCTCCTCAACCAAACTCCGAATACCAATGATCAAGGTCTGGGAGATAGACGGCGAGTGACAATATCCGTCGTCAAAAGGAGAAAAATCCTGATCGCCAGCTAAGGCCCCAAATCTGTGCTTAGTTCGAAAGGAAGTCAAGTTGCAGTGACAGCCAGGATGTTGGCTTAGAAGCAGCCACCATTTGAAGAGTGCGTAACAGCTCACTGGTCGAGGAACTTGGCGCCGATAATTATCGGGAATAAGCATAGAGCCGAAGCTGCGGGCTCGAAAGAGCGGTAGGAGAGCGTTCCTGGGGCGGTGAAGCGGTTCCGAAAGGGGTCGTGGAGCGCCAGGAAGTGAATATGCCGGCTTGAGTAACGATTAACAGGGTGAGAATCCCTGTCGCCGTATACCCAAGGTTTCCTGGGGAAGGTAAATCCGCCCAGGGTTAGTCGGGACCTAAGGCAAGGCCGAAAGGCGTAGTCGATGGACATCAGGTTAATATTCCTGAACCGGTGTGGTCAACGGATTCTTGAGATCAACGGGACTGTTAGATGTCCAGGCCGTAAGGCCGATGTTGGTGGATAGAGTTCCTAGAAAAAGCCACACATAGCCCGTACCAAAACTGACACAGGTGGGTGAGGCGAATAGCCTAAGGCGCTCGAGAGAACGGTCGTGAAGGAACTAGGCAAGTTAACCCCGTAAGTTCGCAAGAAGGGGGCCCGCAAGGGCGCAGAGAAAAGGGTCTGGGAACTGTTTATCAAAAACACAGCTCTGTGCTAAGACGCAAGTCGATGTATACAGAGTGACGCTTGCCCGATGCCGGAATGTCAAGGAAGGGGTTCATCGCAAGAGAAGATCCCGACCGAAGCACCGGCGAATGGCGGCCGTAACTATGACGGTCCTAAGGTAGCGAAGTTCCTTGTCGGGTAAGTTCCGACGCGCATGAATAGCGTAATCACTGGACTCCTGTCTCCACGACCGACTCGGTGAAATAGTAGTGGCGGTGAAGATGCCGCCTACCCGCAGCAAGACGGAAAGACCCCGTGGACCTTCACTATAGGCTCCTATTGGCCACTAGCATTCACTGCGTAGCATAGGTGGGAGGCTTTGACGCCCGCATTCCGGTGCGGGACGAGCCACAGGTGAAATACCACCCTGTGTACGTTGGTGGCCTAACCTCGATTCCCTTGAACCAGGGCGAGGGACAGTTGGTGTCGGGTAGTTTGACTGGGGCGGTCTCCTCCTAAAGAGTAACGGAGGAGTGCAAAGGTCGGCTCAGCACGGATGGAAACCGTGTGTTGAGTGCAAGAGTATAAGCCGGCTTTACTGCGAGACCGACAGGTCGAGCAGTCACGAAAGTGGGCTCTAGTGATCCTGCGATCCCGTGTGGAAGGGTCGTAGCTCATCGGATAAAAGGTACCCCGGGGATAACAGGCTGATCGCTCCCGAGCGTCCATAGCGGCGGAGCGGTTTGGCACCTCGATGTCGGCCCATCGCATCCTGGGACTGAAGGCGGCCCCAAGGGTTCGGCTGTTCGCCGATTAAAGCGGTACGCGAGCTGGGTTCAGACCGGCGTGAGCCAGGTCGGTCCCTATCTGCTGTGGGCGTTGCAGGCTTGATGGGAATCAACTCTAGTACGAGAGGATTGAGTTGGACGGACCTCTGGTGATCCAGTTGCATTGCTAAATGCACCGCTGGGTAGCTACGTTCGGCAGGGATAAACGCTGAAAGCATCTAAGCGTGAAGCCCCCCCAGAGATGAGGCCTGCTTGCGTAAGCGAGAGACCCCTGGTAGACCACCAGGTTGATAGGCCGCAAGTGTACGAACAGAAATGTTCTGCTCAGCTGAGCGGTACTAACGGTCAAATTCGATCACACCAACCAGTCGCCGGGCAACGTGGCCCGTGTCTGCTCCTGGCTCAACCCAGGATCATCCACGCGGTCGGCTCGGCAGACGCAAAGTGATCTGCTGGAGAATCTCAATCAATCGCATATCCGCGGGCTCGTGTGCCTCAAAACACACCAGCTCGCAGCACGTTCGTCCATCCGGACTCTGTTCCGGCGTGTCGAAAGTCACGCCGGTACTTTGTCGGTGATCACAGGCAAAGGGAAACACCTGTTCCCATCCCGAACACAGCAGTTAAGCCTTTGCCGCCGATGATACTGCATCGCGGGAAAGTAGGTCATCGCCGACTTTTGAGCCTCTTGAGGTAAACCTCAAGGGGCTCTTTTCTTTTTTGAACTCCCTCGTGACGCCCTCCTGGCAGCCCTCCGGGGTCGTCTGCACTCCAGGAGGGGGCAACGCGATTCGGGCCCTCGACGGGCACTCCGCGATTCTTCCCGTTCCATTTCTCGCCGCTCCGGCAAGGCTGGGTGAAATGAGGCGAGGGTCCAGGGGCATCCCTCGCCTCCGTACACTTCGTCCAGATTGTCGATCTTTCGCGAAGCCAGTGGTCCAGGCCGTAGGGCCGGGCCGCGTCGCGGGAAGTGGCCTTCGTGGGGTGAGGGGGAGAGATCGTGATTTCCACCGTGATGCTCTGGGCGGTTTGCCACCTTGCGGCCGTTCCGGAGGCTGCCAGTGCTGACATCTCGAAGTTGCTGGGGATCCTTCGGGTGCGGGATTCGGGCGGGCGCTACCTCGACGCCGCGGAGGGCCTCGCAAAGATCGGCGTGGAGGCGATTCCAGCTCTCGAGAGCGAGCTGAACTCCCAGGATCACTTCGCCAGGCAGATGGCGGCGCACGTGCTGCGAGAGGTCGATGGATACGCACCCAGCCGGCGGATGCTGCAGGTGACCGTGGAAGGCCTCGGGGCTGACGATCTTCCGACTCGGGAGGAAATCAGAGAGCGACGCGGCGCTCTGGTGTACAACGCCCGGGAGGGCGTCTCGTACCTGGTGATGCACGCGGGGGAGGCGGCGCCGATGCTCAGCGCCGCGCTGGGATCAAAGGACGGGCAGCGCCAGTTCCTCGCCGCGGTGGTGATCGCGTCCGCGCGGCAGGGGGAGGGATCGGCGCGGGTGGTGGAGATCCTCGCGGGGCATCTCAGATCCAACGACGTGCATGGCGATGCGGCGATCGCCGAGATGGCTTTGGGATTGATGTCCGCGTCGGGGATCGCGCCTCTCTTGGACGCGAGATCCGGTGCGGATGAGCAGGCATCCGCCGCGATCGATCGCATCGTGCGGCGTCTACAGGAAGGGGCGGCGCCAAGCAACGGGCCCGAGTCCCTGAGCGTTCAGCGGCAACGCCTGGCCGATGCGGTGGAGGCGCTGTGGAACAAGCAGATGCTCTGGAGTTTCCACGGTGACGCGGTGGGCGTCGTTGACGCCTCAAAGCCATGATCGAAGACGGCGGCACGCCCGCGACACCCCGGTGCTACGCGAAGTGACGCTCACGACGTTGGTTCACACGAGGAAGCAGTCGCGGCAGCGGGGCTGGTACGACTCGGCGCCGCCGACCACGATTCGGCCTTCGCCGGAGACCATCCGCTGCGAGTGAACCGCGGGCATTCCGCACACGGCACAGGGGCCTGTCAGCTTCACGACCTCATCGGCCTCGCACAGCAGGGAGGGGAAGGGCTCGAAAGGTCTGCCGCGATGGTCCCGTTCCAGTCCGGCGACGATGACTGTTGCGCCGACTGCGAGGAGTCGTTCGCAGACTCCCGCGAGCGCAGCGCCAAAGAAGTGGGCTTCATCGATGCCGACGATGTGACCGGCTCCATCGGCATGACGGGGAAGTGCCTCGGTTGCAGCGAGAACGGCGGGCTCAACCTGGTCGGCGGATTCGACCTGGATCGCGGGTCTTCTCGCTCCGGTGTGCGTGACGATCTCGGCCTGGCTGTAACGCTGGTCGGCGGCGGGCTTGATGAGGATCGCCCGGCGGCCCGCGGAGGCGAGGGCGTCCATGCGGCGGATCAGTTCGGTGGTTTTGCCGCTGAACATGGGTCCGCAGATGGCGACGAGTCGTCCGTGCATCATGTCGCCGCGGGCGGCGAGCGCCCGCTCTCCGGCCGGGAGGCAGCATCACTTGATATCGAGACCGACGTCGACGGAGACCGCGCCGTGGGTGAGGGAGCCGACGCTGATGCGATCGACGCCCGACTGGGCGATCTCGGCGATGGTTTCCAGCGTCACGCCGCCGGAGGCTTCGAGCTCGGGCTTGACGCCCTTGCGGTTGCGGATCGCCACGGCCTGTGCGAGGGCCTGCGGGCCCATGTTGTCGAGGAGGACGATATCGACCACGCCGGGTTCGAGGGTCATGAGGGCGTCGAGCTGCGTGAGGGAATCAACCTCGACCTCGACGAAGCCCAGGCGGCCACCGGCTTGGCGGCGAGCGGTTTCCGCGGCGGCGCGGACGAACGCGGGGAGCTGCTCGGGGGTCAGGTGGGCGAGGTGATTGTCCTTGATGAGCACGGCGTCGAAGAGGCCCATGCGGTGGCAGTGTCCGCCGCCGCAGCGGACGGCGTACTTCTCGAGCACGCGCATGCCGGGCGTGGTCTTCCGCGTGTCACAGAGCTTGGTGTCGACGGCGCCGAACTCGCCTCCCATCGCGGAGAGGAACTTGCGGGTGCGGGTGGCGATGCCGCTGAGACGTCCGACCAGGTTGAGCAGGATGCGCTCGGCGGCGAGGATCTGGCGGATGGGGCCGGCGATCTCTCCGAGCGTTTCGCCGGGGTGCATATCGGAACCGTCGCGCTTGGTGGGCGCGAAGCGGCACTGGGGGCCCAGGACGGCGAGGACCTCGGGGATGGCGGCCAGACCGCTGACGACGCCCGAGGCGCGGGTGCGAACCAGGGCGGTGCGTTCGCGGGCGTCGAGCGGGCATGCGGCGCTGGTGACATCGCCGGTGAGCCCGGCCCATTCACCGGGGAGCCCGCCGGGCGGGCCGAGGTCTTCGTCGCGGGCGAGCTCGATCAGCCGGCGGACGAGGCCGGTGCGGTGCAGTGAGGCGTAGAGCTCGGGAAGGGAGAGCGCGTTGAGGTCCTTCATGCCTTCTCCACCGCCGCCTGGGACGTGGGCGCCGCGGGCTGGTTTACTTGACGGCAACCTTGGTGAGGGCGGCGTCGCGCTGGGCCTGGGTCATCTTTTCCCAGTCGTGTGTGCAGCCATCGCAGCAGAACGCGACCTTCTTGCCCTTCCAGGCTTCCTGAGTTCCCGTGTAGGCGACGGAAATGCCGGATCCGCGAGCATCTTCCTTGGGCATGAGTGGGCAGGCCGCGTTGATCATTCCGGGGTCGGCGGCGGCGCCGGCGACGGCGGGCTTGCACTGCTCTTCGGAGGTTTTGGCGGTCTGGCAGCCGGCGGTGAAGAGGCCGCAGGCGGCGAGGAGGGTGATCGCGCAGGTGGTGCGTGAGAACTTCATGGTCGGTGGCTCCGCGGAGCGCCGTGGGCGCAACGCATCACTGATTCGGCGGGGACGCCGGTGAGGGTACGGATTGCTGGGCTGTGGGCCGGGGCCGAGAGGCCGGGGCTTACTTGGTCTTGGCGAGGGCGGCGTCGCGCTGGGCGTCGGTCATGCCGGACCACTTCTTGGCGCAGTCGGCGCAGCAGAAGCCCACGGTCTTGCCGTTGTAGTCGGCGGTCGCGCCGTTTGCGACGGGGTGGCCGCTGAAGGGGCAGTTGGCGTTCATGACGCTGGGAGAGGCCTTGGTCTCGGTCTTCTTGGAAGACTCACAGCCGACCACCATCGCCATCGCGCCGACCACCATCGCCGCGGCCATGATCCGAATGTTCGTATTGCGCACTGGGAAGCTCCTCGAAAAGTACCCCGGAAGAGGGGAGATTGATGGTGGTAGGGTAGCAGGAAGCCGCCGGGCCAGGGGGTGGGGGCAGGGCTGCAGACGCGAACGGCACATATAAACAGCCTACGAACAGATACGCTGATGTGGAACGGGTCCGATGCCGCGGCGATCGCCGCGGAGTGGGTTCAATCGCCGGAGGAGGTTACTTCTGCTCGGAGCCGAGTTCCGCGTCGACCAGGTCGTCGGTGCCGGCGCGGCCGGAGCCGTAGAGCTGGACCTTGAGGAGCTGGGAATAGCGACCGGAGAGGCGCATGAGCTCGGCGTGGGTGCCCATCTCGACGATGCGGCCCTGCTCGAGGACGACGATGCGGTCGGCGTGGCGGATGGTGCTGAGGCGGTGGGCGATGACGAAGCAGGTGCGGCCCTTCATCAGGCGTGAGAGGCTGTCCTGGATGAGGGCTTCGGATTCGCTGTCGAGGTTGCTGGTGGCTTCGTCGAGGATGAGGATGACGGGGTCGGCGAGGACGGCGCGGGCGATGGCGATGCGCTGCTTCTGGCCGCCGGAGAGTCGGACGCCGCGTTCTCCGATGAGGGTGTCGTACTTCTTTTCGAGGGCCTCGATGAACTCGTCGGCGTTGGCGATCCGCGCGGCCTCGCGGATCTGCGCCATGGTGGCGCCGCGGCGACCGTAGCCGATGTTGGCGGCGACGGTGCCGTCGAAGAGGAAGACGTCCTGCTCGACGATGCCCAGGAGCCTGCGGTAGCTCTGGATCTCGATGTCCTTCATGGGGAGGCCGTCGAAGCGGATCTCGCCCTGGGTTGCGTCGTAGAAGCGTGCGACGAGGTTGCAGAGGGTGGTCTTGCCCGAGCCGCTGGGCCCGACGAGGGCGATGGTTTCGCCGGGCAGGACGTCGAGTGTTATGCCGCTGAGCACGGGGCCTTGCGGCGTCTCGGGCTGCTCTTTCTTCGGCGTGGCGGATTCGGAGCCGGCGGGTTTGCCCGCGGGGGGGTATGAGAAACCGACATCACGCATGGTGATGTGGCCGCGGGCGGAAACGCGTGAGACTTCGATGGTGCCGCGGGCGCCGGCAAACTCGGTGGGTTCGGCGAGCATGTCGAGCACGCGGTCGAAGCTGGCGAGGTTTGACTGGACGGTGGAGGCGGTGTTGGTGAGCATCTCCATGGGAGAGAGGAGCATGAGGAGGTAGGTGGTGAACATCATGACGTCGCCGATGGTGAGCGTGCCGTCGATGACGCGTGAGCCGCCGTAGAGGAGGACGGCGACGCTGGAGCCCGGGATGAGGATGGCCCAGACGACTTCCAGGATGCGCGACCACCACCAGACGAGGATTTCCTTGCGGATGGCGAGGTGGTGGGCGAAGGTGAAGCGAGAGGATTCTCCGCGGTAGCGACCGAAGCCGCGCACGACGCGCATCCCGCCGAAGGCTTCGGTGCTGGAGGCGTCGATGCCCTGGCGAGTGATCTTGATGTCCCGGTAGATGGGGCGGATCCGGCTGATCCAGGTGCGGTGGGTAAGCCAGGTGGCGGGGATCACGGCGATGCCGCCGACGAGCATCTTCCAATCGACCAGGGCGAGGACAATGAGCGTGCCGACGAGCTGGACGACGGCACGCCAGGGGTTGTAGATGATGGAGAAGAGCAGTTCGGAGGCGGCGCCGGCGTCTTCGCGGAGGATGCTGACGACGCCGCCGGTCTTGTAGGAACCCAGGCGATTGAGGGGGAGCTGGACGGCGTGCTCGAAGGCTTCGCGGCGCATCTTGGCGGCGATGCGCTTGGTGAGGCGGGTCATCTGCCAGCGTCCCCAGGTGGCGAGGGCGACGTTGATGAAGACCAGGACGGTCATGCCGCCGGCAAGGAGCCAGAGGAGATGCTTGCGTTCGGAGCCGGTGCCTTGGACGCCGTCGGTCCAGCCGACCTGTTCGCGGACGAGGTGGGGGAGGCCGGTGGGACCGGGATGATCGGAGATGATGTAGTCGATGGCGATCTTGGTGGAGGCGGGGATCACCAGTCCGATGAGGGAGGACATGGTGAGGGTGACCAGGGCGAGCGCGACGACTTTGCGATGGCCGGCGAGGTATGCCCAGAACTCCTTCATCAGGGAGAGGAAGGAGCGGGCTCGCTTGGGCTTGGCGTCTTTGGATTTGGAGGCGGGATCGCCGCCAGCGAGCTGATCTGCGGGGAGCAGACCGGGCTTGGCGCGGCCTGCCTTGGGACCCATCGTCTTGCGACGATACTCGAGATATCGCGAACGGCTGCTGGGAACAAGGGGCATCGCGGCGATCATAGAACTGTCGGCGGAGGGCGGTGGATGTTTTGACTCGGGAACGAGGGGATTGAGGCGGTTCGCGGTCGCGGCGTGAGGTGGAAGAACGCCGGTGTGCGGAGGGGATGGGGATTGCTTTGTTCGCACGGTCCCGCGCATGGTGCGGTGCGGCGAAGTGGGGGAATGGAGGGGAGTGCCCGGGCAACTACGGGGGCTTTGCGGGGGCGTTGCGGGGGCGCCGCGGGGCGGCGTGGATATCGACTTTTTCACACGCGGGGAGCAGTGTGGAGCGGGATGCCCACACCGTCACGCCAGCCTGAGTTTCGCGTCGGGTGCTCGGGGTGGTATTACCGGCACTGGCACGGACCGTTCTATCCGGCGGAGAGCTCCTCGCATCGCTGGTTTGCACATTACACATCGAGCTTCAACACGGTGGAGTTGAATGCGCCGTTCTACCGGTGGCCGAAGCCGGAGACGGTGCGGCGATGGCTGCGAGAAGCGCCGCGGGGTTTTCTGTATAGCGTGAAGGTGAACGGCCTGATCACGCACGAGAAGCGATTTGTGGGGACCAGGCGGCTTGTCCGGCAATTCTGCGAGCTCGGGGAGGTGCTGGGGACGCACATGGGGTGCTTTTTGTTCCAGATGCCGCCGAGTTTTCGGTATTCGCCCGCGCGGCTGCGGCGGATTCTGGACCAGCTTGACCCGCGGTGGACCAATGTGCTGGAGTTCCGTCACAAGAGATGGTGGAACGAGGAGTGCTTTGCGGCGATCCGAGAGGCGAGCGCCAAGACGGCGGGGGGCATCGTGTTCTGTTCCACGAGCGGTCCGCGGCTGCCCTCGCAGGTGGTGAAGACGGCGCCGGTTGTTTACGTGCGGTATCACGGTCCGAAGCGCTGGTACCGGCATGACTACTCACGCGCGGAACTTGAGGCGTGGGTCGCGGCGCTGCGGGAGGTGAAGCCTGAGCGGGTGTACGCATATTTCAATAACGACCGTGACGCGTTTGCGATCAAGAACGCGCGGATGCTGCGGCGGATGACTCGGCGGACGCGGAAAGGACGCTGAGTTCGCCGACGCAGGGGGCGTGAAACACGGGTGAAGTGGGGCTCAGTCCTGCGGCCTTTTCAGAAAGGGGTGGAGTCGCATGAAGAAGCGGGCAGTCAAGGAGCGTGGTCCGCGGTATCCGCTGGCGCCGATAGAGGCGAAGGCGGTGCTGGAGTTGCCGGTGGGGCCGCAGTGGCAGTACGAACCGAAGTGGGACGGGTTTCGCTGCCTCGTCTTTCGGGACAAGACGCGGATGCGGGTGCAGTCCAAGTCGGGCAAGCCGCTGGAGCGGTATTTTCCGGATGTCGTGGAAGCGGTGGGAGGGCTGGCCGCTGAACAGTTTGTGCTGGACGGGGAGATTGTGATCCCCGTGGGAGGAAGGTTGTCGTTCGACGAGTTGTTGCTGCGGATTCATCCGGCGGCGAGCCGTGTGCGGCTTCTGGCGGATGCGCATCCGGCGATGCTGGTGGTGTTTGACTTGCTGTCGACCGGGCGTGACGCGGCGCTGCTGAAGCGACCGCTCGCGGAGCGGCGAGTGGCGCTGGAAAGATTTGCGCGTACGTATTTCAGGGGGCTTGCATCGGTGCGGCTTTCGCCGGCGAGCAGGAGCTTGGCGCAGGCGCGGCGATGGTTCCGGGCGACGGGAGGGAACCTGGACGGGATCATCGCCAAGCGTGTGGACATGCCGTACCGCTCGGGGGAGCGGGACGGGATGCAGAAGTTCAAGCACCGGCACACGGCCGACTGCGTGGTGGGGGGCTTCAGGTACGGCGCGGGGTCGCGCACGATCGGCTCGCTGCTGCTGGGGTTGTACGACCGGCAGGGGTTGCTGCACCACGTGGGATTTACGGCGGCGTTCACCGCGGAGGAGCGGGCGCGGATCACGAAGATCGTTGCGCCGCTGCGAGGAGAATCGGGGTTTACGGGGGAGGCCCCGGGGCGTCCCAGCCGCTGGAGCACGGGTGACTGGGTGAAGTGGGAGCCGGTGCGGCCCACGCACGTGGTGGAGGTGGCGTACGACTCGTTCACGGGCGGGCGATTCCGGCACGGGACGAGGCTGCTGCGCCGGCGAGGAGATAAGGCTCCGGAGGCGTGCACGTTTGAGCAGGTGGAGCAAGGGAAAGGGTCAACGCTGGCGCTGCTGCTCTGATATTGTGCTTGGAGGCGCGGCGGCGATGGTCGACCGGTGGAGATGGCGGTACGAAGGCTGACGAGGAGAGAGAGTGGTGACGATCTCGTCGGGCGGAGCCGTAGTGCGCGGAACATGATCGGGGAAGCAGCGTGCGAACTTTCAGGATTCTCGAGCACATTTCGCTGGACGGGGTGATTCAGGCGCCGGGTGGTCCCAAGGAAGACGGGGATTACGAGTATGGCGGCTGGATCGTGCCGTTTTCAGATCATGCGGTGGGTGAGGCGATTCTCGCCGCGCACGGCGCGCGGTTCGATCTGCTGCTGGGGCGGCGCACGTATGACATCTGGGCCCACTACTGGCCGGCGGTTCGGGGGAGCGTGATCGGTGACAGCTTCAATGCGGCGACGAAGTACGTCGCGACGCACCGGCCCGGGAGCCTGGGATGGGGGCCCGCCGTGTCGGTAGGAGAGAACCTGGTTGAGCAGATTCGGAGCATCCGGGCGGGTGACGGCGTTGACGTGATTGTCTGGGGAAGCTCGACGGTCGCGCCGGTGCTGCTCGAGCACGGCTTGGCGGACGAGGTGGTCCTGCTCGTGTATCCGGTGCTGCTGGGGAAGGGCAAGCGACTGTTTTCCGGGGATTACGGTGCGCGCGGGTTGTCGCTGGTGAGCACGAAAGCGGCGGCATCGGGTGTGCTGATCAATACGTACCGTCCGACGGGGCCGCTACGTACCGGTTCCTTCTCCGCGCCGCCCAGGTGAGCACAGAGCCTACAAGCGGGGATCGACAGGCTCGCTCTCCATCGCGAGCACCGCGAAGACGCACTCGTGGACGCGACGGAGGGGTTCTCGGCGGACGAATCGCTCGAGTGATTCCACGCCGAGGGAGAACTCCTTCAACGCGAGGGAACGCTTTGCGCCCAGGCCGCGCGATCGGAGGCGGTCGAGGTTGGCGGGGAGGGTGTACTCGGGCCCGTAAATGATGCGCAGGTATTCGGGTCCGCGGACCTTGATCGCGGGCTGGAGGAGGCCGCGGGGTCCCTTGGCGATGAACTCGAGTGGCTTGACGACCATCCCTTCGCCGCCGCGCGAGGTGAGATCCATCCACCAGCGCGTTGCTTCTTGCTCGCTGTCCTGGCTGGAAAGGTCCACGACTTTGGAGTGGGTGGCGAGGAACACGGGGTCTCCCGCGGCGGCGAGGCGGGCGAGTGTCTGCATGTGCCAGACGTGATCGCGGTCCATGTGGACCTTTGCTTCGCTGGCGAGGAGGTGGAAGGGGGCGAGGCGGAGGTCGTCCACGGCGGCGACGTTCCAGCAGTACCTGCGGTACGCGGCGGAGTATTGTTGAACGAGCTCGAGGCGCTGGCGGTGCCGATCAAGAAGCGCGCCGGCTTCCGGGATGCGAGCCTGCGCTTGCTCAAGGGCGGTGACGCTGGCTTGAAGGCCGGTCAGCGCGGCGACGCCCACGGCGGCGTACTGCTCCTTGATGAGGGCCTGAGCCTTGGCGGACCAGGGCATGAGCTCGCAGTCGAGGCACATCCAGTCCGTCTGGAGTTCGTCCCACAATCCCGCGTGTGTGATCGCATCTCCCAGGCGCCGGAGCAGCGTTTGCTCGGTCGAACGATCGCCGAAGAACGGCCGGCCGGTGCGGGTGTAGATCAATCCGAGCGTGTCGCCGGCGGCACCCGAGCCCAGGAGCTGGGAAGTGGCCTGGGGCGGGGCGATTCCAAAGCGATTTCTGGCAACCTCGGGCTCGCGGCAAACGATCGCCACCGCCCTTGATCCCATGTGCTTTTCCTCGCAGATCACCCGTCCCACGCCGTTGATCCTGAAATACTCGAACGCTTCGCGCGGATGCTCGAGCAGACCGGGTTCCCGGCTGGTTTCGCAGGGGGACATGGTGGGGGGGAGGTAGATGACCCAGCGCGGATCGGCCGCGAAGCGGCTCATGATCTCCAGGGCGGCGGCCGCGTTCTCCTGGCGCACGGTGATGGTGCGCATCAAGCGGGAGTCGATATGCCGCTTGCCGGAAATGTCGTCGAGGGAGAGCAGGTCGTCGTGCTGCTGCTGAAGGGACAGCGGGGCCTGGTGTTCTTCGGGGAGGAACGGCTTTCTCGACTCGGCGTACTTTGCGTGCGCCCGGACGGCAACAAACTCTCTTTGGGGCCAGCGAAGAGCGGTCAGTGAACCGCCGAAGACGCAGCCCGTATCGATGCACACGGTGTTGTTGAGCCACTGGGGCTCGGGAATGGGCGTGTGGCCGTAGACCACCGCAGCCTTTCCCCGATACTCCCCGGCCCAGTTGTAGCGCACCGGCAGGCCGAACTCGTCGGTCTCCCCCGTGGTCTCGCCGAAGAGCGCGAATTCCCGCACAGCGCCGGAGCCACGCCCCTGCATGGACTCCTTCATGCCCGCGTGCGCTACGACAAGGCGGCCTCCGTCGAGCACGTAGTGGCTGACGAGTTCGTCGAGGAACGAGGCGACGAGCTTCCGGAACGCGTCGGGTTCGGTGCCAAGCTGCGCGAGGGATTCCGCGAGGCCGTGGGTGAGCTGCACGTTCTTGCCGCGCAGGGCCCTGAGCAGCTTGACGTCGTGGTTGCCGGGCACGCACAGGGCCTTGCCCTCTTCAACCAGTTTCATGACCAGACGCAGGACCGCCGGCGTTTTGGGACCGCGGTCGACCAGGTCGCCGACGAATACGAGCTTCCGCGGCGGACCCGGGGGTGGGATGAGAGCACATGCGCCCTCGGGCTCGCCGGGCTCTTGGCTCAGGGTGTACCCGAGTTTCCTGATCAGTTCGACCAGTTCGTCATAGCAGCCATGAACGTCGCCGACGATGTCGAAGGGCCCGGCCTCGTGCCTGAGGTTGTTCCAGAGCGGCTCCCGGACGAGGGTGGCGGCGTCGCACTCATCCGCTGTTTTCAGGAAGAAGGTATGGCGGAATCCTTCGCGCTCCAGGGAGCGGATGCCCTGGCGAAGGGCCATCTTCTGGTTGCGGATGACATGAGGCCCGAAACTACGGTCCGGCCGCGTCGCGTTGCGGTCATGGCAGACGCGTTCGGGGGTATCGACCACGATCGCCACGGGCAGGCAATGAAACTCTCTTGCCAGTTGAACAAGGGGCCTGCGGTCCTCAGCGCGCACGTTGGTGGCATCGACCACCGTGAGCAGGCCGCGGGCGAGGCGCTTGCGGGCGACGTAGTGAAGGACATCGAACGCGTCTGTGGTTGCTTCCTGGTTGTTGTCGTCGTCGGAGACCCAGCCCCGGCACGTATCGGAAGAGAGGATTTCCGTCGGCTTGAACAGACGGCGGGCGAGCGTGCTCTTGCCGGAGCCGGAAGCGCCGATCATCACGACAAGGGAGAGTTCGGGGACACGGATCTGCATCGGAGCTACTCGTGAAATGAAACACACAATACCGCAGGTTCGCCCACGCGGAGCCGGCTCCAGTTTACAAACGCGGCGCACTCGACAATGGCATCCGCGACAGCAAGCTCCTGCCGCTTGAGGTCCTTGAAATGATGGATTTCCAACACCAGGACGCTGCCCGGTGGTGCATGGACGGACGTCAGGCCGTCGTCCGGGCGGTCGAGGGAGGACATGCAATCGACCCACGCGTCCATGTTGCGTCCGTAGAACGAGGGAAAGCCGAAGGCCTCCGCGAAGACGGCGTGAAGTCCTCTCCCGAGAATGTCGAGTCCATCGATGCGTACCACGGGCTGGTGATTCACGCCGATGCCTCCCGGGGCCTGCGGCTGAAAACGCCCATCTGCGTCGGGGCGCCGACATCCGGCTCTTCAGGTCCGACCGGTCGAAGCTCGACGGTGTATCCGAAGCGAGCACACACCGAATCCGCCCAGGTCTGGAACTGATCGCGCGTCCACTCGAAGCGGTGATCCCTGTGGCGCATCGCCCCGGCGGGCAGCGATTCCCACTTCACGTTGTATTCCCGGTTGGGGGTCGTCACGATGACGACCCCGGGACGGGCGTACTCAAACACAACGCGTTCCATCGCCGACAGCCGCGGCTCATCCATGTGCTCGATCACTTCGCACAGTACGGCCGCGTCGAACCCCTCCAGCCGCTGGTCGCGGTACATCAGGGAGCCGTGAAAGAGCTCCACGCGCTGGCGCACCATCGGCGGAAGCTGCTCCAGCCGGAGGCGGTCGGCGGCAACCTCCAGTGTCCTATGGGCCACATCCATGCCGACGATTTTCTCGAACATCGAGTGCTTGAGGAGTTCCCGGACCAGCCGGCCTTCTCCGCACCCCAGGTCGATGACACGCTTTGAATTCCTGGCCTGGAGAATCGAAAGCACGACGCCGTGGCGCTGCTGGTGAAGGCTGAGCTGGTGTTCCTTTGTCTCTTCGCGGGGGTCGTCGGCCATGTCCGCGTCGATTTCCTCCGGTCCTTCCCCGTCCTGCTCGCGCAGCTGCTTGATCGCATCGTCCGCGAGGTTGCGGCGGTACTTCAGGTATCGGGTGGCGATGAGATCCCGCTCGGGATGTCCGGCGAGCCATCCTTCGCCGTGGCGGAGGAGCTTGGCGACTTCATCGTCTCCAACCCAGTAGTGCTTCTCGTTATCGAGCACGGGTATGAGCACGTACAGGTGGCTGAGCATGTCCGAAAGGGATTTGGTCGCTTCGATCGTGACGGTGAAGAGCGACGACATGCCCCACTCGGGAACCTGGGCGTCGAGGAGGTGTGGGGTGACGCTGAGGCGATAACCCAGCGGCTCGAAGAGCCGCTTGAGCAGTTCTTCGCCGCCGTGACAGGGTATTGACGCGATCCGTGCGGAGAGCGGGATGGGCGTGGTTACGAGTTTCGGACGGTCCTTGCAGTTTCCGGCGAGGGCCGTGCCGAACACCTGCGCGATGGCGACGGCGAGCATGGATGATGCAACGTACGGTCGGTCATTGACATACTGATCGAGCGTTCGTTCGCGTCCTTTGCCTCGCACGAGCGCCACGGGATCCACCTCGATGAGCAGTGCGGCGGTGCAGTGCTGGTCGGACAACTGGGGGTAGAAGACGTGCGCGTCCCCGAACGCCAATTTGAACGTCTGGATCCGCCCGGGATGCTTGTGCAGCAGGTAACCGAGGTCGCCGGGAGGAATGTGGGTGGTGGAGATCTCGAGCAGCATTGAGCAGACAGGATACAGGATCTGGAGGACTGCATCATTCCTCGGTACGAGCGACAGGTTGATCAGGGAGGTGTGCTGGCGGCCTTCGGGAGCGGATGCGGCAACCGTATCTCATGGCTTTGACATTGACAGGCTTTCGGACACACACACCGTGCGCGGCTTCGCGATCTTCTTGGCCGTGGCGGTCGACTTCGGCGTGTGGCCGACGGTTCACTGGGTGCGGGTGTCGGCCGTCTGCGGGGCGCGGGGCATGCCGCTGAATACTTCGAGGATGACCCCGAGGGTTGCGTCGGTGCCGAGGTATGCGACTTTGATCCCGTCGTACTGGCCGCCCAGTTCGCATTCCATGACGGGCTTGTTGGTTCGCGTGGATTCCGCCGCGAGCAATTCGTCGTAGTTTGTCGGCGCGACGGCGATGTGGTGGACGCCGCCGCCCTTTTCCGCGAGAAACCGGGCGAAGATGCTCGTGTCGTCGAGGGGCTGGATGAGCTCCCACTGCACCTTGCCGACTTTCGCGGCGGCGAAGCGGGTCTTGGCGCCGCCTTCGACGATGCGTCCATGCTCGCGCCATTGCTTGACCTCACCCGGGACGAACTGGTGCACCTGCCACGGGCCGATCCCGTAGTTGTCTTCGAACTGTCGGATCGCAGCGTCGAGGTCGGGAACCACGATGCCGATCTGCATGGTGTCGGTGAAGGCGGGGGCTCGCATGGATTGAGTGTAGAGGTCACGCCGTGAGTCGCTCATCCGGCGGGCGCGGACGGCTGAGCGAGGGAGGCACTTGGTCCAGATCGGGGGCGAGCGTGTGCAGCGCTTCGTCCGCCGTGCATGATGGCAGCTGGAGCGATTCCCGGGCGCTGATTGCTCGCGTGAGTCCCTTCTTTGATGATGGGCGTCCCCGGTACTGCTTGCGAGATCAGGTGCTGGAGGCGGGGATCTCGCAGCAGACGATGCGGTAGCCCAGGTCCAGCGCCTCCAAGGCGAGCAGGTGGCCGTGCTGCTGGGCCCATCGCCCGCTTGTGAGGTCGGCGCGCAGCCTGGCGAGACCGGGCTGGACATCGATCCGCGCGAAGCTGGAGATGGCGCTGCGCCGCTGGGGGTCAAGATAGCACTCGGGCCTGCGCCAGTAGGCGCAGAGGAAGCCATCGGTGCAATCGTGCGGGACGGGCACCGGCGTGAGGCGCGCTGGGCCGATGGCGCGTTCAAGCCGCGCCGTGAGCGCAGGCGTGGTGGGGAAGATGGTGCGATCGTGCTCGGCGATCTGAGGGAAGTACTCCTGCGTGAGCCAGAATGGGGGCGCGTCGGGGACCCATGTGAGCAGCAGCACGCGCTTGCGGGCGACTCGTTTCATCTCCGCGAGGCCTTGGTCCAGATCCGTCCAGTGATGCACGCTGAGAATCGCCATCGCCGCGTCGAACGAGGCGTCTGCAAGAGGCAGAGACTCGGCGGATGCCCGCACGCAGGGCGCGGCCGCCGCGGGGCGTTGCCGGATCATCACTTCGGATGGTTCTACCGCCAGTACCGACCGGTTGGCAGGTTCATACGAGCCTGTGCCTGCGCCGATGTTCACCACGGTGGCCGCGTCTCCCAGCGCCGCGTCAATCGCGGCGGCGATCCGCTCATCGGGTTTGCGGAACGCCGCGTAGCCGCGACCGACGCTGTCGTAGAGAGCCATGAAAATCCCCTTTCCATAGAGATCTGCGTATGCGTTGCCGGATCGATGCTCGACGGATCCGCGTGACGAGATTTCCTTCAGATCGGAGGATGATTCCAAGGCGCGAGCGTGAGCACGACGATGCGGTTTCGGTCGATTCGAGGCGCTTCAGAGGATATTCCGCCGGGAGGCATTCCCGCGGAGTCGATCTCGCCGGCGCGTTGGAGGTCGGACATCGGAGAAGGGTGGTGTGGCGACTTGGGCGGGCGCCGGGTGCCTGCATCGCCGCGGCGGGTTCAGCGCCCCCGAGGTGCGGTCTTTGGTGTTTGCGGGTACTCTCTTTGCCATGAGTGACTGGAGCACCGACAAAGTGCTTGCTCTCGCGCCCGACGCGGGGTCTGCCTCGGCTGGGCAGGGACTTGCGAGCGCGCGAAAGTGGACGTCGCTGGGCGCGAGCGAACGGGCGATCTGGGGGCTGTGTCAAGGGTCGGGAAAGGACCCGTACCAGGCCCGCGTTGACCTGGGTGAGCCGGTGTTCAAGTGCAGTTGCCCGAGCCGGAAGTTTCCGTGCAAGCACGGGCTGGGCCTGCTGCTGCTGTTCGCCAAGGAGCGAGCAAGTTTCAAGCCCGGGCAGGAGCCCGACTGGGTTCGGGAGTGGCTTGACAACCGCGCCGACCGTGCGGAGAAGAAGGCGGAGAAGGCCAAGACAAAGCCCGAGGCCCCCGTGGACGTCGCGGCGCAGGCCAAGCGGGCGGCCGCGCGTGAGGACCGTGTGCGGCAGGGTGTGGCGGAATGCCGGGTCTGGCTCGACGACCTGATTCGCCGCGGGCTTGCGGCGGCGCAGAGCGATGCGGCGCCCGAGTGTGAGCGGGTTGCGGCGCGGATGATTGATGCGCAGGCGCCCGGGCTGGCGGGGATGATTCGGAGAATCCCGCAGGCGATGGCGTCGGGCGACGGGTGGGAGGTTCGCACGCTTGAACAGCTTGGGCGCGTGCATCTGCTGCTGCGTGCGGCGGATCGACTCGGTGAGCTGCCGGCGGTGCTTGCGGGTGATGTGCGAGTCGCGCTTGGCTACAACCAGCCCAAGGATGAAATTCTTGCGGGCCCGGGCGTTCAGGATCGGTGGACGATTCTGGGACAGGCGTTTGAGGAGGACGATCGTCTGACGGTGCGAAGGACGTGGCTGTGGGGAGCGCAGAGCATGCGAGCAGCGCTGATCGTGGACTTTGCGGTGGGAAATCAGCCGCTGGACACTTCGCTTGTTCCGGGGATGGAGTTTCAGGGGGAGGTCGTGTTCTATCCGTCGGGGGCGCCGCTCCGCGCGTTGGTGAAGTCTCGCGGGGAAGGCAGGCCGACGGCCTCGCCGCCAGGACCGAGCGGGGACGATGGGATCGAGGCGAACCTGGCACGGTTTGCACACGCCTTGGGAGCAAATCCCTGGTTGCCGCGGTGGCCGATGGTGCTGCGGGCGGCGAGGGTGTTCCGGGCAGGAGACCGGTGGCTGCTCAAGCAGGGGGAGGAGGTGCTGCCGCTTTCGCGAGGCTTTGAGCGGGGGATGCAGCTGTGGCGGCTGATTTCGGTGACGGGAGGCGGGGAGGCGACTGTCGTGGTGGAATGGGACGGGGAAGAGGCAGAACCGGTGGGACTGTTCATGCATGGCGCGGTGACGACGTTTGTGAGCCTGGTTGTACGGTGGGCCGCATGACGACGGGAATGAGTCCATCTCGGGGGCTCAAGGCGCTGGGCGTGACCGCTCTTCTGGGGAGTGACCGCGCCGGGCGAGAAGGAGAAACACCCGCTGGGATGCTGGCGCGCGCGGCGGTCGCGGGAATGCGATCGCGGGCGGGACGTCGTTGTCGCGCGGATGGGCAACTGATCGAGGCGTGCCCGGCAGACAAGCGAGCGGCGGCGACGGCGTCGCAGAGCGCCATCCTTGATCGGCTGCTGGCCTCCCCCGACGCGGCGATGATCCACGAATGGTGTGTGCTTGCCGGGGCGCGGGGGGTGCGAGCCGTGGCCGCAAGCGTGCCGATCCTGCTGGAGTGGTGGTCGAGGCAATCCGCCCGGTCCCCCGAGGTGTTTGATGCGACGGGCGCGTGCGGGGTGTGGCTTGCGCGGTTGAATCCGCAGTGGCGAAGGCCGGTCGCGGGTGTAGAGATCCCCGGGAACGCGGATGACATCTGGCAGACGGGCACGTCCGCGGAGCGTTCCGCACTCCTGCTGACGGTTCGCAAAGCCGACCCGCGCCGCGCGATGCTGATGGTGAAGGGAACATGGGAGGCGGAAGGTGCCGAGGAGCGGCGCAGGTTCATCGAGGTGATGGGTCACGCGGTTTCCAAAGAGGACGAAGCGTTTCTGGAGATGGCGCTGGATGATCGCAGCAAAACCGTGCGACGGGAGGCGGCCCGCGTCCTCACGCGGCTTGCGGGGTCGGCGCTGCGGGGGAGAATGCGGGATCGCGCGGCGGGCATGATTCTCGCGGAGAAGGTCAAGGCGGGGCTGCTGGGTCGATCAAAGGTGAAGGTCAGGATCGAACCTCCCAAGGAGTTCGACAAATCCTGGGAGCGTGACGGGCTGGAGGAGCAGCCCGCCTCGGGCAAGGGCAAGCGGGCGTTCTGGATGGTGCAGGTGATCTCGTCGATGGACCTCGCGGCATGGGGCGCGCCGTGCGGCCTGGAGCCCGGGGAATTTATTCGGGCGATCGGGGAAGAAGAGTACTTCGATGAGGTATTCTCGGGGATGTTGGCGAGCGTGGCGGGGTGTCCGGAGCAGCCGGAGGCCGCGGCATGGAGCGATGCGATCATCGCGGTGTGCGCGGAGCGGGCGTTCACCGGGGAGGCGCAGCTCGCGTCTCTCTGGAGCGCACAGTCGGTCGAGCGGAGCGAGGGGATGCGGCTGAAGATTGTGACCGGGAAGAAGGCGCCCGCCGGGACCGCTGTGTGGAGGATGCTGACGTCGGATGCGCGGGGATGGTCGCTGGATTTTTCAGCCAGGGCGCTGCGGGTTCTGGGGGAGGCAACGCCGAAGAAGCCTGATGCGTGGGAGTTCCATTCCTCCATCGAATTGGTGTCGAGACTGCTGCACCCGGCAGCGGCAGACATGTTTGAAGGCCTGCTGGGGCAGATGTATCCGGACGGACCGAGCGAGGGCGTTTGCAAGAGCCTTGACCGCGTTCGGCTACGTGCCGAGATGCACAGGGAGTTTCAACCGTGAGCAGATCGAACAAAGACGCGGGCGGGGTCACGTCGTCCGTCATGCGAGAGACGGCGGAGAAGCAGTACGCGGCGGAACTGGCGGCGCTCGCGCGCGCCGACGACCGTGAGCGTCCGCCACGCTGGAACCTCTCACCGTGGGCGGTCGTGACATACCTGATGGGCGGGAAGCTCAAGGACGGGACCGAGATTTCCGCCAAGTACGTTGGGGACAGGCGGACTATCGAGATTGCCGTGGCGACGCTCGCGACGGATCGCGCCCTGTTGCTGCTGGGCGTGCCGGGCACGGCCAAAAGCTGGGTGAGCGAGCACCTCGCGGCCGCGATCAGCGGGGACTCAACGCTCATGGTGCAAGGAACGGCGGGGACGCCCGAGGAAGCGATCCGGTACGGATGGAACTACGCGCTGCTGCTCGCCAAGGGCCCCTCGCGCGAGGCGCTGGTGCCCGGGCCGGTGATGCGGGGCATGGCGGAGGGGAAGATCGTTCGCGTCGAGGAGTTGACGCGCGTGCCCAGCGAGGTGCAGGACACGCTGATCACAATCCTGTCCGAGAAGACGATGCCGATCCCGGAACTCGGGGAGGAGACGCGGGCGGTGAAGGGATTCAACATCATCGCCAGCGCCAACGATCGTGATCGTGGCGTCAATGAACTGTCCAGCGCGCTCAAGCGGCGATTCAACACCGTGGTGTTGCCGGTCCCTGACTCGATGGACGATGAGATCAGGATTGTGCAGCAGCGTGTGGCTCAGATGGGCAAGGCGCTCGAGCTTCCGGGTGAAGTTCCGGCGATGGAGGAGATCCGGCGCGTGGTCACGATCTTCCGTGAGCTTCGCGACGGCAAGTCGATCGATGGCAAGAGCAAGCTCAAGAGTCCTTCGGGGTCGATGAGCACCGCTGAGGCGATCAGCGTGGTGACGAACGGGATGGCTTTGGCGTCGCACTTTGGGGACGGGAAGGTCAAGGCGGCGGATGTTGCGAGCGGCATTCTCGGGGCCATCATCAAAGATCCCGTGCAGGACAGGATCGTGATACAGGAATATCTTGAAACCGTCGTGAAAGAGCGCGAGGGGTGGAAGGACCTGTACCGGGCGTGCAGGGAGGTCCTGTAGCGACGTGATTGCAACAAGGCCATGCCGCACGAACTGCACATTCTCGGCGTCCGCCATCACGGTCCGGGCTCGGCCCGGATGGTCGTGCGTGCACTCGAGGCGATCGCGCCGGACGCGGTGCTGATCGAGGGGCCGCCGGATGCCGCGGAGGTTCTGCCGCTTGCGGGGAATGCGGCCATGGTCCCGCCGGTGGCCCTGCTCGTGTACGACCCGGAGGCGCCGGCCGATGCGTCGTACTACCCGTTCGCCGAGTTCTCTCCGGAGTGGCAGGCGATTCGGTGGGGGCTGGGGAACAAGGCCGAAGTACGTTTTATCGACTTGCCGCGATCCCTGCGATCACGCAGGTTCGATGAGAACAACTCGGGCGCGGGCTCGCCGGGGGAGGACGATGCTCCTTCAGGCGCGACGGGCGCGGAAGGGAGAGTTGATCCGCTCGAAGCGCTGGCCCATGCGGCGGGATTTTCGGATGGGGAGGCCTGGTGGGGCCGGCTGATCGAGGAGCGTCGCGGCGACGAGAACCCGTTGGATGTCTTCCGGGCAATCGGGGAGGCCATGAAGTCCGCTCGGGACGCGTTTGGACCGACCCGCCGGGACCCGGAGGAACCGGCGCGAGAGGCGCATATGCGCCGCTCGATCCGCGGTGCGATCAAACAAGGCTTTGCACGCATCGCCGTGATCTGCGGCGCGTGGCACGCTCCCGTGCTGACGAGCGAGGCGCTCAGGGAGATCGACGCCAAGTCGGACGACGACGCTCTCAAGGGCCTTGCCAAGCGCAAGACGGCGGCGACGTGGATTCCCTGGACGTATGACCGGCTTTCGTATCAGTCGGGGTACGGCGCGGGCGTCGTGAGCCCCGGGTGGTACGAGCACCTGTGGATGAACCATGATCAGGTCTCGACGAGCTGGCTGACGAAAGTGGCCCGCTTCATGCGCGAGGAGGACCTTGACGCGTCGCCGGCGAGTGTGATCGAGACCGTGCGTCTGGCCGAAGCGCTCGCGGCGCTTCGGGGAAGGTCAATCGCGAGCCTTCTTGAACTTTCGGAAGCGACACTTTCGATCCTGTGCCACGGCAATCCGCTCCCGATGCGGGTGATCACGCAGAAACTGATTGTGGGTCACCGGCTGGGAGAGATTCCCGAGGACGCTCCGAGCGTACCGCTGCAGCGCGACCTTGCGGCGCAGCAGAAGACGTTGAGGTTGAAGGCGTCGGCGGACGAGGTGGATCTCGATCTGGACCAGCGAAGGGACGTCGATCTTGCGCGGAGCCGATTGCTGCACCGGCTGTGCGTGCTGGGCATTGCGTGGGGCACCCGGGCCGCGGACCAGAAGCAGCGGTCGAGCACGTTTCACGAGGTATGGAAGCTGCAATGGAAGCCGGAGTTCGCAGTGGCGGTGATCGAGGCCGCGCGCTGGGGGAACACGGTGCACGACGCGGCCGGGGCCTGCGTGCGGGATCGGGCCGAACGGGCGCAGGAGCTGTCGGAACTGACCGGCCTGCTTGATCATGTCATGCTCGCCGACCTGCCGGGCGCCATCGATACTCTGATCGCGAGGATCCAGGGTCTTTCGGCCGTCGCCGCGAGCATCGGCGGGCTGATGGACGCGTTGCCCGCGCTGGCGCGGATTCTCCGCTACGGCAACGTGCGAAAGACCGATGCGGCGCAGGTGGAGCCCCTGGTGCAGGGGCTCCTGGCCCGGATCTGCGCCGGGCTGCTGCCCGCGTGCGCCTCGCTTGATGACGATGCGGCCGCTCAGATGCGGGGCCGGCTCGATGCGGTCGCCGCCGCGCTGGGCATGCTCTCACAGCCGGAGTTCATCGATGCGTGGCACGCCGAGCTCCGCAGGCTGGGCGAAGCCGACATCCACGGACTTGTCGCCGGGCGGGCCTGGCGAATTCTGCTGGACGCGGGCGTCTGCGAGGCCGAGCGCGCAGCGGAGCGCCTGTCGCTGGCGCTCTCTCCCGGGAACGATCCTGCCCGGGCGTCTGCGTGGGTTGATGGGTTCTTGAGCGGGTCGGGCGCGGTGCTCGTGCATGACGAGAAGCTGCTTGCGATCATTGATATGTGGGTGTGCTCGCTTTCTCCCTCGACGTTCGATCAGGTGTGCCCGATCGCTCGCCGGACCTTCTCCACATTCGCAAAGCCCGAGCGCAGGATGATCGGGGAGGCGCTCAAGCGCGGGCCGGGGTCGGCGAGGGGGCCTCGCGGGGAGGCTGACGACGACTACGACGCGGCGCGGGGCCAGCTCGTGGATCCCGTGCTGAGGCTGATCCTCGGAGAGGAGTTGCCATGAGCCAGCCGGCACAACCCGAAACGTTGAACGCGGAGGGGATGCCCCCGGCGCTTGGCGCGGCGGCGCATCCTTCGGTCGATGCCGCGGCACGTCTCAAGCGTTGGCGACTGCTGCTGGGCGGAGGGGACGCGGACGGCACGGGCGTGGAGCTCGATGCGAGGTCGCTGGCGATGGACAGGGCCATGTCGATGCTCTACGACGGCAAGGGAGAAGCAGGGGACCGCCGGGGGGGCCTGGGCGCCTCCGCTCCCAGCGCGGCCCGCTGGCTGGGTGACATTCGTGAGTACTTTCCCAGTTCCGTGGTTCGGATCATGCAGAAGGATGCGATCGAACGTTTGGGCATGGAACGGCTGCTGCTTGAGCCGGAAATGCTCGAGGCCGTGCAGCCCGACATTCACCTGGTCACGACGCTCATGTCACTTTCGGGCGTGATCCCGCAAAAAGCCAAGGCGACAGCCAGGGAGGTGGTGCGACGGGTGGTTGACGATCTCAAGCGCCGCCTCGATGCGCCCATGCGCACGGCGGTGACGGGTGCGATTAAGCGGTCGACGCGCACACGTCGCCCAAGGCATCACGAGATCGATTGGCACCGAACGATCCGGGCCAATCTCAAACACTATCAATCCGAATACCGGACCATTGTTCCCGAGTCCCGGATCGGCTTTGGTCGCAAGCGCAGCCAGCTCCGCACGATCATCGTCTGCATCGACCAATCCGGGTCTATGGGCCAATCGGTGGTCTATTCCGGTGTGTTCGGGGCGGTGCTGGCGTCGATCCCCGCGATCCGCTCGCACGTTGTAACCTTCGACACCAGCGTGGTCGACCTGACGGAGAAGATGTCCGATCCTGTCGACGTGCTCATGGGCGTGCAGCTCGGCGGAGGGACGGACATCAACCGCGCGCTGGCGTACTGCCAGGGATTGATCACGCGACCGCGGGACACGATCTTTGTGCTCGTCACGGACCTGTTCGAAGGGGGCAACGGCGCCGAGATGCTCAAGCGTGCAGCGACGATCGCCGGGTCGGGGGTTCGGATGGTCACGCTGCTGGCGCTGGGAGATTCGGGTGCACCGAGCTATGACGAGAGGAATGCGGCGGCCTTTGCGAGTTTCGGAGTTCCCAGCTTTGCCTGTACGCCGGACATGTTTCCGGAGCTCATGGCGGCGGCGATCAACGGGACGGACATCGCGCAGTGGGCTTCACAGCATGGGATGACCACGCCGCGAGCAAGAAGCTCGTAAGGCCGGCCGGGCGGTTGGGCGGTGCGGGCTGGTCGTGACGCGTACCCATTGTCGCATGTGCCGATGTCCAGCGCCTGGCATGGTACGAGCACGTCAGGGGTGTGCCCGGACGAACGGATAACGCTTGGGCGTGGATCTGGTCCTTGGGGCCAAGTTCGGATGTTGCGGGCGCGGGTTCCGCGGCTCCGCGCGGGTTCATCGCACCTCGTAACGGAGCTCCACCATGCCGGTCCTGTAGGCCTTGACCTCCGCGAGATGAAGGGGGATGTCGCGGGAGACGCGGGCGAAGAAGGGAATTCCGTCCCCGATGAGGATCGGGAGAATCGAGTAACACACCTCGTCGGCGAGGCCCAGGCGAAGGCACTCGGCCGCGACGACATTGCCCCCGACAATCCAGATGGAGCCGAACGCGGGTCGCAGTCGGCCACGCACGAGCTGCGTGAGATCACCGGAGCAGAACTCGATGTTCTCGCGGGTCCGCGGCAGTTGGCGATTCGTCAGGACGAACGTCGGCTTGTCGCCGTAGGGCCAACCCAGCCCGCGGGCTTCGAACCCCAGCGCGGCCTCGTAGGTCCGCGAGCCCATGACGTAGCAATCGATCGTCGCGAGGAGCGCGTCGACGTCTCGTGGGCTGAGGAGTTCTCCGCCTTCGAAGTTGTCGGTTGTCTCGAGCCAGTCGACGCTTCCGTCCTTGCGCGCGATGAAGCCGTCGAGGCTCGTTGTCATATGAATTGTTACGCGAGAGTCGCGGTGTGCCATCGGTTCGCCCTGAGGGTGGAAGCCCATGTTTGCATCCTGGCCCGGATGGGATGCTGGCCGCTCAGCACGCAGGCGGCACCTCGGCATCGATGGGATCAACATAGGCGTGCTGGCAGGGCGCACGGGGAGTGTCTGGGATCTGGGGTATGCACGGCGCGTCGCCGAGGCGGTTCGCCCGGAAACAGGGCGGCGGACCCCGGCGGACAGCGCTCACGCGCTCATCCCGCGTCGTTCCCGCGGCTTTTCATCCGAATAATGGGGGGAGCGGCATCTTTGTGGTTGAAATGATAAAACCATATGGTATAGTAAACCATATGGTAGCAGACCACTCGCCCCGGCTTGATCTGGTCTTCCACGCCCTGGCCCACCCGGCCCGGCGCGCCATCATCCGGCAACTCTGCGGCGGGGAGCGCAACCTGAGCGAGCTCGCTTCTCCGCTCAGGATGACTTTTCCCGCCGCGACCAAGCACGTTCGCGTGCTTGAGCGGGCCAAGCTGGTGCGTCGCCGCGTCGTCGGGCGGCAGCATCTCTGCCGCCTGCGGGCCGAGCCGCTCAAGGAAGCAACGGTGTGGACCGAGCAGTTCCGCCGGTACTGGGAGGCTCGCTTTGAAGCGCTGGACGCGCTCCTTGATGAGATGAAGGCCCAGGAGCAGTCGGGAGATCGTCGCCACTGAGCATGTGAGTGGCCATTTCGCAATCGCTTGACACCTGGACCGCGCCATGACCCCACAGGCCCTCAGAGCTCCCATCCCATCGACACCTGTGCTCGTGCTCCCCGGTGTGTTCAATGTCCGCGAGCGATGGCGGGCGGGCGATGGGCGCCCGGGAGAGAAGCCCGCGCGGCGCACTCGCTTTCCCTGGATTGGTCCATGAATATGACCATGCGCGAGTGTGAAGCTTGATTGAACGGGTGCAGAAAAGTGGGGAAAGCGTCTGGGGGCGCCTCGACGCGATGCGAATTGAAGTGAACCACGCCGAACGCAAGGAGTGAACGTGATGAAACCCGCGGAAGCGAGTCTGCCATCGGATACCGAGGTGCGAGTGAAGCGCAGCTTTGATGCCCCCGTCGGCCTGGTGTGGCGGGCTTATATGGAACCGGAGCTGATGCGTCGGTGGTGCGGGGGACACCCCGGCTGGTCGATGCCTGTCTGTGAGATGGACATGCGCGTCGGCGGAAAGTACTGCTGGCGCTGGCGCAGCGATGAAAACGGCCAGGAATTTGGATTCACGGGAGATGTTCTGGAGGTCTCACCGCACGTGAAGATCGTGCACACGCAGAGCTTCGATGCCGGCAGCCTGGGCGGGTCCATGGGCGGTGAACCGTCCATTATCACTGTTGCGTTCCAGGAAACCCGCGGCATCACCACCGTCACGACCACGATCCGGTTTGCCTCCAAAGCGGACCGGGACGCGGCGCTCGCAACCGGCATGACCGATGGCATGGAGCTGAGCTATCTTCGGCTCGACGCGCTGCTCGTCCAGCCCGCGTAGGAGGCGAGGGGGGCGAGCGAATATTCACGGTCACGACCGGTTTGGGCGACGCCGACGTCGGCGTGAAGTGAGTCAATCCATTGAACCAGCCTCGCGGGCGGCCACCATGCGCGCCGCGACGATCGACGAGACACCACCATGAAGACCATGACTGCTCTCCTGTTGTTTCTGCTCTCCCCTCTGGCGTGGGCCCAGGCTGCGCCGCCGAAGTCCGGGTACGCGCCCGTCAACGGGCTCACGATGTATTACGAAGTGCACGGGGAAGGCGATCCTGTCGTGCTGCTCCACGGCGCGTTCATGACCATCACCAACAACTGGACCGGGTGGATCGATGAGCTTTCCAGGACGCGGCAGGTGATCGCCATCGAGATGCAGGGCCACGGGCGCACGGCTGATATTCCGCGCAACATCACCAACGAGAACCTCGCCGACGACGTGGCGGGGCTGCTCGAACATCTCAAGATTCCGCGGGCGGACATCATCGGCTACAGCATGGGCGGCGGCGTGGCGATGGAGTGCGCGGTACGCCATCCGGGCAAGGTACGGAAGGTGGTCGTCATTTCGTCCGCGTTCCGCCGTGAAGGGATGATCAAGGAAGCGGTCGAAGCGATTCCGAAGCTCACCGCGGACGACTTCAAGGGCTCCCCCATCGAAGCCGAGTACAAGAAGCTGAGCCCGACTCCGGACAACTTTCCAAACTTCGTCAAGCGAGTCCTCGCCACGGCCTCGGGCGGCCACGACATCAGCGCCGAGCAGCTTCAGGCCACGACGGCGCCCATGTTCTTCATCCACGGGGATGCCGATGGGGTGCGGCTTGAGCATGTCGCGGAGATGTTCCGCCTCAAGGGCGGCGGTGTTCACGGCGACATGCAGCCGCGCTCCGCGTCTCGATTGGCGATCGTGCCCAACACCACGCACGTCACTTTGATGGGGCGATCTTCCGTCATCGTCCCGATGGTGAACGACTTCCTGGATGCGGGCGACGCCCGCCCTGCGACGCCCCGGCAGGCCGACGCCGGAGCGGCCCAGTCGGGAGAGGCGCCGCGCGAGGTGCATTACCTCGAGATCGTCACGCCGGCGGTCGACGTGACGTGCGAGGTGCTCGCCCAGGCGTACGGAACATCATTTGGCAAGCCCGTCCCCGAACTCGGGAACGCTCGCACGGCCACATTGGAGGATGGCCGCCGCGTCGGCGTGCGTGGGCCAATGCGAGCAACCGAAGCCCCGGTGGTTCGGCCTTACGTCCTGGTTGAAGACATCGCGGCCGCCGTCAAGGCCGCTGAGGCGGCGGGTGGGAAGATCGCGGTGCCGCCGATGGAAATTCCAGGCCAGGGAACCATCGCCATCTACGTTCTGGGAGGCATCGAGCATGGACTATGGCAGAAGTGATGCGGTCGCCCAGGACGGCGAAAGAGCCGGCATGCGACCGTGAAGACAGTCCTTGTCCGAGTGCTGGCGGTCGCTGATCAGGCAAGGCGCGCCGGCGACGGCGCCCAGCGACGACCAGGTACGCCGCGAGGCAGCGCCTGTTGCTATGCGCTGCGATGCTGGGATGCCCGTTCGCAGAGGTTCTCGGCCAGCGACAAGAGTCTGTCCCGCTGCTCAAGCTTCTGGACCAGCGGGGGAGGCATCGAATGGATGCCGTTGGCGGCGCCCCAGATGGCGCCCGCCATCGCCCCGATGGTGTCGGCATCTCCCCCCATCTCCGCCGCCATGTTCTGCATCTCGATGAAACCTGAGTCGCGAAAGCGCAGTGCGAGATACAGGGCTGTGACGCACGAATCCGCGGCGGCGACGCCGTTGCCGAGCTTCCTCGCGATCTCCGCCGGCTTCACCGCCGTGCTCGACATCAACCAGTTCCTCGCAATCACAAGGCGCTCGCTCATGAGACCCGGCCGGTATCCATCGGATGCTATCCGTAGAATGTCAGCAGAAGACTCCGCACGCGCGGCCGCTGCTGTCGCCCTCGCGATGAGCAAGGCTCCGTCGATCCCCAGCGCGTGCGAGTGCGTCACCATCGCCGAACGCCGCGCGGCCTCATCCATTTCCGCGGCGCGCGTGGCATAGAACAGCCCGATCACCGGCGCGCGCATGGCGGCTCCGTTGCCAAACGACCCCTCGCGGTGAACGGCCGTATTCGCTCGATCCCATCGCTCGCCACGTGAAATGCGCTTCAGGACCTTGGCCGTCCCCGGTCCGTATCCCCGGCTCCATCGATAACTCCCCGCGAACCGGGCCGCGAGGTCGTCGGGGTCAACATCGCCCTTCACCACCAGCGACTCCACAAGGTCAAGGGACATCTGGGTGTCGTCGGTCCATCGCATCTCGCCGGAACTGGTACGGCCGATCAGCCGCCAGAGGAGCCGCTCAAGCACGCCGCCTTCGTATGGCGCGTTTACAGCATCCCCCAGCGCGAGACCGAGCAGGCAGCCTTGAAAGCGAAGTTTCGCGGACTCCATCGCAGCAGATCCTCACTCGCATGGTGCGGCGGACAGGAAATCGTAGAGTCATTCACAGTGCAGATCGCTGGGCAAGGACCGAAGTTACATGGTCTGTAGAATCGGCGTGATCGTGCGCCGGGGAGACTCGTGCTCGCTCGCGGCCGCGTGAGGAGGAGTGTCACCTGAGGGGCGAACTGTCCCTGCGCAACGCTCGCACTACGCCGCTCCAGTCCACTCCTGTTCGAAGCCGTCAAGCCAGACTGCGCCCTTTGCTGAGACATCAAGCACGTGAACTCGTCTCAGGAGTTTCGAGCCCTCGGATCGTTCGTCGTACTCCAGAACGTGATACTCGCGTCCACATGATCGCCAGGAGGTGCACGGAGCCTGGTTCGGGGGTGTATCCCAGGCGATTGCGGCGCGGCGACGAAGTTCGGCTATCGCCTCGTCGAACGTGCGGAATGGTCCATGCTGCTCGCAATGAATGTCGTCTTCGATGTACACCAACGCATCGCTCCACACACGAACACGTCCGCGGGCCTGAGACCGGCGAGCGCCGTAATCACCGATCGCGGTGATGGTACACTGATAGCGCTGTTCTTGGAGGGCGTTAGGGTCTGGGAGCGGGCGGCGCGATGATCGTGAGGGCCCACGCGGGCTTCGGATGCACGGGCCGTCGCGGGATCCCCGCCGTCACCGGTCGTTGTATGATGCACAGAGCCGCAACAGGGAGGTGCGTCCGTTGACCGTGTCGGCCTTGCGGGCGGATGCGAGCAGCTTGATCGCGCTGAGGTAACTGTGACAGGACCCGCGACGATGACCCGCGAGAGAACCACAGTCGCCATCCAGAAGTATCTGGACGAATTGGCGAGCCGTCAGGACGGGCCAACGGAAGCCGTCGTCGCGGAGCTTCTCGGGCGGGCGGCCGAGCGGTTGCACCTGCTGTGCACAGGCATGCTGCATCGAAGCTATCCGCGACTGAGGCGACACCCGGTCAATCTCCAGGCGACGGAGATGCTCAGCGCCGTCATCGAGCGGATGCTCAGAGCGCTTCGAAACGCACGCCCCGGCAACGTGCGCCAGTTCTTTCAGATCGCGACGCAGCACATGCGCTGGGAACTCAACGACGTGGCACGGCGAGTCGACCAGAGCGCCCGTCATTCCGAGCTGCGCGAGGATGTCGCCTCACCGCCGATGGACGATGACTCCACGGTGAGCCCCAAGCTGGTCCGAATACTCGGAGCGATCGACCGTCTTCCCTCGGAGGAGCGCGAGGTGTTCGACCTTGTCCGCATCCAAGGCCTGACGCAGCAGGAAACCGCCGAGCTGCTCAACGTTTCGGTCCGAACAGTGCAGCGCAGGCTGGGCAGCGGGATCCTGTTCCTGAGTGAAGAACTCTCCGACCTGCGATCGCTCGGCTCATGTCCTCCTGCGAACGGCACATCCCTTGGGTAAGCGATTCCCGCCCTCACCGTGCAGCCCGGACAGGTATGGACCAGAACCTTCTCACAATCCGCCAGCTCGCAGAAGAGGCGCTGTCCACCGGCCGCGCTGTCGAGGATGTCTGCGCTGATCATCCCCACTTGCTGGTCGATGTTCGCGAACTGCTGGAGCGCGCCAGCTCCGTCGCCCATGAGATCGACCTGCTGTTTCCCGGCGCGGATGCACGGGGCGTCCGCACAAACAGCCAGTCGAGGGGGGCCGAGCCAGGGACCGACGACGCGTTGCCGTTGATCCCGGGGTACGAGGTACAAGGCATCCTGGGCTTTGGCGGGATGGGTGTGGTGTACAAGGCGAGGCACCTGTCGCTGAACAGAACGGTGGCGGTGAAGATGCCCCTTGCGGGCGCGTTCTCTACCGCTTCCGAGCGAAGGCGCCACATCCGCGAGGCGAAGGCCATCGCGGCGGTCGAGCATCCAAACATCATCACCGTGCACGATGTGGGAGAGATCGACGGGCGGCCGTTCTTCACCATGGAATTCATCGACGGCAAGCACCTGGGGGAGCGGATCGCGAACACGCCGCTGCCCGTGCGTGAATCGGCGGCGCTTGTCGCCACGCTTGCGGACGCGATTCACTGTGGACACCTGGCGGGTGTGACGCACCGGGACCTCAAGCCCGCGAACGTGCTGCTGGCATCGGACGGCGCGCCCAAGATCGCTGACTTTGGCCTTGCCGGAAACTTCGAGCGTGACCCGGTGCTGACGGGCGGGGACTTTCGATTCGGCACCCCGAGCTATATGTCTCCCGAGCAGGCAAGGGGCGGGTTGGACGCACTGGGCGCGAGCGTTGACATCTACGCCCTCGGGGCCATCCTGTACGAAACGCTCACGGGTCGACCACCCTTCCGTTCTGAAAGCCCTGTCGAGACAATCCGCCAGGTACTTGAGGACGAGCCGGTACCGCCCACGCGTCTCAACTCCAAGGTGCCGCGCGATCTGGAGACGATCTGCCTCGCCTGCTTGAGGAAGGACAAAGCTCAGCGGTACAATTCCGCCGCGGTGCTGGCGGATGATCTGCGGCGATTCCTTGACGGCGTGCCGATCCATGCCCGTCCCGTGGCACTTCCGGAAAGAGCGGTCAAGTGGGTTCGCCGCAATCCCTCCCTCGCGACCGCCATCGGGAGCGTCCTGATACTGGTTGGGGTTGTCATCGCGGGCACCATCTGGAAGGCTTCGGACAGCGTGGCCCGCGAGAACTCCGCGGAGCAGGACCTGGAGGAGGCCATTCGCCTTCAACGGGTGATGGATTGGGAGTCGGCAAACACGGCCCTTGACCGGGCGGCGCTGCGACTAGGTGATGGCGGATCGCGCGGACTTCGGGAGAGATTGCTGCAGGCCCGGCGCGATTCCGAACTGGCGTTGAGACTGGAGGACATTCGGCTTCAGCACGCGGATTCCGCCAGCGGTTACTATCTCCACGACGCGCTCGATAGGGGGTTCGCGGAGCAGTTTCGTAGCGCCGGACTTCTGGTAAGCGCTGACGAACCCTCGGATCTGGTGGCGTCACGCATCCGCGCCAAGCCGATTGCGCCCGCTCTTATTGATGCGGTCGATTTATGGTCGGCGGTCGCCACCGATGAGCGGCTGAGGGTGCTGCTTCGCGAAACCGCGGAGAAGGTCGAGCCATCCGAGCTGCGCCGGCGACTCTATGACCACCCGATTGCCGACCAGGAGTCGCTCAATCGCCTGATGGATTCGATCGATCTGACCAACCACCGACCGATGCTGTTCATCGCGTTCACGTGGCGCCTGAATTCCGCCGAGCTGAACATCGTGCCCCTGCTCACGGCCGTGCAGCGCACGCATCCCACCGACTTGTGGGCGAACCTCACGCTGGGTGACGAGCTCGCGGAGTCGAACCCCAATGAGTCGGTCCGCTACTACCAGGCCGCGCTGGCGCTGCGTCCCAGTGCTTCCGTCATCCACAATAATCTCGCCATCGCACTGGCGAAGGCGGGACGGAACGAGGATGCAAAGCGAGCATACGAGCTTGCGCTTGCGCAGGATCCGCAGAACGAGATCATCCGCGTGAACCTCGCCGGCGCACTGGTAGACCTTGGCCAGAACGAAGAAGCCCTCGCGCTCGCGCGGAGCGTGCCCGATGCGGACGAGAAGGAGCCCCGCGCGTTCCTGGTCATTGCCGAAGCGCTGTTCAACCTTGGCAGAGTCGACGAGTCGATCGCGATGCTTCAGACGGCAATGAAGCACCCGAGCATCGCCGAGGACGCCCGCCTCTTTCATCGGTCCTTCCTCGCACGAGCGGGACGGCTGGAGGAGGTGCGTTCCGCGTGGGCCCAAAGCCTGCTGTTTCAGCCCGCCGATCACGACCAGTGGGACGGCTACGCCGAACTGTGCCTGTACCTTGGCGACACGGCCGCGTACCAGGAAGCGTGCGAGCGACTTCTGGAGCGCTTTGCCCAGGACCTCGACCCTGGCGTGTGCGAACGCACTGGCCGAGCGTGCTTGCTCGGCCCATCGTCCCCTGACCTGATCGCGAGGGCGGCCGCGGCAGTTGATCGCGCGATGTCCTGGGAGCGGGCCCGGTCGACTCCGACCTGGAGGTTGCCGTACTACCGCGTCGCCAGTGCGCTGGCCGCGTATCGGTTGGGCGAGCCCTCTCGCGCGGTTACGCTGCTCAACGCGTCGAACCCGGAAGCACTGGGCCCGCTGCCGCTGTTGATTCGGGCGTTGGCGCAGGACCAATTGGGACATCGCGATCGTGCGCGAGATGCCCTGTCCGAAGCGATCGCGAAGGGCGACTGGAACTCGCCGCCCGACAGCCGGGAGAAGTGGATGAACCACATCCTCCGCCGGGAGGTTGAGGAAAAGCTGCTCCAGGCGCCGCCGGCGCCGGAACCGCCCCGCGGCTGACCCCCCTGGACTGCCGCCGGGTGCGCCACCCAGGCAAGTCGGCCGAGTTTCGCGCGATCCTTCACGGGTGACCGGTCCGTGTCGTGTGGTCACGCTCAGGAGAGTGTGGACTCGATCGTTCCCTCACTCTTGGAGACCTGACCATGAACCGTACACATCTGTTGATCGTCGCTTTCTCACTGTCCGCGGCCGGCGCACTGGCCATCGGGCTTACGTCCGCGGAGCAGGCCCCGATTCCAATCCCCGCCGGCGCCGCGCCACCGGCCCTTGCGAACGCCGTGCCGGCGGCGTCCAAGGTCCTCTACAAGACCGTCAAGGTGGGCGATCTTGACATCTTCTACCGCGAGGCGGGGCCGAAGGATGCCCCGACCATCCTGCTCCTGCACGGGTTCCCGACCAGCTCGCAGATGTTCCGCAACCTCATCCCGGCGCTGGCAGTGAAGTATCACGTCATCGCCCCCGACTACCCGGGATACGGGCACAGCTCGATGCCCGCGCACGACACGTTCTCTTACACCTTCGACAACATGGCCAAGGTCATCGGCGACTTCACCGGCAAGGTGGGGATCACCAAGTACGCGATGTACGTGCAGGACTACGGCGCGCCGATCGGCTATCGGCTTGCAACCGCCCATCCCGAGCGGATCACGGCCATCATCGTCCAGAACGGCAACGCCTACGACGAGGGGCTCGACAACGACTTCTGGAAGCCCATCAAGGCGTATTGGGCCGATCCCGCCAGCAACCAGAAGCGCAATGCGCTCCGCGAGATCCTCACGTATGACGCGACGCGCTGGCAGTACACGGAAGGAGCGCCCAACCTTGAACTGGTCAGTCCCGACGGCGCAGCCCACGACCAGTTCCTCATGGATCGGAAGGGGAACGACGAGATCCAGCTCGATATGTTCTTGAGTTATGGCAGCAACCCGCCCCTGTACCCGCAGTGGCAGGGGTACTTCCGCCAGCACCAGCCGCCGATGCTCATCGTCTGGGGCAAGAACGACAAGATCTTTCCCGCCGCGGGCGCCGAGCCGTACAAGCGGGATCTCAAGACCCTTGAGTTCCATCTCCTCGATGCCGGCCATTTCGCCTTGGAAACCCACGGAGACGAGATCGCCATGCGGATCCGTGACTTCATGGATACGCACGTCGCGACCAAGTAAACCCCCGTCGAACGCCCCACCCATTCATGACTATCCGAGGAGCTCTCCCGTGAACACACGCCCGTCGACTCTCATTGTGTCTTCTGCGACCGTCCTCACCATCGCCGCACTCGTGCTGGGCATGAGTCGTGCCCAGGCCCAGCCGCCCACCGCTGGGAAGGCACGCGCGCCCATCCCAGGCCTCTCTCGGCAACCCAGCCCCGCGGCGGCGGAAGCGCTGCTCGATCCCAACGACACCGTCGTCCTTCTGCTCGACCACCAGACCGGCCTTTTCCAGACTGTCAAGGACGTGCCGCTCGCGGAACTCCGCAGCAACACGGTGGCGCTGGCGAGCCTCGCCAAGCTCGGCAAGGCGCCCATCATCTACACGGCGTCGGAGCCAAACGGCCCCAATGGCCCGCTCATGGATGAGCTCAGCGCGTTCAAGGACTATGCGACGTTCGTCCCACGCAGAGGGGAGATCAGCTCGTGGGATAACGCCGAGTTTGTCAAGGCCGTTGAGGCGACGGGGCGCAGGACCCTGGTCATCGCGGGCGTCTGGACGAGCGTCTGTGTCGCCTTCCCCGCGCTGCAGGCCAAGGCCGACGGGTACAAGGTGTACTTTGTCACCGATGCGTCGGGCGACCCGAGTGTCATGGCCTCGCATACAACCGTGGCCCGATTGTCCGCCGCCGGCGTCATCCCCGTCAGCACCAACGCAGTGTTGTGCGAGTTCCAACGCACATGGAATCGGCCGGATGCGGTCCAGTGGGGGGACATCTACGGGCAACTCGTGCCGAACTACAAAGCCGTCGTCGAAAGCTATCAGAGGGCTCAGGAAGCCGCTCAAGCGTCGAAATGAACCTGACGGTTTGAGCTTCTCCTCCGACCCTCTCGCTCTGCCTCCATTTCGCGAGCATCAACCTGCGACCAACAGTCATACCGCCAAACCTCGCGTCGCCGCGGTACCGGCGTTTACTCAGGGTCGGCGGTAGTAGCCTGCTACAGGATTCGCCAATTTCTTTGAATCAACAGCCTCGCCGTTCCCCATCGTGGAGCGATTCGGGCCCCATACACACACAAACGCCCGCGAGAAAGTTCTCGCGGGCGTCGTTTTTCAATCGGGGTGACAGGATTTGAACCTGCGACCTTCTCGTCCCGAAGCTGGTACCGCCGAACGGCCAAACGCGTAAACGACGATACCAACGGGGGTTATGGATTGCAAGCTCTGCGAGTGTTCGGGCGGTTTTGGGGGGATTTCGCGACGGAGCGCGGTGGGACACCGCGCGACACCGCGCTAGCTTGTGCAAACCTGCGAGTGCGTGGTTCAAGGTTCTCCGTGGGTCTTCGGTTCGTCGGCACGCGGCAAGTCACGAAAGACCGAATCCATCGAGTTGCTTCGGGACCTCAGAATGCCGGCCATTGCGCCCTGGTCTAACCAAGTGCGAACCCAATGTCACAGAACCAGTTGCTGGCGGCGCACGCCTCGTACATGGCTGTTTGCCATGAGTTGAGCCATGCCGCTCGGCGGGAGTCCGCGGTATTCTCCAGGTGACGCCTCACGGCCGCCGCACCGCCAGCCGCATGAAGCCGGCCGAGCTGCCAACGGATGTTCACGATCTCGCGGGCGGAGAAGAGGGAGAAGCGGGACCTGAGCCCAAAAACCGTCAGGTGACGGCGGTATCGCGCTTGCTTTATAGCCGACCATCCGGGAGGCGAAACAAGATCGAACGTGATGGTCGCGGGAGCTCCTTGGATCACGCTCCCGATCAGCCACCGCTCCGTCTCCAGGTCATCGAAGTAGGGATGCAGCGTCTGCTCACCCGCTGTGCTCGGGAATTTCTCGAGCTTGGCAGACTGGCAGTCTCTACAGGCAGGCACCAGATTGCACGGAGTCACGGATATCGCTGCATACCGACTTTTCGGTAGGTGATGATCGAGCGTCTTCGCAGTCTGTTCGCCGCAAAGCGGACATGTTCCCGAAGGTGCCGCCAATAGCAGCCTGTCATAGATAAGGCGTGCGGGTGTCGCTTGAACAACCAATTGTCGACTGTACAAACTTTGCAACTCGATATCTGACACGATGTGGGCAACACCACTCGCCTGCGGAAACGTGTGCAGGGCCGCGACTTGTGCCGCCGCGACGTAGTCCATATGCTTGCGGTCTATGTCATTCTCGACAGACGTCAAGCGCGCCTTCCGTTCGGCGTCCCCCACCCTCGCGACGCAGGTGCGGAAGGTGGCTATGCAGGTATCGGTTGGGGCCGGTAGCCTTCTCATCCAGTGCCGCCTCCCCCCGCAACAATGCGTGCCTGGAGCACTGCTCGCGCCTCGGCACCCAACGATCCACCAAACGCCGCCAGGGCGTCGTCGTAGTTCGCATACTCACGCGCGGCTGCCATAAGCAGCTGGTGAAAGCCTGACTGGCTTGCTTCAAGCCGAAACACCTCGCCTGTAAGCACGCCGACGCCTTCGCCAAATGTCTCGGTCTCCGGGCGCTCCGCGATGACCTCGCGTCCGCTTCGCCGCAACACCCATGCGCAGGACCTTGGTACTTCCTGAAGGACGACGGGAGAGTGTGTGGCAATGAGGGATACGGCGTTCCGGTTGATCAATAGGTCGGACAAGGCGCGAATAAAAGCCGACAGCAATGGCGGATGCAGATGGGCCTCAGGCTCGTCGATCAGCACGAGCGTTTTCTCCTCGACTACTTGAACCAGACGCGTGATCGTCAACAACACGATCTTGTGGCCTGAACTGAGCCGCTGAAACACACTCTCGGCAAGGCCCTTATTCGACGATCCCGCGGACGCAGTCGCGAGCAAGGCGATCTCAGCTTCCTTGAACAGCGGGTCCGTCTCCAGAAGTTCAAGCGCGCGAAGCCATCTGGGACCTCGCTTCTGTCCGAGGCAGTCGGCGACGCTGCTTGCGAACTCCTTTGCGAGCATGCCGGGCGTCTTGGGAGCATGCGGCCGTGGTACGTTTTGTCCGGACCGTGACAACCCGACGTAGAAGTACTTGACGCCGCGGGCCTTTTCGGTTGGTTCATCCAGAGGAGGAAACGCATCGAACGCGCTAAAGCTCACCGAGACGACGTTGGCGAACAGCTGACCTCTTTCATCTTTATCAGATAGCGACACAAATGCACCGTGACTACCTCGTTGCCCCTGAGTCAATGCCTTTGCCATGACGTGCAGCAAGCGGCTCTTGCCGACGCCATTGCGCCCAATCAACGCATGGACGTTCGATGGTGGCAGAGAGTCTGGCCGCACCTCGAAAGAGAGCGACGGAACAGCCCAAACACTGTCCGATGATGCGGGAGAATCGAACTGGAAACTAAAGCGAGTGAGCCGTGCGCCGCCGGCCAACAGTCGGCGAAACTGCCCGGTGACGCTCTTGGAGGAGACTGATCGCAGAAGCGAGGTGGTTGTCACATCGTGCTTCAGGGCGTTTCGCCAACGTGTCTGGTTTGCCACAACGTCACGAAGTCCGCGCAGCACGGTGTCTCGGAGCACCGCCTCAAAGTCTCCCAACTGCTCGTAGTATTCTTCGCTTTGGCCAAGCGAAAAGAAGTCCTTGTCGAGCTGTGTAAAGGCCTCGGGAACTTCAGGGCGCTTGCTGTCCTTGGGCATTCTCGAACGGCCGATCTTCACCAGTCCGAGATCAAACCGCCGTCCGTCATCATCAAACACGGTGAGTGAGTAGGTAGTCTGATACTTGAACCAGTCATCCCAGCCATCTTCGACGAGATACGCGCACGATTTGGCCTTGGAAGGAATCCGATTGGTTCGAGGGACTACTTGGAACTGGAACTTTGTGGCCATAGGTCACTCAGGGCTCGCAACCATTTATCAACGACATAAACGGTCCACTGGGTCATAGACGGTCCGACTCAGCTCATATTCATCGCCTTCAGGGAAGCCGCCCTAGGATCGCCGTAGAACACGGGATCAACGTGTTCCACAATGTCCGCGCTGACTTCCAGGAACTGACGCTTGTTCTCGATAGGGATGAGCGCCCGCTTTGCTCCGTTGTCCCTGCCGATCTGGAGTGGCTCGGTCAGCGACTTCGCCGGCTTGATGTTGCCCTGGATGCTCAAATCCCCGATTACCAGCGTCGCGGCGGTCACCGGCGCCTTTCGCAGCGCTGACATCGCCGCCACGAAGAAGGCGATGCCGATGTCGCCCTCGGCGCGGTTGTTCAGTAGATCGATGATCTCGACGTGGAGGTCCGCTACATCGAGTTCACGGCTGAGCCCGAGGTCTTGCTTCTTGGACAGCATGTAGCCGAACGCTCGATTGACCGACTCCCGCAACGACCCGCTCAAGCCGCCCGCCGTCTTGAGCTTTCCGGTGCCGTGCGATGAGGTCACCTCAATGCGGAACAGGCCAGCGTTGCCCGTTCCATCGACCGTTGCGGCGTACACGCAGCCCGGCGCTTGCGGGTCAGCCGAGATCATGTCGCGGCCACCCTGCTCCGGGACGCCGACAAACCGCTCTTCGCCGGTCTCCTTGAGCTGATAGCTGAAGGAGGTCTGGTGATACTCGTGCGGAGCCATCTTCTTAAGTTGCTCCTTGACCCGACGCCGCCCCTCGATGGCGAACTCGACGATCTCCTGCATCTCCTCGCGGGTCAGTTCGCCGTGTGGGTGCAGAATCTTGATCAGGCCGGACACCGTCCTGCGGACCGCTTTGCGATCACGGGCATTGAGGTGCGAGCCCAATGCGAAATACTGATCCAGCGACTCGGTGTAGTTGTACTTCCGGAGTGTGCGGAGCGCCTCGGCGAAGTAGTCCACGACGAAGCCGTAGTGGTCAGTGAACAAATCATTTCGCATCTTCGGGATCTCCCACCCAGGAAGATAGAAGTGGATGCGGTCAAGGAACGCCTTGTCGTCGCGGATCACCTCGGGCATCGGCTCAAACAGGTGGCCCGTCTGCACCATCACATCCACCGGCTGGTTGGTGTTGCCGAACATGGCGATGCTCGCGTCGCCCGAGTCTGACTCTTTGCCACGCTGGAACGTGCCTGATTCGCAGTACGTCTTGAGGGTGGTGATGACCTCTTTCGGCATGTTCTCCAGGTCAGCGACCTCGTCGAACGCCACGACATCCCAGATGGTGACCATGCCCTTGGGCTTACCGCTCATGTGGCCGAACATGTTGGCGACGGTGGTCGGCCCGGTCAGCAGAGCGCCGTAGGGGGAGATCTCCTGAACTGCGTAGCTCTTGCCGGTGCCGCGCGGCCCGAGCTCCACCATGTTGAAGTTCCGCTCGGTCAAAGGGATCATGCGGACGCAGAAGAGCATCTTGAGCCGTCGGTCCATACCGCCAGGCTCGTAGCCCATCGTGCGGATGATCACATCGAGCCACTCGTCAGCAGAGAACTCGCGGCGCAGGCGCTTGTACGACTCAACGTCGAATGTGGCGATCTGGATCGGCTGCATCCGCTCGATCCAGAACGGGTGCTTGCCCTTGGTCTCTTCGTCGTACTCGAACTTCATGTCCACCTGGGCCCAGATGCCGCCAGTCAGCAGTCGCTCGAAGTCCCGGACGTACTGGTTGGGGATGTGGACGAACTTGTCGCTGAAGTTCACGCACTCTGCCCAATACTCCGAATCGACGAGCCGCACCTTCACCTTGTCCAGGAATGTGTGCTTGCCCTCCTCCTTCACGCGGCTCTGCGCCCGGATGGCCTCATCAGCCCGGATGTAGTTGTCGGCCAAGGTCTGGTTGACGACTTGGAGGCCCATCTGGATTGCCGCGTTGTCGGCGGACGCACAGTACTTGCCGAGCAGGAACTCAAGCACGAACACCGGGACGTTGGCCCCAACCTTGACCTTGCGGACGAGATCCTTGCGCACGACCTTGCCATCAAAGACGCGTGTCAGCTTGTCGTCGAGCGCATCGCGAGGCGGTGCTTCGGCGGATGAGATCGGGTTGGGGGTCGGGGCGGTGGTCATTGCGAAACTCCAAGCTCAAAGTACGTCGATGGGCAGGTCGGTGTCTGACTGATAGAGAACGGCACGGGAGGTGGCATCCTCGATCACCAATCGTGCCTGCTTGGCGTCGTCTCGTTGCAGCAACATCAAGATGGTGGCCGCCTTGCCGATCTCCAACTTCACAGTCTTGCTCGCGGCGTCAAACTGGGCATCGATGGCGTGACCAACACTGCCGACCTGAAGGCCTTTGTGGACGAGCGAGACGCGGACCGACACCGCCTTGTCCGTAAACAGTCCGTCGGCGGTTAACGTCAGCGTTACCCGGAAAGTCCGGTTCGTGATCTTCGCCGGCACATCTCGCACCGTGGCGGTCAGGCTCGCCGTCGGCGCGGCGGCCATTGCAGCAAGCTCCAGCACGATCACCGGCACCACGAGCTCCTGCAGGCTCAGTCCGCCGTGGTGATAGGCGAGATCCCCGCCCGCCTTGAACACGCCCGTGCCGACAGGGAACACCAAGTCGATGTCGCTGTCATGGCCCAGTTCGGCCGCGGCAATGCGAACCGTGCCTGAGGGTGTCACGCCACCGCGGCCGATCCAGCACCGACGGTGGATCTCCACCGTCTGGCCCCCGGGCGGGTCGATCCGCATGGCCTCGTCCTTGGCACGACCGAAGATGTGGCCGTGGTCCGCGACGATGACGAACCGCGACACACCGTTCTGGGCGAGTTTGCGGATTCCGCGTGCGATGTTGCTGACAGCCGTCTCCATCACCTGCCGGGCGAGGATGGCATGGGCGTTCTCGCCGACCTCGTCGATCTCCTGGGCACGTACCACCAGCAGCTTCACGCCATGCAGACGGCTCTTGAGCTGCGCCCCGGTGATGGCGAGCAGTTGGTCGAGCTCTATGTCCTTGCTTCCCGGAACCTTGCCCTGCAGGAAGGTCATACGGTCCTTCAGTCCGGTCATGACCTTGCCGTCGATCTTGGCACCGACCTTCTCGCCGCCATCTACCACATCAAACGAGCGGCTCGCACCCGGCAACAACGCCGCCATGCCGATGGGCGTGATCGTCGGGATCGCCGCGGCCGCCGCCTTCACCTCGATGGACTTGGCGTCGTTGAACCATGCGGCCAGTTCAACGCCCATCTCGTACCGCAGCGAGTCCGCCAGGATCATCGCGACCGGGCTGCCGTCAGATGTTGGCTTGGAGACGATCTCATCAAACACCTGCGGCTGCCGGAGCACATCGCCCGGCACCTGCCAGGACGCGGCCTTCATCGCGCCCATGAACCGCGCCGTCATCTCGCCCGCCAGTTCGTCGTAGGCATTCAGCACCGCGTGCTGCGCGGACTCGGAGTCAGGCACATCCGCCATTGATGCCAGGTGTGACTGGAGCTGCCTGTAAAGCGTGTCCACCCTGAACCACCCCGACTGAGGCCCGGACTGGAGGTTGGTGTAGCCGCGGAACCAGATGCTTGGCCCGGCGCTCGCCGGCGGGAGGGCGGCTTGAACGCGGGCCACCTCCTGCCCAAGCACCCCCATGCGGCCGCAGGCCTCCCATTGCTGCTGTCGGCGGGCGTCGCGATCGGCCCAGAAGCTCCGGGCGTGCGTGGCTACCACATCCGCGGCCTCGGCAAAGCGGCCGTCCGCCACCAGAAGCCCTGCGTGGCTCAGGAGCGACTTTTCCTCAAACCGGAAGGTGTCGATGCTGCCCAGTCGCTCGGCGGTGACGCCGGCAGAGGAGAGTTGGAACTCAGCCTCGATCTGGTCGGCCATCGCTTCGTACTGATCGGCGTGTCCGCGACGGAAGGCGTCCGCAGTCTGGCGGAGCAGTTTCTCCTGCTCAACGTTCTTGGGAGACGCGACGAGCGCCGTGGACGGTGGGCGATCTCCTTTCAGGTCCAGCACGAACTCGCCGACGAGCACGTGCCTGGCCGTATCAAGGCGGAGCTTGTCGAGCTCAACCGCCGAATCTGGCGAGAGGCCGAGCTTTGTGGCGAGCCGCAGGATCTCGCCGCGGCCGCCCTTGTTCTCGATGACAGAGTCAGACGATGGCGTGGCCAGCCACGCGGCCAACTGCTCGGCGCTGGTGCGGGCGGACGGGAAGATGGCGTCGAGAATGGAGCCGCTGCCTCCGCCGCCTCGTGAGCCGCCTTTGCCGCCGCCCGAGTCCTGCAGTTTGGCCAGCACACTTACGATGTCCGCGTACGTGATTGAACCTTCGCCTTTGAGCACCTGGTCGATCTGATCCGGAGAAATGAACTCCTGCAGGCAATGCCGAGCCATCTGGGCCAGCTTCCACTCGATGGGCGCGCCGGCCTTTTCCAGTTCCAGGAGCACGTTGAGCGTGGGTTGATCGACCCGTTCGCCGGGCAGATAGACCAGCAACGGTTCCACGCTTTCCCCGCTGACGAAGGGCTCGGCAACCAGTTTGGCTTCGAAGAGTGAGCCGTTCTTGCAAATCAACCGAACTTGTCCTGAGCCGAGCGTGACCATCTCCGCCGTGCATGCCGTGATCTCAGCCTGCCCGCGAAGCTCAGCGATGAAACCGCGGAATTCTTCACGCGGGTCGTACCACACCGCCAGGCGGTGCTTGGAAACTTTCTCGGCCAGTCTGGCGGCGAGATAGTCGTGGAACGGGTTGGAGGCAGTCATGTTGGGCATGGTCAAATGGCTCAGAACAGTTCCTCCGACTCATCGCGTGCCCTCGCAGGCTTTCCCTTTCGCTTTGTGCCGATCGCAGCAGCTTCGCTGTTGGATGCTGTTGAGGCCTTCCGGCCCCGCTTGCCAACGGCTTCAGGCGTGGGAGAGGCGAGCAGCTTTGAAAGCGCATCTTTCACCTCGCGACTGGAGCGCTGCGCCACCAGTCGGTCAATGGTCGCCTGCCACCCCGCCTTACCCGCTTCCGTAGGCGGGTTCCTCTTCAACCATTTGCCTTTGGCATCCTTCTCCCAGAACACACTGACCAACGAATGCGCTATTGCGACTGAGGCATCGTCCACGCACTTGGGGACTACTCGCTCGGGCCAAAGGTGCATGGCCATGTGCGACCAGTCGTATTCCCCCGCACACAGAGCGTTCCAACATGACTGACATTCCATTTGCTAAGCCCTGTGGTGACCCAGTAGTCGCCACAGAGGAGCACATACAACGACCGCGCCGTCGTCATGGTGTGGCTTCCACAATGCTGCAACCACGCGAAGCTCCTCGGCAAATGCCTGCAGCTCATCGACGAATCCCTCCTGGGATTCAACGGCAGCCCTGGCGGCTCCCGAACCAGTGCTCGCGAGAGCGTTTCGGAGCCGTTCCAGCTCTTCCCGCTCGTGACGGACCCGCGGCAACACGACGTCGTTGATTGCCACGAACAACTGGTCAGCACTCGCTCTCTGCGATACCAGCCAGATGGAAAAGGACGCGGACCCAGTAGCCAGCTGCCAGTAAACCGGCGCACGCCGACGACTTTTTGTGTGCCGCTTCAGATGCCAGTCAAAGAACCGTTTCGCAAGCAAGCCGCGCAGGCCTTCCCTTTCCATCCCCAGAACCTGCAGACACTCCCGGAGTAGCCGATCCCCGTCACGGCCGCTATTGCGCAAGCCTGCTTCAACGAGTGCCACGATATCTTTGCGCCCGCCCGGATCATCAGCAAGAACATTTGGTTCTGCCGCGCCATGTTCACCAAGAGCCGAGGCATTCTGATCACCGAACGGGTCAACGGTCAGATCATCTTTCATGTCGGCAAACGACGAGTCTGACTTCCATCGTCCGAAACCAACGCCGACGGCGAACGAAACTACACGCCATGCCGTGTCCTCCGTTTCTGACAGCCCCATTTCGCTGTCGTCGTCACCTTCCTGATCCTCGCACTCATCGTCATCCTGGCTCTCGCGAACGAGAGCGGGCAACATTGACGAATCAACGCCATATGCCAGGTCAATTGCAATATCGAAGGCGGCCGATGCCTCTCTGAGACACTTACTCGCTGACGCACGAATCGCTCGAATGGACTCTGAGACCTCCCGAAGTGACTCCCCCGCTGGGATTCCTGAATACAAGGGATGGGTTTCTTCGAGCCTGGCTTCAGCGCGGAGAGCTACGATGGCCGCGTTGGCTTTTTCAATCAACTTGGGCATGTCACCTGGCATGTGCCAGGGCATTCTCTTGATGATTCCAGTATTGAACTCGCTCGCATTGGCTTGCAGTTCGATCAGGCTTGTGATCAATCTGGCATTTAGCCAACCTGCCAGATACGCGGGAACGGTGCCTCCGTACGGCAACACGGCTGGGCCCTTCGTCCCAAAGACATAGCCTGCCGGCAACACCCGGGCACTGAACCCCTTTGCGCTCCGCTTCGAATAGGTTATTCCAGGTCGGCGATAGTACTCTGAAGCCTGCCTCGCCTGAGCAATCTGGCCATTCACCTTGCGGTTTTCTTCTGCGAGCTCATCGCCGTCACCATTCCACTTGACCACGAGTGGGAGATCTGAGTAGTACCGAGCAAACGTGCCGCCTTTGGAATACGGCTCCCAAGTGCGGCCGCACCCCATGTTGTCAGCGCTCACCTCCCATCGGAGGCGAACAAAGCGAAAGTCGTCAAACGTACGAAGTCCTTCGCGTGCAGTACCATGATTTGGTTCGAAGACGTCCGCATCAGCACTAAGCAGTTGCTGCACTGCCACGGGCAGGTTGTAGAGCAATTGGGCCGATGGAAGAGACAATGGGTAGGAGCGCCTCACGATGTATCGGCGAGCACCAGCAAGTGCCGTCACGTTCTCGGGCGAAAACTCCGAGAGCCGATTGCGATAGTCCCATGCAATCCAAGATGCGGAAGGCGCCTTGTCGCCAAGCACATACGCGCAGGCCTCAACAAATGCGCTGTCCATGACGCCAATGCCGAGGTCCGCGAGCATCGCCAGTCGCGGTACAAGCTGATTGCGACGCCACCTGAGCAATTTCTTCGTCATCAGGAAGGCCCTAGACGTGATGGCACCTACATATCCACGCGGTGCGAGGCGACAACCCAGGGACACAAAGCATGCGTATAGATCGACATATGTGTCGGGATAGGTCGCGGTGACGTATTTTGACGCCGCGGGTGTCGCGAGCCCGAACGGTGGGTTCATCAGCACGGTATCGAAGCGATTGCGGACAATGTCGATGAAGGCGAGCCCGCGTGCCGCGTCCTCCGCGAATAGTCCACGACGAAATGATGCTGCGCCAGATTGTTCAGCATTGTTCGAGAAGATTCGTAGGGCATGAAGCACAAGCGCTTCAGACTTGGCCCAGAAATCAGCACTTTCGCCTGGTAGTTCCGGAACAAGTGAGGCCTTCTCCACACCACCGAGTCCGTATTCTGTCACTCGAAACAAGGGCAGTCGCTGTTCCCAGTCGGCCCGCCCTTGTGCGATGGCGTCCTCAAGGTCCTTGTCGATTTGGAGAAGACTCCCGACGTCCCCCGACAGCTTCATGCTGGTCCAAATCGTGCGAACGAGGCCACACAGGCTGTCGGCCATTGCGGTGGTGGCTCGTATGGTTGTGTCGGCAGGCACGTTGAGTGCCGTGCGGATCAGTGATTCAAGCCGATCCTCCCGCAGCCCGCGCAGGAAGTCCTTCAGCAGATCGTCTTCCCCCGGCATTGGCTCAGCCACAACGATGTTGGACTTCCGGATGGCTAGCCGCTGGTCCTTTGGGATCGCATAATCGTTGTACGCACGCTGAGCACGCATCCAGAGCGCGAATGCGCCGATCTGAGCACACCGGGCGTCAATGTCAATGCCATAGAGGTTGTGCCGCAGGACGAGTCCCGGAACGGCGGCATGGAGCGATTCGATCGTCGGGTAGTCATGCTTTAGCGAATGGCCGGTGACTTGCGAAGCTGGTGACCCATCGTCACTCCACGCCTCTCGATAAATGGTCAGCAGTATGTCGAAACAGTAGATCAGGAAATGCGACGAGCCACATGCCGGATCAAGGACCTTCAGATCGCGGGGATCCTTTTTCGCACGAAACAGAATTTGGAGTGGCTGCTTGAACAGTTCGTCTTGGGAAAGTCCGGCATCTGTGGCAGCGCCCGTCGGCTCGGACGAGCCCTCCTCGAGGAACACTTCTGTTGGCCGCCGAACCAAGTAGACACACTTCTCGACGAGCGAGGTCTTGCCCTGCCTCATCTCGTACCAAATCCTGGCCAGTGTGTTCTCCGTCAGGAACTCGACGACGTAGCGTGGCGTGAAGAACTGATTGCGGACGGCGAGCTCTCGGCTGTTCCGAGGCGCCTGCGATGCGTCACGCATCGCTCGGCGCTCCTCCTGGCTGTTAAAGTACTGGTAGACCCAGCCGATCGTCTCATCTTCCTTCCAGACGGAAGCGATGTCCTGGGTGTTGAGGATCTCCAGAAGGCCATCAAACGCCTGGCGACGAGGCCACAGGAGCGACGCGTCGCTGTGCCGATCAAACAGGATCTTGACCTCGGTCGAGAGTTCATCGAAGAGCGATTCGAGGTACAGCCGGTATCCCTTGTCGGGAAGCTGGGCCAGGCCCGTCGCGGCCAAGCCGAACTCCTTAAAACCGCTGGACTGATCGCCCTTGGTGATGCATTGCTGAACCAGCCCGCGGACCTCCAGCATTTTGAGGGCGATGTAGCGGTTCAGGATGGTGAACGCCGCCTCGCGCACGTAGTCGGCCACGGCGTCGGCGAGCATGTCTGCCTTCGTACTACCACCGGCGCGGTGACGGATGGACTCGACGATCTTGGTACGGACCAGCCGCTGCGAGGCGTCCAGGTGCTTGCCGGGCTTCTCTGCAATGATGCCATTGGGCAGCGCATCAAAGGTACCTTCGAGCTGCTCGGCGATCTCCCGCTCCAGCAAGCGGCGGGCTTGCTGTGTGGCGTTCTGCAGGCTGTTGCGGGTGGCTTGGTCCATGTCGGTCAGTTGTTTTGCGGGATCAGAGGCTGGCTGGGGGAGTGGATTGTTCGTTCGTGTGGCGTGGCTTACTGGATCAGGATCTTCTTGCCGCGGCCGAGCTCGGCTTCGCAATCCTGACGCAACGAGTCGAGCGCCGCGTTGAGCTGTTCGGGATTCTCGATGGCTTTGGAGAAGTACTTGGTGCTCTTGACGGTGACGAGACGCTCACCCTCGATGATGGTGTTCACCTCGCGGATGGCGGCCGCCAACCGCGAGGAACAGGCATCCGTGTCCGACCGTATCTGAACGATTGGCATCACTTCGGAAGTCTCGGGCTTGGCGAGCGATTGGAGCACACCACCAATGCGAGCCTGCTGCTCGGGGGAAAGATCTACCCAGCCCGGCACGTCCTTCAGTTCAGTCAGCGCCGACGAGTACGCCGTCACGCGGGCAGCCGTTGCAGATTGGAACTTGCGGGAATAGGCCTCGCGGATCGCCGTGGCTACCTGCGAGATCGCAGGGATCTCCTCAAAGAACGTCTCTCGCTTGAGAAGGTCGGCCAGACGCACAGCGCTTTCCCGCAGCGGCTGCTCGGTGTCGGGTTCTCCGTCAAGGAACGGCCACATGGAGGACGCCGCGGCGCGAGCGTTCCGGATCGCCACGAGGTTGGGCTCCGTCAACTTGCCCTTCAGCGTCGCGGAGCGGTCGATGGCTTCTTTGATCGTGTTGTGGCTTGTGTTGAACGCCTGGACCACATCCTCTTCAGAGCCCGTGCGGAGCGCCTTGATCTGGCTCAAGGCGCCGGCCAGCACATCGCCGCCGGGGAGGGCGTCCGCAGTGAGGGCAGTGCGGACTTCGGAAAGGTCGTCCTCCTTCTGGCTCGCGGCATCGCGGACTGCGTGGGCGATGGCAGAAGCCGTCAGCTCGGGGACATCCTTGCCGAAGGTCAACTTGAAGTTGTCGGCGGCGGTGGTGAGCTGCTCCGCGTCGATGGCCTTCTTCGGCCGGAAGCTGGCGGCCCGAAACTTGGGGTTGGCGGTGAAGAGGTCACGAGCCTCATCCGACGGGACCGACTCGATCGGCCGGCCCTGCGACACCGCGACGATCTTGCCGGCGCGGAGCAGGCACAGCGTCAAGAGCTTGACGATTTCAAAGTCCCACCCGAAAGGGTCTTTGGCGAAGTCGCTCTCGAGCATCTTGCCCGTGGCCTGGTTGCCGTAGTTTGCCACGCTCTCGATCTTGGCCAGGACATCCTGTAGCGGAGGCTGCTCGACGTTGATGATGCCGCGATTACTCTGTGTCCGGACCAGCTTCAGCTGCGAGAAGATCGGCGGTAGGCCTTGAAGGTTCGCATTGGTGAGCAGTGCCTCCCCGTCTCGCCTTTGGACTCGCGCTGCGGCATCCTTGAAGCGTTCAAAGACTTCGGGGAGCGCATCCTTCATGCGGGATGACGCGATCTTGCCGACATCCGTCTCGTTCTGGTCGGCGCTGCGGTCGTTGCCGCGGAAATAGATGGCCCCAGTGGCGAAGGCTTCTCGCACCAGGCGTTTGAGTTCATCCTGATTGGTCTGCAGCCGGCGCTTCTCTTCGCCGAGCAGCTTAATCTCGGCCTCAGTGGCGACGCTGCGGGCTTTCCGCGTGCTCATCTCCTGAGACCGGAACATCTCCTCCGCCGTCTTGTCGATCCGGCTGGAAAGGGGCACGACCCAGAACACAGACTTGCGATCAGCCTGGCTGCTGCGGCGGGCCTCCCCAAGGCGTTCGTCGTAATACTGATCCCTCGGGTGGGTGTAGACCTCGAACGTCAGATCGCCCTCAACACGGTCGCGGCCGTTGAGCTTGAGGCCGGCCTTGAACACGCGGGTGTCCTCGAATTCGTGCGTCGGCACGGGCTGCCAGAGGAGTTCGACCTGGTCACCGATGATCTTGGCAAGGTCGGCGTTCTTCGGCGAAAGGCCGGCTCGTTGCTTCTCCCAATCGTCTTCGCTGGGCGATGGGATGCGGTATCCGTCGTTACCTTTGCGGACTTGGTGGGCCTTCTCCAGCGCCTGGAGCGCTTCGTTGACCTCGCTCTGCCTCGAATCGGCATCAACCGCCGGGTGCAGCACGGCGGCCAGCGTCTCGGCGGTGCGTTTGATCGTTGGCACGAGTTGGAGCAGGTAGATCGCCTTAGCGACCGCCTGAGCCAGCTTGTGATCCACCTGGGTTGAGATTCGATCGATCTTTTCGCGGATCTCGCTGGGGATGTTGCCACGAACGAGATTGAAGACGTGGTCGAGACTGACTAGGCGGCCGACGGGCTGCTCGGCAAGACCCACCTGAGGATTAGTAAGCAACTGCTGCGAGAGCTTGATCACCGTGCGGTTCGCGCCGCCGACGTGTGTGATCGCGCCGCCCTGGGTGCGGAGCCCGGACACGATGTCGATGATCAGCTTGATCTGGTATGGCACCAGTGGATAGAGCCGGATGAAGCTGTCGGCGGTGAGCTCATCGAGTTTGACGTCGGCCTGCGGCTGGGCGCAGTGCGAAAGACGGCCACGATGATCCTCGAACAGCTTGCGGAGCGTCTTTTCGCCCTCTGCGTTCTTCGAGAGTACGCGTTTGCTTGTGACCGTCGTGATGTCGGATGGTTCTAGGTGGACGCGGAGGTGGTCGGGGAAGCGGTCCATCAATCGGGCCTGCTCGACCCGCTTGTCGTCAAGGCTCCCGACCATCTCGTTGAGTTTCTCCTGCGAAGTGACTATGACCCAGACTTTGCCTTGCCCGACGCGCCCGAGCGCTTGGATGATGCCCTGAAGGTCGCGCATCTTGTTGACATCGCGCGCGACGAATTGGCCAACCTCGTCGATCACGAACGCGAGCTGCTTGTCGCCGCGGCGACGCTTCGTGAGCTTAATGCAGCGGTCGGCAAGGTCATTGGGACTGATGTCGAAGCGGTTGCGGGCGGCCTTGGACCATGAGTCCGCGGACGGATAGGTCTTCGCGTCCAGCTCGTGCATCACCCGCGAGGCTTCGTTCATTGCGAAGGCGGTGAGTGACTTGCGTTCGTCCCATCCCTTGCCGGTGTGCCGCTGGAATGCGTCCTTGAACGCTTGCAGGCGCCCGTCGTCTTCGAGGTTGATCTCTAGTTCAGCGAGGTCAAGGTCCCGGGCATAGCCGAGATGCTCCAGGAGTTGCCTGTAGATGATCTCCGTGAGTTTTTGATTGGCGTTGCGGACGCCGGCATCGGTCGCGAGGTCGAAGATGACCACTTCGGTTGGCATCTTCTGGGAAATCCGTTCGAGCACGACCGAGACGCGACCATCACCAAACTGATCCGAGACCCGCTTCGATGCCGACTTCCCCTGCAGGTCTCTGTTGCCGACGGCGGCCCCGAGGAGCTTGGCGAAACTCGATTTGCCCGACCCGAAGAAGCCGGATACCCAAACCGCCATCCGATCGCTTGGCTTGTTGGGCACCTCGGCGTAGGCCTCGAGGACGGAGGCGAACGAGCGCTTGATCGCGTCGGTTGCCACGTACTCCTCGATCTCGCTGATGACGACGGCATCATCCTGCTGGTCAACTTTGATGACCTCTTGGATCTGCCGTGAGATGTCGCGGTCGAAGAGTTGTTGAATCGTGGTCATGACGGGCTCACACCTTTGGGGATCGTTTGGCTCACTTCAGAAAATGCGGGGTCGGTAGTTGTGCTCTGGGGGGAACACATCCATGAAGCACAGGCCCGCCGGTCCCGCAAGTGACCCCGGGAAGAAAGGCACACTCGGGATGGACAGTCGACCGTGGAGATGCTCGACGAGCGCCGAAGTGCGGTAGATCGGAAACAGGAACCCCACGCGGGTGAAAAACAGCACGTCGCGGCACGGATCGGCATCCGCTGGAATGCGCTCGATGACCGCGTCTGCCAGAGGCTTGGATTCAACGAGATAAGAGTGGAACTGTTCGACGAGTTTTTCGATGCCAGAGTCACGCTCCGCCTCAGCGATGGCGTCGATGGGCATGTCGTCCTTGATCAGATCACAGACTACTTCGGCGAGCGAGATCACGGACACACGTTTGCCCTTCTGGGTCAGCCTCGTACGCAGCATCCCGAGTTCGCGGCGAAGAGCGAGTTCTTCCTCGGCCGGGTAATGGAAGATCGCGTAGGGCATGTCGTGGTACGCAGAGAACGCGGTCCGCCGCGGGTCCGGCACGGACAGCAACGGTTCGAGCGTGTCGCTTAGACGGGTCTGCCAATCACTCATGCGAGCATCCTCCTTGCGAACTCTCGCTCTGAGCTGCAGGGCAGGTGAAGCTCGACCATTGTGCCGGCGCGGTGGAACTGGAGCCTGTGCACCTGATGCAATCGAAGCAGTTCACCCTCGACCACGGTCGGGCTCATCATGAAGAGCCGCCACCCCGGATCGGCCACGACCCTTGCGCTGCTGGCGTACCGATGCATGAGGAGATGAGCGAAATACATGAAGCTGGGCTCGGGAAGGTGATATCCGGTGACGCTTCGCGTACGACCGTCGGTGAGAAGGCCGAAGACTGCGGCGGTGCGCAGCAAACCGGAACTGGATTGTTCAACATTGGTGGCACTCCACGGCTCTTGATCGAGGGCAGCCAGGTGAAGGCGAACGAACTCCTCAACTGCCTCCCGTGTCACACGCACGACGCCACGCTGATGCTGCTCGAAGAGCCAGTCGGCCAGGAACGAACGCAGGAGCGAGTCAGCCTCGGCGCAATGCCACAATAACAGGGGCTTCCAGACCGCCAGGTCACAATCCTGCTGAGCGAGTTCAACGATGGCCGCGGGTGGGCCGTCTGCTGGGAAACGTCGAAGGACGATCTTGCCAAAATCCTTGAGCCAGCCGAGGCTTGGGCCGCCAACGGTGTTCGTCGTGCGAAGGACCCGCACATTCTCCTCCACCGAAACAGAGAGATCCCACTTCTGAAGTGCGCGGTACATCTGCTCGGGGAAAAGCCCCTTCGTAGCGAGGAAAGAGGATGGGCGAGTGCGGTCGCTCAACCTGTCCTCTTGAGCTTGACGAACGGCACGGCGACTCGGCCAGGCTCGCTCTTGCTGAATCCGGCCGCCAGTTGCGACACTACCTCATCGGTTACCGCGTGAATTTCTCCGAGCGGCACTGCCTTCTGATCAGCGGCTCGTTTCATCCGCTTGGCTGCATCGAGCGTGGGGACCGGCAGGGGTGCGACATTGGCGAATGCACCGAGGAGATCGTCTCCGGCGATCGCTTCGACGGAATCGAAGAATTGCTGCCACGCAGTCTGACTCTCGATCCACTGTGGCCACCGTTCGTCAAACGCGCTCTCAACCTCTACGGGCAGATCCCACAGCGTGATCCCGTCCGGGGGGCTGTAGACTTCTCGGCACCGTGCCCGAGCAACTGCGAACACTGCTCGGGCCTGCGAAAAACGGTGCGTCTTGGGGAGGCCGCGACTCACCGCGAGGCGGCCGGTCTTGCCCAGCATTCCTTTGGTGTCCCACCAGCGTGCCAGATCCATCTCGCCGAAACGTGCGACGACAAGTCGCGTCCTGAACAGATTGTCGAGGTCAAGGGTGTTCATGTCACTCGCCGCACCCATCTAGGAGCATCTGTCGAAGGAATGCCTTGCTGGAGTACGAGGATAAATTGACCGTCTGACACATCAGCAGAACTCATGAACTGTGCGTCGAAGGTGGATGCCGGCGAGTTACGTTTACACCCTTAAAACGTAGCGCGCGCGGTACCGAACAACCCGCCCGACGCCCGAACCCCGCCCGAATCAAGAACCCTCCGCCGCCCGGTCGCGACGGTGCATTAAAAAACGATCTGACGGTCATTCCCCGCCCTCCCGTGCCTCCCCTTCGCGGCCGAGCCCGGCCCTACGAGTGGAGTGCCACACTGTACCCGACTTCGCCCCGCTCATACTGCGTCCGTGATGCTCTCGAACCGCCAGGGGTTCGACGGGTTCCAGTAGTACCTGATCAGCTCCCCAGACGCCGACTGCCCGACGAGGTTGAGCTCGTTCAGCGCCGTCGTGAGCCCTGCGACCCGTCCCGCCATCCGGTCCGCTCCCGCAATGGTCTCACTCAGGGGCGCGATCTGCCAGGCACCCGACTCGGGCGTCCACCAGTACACCACGGTCGCGCCCGTACCGGCGGCCACGCCCGCGATGTTCATCGCGCCCCACGGGGTGACGAAGCTGGCGAGCGTTGACTCCTGCAGGCGTGGCCCGCCGATGATGTCGGTCAGGTTGCTCGTTCGCCACTCCGCTCCGAACTCGGGGAGCCACCACGTCGCGGAGACGCGGCCGGACTCGTCCGTCCCGATCAGGTTGATCGCGTTCCACGAAGTCTGATAGACGGTCAGCTCACCTGTGAGTTGCGGCGCTCCGTACAGGGCGCTGAGGTTGACCTGGCTCCACTGGCTCATGCTGGCGGGGTGAATCCAGAAGGCCTGGATCTGGCCCGCGTAGTCGAGCCCCGCGACGTTCCAGGCGTCCCAGGGCGTGACAAAGCCCGTGAGCGATGAGGCAAAGCCGGGCGTCCTGAGGCCCTGCGGCTCGAGGTCCAGCGTCGTGATGTTCCTGAACGTCCAGCCCGATGTGCCGCCCGCGGCGGACTGGGCGTAAAGCACAAAGTCCCCGCCCTCGTCGATCCCCGCGATCATCACCGTCCCCCCGACGCTGACAAACGCCGCGAGCTTGTCCGTCAGGCGCGTTGCGCCCAAGATCTGGGCCGTGAGATTCTGGTACGACCACGCTCCGGTTGACGACTGGCGGTAGAGCATGAGCCCGTTGAGCGAAGGGGCCGCGGCGTAGTTCAGTCCGTCCTTAGGGTCGATCCACGTCACCACCTCGCCGAAGATGGCGGGGCTCCCCGTGGCAGTCTGCAGGTCGGACGCGTGCCACTGCCCAGCGTGCTCCTGAAAGACGAGCGGCCGGCTGAGGCCGTCGATGCCGGTGATGGCGATGCCCCCGGAAGCGTCCGCGACGCCGCTCACGCCGCGATCGGACGCGATGTGGAACGCTGGGGGGGCCGAGATCGTGAACGGGGACGACGAGATGTACCGCTGGTTCAGCAGGCCCATGTCGATGATGCTGGCCGTGATGTAGTAGGTGCCGGGCGCGATGCCGGTCGTGGGTAGGCGGGCCGAATGGTTTTGAGGGGTAGACAGCAGTGACTGGTGTTCGATGGTGTCGTAGTACACCTCATTGCCATTGAACGGATTGGCGTCCACGTCGATGTTGAGCTGCACGCGCACCCAGGAAGTCCCCGCGGTGGTGTAATCGACGTCGAGCCAGCGGCCCGCGACGGCGGACGATCCGCTCAGGGTCGCGTTCACGTCAAGGAGGTTCGGCCAGGGGTTGGTCGTCGCGACTTCTGTTCGAAGCCCCGAGCCTCCCAGGAGTTCGCTGAGCCCGAAATGGACAATCTCCGCTGAATCGCGGTCGTATGGGTAGAATCCGGTGTTGAGGCCATGTCCCGACAACCGCGACAAGTTGAAGCCCGTTGCGACGCCGTTCTGTTCGGTCGTCGTGTACCAGTCCGCACGCATTGCAGACGTGAGAACCTTGTCGCCGTCGTTCACTTCAACGTCGGTTGCAATGGTCCCCGCGTACCACAGGTGAACATCCGAATGGGTGAGGGCGTAGCCGCCCGCGAGGTCCGGGAGGACAACGTTGAACGCCCGACCAGGAATGGGACTCCCTTCAGTAAACGAGAGTGCATTTGGATGCCAGTAGTTGTCGGCAAAGCCAACATTGCTCGTGATGCGAAGGTCCGCATCCGAGGACAGAGGGTGGGGGTCGAGGGTTGTGACCTGCTCAACCCAGATCCCACGCTCGCCAAGAAGGGCCGCCAACTCACATACGAGCGATCCACCTCGACTGTGTCCAATCAGGTGGACCGGAATCGACGCCAGGGGCCTCGCCATTCCGGGCAACAGAGCAGGGTTCAGCATCGCTGCCAACACAGTCTGAGCAACCTCGCCGGTTGTCGCCGTGTCCCCTAAAAAGCCTGCGACCGCGGACCAGTCCAGCGCCGCAACCACTTCACCGCTTGCGGCGGCAAACGGGGCGGGCGAGTCCACGTCCATGCTGGCGTGGTAATCTGGAGTACCGTCGTGATTGGAATCATCAATCGTAATCGTGAGTCCCGCCCCACGATCCGGTATTCTGCCGCGGATGTCGTGCACCATGCTCGCCACCCAGGGCGGAAGCCCGACGGATTCTTGATATCCATGCGTTACAATCGTCAGCCCGGCTAGCAAGCGTCGCGGTTCCAGCGCCTCGCACGACCGTCTGGCACAGCGGCGGCACGCATCTCGCGATTTTATTTTCCACAGCAACATGTACTACCTCCCCAGAAATCGTTTTCGTCCCGGAATTCACGAGACGAGCTTATCCAATCGGCTCGACCTATACAACCTGGACGCAAGGGGCGATCGGTATTTCGCCCCGTTGAAACCACCTCGCTAACCTTCGTGGTGAACCCGCCTGACCTCACTGCCCTTGTCGCTGAATACCGGGCCCGCTACCGCTGTGGCCGTTCTGTTGAAGCTGGGTTCTTCGCCAATCAACCGGGGCTTTGCGACGCTATCCGCGCCGCGGCCACGGCGAGGACGCCAGAGGGCAAATGCAATCCCCACCAGCGGAGAATTGGGCTCGCCCGACTCCGAGTCTTCGAACAGCAACTCCAGCCGCTTCGAAACCGAATCGCCCGATGCACCTCGTTCGATGAACTCCACGCCTTGGTCAGCAAGCATCGAGCCAAACAGATCGGAGAGCTCGCCATTTATGACACCGCCGTTCGAATCGGTCACTATCTCCATCTGGCGCCCGACGTGGTCTACCTCCACGCCGGAACCCGAGTCGGCGCAACGGCGCTCGGGCTGAATACCAAGTCTCCCGTCGTTTGCGTCGCGGACCTTCCCCTTCCGCTGCGCGAACTCACGCCCTCGCAGGCCGAAGATTTCCTGTGCATCTACAAGGATCAGCTCGGGCGAGCAACCAAGTGCCTTCCCTCCAAATGCGTACCGATAGTGTCATCCGGCGAATGCGGACGTAATCTCAAAGCGTCCGGAGGCCGCTGTGACCTTCGTCAGAGCGACCGAGGGTCCAACTCCACGTCACCGAGAAACGTGCGCAGGCGTAAGTGCCATTAGAGTTGCTACGGCGTCGGTTGCCCTCGGCCAGAGGTAGTTCCGCCGAAGCTTCCTCAGACTGACGTACCCGCTTGGCTCGGCTTCCCAAACACCCGCACGCTTGCGGTAAAGGCTGAAGTACCCACCGTCACCAACCAGGATTTTGCAGCAATTAACCAGCTGGTGAGCATCACAGTACCCGATCGCCTGCTGAGCAACATCCTGAAGCGGGTTGTCCATCCCCTTCGCCTCACACACCAATCCACAGGATTCCGGGGTCGTGGGCGTGCGGATGAACCCCGCAAGATCAATCTTCTTCCATTCAATGGCGAGCAATTGCTCGGACCACCCAAGCGCTAGCAGTAGCGGCAAGATCATGTGCGCCACGACTTCGTGTTCTGTGGGACGGTCAGGGGAGCGCGCGCCGCCGTACCAGTCGAGCAGCCCCCGAAGTTTTCGAACTGCCCGCTCTACCTGCAACGACGCGTCGTAGCTCAGGCCTTCTCGGAATAGCGCATCCGAGAGTTGTTCCGGCGTCATCGGCGATTCCGGGAGGCGTGGGAGCGGTAGGAGGTCACGCCTTTCAGTTTGTGAGAAGAGGTGCCTTACGCGATCAAGTACAGCGGTGTCGTGCACTCGTGTAAAGGTGGGGATTTGCTTTCGGCCGGCGAACAGCGGCGACTCGCGTTGCAGCGCGGCGAGGGCTTCATCGTGCTGTTTCTGCCACGCCACCCGGCGGGAATGTTCCACATCCCAGCCGTACACATCATCGAAGATGGGAGAGTACTCATACTCCCCCATGACTCGGCCGACCGAAAGCACCCGGTACCCCGCTCGCAGCAGCACGATGTCTTTTCGGTGGACATTTGTCGCGAACTGTCGAATGTACTTGATCTTCCCCTTGCCTTCCGCAAGGGCTGCGGGGTTCCTTTCATAGGCATCTTCCGAGTATGGGCCAAACCGTCCCGGCCCCAAGAACATCACGTCGTGGTCCAGGAAGAGTTTGTCGTAGCGCCGGCCCTTCTCGCCGCATGCTATCTGCCAAACTTGAGGGAATTCATCAGTCATGCATGCCCATGCTACGCGAAGTTAACACATCTTTACCATACCCTGCACCTGAGGACCGCAATGACCGCAATCGGGTTGATGTGATCGAGGTACCGGATCGTCGTCAAAATACTTCGATGCCCAAGCTGCCGCGAGATGATCCCGATGTCCACCCCCTCGGACCGGAGCTGCGCAGCGTGCGTGTGCCGTAACCCGTGGGCGTGCACGCGCTTGCAGATCCCCGCCTTCCGCCCCAGGACCGGCAGGAGCCTGCGTATGTAGGCTGTGGTGATCGCCCTGCCCGACGTGGTGCAGAGGAGGGGAGCCCCCGCCGGAACCGCCAGGACCGCCTGCACTTCCGCCCACGCCCCCACCACCGCCCCGGCCCCCGGATCGAGGCCAACTACCCGGTCCCTCCCGCCCTTGGCGAACCGGACGCGGACGGTGCCCGCCCGAAGATCCACGTCCCGAGGGCAGACCGAAAGAGCCTCAGATATCCGTAATCCCGCGCGGTACATCAAGGCGAGCAGTGCTCGGTGCCGCAGCCCGACCGGCCCATCCCCGCACGCCGCCATCAGCGCCCGTACCTCCTCGTCCGTCAGGACCTCGGCGGGGCGGCGGGTCTTGGGCTTGGGACGACGTGCCCGCAGGGTCTGTTCCCGTGCGTACACGGGGGGTGACGGTTCCAGATCGGCAGGGCAGATAAGGGCGGGTACGGGGGTCGAGGCCATGTCGTGCTCCCTTCGTCGATCCGTAAGTTGTCGCATCAGAGGCGTTTACGCGATCGTCTCGTAGCTCAACGAGTACCTCGGGTGGGTGGGGATGGCAAGCTCAAACCCACGGCGGCGTGAACGATGAAGTGAGGGGCACCAAGAACACACCGCACTATGGAAGTAGAATGTGACACAAACCGTTGGAGGAGTTCGGGCCCAGGGATGAGGTGCCTTTTTTTTGCGATCTGAATCTGCATCATCGCTGATAGGTCGGTCAGGCGGATTTCCTAGGCGATTTGATGAATATCCATGAGGCCAACAGCCCGAAAGACTTCGAAGAGCGAGTAGCCAACCTACTCCGCGCGTTCTCGTATCGAGTTGTGGGCGACGTGAGGTTTCAAGGACGGCAGACCGATGCTTGGGCGGTGTCGCCTCCGGTGGGACCGCCTGTTCGCATCATCATCGAATGCAAGTGGAGCAAGGTAGGCCGCTCGCTCCCCGTGGAAGACGTAACCGAATTCTGCAGCCGGGTGTCGCTGGCACGCGCAAGTGGGCAGGCAGACTTGGGCTGGCTCGTCACGAATCAGGCCGTACCGGCGAATGCGCACTCGGTCCTCCGGGAGAGCCGACTCGAAGGGCCATGCCGGATTCTGCACCCTAAAGAGTTGCTCCACCTGTTACTCAATATTCCGAGGTATCGAAGTGGACTGACCGAACTCGTGCGAAACACGAGCGATCAGTTCGTCGAACCCGAACTGTTTATCAAGTCATTGGCTGCGGATCGATATTCTGAGTGCCACACGTTTTCCGCATTCGTGGATCGGTGGCTTTCCGACCGCAACCGGAGACTCGCTGTTTTGTTTGGGGACTACGGATTGGGTAAGACTACGTGCTGCGCTCATTTGCTACGAAAGTACTTGGATGACGAAGGAAGCCTTGGAGGTCGCATCCCACTATTTGTGCGCTTACGAGATGTAGCAAATCAAGGTTATAGGCTTCCCGCGGCGCTTCGGGTTGCTCTTACTGAAATGCTGGGACTTGAATATCACTCATACACAGCCCTCGAGGGATTGGCAAAGCAAGGGCTGCTGCTGTTCATTTTCGATGGCCTCGACGAGTCGACGTTCACTCTTCATTGGGATGAGGTATTTGGCATTCTGAGAGAAATGGTGGGACTCGCAATACCAAATAACAAAGTGCTAGTCACTTCACGTCCGCAAGTGCTACCTCCAAGCGCAAACCCCTTAGACATGCTCGAGCAGGTCGCGGCGATGTTCCCGGATCGGGCACCTATGGCAAGAGCGAGCATTGTGGTGGCAACACTGCGACTGTTCGACGAAGCACGCATACGTCACTTGGCAAGCCTAGCCGGGATAGTCGATAGTGCCTCGCTTGTGGACCGCTTGGGAGCGGTGTCCGATCTGCGGGACCTGGCAAGTCGTCCCATCTTGCTACACATGATTCTAGAGACGCGAAACGAAGTGTTCGATGGAGAAGTGGTCTCCGGTGCGGACTTATACCGCGAGTACACCAAGACGTGGTTGGAGCGAGATTTCTGGAGGTCCAACTTGGCGGCCCGGACGGTAGCGTCGGGGTCAGACCTCAAGCGGCATTTCGTGATCGCGCTTGCGTGGCATATGTACTTCCATCGAGAATCTTTCGGATGGGATCAACTTAGGAACCTTGTGTCTGAGTTTGCAAAGACACATGACATCGTTGAAGGATTGGTGGACGCGTTGGCGAACGAGATTCGGATTTGCAGTTTTCTTGAGTATGACTTGCGCCGACGGCCACGTTTTGCACATGAGTCATTTCTCGAGTACTTCGTCGCCGTTAGACTATCGGATATGACGATGAATGATCTTGTCCGCGTTTTGGCAGAGCGGCCGTTCAAGCGAGAGATTCTCGCCTTCTTGTCCGATATGCTCCGATGGCGCCAACTGGCATTCATGGACGAACTCGCTGCAGGAGTTTGTGCCGCCCCTCAAGCGGTAATTAACGCCCTGCACATGCCACGGCTAGTTGACGGCCGCGCATGGGATCGCGTTCAAGTGCCCGAGGGGTCGTTGCTGGACATAAAGGCTGACTCTGTCCTAGTGGAAATCTGTGATAGTCATCCAAGAGTCGTGCGTGTTCGTGCAAAGAACTACGCACGCATAGTGCTGCGAGGGACAGAACTGGGTGAGCTTGATATTGAGGCCCCAGAAGTGCTCCTCACGCTGCAGACATCACGCGTTGGTCGAATGCGAGTTTCATCGGCTTCGATGGTCACCTTAGTCATGAACGACTCAGCAGTTGAAGGCGGCGCACTGCTAGCCAAGACTGGATACGACATTCGAGTGACGGAACATGTGACGGTCCGTTCATGTACAATCGGGGCCGCTGATGTGGTGAGGCTCGCGGTCGGAGCGGAGAAGTTTAGCGGTGCAGAAGCTTGGGCGCGAGTGTTTGGACTCGGGTTCTCGGGATCACAAAAGACCAAGGGCGACGCTCGTAATGAAAAGAAGCGAGGCGGGCGAAGCCGGCCGGACCTCCAGGAAGAGGATTGACCTCGCAGCGATGGCTTCGACGCTCGACACCCTTCGTATCTCGGACGCCAAGCCCCAACGCCCTCTTAGACAAAACTCCATTGGCGTTGTCTCACCCCACACAATGACAAGATTTGGCTTCGTTCCTCTATACAACTCGTAGGCGGGGATCCCCTGGCAGCCTCAGTCTGTGTCGTCTGCATGAAGATCCGGAAAGGCGTTGAACCGCACCAGTTCTCCTATGGAGCGACCAAGGCCATCCAGGCCCGGAAACAGAGAGCGCGCGTTCAGGTTCATGGATCTAAGACGGAGCCACAGCTTTCGCTTGAGGCTTGCGGGGATGATCAACTTTCCGAATCGCGTGTGATCGTCGGATCGTTCGGCCATGCGAATCAACGCTTGGTCGTGGGGCATGGCGGGATCAGAACAGAGCATGAACACACCCTGCTGTGCGATCATTCTCTCGTTTCTCGCGCCCATGTTCATGAGGTGAAACTGCTGACGGGCGTGCGGCTCGCAGAATGCTCGGCGTACCTGCTCCCGCTGTCGTTTTGTTGGTTCATCGCGAAAGTACGCAGGCATTGAGAAGTTGGCGAGTTGAACATCGAGCGACCAAACCGCGCCATCGTGTTCAAAGTCTTGCACGCACGCGAAGTACAGAGCCACGAACGGAGATCGAGTCCAATCAAGGAGCCGTGTCGGTGCTCCAAAGTGCTGCATGTGCATCCACCAATGGACGACCGTGGGAATGGCCTGCAATAACGCGGGTGCCAAGTACACATGGGCTTGAGATTTGAATTCTTCGAGACATTCTTCCTCCAACCCGAGCACCTGCTCAGTCGTCAGTTGGGATCCGCTTGCGCTCGCGGCCCGGACAAGTGACGGAGAGAGGCCATAATCCGCTCGCGGCTGGCCTCGAAACACAACGTGGGGGCTGGGCTGGCATTGCGCCAACTGCACGTGCGGCTGCTGCAGAAACTCTTGCCACTCCGCCACGGACTGTTCGAACCATTTCGCCATTCCCACAACTCTACCAAAGCTCATTGGGCCCTGTCGGACGCCCTACCGAATGGCCACCGTGACCTCGTGGCACTTTCGTTGGGAGCCGGGGCAAGGAGAATCCCTGCCCTCTACCGCACCATCGCCGTTCAAGGTGATCCCCTGCTCTCCGCGACCGAGTTACCTACACGATGTCCACAATCTGACGAATCCTCGCGCGACATCGGCAGATCGCCTTGCTGTTCTTCCCGCCTGACCGCTTCATGTGCACACCGCGACGGGAACCCCGCGTTGGGGCCACCGGGACGCGGGCGAGCATGGAGACGGCGATGAAGCAGAACGATGTGAAGGTCGGCGGCACGTACACGATGAAGATTGGGGCGAACACGTTTGCGGTGCGAATCACCGACGAAAAATGGAAGTCCGACAAGCTCGACGGGTGGGTGGGCGTGAACCTTACCACTAACCGCAGCGTGCGGATCAAGACGGCGGCGGCGCTCAAGCCCGCCCCAACCGATACCCCCGCAGAAACGCCCGACGCGGGCACGGGGGACGCCCCGGCGACGGATACCCCCGACGCCCCCACCCCGGACGCGGCCCCGCAGACGCGACCGTTGGGCGACCAAGGGGGGACTGTCAAGAAGGGGCGGAAGCACAAGAGCGGGATCACGGTGGTCGGGGAGGAGTCGGGGGAAGGCCAGGCAGCGGAAGCTCCTGTAGGCGCTTCGCCCGCGACGGGGAAGAAGGCCAAGGCACCGAAGCCTCCGAAGGAACCCAAGGCCAAGAAGGTCAGCGCCCTGGACGCGGCGGCGCAGGTCCTGGCGGCGGCGGGAACCCCGCTCAACGCGAAGCACATGATCGCGGACATGGCGGCGAAGGGGCTGTGGACCAGCCCGGGGGGCAAGACGCCCGAAAGCACGCTTTACGCGGCGATCATCAGGGAGATCAGCGCCAAGGGGGCGGAGGCCCGATTCCGCAAGACCGAGCGCGGGATGTTCGAGAGCACCGGAAAGGGGGCCTGACCGTGGCCAACGACGAGAGCAACATGGTCGAGCCCGAAGACGCCTGCCCCGTCTGCAGCCAACGCGACGCGGACGAACTGGTCTGGCTCGACGACGAGCGGGTCCAGTGCCAGTCCTGCGGGAAGGAGTACCGGCCACCCGCCAGCGGCGCGTAACCCGATCCCCCGATACCCGTTCCACCCACCCCGTGCACGCGGGGTGTTTCTTCGGCCCGATGCCGCGAGTCCACGACCGCGCGCCGCTAGGAAAACGTCCTTTCCTTGCGGCCCTGGCTAGGAAGCGATCGTTTCCTAGCGGAGGAGCCGGCGAAGCTCGGAGACGAGCAGGTCGGGGTCCACCTCGGGGACAGCGCCCTGGCTGGCGCGCTGGTACTCGATGAGCCGGAGCCTGCCCAGGCCGCTGGCGGGCTCAAGCAGCGAGTCGATCGTCCGCATCGCCTCGTCGATCTGCGGGTCGCCCGCGTAGCTCTTGGCCATCTCGGCACAGATCGCTTCCTCTTCCTGCGTGATCATGCCCACGATCCGGTAGAGGTCCATCGCGTGGTGGCGGCCCTCCTGCTTGTTCTGGTCGTGGACGCGGTCGCGCAGAGCGCCGAGTTTCATGAGCGCGTAGGTGAACGCACGCGGAACCCGCACCGCGCATGATCGGGCGGAGCCGCCGGGGCGTTGTTCCGTGATCGTCAGCGTCATCGGGGACCGTTCGATGCCGAGTGCCTCTTCCGTGGCAAAGGCGTGCACGCCCTGGTCCCCGGGTAGGCCCTTGGGACGGACGCGCGGGTCCTTGAACTTGACCCTGTCCGCGAACTCACCCAGGGGCCCCACCATCACGTCCAGGAGCACCTCGGTGCCCGCGACCTCCCGCCGGAACTTCAGCCACTCCGCCCCCTGCACCACCGTGAACCCCAGCGAGTCGAGGGCGGCCCTGAGCCCGGCGACGTCCCGGGCGTTGGCGATCACCTCGGCGCGGAGGAACAGGTCGATGTCCTGCGTCGTGCGCGCCTGCGGAAGGCGGTCAAACGGCAGCAGCGTTCTCGCGCCCGTCCTGCGAAGGTGCTCCTGCTTGAGGTAGAGCCCCAGCCCGCCGCCCAACATGAGGCCCGCGTTCCCGCCCAGGGCGGCGTCCAGGTCGAGCACGGTGGTGATGATCGGCTGCATGTCGGCGCTCCCGGTCTACGTTCCTAGGTCTCGCAGAATGCGGGCGCGAATCTGGCCCGCGATCTCGCGGTCGCGCTTCTCGCCCGCCGCCGACAGCTCCAGGTACGCCTGCACTGGGGAGGAGAAGACGACGCCCGCGTCGTCGGCCCGCGCGTCGAAGTACGGCGTGGGGTCGCGTGTCTCGACCACGGTCAGGTCGGCGAACCGCTCGGTGGGTTGCCATGCGTCGCCGATCCGCGCCCGCAGCTCCGCCAGGTCGTCGCAGTACAGCGTTGGCGTGTCGGCCCGCATGCCCGCCGCGTAGCGGTCCTGAGACGACGCACCCGACAGCACGAGGCGCGGGGCCGATCTTTCCTGCGGCGGCTTCGCGGGCGCCCCCGCCAGCCGGAAGAGCTCCGCCAGCGGCTCGCTCATCTGCGCCCTGAGCACCCTGTCGGGCCTCGGCGGGGCGTAGTTCTCGGCCAGGGCGTCGAGCAGCTTGTCGGGCTGGAGCAGGGCGATGCGGTCGGCCGAGCGTTCGATGATCAGGTCCTCCGCCATCCGGGCCAGCGCCTTGGAGACGGTGGAGAGGGCGACCGGGCCGCCCGCGGCCTGGACCTCCCTCTGGATCTGGCCGACCGATGCGAACTCCCTCTTTCGGAGGAACACCCGCGGGACCATCGAGGTCGCGCCCCGGTAAGCGAATCGCGCGGGCCGGGTCTCGGGGTAGCGGTTGGGCTGCCCGGTACGGCGAAGCAGCCAACGGCCGGGGACGACGACCAGCCCGTTGCCGCAGAGGTCAAGTCCCGAGACGCCCTCCTCGAGCAGCCGCTCGATGCGCGTTTCGGCGAGGAAGGGGACGACCACCATGGGCCTCAGCCCCAAGTCGGAGGCCCAGCGCCGCGCCTGGCGAACCGCGTCGTCCAGCAGGCGTGGAGCGTTACTGCTCTTGGCCTCGGCGGCGAACGCGAACTCCTCGCCGGACCACGCGACCCGGACCAAGACGTCGGGCCCTGCGCGACCGCGCGGCTCGCCGTCTCCCGCGGGCCGCGCCTCAACGACGACCTGCTTCCCGAACGGGGAGCCCAACTCCCGGAGGAGTTCCAGGATGGCTGTCTCGGAGAGGGGACTGGCGGGTGGTTCGGCTGGCATTTTCCAATTTTCGGCGTTTTCCGATACAGGAAAATACGCCGTAAGTGGAAAAATTTCCACTAACTAGCCATTTTCCAGTACTGGAAAGAGCCGATTTCTGGAAAAATACCGCACATGTACCGATCGATGGTCGTTCGGGCACTGAGGCCAAGAGGGGGGGCCTAGGGAAATCCCGGTTACGAGTTACCCGACGGAACGTAGCTCAATCGTCGTCGGCGTCGTCGCGCCGCCGGGACCAGTCGGGGATCGGCTTTCGAACGAACCGCACGTTCACGATGACCCGCTCGCGGCCGCACCCCTTGCACCGCCGCTGGGCCGGGGCCACGGGTTTGAGTTTCCTGCCCTTGCGGTGGTAGCGGACGATCATGCATCCGGGGCAGGAGCAGGGGGCATCCGCGGCACCCATCTCCTCTACCACACGGCGCTCAAGCCTTTGCAGCGATGTACGGACGCTCATGGCAAGACTCCATTCCGCCCCCGGAGACCGTCGCGGGCATACTCCCGGCCCCGGTGTTTGCATATGCCTTGGGCACGGCAACGATCTGGACGTTGATCACGGTCCTCTGGCGACCGCAGCGTTCGCAGCATGACTCGGACGGTCCACAGGGCGGACCCGACCGAGCAACCAGATCTATCGACGAGGCGCAAACGTGCTGAATGCGCAGCAGCGGACCCTGGCATATGCAGGGCGAGGCGTCCTCGCCGAAGACGCGAAGGGCGGACCGCTCCAGGCGGGCGAGAGACGCGCGGACGCTCACGCGGCACCTCGGGTGCCCGATCCCACGCCGCCCGGAATCTTCGCCACGTTCCCCAAAGGCGCGGAGGACGCGCCTTGGACGCCTACGTCCCCCACCGCGTCCCCGGCCCGCCACGGGCGAACGTCGGCGAACTTCGCCACCACCGGCTCGCAGGAGCAGAGCATCGTCATGCCCACCACAAGCCACCACAGGGAGTGAAGGAGCACGCGGTGACGAACCAGCCGCACTCCCACGTTCGACGCCATCATCGCCACGTTCACGCGGCAGCTCCTGCAGGCTCTGGCCTGCGGTTGAGGATGATCTTCTTCAAGCACCGGACCTTCCCGCATCCCCGGCAGGGGCGCAGCCCACGGTTGGGCACGCCGTCGCGGATGATGATGGTGTCGAACGATCCGCCCCCTCGGCAGAGAGGGCAGGGGCCGCGAGCGCGCAGGCGACGCTCGATGGACCGCAGTTGACCATGAACGCTCATGCCGTACCTCCGCTGGCGGATGTTCGCTTCACAGTTCGTCCTCCGCAAACACCCGCCTCTTCCGCGCCGGGGGCTGGAGCTTGGCCAGCCGCTTCTTGGCAACGGCGATGGCCTTCGCCGTGAGATTGGGCTTGCCCGGCACCCACCGCGCGGCCTCCAGCGCCTTGGCGATGCACGGGTCACTGCTCAGCGCAGGCGGATTGGGGTTGGCCAGGCGGCGCTCTTCCTGGGCTTCACGCGACAGGCGGTCATGGGTATCCCAATCCCCCCGCACCATCGCCAGGTTCTGCTGGATGTCCCGGTAGGTCGCAGGATCGGTGTCGCAGGGCTCCACCAGTTCCAGATCGGGGTTGTGGTCGGCCAGACCGACCAGGAGCCTCCGCGTGGACCAGCGGCGTTCCTCGTTGACGCGGGCCATCTCTCGTTCCATGCGTTCCAGCGTGGCCAGTCGCCGCCTCATCGCACGCCCCCCGCCATCCCCGGCTCGCTGCATTCGAGGATGATCTTGATGCCCCCCGCGCTCTTCCCGCAGCCGACGCACCCGCGCGGCTCCACGACCTGATGCTCGTCGTCTACCAGCACGAACTCGGTGGTGCCCGTCCCCCCGCAGAACATGCAGGCGACGTTGATGCCCAGCCGCCGCTCGATCAACCGAAGCCGTCCCATGGAACGCACGGTGCACTCCTTTCGTTCACGCTCGGTTCTCGACGGGGCGGCGAGTTCCGATCAGCCCGCTCCCACCGTTCAACTGGGCCTCGATCGACGCGATCCGCTCCTGCATGTCGTCGAGTTCGATGCTGTCGCGGCTGAACTTGAGGATGGCGGTGGCGGCGGACACCCGGGCAGAGTGCGGGGCCGTCTCGTCCACGGTGATCTTCGTGAGCGCCTGGATGGCCAGAGGCACGTACCGCTGGGTGGCGGAGATGGCCTGGTTGAACGCCTTCCGACGCGCGTGGCGGTACGCCTTCCCGAACTCCGACTCGTCCATCCAGCGGTAGATGGTGCGTTCGGGGACGCCCGAGACATCGGCGGCCTTCTTGACGGTGGGCTCGCTTAGCAGCGCCAGCAGCGCCTTCTCCTGCTGAGGGTCGAGGTTGTCGGTCACGTTGGCTGCCACCGGGTGCTACCTCATGCCAGGGATCGGCCACCCTCCAGAACCGCCTTCTTCCCCGTAAACCCCTCCCACCGCCGGACGATCACATCGCAGTAGAGCGGGTCCAGTTCCATCAGGAATGCTCGGCGTCCACCGCCGGCGGCTTCGGCGCCCATCATGGTCGAGCCCGAGCCCCCGAACAGGTCGAGGATGTTCTCCCCGGGCTGGGACGAGTACTCGATGGCGCGCTTGGCCAGTTCGACCGGCTTCTCGGTGAGGTGGACCATGCTCTGCGGGTTCACCTTCTTCACGTCCCACACGTCGGGGATGTTGTTGGGACCGAAGAAGCGGTGGGCGGCCCCTTCCTTCCAGCCGTAGAAGCACCATTCGTGGTCGCCCATAAAATCCTTCCTCGTCAGCACCGGATGCTGTTTGTGCCAGATCACGGCCTGCGAAAAGTACAGCCCGTGCTTCTTGAGAAAGGGCGGATAGTTCCCGCAGTTCGCGTACCCGCCCCAGATGTAGAAGCCACCGCCGGGGACGAGGACGCGGGCGATGTTGCCGAACCACGCATCGAGCAGGCGGTCGAACTCGTCGTCGGAAACGAAGTCGTTGGCGAGGGGCCGGTCCTTGGCACGCAGGCGCTTGGTGGTGGGCTTGGCCTTCTCGGGGTAGCGGTTGAGGTCGGCGGATTGCTGGTCGTGCTGGTCGCGGTCCTTGGCGGACTTCCCCGCCTGCTGGAAGGACGACAGTCCCGCGGCGATGGCGTTGTTGGAGCGGGGTTCGACCTTCACGTTGTACGGCGGATCGGTGTTCGCCAGGTGGATCACATTGCCGTCAAGCAGCAGATCGAGATCGGCGGGCTTGCTGCTGTCACCGCACATGAGCCGGTGATGCTCGAGCACCCAGATATCTCCGGGCTTGGTCTTGGCCTCCTCCGGCGGCAGCGGCACGTCGTCGATGTCGGTCTCGCCGCCCCATGTCGGCGGGTTGAGGTGACCCGCAAGCTGGGCGTCGTCGAAGCCCAGGAGGCCAAGGTCTACGTTCAGCGCCTTCAACTCTGCCAGCTCGGTAGCCAGCAGATCCGAATCCCACTCCGCGATCGACGCCACCTGGTTGTCGGCGATGCGGTACGCGCGGGCCTGCTCAGGCGTCAGCTCTGCAGCTACGTGCACGGGCACCTCGCTCATCCCCAGGCTCTGGGCTGCCTTCCAGCGCGTGTGGCCGACGACGATCACCCCCTCGCCGTCAACAACGATCGGCTGCCTGAAGCCATACTCGCGGATGCTGTTGGCAACGGCGGCCACGGCGCTGTCGTTCTTGCGTGGATTATTCGGGTACGGGCGCACATCCGTCACCGCTCGCATCTCAATCTGCATGGGCCGCTCCGACTGCGCCATCAGGCACGCGACGATGAATGATGTTCATGTCGATTGCGTGGCACGGCCTGCGGCCGGTACTGCGAGGGTGGCTCGCGTTCCTGTTTGTGGGGCGCGGAAGACTATACGCGAGACGGCGCGTGCGCATCATGCTGGGCACCGGGTAATGTGCTGGTTGGCAACACAAACCGGATACGGTGAACGTGCCATCAAGGAGCGCAGCCACTAATGGAGTCTGGCACATGACATTCCTTGCATCCTTTGGAAGTCTTGCATCGTGGGGATGGATGATGCTCACGGGCACGAGCAGGAGTGCCGGACACTCGATGCTTGCGGGGGGTGCGGGGGGTTGCGGTACCTTCTCCAAGCGCATCTATGGCCGCGCTCACTCTCTCTTAGGGGGAGTTCTCAAAGGTACCGCAAGGTACCGCACCCCCCGCAGTCTCAGTTCGCGATTCGTTCTTCTGGACGCAGAAGCGGGGCTTCTTGCTGTGTGTGTCCGGCTCCGCGTCCGCGAGACGGAGCGAGCCGAACACCGCTCCCGAGTTCTTTCGCAGAGCCACGCCCAACTTGGTCGAGAAGGACTTCTGCCGATCCAGCGCGTCTCGGAGGCCAGTGGGAAGCGAGTCTTTCAACTCCTCGGACTGGCCGATCCTGTCCACAACCATCGATGTCGTGAACGGCGCCTCTCCGAACGCCGCGACCAGAGCGCGCGCGAATGCGAACCACTCGCCTCGCTCGATGTCCGCTATTTTGCGGAACTCGGAGCGGTTGCCCAGAAACCCCTCGATCCCCACATTCTCAAGCACTCCGCCGATGATTCTGGTCCATTCCTCGAACGAGCCCAGCAGTTTGACGCGTGGCGACGGGCACCCGTCCGACCACCACCGCCTGCACAGAACCAGAGCCGCCCGGAGCAGCCCGATTCGATTATCGTTGGCCCACGCGGGCAGCTCGTGCTTGAATCCCCCGCGATCTTCAGGGAATTCAACCTGCGCGTCCTGCATTATGCTGTATGTGCGCCGCACCATGTCCTTGCCGAACGCCAGGCCGTTGCCGGTGATCGCCCACGTACACCGGACCAGCGGCTGGACCCGCTTTGAGACCCCCAGCACGCGATCATCGAACACGTCGGCGGTGATGCAGTTGGCCCAAGTGCCCGACTCGATGACCGACGAAACCGCGTTGTCATAGACGATCGTGTCGCACCCGGTCAGAAGTGTTGAGGTCAGCGATTTGCGCCACTCCGTCTCGTCGTTCGGAATAGCCGTCATCGGAGACTCGCGGCCGCACGCGACGATCGTGCAAACCTTGACCAGCAGTCCCTTTCCGGTCCCTTGTTTGGAGCGAGCGTCGAAGGCCGCTACGGGTACGTGGCCTTTGATGGCGGCCCGCAGGATCGGCGTCAGCATGAACGCGATTGCGTTGGCCCTATCTCCCTTTCCCACGAATGGGAAGTCGCACAACAGCTCTCCTATGAGTCCGAGGGCCTTTTCCACATCATCGTTCGACGGATGGTGGGGAACGTCGAAAGACTCCCAGCCCTCATAGTGGGACAACCACAGCCTGGTGGCGGGGTCGTACCCGGGCTTGACCAGCACTGTCCCATCGACGCGCACGCGCGGCGATTCGGCGATTCCCACAATTGTCGGGAACGGCCAGATCGGTCTCGAAAGCACGTCCTTCGCCACCACAGCCGGTGGCCGGGTTGGGACAAGTTCGCCCGCGTTACCCAACCTCATGAAATCCGCTGCCCGTGTGAGCAAGCCGACCATCGCGTTTTCGTCGATCGGCTCGATTGAGGACGACATGGTGGTCGCGTTGACCCGAACTCGGACAAGCCCCTGGCCTTGCTGGAACAGAACGGGAGGATAATTCGCCAGGTCGATCGCGGCAATGGCGTCGGCTGTCTGGTCGCGGAGCTGGCGTGCTGTGACGACGATGACGGGAAGTTTCGGGCGGGGCTTGAAGAACGTCGTTCGGCGACTCAGCACATCGTCAATCGTCATTTCACCATAGGTCCTCCCGTCTCCGGAGTGGCGCTCGTCCCACTTCTCCCTGAACAACATTGATCGCCGGAAGAGCCGATCAACGCGAACGTGATCGGGGCCGGTCCAAAAGCTGAGTTTGTCCACGCAATGCCAGTCCGCCCTAGAATGGTCGCCACCCAGCACCGCTACATCGCCGCGGTCGTACAGCGCGCAGAAGAGACGCCCGTTCTTGGCCTTCCGGGCTGCCCTGATGAGTTCATCGTCAGATCCATCGAACCCCGCCGGACCTACAGGTTGCACTCCCGGGCCCTCACTAGACGCTGTGGTTTCTGCGCCGTCTTCGCCTGCGGTTGCGTCCGTATCAACGAGCAGGGCCTCAATTTCATCGCGAAGGTACCGGGGGCCAGCCGCGTCCAGAAGAACCACGGGCACTGGATCGGCCTTGAAGTTCGTGGTGCCCGGAACGCGGAGGATGCGGGCAAGATCCGACACAGTGTCGATGGCATATTCAAGCGAGTGGGCGGATGCGCGGATGGTGTCCCCAAACTTCCGGGCGAGCCCCGCGGCCGCTTCTCGTTCATCCCCCCGAAATATCCAAGGTTCCTTGAAGAGCCAGTGCGCCTGCAGCCCGTGCCCCGAATGCACGATGGCGGTCGGCTTCAAGCCGACGAGCTTGATGATGCGGCGGGCACTTTCGATATCCGGCGGCAGCCGAGATTGCTTGGAATGCACCGGGTCGGCGATATCGATATCCGCGTGGACTCCCAGGATCGCGCAGGCAATCTGGGACGTGCCACGCCCCCGCTCCGGCGGGTTGGCGACTGGCGTGGTCCGAAAGTAGATGTTTCCGTCACGAGCCTCTTGCGCGGCCCATGCCGCGGCTTTCTCGGGCGTTGCGTGCCACGTATGCACGCCATCCCCGGGCGGAAACCGCGAGGTTCCGATGAACATATCGCCGAGCGCCTCGTGGCCGAACATCTCCTCAAAAAATGTGTTCGTCTCATCGATTGACACTTAGAGTCCCTCGGATTCAAGTTCGCGTTCAATCTGCTCGTCTTCGTCCTTGGTCTTCCCAGCCGCCGGAGCGAAGCGCGACTTGCTGCTGGACGGCGGCGCGAACCGCGCATCGCGCGGCGGAAGCGATACGGCGGCGGCATCCTTTGCCTCGAAGTAGGCGGCATCAGCCTTGGCAAGCGTCGAGCAGAATTCCGCAATCCATGCGGCGGTAGTCATGACCTTGCCGCCAGCGCGGATATGGCGAAGCCGGATACGCTGCCGCGACCGCGCCAGCACACCCCGCCGGCACCACCGCCAGATGCAATTGGTGGAAGGGTTGCCGGGCGCGAGCTTGGACGCCTGTCCGAGCGTCAGGTAGGCCTGGAGGTCGTTCATGCTTTCTGTCAGAACTGGGAGGCTGGGGGGCGATATGGCAGGACTGGCGCCTGCCAATCCGCGCACGACCTGGTTCTTGATGCATTTGCTGCGGCTCATGGTGTGGCTCCGGAGGATTTGCCACACGTTACACCTACACGCATCGCTTGAATTGCTTGCGTTTGCCTTAGGTGCGCGCTACCCCCCTTAGGTGCGCGCTTAGGTGCGCTTGCGGCGCACTGTTTTTTTCTTCGACACCGGATTGGACCTTTTCACGGGTGCCCGGCGCCTCAGATCTACTGCCCGTTCCACGATCTCGGCGCGACTGATTTGCCGACCCTTCCCGTAGCCTTCCAGCCGGCCCTGGTCGAGCCACGCTCTGATCGTCTTCGGATGGACGCTGGCAAGCTCGCCCGCTTTGACGTGACTGACCAAGTCCTGCGGCGCTGCGGGAACTTGAAGCCATCCGTTCACGACGAAATCAAACATCCGGAACATATCCCAGATCGTTGACTCCGTTATCCTCCATGCGCCACCCTGCACAGGGGGAGGGCGGAGCTCTGTGACACCCATCGTCACGCGAGCGAGCGCATCGATTCGGCGTTGTTGAATCAACACCTCGTACACCGCATCGTCGGACAGATCAGAACAGTCACAGGGAACAGCTTCCTGCTGTCCCTCAAAGAACGCCGCACGTTGGAATCTTATAAATTCAGGGTGATCCTGCTTCGACCACCCGATGTCCATGAGCAGCGATGTGACACGGTGAAGATTGGCCGAAGACTCCCAGGCAGGACCGAAGAACTCGAGATTCCCTTCTCCACTCGCTATCCGCTTCGCAATCGGAACGACGTTCGACGCTTCTGCGATCATGTCGGCGGCGCGGTGGACAGCATCGCTCGATTGGGCATTTCCGTAATAGAAAAATTGTGCGGCCCGCGGAGGCGTGAGATCCATGCCTTGATCTTGCCGACCGCCCCGACTTCGGACCTGGAAAACAGGGGATTGACAGACCAGCGGCCTTTGCTGTTCGAGGGGTTTGAGCGGGGTCCTGAATTCCTCGAAGAACCGGGCCACATCTCGACTAAAACGACGCTGTGGTACCGGGGAGGTTTGCGTGTCCAGCCATCCCGAGTGCTCCTCCGGCACAATGCGCATGACCGGAAACAGGGAGCAGGGACGCCCTAGAAACAGCACACCCTTGCTTTCGAGGGTCTCCTCTAGCTTCCTGTGCATGTCGATTTCTTCGACAGACGCCCGCTCGTAGTCGAGAGGCGGCAGCAAGGGATCAACGCTGTTCGCCTCAAAGAACCGATCCCGCAACCGCCCAAGAGCGAGTTTTGTTGTCTCCAAGCGATGTCGCCAGCTCTTTCGTGTTGGCATAGGAACCCTTCGGTGTGAGAATTTGAGGCGGCGAACGGTCGTGAATCAAATTACCCGCACCGCCGGATCACGTCCGCGATCTTCCCCTGGTCCCTCTCCGCATAGATCGCGTCCGTAATCGTCGCCGAGGCGTGCCCCAGCACGAGCGACGCGGCCTCAAGGCCAAACTCCTTGCGGATATGCGTCGCGGCGTTGTGGCGGAGCTGGTGCGGGTGCCAGCGGTGCTCCTTTATCCACTGGCGGAGCTTGGTCCGCTGCGATGGCGTCAGGCGGCTGCGCCACTGGTCGAGGGTCTCGCCCGACTGCCGGGCCAGGGGCGGTGGGGGCGGGAATGCTTCCTCGCACGCGCGTTCGATCGCCCTGCGGTACGTGTCGGTCGTGTAGGCGCTCCCAGCGGGCCGCCGGGGCGACGGACTCTTGTTCGTGCCCGGGGCGTTGCCGTAGGAGAGCGGAACCTTGCGGCGGGCGTGCATCCCGGCGCGGCGCTCGGACTCGGCTTCCGCCGGACTGAAAAGCGTCGCGTTCACGGAGCGACCGGCCATGAACCCGGCGAGCATCTGCTGGGCCTTGGGACCAAAATAGATCCGCCGGTCCTTGCCTCGGAAGGCGTTCTTGTGCTCCGTGAGGGAGTAACTCCACACGCCGTCCGGGCCGCTGGTTTCGATATCGACGGGGCGAAGACCCAGCAACTCCCCCGGGCGCGCGCCGGTGAGCAGCTGCAGGTCGATGATCGCCCGCACCTGCCGCGAGACCAGGGGCCGCACGGCGTCGATCAACTCCTGCGGCACCGGGCCCACCCCCTCCCCCTCGCGGGCGGTGGTCCTCCCGCGCTTGAGGGGCTCGACCATCGCCAGCGCCTGCGGGATCGAGGGCGGGAGCAGCTCCTGGCTCACCGCCCACCGGAACATCGTCACGATGACTCGGATCCGGTCGTTGATCGTTCTCCGCGACCAGGGCTTGCGGGGCGGAACGGCGGTGGGGTCCCCCAGCACCATCGCCTCCCGGAGGATGCGGAGTTTTCGGGGTCCGAACTGGAGGGCGGGCGTGGAGCCGTCCAACCGGCGAAGCACCCGCAGCGCGGCCTTGATGTTGAAGGCCCGCTTGAACTTGTGGTTGGAGCCCGCCCAGCGCCAGTAGGAGATGATGAGCTTGGAGACCGTGAGTTCGCCCGGGGCGGGCGCTTCCACGAGACCCGCCTCGAGCCCGCGCCGCCCCCGACCCCCCTGCTCCCCCGATCGTCCCGGCCGCCCCCGCGGGTGCCCCGCCTCCCCTTCGCCCGCCAAGGCTCCGGCGGCCCCGTCATCGAAACCTGCAACCTCGCCGCCCGCCGCCCTCGAGGTCCAATCCCGCAACGCGACCTCCGATGAACCCACGATGGGCCGCGCGGTGGCGCTGCCCCCGGACTCCCACCTCCCGTTCGCGCCGGCGCGGTCGCGGATGGACGCCGCCGCGGAGTGCACGGGCCGGTGCTCGGGGCGGTCGGGGAACCTGCGCCCCAAACCCTCCCACTCGGCGATGAGGCGGTAGTACAGCTCCCGGCTGGCGGGGGTGTTGAAATCGCCCAGCCAGTAGTCGCGGCGCTTGCCCGTGGGGGAATCGGTCAGCGTGACGATGGCCTGTCCGGAGCCGGACCGCTGGCGGTACGAGGGGATCTTGCGCGGGTTCTTGGGGGTGGGTTGATGCATGGCGGAGCTTCCCAAACGCTCCAGCGCGGTGTGACACCGCGCTGAAAAGGGCATTTGGCCGCTCCGCCGACAACCGGCGGGTTCCCGTAACTCACGGGCTCGGCGAACCTTACGTCGAATCGGGGTGACAGTACACCAATAGAACTTTTCTTGGCGGGCGTTAGGGTTTGGGAGCCACGGATATGCCGTTTGCTGAGCGCAGACGCGGTTTCGGGGGATTGAGTGGCCATGGGCAAGGCCGACAGGCACCGACGCGGTACGTCACGGCGACTGAACCGTCTATCGACATTGCCGGCCTGAGCGAGACTGCTCGTTGGGGTAGAGGGTGAGGTTTGGGGCGGGAGAGGGGGCGCGTCTCCCGCTTCATCAATCCGGTGCGTTGCTCGCGTGACTGCCGCAAGCGGCGGGGAATTCGGGCGCACTCGAAACGGGGGGGGGTGTTCGGGGTCTCGGATGTTACTAGCCCGGGCGGCCCTACCGCTCCTGGCCCTCGACGCGGGCGATCACGACGGACGGCCGCACCCTCAGCACCTTGCAGACCTTGAAGAGCATCTGGACGGTCGGGGATTTCTGGTTCAGCTCCAAGAGGCTGATGTAGTTGCGCGAGACACCAGCCTTGGCCGCAAGGGTCTCCTGCGTCAACTTCGCCCGTAGCCGTTCCTGTCGTAGTTCATCGCCAAGCACTAAAAGAAGGCTAAACGCTGGCTCTTGACGGGTCTGCCAACTATAGTTGGAATACGGTTGGGGTGCCCCGACCGCGTCCTTCGCGCTCGCTGCGGCATCGCCGGCATTCACCGGCGCAAAAGAGGGTGATGGCGCGATGTACTGCTCGGCGTTCGCACAGGTTTGTCCTGCCGCTTGAAAGGAGCTTTTCATGGCGAAGAATCGTTGGAATGGACCGGGCTTGCTCTTCTTGGGCGGCGTCGTGCTTTTGGGTGCCGTGTTTGGTCCGAAGCTCTTCCAAACTCAGCGAATCGCGGGCCTCTATCACGTCGATGGCGGCTTCACAGATTGGCGCTTCGGAAGCGACGGCAGCCTCAAGGAAGAAGGGCTGATTCCGACGAGCGGCCATTGGAAGCTCGGGTCAGGTGATCGCATCGACATTGACCACGGCTTCGGACCCTGGGTCACCTACCGCTACCACTTTGAAGGGAAGCGACTCGTCTTGGTCGGCAATGGGATCACATGGGGCCTGACCCCAAAGGACTGAAATGCGAGAGGCTGGATTATCCGGCCTCCAGTGGCAAGCATGGTTGTTGGTGCTTGGTGGGTTGGACGGCGGCCCGGCGCAGGAAGGCGGCAGCGTCTGAGGGTGCGGTGGCAAGGCCGACAGGCACCGACGCTGTACGTCACGGCGACTGACCCGGCTATCGACATTGCCGGCTTGAGCGAACCTGCTCGTTGGGGGTAGAGAGTGAGGTTTGGAGCGGGAGAGGGGGCGCGTCTCCCGCTTCATCAACGCGGTCGGTCCGCATCGCGGCCAGAATCGCATTGGCGATGGCCGTTGGAACGAGGTTGCTCGTGTCAATCAGCGTCTCGAAGGGCTGAACACCATGGACCGACTCCTGATTGATCCGCACCGCAATCGTGTTGTCGCGGAAGGCGTCTCCCTCGCGGCTAGCGATCCTTTGTCGTAAAACGTCATCGGCGGAGTGCAGAACCGCCACGAACACCCGGCTCCGCGGACACTCCTCTCGAAAAGCGGCCAGAAAGCCGTCGATCTTGTCGCCACTGAACGTGTCCACCAAGATGACAGGGGAACACCCTAAGCCGAGGAAGCCGGCGGCGAGCTTCGCCGATAGCTTCAAGAGGTTTCGGTGCTCCGCCTGGTTGGTCCAGTCCACGGAAATTACCATTTGGCGAAGAGTGTCCACCTCGATACGCACCCCCGACGGAAATTGATGTGCGAGAAGCTTGGCCGCGGTGGACTTGCCGACGCCGGGAGCACCCTTCAGCAGGATCAGATCAGCGGATGCAGAAGTCATTGGAAGAGCGCCGCCTGTGGCTTGTTGCACGACATCTGTTTGCAGGGAAAGTTGCAGTCCCGCATGGCTCTCGACACTTCCGTCGAACGCCGAGTGCACAGAATCTCCAGGATGTCCTGCCTTGCGATATTGCCGAGGGGTTCTTTCGCGATCGGGATTCTCCGGTGGTCAAAGCACTTCACGACATCGCCGTTGGGATAAATGCAGATGTTCTTGCGGGCGGCGCAGGGAGCGCCGTCCGCCGCCATCTGCGTGGGTTCGACCGCGTAGGTCCAGTTGTTCGCCCCAAAGTCCTGGTAGAGCTGGACATTGTGCCGGATACCTCGTTCTTTGCACCACGCCGCCACCTTCGGGACTTCCTCCTGCGACTCCTTTGACAGGACAGACTGAATGCGGAGTTGGTCACCCAGAATGCGAAGCGCCAGTTCGATCTTGGGCATCACGATGTCGAAAGTCTTCGTGCCCCTGAACTCGTTCCACTTCTCGCGGTTCACTGAGTCCACCGAGATCACGAGCACGTGCCCCTGCCGCTGGTAGCGAGTCAGAAACGCCTCGTCTAACCCGCGCCCGTTCGTCACCATCACCATCGGCACACCCAGTCGGTGCGCCTCATCGGCAATCTTGACGATGTCCCGCTTGAACAGCAGAGGCTCGCCTCCGGTCAGTGTGACCTGGTACAGGTTGTGATGCAGCCTCTCAAGGCAACGTAGGAAGTGGGCAATGTCAAGGTGCTGGTTCTTGGGCTCTGGATGCTCCCAGATCGCACATTTCGGGCATCGGTCGTTGCAGGCGTTCGTGATCATGTAGATCAACTCGTTGCCCTTCACTCCGTAGAAGCGGCGGAGAGGGGTCTTGTACCACCGGTAGATGGACCACTCGATCGACTTCAGCATGACCAGCGGCGCCAACAGAACGGGGTTCTCCACTCGCCTGGCAAAGTGCCCGATCTCCCCGATGTAGTCCCGCAACGCCCGCCCGATGCCCGGCCCCTTCATCCTCAAGTCGTAGATCAGGCTCATGTTTGTTGCCCTCAAAGATGGACTCGGAGGCATCCCACATCAGGACCGTGTGCCCCTCGTACAGCGTCGCGCTGGAACTCTTGTACTTCATGAACAGCTTGATGAAGCGCCAAAATCCCGTAATCGTGGTTCCGTATCCAAAGTCATGCCACAGCTTGGCCTCGGCGCAGAACCCGATGCGGTACTTGCTTCGCAGCCGCAAGCACAGGTCCACGTCCTCACCGGCCGCGTGCGGAAACCGCTCGTCGAAAGGAAACTCCTGTGCTGCGTACGCCTTCATGCCGAAGTTCAGAGACGGCATGTACCAGAGTTCTCGCCTATCCGGGAGCAGCCACTTCCCGGCCAAGGTGCCGTTGATCTCGTGGTAGCGGTCTAGAAGCGTTGATCCCCACGAGTAAGTCATCCCTCCCACGGCGGCGAAGTTGGTGTCCGACAGGAAGCGGGCCATGTGACCATGCCAGTCGCGGTCGAGTACGCAGTCATGGTCCGTGAAGAAGAGAAGTTCGGTTCCTAGGGCCAGCGCCTTGGCGACGGCGACATTCCGCGCCCGTGCCGGTCCGCCGTTTGTCTCCAAGACCACATGTTCCACGTCACGGTCTGCCAAGGAGTACTTGAGCGGGCTGGCGTCATCCACCACGTACACGCGAGAGAACGGGGTAGACTGATCGCGCACGCTGTCGAGCAATCGAAGCAGGCACTTCAGGTCCCACCTAGTGCGGATGTGGCATGGAATGACCAGTGCGCTCGCCATAAAGCAGCAGTTTACCGCTGCTTCCATCTCACCGCTGTCGCGACACTCGTCAAGAGCTTTCTGCTCGTTGGGCTAGAGGGTGAGGCTTGGAGCGGGAGAAGGGGCGCGTCTCCCGCTTCATCAACGCGATGTCTCTATTGCGCTGGCTGATCTTCATCGTCCAAGGCGACCGCTGGCGCATCTGCTGGTAGGAGGCCGAGGAGACCGGCGGCGTCAGGGGCGGGGAGATCCTCAACTGTCCGCAGCTTACGCTCCATCGCGCGAGTCCGCACTGCCGCATCCTCGACCGTATTCGTGGCCTCCGCGAGCTTCTTCTTAACCTTATCGAACACGGCTCCGAACTTCCCGAACTCTGACTTGACGGCTGACAGGACATTCCAGACCTCGCTTGAGCGCTTCTCGATGGCCAAGGTGCGGAAGCCCATCTGAAGGCTATTCAACATCGCAGCGAGCGTCGTCGGACCTGCGACCATCACTCGGTGATTCTGTTGGAGCCCATCGGTGAGCCCGGGGCAACGGAGTATTTCTGCGTACAGGCCCTCTGTCGGGACAAACAGAATGCCGAAGTCAGTCGTGTCAGGAGGCGACACGTACTTCTCGCTAATGGTCTTCGCACACCCTCTGATGCGAATGTCCAATTGCTTGACCGCCTCTCGCACACCCTCTGCGTCTGCTCGTTCCGCTGCTTCCACCAAGCGGAGGTAGTCCTCTTGAGGACATTTCGAGTCAATCGGGAGCCAAACGTGACGGTCTTGTTCGCCGCTGCGTCCGGGGAGCTTGATGGCGAACTCAACCCGGTCTCCCGAACCGGATTTGATGGCGACGTTGCGCTCGAACTGCTCCGGCGTCAGAATCTGTTCGAGGAGATTGCCTAGTTGCACTTCGCCCCACGTTCCTCGGGTCTTGACGTTCGTCAACACCTTCTTCAAGTCCCCGACGCCTGAGGCGAGAGTCTGCATCTCGCCCAAGCCCTTGTGGACGAGTTCGAGCCGCTCGCTGACGAGCTTGAACGACTCGCCAAGCCGCGCGGTAAGCGTCCCTTCCAGCTTCTCGTCAACCGTCTGCCGCATTTGGTCAAGTTTCTTGGTGTTGTCCTCCTGCATGTCTTTGAGTCGTTGGTCCACGACCCCTCTGAGTGACTCCATTTTCTTGTCGTTCGACTCGGCTATCCCATTGAGCCGAGTTAGGAAGTCACCGAGCTGATTGCGCTGTGACCCAGCGGTCTCAGTCATCTGCTTTTGCACGCTCTCTTGGAAACCCTTCAGGGCGGTGGTGATTTCTAACCGCATGGCCTGCGTTGCGGCTCGCCCTTCGTCCCGCATTTCGCCCAGCCGCTTGTCGTTCGCCTCTTGAATCGTCGTCAGGCGCTTGTCGATGGCTCCTCGGAGCAGGTCGAGCCGTTGCTCGGTCATCTGCGCCAGCTCCCCAAGGCGGGTCGCAAAGGCTTCGAGCTGCTCTTTTTGAGCGACCGAAGACGCATCGAGCCTCTGGACCACGGCTTCCTTGAATCCCCCGAGTACGGCCGACGTCTCTTCCTTGACCTTCCGAGCGCTCTCGGCAACCTCCAAACGCATTTCCTTGATCTTCGTGTCGTTGCTCGCCTGGCCTTCTTTGAGGCGGTTGTCGATGCTGACGGCCATCGCCTCAAGGCGCTGGGAGAAGGCATCGAGTCGTTCTTTTTGTCCTTGGGCGCTCTCTCTGACTTGGGACAATGCCGCTTCCGAGAACCCCTGAATGGCCTTGGTTACGTCTTCTCGCAGGAGGCGCCCGTTCTCCTGACTCACCTCGTTGGTCTTAGACAGGTGCGAGGCAAATCCATCAAGCTTCTGGGCCTGTTGTTGACCCGCTTCACTGATGCTCTTGACCACGGAATCGAGAATCGACTTGACGGAGTTGATGACCTCCTCGCGAAGCTGCCGGGCATTGTCCGTCGCTTCCGAGCGACCCCGGGACAACTCGTCTCGAACCGCCTGGGCCCCTTTGTCTTGACCACGTTCGATGACTTCAAGCCGTGACTGAAGGGGGCCGAAGTCGCCTGAGCCCCGCTTCCAGAGAACGATCAAGAGGACAAGGCAGGCCGCTGCCAGCACTAGGAGCACAATGAGCAGGGATTCAAGCATGTAGACCAGCCTTCCGTTTACGGGCGTCAAGCGTCATGGCCAGAGGCCGTCTATCGACATAGCGTGTTGAGGAAACTGCTCGTTGGGGTAGAGGGTGAGGATTGGAGCGGGAGAGGGGGCGCGTCTCCCGCTTCATCAGCGCGGCTGATCGTTGTCGCCGACGATCCCGCTTGGGCGGCGGTTGATCATCGATGGAGGTCATGGCGGCGGAACCCCTCTCCCAGAAAATCGAATTTTCGTTGGAACAACGTCGCGAGTCTCTCGCTTGCGGTCGCAAACAGTATCTGCCGATTGCCTAACAGCGCCAGCTCACGCAGGTAATCCAAGAACGACAGTGCGTTCAGATCGTCGATGTGGGCAATCGGATCGTCAATGAGCATCACTGGTGGGGCGGATCGCAGTTGAGCATTCTGAGCTAGAAAGATGGACAATGCAAAGGCGGCCCGTTGGCCGGTGCTGATCTGGCTTAGTGTGGCTTCTGTCGTTCCATTCTTTCTCACCAACGTCGAAGGCTTATTGCCGAGCCCTGCAAACTCTGCTGGTGCGTGAATACGGCCAAAGATCGCCTCGATACCGGTTCGATTGCGCTTGAGTGCCGCTTCCATTGCCCCAGTCAGAGAGTGCTTGTCTTGGATCTCAGCAAGGGCGTCTTCGGCCTTGACAAACCGGTCGATCCGCGCCTTCAAGTCCGTTGACTGCTTGGTGAGCTGGGCCTTTCGCTTTGTGGCCTCGACGAGAGTCGTTTGGGCCTGTTGTTCCCTACCCACGGCCGCTTGAAGTTCTGTCGCGACCGTGCGAATGGCGCCAACTTCGACCGTAAGTTCCGAGAGTGACCCTTCCGTCGGCCACGGAAAGGACTTCAGTGCAACGATTAGTTTTGAGAGCAGGCTTGCTGCAACTGCTCGCCTCTCCCTGAGTTGCGACACCGTTGACTTCAGACTGTCAAGAGTGGCATTGGTCATTCCCAGGGTCTGTTCGAGAGATCGTTGAAGTGCCTCGGTCTTCGATCGCTCTTCCTTGAGCGTGGCAGCAAGGCTCGTCCGCTGTTTCCCGATGGCTGCACGCACCTGTCCCACAGCCTTCGCACTCCATTCGGAGAGCGGGTATCCTGCGTCTCGCAGGCCAGAGGCTAGCTCCCCCATGCGAGCGATAGACATGCTTTGCGCTGCAAAGGCCTGAAGCTCCTTCGTCAAAGCGTCCCGTCTCTGTTCGGCTTCGGCGAGCGTTTGTCTCGCTTCGCGGAGTCTTGCCAAAGCGATTCCGACCGTGACCGCGTTACCGAGTTCGGCCCTGGCGCAGAACGCTGTCAACCACTTTGATGCCGTGGCAGCGATGAGAGCACTGTTCAGGGCCGCTTCGCATTGCCGCGACTGTGCCAAGAGCAGTTGACTGCGGCTCTCGATGTGCTGATCGACTCCGGACTGCATGTGCTTGGCGAGTTGGCCGGCGTCAAACTGCGTGTGGCACAGTGGGCATTCATCTGGCTTGGTGCTGCCCTCCAGCAGCTTGCCCGCAATGTCGCGAAGCTGCTGCGACAGAGTGACGGACTGCTGACGTAGCCGCGAGAACGCGTCGTACTCTTGCTTCGCCGCTTTCACTTCGTTTTGTGCGGACGCAAGCGCAGATGCAGCGGCCGCGCCGAAAGCGACCACCTGTACTTCCTGAGGGCCGTTTGTCAACGCTGTCAACAACGCCTCGTCACTGCCGGCGACGAGCCCCGTCTGTGCTGCGACTGAGTCCTGGCATGTCCGCAACTCCGCTTCGCGCGCCGGAAACCCTGCGTCCACGATCCGGTTCGCTGCTTCAATCAGTGGCACCGCACTTTCGCTGCGTTTGGTTGCCTCGGTTGCCTTTCGCTCCGCAGCGTGCTGCGCCTCTAGGCGAGCCAGCTCCCCTTCAGCCTTCTCGATTACCTGTCGTGTATCGCTGTCGTATGCGTTCAGGCGGCCGATCGACACCGGCGCTCCAGCCCACTTGAACGCAGCCGCTTGCTGGGCAAGCGAGGTGACTTCTAGCAGCGTCTCAAGAAGGACGCCGGGCGCCTTCTCTTTGGACTGCGTCGGCCACTGCAAGCGCCGCAGCATCTCTTCTAGTCTGGCAAAGATTGAATCCGACTCCTGCTTCACCAAGCCCGCTTCCTTCAGTCGCACTTCAAGGGCCGCGAGCTCGTCTTTGATCTGAGCATCCACGGGTCGCAACTCGCGGATCTTTCCCGTGACCGCCTCATGCACGCGTCCGATCTCTCGCCACGTCTTTGAGGCCTCGGCGCCAATGAGCAAGTTTGCAAGGTCCTCTTCCATGCGGACCGTGGAGTCGGCCAGCCGAACCGCCGCGTCAGTGTCCAAGAAGTTGAACAGCCCAAAGCTTGCGAACAGATTGTTCGTCTTTACTTCGGCTTGTCCGTACCACAGCAAGTTGCGATCTCTAAACAGTTTTAGCGGTCGAGTATGGCTGACCGTCTCGCTGCTACCGTCGGAGTATGCGGCAACAAGGCTGTACGCGGCTCCGGCGTCAGCGTTCCGCTTGTTCCGTCCGCAGTAGAGCAGTTCAATCGCTTCCAACAGCGATGTCTTGCCTGAGCCATTCGTACCGACGATGAGATTCACCGAGCCGAAGTCAAACGTCCGCTGCGCCGGAAACGCCCTGTACGTCGCGAGCCGGATGCTCTTCACGAATGGCAACGTGGCGACGCCATTCTGCGGCGCAAGGAGTTTTGGTGTTGTCACTGGAGTGGCAGTTGTTGCCTCAATCTGCGACAAACGGCCGGGCAGTGCCTTGTCGCTCAAGACCGCTGAATCCAAGCCGGCACTCGCGAGTCGCGTCAGCCACACGGAGAGAATATTCGCCTCCGGCATCGTCCCCGCCGTTGGCATTCGCGGGGGTTCGAGTGCTGCTTCCAGTTCGCTGTCGGCCACCACGTATTTGCGGGCGTATGTGCGGTCTGACTCGATTAGGGTCTTCGCCGCCTGGATGTCCTTCTTGCTCGCGCTGTCATCACTGACCACAAAGTACAGATAGTTGCTCCATTGAAGACTCTTCTTGCCGTCAAAGTACTTTGCCCCGATGACTCGATCCTGATAGGCGGCAAGCTCATCGGCAGTCGCCGGCAACGCTAACCCGATGTCGACGTAGTACAACGCAAACGCCTGTCCGTTCGCCTTGCGGGTAAATCGCACGATGGCTGTGTCCACCTGCTCGGCTTCGTCAAATCGGTTGCCAAGCCGATCTCGGAGTTGGGCAATGGTCAGTGTCATGTCACCCTCGCGATGTCAAACTCCGAGCCGGAACGCGGATCGCTAATCGTCAGGTAGCGCGCGCGGTCAAACAGTTGAAGGCTCCCTTCGGGGTTTCGGTACCAGATGTGGAAGCGCTGACGAGCTTCTATAGCCTCGTCTTCGCTGGCGGCACTCTTTCGTAGGTGTTCGGCGATTCGTTTACCCGCAGCCTCAATGTCGCCATCTCCAGCTTCCTCTCCCATGTACACAGCCGTAGCTCGACGCCCTGTCGTGGAAACGACGTTTTGATGAGGAGCCCAGTCCAGCTTGAAGCCATCCTTTAGATCGCGGATCGCTGGTGGCAATGTCTCGTTCTTCAAAATGTCCCACAATCGCGAGCAGCGCCTAAGACGACGGTTGCGAAAGTCCCTACCGACCGCATCTGTGTCTTGACAGAACGTCATTCGTCGTATCACCTCAGACAGGTCGATGCCGCAGGAGTCGAGCTTGCGCGGGTGATACCAACTGGCGTCCGCACCGACATGGCCAGCAGACAAAGCCAATACCCGTTCGGCATGGAATGGATTGGCGTCAGCGATTTGTTTGACACTCTGGTGGGCATTGCCGCACTCTGTAAGCACAGCGTCGAAGCCATCCTGGTGGTGTGCTCGGTCGATCCAGGCCGAAGAGGTATTGTCCCATGCACGCATTCCGGTCAACTGCGGCCCGCGACGAAGGGACAGCGACGCTGGTACGCCATGATGAAACACTTTGCTCGCTGTGACGACGTAGATACCCGGCTCGTAGTTGAAAAACAGTGCATGCAACCGCATGTCCTGACACCAGGTGTAGTACAGGCCTCGCTTGTGATTGAGAGATAGAGTCGTGTCCTGGTCATCGAAGCGGTCGGGGCGCAGATACCAGGCGGACCCAGAGATGTTTTGCCAGCATGTCCCCGCGTCGCCCTGCGTTTCACGGACATCCTTTGCCCAGTTGAGGCAAATGAGTTCGGTCGCATCGCCAGCAAACCCAAAGAGGCGATCGCGGTACTTTCGGTATTGAGTCTGCCGAGGCTGCGGGTTGAGCTGAATGTGAAGGACCAAAGCGCGGTCATAGACAGCCGCCGCCTGTGCGTCCAAGAACTCAAACGCGTCCGAACAGATCAGCGAAAGCAAACGCGGTTCGTTGGGTCCGCCACCAAACTGGTACACGCACGTTCCACGTTGGAGTCCATTGACTTCGAAATGTGTACCGCCCATCGGACAAGTCTTGAACTGAATGAGCACAACCAGTTTGGCGTCGGTATTGGGTAGGAGCGATGGTGCCACAAAGACGTACGCCAGAGGATCGACAAACCGCTGGTCGTCGGCCTGAAGCTGTTCATGGAGAATTGTGGCGTGAGGCGCAAGCTCGGCTTTCAGCGCAGCAAGTTCGCTGTACCGTATGCTCTCGCATCCGAGAGCCCACAGCTGGCCCTGTGCGGGAGCCCTGCCAGCCTTGATGGCGTCTTTGAGAACCTCCCAAGGCATCGAATACTCAGGCGTCACTGAGAGATCGGCGTTGGCAGTTTCCGCCACCTGCAAGAAACCTGAAAACTGCTTGTTGGCCAGCGTTCGGTCTTGATTCCGCACTCCATCGGCATTCGCTTGAATGTTCCCGTTGGGCTGAAAGAGACATGCGATGTAGTTGTCCACATTCGGGGTCAGGGCGCGCAGTACGGGCGGGCCAAGATGTATCGCAGCGAGCAAGTTGCTGATGGGCTGAATATTCATAACCCGCTACACCTCGCTGGCATCTATGACGACAGCGAAGGGTACTCCAATTGCCTCGAAGTGTTTCTTGCCACAGTTCACTTTGTCCGCCTCGCTCGTGCGGAGCTTCAGGAAGTCGCGGGTTCCCTTCGTCTCACGGACCAAGTAGAGCGCCTCCCCGTTTTGCTTCAGGATCGCCCAGTCGGGGTTGTACTTCCCGATGGGCGTGTCGATCTCGAACCATCCGGGCAGCTTGACGAAGAGCTTGATGTCCTCGCGTTGGTCAAGTTGCTCGGCGAACCTCCGCTCCACGTCCGAGTCGTAGACCACATACTCGTAGACGGACTTGTCCACCTTGACAGCACTTAGGTAGTTGACGAGCTCCTCGTTCTTGAAGAGCATCTGCTCCCACTCTGCCGCGGGGCCGTCGCCGCCAACCCGTTCGTACTTGATGCCGTCCACCAAGAGGCGGTGGAGTTCGTGCTTGAGGATCGTGGCAACTTCGTCCATGAATCGCTGCGGGTTGTTGAAGAACTCGTCTAGGCGTCCCGATTCCTTCAGCACGCGAAAAATGGTGGAGCGAGTAAGCTCGGTCTCGTTCTGGAGGTACGCGAGCACGTCAGGAATGGGCCGACTGCTCTGCTCCACTTGCTCGATCGCCGCTGCAATCGCGGTCGCGACCACTCCCCCACGCTTGACCTGCACGCCCCCGGTCTGCACCGCGATCTTGGGTTTCTCGATCCGGGACATCTTGAGTTTGATCGTCTGCACGGCTCGCCGGACGAGCTCTTCCGTCTCGAACTCGACTCGGTAGGTCGTCTTGGGCTTGATCCGGTCCCAGAGCGCCTTGAACTCCGGCGTGAGAACGATTTCTTTGCGGAGCCGGTTGGGCTTCTCGTCCTTTTCGCGGCGGATGTGCTGTTCGATCTGGTAGGAACTGAGCAGGTCAGTCACGGCCGTCGTGAGTGACCGGTACCCCTCGGGAAGCTCGATCTTGAACGAGGGTGCCTTCGGGTCGAAACTCGGCTGGATCTTCCCGTCGGTATCCAGGAAGCCTTGCTGAACAAGCGACTGGCGAATCTCGTCCGCGGCGTCCCTGCCGATCGGCACCGGCTGGTCGTCGATCACACGGGCGAGTTTGGACAGAGCCGTCATCGGGACGCGGCCGAACGTCACACCGCAGTCCTCGGCGTATTCCCGCTGCAACGCCTTGGCGAAGTCCTCGTAGCTCTCGTTGGCCATGACGTAAAGCTTGTTGATCGACTCGTCGAACAAACGCTTGCCGCTGGCATCGACAGGCAAGCGGAGCCCGCGGCCGATCTCTTGCCGCTTCTTGATCGCGCTCGTTGTCTCATTTAGCGTGCAAATCTGGAAGACGTTGGGATTGTCCCAGCCTTCGCGTAGCGCGGAGTGGCTGAAAATGAAGCGGAGCGGCTCGTCGATGGAGAGCAGCCGCTCCTTCTCCTTCATGATGAGGGCGTAGGTGTCGTCGTCCGCCTGGGTGTCACCGCGGGTGTCCTTGGCGACGCCCTTCTTGTCCTGGGAGAAGTAGCCGTTGTGGAGCTTCTCGACTGGCAGTTTGAGCCACTCGATGTCCTTGAACCGCTCGTCCTTAGCGAGTTCGGCGAGTGCGGTCTCAAACTCCACCGCGAACTTGCCTTTGGTGGGCTGCCCATCGGTGCCGTAGTCGCGGTAGTTGGCGACGCGGTCAACGAAAAACAGGCTCAGAATCTTCACGGTCCCGTCTGGCCCCAGAGCGGCCCGAGCTTCACGGACGCGGACCTCCTTCTTCAAGTGCTCCTCGATGGTGCGCTTGATCTGGACTCTCCACACGTCGTCGCGGAGGCCGCCGGCCTCTGCTCCCAGCCGGAGCGTCCGACCGCTGGAGAACCGGATGAACTCGGCTCCCGGCTCGGCATTGATCTCCGCGATCTCGTAGCCGTCCCGATACTCCGCCCGTTCATTCGACAGGCTAAACAAGTCGGAGCCCTGCTTGACCGTAACAGCCTTCTCCTTCGGCCCGTCCGTCCCCTGCACGAGGATTCGGAGCTTGCCGCGGATGCTCGGTTTGTAGTCGATCGCTTCAACGCGGACAAAGGCCCCGCCGCCGGCGCCTTCGCCGCCCTGGGCCTTGGCGCTTGCCACCACGATCTGCTTGACGAGACGGAGCTCGAACGCCTTCACCGGGTCCAGACGATAGACCAAGTTGTACGGATTCCGGTGCGTTGCGGAGTAGCGGAGAGTGCAAAGCGGATTGAGCGCCTTGATCGCCTCCTGAGCCTTGTCAGTCGAATCCACGCTCTGCGGCTCGTCGATGATGACGATGGGCCTCGCGGCTTGGACAAACTCGATGGGCTGCCGGCCCGAAAGCTTGTCGCTCTCTTTGTAGATGACGTTGCTCTTCTGCTCGGCCTCGGTGCCGGTGAAGTTCTTGCGGAAAGCGTCAATGTTGATGACCAGAATCTGCGGCGTCGTGCTCGTGGCGAACTGGCGGAGCCGGTTCACACGCTTGGCGTCGTAGACGAAGTGCTCGGCCTCCTGGCTATAGAGCGCCTTGAAGTGCTCCGCCGTGATCTGGAGGTTCTTGAGCACACCCTCACGGATCGCTACGCTCGGCACCACAATGACGAACTTGGAGAACCCGTAGCGCCGGTAGAGCTCGAAGATGGATCGGAGGTAGACGTATGTCTTGCCCGTGCCGGTTTCCATTTCGACGGAGAAGTGCGGGCACTTCCGGCTGCGGTTGAGAGGCCCGTCGAACAGGTCCCACGCCTCCAGCGGCGCTTTCTGGTCAAGCAGTTCGATGTCGTTGCGGTCTTGCACCTTGCGGGCGTTGTCACGGAGTCGATCGTCGTCGATAAGCAACTGGTTGCCGACGCCGAGTTCGGTCTGCTGCTGGCCGGCGAACATTCCCGCTTCGGACCCTGCGGTACCAAGGTTGATGACGGAGAACTCGGCCATGCCGCGCGGCTGGCCGTCGAACAAGTCGGTGAGCGTGCTCACAGCGTCAATCTGGAACTGCTGGTTGGCGTCGAACTGGAGCTTCAATTCAGCCCCCCTGCGGTGTACGCCTGCTTGGCCGACTTGAACTCCCAATCGAAGTCCTCGCCGAGCACTGCCGCCGTCAAGATGTCTGCGGTTGTAGCCATATGTCAGACAGTCTTGAAGCTGCCCACTCCTTTCGTCTTGAAGATTTGAACAGCGTTGGTCTTGAGTTGGTCGTTGCTGGCGAACCCGGCATCCAAGCAGACGACCCGCTCGGGCCTCTTGTCGGCAATGGCCCGGATGACTTCCATCGTGAGGGACCGCTCCAGGCAGAGCATGAGTGCCCCGCTAGCGACGCTGGAGACTTGCTTGCCAGCAAGCGTGAGCGTCTCGATCGGAGTCGTCAGCGGGAAGCCGCTCTTAAGCAGAATCTCGTAAAGCAAGTCTGCGTCTGTACGGCCTTCTCGGATGTGATCCACGTGGAGGCGCATCTGCTGCTCCAATGACACTCCGTCAGTTGGAGCCGAAGCCGCCCAGGTGGCAAAGTTCGACTCATCGAGGGCGTAGACGCGGAATCCCAAGTCCAGGTCTGGCCCCGAACCCAGCCCGAGCGATCCCGACGACTCCCGGCGGAGCTTTTCGATCACTCGTTGAAGCCGAGCCCTGCCGATATCGCAGATGGTCTTGTACCCATGTTGCTTTGCCGCACTGCCCTCAGCGCACGGCTCCGGAAGCTGCACCATCACGAAGTGCCGCTGGCCTCCATCCTCCGCATTGAGCTCAAGCACGGCCTGAGCCATCGTGCAGGACCCCGCGAAGAAGTCCAAGACGATCGAATCCTTGCTGGTCGCGTGCTCAAGCACGCGCTTCATCAGTAGCACTGGCTTCGGATTGTCGAACACCTTGTGTCCGAGCAAGTCGGCAAGGTCTTTCGTTCCGTCGTCAGTGTTTCCAGCGTACTCGTGCGACCAGAAGTTGATGGGCGTTAGTCCTCGCCCCTCCGAGAGGAACATCTTGATCGAAGGGACAGGCTGCGTTCCGTCAGCTCCCCAATACAGCAGATTGTCGGCTGCCAAACGCTCGAACTCATCGCGTGAACGCCGCCAGGCATTGGTCGTCGGGTTTGTGACTTGACCAGTATTCGGATTCTTGAGCGGGTAGCAGAGATTCGGGCGCTGCGTCGGTGTCGCGGGATTCAGGAAGGACGCGCCCTTCCATGGGCCCCTGGGATCGTTGTCGGGATTGGAATACCTCGCATCTGCCTCGTCCGTACGGGGCAGCAGATTGGGTAGGAACGCATCGGCGCGAGCGTAAACGAGAACATGCTCCACGGTCGTCGTGAAGTCCACTGTGTTGTTGCTGCGCGTATATCGCTTCTGCCACGCGATGTCGGCGCGGAAATGCTCTTCTCCGAAGATCTCGTCGCACATTCGTCTGAGATTGCAAAGCTCGGTGTCGTCAATCGAGATGAAGATGGCCCCGGTCTCCGCAAGAAGATTCCTCGCCAAGTACAGGCGGGGATAGAGCATGTTCATCCACTTGCTGTGAAAGCGACCATCGGCATCCGTGTTTGTTCCGAACCGCTTGCCCGACGAATCGATCTGACCCGTGTATTCCAGGTACGTGTGGATCGATTCCGAAAAGTCATCTGGATAGATGAAATCGTTGCCCGTGTTGTACGGAGGATCTATGTAGATCAACTGGACCTTGCCGAGATACGACTTCTGAAGGACCTTCAGCACCTCCAGGTTGTCTCCTTCGACCAAGGTGTTTCGTGTTGAGTCCCAATTGACGCTCTCGGCTGGCCGAGGTCGCAGGGTCGCCATGCTTGGAGTCTGAATGGTCTTGAAGCACTCAGCCTTTCCCGGCCAGTTCATTCCAAACCGCTCTCGCCCAACGTCAACTGCATCGCCAAGGGCAAGCCTCAGTCGTTCAAAGTCAATCCGGCCGTCCTCGGTGACAGCTTCGGGCAGTAGTTGGGCGATAGCCGCTCGGCGCGCGTCCGCCGGATTGAGTGAGGCGAGTTCGAGTCGCTGCGGTATTTGCTCGGTGTCAACGCTCATGAGTGCTTTCGTGAATGCTCTGCCAATGACAGGACGACGATCCGCGATTTGCTTTTAGTACCAGCCATACTCCCGCGTGGTGGTTCTTCCCCAGGTTTGCAGTGCCACGGATCTCGCCCGCACTTCCGATAGACGCGCACCTCGAATGATCTCGGCGCGAATGCCTTGAGCTCCCACATCGGGGTCTTGGCTCACGAAGAGGGCACCACGATGCGATTGGCGTGCCCACTGTACGAGCGGCACGTCATTCGGCACATTCAGTCGATACATCGAGTTGTCAGCATAGAAACGATACGTCATGGCTCGTGTCTCGCCATCGGCGCAAGTGATCGGAACCTGACCGGCGTCCGTTCCCAGCAAGCCCCGCAGCGCTTCTCCCGCTCGTCTTGGAAACTCCACCTGAAACGTGTGCTCGCCGGTGAACGACTCCAAGCCTGCCCACACTGCGGATGCGATTGCCGGCCTGATTTGGGCAGCAGGCGACGCACCGGTCGTCGCCGCATCCGCGACCGCCAGAAACTCAAGGTCTTCAGGGGACCGCTCTCGCTGTCTTCTCGCGAAGACTAGCTCATATCTCTTGAGAGCCGCATCAGTAAGCGGCTGGCCCCGCGACCACACTTTGGCAAAGGCGTCACCGATTTTCCCAGTCAGCGAAGGCTCTCGCGTAGCCAGCGTCACTTCGAGGTTTGTCTCAAGGCCACCCTTCGTGAAGTTGGCCGACCCGACGTAGCCACAACACGGATGAGTGGGTGCTCCGTGACGATCGAATCTGTTCGCTCCAACCAGCAGCTTGGGATGGAAGATCGCTCCAGGATGCTCTGCGAGACGAACGCTGTGCTGTCGCTCCGCAAGATACTCAATCGCTCTAGGCTGAGTGACCGCGCCAGAAATCCCAGCAACAACTCGCACTTCCTGAGCGCGACACTTCTGGACCAACGAGTGAATTATCTTCGCCCCCGGGACTGACAAGAAGGCTGTAGCAATCCCGATCGCGGGAACTTCCGCGTTGCCGAGCAGCCGGCCAAACGTAGCGGCCACTGTTTCGCCACCCATTCCAAAGACTGTGACTTCGTTCATGCGATCTCCAGTGCCATCGACTTCTTCCGTTTACGCCATGCTCCATCGGAGGGTGAAAAGTGGCTGCTCGTCCATTTGTTGGCCGAGCCGTCGGCTGATGTCGTCCAATAGGGAATCCTTCTGTCGGTCGATCTCGCGGGCCGCAGCGTCGTAGTCGCGCCACGCCTTGTCCCGCTTCTCCTCCAAAGTCCTGACGGTGCGTTGCCGGTCCAACTTCTCCGGGAGATTGGGGGCGTTGCGTGCGGCCTTCTTCGCGTCCTTGAGTGCTTCATCCACCTCGTCAAGCGCGGCCTTGAGCGATGCCCTGCGGTCGTCGGCCCATCGGTCGAGCTTGTCGATCTCGATGTCGAAGTAGCGACCATTGCGGACTGAGGTCTCGTCGATGATCTCAGCCTTCCTCGCGGCGATCCCAGCGGCAAGAGACTGGGCTTGAGATTGCGCGAGCGTCGCTTGTCCTGTGGCCCCGGCCGGCAAGTCGAAGAGTCGCCGGCACTGCGTGTCGTCAAGGGCAGAGCCGGCGTCCGTCACGCCGGCGAGCAAGAGCACGTCCTCAGTTTCGATCGCGGTGAGTGTCAAGCGGGAGCAGGTCAACCACCCGCTCGATCCCTTCAATGGATCCAGCACTGCGATCTTGCGACGAGACTCCGAGAGGTCGAACCGGACTTCGGCGATCGGCAGATTGAGCGAGCGGGCGTGCTCCAGCACGCGCTGGGCGAGTGGATGCCCGATGCGATACGTGTTGGCGTCGGCGACGTTTTTCCCCATCCGGTACGGACCGGAGTTGATGGTCTCGCCTGGATGCTTGGGGAACGGATTGCGGCGGAGCGTGAAGCTCAAGGACGAGTCGTCGAAGTCCGCGGCATCCTGGAGCATGTGGCGAGTCAGTCGCCACAGGTCGTCGTTGAAGCGGTCGAGCACGCCGCTGGTCTGGATACGGACCTTCTCGACAACTTCCTGGTCAAAGTTGTCGAGCAACTTCTCGCGGGCGTCTCGCTGGCCGGCAGCGATGTCCGTCTCCAGTTCCTTCTGGAGTTGATCGAACTCGAAGTTGATCTGCTCGGGCGTCCGGCATTTCTGGTAGATGACCGCGATGCGCTTTTCAAAGTCAACGCCGGATTCGACCGCACCGAGCACCTCGTCACTGGAGCCGAATACCCCGGTGAAGAGCTTGAACTTTTGTTCCAGGAGTTCATAGACCCGCACGTCGGCGGCGTTGCCCTTGTTGATGAAGTTGACCACCACTACGTCGAACTTCTGGCCGTAGCGGTGGCAGCGCCCGATCCGCTGCTCGATCCGTTGGGGATTCCAGGGCAGGTCGTAATTGATGACGAGATTGCAGAACTGGAGGTTGATGCCCTCGGCCGCGGCTTCGGTGGCGATCAGGATGGAGGCCGTGTCTCGGAAATGGTCCACGAGCGCCGCCCGCATGTCCGCGCTCGGCGAGCCGGAGACGCGGTCGGTGCCCTGATGCCGGGAAAGCCACTGCTGATAGATCGCTTTGGAGCCGGGGTCGGTGTTGGTGCCGTTGAAGACCATGACACGGCCGGCGAACTCGGTCTGGTTGAGGATGCCGAAGAGGTATTCCTGAGTCCGACGGGATTCGGTGAAGATGACCGCCTTCTGCTGGAGCCGCCCGCCCTGGCCTTCTTCGCCGCGAGCCTCGGCCGCGGCGGCGAAACCGCGTCGGAGTGCGGTGAGCAACACCTCGCCCTTGGAGTTCTTGACAATTGACGTAGCGAGAGCGTGGAACCGCTTGAGTTCGTCCAACTCCCGGCGAAGGTCTGCGAGTTGCTCGGGCGACAGCCGTTTCTTTTCGTGCTGCTCACCCTCGGCGTCGTCGCCGTCCCATTCGTCTGCCAGTTCGTCCATTGTCTCCACGTCGGACGGCAGTTCCGCGGGAGGCGCATCCACGGCGGTCGCGGCTGCGGCGGCTCCCTCCAGTCGCTGAACCATGCCGGCGAGTGTGCCGGAGATTGCGAACGTCGAAGAGGCGAGCAGCTTGCGGAGAATCAGCGTGATGAGTTGCCTCTGGCTCGCGGGAAGCGCGTGGAGAGATTCACGCTGGAGGTACACCGACACAAGGTCGTAGAGCCTCTGCTCGTCGTCGGTAGGCACGAATTCCTGCACGATGGCGTGCCGGTTCGTGTACTTGACGTATTCGAGCACCTGCCTGCGGAGTGTGCGCTTGCAGATTGGCTTGAGCCGCTCCTTGAGTTCGGCGAAGTCTTCGCCGTCTCCTGGACGGGAGAATCGGGACTTGAAGCTCGCAAGGTCGCCAAAGGCGAAGTTGTCGATGATGCTCACGAGCCCGAAGAGTTCCAGCAGTGAATTCTGGAGCGGTGTCGCCGTCAAGAGCACCTTCGGAAACGGCATCACCGCCTGTTTGATGGCGCTGGCGATCTTGCTGGTGTTTTTGTAAACGTTGCGGAGGCGGTGGGCCTCGTCGATCACGACGAGGTCCCACGGCGTCTGCCGAAGGTAGGGCTCTTTGGAGCGGGCGAACTGGTACGAGCACAGGATGATGCCGTTCTGCTGGAACGGATTGAGATTGCCCGTGCGAATAGTCTCGTTGAATGTGCGCGCCTCCAGAATGACCGAAGGCAGGAAGAACTTGTCCGCAAGCTCCTGGGCCCACTGCTTGCGGAGATTCGCGGGGACGACGGCGAGCAGCCGACGCTTGCGCTCCGCCCACTTCTGGGCGAGCAGCAAGCCGGCCTCGATGGTCTTACCGAGTCCGACCTCGTCGGCGAGGATGGCACCTTTGGAGAACGGGCTGCGGAAAGCGAAGAGCGCAGCCTCGACCTGGTGCGGGTTGAGGTCCACCTGAGCGTCGGAAAGAACGGCGGCGAGTTTCTCGACGCTGTCGGAGGCGCTCCGCTTGGCGAGTTCGTGGGCGAGGTACTTCGCGTGGAAGTCGGTGATCAACGCCGACCTCCCTTCGCAGTGCCCTGTGCTGGCCCCTTGATCTTCTGGATGAGGGCGAGAAGTTCGGCACGGTGATAGAGGCGATATCCGTTGATCGGGTGCCGACGGGCTGTGAGTTTCTTGCCACGGTCCCAGTTGCGGAGGGTTGATACGGAGACGCCCAGCAGGCTGGCGGCCTCGCCGATGGTCAACAGGTCGTCATGTTCCGACGGTCGCTCGGGCAATGGGACGCTCCACTCGCAAAGGGCTGCGGAGTGTAGCAAACCCTGTCAAACCCAGCAGGCGGGTATCCATTGGACAGAAAGACACCCCGGCGGTTCCCCGCCGGGGTGTCGATGAGTCAGGCTGCGATCGCCTGCTCGTTGGGGCATTGGACAGCCGCGATGATGTCCGCGGCGACGTGCTGGATTCGATCCAGAGACGCGGCGAGCGTCTCGCTCTTGCCGTCGTAGAGCTGGATGTAGTCGCTCGCGGCCGAGCCTGTCTCCAGCCCGATGGCCTGGCAGACGACGAATGCCACGGCTTCTGCTTCGGTCTCCCGCACAGTCTTGCTGGTGGGGCGCTGATCCCCACGATGCAGAAGCTCGTGGGCGAGTTCATGGACGATGACTGAGAACTCGTTGGCCGGCTCCAAGCCGGGGCGGATGCTGATCCGTCCGCCGCGTGAGACGCCGTCGGCCCCGAGCGGCAGGTCGTCGTAGTCGAGCTTGATGCCTCGCTCCGCGACCTGCTCTTTGAGCCTGGTGAGGTGATGCTGAGGATCGCCACCGACTCGTGCCGGCTCCGGGAGCGGCTGGCCGTCGGTCTGGGTCACGTCAAAGACGTACACGCCGCGGAATCGGAGGATGGGCTTGGCTCGGTCGGACTGCTCCTGACCCTCGGGCTTGTCCTCCTTCGGGCGGATGCTCATCGGGGCGATGATCACGATGCCCTTCTCACCCTTCTTGACGAAGCGGCCCATCTGCTTCCACGTGCCGAACCCGGCGACGTGGGTCGCCGCGGGCATCTGCGAGAGGATGAGCAGGACGTTCCCGAAGCTGTACCGATGGAACTTGGCGAGCATCGCGAGGTATTGCGTGATTCGCTCGCTCTTTCCGCTCTTGAGAGCGTCGGTAAGGTTCTGGAGGGCTTGGTCGGCGATCTTCTTGGCTTCTTCGGCTTTCATGTCTTTGCTCCTTTGCGGGTCCCGCGACGTGCGGCCCCTTCGCAAGGAACGGGGCCACTCGCGGGTGCAATGGAGCGAGCGAAGCGAAGCCGACAGGAGGTTGGAGGGCCCTGCGCAGCAGGCACAAACGAATGACAGACCGAACCCGCAGCCCTTAAGGTGCGGGCGCTCCGGGCGGGTCTGGCGTGAGGTGTGCTAGGCCCGGAGACCGCAAGCGAAGCGGTGACGGCGGGAGCGGAGCGTTTGAAAGCCGAATGCCTTGTGAGCCGACAGGGCCATTCAGGAACCGACGCATTTCATGGGGAGCGAGCAACCGACTTCCGCGATGCCATAGTGTGCCACGCTTCGGCTCGTCGCTCATCTCTCGCGGTGCCGATGGGTATTCGCGTGGAAACAGATTGGGCGGCCTCGGAGGCGAGAGAGTGTCGAGTCCCGTTCCGATCGAAGGTCTTGCCCGCGGGTCAGTCCGTGCCGAGCGGGACAATCCTTCGCGCAGTGTCGATGTGAACAGACCGACGGCTGCTCCAGAGTTGGCGTGGCGTCCGAGGTCACTTCACTCGGAATGCTCGATCGCGGCCACGGCTCGACTGACGAGTGCCGGGGCATGAAGGCGTCCATGCGGAGGCGGTCGCTTCGGTTGGTCAGCCGCCCATTCGAGCTGGTTCATCGTCCTGAATGCCCACGCGAAGCGTGGTCAGTGCCCTGCCACGATTGATGATCCGTGCGGTGGTCTGTAGCCGAGCTTCGTCGGCCGCTGCATTTGGGCCGGGCTCGACGCAGCGATTCATCCGTCGATCAGCGGCCGAGAGTTGTCCACAGAACGTCGCCGATCAACATAGGAAGAGGTATAGGTAATGCTCTAGGTTTTACGGGGGGGCGATTCAGCGCATTCAAGGCGGGACTTGGAGGGCGATTCAGCGCACGGAGGGAGGGTGATTCAGCGTGGATAAGTCCCTGTTGTGGCCCGAATGCCGCACGGGTTTTCAGTCGCCTTGACGGAGGTTCGGGGCACTCAGGGAAACGATTGTCCGGGGAACTGGCGAGCGCGACGACTGAAGAATCAGACCCCCTGGGGCATCGCGTAGCTTGGCATCGGGGTAGACCGTGCACACCTGCCGCAAGGCGTGACGGAATGCCTTCTTGAAGTCCTTGGATCGGCCGTAGTCCTGGCCGAACTGGTCTTTCAGATTCGACCAACTGACCTTCGATCCGATCGGATTGGTGACTCGCGGGAGTCGGTGAGCGAGCCATGTGTAGATGTCCAGGGCGAGTGCCGAGTGTTTGAGGGCTTGAAGAGCTCGAAAGTCGAGCGGCACGGCGTGCCGGGTGAGAGTGTCGAAAAAATCCTCCGACAACTCGAGCTCTCCCGGCCACAGCGTCCGCTGTGACCCGTCATGGTCTCCATTCAGCAGCCAAGCGTCGAATCGCTTGATCGGCTTTGCGTCGATGGTGGAGACGCGGTCGCCGTCGGTCATGCCAAGCGTCATGCGACAAGCCGCAAGGGCTTGAAGCTGCTTCTTGAGCGCGGTGTAGCCGCCGCGGCGCCCTCCGCTGGTTTGCAGCCCAAGCTGCGTGAGGAACTGACGCATGCTCTCGCCAACGTCGATGACGCGGCTCTTGGTCCTGACCGCCTCGGTGCTGATGTGCACCATGACGAGACGGGGAATCGCTCCGTAGGGCAAAGGCTGCTCGATCCACGACAGCCCGTTCCACAGGCTGCCGCCCTCGATGAGCAAGCTGAGGTTTCCATTCGAGCGTTCGTAGCGACGCTCGGGCGTGTGCTTTCGTGGGATGCCCACCTGACAGAGCACGGAGTGCGAAAACTGCAAGCGGTCCGGCGGCTCCTGACGGATCTGATCTCCGGCGATGAGGAGGCCCCACTGCTGCCTCGTCAAGCCCGAACTCGGCGTCAGTGTCCGGTCGTCGTCGATCACGACACGTAGCCGTTGGCTTTGAGCCACGGCTCGATCGCCTCCTCCAGAATGTCCTGGAGCGTGTTCGGTTCAACCGCTTTGAGTTGGCGTTCAAGGGACGCTCGCTTGAGAGCGGCGGCGAAGTCGGCACGGACTCGCGTGCTGATCGGAGTGCGGCCGAGCGTAGCTGTGCCGCCCACCGGTGCGGACTGCTTCTCGGCGTACACGAACTCTCGCTCTGTGCCGGTGCTGATGGGTGGTGGGGTGTCCTTGAGGCCCTCCACGAGTGTGCGTCGATCAACCATGCTGTACCTCCCTAACTGGATTTGGTTCGTTTCCTCACCGCACCGATCGCGGCGGGCTTGCGAACGGCGTGCGGGAGAATCTCTCGAAACAGTTGACCCGCCTCGTCGGCGGCATCGCGAGCCCGAGCCCCCATGTCCCAGACGACAGCCCCCTGGCCGGGTGCGTCCGCGTAAATCTGACGGAGGATCATCGCGGTCGATGCCAGCGGCAGCGATAAGGCAGCGGCGGCGTCCTTCATGTCCTGCGTGAGCCGGTAGTTCTTGCCCACCATGCTGAGCACGATGACGGCCTTGGGATGACCGCCGCGGATGTCCTGGGCTTGGCGGAGCACGTCCGTTGCCTTCGCTAAGGCACGGACCTCCAGCATGCTCGCTTTGCACGGGACGATGGCAAGGTCGCCGCGGAGCAATAGCGCACGGCTGGTTTCGGTCTGGCTGCCCGGTCCGTCGGCAACAACGAAGTCCGCGTCCTGGGCGAGCACCGGGAGTTCATTCAGGATGGTGTCCGGGTTGTCGAGACGGACGGCGTTGACCTCGGGCCGAGCCTCTCGAATCCACTCCGACGATGACTGCTGGGTATCGCAGTCGGCGAGTGTGACGCGATAGCCCTGATCAAAGAGCCATGCGGCGGCATGGACGGCAAGTGTGGACTTACCGACACCGCCTTTGGAGTTTGCCACGACAATGATCATGCTTCAACGGATAGCACGATTGCAGGCTTGCTGGCAAGCACTATTTCAAGCTGGCAGGACAGCTCGCTGTCCGCCTTGCTTGCTGGCGTGTTTCCATGCTGACGTGCCAGCACGATGGCACGATGGACAGCCAGCCAGCTATCCAGACAGCAGGCTGGCAGCACGGCAAGATGGCATGAAGGCATGACAGCCAGCCGTCAATCTTTCACCGTGAAAGATTGGCCTAAGCACCGCTTAGGGGAGACGTCTGATGAACTTTTTGCTTTGGCCGGTCATTCCGTGATGGCAGCTTGGAGAGGGTCCACGCGTGGGTGGAATCGCGTGGGATGGCCACGCTTTGTGTCCTGAAACAGAGCGACTCTTCACCGCGCGGACGGAGGCCTTTGTCGGCGGAGCGGATGCTCCAAACAGAATTGCTTGAGCGGTGAAGGGGCGCGTGGCCACTCACCGGTGGACTATTCGTTGGATGACAACGAGAGGGGTTAGCGGTGTCTACCGCGATCGTCTGCGGTGTGGCCGGAGTTCTTGCCCTTGAGGTCGCGGAGCAGGGGTTGAAGCACCTGCATCACGGAGGCCGCGGCCATGACCCCCATGCACACCATCGCGACCTTGTTGAACACTGCCGCGTCACCGCCTGGAGCGGAGCGTGCCATCTGCTGTGCCGTGTTGGCGAGATGAAGTGGATTCGGTGTCGTCATTCGAGCCTCAACGTTCAAGCCTCCACTCTACCCCGTTCTGCGGGTCCGTTGTGTGACAGTTTCGTGACATTTGCTGCGGGCATTGCGGTCGTTCCGGTCAGACAGCGACTCTTCGTAAAGGGCATAGGCCCGTCGTCGAACATCCTTCATGTCGGGCCAATCACCGGCTCGGCACGCCTGCTCCACGAAGGCGGCGAGGGCGCACCCGTGGAACAGGTCATCAAGGATGCTCTTGTGCGTCACGTCAACCGAGCGTCAGGCGGAAGTACTCTCGCCGCTCGGTTGCCTCTTCGATGATGGCTTCCATGAGGGCCACGTACTCGGGGCCATCGGGTCCCCCAAGCTCTTCAGCGTCCTGCATGGAGGCGAGCACATCCTGAAAGATCCACTTCGCAGCTCCCTGAAGCCGGCAAAGCCTGTGCCGCTGCGAAGGGGTGTAAGCGGGCTCGTAGGTCAATTTGGCGACAGTCATACTTCACTCCTCTCAAAGATCATGCACACGTCGTGCAGTCCCGGAATGAAGCTGGAGCGGTACACCTTGCGACCGCTGCTTGCTCCGTGGCTGAAACGGATGATGTCGGTGCAACACTGCCGCAAGCCGGCCTCGAAAGCAAGTCGTTTCGTGTGGTAGACCAGAGGCACGAAGCCAGCGTCGCGGTCGCTGTAGTCACCCATGAGGATGGCCAGTCGGCCACCTGGAGCCAGCACGTCGGTCGCGGCCCGGATGAACGCCTCGTAGCCACTCAGGAACGCTTCCAGCGTGGGTGTTCGGGAGAGATCGCGTCCGTCGGTGGCGTAGAGCTTCTGCCTCCAGTACGGGGGATGTGCCCAGACAAACTCGACTGAGTCCCCGCCGGCGAGCGCTCGCATCGCTTCTGTGCTTGTCGCGTCAAAGCCCTCGTGAATGTCGCCGGCACGACACGGGATCCGAAGTTCGTTGCAGACGTCCTGGCATGTTCCGCTCCCGGTCATGGGGTCCAACACCAGGCGGGGCTTGAAGTACATCAGCAAGTCTTTGATAAGGTTGCCGCCGCAGTTGCCGGGGTAGCTCCGGCGGCCGTACTCGCCGGCGTCGGTGTTGTGGTACAGGCTCGTGAGGTGAGGAACCGGGCTGCCGTTAACGGGTATCCGGGGGAGCTTCGCGAACACGGGCTGCCGAAGCACGGTGCGGAGGATCGCTGATGCACGAACGCGATTCGCAAAGAACGGATTGACGACCGTGGAGCTACGCATGGGAGCCTCCTTCGACCCAGGCAATAGCCCGAATCGCTGATTGCTCGGCCTGGAGCATCTCAATACTCAGATCGTGGCTCGGGAGGGACTCCAGAGCGGCAACGAACTCCTTCGCGGCGTTGTAGAGAATCGGAGCGGATGAGAGCAGCCGGGCGTCGGCTTCGGTGCGTTCCATCCATTCGGGAGAACAATCCCAGAAGGTGATGCGGGCGACATCCCGCTGCTGGTTGGGGCAATGGATGACCCAGAGGTCATCGACACCTTCTGCGTCGCGGTCGTATGCGAAGTGGTCAAGAGGCTGGAAGGTCGTGTTGGTCATGGTGCAGTCCTTTCTGTGAAGGGGGCGGACCCGAAGGCCCGCCCGGGTTGATGGCTATTCCTTGATGTCTGAGAGAACGCGGAGGCTGATGCGTCCGTCCAGTGGCACGGCTTCGATTTGGATGTTGAAGCCGTTGCCGTCGGCGTGGGGCCACGCCGAACCGATACGGGTCCAGATGCCCTTCTTCCCTTCGCGATCGCGGACCTGGTACGCGACGTGGCTCGGTGTGCGATTGCTCGTGGTGGTTGGTGTGGTGGTGTCATTCATGTTGAGTCTCCTTCGTTGGAGGGACACGACCATCGCGTCCCGATGGCACGATGAATGAAGCCGCGAGAGACGGGGCGGAGCGCACCGGTCAAGCGAAAGGCCGAAGGCTTCCGCGTGCGGAAAGCGGCCTTGGCAGCTTGAACGGAACGGCTGCGGCTTCACAGTGCCATGAATGGGACGCGGGCAGTGTCACTCGTTGTTGGAGACGCACCGACACACACCGCACGCAACTACTGACAAACACACCGCAACCCCGTCGAGTCCACATTCGTAGACGTGCGAGCATCGACCGCTTTGCGGCCGAGACACGCGGCGTTTACCGAATCGCAAGAAATTCGTGTCAGGATGGAAGCATGCTGCGGATCACTCAGAGCAATAGTTCATCGCGGGCCAAGAGCTACTACAGCACCGCCGACTACTACACCGAGGGCCAGGAACTCGTCGGGCAGTGGCGTGGCAAGAGCGCGGAGCTTCTCGGCCTGTCAGGCTCGATCGACCGAGAGGATTGGGACCGGCTGTGCGACAACACGCGCCCCGAAGATGGCGAGCCGCTCACGGTCCGTCGCAAGAGTGAACGACGGGTTGGGTACGACTTCAACTTCCATTGCCCCAAGAGCGTGTCGCTGCTGTACGGGGCCACGCAGGACAACCGGATTGTGCGTGCCTTTCGCGAGGCCGTTCGTGACACGATGGCCGACATCGAACTGGAGGCCAAGTCCCGCGTCAGGCAAGACGGGAAGAACGAGGACCGCACCACGGCCAACCTGGCCTGGGGCGAGTACATCCACTTCACAGGCCGGCCGGTGGACGGCGTGCCCGATCCGCACTTGCACGCCCACTGCTTCGTCTTCAACGCGACGTATGACCCGGAAGAGCATCGCTGGAAAGCGGCCCAGCTTGGTGACATCAAGCGGGATGCCCCGTATTTCGAGGCGGTCTTCCACTCGGTGCTCGCCCGCCGGCTCGAAGAGCATGGCCTTCAGACCGAAAGGACGGCCACGGGCTGGGAACTCAAGGGATTCAAGGAAGAGACGCTCGACAAGTTTTCTCGCCGAACGGCACAGATTGAGGCCGCGGCTCGGGAGAAGGGCATCACGGATGTTGACGCCAAGGCGGAACTCGGAGCCCAGACCCGTGAGAAAAAGGCGAAGGACCTCTCGATGCGCCAGCTCCGCGAGCTTTGGGTAGACCGACTGACCCCGCAGGAGCAGGCGGTCATCGACTCGGCTTCTAGTCGCTTTGGCCGAGACCAGCTTCCGGAGGATGGGCAGACCGCCCGAGACGCCGTCGAACGGGCGATGGAGCATTGCTTCGAGCGGGCCTCGGTCGTTCCGGAGCGAACGCTCCTGGCGGAGGCGCTCAAGCAGGGCGTCGGGAAAGGGTCTCGGGACACGATCGAGCGCCTCGTATCTCAGCAACCTCTGCTCCGCGGCGAACACAAGGGCCGCCGAATGGTGACTACCCGCGAAGTGCTCGAAGAAGAGCGTCGGCTCCTGGCCTATGCCCGGGACGGCCGCGGCGCGTGCCGGCCGATCAATCCGGGCCGGGCACGGTTCAATCGAGCGTGGCTCAATCCGCAGCAGCAAACCGCGGTGCGTCATGTGCTCGAATCCCGAGATCGTGTGATCCTGATTCGCGGCGCCGCCGGAACGGGCAAGACGACGATGATGCAGGAGGCCCGCGAAGCGATCGAAGAGGCCGGCATGCACGTCCATGCCTTCGCACCGTCGGCGAGTGCAAGTCGCGGCGTGCTGCGTGGCGAGGGTTTCGAGTCGGCGGACACGGTTGCGCGCCTGCTGGCCGACCCAAAGGCCCAGGCGGAAGCCGCGGACGGCGTCATCTGGATCGACGAAGCCGGGCTGCTCGGAACCCGAACCATGCGGGAAGTCTTTGAGTGTGCCGAGCGCGTGCACGCCCGAATTGTGCTCTCCGGAGACCGTCGGCAGCATGGTTCAGTGGACCGTGGGGCTGCACTGCGCCTGCTGGAAGAGGAGGCCGGCATCAAGCCGGCGGAAGTCAGGGAGATTCAACGGCAGAAGGACGAGTACAAGCTCGCCGTCAAGGCGTTGAGCGAAGGCCGGACCGAAGACGGGTTCAACCGTCTGGACGGACTCGGCTGGATTCGCGAAGTGGACGCGGAGGACCGGTACCGCCTGCTCGCTCAGTCGTACATCGAGAGCATCGAAACCGGTAAGTCCGCGTTGGTCGTGTCCCCCACGCACGCGGAGGGCAATCGGATCACCCAGGAAATCCGTACGCAGCTCCGAAGCCGCGGGCTCCTCGGACAGGACGCTCACGAGATTCTCGAACTCTTGCCGGCCAATCTGACCCTCGGCCAGCGGCGCGACCCGACCAGCTACAGCCCGGGCGATGTGATCGTGTTCCACCAGAACGCCAAGGGGTACCGCAGAGGGCAGCGTCTGGTCGTCGGCGACGGACCACTCCCGCTCGATCAGGCCGCCCGCTTCTCCGTGTATCACCAAGGTCGGATTCAGGTCTCGGCCGGCGATCGCATCCGCGTCACCAAGAACGGTCAGACACTCGACCGTGAGCACGCGCTCAACAACGGCGACCTTTTCACCGTGAAATCGTTCACGGCGGATGGCGACCTGGTGCTCAACAACGGATGGACGGTTTCACGCGATTACGGACATCTGAACTACGGACTGGTGGTCACCAGCCATGCGAGCCAAGGCAAAACGGTTGACCGCGTGTTCATCGGCCAATCATCGCAATCATTCGCGGCCTCCTCACGGGAGCAGTTCTACGTCAGCGCTTCTCGGGGCCGGGAACAGGTAGTCATTTTCACCGACGATAAGGAAGACCTCCTGCACGCCGTGGAGCGGAGCGATGAACGCCTGTCCGGCACGGAGCTCGTCGGAGGGTTGGACGCGGCCTGGCATCGCATCATCCGCGAAAGCGCAGAGCGATCCGTGCAAGAGCCGAGCGTAGTTGGCACCAGTCGGCGGCTTGAGCGGGAGGGTGTTGAGTATGAGCGATAGATTGCTGGACAGGTTCACCAAGCAGACTCGTGCGGAGGTGGGTGCTGTCGATACACATGAAGGTGCCGAAGCGGAGAACCTCGGCTGCTTCGGCTGGCTCCGTGGCGTCCGTGATCGAGCGTTGATGTTGGAGCTACGCAGGAAGGACGGCCATGTACTCGCGATCGCGTATTCCTGGCTCGAACGGGTGGAGTTCCAGCCGGACGAGGGCATCACGCTCCATCTCCCCGGGCGCAAGGTGCGAATCAAGGGGTCCGGGCTGAATCAGGAAACAGGCCGGCCGGTCCGCCTCTTCGACGGCATCACCCGGCACCGCGTGCCGTGGATTCGTGAAGCAGATCGTGGTGAATTGCTCAAGAGCACCGGCGACAACATCGCTGTTGAGAGCATCCAGTGGGATGAGTAAGGCTTCTTGCTCGTTGGGGTAGAGGGGTGAGTTCGAGCGGGGAGAGGGGGCTCGTCTTCCCGCTCGTACAAACCAGTCAACCATGCAACGCAGCACCGGTCGCCGCTTGGCACACGCCGCGTCTTGGAGCCATGCGTGGGGGGGACACGCCAGTCCGATGGCCAAGCGATACGATGTACCGGAAAGACGCTCGCGCCCGAGACATGAAGGCCCGGGCCCAAGCGGTTGCCTGATGGAAGTCCAGGGAGCTCAATTTGCCCGATGATGCCAAGCCCAAGCGGTCTGAAGTCTCTGCCGGCAGTTCCCGTCAGGTTTCGTCCCGCCGTTTTGCTGCCGTCATTCCGATCGAGTTTGGTCTCCTCGACAAGCCCCGATTTCTTACCAGCCGAAAGGACGAGGCGACGGAGCTATTCGGCGATGCTGCCGGAGATGTCACCACAGCGAAGGTCGGGTGCGTCGCGATTTCCTTGCTCGTGAAGGATCGCTGGTACGAACTATCACCCTCGCAGCAGTCGGCCGCCCGAGCGCTCATGGCTGGAAGCTTGCGCTTCGTGCTCGTGGCGGAAACATCGCCCGATGTACACACAGTCGAAGACGCCACCTTTTGGCTTGACGTATCTGTCCATTTGGATTACCGGTCAGCGAAGTCGTTCGCGCTCAGTATCACGCCCACCATGCGTCGGGAGCTCGAACGATCTACATCAAGGTCAGGGGAGAGCAGATCGGGGGTGCAGGAAGAACGAAGCGAACTGAGTGGGTCTGACCACCGCAGCATTGCGGATGCCGGCGAGTATTCGACACTGCGGAGCAAGCTTGACGGGATGTTCGACCATGCAAGGCAGGACCTGGCTCGGCAACTCGCGCCCGCGCTTCAGAAGGAAGCGCTGAGTCGGCCTCACGAAACCTACGAGCAAAAGAAATCCCTCGCCAAATGGATCAACGGCGAGTTGCGGCGATATGGCTTGGCCATCCGCTGTCCCCGAACGGGGCAGCCGAGTCTTCTGCTTGCGAATGCAGGCGGGGTCGCCGGGATCGGCCGCTTTCATATCGAGCACACCGATTCTGCCGGTAAGCGGCATCGGTCGGTAACCTCGGTTACGCTCCCTCCGCTCGACCTCATGACGGACGACCTGTCCCGAGCACCATACGGCGAACGGTCCGAGCGCTCGCGGTAGCCTCGCCTCAACCGGAAAATCTCAAAAACCTGCAACGAAGGGTTGACATGGGCCGAATGGTACACATAATGTGTACTGATCGAGTGAGCCGCTTGGCTCCGCTGACTCCCACACTCGCCCGCATCTGCGTTCACCCGGAGCAGGTGGGGCCCAGAGGACAGTGCCATGACACTCTTGCTTCTCACTGTGCCAATTGACCAGGTTTTGGTCGCACCGCAAGCCCGGACGCACTTCGAGCCCGGGGCCATTGCCGGCTTGGCTACAAGCATCCAGGAATCCGGACTTCAACAGCCTCTGCTCTGCTCAAAGAACGATGACGGCTATGCCCTGATTGACGGCGAACGCCGTCTCAGGGCATGCCGCCAGCTTGGCTGGCGCGACGTGCCGATTCTCGTTGCTGGCGACCGTATGTCCCTCCTCGAAGGGCTGACCCGCCAGTTGGCGTCCAACCTTCAGCGCGAGGAGCTCTCGGTTCTGGAGCGGGCGACTGCTATCCGCGAACTCATGGTCAAAGGCAATCTGACCGCGGACCAGGTCGCCAGGCGACTCGGACAGTCTCCCGCCACAGTGTCACGGACGCTCTCCGTCTTGAAGCTGCCTGACCCCATCCGCGCGAGAGTTGGCACTCGCGAGATTTCGCCGGACGCGGCGTACCTGCTGGCTCGCGTGGAAGATCCAACCGAACAGGCCAAGCTCGCGACCCAGGTCGGGGAGGGCCACCTGTCCCGTGACGGACTGGCGAGAAAACTGAAGGCGACACGACGATCGAGCGAACGCCGATCGGCCGGCTTCGGGAAGGCCACCGCGATTCTCGGCAACGGACGGAGTGTTGCGGTAGCGGGACCGGGACTGACACTCGAATCCATGATGGAGTGTCTGGAGAGCCTTCTCGCAAGGGCTCGGAAGGCGAAGTCACAGGGCATCACGCTTGAGACGTTTGTCCGCGCCCTGCGTGATCAGGCCAAGGGAGGGAAGGGGGCACCGTCATGACTTGGCCGTTTCGCCGCAAGCGATCTCCCCTGCTTGACCCTTGGGACCTGAGTACGCCCGTGCTGCAATGGGCTCCGGGCTGTCGCTTTACCACGGGCGACGCCTGCCAGGGCGTTGGCATCTTCGGTTCGACCGGGGCGGGCAAGAGCACAGGCTCATTCGCCACGATCCTTAAGAGCTACCTACTGGCGGGTTGGGGCGGCGTGTTCTTCACCGCGAAGCCGGAGGACACGCTTCAGTACGCCAAGCTGGTCCGCGACGCCGGCCGTCAGGACGATCTGCTCGTGTTCTCCCCGGAGCATGCGCTGCGGTACAACTTCATCGAGGAGGAGCTCCGCCGAAGCGGCGATGGTGCCGGCGTCGTCGAGAATCTCAGCGCCCTGGTCCTCACCGTCGTGGAACTGCTCGAACGGTCGAAGGATCGCGGCGGCGGGGAGCAGTTCTTCCGCTTGGAGAGCACTCGCTTATTGCGGAACACGATCCTTGTGCTACTGCTCGCCAAGCGTCACTTCACGATGACGGATCTCCACCGGCTGATCGTCTCCGCCCCGCAGTCAATCGAGGAGTTCGAGAACAAGTGTTGGCAGGAGTCGTCGATGTGCTTCCAGTGCCTGCGGCAGGCGCAGGACACTCCGAAGAACGAGTCCATGCGGGCCGACTTCGATCTGGCCGTCACCTACTTTGCACGCGAATGGCCAGCGCTCGCATCCCGCACACGCAGCAGCGTCCAGGTGACACTCACCTCGGCGACTGACCTGCTCAGTCGTGGCCTCGTCCGGGACATGCTCTCCGCACCCCGTTCCACGTTCTCGGCCTCCATGCTCCATGACGGCGCGATTCTCATTGCGGCGTTTCCGGTCCTGCGGCACGCGCTCGCGGGTCAGATGATCCAGGTGATCCTGAAACACGCCTTGCAACGCGATCATGTTCGCCGTGATGTCTCTCGCAATCCTCGCCCAACGTTCATGGCGGCTGACGAAGCCCAACTGCTCTGGGTGGGCGCGGACCAGGAGTTCCAGGGAGTTACTCGGAGCACCCGCACCGCGGTGGTCTACGCCACGCAAGGGCTTTCGACCATGCTCGATGCCTTCGGACCCAATTCCGACGACAAGGTGCACAGTCTTCTCGGTAGCCTCCAGTGCCGAATCTCGCACCAGCAGACTGATATTCGCACCGTGGAATACATGCAGCAACTGATCGGCCGCTCACGGCAGTTGCTGCTCAGCGGCAACAGCTCCCGCGACGGCGACTGGCTCGGTCCTCTCTTTGGAGAGCGGAGCGGGGGCAGCGCTGGATTCTCCGAGCATCTCGATTTCGAGCTTCAGGCTCGCGATCTCAACAGCCTCGCCAAAGGTGGCCCACCAGCTTGGTTCACGGAGGCGATTGTGTATCAGGGTGGAAAGGTGTTTCCAAACGGCCGGACTTGGCTCCGAGCCGCGTTTCCGCAGCATCGTTAGGCACGGATGAAAGCGGCAGAACTGGAGAGCGCGGATGTTCCGCGCCGCGCTATCGCTCGCGCCTGCAAAGGAGGTTGTCATGCAGCAGCAGCAATCGCAGCAGAGTCAAGGATCATGGACGCCGATCGAAGACGCGAAGAGCGCGTTCTCGCTTCTGGCGTTCGCGTCACAGGTCATCGCCCACCCGGTTGAAGTCTTCCTGCGGACCGGGTTCGGCTCACAGTACTTCGGCATCGCCTCGTTGGTCGCGTTTTTCGCCGTGCCGATGTGGATGGTGTTCTTTCCGACGGAAAGTCCAGTGGGCATCTGGTGCTTCTGGCTTCTCTACATCGCGATGCAGATCCGCGCCCGCATCGAAACCGCCAGGCTGAAGTCAAAGGGCGAGGTCATCCACTCGCGCTACAACGGATGGCCACGCCTCGCAAAGGCGTTCAAGTCTCTGCCAGAATCTCGCGTCAAGGCGGCGATCGAGCCGCTCGCGGTATTCCTATGCGCCTTGGCTGTGATGCAAGGCAGCGTCCCGCTGGCGAGCTACCTGATCGCTGCCTCGTTCGCCCTCGCGTTCAACAACGCTCTCATCGACGCAGTCGAAAGAGCGCGTATCCGTGAACTCAACGACGCCTTGATCGAGCAGCAGCAGACCGCGGAGCGTTTCCGCGCCATGCGCGGCGAGCTCTAGGCGACTGAAAGGAGTTGTCCATGAACTTTCGAGAGAACATGAGTCGGAGCAAGGAAGTGCTCGGCGCCTACTTCCGGCAGGGACTCCACGAACTTGGTGCGGTCCTCTACGGCCCCGGCACGATCGCCCAGCACGCCGAGTACGGCATGGCCGGCACACGCACGCCCGGTGAGGTCGCCGACGGGTTGAGAGGATCTCCGGGCAAGGAAGCGTCGCGGGATGCGCCCTCGCCGTCACTTCTGGATCAGTACATCGAGCAGGGGCGCGAGCGGGAGGCTCCGCAGCGTGAGCCCGAGCGGGAGGACCGCCACATCGAACGGGAATGACCCCGTATTCCATCACATCCACACTCACAAAGGAGAGTTTCAATGTCAAACGCACATTACGCGCACGCGGTTGGACAAGTGTTCAAGAGGGCCAAGGACATGCCCGCGGTCGGCAAGGGCAAGAACCCGATGGTCGGCTTCATCATGGGGTTCGCGTTCGGGCCGCTCGGAGTCGGTCTGTACCTGGGCAGCTTCGCCGACTTTGTTCTGAGCCTCACGATGGTGCTGCTCGGCGCCTTCGTCACGGCCGGCGTCGGCGCTCCGGCGTTCTGGGCCCTCTGCGGTTTCTGGGCCTACACGCGAATCCGCAACTCCAATGCCGCCGAGTTGCCAAGGACGAACAGCAGTTCCGATCCGACGCCGCCAATTCCGTGACTGCTCGTGCAGTCGAGTCTTGATACAAACACCCTTCTGGAGATTCGCAATGTCTGCCTCCCCCAAGATCAACTGGAACCGTCAAGTCCTGCCCGCCGACAGCCCGTTGGCCGGCTTCGTCATGGGCTTCCTGCTCGGCCCACTCGGCGTAGGGATCTTTCTCCGCAGTCTGCTGGACTTCGGCTTGAGCGCTATCGCCTGCTGCTTGATTCTCAGCGTGTTCGAGATCAAGGGCATCCCCTTGTGCTGGATGGTGTGCGGGGGCTGGGTGGCGTTCCGCGTCAAGTATCGGCTTCAGTCCGCGTCTCGCGCGGTGCCAGCCCGCCGCAACGCCAACTCCGACCAGCCGCGGAGCGCTTGATCCCCCTGGGCACGGGCCGGAGGGCTCGTGTCCGGATTCGCTGACCAGGACAATCGCGTTCGTCTCCTCGTTGGGCAGCAGCACTGTGAAGACGCCGAAACCACAACCCGCGTCCCGAGAGGCAGGTGAATCCAGCGCCGCCGCCGCGGTCACCGCGCGGACAAGGGACCGCGTGGCGGTTCCGCCCGGAACTCCGGCGTGGATCACACCGGAGCTCGTCGAGCTGACGCTAAAAGTGTGGCAGAAGCACTACGACAAGCCCCTCTCGATTCAGGATGCCGTTACAATTGTTCTGAACGCGGAACAACTGTTCGGCGTCTTGGCTCGGGAGTGACACCATGAAACGCTTCGTCGGTCTGGCACGGGTGAGCAGTCGAGAACAAGAGCGAGAAGGCTTCTCGCTCGCGGTCCAGGAGGACGCTCTCAAGCGGTACGCCGTTTCCGCCGGTGGCGAGATTGTCCGCTTCTTCCGCATTGCGGAGACCGCCAGCAAGAGCGATGAGCGAAAGACCTACAAGGAACTCATCGCCTACGCGAAGAAGAACGCGGAGGAACTCGATGCTCTCCTGTTCTACAAGGTCGATCGTGCGGCCCGCAATCTCTTTGACTATGTGGAACTCGAGAGATTGGAGAGCGAGTACGGGCTCGCGTTCGTGTCCGTGTCTCAGCCGACCGAGAACAATCCCGCCGGCCGCATGATGCGGCGGACGCTCGCCAACATGGCGAGCTTCTACACAGAACAGCAGTCGGTCGATGTGAAAGAGGGCCTGGCTCGCCGCGTTCAAGAGGGCTGGTTTGTCGGCAAGGCACCCTATGGCTACCGGAACGTTCGGAAGGACGGTCGCTGCGTGACCGAAGTGGACGCACCCGCGGCCGAAATCGTTCGGCGAGTCTTCCACCTCTATGCCTACGAACCGCTCACATTGGATGCCCTGCGGGATCGGCTCCATGCTGATGGAGTCGAGTACCGCTCGGACTCTCCCCGGTTCACTCGGAGCAAGCTGCACGCGGTGCTCACGGACCGCTCGTACATCGGAGAGATTCCATTCAAGGGGCAGTGGTATCCCGGCCAGCAGAAGCCGTTGATCGATCGTGGGACGTGGGACCGGGTTCAGGCTCTCTTGGGCGACAAGGTGTATCACGCCCACCAAATGACCTATGCCGGCGATGTGATCTCCTGCGCCCACTGCGGGCGTGCGATTACCGGCGAGCGGAAAACGAAGCGGACGAAGTCCGGCGAGCAGCACTACGTCTACTACCGGTGCAGCGGGTACACCGCCCCGGGTCATCCTCGCGTGCGTGTCACAGAGGTCGAGCTCGACCGACAGGTGCTCGCCCTCTTCGGGCGGATGCGGATTCAGGACCCCGAGATTCGGGACTGGTTCCGGGCCGTCCTGGCGTCACAGACCCGGGACGCCCAATCCGACGCCCGAGCCCAGCGCGAGGAACTCCTGCGGCAGTCCTCGCTCCTGGTGGCCCAGCAGGACCGGCTGTTGAACCTCCGGCTGGGCGATGACGTGGATCAGGACACCTTCGCCCGGAAGCACACGGAACTCCGGGACCGGCTGGCGTCCATCAAGCTCCAGTTGGACGTTTTGGACCGCTCCCACGACGAAACGGCCGAACTTGCGGCCAAGGTGTTTGAACTCTCGCAAACACTGCAAAACACGTGGGTTTCTGCTGATTACGCCACAAAGCGGCGAATCCTCGAAATCGTCTGTTTGAACTGCACCCTCGATGGCGCAAGTGCCGTGTTTTCAACGAGAAAGCCCTTCGATGTGCTCATCGAAGGGCTTTACTCTGAAACAAGTCGGGGTGACAGGATTTGAACCTGCGACCTTCTCGTCCCGAACGAGACGCGCTACCAAGCTGCGCTACACCCCGGGGGGTCTGTCGTCGAACTATAGGCACCTTCTCCCCGGCCCCGGGAACGCCTACTACGGGGGGGCCGGAGATCGTCGCCGGCGATCCTGAGGCGACGAGAGGGCCAGATTTTTCGGTTGCCCGAGAATTCACGGATTCGCCGACCGCGGCTGCTGGAAGAGCGAAGCGGAGTTCAAGCTTCCTTCCAGAAACGTGCCGGAAGCATGCCCGTACGACGTGCTCCCCGTGATTAGTTTTCCACCGTGTCCAGCGAGGCCGTCTCTTCCGGGAACTCCGGGCGAGTCGTGTAGATGTTGTCCGCTCGCTGGCCCGGGTCCCCGTCGGGGCCGGCGGAGTAGAAGTAGGGGCGGCGCGTCGGGCACAGGCCTTCGTCGGCGTCCCCGGTGGGCAGCTTGGACTGGTCTTCGTTCGCGAGGAAGGGCTGGTATGAGCGGCGGAACTGCAGCTGCTTCGCCGGGTCTGTCGTCTTGCCCCAGCGGACGTACACCGAGTGCGTGATCGCCCGCTTGATGCCGTCGGCGGTCACCTGGTTCTTGTTCGCCGGGTCCATGTAGTTGCCCGAGGGACCATCAAAGAACTCTTCCCCGCCGTAGCCGGGATGCACAAACCTGATCGGCCGGCCCCAGGGGTCGATGACCTCGAACGACTGCACGTCGATTTTCTTGCCCGTGGTGTCGTCGAGGGCTTCCAGGAAGTCCTTGGGCGTGCTCGTCGAGTTCGATGTTCCGTCGTACCACTGGTCCAGGAAACGGGTCCGCACGAACTTGCTGGGCACCGCCTTCAGGATCGATTCAGACAATGCCGATTGCTTGAGGATCGCCGCATACGTCGCCATCGAGGGCACCGTCGCGTCGTTCACCGAGAACCAGTTCTTGTCCTTCACGATCCCGTCGTAGCTCTTGGTTCCCGCCGGCCGCCCATCGATCGCCGGGAAGTCATAGACGGACGCGGCGCCCCCGACCGTCACGGCCAGTGAATACACCGGAGGGGGCATTTTCCCCTTGTCAGCAACATACGAATCGATCGACTGGTCGAGCGTGGTAATCAACTGTTCCGTCACCCGGGCCTTGCTGCCGGCGACGACCTGGCGCCCGACGACCATTCCCAGCGCCATGAGGGCGCCGATGATCGACAGAACGATGAGCAGTTCGATCAGGGTGAACGCCGGACGGGCGTGCGTGGGCGGAACATGGAGAGGTGTGCGGCGAATCTGCGCCATCTCGAAACTCCTGAGAGCAGGGAATCCAGTGTGCCCGGCACGCTCCCGGGGTCCCGCAGGGCAGGGCCGAGCGGGACAACCGACAGTGTACCAAACCGACCCGACTCTCCCAATACTCCATACGTCGTCTTCGGGCGTCTTGATGCCGAACTTTTCCCCGCAATCCCGCAGGTTTGCGAATTGTGTCGGCGTTGCACGCGATTGTATTGACAAAACCCCCAAGCATCGCCTACAAGCATGTACACGCCAGCAGCAAGGCCACGCAAGCCGCAACGAGCGGCCCCAGGGCGTATCCATCCTTTTTCATAGGTTTTCGCAATGCAAACAACGATGATCGAGACGCGTGGGGAAACGCTTCCGTTCACGGCCGATCGACCCGTCGCCGACCTTACCCTGGTCGAGATCGCCGAGCAGCTTGAGAAGGTCACGGGCTGGATCGAGGCCCAGCGCGTCCGCGAGCGTGACGCCCGCCGCGCGTACGACCTCATCTCCCAGCAGGTCGAGGCGAATGTGGACCAGATCCGCAAGTATGCCAACGACCTCCTCAACGCGCAGCGCAAGCGCATGAACGCCTTCGACGGCCTCCTTGGTCGCCAGCCCGAGGCTCCCATGTCCCGCACCGGCCGCTCCAGCACGCCCCCCCAGGGCGGCGGAAAAAGTGCCAAAAAGAACATCGTGGAAGCCATCTACGACGTCTGGTCGATCGACCGCTACGCCGAGCCCTTGACCACCGAGGAGATCATCGCCGCGCTCCCCGATACCGGCTACGCCTCCAACGCCGCTGCCTCGTCCCTCAAGTCCAGCGTCAACCAGGCCCTCGCCAAGCTCTGCAAGGTCGGCCGGGTCGTCCGCCTGCGGGCCGACGGCACCGTCATCCCGCCCAAGGACAAGACCAGCCGCGCCCGCAAGTACCTCGCCGCCAACCGGCTCCCCGAGGACCAGGTTCTCTAAGACCCTCCGTTCCAACGACAATCCCCATACATACCACCGGGGCTTCAACGATCTGCCAATGAACAAAGGCCCGGAACCAAGTGGTTCCGGGCCTTTTTACATGTGACCCTGGGGCTTATTCCCCACGTAATACTTGCGGTCCGGTTTCTTACACGACCTTCGGGCCTTCTTCGTCATCGTACAAACCAGCGCCCGGCTCATCTCCGGTGTCCTTGGATGCAATCCCAGGATCCCCGGGCTGATCCGCCGCAGGCGGACCGGCGGGATCCAGCCCCGGTCCGCTGATGCCGCCCCCGAAGCCAGGTCCGGTAAGCGAGGAAGAGATCATCCCTCCACCGGGGCTCGCGCCTCCCGCCGGCGGGCGGGCGCCGGTCGCCAATCCTGGCCGCGGAGCGCGGGGACCGCCGCCCCCGCCCAGCATCCCGCCCTGGGCCGGCGGGGGTAGTTGCGGGGAGATCTTGGCCTTGAACACATAGTCGGTCACCTGGTCCCGGACCGAGTCGAGCATCGACTTGAAGAGCCGGGAGCCCTCTCGCTTGTAGGCGATCTTGGGATCTTCCTGGCTGAAGGCGCGGAAGCCGATGGAATCCCGGAGCTGGTCCATCCCGTACAGGTGGTCTTTCCATGCCTGGTCCAGCGTCTCCAGGAGCACCGTTCGCTCGAACTGCAGCAGCTCCGAGCGCAGGATGTTCTCGACCCGCGCCCGGATCGCGTTCTCGCGCTCCTCACCCTCGAGGAACCGCATGTACTCGGTCACGCCCACGCCGTACTTCTGCTTGAGATGGGCTTCGAGATCGTCGTCGGACTTGAAGGCGAGGGCGTCGGCGATCGCCTTCTCCAGCTTGCCCTCGGCGACGAACTTGTTCGCCTCCTCGGCGAGCTGCTGCTGGATCTTCTGCGGCGGGTTGCTCTTCATCTGGTCGAGCGTCCAGCCCAGCGCGAAGCGCTGGTTCGCCCAGGCGACCAGGTACTCCACCGCGTCCTTGGGGGACTGGCGCATGAGCATCTTGGTCATTTCCATGGCGAACTCGACGGGGTAGCGGGCCTCGCGCTGCTTGTAGAGGTCCCGGGCCTTGCCCAGGATGAGCCCGGCGACGGACTTGTCCTCGTCCTTCTGGGCGGCGACGATCTCCGCCTCGGTGATGTCCAGCACGAGCTTGGCCTTCACCCAGGCGATGAGCTGGCGGACCCCGAAGTTGGGGACCACGAACTCATCCAGGCCCGAGAGGTCGGCTTCCTGGATCTTGGCTTCCGCGGCGGCGATGAGCATGTCCCGGACGTTCGCCCGCTCCGCCGCGCCGCCCTCGCGCAGCTCGGCGGCATTGAGCTCGACCCCGAAGCGCGACTTGGCCCAGTTCGCCAGGCCCGCCGAGTCGAAATCGACGCTGATCTCCGACCCTTCCATGGGCATGAACTCGCCCAGGGTCACCTCGATCATGTGGCGGGCGTCGGCCTTGGCGTCCTCCCGGATCGTCGCCTCCATCTCGTCGCGCTCGGCGCCGTGGAGGCGCATCGGGTCGATCGAGCAGTCCAGCTTCTGCTTGGCGAACTCCGCCGCGCACGTCGCCGGGTAGTCCACGTCCAGGTACGTGTCGCAGGCGTCCTGCACGGCCTCGCTCACGAAGTCGAGCATCAGGCCCTTGACGTCCCGGCCCTCCAGCACGCGCTGGCGAAGGCCGTAGAAGTACTGGCGCTGGTGCTCCATCACCTCGTCGAACTCCAGCACGTTCTTGCGGATCTGGAAGTTGCGTTCCTCGACCTTGCGCTGGGCGCGCTCGACGCTCTTGGAGAGCATGGGGTGCTCGATCGCGTCCCCTTCCTTCATCCCCAGCCGGGCCAGGACGCGCATCGTCGTCTCACCGGCGAACATCTTCATCAGGTCGTCGTCCAGGGCGACGAAGAAGCGCGTGGAGCCCTTGTCCCCCTGGCGGCCCGAGCGGCCGCGGAGCTGGTTGTCGATGCGCCGAGCCTCGTGGCGCTCGGTGCCGATCACGTGCAGCCCGCCCATGTCCTCGATGGTGTTGAACCACCGCAGGCGGTGCATCAGGAAGCGGCCCGTCGCGTCCAGCTCCTTGCGCAGGTCCTCGGCGCTCATGCGGGAGATCTGCTTCAGGTCGGCCCAGGTGTTCCGGCTCGCCCACTCGCGAAGCAGCTCGAGCTCGAGCTGGGCGAAGGGCATCTCCTCGATCTCACGCTTCTGGTGTTTGAGGTACTGGGTGCCGACCTTGCGGTAGACCGCCTCGCGCAGCTGCTCTTCGGTCGCGTCGACCGTCAGCGTGCGCGGGGCGAGCCCGCGCCGCAGCCAGTGGTCCAGCAGGGTCTGGCGGGTGATCTGCCCGAGCTTGATGTCGGTGCCGCGGCCGGCCATGTTGGTGGCGATCATGACCGCCCCCAGGTGCCCGGCGCCCTCAACGATGTGGGCCTCGCGCTCGTGCTGCTTGGCGTTGAGCACCTCGTGCTGGATGCCCTGCTTGGCCATGAGCATCTTGGAGAGCGATTCGGAACGCTCGACGCTGGTGGTGCCCACCAGGATGGGCCGCCCCACATCGTGGAACGCCTTGATCTCGTCCACGATGGAGTTCCACTTGTCCTTCTGGACCAGGAAGACCATGTCGTCAAAGTCGCGCCGCACCACGGGCTTGTTGGTCGGGATCGACACGACGTCGAGCTTGTAGATGTCGTGGAATTCCTGCGCCTCGGTGTCGGCCGTGCCCGTCATGCCCGCCAGGCGCTTGTACATCTTGAAGAAGTTCTGGATCGTCACCGTCGCGACCGTCTGCGTCTCGTCCTTGATCGGCACCGCCTCCTTGGCCTCCACCGCCTGGTGCAAGCCGTCGGACCACTGCCGCCCGATCATCGCGCGGCCCGTGAAGACGTCCACGATCACGACGGTGGGGGAGGGACGCCCCGTGTACTGGTCCGGGGAGTTCATGATCACGTAATCCCGGTCGCGCTGGTACACCACGTGCGCCCGCAGGGACTGCTCCAGCAGGTGCGGCAGGTCCATGTTCTGATCGACATAGAACGAGCCGACCTGGGCCACGCGCTGCGCCTCGGCGACGCCGTCGTGGGTCAGGTGCACCTGCTTGCGCTCCAGCTGCGTCTCGAAGTACTGCGTGAAGCGGTCGCGCTCGGCCTCCAGCTTGGGAAGCTGGGCCTTGGCCTGGGCGAGCTGTTTCTGCAGTTCGGGGATCTGCGACTTGTCCCGGGCCTGGCGGATATCCCCTTCCAGGCCCTTGATGCGCCGCTTGCACTCCTGCACGCCCTCGTCGTGTTCTCCCCACGGGGCGTTCTTGCTCACCAGGTGCCGGGCGAGCTGGTCGGCAAGCTCGTACCGCGGGCGATCCTGGTGGGCCTGGCCGGAGATGATCAGGGGCGTGCGCGCCTCGTCGATCAGGATCGAGTCCACCTCGTCAACGATGGCGAACTGCCGGCGCTTCTGCACCTGCTGCTCGACCGAGCGCTTCATGTTGTCGCGCAGGTAGTCGAACCCGAATTCCGCCGTCGTGCCGTAGGTCACGTCGCAGCGGTACATGTACCGCTTCTCGTCCTCGTCCTGCATGTGCTGCGGGTGGATCGCCCCGACCGTCAGCCCCAGCGCCCGGAAGAACGGGAACGTCCAGTCACGGTCGCGCTGCACCAGGTAGTCGTTCACCGTCACCACGTGCACCCGGTACCGCTCGCAGCTCGCCAGGTACGTCGCCAGCGGGGCGACGATCGTCTTGCCCTCGCCCGTTCGCATCTCGGCGATCTTGCCCTGCGTGAGCACCATCCCGCCGATCAGCTGCACGTCGAAGGGACGGGCGCGGAAGGGCGGGCGGCTCTCGGGGTACAGCTGCCGAACCGCCTCGTACAGCTCGACGGGGATGTCCAGCTGCATCCATCCCTCGATGAGGTTGGTGCATCCCAGGAATTCGTTGCCCGAGTCGGGGACGGCGCCGGGGGGAGGCGCGGCGATCGCCGCCGTCGGCTTGAACGTCCGCGGCACGATCACCGGCGCGGCGTCCATCGCCGCCTTGGTCTGCTCGTACAGGTCCCGCATCCCGGGGGCGAGCTGGGAGGGATCGAAGTTCAGCCGGGGGTTGAAGATCGCGCGGATGCCCACGCCCCGGTCCATAGCCTCCCGGGCGACGGCGAACGCCTCCATCATCATGTCATCGGTCTTGACGCCCTTGTCGTGGCGGGCACGGAACTCCAGCACCTTGCCCCGCAGCTGCGGGTCGGTGAGCTTGCGCATCTGGGGCTCAAACGCGCTGATCTCCCGGACCCGCTGGTTGTACTTCTTGACGAAGCGGTCGTTGCGGGTGCCGATGATCCGGTTCAGGATCGGGCCGATGATCGGGATGCCTTGGTCTGCCATGGAGTTGCTCGATTGACGCCCTTCCGAATGACCGTGAGTCTCTTCGGGGGGCGACGGACGGGGTCCAGGGACGGACCCGGGATGGATATGGACAAGGAACGGCGCGTCAGGCCGCCATCGCACAAAGGGATGGCCAACGTCTCACGCTGCGTGACAGGGCCGGGAGAAGCGCACTTCAATCCCGGAATCGCTGGGATTACGCCCGCGCCGGAGGAGGCAGATCGATCAGGTGGGCGAGCAGCGCCTCCCACGGGCCCCACGGGGCGACCGCTGCCGACCGGATGTTCCGCGGACGCACCACCAGCCCGCGTCGAGCCGGAGTGGAGTCCTGTTCGGCAGTTCTTGCGCCCTTTCGCCGGTGGATCAACCGGCGCACGACCCGGTGGATCGCCAAGGTCAGTTGCCGCAGCGGCAAGCGCTCCGACGACGTCTCCCGCAGGGAGCCGATGACCGGCCCCGCCGCCCGGCAGGTCAGGTTGACCACCAGGGCGAGGGCAACCAGCACCGATAACCCGCCCGTGGCCAGGCGCGCCACCGCCGACCCCGTGGGGGCGCCGGCCGCGACAGACTTGGCATGGACGGGCAAGGTGTCCTTCATGCGTGCGTACAGAGTGTATCGGCCCGGAGACTTTGTCGAGCGACAGCCCCTCAGAGGTTTCGGAAGGAATCAAAGAGGGTTTCAACCTCCCCGTCCCCACGACCCGTGGGAGCGCCTGGGGCTCGACTACCGGATATTGTGGATGCCGGCACTCCGGCCATCCGATGACCTCTCGTCTTTTCTACGTTGGACTGGTCCGGGGAGTTTTTCCTCGGTCCGCCGGCGTGCCTGTTTGATCCGATCGACTACGTTGTCGGCATGGAAGTCCCCAGCCCCGGATACCCGAGCCAGCCCCACCCTCCGGCTCCGGAGGCGACTCACGAGAACCCCACCATGTTCGCCGCACGCCTCTCCCTACCGGTTACCCGCGAGTCCATCACCCACAAGTTCTCGATCGCCCGCCACGAGGGGTACCTGACCATCGGTCTGTACCCCGACGGTCGCCCGGGCGAGATTTTCATCAAGATGTCCAAAGAAGGCTCGACGATCTGCGGCTTTTGCCAGGCCTTCTGCCGGGCCTTCAGCCTCGCCATCCAGCACGGCCTCTCGATCGACGACGCGATCAGCCGCTTCAAGGACATGCGGTTTGAGCCCCTGGGGCCCACCAGCAACCCCGATATCCCCGAGGCCCAGTCCGTGGTCGACTACGTCGCCCGGTTCATCGAGCTCAACTGGGGCACCCGCCGGCGGTAACGCTGCTCGCGTGAGGTCCCACGCCGGTTATCGCCGCGCCGAAGTGGCGGTGTTGCCGTCGACCGGCACATGCTCCACGACCTGTCCGCACACCACCGTGCCGCGGGTGCAGATGCGATCCACCACCGAGCGATAGAGGCCGAAGACGAACAGGCAGGGGATCGCCAGGCAGAGTCCCAGCAGGGTGTGAAACAGTGCCTTGGAGATGCCCAGGGACAGGTCGGCCGGACCGGCCTGCCCTCCCGAGGCGCCCAGACTTGTGAAGGCCAGGATCATCCCCCAGACGGTGCCGGCGAGTCCCACCAGCGGGCCGAGGTTGCCGATGACGTTGAGCAGTTCGATCCGCCGGAACCAGCGGGCGGATTCTTCGGCCGCGGCAAGCTCGGCGCTCTCCCGGACCGCGTCGCGCGAACCGCCGGCGGCGAGGGCGGTCCGCAGCACCCGCCCGACGAACGATTCGTCCCGGGCGACGAACTCGCGTAGGTCCAGCCAGCGTCCGGCGGCGGCGAGGTCGACGATCCGGTTGGTCGATTCCTTGGGGAGGATCCGCCGCTCCCGGATATCGATGATGCAACTGATGGCGATCGCCATCGCCAGCACTGATCCGGCCACCAGGAGGACCGTGAAGAAGTCAAACGACTGGCGGAAGAGATGCCAGAGCCCCGATTCGGCGGCGGGCTGTCCGGTGCCGGGAGGAGTGATGGCAGGCGTGCCCTGCGCCAGCACCGTTCCGGCGGCGGCGGCCGCGACGACCACACCCGCCATGATGAATACCAATCCTCTGGACATCGGCCTGAACACCTTCATGGGCCGATGGTAGACGAACGGCGGGCCGCGGTGTTCATTCCCCGCTTTCGATGTCTTCGTTCGTCGCCTCCCGGCTGATGCGGTACTCCCCGCTGAACCAGCGGTGCAGGTCAGCGTCCCGGGCCCGGTCGTCGAAGAACGGATAGGTCGGATGCGTGGGGGGAATCCACTTGCCCGTCACCCGGCAGCGGGCGGGCTCGCGTTCGATCAGGATCGGCATTCCCGCGCGATCCATCCATGCATCGGGAATCTGGATCGTCAGGCGCCGGGAGGTGGGGCCGAGCGTCTCGATGGCGATATCCATCGCCGGGCGAGGACGTTCATCTCCGAGCTTCTCCGGCCATTCCACGATGGCCAGCACGTCGGGGAGGGGCGCGGCGCCTTCAAAGTACCGGTCCCATCCCAGCGTCTCGAGTTCATGTCCGGCATCCATGCGGTAGGCGTCCACGTGGGCGACGCGGCCGATACCGGAAGTCGATCGTCCCTTCGCCTGGGGCGGGACGTCGTACTGGTTGATGACCACGAAGGTGGGGCTCGAGACGATGGACGGGTTCACGCCCAGCCCCGCGACGATGGATCTGGTGAGGGTCGTTTTGCCAGCGCCCAGGCCGCCCGAGAGCGTGATCGCGTCCCCCCCGCGGAGCACGTGGGCGAGGGAGGCGCCAAGCTCCCGGGTATAGGCCTCGCAGGAACTGTCACGGACGATCTGGGTCACGTGTTTCCCTCGCCGGCGGGCAGCATGCGCAGGAATTCAACGAGCCGGTCCAGGGAGGGAGACTGGGCGTCCCGAACATACGCCCCGCTGGTGGCGCACCCGACGGCGAGGGATTCGGCCAAGGTCATCCCCATGGCCTGGGCCATGGCGAACCCGCCGTTGAAGTGATCTCCCGCGCCGGTGGAGAGCCGCGGCGTGCGGGTGAACGGGCCTTCGAACCATTCGGCGTCGCCCGCGGCCGTCGCGCCCGCCGCGCCCTCCCGAGGATGGACCACCACGCAGTCAAGGTTGAGCTTCTCACGGATCTGGACGGCGGCGAGCTTCATCGCGGCACCGAGTGTCTGCATGTCGTGGCCGGTGTCGGTCACGCCGACCACCGCGGCGATCCGCTCGGCCTCGGCCTGGTTGAGGCCCAGCGTCAGCGGCACCAAGGCGTTCATCCGCTGCAGAAGGCCGATGGCGCGGAGGATGTCGCCGTCCGTGCGCTTCGCCGGGTCGCAGAGGTCGATGAAGATCCGCTTGGAGCGGGGGTCGCGCACGCGCGGAAGGACTTCCTCGCATAGCCCGCTCCAAATTCCTTCCACGCCGCCCATCATCACCCAGTTGACCATCCCCACCAGGGCGGCGCGATCGACCTGCCGGACCAGCTCATCGATCCCCAGCACCGATTTCAGGGCGTCCCACGTCACGGTCTGGATGTTCGCCGGCTTGCCGAGCATGATCTTGCCGTCGATGAATTCCAGCGCATCGGTGGAGGCGGGTGGGGCGACGGGGACGACCATCTGGCAGCGGGCAGCGAACTCTCCGTAGATCGGGTGGAGCTGTCGCGGGCTCTCGAGCTGGCCGACGGCGCCGATGTAGGTGACCTGCGCTCCCAGGCGTCCCAGAGCGCCGGCCATGAGGGGTCCATTGCCGCCGAAGCGCTGCTCTTTTTCGACCATCTCCATGTTCGTGCTCTTGCCCGCCGCGGAGGCGGCGCGGGCGGCGAACTGGCCGATGGTCGCGATCCGCGTGAACCCGTCGGGGGTCATGGCGAAGCGCTGGTCCACCACGTGGATAATGGAATCGATGAAGGCATCGAAGCCGACCAGGGCGTGGAGGGACTTGAGCCCGCCCGCCGCGGCGGAGAGCCGGTCGGCGGCGGCGTGGGCGATGTCTGAGCGTGAGGCGGAGGGTGTCATCGTGCCAACGGTATCACCCGGGGCGGGAGTTCGGCCCCGGGGGCTTCCATACCATCGGCGGGTCGTCCGGGGCGGTCCTTCCGCGAACCGTTTCGGAGGGCACGAGCGCCCGACGGACGGCCACTCACGAGTGTCCCACGCCCGACGCCATGGAGTCTCCCAACAGATGCTGGAAATCCTCCTTGCGACGGCCAACCCCCACAAGGTCGAGGAAATGTCGGCGATCTTCGGCCAGCTCATGGCCGGTGATTCGCTGCGGTTCCTGAGCCTCAAGGACCTGCCTGGGAACATCACGACCCGGGAGCCCGAGGAGTCGGGCTCGACCTTTGAAGACAATGCGGCGATCAAAGCACGCTCCTACGCGGCCCAGTCGGGCATGATCTGCCTCGCCGACGACTCGGGTCTGGAGATCGACGCCCTGGGCGGCCGCCCGGGCGTCATCAGCAGTCACTACTGCACCGACGGGCGCGAGCAGGGCATGACCCGCGCCCAGCGAGACGCCGCCAACAACGCCCGCGTGATGCGAGAGCTCGAGGGCGTCCCCTTTGATCGGCGTGCCGCGAGGTTCGTCTGCGTGATGTGCCTTGCCGCCCCGGCCGCCGCTTCGCCCCTCCACGCGGCTCCCGTGCTGGTGCGGGGCACCTTCGAGGGTCGCATCGGGCTCTCCAGCGATGTTCCGCGAGGGGAGAACGGATTCGGGTACGACCCGCTCTTCCTCGCCGCCCCCGACTTTGTGCACGCCTCGGCGGAGCTATCGCCCGCGGAGAAGAACATTCGCAGCCACCGCGCCGCCGCCGCCCGGCAGATGGCCCTCCACTTGGTCGAGCTACTCCGCGGCGGGTGATTCAGGCTCCCCCGTCGCGGGATCGCACAGGCCAGGAGGCAGGGGTTCGAGGTCCGCCTGCGTGATCTGGTCGGGAAGATCGTGGAACGACATGGCGCTCTCGATCGTGAACGGCGCCGCCTCCGTGCGCCGCAGGGAGTCCAGCGTGCCGCCCGTGCCCAGGGCCTTGCCCAGGTCGGCGGCGAGGCTGCGCATGTAGGTCCCTTTCCCGCACACCACGTCGAGCGTCAGCAGCGGCCACTGGTACGACACGATGGTGTTGGACTCGATGAGCACGGTTCGCGGCTGCACGGGCACGTCGAGGCCTTCCCGCGCGAGCATGTAGGCCCTCGCACCTCCCAGGTTTACGGCGGAATGGATGGGCGGCGTCTGCTGGATGCTGCCGGTGAACGCGAGCAGCGCCTCGGCGATCTGCTGCTGCGTCGGAGGAACGAGAATTCCGGATTCAGGAACGAACGGCGTGAACTCGCTCTCCCGGTCGTGCGTGGGAGAGGTGTGCGCCAGATCGATCGTCATGAGGTAACGCTTGCGGCTGGCCATGATCTGGTTGGAATATCGCGTCGCCTTGCCCACCAGCACCACCAGCACGCCCGTCGCCAAGGGGTCCAGCGTGCCCCCGTGACCCACCTTGACACCCTTGGGCGCCCCGCCCCGGCGCAGCTTCGCACGCACCACCGCGCAGATGTTCATGGACGTGCGTCCCAGCGGTTTGTCGATGATGAGCAGCCCGCGAAGCGGGAGAGGTTGGTTCATCGCGGCTTTTCTGGATGCTCCGCATCCGGTGAAACATCCTTGATCACAATCGACCACGACGGCCCGAGATACTGCGGAAGCCATCCCATGCTACGAAACGGCGGAAGTGTGCGCCCGGCGCTTTCTCCCGCCTCGAAAAACGGCAATCCTTCCGCCCGCACGATCGCCGCGCGGTGTGAACCGCCCTCAAGCCACGCGGGAACATCGGCTCGGTCCAGCCGCCGCACCCCGCCCCGCGTCGCGTAGATCAGGCTGTCCTCGTGATACTCGCTCGCAAGCTCGCGGTCTCCCGCGCCGGATTCCCGGACGAGGGCCATGAGCCGCCCGGTCATCTCCCCGGGAAGCACCGCCGGCGCCACGCACGAAAAGAAGAGTCCCAGCGTCGCCACGGTGACAAGGCCCATCACCATCTGATGCGATGGCTGCACCAGCGTCCCTCGCGAAGGGCGGATTCGCCACACGGCGATGACGTTGGCCACCGCCGCGAGCGACGCGACCAGGGCGAAGCCGCCCGAGCCTGTCGTGCTGGCCCTCGCATACCCCAGCAGCGCGACGCCCAGCAGTACGCCGTGGGCGAGCACACAGCCCATCAGCCACCAGGCCGAAAATCCCAGGCGATCAACCCACGAAAGTTGCATGCGTCCCTTTGCGGCGACAGCCTGGAAGAGCATCCGCGCACTGAGCAGCGCCACGGCGGGATACATCGGCAGCGTGTAGTGGGGGAGTTTGGTCCCGACGAGTTCAAAGACGATCCACGACGGAACGATCCACGCGAGGCAGAACAGTTCCCCGTCCCGTCCGCCGCGCCGTGCGGCAAGAGACGCGGCGCCCGCCGTGAAGCGTCCCCATAGCCCCTTCCCTCTCGACGTTGATGGTTCATCCTTCCCAGACTGAGATTCAATCGGGGCAGCATTCCGCCGCGCCGCGGGAGCCTTCCCGCGCGTTCCTCTCTTCAGTGCCCGCACCACGCCCAGCGCGGTCATCATGCTCCCCGGCCAGAAGAGCACGGCGAGCAGGAGCGTGTGATACCCCGGCGGCGCCCAGTGTCCTTCCTTCCCCTCCACGCTGCGGCCGATGGTCTCGTCGAAGACCACGGCGAAGTACTTCTCCCACCCGATCTTCTCCCCGACCAGCCACACCCAGGGACCCACGATTGCCGCGAGGATCACCAGGCCCGCCAGCGGCCTCGTCCGCAGCATCCATGTCCACCGCCGAGTCACCAGACAAAGACCCAGGCAGGTCAGCGCGGTGACCATGGGCCCGATCGGTCCCTTCGCCAGGATCGAAAGCCCCGTGCAGATCCAGAGTCCCCCGGCCCACGCCCACGATGCAAGCCGGTCCGCCGATACGGCCGGATCCCGCGACTTCCAGACGTGCCAGAGGCACGCCTGCGCTCCGACCACCGTCGCCAGAAGCAGTTGATCAGCTCGTGCCTGATGTGCATCGAACGCGACGACCGGGCAGATCGCCAGGAACGCCGCCGCCGCCCAGGCGCAGCGAGGATCGAACATCCGCCGGCCCATAAGCCACGTCATGACCACCGAGAGCGTGGAGCACGCGATGCTGGGGAGGCGATACATCCAGATCCGGTCGTTCAACGGCTCCCCGCCGGTGAATGCCCACGCGGAGGCGACCTGGAGCCAGTAGATCAGCGGCGGCTTGTTGAGCCGCGGCCGGTCCTGCACCTTGGGAATTACCCACCCACCGTCGTGAAAATCCGCTCGCCGCTGGTCCGGCGGGAGCGCGGCGGACTCGAACATCTGTCGGCTTGCCTGGGCGAACCGGGATTCGTCCCGGTCGATCGGACCGATCGAGTTCACCCCCGGCAGGTACACTGACAGGCACAACATCACCAGCGCCAGCCCGCCCACGGGCCCGCGAGCCCATCGCAGTCCGCGATTCCTTGATATGGTCCAACGTTCGCCCATCCGCATCGCCCGCGACTATAACCGGGGTCTCACGCCCCCGGTTCGATGGGCCCATCTCGCCTGGGCCGCCTTGGCCCGGCCCCTGCTGGACGGCTTGGCCTGGTGCTTTGATCCTCGCCGCCGCCACTGGGCCGCGCCGATCCTGCTCGCCGCGACGCTGGTCCCGATAACACTTCCCCGAGATCGCGTCATCCACGCAACCTTTGCGCCAGTGTTCCGGTCCCTGGGCGGAGATGTTCGCCGAGAAATCGAGGCCTGGCAGCAGTTCGGCGGGCTGGGGTCGATCATCTTTGCGGTCGTGGTCGTCCTGATCCTGGATCGCTCCAAGGCGCGCAGGCTCCCGGACTTTGCCCTTGCCTTGGCCGCGACCGCGGCGGCGACGACTTTCTTTAAGGCATTTTTCGGCCGGCCCCGGCCCAAGTACGACGATCCCTGGTTCTTCTCATGGCCCGGCGGGGACTACCCACTCGCCCGGGAAGGGCACGGGGTGCTCATGACGGCCATGACCCCCGGAAGCAGGGCGGAATTGTGGTCCATGCCCTCCAGCCACACCTCCTCCGCCGCCGCGCTGGCGCTCTGCATCATCGCCTTGTACCCCCAGCTCCGCGGCGTCTGCCTTGCCCTGATCGGCGTGGTGATCGTGGGCCGGACCATGGTGGGAGACTTCCCCGCCCACTGGCCCAGCGACGTCATCGCCGGCGGCTGCCTGGGCTGGCTGGTCTCCGGCACCATCGTGCATCACTCCCTTGGATGCCGCCTGCTGGACCGGCTGACCTCGCGCCCAAAGCCCCGCCCGACCCCATCTCCCGCACCCAATCCCGCGCGACAAGAACTCGCCCCACCCCCCGGCTAAACTTCCCCCCTCAACGCCCCGGCCCGCCATCCGGCGGGGATCCGGTTTCGGTTGGATAACACACCTGGAGAGGTGTCCGAGAGGCTGAAGGAACGCGACTGGAAATCGCGTAAACGGGCAACCGTTTCGGGGGTTCGAATCCCCCCCTCTCCGCTTGAGCGGGAGACTCTACTTGTTAGGGTCTCCCGTTTTTCGTTTTGATCAAAAGTGCCCCCAAATCCCGTGGGTGTTGAAGCTCTTCGAGGGCTCGAATCCGAACCTTTCGCTTGGAGACCGTCGGGGTGGCAAATTGCCGCCAAGAGTCTCCGGCGCGCGAATTCCGTGGTGTGGAAACTGAATCGATGACGCACCAGAGGTCTGCGCCTTTGGGGGCGACAGCCTTCGCCGAAACGGCGCTATGGGGGCGGAGGTTGCCCGCGCCAAGGATTTGCCCATCGTGACCGCGCTGCACGAAGTGACGCAAGTCTGGGCAGACCGCCTGGGCGGCTCGGACACGCACTAAACCATCCCAGATTCCGTTGACACAATCGGCCTCGGCTACAACTGCCTGGGCCAAGGAGTGTCGAGATGGCGAGGAAGGTCTATTCCGACGACTTCAAGAAGGCGGCGATCAATCAGGTGATCGTGCAGCGGCACACCGTGGCGTCGGTCGCCCAGCGGCTGGTGCGCCCGGTGTCGTCCTCATCTGAGGTGATGCGGCAGACATAGTCGGGGTGCTGCTGCACGAGGTCCGAATTCGCGTTGTTGAGCGCGCGACGCATCTCATCTGCATGATTCTGATCCACGCAGAACATGATGGTCTTGGCGTAGCGATTGGTCTTCTTGAGGTACTCGGTCAAATGCTTGGCGACGGCCTCTGTGCGGGCGCGAAGCGCCACGCGGCGCTCGAAGTCGTTGGTGTGGTAATCCTCGTCGGGGACCTCGCGTCCGAAGCGATCCAGTTCGCCCTGGGGTGGACGCCAGCCAGCCGCGTCCCATGTGGTCACAACGGGGTGGACGCGGTACCGTGCGAGGAAGCCGTCCTCCATGCCTTGCCGGAGGCTATATGTATGGATAGGGATCGCCGAAGTAGTCATAGGTGTCGGCGTTGTCGTCGCGGCGAGGCGTCGCCGTCATTGCGATCTGACACGCACCGTTGAAGTGTTCAAGGATTTCTCGCCAACTGCCATTCGGGTCGGCGCTGCCACGATGGCACTCGTCGACGACGATGAGGTCGAAGAAGTCACGTGGGTACGACCGGTACGGCCCGATCCGACGTTCATCTTCGGCGATGGCCTGGTACAGGGCGAAGTACATTTCGCGGCCCTGGCTCGCCTCGCCGTTTTCGATCTTCCAGCGTGCATCGCCGAACGGGGCAAAGTCCTTGCCCATCGGATCGTCGAGAGCACGCTGCGGTCGGCCAAGAACAGCATCCGCGGGCGGCGGTAGTCCCCGGTCCGATTCCACCGCGAGGACCAGAGCTTCCAGCAGATTTGGAACGCGACGACCGTCTTCCCGGTGCCCATGGCCATCGTCAGCAGCATGCGGTCGCGACCTTGAACAGCTCCCTGCGCGGCTCGGTTGATGGCGGTTTCTTGGTAGTACCGCGGCACACGTCCGCTGACACGATTGGCCGGTGCAAGGATGTGTTCCGCCGCATCGGGAGCCCGAAGGAAATTGCGGCGGCGTTGCGCAAGCGTCTCGATGAGCAGCCAGAGAAGTTGGCCGGCTTCGACGGCTTCTACCTCAACCAGTGGGCCACAAGCCGATCAAGTGCCTGCTGGCACGCATGGGGGACTACATTGACCTGAGCTCCGGCAACCAATCCAGGTATGCCGAGTACATCACCCTGCGTGGGAACAAGGGTTTTGAGGTTGAGCACGTCTGGCCCAACCATCCCGAGAACTTCCGTGAGGAGTTCGCGCACAAGTCTGACTTCGAGGACTATGGAACATGCCGACGCATGATCGCCCGCTTGATGTCTGACATCTCCCGGACTCGCATGCCCGTAATCGCTGCGCCCGAGTCGCAGGCCGGTCACTGACCCATGAAGACTTGCTGATACCACATAGCAATGGTGGCGAAGCTAAACCGGAGTTGCCGGAGTCGCACATCAGTGTGTGCACGCTCAAGAAATGCAGGATCAACGATGTCTGCAATGGCATCCAGTCGCGGTCGCACGAACTCCGAAAGCCTGGGATCATCATACACCGTCTGATCAAAAAATGACTTTACCTCAAAGCGCTGGCGAGCAAGCCAGTAGAATGGTTTAGCTCGCAGGACAGTTTTGGCGCGTCGTCTTCCCACACAAACCTCGGGAAGATGTAGAAGTTCAGGGCAGAGCTTGTGAATCGCAAGCCGATGAAAATAACTGTTAAGTTTCAAACGGCGAGGAAGATCGCGGACCGCGTCGATCCAATCTGGAGAAAAGAATGGAACAGCAAACGGTCGGAACGCTCCAATCACCGACAGGTCAGCACCAGTCTTGTTCGCACCGTAGTTTGACTGATACGCCTCGTCCAAGCTTGCTCCAAGTGGCTCACCCTTCTGAAAGATTGCTCGCAATCGCGCTCGCATGTTTGACGCGGAGTACTCAGACGCCAATTCTGGATGAACATGTCGCAACTCTACCGGTGATGCAGGGAAACCCAGACGGTATTCAAACAGATTGCGTTTTATGCATGCCAGCGACACCCTGTCGAGCATCATCGATACACAGCCGCGATCGAAGTAATAGCTTCGGGCGTACTCTCCATTTAGGCCAAGAACCAAGGTCCCTTCAGGTGCTTTTGCCGCAAGTAGCGAACCGGGCCAATGGCTCATCGGCAACATGCCGTTCGTAACACGTGAAACGGTCTCTGCATGCTCGAGAAAGTCCTCTGCGATCACTTCCTCTCGCTGCAATGAAAGCCCAAAGCTCCGAGCAATTTGCTGGGCTACCTCAACATCGAATGACTCTGTTTGCCCCGCCACATAAAGATCCGGCTTAATATCATGGGCGAGCAATATAGCAAGCAACAATCGAGAATCGAGCCCACCAGTGATGCACAAAATTGCCTTATCGTTCCACCAACGCATAACGTCGGAACAGATCGCATCAATGGCACCTTGAACATCGCCTCTCCTAACTTGCCGGTCTTGCTTCCGTTCAATCTTTGAGAATTGAACTCTGCCGCCCCTCCACTCCGCGACTGTTCCTTGTGGAAAACGCTCCACTCCGCGCATGAGCGTTTCGGTGCCAATCACATGCCCCAGCGATAGATAGTCGGCCATCGAGCGAAAGTTCCATGAGCGCGGCAAGCCACTTTCATGAAGAACGCCGGAAACGGATGGTCCGTGAAAGAAGCCGTCGTTTGTCGCTGCGTAAAAATACTGCCCAACAAATCCATCGGAACTTATCACCGCATTCCGCTCGACGTCATTCACCGTAATCACGAAATTACCAGGCACCGCCGACAGATCTCGAAGCGAAGTGCCGGACTCGATTCGGGACCGAATTTCCGCAGGAGAGAGGACACAGTAACCACGTAAACGAACATCCATACTTGTTCTCGCCCGAATATGCTCTAGTCACTCCATTCCAATACGATAATCACATTTGTCGTCAGTAAGTCGTTCGAATTCAACATACATGATGTCTGGCATCAGCGCTCCTCCCTGTCGACTATACCGGAGGATTCGGAACTCTCCTGCTTTCATTGGATTGGGGCTGTCGCCGCCGTGGCCGATCCAATGGATGTATGTCGCGTCACTGAGTTGGCGGTAACCATTTTGCTCCAATAAACGGACCAGATTGCTTCGCTGGTCGCAAGTCGAGTATTCAATGCTCTCCATATGCAGTTCCTTAGACACCTTGACCGGAATCTCTCATTTGACTCTCCGCCGACGAACACCTCGGGCCATCGGGTGTGAGTGTACCACAGGACTGGGACCTGTGGTTCATGGATGGCGGCAGCGTCCGCGCCTCCCGCCGCGGTCGGCGCTTCGAGACAATTGAGGGTCGTGACCAACTGAGCGGGCCTTTCCGACAGATTGTGATCAGGACATGGAAGAGGTCTTGACGGTGATGGTTGAAGCGGAACCCGGACTTCTTGAGGTGGGAGGAGAAGGCGTGCGTGTCTGTCCATCACGCACGCCTCGGCCATCCGCCACGTCGGACGACGTGGTTGCTGAGGGTGCCGGCGACAAGAAGTTCAGCTCCGCCAAGGTGCGTCCGTGGCAGGGACGCCGGAGTATCGAGCAGGTCATCCCGCATGCAGCGACCAAGTCCGCGATGAAAAGATGCGGGGCCTCGGCCGAAGTGCGTAGAACCGTCGGTCCAAGTTCGAGAACTGCGCAAGGCTGCTCGACGAAAACCGCCCGATTCGAACTCGCCACCACAAGAACCGAGCATTGCGCATCACCCAATATCGCATCGCGATCACTGCCATGTAATCCAACTACGCATGTGCTCGGCAGTGAAAAGAATCGCCGGGTATGTAGCTAGAAAAGCCCACAGAAATACGTTGAAACCTAAGACAACACAGTTCAGCAGGTGCATCACGGTCACAAGTACAATCATCGCAAACGCCAGTGGAGCTGGCAAGACCAGAGAAAGAGGAAAAGTGCATTCAATAAATAGCACCGAAAACGTGCAACACGATCCCAATATCTGCCGCTGGTCGAGAAATCTAGAAAAGTATGGATGGCCAAAACTTCTTGTGTTAACAATCAAGCGAACCGCCTGACCGTTCCTCCAAAGCCTTCCACATAACTTCGAAACACCTGCGACCAAGTACGACAATACAGACTGCGCAGCAATAAAGTACAACGCAAGCACCAGGCCTCGCTCACTCTGAGCGAGAAGTCCCAGTGATAGCGAAATACAGACAGTGTTCATCATCTGGTCGGAACCTTCGAGCCCATAATAAGTGCGGTAGTTAATATACAGACCAGTCAACGACAAGAAGCATGGCGCAAGCCATGAATGGTCGCCTAGAGAGAATGCAATGTCACATATACACCAGGCAGACACAATGATCCGAATCGCAAGGCATGTTACTACTGCGCAAGGACTACTTGCCACGGCCAACAGGCCAGCAATATACGGCGATGGTGCGGACCTGTGTAAAAGGCGTATCACCTCCCAGTCATAGATTCCACCCTTTCTAAACTCTCCGAACAGCGCACACCATTCGAGGGATGACAACAAAGCACCAATCGATGCGAAAAGGAGCACCGCATTTACAGCTGTTAGAGGATTGTTGATGTCACACGTCATCGCTATTAGGATCTATTGACTACTTCAGAAATAAATACCGATCTGAGTGTGTCATCGCCGACGTAGCCTGAGCTCGACTTAATCGCAAATTGTACTGCGTCAAGTTCCGATGGAATGCGTGAAAGAACATGCTTGGCTACGACCACGTAACATACAGAGCATGCAATGCCATCCGGATGCGGCCGAGCTGAGGCCTCCACCAAATCAGCGAGAAGCCCATATTTCGCTTTCAGGAGGCGCCGCTTGGGATTCCACACGGAGATAGAAGCAGGTTTGGTTTGTTCAAAAGCAGAAATTTCAGCCCAATCGCTGCTGTACCCATCGTGAGCCAGGGAGCGGTAGAAAAGGTGATAATCGGTAACGCCAGGATTGGGGGCGAAGAACGCCCATGTAGGAAGTATTAGAGGGCCATCAAGCTTTGAGCACCAGCGTCCAATAGTATTGGGAAACTGGATCAATATCGTCAACACTAGCCAGCCCGCAAATATAGTTTCGAGGCAATAGTGCCACATCTACATGGTCCTTCAACTCGGTTTCACACGGAACTCCGCCTCGAGGCCACTAAGAACTATGTTCGCGGTCGCCTTATATCGAAAGGTACAGTATATAGTGGAAGTGCTCTGAAAGGAGCCGTTTTCGCCCAACTTGTTCGAAGGTGCTCCCCCTCCGCACAGTGGAAAGTACCGGCATTCTGTCTTGCAGGCCTGGACTCCGTCTTGGATATCCTCGCTCATTTGAAGGAACGGCAATGAGTGAAACATGTCTGACAGAGTATCGCGATTCACATTGCCGTACAAGAAGGAGCCATATCTCGGATGATGGTGGCCCAGCAGCTCAGGCGAAAACCCCGTGACGTCGCCATTCCAACCGACGCACAGGATTGCTCCAGGAATTGTCATAAGACTGGCTTGAATATCTCCGGCCGTAAGAATTGATCTCTTCATTTCCTCAAATTCACGACAACGGAGTCGACCGTCCGAGGCGAGCTCGTAGAAACGACGCAGGAACGATTGTAAGCGATCTGCGACGTGAGGAACATCCAAACTCGATCGCTCGTTGCGAGTCTCACTTTCTTCAACATTAAGTCCCACCTGAGTCGCGCCGATCCCAGCAAAGAAATCGTAGAGCTCGTCAACCCGTTCTAATGAGTCGATCGTAAGTACCGCGATGACCGTGAATGGCACACCGCGTTTGCGCAGTAGTTCGGCCGCTCGGACAGCCGCTTGATGCGTACCTCTTCCTGAACGGGTCCGACGATTGCGGTCGTGCAGGTCCTCCGGTCCGTCAATGCTGAGTCCAACTGCGATATTCTCGTCCTTAAACAAATGACACCAATCGTCGTCGATGAGTGTTCCGTTTGTCTGAAGTGAGTGATGCAACGAGGTTCCGTCATGATCTACGCTGCGAAGGCGACTCAGCACGTCTCTATAGTAATGAGTTCCTACGACCAATGGCTCGCCAGCGTGCCATCTAATTTCCACCTCACGGTGCGCCAGACCGGATTCCAATACGCGAGTAACGGCGCGAATTGCGGTTTCCGGCGGCATCAGTCGCCGGTCCGATCTGTTCGGCAGATAGCAATAGCGACAGTCTAGATTGCAAAACGGTGTCGGTTGCAGAACGAGTTGGCGAACCGGGCCTAATGGCATACTCGCCGTTCCCCGCAGAGCAGGCCTACTCTCGAAGAGTTGCAAAGCCAATGGCAGAGTTTTTGGAGTCACCTCAGCAACCCCTTTGCGTGTATTGACCAGCTAGCAAAAGGGCCGTGTCGGGATGGCCCGAAGAGCTTGTACCTCCATCGTGAATAGCATTTTGCGTGACGGCGATGTAGCCGTAACCGGGCGGCAAGGTAACCCTTACCACGGGGTAATCCGGGTATTTTGTGAAGAAATCGTAGGTCAATTGCCAAGCCTTGGAGTAGCGTTCTTCGGCGTCCGCCTTGTTCAACATGGTGAGCGCGGCGAGAGCCGGCGCGCTGAGGTTTACAAAGTGGAGGTATCGTTCGGCCAAGCCGACGTTGAGGCAGAGGAGTTGAAAGGCACCACGACGCTGACTGAGCGATAGTTTATCGTGGTTGTCGATGTGCAGCCCAATAAAATGACCGCGAGAATGATCGAATGCAGTCGAATTGCTCTGTGACGGCGTGATCTGGATGTCGCAGGATCGCAAGGATTGGGCGATGATTCCAATTTCCGAAGCCGCATCTATGACTTTGTCCGCGCAAGCCCAAAGGCGTTTGGTCCGATCCTCCGGGGCGATTCTAGAATCCTTCGCGCAAACTGCTTGAATCGTATCGTCCAAGAAAGTACTTCGAAGCACGGAGGAAAGTTTAAAAATGGAAACTGCATCGGGGAATGGAACAGGATCAGGCGTATATAAGGCGGCCTCTTGGATCGATGACAGCTGACGCCAATCGCTGCGTGGTAGAAAGCGACATCCGCCAGACTGTGCACTTTCCTCGGAATAGACACCGGTGTTGGCGTGAATTGGAACCGATTCTGTCCCCAAGCCCCCACAGAATTGTATCACGATTCCTGACTTCATCAGTCACCACAGTGGCGGAAAACTCGCGAATTGAACTTGGGCTAAAGATCAACACCGCAAATTTCGGTATCGAAATCCACGGTGAAGACGGAATCGAGTTGGACTAGTCACGCAGGCTTAGTTGCCCCACCCGCCGTTAACACCTCCGCACCCACCGTCCAGTTTCACCCCACGCTGGCCCGCTTCGATCCGGATCGCTGCGAGTCGTTGGCCGATCGAGCTCTTGTCATCCCGCAGCTGACCATCAAGAGTGGAAACGGCAGTTGCCGCCGAGAAGGAACCATCAGATGCTTCCACAGTCTTGTGATTCGATTTCAAGTCACTCATGGCAATCTCCAAGGAGTTGTTCTCTTCGTCGCCGAACGCCAAGACGGCGACCTAGATTCTATGCACGACCCACGCCGCTGTCAAGGGGGAACTCTGAACAGAGCATGGCAACCGGCAACGATCTGGTCGCGCAACTCCGTGCGAAGTGAGGATGCGCCGGATGGAGGCGAGCCAGCATGGCCGAGCGAGGGAGCGCGCAGCACGGGCTGTTGGATGCCTAGACGGCGAGCCCTTGCGGGCCGCGGACGGCGGCGTTGCTGGACCGCTTCGACCGGGCCGCGTCGTAGAAGACGCTGGTCAGGCCCCTCGTTACCCAGGCATTGAGTTCTCCGGACTTCGCGGTCCTCGAAGGTCCTCCCGGCTCGGGCAAGACCATTGTCATTTGCGAAATGGTCATGCAACTAGGTTCTGTCTCACGGAAGCCAGATTCGGCGCATGTGCGGCGCACGTCTGGTTGCACGCCATCTTCTGATCGGGGATGATGCGGCCGGCAAGGAGGCCGGCGATGGGCAAAGGCAAGAGGTACGAGCTGAGCGACGAAGGCTGGGAGCGTCTGCAGCCGGTGCTGCCCGCGCAGAAGCGCGGCGGGCGGTGGAACGATCACAGGGCGATGCTCAATGGGATCTTCTGGGTGCTCAACAGCGGGGATCCGTGGCGGGACGTGCCCGAGCGGTACGGCCATTGGAAGACGATCTACGGCCGTTACCGACGCTGGACCCGCGAAGGCCTGTTTGATCCCATCCTCCAGCGGCTGCACCTTCAACTCGACGATGAAGGCGGGATCGACTGGAGCCAGTTCAACGTGGACGGCTCCAACATTCGCGCCGACCGCTCCGCCGCCGACGGCGGCAAAAAAGTCTCGAAGGCGAGCCAAGAGACCACGCCCTGGGACGATCCCGGGGAGGCTTTGGCACGAAGCTTCATCTGGTGACCGACGCCACTCCGCTGCGGGATGACTTGCCCGATGCGGCGGCGTTCCAGCCAGCCACGCACGTGCGGGTAGCTATACCCTTTGTTCCCCGGCCACCTTCAGAGGCCGGCCTGTCCACCGCAGCGGCCGGACCTTCTCCATCAACTAGGCGAACGCCTTGCTCTCGTGGGCCTAGCACGCGGTAACGACGGTGATGAGGGGAACGGTGTTACGGTCAACGACTCAGTAGCACTTTGATCTGACCGCCTCGCGCCATCGTGAGAGATAAGATTCACTCGTCCCGCAAGAAGTTCGCATTCTGGTTGGCTAACATAAATCGAATTACCAGCCTCGGCTTGGTTGCCGAAGATGGCTCTTTATCCGGCCGCGCTACTACGAGGACAGGTATGGGAAGGCCCTACGCCGACGAACTCGAAGAACTTTTGGCAACCTACGCGTGGGGCGTGCATGCGCCGATCGATGACTTGTCGCGCTCGATTGGACGCTGCAGTCACGCCCCGCTCTCGATTGTGGGATCCGGCGGATCGTTGACCGCGGCGTACTTTGCCGCGCTCCTGCATACACGTTTCACGGGCCACGCCGCTCAAGTCCAGACGCCGTACGAGCTCGCGGCCTCTCCACGACCTCTGCTAGATTCTTCCCTCCTGATTTGTTCGGCAGGGGGGAACAACCCAGACGTTATCGCTGGCGCCCAAGTCGCCGTCAAGCGAACACCGCTCCAGCTCCTCGCCATCACGATGCGTTCTCGCTCCAAGCTGCAAGCGCTCTTCGCGGAAGCGGGGTGGCCGCAGTGCCACGTCTTCTCCCCTCCCACCAAGAAGGACGGATTCCTCGCGACCAACTCTCTGCTCGCAACCGCGATCCTGCTTCTACGGGCATACGAGACTTGGGCCGGCGCGCAGACTTGCCTGCCGAAAACCCTGGATGAGCTCCTTCATGCTGGGGCAGATCCGCGAAAGCATCTGAAGGAGTTTCGGAGCCGAGCAAGACGCGCCATGGAGCGCTCCACCCTCATCGTCCTGCACGGGCTTTCGACAAAGCCGGCAGCCATGGACATGGAATCACGGTTCACAGAGGCGGCACTGGCAAGCGTCCAACCCGCCGACTACAGAAACTTCGCGCACGGCAGACACCACTGGCTCGCGCGACATCCCTCCTCTTCCGCGGTCATCGCGTTCTCGGAGAAGGATGACAAAACTGCCCGGCAGACGCTAGCGCTCTTGCCCCGCACCGTCCCTCAATGCGAAATCACAGTGGACGCGGGACTGAATGGCTCACTTGCCGCCATTGGCTACTCAATCCTTATGGCGCAGATCGCCGGGGATGCCAAGGGGATAGACCCGGGGCGTCCGCATGTGCCCACGTTTGGTCGCAAACTCTACCACCTCAAGGCGATGCCGAAGCTCTACCACGCCGCCACTGCGGCCGACGAACGCATGAATCTCGCCGTGGAACGCAAGTCGCGCCACCCCGTGACGAGTCTCGCGGTCCGCGGCGACCTCGATCACTGGCTACAGCAATACCGGTCGTTTGTAAAGCACCTAAGTCAGGCGAAGATTCGAACTGTGGTCATTGACTACGACGGGACGCTGTGCGCGCCACAGAATCGCCTTCTGGGCCCGTCAGATCAGGTCATGCAGCGATTTGAATCGATCCTCGATGCAGGCGTCACCGTTGCCATCGCGACCGGACGGGGCAAGTCGGTGCGAGAAGCGCTGCGTAAGCGGCTCATGAGCAGTCAGCATCGCTCGCACGTCGTCGTGGGATATCACAACGGGGCAGAAATTGGGACGCTCGCCGACACGAGTTGTCCGCCGGCGGAGCAACCGCTGGCCGCCGAACTGACCGAGGTTGCCGACGCGCTGCGCCAGAGTTCCGTCCTTCAACGGCACGCCGTCGTGGAAGCGAAGGGGCGTCAAGTTACCGTCGAGTTTCTTCCTTGCGCCGATGGCTGCGCCGTTCTTGCAGAGGTCTTGCGGGTGTCGCGGATTCCCCGCTCCCGCAACGACCTGTCCATCGCCACATCGAGCCATTCGATCGATGTCATCCCAGCCACTGTCAGCAAATCGAACGTTGTCAGACACCTGATCGATAGTCTCGGTCTCGACGACGGTGCCGCATCGATTCTGTGCATAGGCGACCGTGGCCGTCCCCCCGGCAACGACGCAGACCTGCTGCGGCATCCGTTGTCGTTGAGCGTGGACGAGGTCAATGATGACCCGGCCACATGCTGGAGCCTCGCGAAGCCCGAGGCCCGCTTTGACGTTGCATGTCTGGAATACCTGACCAGGCTACACCCCGCCGGCGAGGCGCTACGTTTCGACACGAAAGGCCTGCTCCCGTGAAGGATGTCCTCGCCGAACAGCTCCTGGCCAAAGTCCTCGCGTGGGAGCCGAACGACATCGCGAGGGAGAGGCCCATTCTCCAGGCCATGGCCGCGCTCAAGTACGATGAGTACGAGCAGTTCTCGCCGGGACTTCGGTTTCTGGAGAGTCTGGCGTTGTGGCTCAATCAGTTCGAGCCCGGTGATCGCCAAGTCGCGTATCGCTTCGTCAAGTCCTCCCTGGTGTTCTGCTCGGCCGGGGAAATGGAACACCTGGTGGACACGGCGTACCAGGACCACATTCGCCCGATTCTTCTTGCACGCTCGGCTCGCGAGAACAATGTCAGCGTTCGCCAGGTCGGTCGTATTGCTTCGTCAGCCGCTTTCCGCTCACTACAGCGGCAAGCGCTGTTTCTTGGACTCAGCGATGGTGCCCGGATCGACACGTTTCGGCGCGCGAATCCCGATCTGAACCACGAGCAGATCTGGCAAACACACGAACTCTCCAGCGAGCGAGTGAAGAAGCTGCTCGAAAAGCTCGCAAAGCATCTGTCGGAAATTGCCGACCAAACTGGCGCGACCGCGAAGTTCAGCACCATCGTGCTCTTGGACGATTTCTCCGCCAGCGGGACCAGTTACTACGCCAAGGGTGACAACGGGCCGCCGGGTGGAAAGATCGCGACCTTCCTGCAGGCGCTTGCCGACGAACAAGGCGCTCTTCGGCAGCTCTGCTCTCCAAACGGCGTGGAGATCATCATTCTGATCTACATGGCTACCGAACAGGCGATCCGGTATCTCCGATCGTCGCTTGCCGAGAGCACGACACCAGGGGTCACGGCCATCCACGTCGACACGGTCCAGCTTGTCCCTTCCCAGGTTCGCATCGCTCGCGGCGCAACGGAGCCGGAGATCGTCGGGCTTGTCGAGAAATACTACAACGACACGGTGCACGAGATGATCTTCGACGTGCACATCAAGAAGGGCGGGACCCCCGACGGGAAGTACGGCTATGCCGATTGCGGCCTCCCTGTCGTCCTTCATCACAACACACCGAATAACTCTCTCGCGATCCTCTGGTTCTACGAGAGGTGCGCACTGCGCGGGCTTTTCCCGCGAGTCCAGCGCCACCGGGAGATGACATGAGAGGGCTACGCAATCCATTCCGGTTGCGGCGAGCAGAGAGCATCGACACCGACGATGACTTTCTGACGCTGTTCGAGCCCGGGATTCTGGAGGTGCTTCCCCAGGCGACCCTCTGGGATTCGGTTCATATCATCCGCAGCGCGGCCGGAGGCGGCAAAACCAGCCTCATCCGAATGTTCACGCCTGCGTCGCTCGCGGCCTTGTGCAGGCGAGGAAAGAACGACGTCAGGACACGCGAGCTCTTCCAGAAACTGAAGGACTTCGGAGCGATCAATGACGCAGGTCCCGCGGTGTTGGGAGTGCTGCTCACGTGCGGACCGGGCTATTCGATGCTCCAAGACTTGAGCGTTGATCAGGCCCGCAAGAGCCGGTTGTTCTTCGGCCTGCTCAACGCCCGTATCACGCTCGCTGTTCTTCGCGGAGCGGTTAGCCTCAAGGGGCTGAGTTTTCCCGACGGCTTGGACCTGATTCAGGTGGCCTCGGGAAAGCAGACCCCATCCCTGCTCGGGGTGACGTTCCCGTGCACCGGTCGAAAGCTCTACCAGTGGGCCGAGGAGCGTGAGGCGATACTGTGCGGGAGCCTTGACAGCTTGGGGCCATTGAAGGCGGAAACGCTGCCGGGGGACGACGCCCTTTACAGCCTGAGTCTGATCGAGCCCGCCAATCTCTCGATCAACGGCGCCCCTGTCACCTCACGCATGCTGCTGATGATGGATGACATTCACAAGCTCACGTCGCAGCAGAGGGAGCTGCTCACAAGCACCGTAATCGACGCCCGCAGCCCGGTGGGCATCTGGATTGCCGAGAGGTTTGAGGCCATGTCGCCGCGCGAGATGCTCTCTTCGGGCGCGGAGCAGGGGCGCGACTACGGGGCCACAGTCGAGATCGAGAGCTACTGGCGGGGCCGGCACGACAAGTTCGAGCGCCTCGCGACAAAGGTAGCCGACCGCCGCATCGGCGAGGCGTCCGATACGGAGATCGCGTCGTTCCATGGTTGCCTGGAGGAAACGCTCAGCGGTCCGCGCTGGGATCTGAAGTTCACCGAGATTGCCGACCAAGTCGCCGCTCGCGTGAGGGCCAGTCACGGCACCAAGCATCGGTTCCAAGAGTGGATTCGATTGCGGGATTCTCTTCAGGCAGTTCCTCGCGAGCGCGCTATCGAGTGGCGCAAGCTGGAAATCCTCATCGAGAGGGAGCTCAACAGGAAGCAAAAAGGCTTGTTCGACCAGCAGCCTCTGGGTGAGGAAGAACTCGGGGAGAGAGACGACTCATCCGTGGCGAACGCCGCGGAGCTGTTTCTCGCCAAGGAGTTCGACCTCCCTTACTACTTCGGGTCCGAACGCGTCTCTCGGCTTGCTTCTCTGAATATCCAACAGTTCTTGGGACTAGGCGGTGAGGTATTCGAAGAATCCGCTGCTGCCGAACTGCTCCGTCGACCTTCGTTCGCGCTTCCCGCCGAGCGTCAGCATGCGATCATGAAGGAGATGGCGCGTCAACTCTGGGAGGAGATTCCCCGGAGGGTTCGCCACGGCAGGATTCTCCGCAAGTTCCTGGAATCGGTGGGCAAGTTCTCGCACTGGTACACATATCGCCCCACGGCGCCGAACGATCCTGGAGTCACCGGCACCGCGATCAAGATGACCGAGAGGTTCCAGCTGTTCGAGGAAACCGAGAAAGAGACCGGCGCGAACGAGAGGATGTTGCGCCTTGCCGAGACCCTGACATCCGCCCTGTCGCACAACCTGTTGGTCGCGCAGCTCGACTATAACTGCAAGCAGGAGAAGTGGATGCTGCTGAACCTGAACCGCCTACTTTGCGTCCACTTTGATCTTCCGCTGGGCTACGGCCTGTACAAGGAACGCCCCCTCAAGACGCTCATTCAGTGGCTCGATCGGCCATATACGGAGCCGTCCGAGGAGGAACTCCTATGACCGCTAATGACCTTGCGTCGGGTGAAATGCGGTGGCGGGACTACGTCCAGGTGCGTGGCGCCGCGTTCGATTCGTTTTGGAAGGATCACACGACGGGTCAGAAGCGGCGGGTGCTATTCATCCTCGGGCGCGGCTTCGATCCGAGAGCGTCCATGGGGCTTGCCCGAGTGGCGACGGTAGCGCCAGACTGCTCGATCGACATCATCGGGCTCTCGTACGAGGAGGATGCGTCCGGCGCCTCCTCAGTCCAGGTCGACGCGGTCGCAGCGAACTGGGCCGCGATCCAGTCGTGCGTGGCTGGCCGCGGAACTGTTTCGACTCGCACGGTCAAGTTCCGGAACGACAAGGGCGTTTCGATCGCGGCCCGGAGCGCGGCAGACCTCTTTGGCGACACCAGCGCTGTGGAGTCCTACACCGACGTTGTTGTAGATATCAGCGCGATGCCGCGCGTCATCTACTTCCCTCTGATCAGCCGACTCATCTACTTCCACGATGAGCTGGAGAGAGCTAGCAAGGCGGCCCCGAATGTTCATGTGGTCATCTCCGAGGACCCACGGCTCGACATGCTGATCAAGGAGCAGGGAGTCGACGAAGCCGCCGGGTACCTTCATCCCTTTGAGGGACCCTTCAGCAGAGAAGCCAGGGGTGGGCAGCCGACCGTCTGGATTCCCGTCCTAGGCGAAGGGCGCACGGCGCAGTTTGATCGTATCTGCGAGCTCGTGAAACCGGGAGAGACCTGCCCGGTGCTGCCGTCGCCGGCACGCAATCCGCGCCGCGGCGACGACATCGTCATGGAGCATCAGAGCCTCTTGTTCGATCAGGTCGGGATCGACCCGCGCAACATCATCTACGCGTCAGAGTCCAATCCCTTCGATATCTACCGCCAAGCCCGAAGGGCGGCGATTCACTATCACGACGTGCTGGAACTCATCGGCGGATGTCGGGTTGCACTATCGGCGATGTGCAGCAAGGTCATGTCGCTTGGCATCCTCTTGGTGGCGTACGAACTGAAGTCGACTCAGTTTGAGATCGGCATCGCACATGTCGAGTGCCAGGGATACGAAGTGCCTCCCAATCCACAACTAGACGTCGAACCCGTGGGCATTTGGCTCGCTGGGGAATGCTACAGGAAAGAATAATGCCTCACCATCGCTCAACAAAGCGCCCGGCAAAACCGGTCGTCATCGGAACCGGCTTGGTCGCACTCGATGTGGTCATTGCGGATAGCGCGGACACCGATCCGGTTCTCTGCACTGGCGGCACTTGCGGGAACGTGCTCACCGCACTGGCCTATCTCGGCTGGAACTCGTATCCGGTAGCACGCCTGCGGGGTGATGCCGCATCAAGGCGGATCATCGAGGACTTGAAGTTGTGGGGTGTGAAACTCGACTTTGTTTCGTTGAGCGACGGCGGCAGCACGCCCGTCGTGGTTCAGCACATTCGACAGACCCGTGACGGCCAGCGCTCGCATTCTTTCTCCCGGAAGTGCCCGGCCTGCGGCGCATGGCTTCCCTGGTACAAAGCTGTCCGTGTGGCCAACGTTCCGGATCTCACGACGCGTCTACCGAAAGCTGATGTGTTCTACTTCGATCGTACTTCGCGTGCGGCCGTTACGCTTGCGCAGCATGCTCGCAACGAAGGGGCATTGGTCGTGTTCGAGCCGTCGGCCGAGAGCGAGCCCAACCAGCTCACCGATGCACTCGCGGCATCACACGTGGTCAAAGTCGCAACCGACCGGGTCAACGGGAACTCTGCAATTCTTAAGGCGAAAACCCCGCTGTTAGTAGTCGAGACGCTGGGCTCGTCCGGACTTCGCTTTGCTTGGTCTGGCGACAAGAAGAATCGATCCTGGAAGACACTCCAAGCCTTCGAGGTAGAGTCGCTCCGCGACAGCGCTGGCGCAGGGGACTGGTGCACTGCCGGCATCATCAGTTCGTTAGGGACCTTGGGGCCGCAGGGGCTGGCGGAAGCGGCAGCGAGCACCGTTCAGGCTGCGCTGATGAAGGGACAAGCGATGGCCGCATGGGCGTGTCGTTACGACGGCGCCCGTGGCGGCATGTACGCCGTCACGAGAAAAGAATTTGACGACACCATCGCCGACATCCTCAAGGGCAAGGCAAAGGTCGTCAGGGAGACGAGCAGCCCGCGAACCCGAGCAACGATCACTCCCGTTTGGTGCGACTGCTGTTTGGCCACTGTCTAGCAGGCTATTGAAAAACTCCGGACACCACTTACATCCTCAGCACAGCGCGGCTCGTTGCCACCTCGCACCTCGGCGTTGATCTTTGAGATATTCTAAATGTTGACCTTGCACAGGTCAGGATCACTGAACGGGTGCCCGGCGAGTTGCTCGTAGTTGTCGTCGGTGATGATGACGGGCGGTTCGACGGCGAACTCCTCGATCCCCTGTACGTCCTCGATCATCTGGTCGTAGTGATTCCCGACCTTCGATCCGCAGCCCGCTCTTGCCGTCGTCCGCGTAGTCTTGACGATCTCGCATCCGCGAGACGAAAATCGGCGTGCCTTTCAGCGGGTGCCGATTACTTGGCGGTTCCAATCCATCGTCGTGCTCGCGTCAATCAGGTCGTCGAGCGTAACCGTGGCCGGAAGTTCCCCTCTAAGCGCCCGCCGCAGTAGGTCGGGTTTCAACTGCGTGAGCACGAGCAGGCGGTGGACCCTTCCCTCGGCGAGCCCGTATTGATGCGCGAGATCAACGATGCGTCCGCCGCTGCGGAGAAGTTCGTCGCGCCAGCGGTATGCCAGGCCGATGGCATGGACGATGTGCTCGCGTGGAATGGGGCGACCCTCGGGAGTGAGGGTGGTGATCAAATCCTGCCCGTCCGGGCCGAGCAGGATGCGCCGTCCGTCCAGGCGCTTGATCTGGAGACGGACCGTCATCCGAGTGATTCCATCATGGTCGTCAATCTCGGGTTTGAATGCACAGGTTGGGGTGTGAGTCGGTACGAAACTGGTGCCGCCCGTTCTTGCTTTGGATTCGGCCTGCGAGGCAATGAGCGCGGGAATAGCCCCGAGCTTCTGCTGGTCCAGTTCCACCGTGAGCGAATCGGGTGCGAGCACGGCACCGACGATGGCATCCCGGATGTGGTGGTCCCGCGCGGACGGCTCGGCTGCTCGTAGGTCTACCCCAAGCGTTCCGTTGAGGTGGTCTAGGACCAGCCCACGGACCAGATCGTCCAGATGTCCGGCGTTGATGGTCTTGATCGGGCAGTGCTTGTACCCCTGCTTGATCGCCTTCTGGCTGACGTAGTAATAGATGATGCGTTTCTGATCGGAGACGGTTTGTTCCTGCCGCTTGGTGCTGGTCCGCTGGACCGACGACGGGCTCATAACGGCCCCTTCGAACGTTCGCAGCTTGCCCTTAAGCAGGTGTGTGTGAGTCCACTGCTCGCGCTGGGTGCGCTGAATGCCGCCCATCATGGCTTGCACGCGATCCCAGGTCACCTGATCGATGATCGGCTTGTGCAGTCCCGGCCAAACGTCTCCCGGCTGTTCGGCATGCTCGCGGCGGCGGCTTGCGGGGTTTGAGCGGCTCTCGCCGGAAGGGGCACACTGCCTGCGGCGCTTGTGCGTGATGCGGCCGATGTAGACGGGGTTGGTGAGGACGCCGTAGAGATACTGCGGCGTGATGGGATTGCCGCCGTGGGTCCGGCCCTTGGAACTCGTCCAGCGCCGGGTGCGCTGGCCCTGGCGGTTGAGACGTTCGGCGAGCTTGATCGGAGAGCCGAGTTCCAGGTATCCCTTGAAGATGGCGCGGATGAGCACAGCCTCGGGTTCGACGATCCGCAGCGTGCGGTCGCCGGGGGCGAAGTCTGGATCTCCCTCGAGGGGCAGGCGGTAGCCCAGTGGGGGCTGGCCGCAGACCCAGACACCCTTGCGCTTGGTGGCGGCGATCTTGTCGCGGATCCGTTCACCGGCGACCTCGCGCTCGAACTGCGCGAACGAGAGCAGCATGTTGAGCGTCAGCCGCCCCATCGAGGTCGTGGTGTTGAACTGCTGGGTGACCGAGACAAAGCTGACGGCGTGCTCATCGAAGAACTGCATGAGCCGGGCGAAGTCGGCAAGCGACCGGCTGAGGCGGTCAACCTTGTACACCACCACGACGTCGATGCGCCCGGCCTTGATGTCGGCCAGCAGCTTCTGCAGCCCCGGTCGTTCGGTGGTCCCCCCCGAATAGCCGCCATCGTCATAGGCGGTGCTGACGGCGGTCCACCCCTGCCCGCGCTGGCTCTTGATGTAATCCCGGCCCGCTTCCCGCTGGGCGTCGAGGGAGTTGAAGGCCATGTCCAGACCCTCCTCGCTGGACTTGCGGGTGTAGACGGCGCACCGGCTGGTGCGCGTCGGAGCGGCAGGGCGCTGGTGATCGGTCATGGTTCGTGGCTCCCTTCGATTCGGGTGGAGATACCGAAGAACCGCGGCCCCGACCAGCGCGCGCCCGTGATGGCACGGGCGACCTCGCTGAGGCTCTTGAAGGTCTGGCCCCTGTAACGGAAGCTGCCGCCGTCGAGCACGTTGACCTCGTGGCGAACACCGCGCCACATGCGGATCAGACGGGTTGCGGGAGCCAATGGGGCTGGTGCTTTGCGAGCCACCCGCCTACGCGGCAGTGATGACGGGAGCGGCACCTTGGAGCGGATATCGGGGTTGGCCTCTTCGGGATTGGTATCTTCGCCATATGCCGCGCCAGCCCGGCCCGAAGGTTTGGCCCGGCGCAGCGCGTCCCGCATCGCCGTTGCCAGAAGCTTGCGGGTCTGAGCGTCCAGCCCGCCGTGCTCGCGGGCTTGAACGCGCCAGGCCAGTTCCCGGATCAAGAGCCGTTTCTGCACGGGCGCTGTGGACCGGCCCATGTGCTCGGTCCACAGCGGGCTCGCCAGGTCGAGGAGATTTTGACGCTTCATGACGCGGCCGCGCCCGAAGCCTTCCCACCGCGCGGACCACGCGGTGACGGCGCGGGCTGCTCAGCGGGCTTCTGTGGCGACTTCGATGTCGATTTCGCGGTGACGGGTCCAGCAGAGTTCTTGGCCTTCGCGCCTCGCGGTGACGCCGACCCAGGCGCAAACCGTCCCGGCCCGAGTTTACGGAAGCGCGACTCGCCCTTGCGCTTGGTGATCTCGCGCACCATCGCGGCGTAGAGCGTGGCGGCGGGCGTCTTGCCGCCCGGGCTGGTCCACAGCCGCTGCGCCGCCATGCGCTCGATGAGGTCGCCCGCAGAGAGCCCCTCGGTCGCCGCCTTGGCGGGCAGCGCCCCGAGCACCTGCGCGGCGGCGTCGAGGGCGCTCATGCCACCCTTCGGACGGACCGCAGGCGTCCGGATTGCGGGAACAGCGTTCTTGGCGGCGTGCGTCGCCGGGCGGCGCGGGCTACCAGTGGCCTCCTTGGCCTTCCGCCCCGTGCTCGCATTCTCGCCCGCGACGCGGGCAGGCTTCTTCGCGGAAGTGGTGGGAGGCGCAGGGGTTGCGGGTTCGGGCGCCGGGTCAGCAATCGCGGCTGCCGCAGGCTTGGACTTCGGGTTCGGGTGGACTCGGACGGTTGGGGCATTCTTCGGACTCGCGCTGGGCATGGATGCACTCCTGGTCGTTGGTGGCCCGCGAGCGTCGTCCAACGCGGATGACGCCGCAGGCCCGGACACCACGACCATGAGGGCAAGAACATGCCGCACAGGCAAGGCCCTGCCGCGAGGAATGCCGCACAATCCCGCCTACGGGCGGACTCCTTCGAGCACGAGCTACCTGTAGGGGAGTTCCGTCCCGACCTTCGCCCGCGGACCGCCTTGACGCCGCTGGAAGTGGGCGTTTGCCCGCCTCCAGCGGCGATCATCCCGTCATGCCCCCCACACCCCACACCCCCACCCCCCACGTCCCACCACGCTAGCTGTACCGATCCGGCGGCGGACCGCCGTACCGGCTGTCGTAATACACCGTGCCATCGAAGTGGGACATCGACCAGTGATCGGTGTTGGTGCTGGTCTCGACCGCCATCTCGAGTGCATCAGGACCGTCGTCGTGCTTGGCCAGCGGGAACGCTCGCAGCTGCTCCATCAGGGCGATGTGCTGGCGGGCAAAGACCAGCCTCCCCTGGCTCACCTCGCTCTCGAGCGCCGCGATCCGCTGCTGCTTGCCCGACCGATTCTTGATTTTGTGCAGCGGCATTGGAATGCCAAGCTGGCTGGCCCGCCGCCGGAGGTTGTCGGCCATGATCTCCTGGAACTGGTTGGATTCGATTCCGAAGTTGCTGAAGCGGTACATCCTGGCGTAGTGGAGGATCCGCTCGATGGTCTCGTCGGGGGTGCGCCGGGCCAGGTCGGCGGCGATCACATACTTCACGTCCGAGCGGTTGGGTTTGTAAAGCAGGACGATGCCGCTGAAGTCGCCCTTCAGTGGGTTGCCGCCCAGGCTGGGATCGCAGGCTCCGTAGAAACACCCCTGCCGGTTGTGCCGAGATTCTCCCAAGGAGGCCAGGAGGGCTTCGGCGGATGCGTGCTCATCGTCCCAGTAGGTGATGTTGGCCCTGGAGAAGAGGCACTGGTCGGGATCCAGAGGCTCGTTCTGGAACTCGGCCTGGAAGGTGGATTCTCCCTCCCGCAGGCGTGTGCGCATCAATTCCAGGTACGAGTACTGCTCGGGCCAGAGTACCTTCGTACCCGCCAGCATCTCGCCGGAGTGCATCTTGAGGAACTTGGTCGCCGCCTCGTCCCCGGTCGCGCCCTCATAGATGGACTGGGATCGCATGATGGCGCCCCACCGCTCCCACAGGTCGGGGCGACCGCTCATCTCCTCCACGGCGCGGTACCGCATCGGCTTCCACCCGGGGCTCTTGGCGGGGTCGAGCAGGTTGGCAAGCAGAGAGTCGTGGTGAAAGACCGTGCCGACGACGATGACGTTGGTCTCGGGCGTGCCGGCCTTCAAGAGTGTGGACGTGAACCAGTCAGCAACCTTTGCGCGCTGCTCTTCGCTAGCGACGTGGAGCTTGTCCTCCATGTCATCGGCGATGATGAGGGTGGGCCGATCCTTGCCGTGGCGCACGCCGCGGAGATTCTGGTTGGATGCAAAGCTCTGCAGGGTGTGGTTGTTGGGGAGCAGAATGGTGCCACTGCGCCATGGTGTGATTCGAGTGGCTTTCTTCAGTTCCGGAAAATCTTCGCGTAAGAGCTGATTCTCTTCGATTTGCCGTTTGACATGTTCCAGGAGCTTCTTGGCCTGATCGACGGTGCCGGAGGCGACGACGATGAACGGTTCCTTCTTGCAGACCAGCGCCCAGAGGACGTACGCGAGCGTTACCAGGGTGCTCTTGGCGTGGCCGCGCGGCGCCGCCACCGCCAGGTGAGACCCTCGCCGTGTGTGGAAGGTTGACAGTTCCTGGAGTAGTTCGATGTGCATCCGCGACCGCGGCTTGTTGAACATGGGGGCCAAGTACACGTGAGCGAATGCATCGGGAGATGCCGATCCGATGTCGCGCCGAGTCTTGCTCAGCGCCGCCATCGCCGCGCGGGCGTATTCAGGCCTGAGTGTCATGGTCCACCTCCAGTTCCTTGGCATTGACGGTGCTGACGATGTCCTTGACGCGCGAGGCGAGCGATGCGCGGGCCACGACCCGCTCGACCTCCAGAAGTCCCGCCGAGGCTTCATCTCCGTGGGTCAGCTGTTTGATGCGGTCGATCTCCAGTTGCAGATCGCTGAGGGATGGGAGCTCGCCGACGTGGTGGGTAAGCTCGGCCTCGACCTTCTGAGTGGCCGTGGGGAGGTATCCCAGGCGCTGCAGACCCTGGACCAGATCACGGATGACCTGGAAGCATCGATGTTCGGCATCGATCTTGACGGCCGGATCGACCTCGCGCTCACGGGCCGTGCGCCGCATCCGCTGGACGGATAGCTCTGCCTCGGCCATCAGCCTCCCCACCGTCTGCTCGACCAGTCTGGGATCCTTGGGGATGCGGTTGGCATCGCGCAGCGCCCGGCGGTCGCGCTCGATGGTGCGATCGGCAACCTGCAGGATCTGGGCGATCTCGGGCGAGGAGAGTCCATCGGCCGCCAAGAGCGCCACCAGTGCCTGCCGATCCGCCGGGGCGAGCATCTGGCCAGGCATCGCGCCGGACCGGACCTTGCCCAGGAGTTCGAGGGATCGACCGATCGCGTCGGTCGTCGAGGGGGCGGGTGGAGGCGAGGGCGGTGGTGCCGCCTCTGCAATCGGAGGTGCGGCGGCGCGCCCCGACGCTCCTGGTGCCTGTCTGTCCCGTGAACGCGTACGGCTTGGTAAGCCTTTGGCGGTGCTCATGAACGCACCGCCTTCTGCGCCGCCGCGGCGGATGGGAGGGCGTACCTCTTCACCAACGCCCGGCCCGCCCGCGAAGCCCCCACCAGATGGATCCATCGCCGCACGATCACATCGCAGTAGTGAGGGCTAATCTCCAGGGCAAAGCACCGGCGGGACAGCTTTTCCGCCGCGATGATCTGCGTGCCGCTGCCCGCGAACGGCTCGTAGCAGATATCACCCCCACCCCCACCCCCACCCCCACGGGTGTGCTGGCCCATCGGGATCTCAAAGACCCCCAGCGGCTTGGGCGTGGGATGATCGGGACGCTCGGGACCGTTCGGGATGGTGTCGATCGACCACACCGTCGATCGCATGGGATCCCCCCCCCGAGGCGGCTTCTTCCCCTGAATCCACCCCATGAAGCAGGGCTCGTGCTGCCACGCGTACCAGCTGCGGGTGAGTACGGACCGGTTCTTGGCCCAGATGATCTGGCAGTGCACAAACGCGCCGTGCTTGATCCACGCCTGCTCCACCATCGCCTGGCGACGAGAAGCGTGCCACATGTACCAGGCGGCGTTGGGGGCGAGCGCTTCCGCCACGGCCGTGCCGATGAACTTGTCGTACAGGTCAATCTGGCTGTCGGCGTCATCCCAGGTGAGGCCGTAGGTGCCCGACCAATCCTTGTTCTTGCCTGAGCGAGATGGTCGGGCGGGTCCGCGCGCCGCATGCCCGTTGCCCGCCATGAGGGCGGCGGGGGTTCGTGCCGAAGCGGCCTTCTTCGTCGGATGGTTCGTGCCGTCGTAGCCGACGAGGTACGGTGGGTCGGTGGCAAACAGGATGGCGCGGTTCCCGTCCATGAGCCGTCGCACCTCATCTGCTTTGGTGGAATCTCCGCACAGCAGGCGGTGCGTGCCCAGGACAAGACGTTCGCCCGGCTTGGTCACGGCGGGCCGTGTCGTATCCAGCGCGGCCGCGGTGTCGAAGTCGGCGTCGTCGCCCTGAAGCGCGCCGTCGCGCCCCAGACCCGCCAGGAGGGCATCGACCTCCCCAGACTCAAAGCCCGTCAGCGAGAGGTCAAAGGATGGGTCGCAGGTCAGTTCCTGCAGCAGATCAGCGAGCTTCTGCTCGTCCCACGCCCCCACGATCTTGTTGAGCGCCAGGTTCAGCGCCTTCTCGCGCGGGGGGGTCAGATCGACCTCCACGACCTCGACGTGCGTGTGACCCAAAGCCCGGAGCACGGCCAGACGCTGGTGTCCACCCACCACGTGGCCGGACCGCCGATTCCAGATGATCGGCTCGACGATGCCAAACGACTCGATGCTCTGCGTGAGCTTTTCGAAGACCGGATCGCCGGGGTTGAGATCGACGCGGGGGTTGTACGGGGCGGGCTTGAGCTGCTTTATCGGGAGCTTGCGAACGATCATCGGAGGCCTCCTTGCAGCGCGGTGTTGCGCATGCAAGAAGCATCACTGCCCACTCCTGGTTGTCCGTCCCCTTGGCGTGAGTAGGTGTGACTCACGGCACATGGTGCGAATGCACTCGGCCTCACTCGGACGCTGGCGGAGGCGCATCGGGCCGGACATACCCCAGGCGCGGCACAAACTCAATCTCCCTCCCGGTCGCTCTGATGGCTTGGACGTGCTTGCGGATCGCCGCATCGGAAGGCAACGACGAAATCCGCTTCCGAACCTCCTTGGAGAGGAGGGCCTTTCCCGCCAAGCAATCCCAGATTTCCTTCTGGAGTTGGGTGAGGGGAAGCACATGGACCCCGGGCGCTGGCTCCGCCTTACCGTCAAGAACCGTCAACAGCCGTGCGGACGCCACGTAGACCCGCTCGAACACTCGAGCCCGATCCATGGCCTGCTCCTCATCTGCCCAGTTGATGAGCAGATCGATCTCGAATAGCGGTGATGAATCGATGCCGGCTCGTTCCATTTCTGCTGCAACTGTCGGCCGGCACGCGATCATGGTCCGTACGGCCTCTAAGCGATCACGGTGAATCGCTTCGCAAAACTCGCGATGCTCCCGCTCCATCGGCGATTCACCCATCCGTGCGGACCGCACAACAGGAGCGAGCAGCGAGCACGTCATCGCCGACACGGTGGCGTCGATCACATCGTCTATCACTGATCGCGGAGTCTTTCGAGCCGGAAGGCGGGTGGTAACCTTCATGCGGAGATTGTTCGCACGCACGGACTGCATCGCCACGCAAGACCGGCACGCCGCAACCACACCGCCGCTTGAGGACCTACCGAAGGACGTGCGGATACTGCCGCAAAACGCGTTACTGAAAAAAAATCGCTGCCCTTATCCCGCCACCGCCGTCTGGGTCAGGTTCTCCTCGGCCCATACGTTCGTGGTCGGGCTCCACCACAGCCGCATGACGTCCCCCGAGCCCGCGGTGCTCAGGATGCTCATGCTGTTCCCGCCTCCAAGCGCGGTCAGGCCGGTCACGGGTCCCGTCGTCAGGGTCGCATCGGGCACCGCGTCTCGGAAGTGCACGATGTTCCACTGGTTGTTGTTGTAGTTGGGCACCCACCAGTAGACCCCGACGGTTCCGTCGGACTCTCGCCCGGCGATGTTCATCGCGCCCCACGGCGTCACCCAGCTAGTCATGCTGCTGGCCTCGAGCAGCGGGCCGCCGATGTCGTCGGTCAGGTTGCTGTTGTTCCACAGATTGCCGTTGAACTCGGGCACCCACCACGTCGCTGAGAGTTTGCCGTTCACATCGGTGCCCGCGATGTTGATCGCGTTCCACGAGGTCAGCCAGACGGTCAGACCACCCGTGAGGGCAGGGGCTCCGGTCTGGGCGCTGAGGTTGTTGGTTGTCCACTTGCCGCCGGTGGCGAGCGACTGGTGCCACCAGATCGCCTGGATCTGCCCGCTCGCGTCGAGCCCCACCACGTTGAGGGCGTTCCATGAGGTCACGAAACTGGTGATCCGGCCGACGAACTGGGGCATCGTCAATCCCTCCGCCCGCAGGTCATCGCCGTGGTTGATCGCGGACCAGGCGTAGCCGGCCGCGTCCCCCGCGCCGGTTTGGAAGTACCGGATGAGATCGCCTCCGGCAACCACGCCCGCGATGCTCACCAAGCCATCGATCGAGGTGAAGGCCGTCAGGTTGCCCGTGATCGCCGGCATCCCCGCGACCTCGGTGCTGAGCAGCCGGTAGGTCCAGCTCGTGCCTGCTGTGTTGGTGAAGAGCGCCAGGCCCTGCACGGTCATCGCCGCGGCGTACGTCAGGCCATCCTTGGGATCGACCCAGGTGATGACCTCGCCCGTCACATCAGGACTCCCGGACTTGGCCTGGAGATCCACGCCCGACCAAGTTGACTCGGTTGGCGACTGCTGGAAGAGGATGGGCTGGCCCATCGCGCTGAGCATCGAGACGTTCAGGTTGCCCGCCGCGCCGCCGGATGCCCCCATGAGCTGATCGGGGGCCGCGGCGAAGACGTGGCCGGCGACCTGCGTCGTCGCATCGGCCGAAGAGGGCGACTGCTCCTCGTGGCCGACGTTGTCCACCGCGACGCTATAGAAGCGGTACGTCTTGCCCTGCTCGCCGCTGAACATCGCCGCAGTCTGGGTCGTCATTGACTTCCAGAGCGAGTAGGCGCCGCCGTTGGTCGAGACGTAGAGGTTGTACCCCGCGATCCCCGAACCGCCGGTGTCGTCGGAGCCGCTCCACGCGACCTGGAAGCTCGGGCTTGCCACCGTCGCTGGCAGCGATGTGACCGCACTGGTCGGCCCCGCCGCGTCGAGGGTCACCAGCGCTTCAAAGTCCGGGTTGGTGCCCAGCGAGGGATCGAGCGGATCGACCTGGTTGGTGGCGATCGCGGTCTGGCCGTCGAAGCGGATGACGGCGATGTTGCGGAAGCTCGTGCCGGTGGGCAGCGAGGCGAGCGGGCGAGCCATGTAGGTGATGAAGCCCTTGCCGCGTCCGGTGCCATCCTCGGGCGGGAGGAACCCCGTCAGGACATCGGGCGGGAGCTGCGATTCGCCCATGATCGACTGGAAGCTCACGCGGAGCGTGCGCATGGCACGGTCGAGCGAGCCTTCGAACCAGACATCGAACGTCTGGCCGTTGTAGGTCATAGTAAGGATCTGCTGCCAGGACTGCGTGCCCGAAGAGAGTGCGATGTTGACATCGCCGAAGCCAAAGCCCGTGATGGCGAAGGTGTCGAGGTCAAGCTGCGAGGGAAGCGTGTTGCTGACCTCGACGCGCTGGGCGGGAGCGGTGGCCCAGCGGGATTCGGGGGCGGGCGTCCCATCGTGCTCAACGCTGCCGGGGCCGTAGTTCTCGAACTCGATGCGGTAGGCGAGCAGGGCGTCGCCGCGAAGGAAGTTGGCGGAGCCGTGGCCGGTGGGGGCGTAGAGGGCGTTGGGATCGACGGAGGTACTGGTCTCTGAGCTACCGAGTTCACCTTCATTCAACGGAGCAGCCTCAAACAGCGTTTCAACAAAGGTCTCCCTGGCATCGGGCGCAAATTGCATCCTCAAGTAGTTGCCCCGCTTTGTCTCGCCTGAGAGGATCGAAGTGAGCTTTGGCTTCCGCGCGCTCCAGTTTCCTTTGTACTTTGAACCAAAGGATCCCCAGAACCCGCCGTTAATTCCTGCCGACAACAATCCGTCGTAATCCAGTCCGTCTCCTTCTATCCCTTGGGAAATTAGTTCCCCAGCGGTGCCAGTTGCCGCCCCCAGTGCCACGCGTCCGGCCAAGCCGAGCCCGCCTGTCGCGCCGATGACCGCTCCTTGTGCCGCGCTAGAAATCACCGATCCAAGCAGGTTGCCCACGCCGTGGTCGTCGCTCATCACCCACGAGACCAATCCCCATCCGGCGCCGAAGATGGCCCCACCGATTATCAGGGGATTGGCTCCGGTGACGTCGACCATCGCCCCCGGGCTGTTGATTGCGTAGCGGTAGCCGTTCAGCCCACCGAAGATCCGCATTGGATCATTCGCAATGAAGCGACCGTCAGATGAATCGTAGTAGCGAGCTCGCATACTCACTATCGGAGGCGCATCGGTCTCGATCCCGAACTGGCCGACAAACTGAAATCGGTTTGTAAGTTCGCCCGCCGTGTACAGTGCATCACCGAACGGTGCGTATGCGTATCGGGCGATTGTGACCGAGGACATGTTCGTGATGCCTGCGGTGGATCCGGTGACGTCGTAGTCGAAGTATGAAACCTGGCCAACCGCTGCACCGATGGTCGCGGTAAGTCCGATGCCTTGGACGTACCGTTGCACGAATGTACCCATCGAGGTGTATTCGCTCGACAGCTCTCCAATGCCCTCCGGATCCACCAGGTAGTCAGTCCGCTGCCCGTTGAACGCGCTAGAGATCCGGAAGCCCATCGCGTCGTACCGATACTCCCACGTGCCCTCCGGCGTCACCACCCGCGTCAGCCTGCTCTGCTGGTCGTAGGTGTACGTCGCGTTCCCGCCCGGCCCCGCGCGGCTGATCAGGTTCCCATCCGCATCGTATACAAGCGTATCCCCGCCCACTTTCGTGTACTGGTTGAGGTTGTTGGTCGTGTAGTTCGTCGTGACGCCGTTCTCGACCGTGCGGATGCGGTTGCCGACGGCGTCGTAGATGTACGTCAGATCCTGCGCGGGAACGGGGGAACCCGAGACGGGCACGAAGACCGCGCGCGTGAGCTGGCCCGTGGCGTCGTAGCCGTAGGTCCACTTGCCATCGATCGTCGTCATCGTTGTGCGGCGACCCAAGGCGTCGTAGGTGTACACGAAGCTGCTGTTGACCGACCCGTTGGGAGCGCGGTTGAAGATGCTGAGCACCTGTCCCGCCGCGTCGTAGGCGTAGACGGTGTAGGTCGCGTTCCCGTTGTCCTTGCGCGAGAGCCTGCCCGCGGCGTCGTAGGCATAGGTGACGATCGGGAATGGGCTGGTGCTGTCGGTCAGCTTCCACAGCCGCCCCGCGGCGTCGTAGGTGTACGTCAGGACGTACCCCGTCTGGTCCGTCATCGTCGCGCGGCGGCCGGCGCTGTCGTACGTGAACGCCAGGAAGCGGCCCTGCGGGTAGGTGACCTTGGTGAGGCGATCCGCGGCGTCGTAGGTGTACGAGGTGACCTTGTTCCCCGGCTCGGTCACCGTGATGAGGTTGCCGCGAGCGTCGTACGCCATATCGATGAACGTGCTGTCGACGAACGTCTGACGTGAAACCTGTCCCGAGGAGTTGTAGGTATACGAGAGCGTCTGGCCGCGGCGGTTGATGAACGTGAGCGGATCGCCCATCGGGTCGTAGTCCGCGGTCTGCTCGATCGAGCCGTCGGGATAGATCGTCTTGAGCAGGTTGCCCTTGGTGTCGTACGTGTAGCGAGTTGTCCGGCCCAGCGCATCGGTGAACGAGGTCATGCGACGAATCGTGCTGTTGGGGCCGACGTAGTCGTATCCGAAGCTGGTCGTGTTGCCGAGCTGGTCGGTCGTGCTCGTGAGCGAGCCGCACCCGCACCATGAGAACGCCTTGGCCTGTCCGAGCGGGTCGACGATCTTGCGGACTCGCAGGTCCGCGCCGTACTCCGTGGTAGTTACGAACCCGAAGGGATCGACCACGCGCCCGAGGAGACCGCGATGATCGTAGTAGAGGCTCGTGGTGCCACCCCCCGCATCCGTGACGCTGACCTTCCCCGCGGTGTCGTAGGCGAAGTCGATTCTGCCGGTGGATCCGTTGTTGGTCGAAGAACTGGCGAGCCTTCCCTTGGAGTCGTAGGTGAAGTTCTGCGAGATGCCGGCAGTCGTGACTGAGAGCAGGGCATGCTGTGCTGCCGATCCTGTGGACGTGTCATAGGTGTATGCGGTCGTGATGCCGTCCGGTCCGGTCGCGCTGAGCAGGTACTGGTTGCTTGTGTACGCGAACGTCGTCACGCGGCCGGCGGAATCGGTGATGGAGGAGACGAGACCCGCGTTGTTGTACGCCAGCGACAGGAACGCCCCCGACGAGCTCGTGAGCTTGGTGAGCTTGTCCCCGTTGTAGGTTGCGGTGATTCGGTTGCCGTTGGCATCCTGCGAATAGTCGATCCGGCCCGCGGCATTGAACCGCGTGATGGAGCCATCCTGCTCGCGAACCTCAAAGATGTTTTCCGCGATCTTCACGAGCGTGCCGGTCTCGCCGGTTTGCCCGAAGTATGCCCTGCCCGAACGTGAGTCGGGCTGGAAGCGGCGAAGCGAGCCGCCCGCGCCCAGGATGTTCACCGAGCCGTCCGCATCCACCGTCCGCCGGGTCTGCCACGGCGCGCTCCAGCCGCGACCGAAAATGGAACTCTGATACCGCTGATCGATGGCGAGCGCGTACGTGCGACCGAACGAGAGATCGCCGCCGCCCGACACCACCGAGCCATCGATCGACGATGCGAGCGTGGACACCGGGTTGAATCCGATCGCCTGCTGGACCTCAAACGACCAGAGCTGCCCGACATCGACAATGGCTTGTCCCAGGCGCCCGAGGTATTTCGCGTTATCCGAGAGCATCTGGACGAACGAGCCCCACGTCGATCCGACGTTGGTGGACAGGTTCGAGTAGATCGTGTTCCACGCATCGGCCTGGATGGTGGTCGGTCGGAGGCCTTCCTTAAGGTCAGGCCACGGGATCGAGTCGGTATTGGTCGAGTCGAAGATCCGAAGTTCCATCTCGACCTGATGATCGGAGAAGTCCCAGGGGTTCAGCAGGCCCGCGTAGTAGACCGGCACGGTGATCCGCTCGCCTGGGTTGAGCAGGCCGGGTGTGGCGCCGCTGGCCAGGATCTGGATGGTCGTGCTGAACCCATCGGGCATCCCCGAGGTCCAGAATCCCTTGGAAATCAAGGACTGATCCAACGTAAGGATGGGCTTGTCGGTGCCGTCAGGATCCGCGGACTGCAGCCGGATGAGCGGCGCTGGCATCGCGGCGCTGCCGGTGTTGGCGTACTCCACGTAGATCGTCGCAAGGCCGTGCCTGCCCAGGTTCCCGGGCATGGTTAGATGGGTTTCCAGCTTGGCCTGCCCCGAGGCAATCACCTCAAAGGCGGTGGGAAGCGTGTCGCTCTCGCCACCGGGCGAGGTGACCTTGACGGAGTATGAACCCGCGGATGCGCCGGCGAGGTTGAAGACCGCGGTAGCGCGCGCGAAGCCGTCGATCGAAATGGATTGCGGCGACACGGTGGCGCCGCCGGGACCCGTGAGCGACACCGTCGTTCCCGAGACGAAACCCGCTCCACGCAGCGACATCTCGACCGTCGACCCGCTGCCGTACCGATCGGGCGTGATGGAACTGAGATGCACTGATGATGAGGCCGCCCGGAACGAGAACGCCGTGCCGCCCGGAGCGCTGGTGGAATACACGAGGAAGTACCAGTCGCCTGCCGGCGCGTTCTCAATCAGAAGCTGCGGGTCTCCAGTAACCGCTCCTTCGTAGCGTGTGTCGTAGTCTCGCTTCGTCGGGGGGGTGCCTCGGCGAGCGTACAACTCCACGCGGGCTGACGTTCCGCTGGAGTCCACGGCGACGAACAGGGGCTTGTCTGCGGTGGTGGTCACGCGGAACAGCTGCGCATCACCAGCGCCAAGGAACGTCCCCGCGAACGTTCCACCCGGCGCGACGTTCGTGACGGTGGTCTCGCGGACCGCGAACGAATAGGTTCCTGTCTGATCTCCGGATGCCCGTGCACGCACCACATAGCGACCGCCCTTGCCCACAGGGATCGTGACCAGGTCCGAATCGCCCGAAACATCCGTGAAGAGGGGGTTGCCGTCGGGGCCGATCAGCGAGAAGACGAGCTCACCGACGTTCGAACTGAGAAGGTCCACCCGGATTTGCCGACCGGCGGCGATCGAGAAGCTCCATTCGTCCGTATTGAACGAAGGGGAGATCGAGCCGATCGTTGTCTGGTTCAGCGTGAGGTCGGCGGCGTCTGTCGTCACATCAAACACGGAGGCGATGTAGTTGCCCACCGACGATGTGTGACCGGTCGGGGCGTTGATTTGAACCTTGTAGATGCCCGTCACCCCCAGATCGATGCTGGCGAGAGTAACGATCTGCCCGAAACCTGCGCTGGCACCCGACGCGACCACGGTGCCCGATGGGTCAAGCACGCGAACGTTTGCCCAGTACAGATAGGGCGACACCGGCGCGGGCGATCCTGTGGAACCGGGGTTCACAACAATCGAAGCCTCGCGGCCCGCGATACCGAAGAACGTCCACTCATCAAGTTCCCCCGCGATCCCGATGGCTCCGGGCGTCGGCGACGACACAGCGATCGGACCGCTGTCGGGCACCTGGACGTACGAGCCGCCCACGATCGATCCGTTGAGTTGGACAGCCCTTGCGTACAACTTGAGTCCGTTAAGGTCGAGTTCGCTCCCCGACGGCACGATGAGCGAGTCGACGTAGACCGCCTCGGCGCCGTCGCCAGCGGAGTTGCTGGAGGCGTCGACGAGCTTGACTTTGGTATTTGGACTCAGCGTGAGAGCCCCGAGCGAGAATGGGCCAGCGAAGCCTGCCGACCCACTTCCTGAATCGACGCTCAGAACCTCGAGTTGTCTGGCCGAGTTGCCGCTCCCGGTTCCTTCGAATGCGAGCGATCCGTCCAAGTGGAACAACGCAGGGTTGGTGCTTGTCGTGGTCAAATCGCCGCGAATCAGGATGGAACTGTTGGTCGATGCGGTAAGCGAGGCGCTCGCTGCGATCGAAACCGAAGAGACCAGCGTGATTGAGCCGCCTTGAGCGTGAACTCCGCCGTCAATGACCAACGTTCCGGTGCCGGTCGGCTGGATGACGATTCGCTTACCAGTTCGCTCGGAGTAGACGTGACCGTGGATGACAAGCGATACGTTGCCTGCGTTGTACCCGATATAGGCTGTGCTGTCCCCACCGCCTCTGACGGTGATTCCAGGCCCAATGGTCAGCGTCATGCCGCTGGTCCATGCATACAAGCCTTCTGCCCCATTGAACGTGACGGTGGCGGTGCCCCCGAGGGTCTGGGTTCCCTGGAAGCGCAGCTCGGCGGCGTTGCCGAGCGTCGCCGAACCGTTGAGGGTTAGACCGTTCAGGACGTAGGCGTACGCCGAGGTCGCCGTCGCGTCCAGGTCCCCGTTGAACGTCACCCCGTCCAGCGTACCGCCCTGGTTCGTCAGCACCAGCTTCGCGCCGCCCGACTGCGTGATCGTCCCGCCCTTCACCGTGCCGCCGTACAGGTTCCACGACCCGCTGCTGGCGTCGAACGCCAGCGTCTTGCTGGTGTTGTCCAGTACGCCCGAGAGGTAGACCGCGCCGCCGGTGCGGTTGAACGTGCCCAGGCCCGCCTTGGTGAACGCGCCGCCCAGCGTGATCGAGCCGCCCGAGACGCTGATCGTCCCGGTGTTGGTGAGCGTCCCGGTGCCGCTCGGGACGAGTCCCAGCGTGCCCGTCGTCACGTTGATCGTCCCGCTATTGGTCAGCGATCCCGTCCCCGTCGGGTTCACCCAGATGGTCTGGCCCGCCACGTTGGCGTTGATCGTCCCCTGCAGCACGATCGAGACGTTCGAGAAGTTGTACCCGATGTACGACGTGCTGGAGGAACTGCCGCCGCCCTGGATGGTGATCCCCGGGCCGATCGTCAGCGTCATCCCGCTCTGGTTCCCGTACAGACCGTCAGCGCCTGCGTTGAACGTGACGGTGGCGGTGCCCCCGAGGGTCTGGGTTCCCTGGAAGCGCAGCTCGGCGGCGTTGCCGAGCGTCGCCGAACCGTTGAGGGTTAGACCGTTCAGGACGTAGGCGTACGCCGAGGTCGCCGTCGCGTCCAGCCCTTCACCGTGCCGCCGTACAGGTCGGCGTTGCTTTCCAGACTCCATGTTGACGTAATCGAGAGCGATCCCCCAGCTACCTGAAGTCGCTCGCGCGAGGTCAGACTGTTGACCGTCCGGTTGCCGCTGGACGATGTCAACTTGATGGTCGGCGTTCCGGTCACATCGGGGATCGTGACGTCGTCGGCTGCGGTTGGAACTACGCCGGTGTTCCAGTTGGCGGGTGTGTGCCATAGATCGTCGCCCGCGGCTCCGGTCCACGTCACCACGGCGAGCATCGTGCGGTTTTCGAGCGAATCGAAATGGAACCCCGGCCCGCTCCGTGCCCGCGGGGCAGCGGGGATGAGCGAACCCACAGCGTTCAGCAAACGGCGGAGCCGGCTCAGCTTCATGATCGTCCTCTCTCGCGAGACACCCCGGAACCCAATCCACGGGCCGAAAGCGTACCATCACGCTTCAAAAAGTGGAATGGCATTGCTCGAGAAACTACAACACCAGACCCCGAAACCACTTGCCGCGTGTGAGCAGACTGCCCTCTGCGTTGCGATCGGATTCCGGAAGGTGCTTCTGGACGTTCACCAAGGCCTATTCACTCTCAGCAATTCGCCTTCGCTCGGTCGCCGCGCCGCACGCGGGAGGAATCGGCAGGATCTGTTCATCTCAGCTGAGCTGGTACAGGAAAGTCAGGCAGGTCACTGAAACGCCCACCTCCGCGCAAGTTTGCTGGCGGTCAGCACCCGTCCAGAATCCCCGCGGATCGCGGGCGCTACGAACCGGTGGCTCGCCGCCACAGAACACAAAGAGTAACTGACGTTGGCGATGACCTAACACTCAGCCTCAAACGCCAGCACAAACGTGGTGAAATCATCGGTGTCCACGAATCCCGAACCGTCCACATCCGCATCGTCACCGCCTGCCTCAAAGGCCAAAACGAACGCGGTGAAGTCGTCGGTGTCCACAAATCCCGAGCCATCGAAGTCGGCGGGCGCCTTTGTCCACCGGAACGCTTTGCTGGGACCGTACATGCTGCGGGGGGACATGCCCACGATGACCGCGCCGTCGGCGGAGACGCCGTAGGCTGTCGCCCACGGACTTCCGAGAGTTCCTATGTCCTGCAAGCCGTAAGCTGCCGTCCAGCGAAATGCATGCCCGCTGCTCTCGCCGACGATGACGGACCCATCAGCAGAGATTGCCAGCGCCTGCGAACTGCCGTAACCGGTGAACGTGCCGAGCGTCTGCATGCCCTCAGACTTGGTCCAACGAAACGCTCTACCAGTCACATCATCGCTCAACAAAGACCAGCCAACGACGACAGTTCCATCCGCGCTCACACCTGTCGCGCATGACCACTTGCCGCCCAGTGTTCCGAGGTTCTTGAGTCCGGTTGCAGCTGTCCATCGATAAGCCCGCTGGGCTCCGCCAGGCAGGGTCGCTCGCCCGACGACCACTGAACCATCTGCGGAAGCACCGAAGGCCTCGGAGTACGATCCGCCAAATGTATCCAAACCGACCATGCCGGTCGTCGCGGCCCACCTAAACGCGCGAACCTGGGACGCGGTGACTGACGACACTCCCACCACCACCGAACCATCGGCAGAAACGGCGTTCGCCTGCGAAGAGGTGCCGCCGAGAGTGCCAAGGCTCTCCATTCCCGCCGCCGAGGTCCATCGGAACGCGCGTGTTCCTGCCGGCGCGTTGAACTGACCTACCACCACCGAGCCATCTCCAGACACTCCGTACGCAATGGAACCCGAGTTGCTGCCATCGATGTCCACCAGTCCCGTTTGCGGCGCCCATCTGAAAGCGTGGGGGCCTCCTGTCCAGCGGTCGGCCACGCCAACAACAAACTTGCCGTCCGCGGAGACAGCATTCGCTCGTGACGCGGAAGTGCCGTTTCCGAAAGTTCCCAGGTCAATCATGTCCCCGCAGATCTGTGCGCCCGCATGGGTTGCTGGGAAGCAAAGCAGCACCACGGCGCTGGCGCGGCACAAATGCGAAGTTCGACTCGGTGACGTAAGCATGGATCGCTCCCTTTCATTGCGTCGTCAACAGCCAGCCTCGAACGCGAGCACGAACCCATCGAAATCATCGGTGTCGACGAACCCACTGTTGTCAAAGTCGGCACTGCTTTCGCCAGCCTCGAAGGCTGCGACGAACTGGTCGAAGTCGTCGCCATCCACGAAACCCGACCCGTCAAAGTCCGAAGGGCAGCATCCGAATCGGAAGGCATGTGACGCAGCGTCCGCATCAAGAAACGCATGTCCGACAATCACCGAGCCATCATACGAAGCGCCGTTTGCACGAGAGTAGTTCCCGCCAAGAGTTCCCACGTTCTCCATTCCGCCTTGAACTGACCACCGAAACGCCTGCAAGTAGCTGTCGGGTGTGTCTGCATAGCCCACGATGACCGAGCCGTCTCCAGAAATCCCGTACGCGTAAGATTCGTTGCCTCCCAGTGTGCCCAAGTCTTGCATTCCACTCGACGCGGTCCAACGGAACGCGCGACGCCTCCCATTCGCGGGATCCGACCAGCCCACCACGACCATACCATCATCGGACACGGCGTATGCCTCGGAGTTTGTGCCGCCGAGCGTCCCGAGATCCTGCATTCCCTCGGAGGCGCTCCATCGGAACGCGTGTATGACGAACGAATCTCCGATCCGCCTTTCCGACGTTCCGACAATTACCGACCCATCTGCAGAGAGTCGCCGTGCACCCGATCTGAAACCTCCTGGGAGCGTGCCAAGATCCTGCATCCCGTCCGCTGCAGTCCATCGATACGCTCGGATGTACTCATCCCCCGCTATGTACGAGGTGCCCGCGATGACATGGCCGTCCGAGGAAACCCCAGCGGCCAGCGAACTCGAGCCTCCGAGGGTCCCCAAAGCTTCGAGTCCACCGGCAGCCGTCCATCGGAACGTGCGCTGTGCGGTGTTTCCCGCCGTATCCGACCAGCCGACGATGATGGCGCCCTCACCAGAGACGCCAGACGCGTAGGAACTCATGCCTCCGAGCGTTCCCAGGTCCTGCATGCGGTCCCACGCGGTCCAGCGAAACGCACGTGTGCCTGCGTTCCCCGGGAGTTCCGCAAAGCCAATGACCACCAGACCGTCGCCCGAAACCGCAATCGCGGTCGACTGCTGGCCGCCAAATGTCCCTAATTCGTACATGACCTCGCACGACTGTGCATGTCCGTTTGCCGCGCAAGCTGCGATCGTCGCCGCCCATACCCAGCCACTTCTGTGCCTTTTCATGAATAGAGTCTCCTGTTACCTGGACGTTTGCTCTCCATCGGAACCGCGTAGTCCCCGCCGTCGTTTGTCAAGGATGTGTTGATTCTGGCGCCAGCCTCTTCGAATGCCTTCTGCAAGACCGTGCGTCCATGAGCCAGATCACAGAACTTCTCGGTGTGGGCTGGCAGGACGGCGGAAGCGCGTTCGAACTGGTCGTTCGGATGTTGTATGGAGATCTTGAGGATCTGACCGTCGTGGAAATGCACCGCCGCTTCGGCGGGCGACTGGAGTTCCTCACCCGCGAGCCCATGGAGCTTCTGCACGACGCGATGGCCCGCCTGATGCGGGAGCGCGCGGAAGCCCGCAACCGGCAGGAGTTCTTTGCGATCACCGCACGCCTGATCGGGGAGGTGATCGTTGAGTACCAGCGCCAGAGGCTCGCCCTGAAGCGGGGGGGACGAAAGGGTCGCGGAGAGAGCCTTGATGCATCGGACGGGCCTGCCGTGGGAACCCCGTCCACCGACGAAGCAGTCCTCGCCAAGTTCCAGCAGCACTTGAGTGAGTTGGCCCGCATCAACCCGCTCGCGGCGGAGGTCGTCACCCTGCGGATGTTCCCGCAGATGCGACGGGCGCAGGTCATCGAACTCACTGGAGCATCAGCATCAACGATCGATCGCGCCTGGCGCGATGGGCGCGAATGGCTGGAATCGGCGATGGGATTGCGGCAAGACGAAGATCTGTAGCTCGGGTGTTGGCGCCTCGCGTTGGCTAATGCACTCCCGGCCGAGCCATCGGGTTGTCTACAAGGCTCGTTCGCCAGACCCGTAGCACGCCCGAATCCGACGCCGCCCACAGCGACCCCTCTTCATCGAACCCCAGCGAGTTCGGGCAGTCGGCCCCGGGAATCGTCAGCAAAGTCCGGCCTGACGACAGGTCCACAAGGTCGATCGAGCCCTGCGTCCGGCCGACCGCGATGCACGAACCGTCGGGTGAGATCGCCATCGCGGCAATCTTGGCGCTTCCCATGGGCACCGATGTGATGCGGGATCCATCCCGCAGGTTGAACACTTCGACGGGCATTCCTGGCTGATCGAGGATCGCCAACTGCTTGCCATTGTCGAACGCGATGGCAGTCGCGCCGATCGGCCGCTCGGCTGCAAGTGAGACAATCCGGTTCTGCGATCCGAAGACAAGGGTACGGCCGGAAGCGTGGAATAGCGCGCGAGTTCCGCCAAAGGCGTTCTCAACACGGCTGTCTAGCAGCGTCGCCAACTCGGGCGGAGCAACCCGGCGATCACCGGTGCTGGTGTCGATGATCGTGGCATTCTGCCCATCCTGCCCCATGAGGATCAACGATGGGGACAGGCGGCAGACATGTGTGCGCGGCGGTGTCTCTGCCAATGGCTGGCGGTCATGGACCATCGACCCTTGGGGCACGAAATCGAGCCGACGTCCGTCAGGCAGGTAGATGCAACTGAGATGATGGGCGTCGTCGACACCAGCCAATGCCCCCATCGCCAGTTCGTACCACCGCGGTCGGGTTCCTGAACCAAAGTAAACCTGATACAGCGATCGGCCGGATTGCATGTCCACGACAGAGCCGGTCGCCCCTTCCATGTGGAACACAAATCTGCCCGTGGGATCCCAGCGAACACCGCGAGATTCCAGGACAACGCGATCCGACGGGCCGTCCTTACCGTCTGGATCCAACTCCCTGACCTCCCCGTCCAAACTGCATGAGAACACGGATCTTCCCGAACGCCCGACCGCCACCGAATACGCGTGATTGGCGTGCTGTCGCCACCCGTTCACGGGGCGCAGGTCCGGCACGCTCCACGCCCGAACCATCGAGTCGGTGCCGGCGGTGTAGAGAGTGGAGGAATCGGGGGCAAAATCGACCTCGACGATCGCATGGCTTCGCTGGGTCTGCGAAACGACCGACAGCCCGCCCGATTCACCATCGAGTTGGAGGAGAACAAGAGCGCCGCTCTCGGTCGCCGTGGCGAGCAGGGAACCATCCGGCGAGCATCGCACGGTCTGGAGCCGATCCGATGCCACGCTCGATTCGGCAATCCGAGCGCCGAGTTGGAGATCCCATGTTTCCAGCCGACCCTGGTCGGTTCCGACGAATAGGTACCGATGATCGGGAGCAAAAGCCATCCCGTAGACGCCGTGTCCCCTGGCCTCGACGGAACCGATAAGTTCACCGGTCGGAACGGCAATCAGGTTTACCACGGAAGATCCGAGCAACCCCGCGGCAAGCGTCGCACCATCCGGAGAAAACACCACGCGGACAATCGGGACCCCTAGAGGAATCTCCAAACGTGACTCGGACAGATCCTCTGTAAGGAAGAGCCGCAGCACACCGTCTGACCCGCCAACAGCCAGCGGGCCACCCCGAACCGGGGATTGGCACAGCGAGTAGACCTGCCCGGTCACGCACTCGCGGGAAATCACGTGCCCATCGTCCCCGTCGAGCAACATGACCGCTCCATTGGTCCCGCCAACGGCAAGTCGGGCACCATCGTCAACCATCGACAGACTCTGCAGACCGACAAACCGCCCGAGGTCGACATCCTCCTGTTTGTAGAGCAGTCGTCCCGCGGGCTGCACGCTCCGCAACAGATGCTGCCACGGCCAGGACCGACGCGGTGGCGGGACCTGCAGCAACTGCTCTACCGCCGCATCCATGGAACCGAACTCGATCGCCGTCTGTGCAGCGCTCAGCCGCGCGATACAAGCCTCCAAATCCGCCGCCTGTTCCCGCTGCTTCGCGATCCGCGCGAGATCGGCGTTCTTGAGCCACAGCGCGGTCACGACGATCGATCCGACGGTTAGGGCGAGTACGAACGCCGCCGTGGCGCCCGCCGCCATGGGTCGGCGGCGAGCCAGGAGTTTCAGCGAAAGCCACCACGAGACGGGACGTGCTGCGACCGGCTCGCCGCGGACCGCTCGCAGCAAGTCCGCCCGAAAATCATCCACGGACTGGTATCGTTCCTCGGGTCGGGCCGCGAGCGCCTTGTGCACGATCCAATCGACGTGTGCTCGACAGGCTCTCCGCAGTCGGGCGGACCCCCTTGGCAGCAATTCGCTGATGGGGACTTCCGCGAGCGAGTGTGGATCGAGGGTGGAACCGTGATCACCGAGCACCAGTTCGGCCAGCACGATCCCCAGGGCATAGACGTCTGACCGGGTATCGACAACGTTCGGCCCGGCCCCGCGTTGCTCCGGGCTCATATACCGCGGCGTACCGGGCGTGCCTCCGGTCAGTGTACGGGCCGCTCGATCTCCGCCTTGGGCCTTCGAAACTCCAAAGTCGATCAAGCGAACGCGTCCATCGGCGTCGACGAGGAGGTGGGCGGGCTTTAGGTCCCGATGAATCACGCCTCGCTTGTGGGCCGCCGAAACAGCCGCCATCGCCGACGCAAGCAGTTCAAGCCGTTGTCTGAGATCGAGATTCTGGTAGGCTGCATGGTCGGTGATCGGGCAGCCGTTCACGTACTCCATGACGAAGTAGGGACGCTCCGACCCCCCGGGAAACCCCTCGGGAGTGATGCCAGCGTCCAGGATCCGGACAATCCCAGGATCATTGAGACTGGCAAGGGCGCGCTGTTCGTCCTCGAGCCGATGCGCGATATGGTCGGCGAAGCTGGACGACGCGGCAATTTTGATGGCGACGACGCGTCGGATCGGCGTGTCCTGCTCCGCGCGGAAGACCGTGCCGAACGCTCCGCGACCGATCTTGCTCTTGAGCGTGTAGTGGCTAAGCACCACCCCAGCGAGATCGGGCTCCACCTCATGAGAGCCAGAGGCGGCCTCACGAACCTTCAGCAGCCCAGGCGGCACCGGCTCGCCCCAACTACTTGGATCTGCGGACCCGGCATCGATGGGGATGTTCCCGGGAGCCGATGTGCTCATTGGCGGGATATCCCCCTTCAGGCCAGATCGCTTCCCCGACTGCTACTCGACTGTCCCTACGCGTCAGCCATCATGCCTTGCCAAGCAGGGTACCAGACACGCCAACCGTGGAAAATCCTGTTCGGGAAACAGGACGTTTTCTGCCTGTCACACCCCTCGTCGGGCCGAATGGCATCGCCATTCCATAAATGCTTATTTGGCATACACTTACACCTCATACCAACTCTCGCGACCCGACAATTCCGCCCGTGTTAACTGACATTTGCGGACATCCTCTGCCACGTTCCTGGAGACCCCCACCCGCATCCCCACACCCTCTCCGCTTAGAGCAGCCCTTGCGAACGCAAGGGCTGTTTTCATGTATGCCTCGACCACAGAATCAGCGCACGCCGCGGAAAAGCGGAATCAACCCACCGCCTGCCTCGCGGTCGTTCGCACGAGTCGCGCGGGCATGGGGGTCCTCAATTTCCACACGATGCTGATGGGGCGGCTGCCTTCGTGGGAGACGTAGTCCGCGGGTCCCAGATATGAGTACGGAGCAGCCAGGCCGCTCGGCAGGCTCTTGTGCTCTCGCACAAAAAGAAGTGGGGTATAGCCCTGCTCGCGGTGGTGAATGTACCTTTGCCCGGTCCGCGAATTCGCCGAGGTGATGCTCTGCGACTGCCAGTGAAAGAGGTGATCGCTGATCGCATAGTCCTCGTACATGGTGGTGGGCGAGTACGCATTCTCGGTCTTGTTCAATGTCACGAAGAATGCATCGACCTTCGATACGGGCAGGTGCAGTACGCCCTCGCGCAAGTCCGGACGCTTCGACATCGTCCAGTGTCCCAGGCCGACCAGCGCCTCGTCACGCGTGTAGGCTGCGTGGAGCCCCAGCGATCCCGAGATGGATGGCGAGAGTTCATGGGGCCTGACTCTGCCATGGGCAAGGCGATGGAGAAGGATTTCCCGCAGGTCACGACGCGCGGCGGGATTCTCTTTCAACCTGGCTTCGGCCTGGCTGAGATCCAAGGCATCTTCCCCGGGACCCCACAACGAAATGTGCAGCAGCGAGAGTCGACAGCGGTCCAGTGAATCCAGTGAATCCGAGGGCCTTGGCGATGCCAAGTGAGCCAGCAAGAATTCGATCGCGAGCGGTTCATCGATGTGGCAGAGGCGGTGGAGCCCCTTGGTGACCCGCTCTTCGTCCGGATCAACGACGGCTTCTCCGCATCCCGCTTCCAGAAGAAGCCGCGACCATAATCCCCGTTTCAGCAGTTCGTCAAGGCCCGTGTCAAGGTGGTCGAGGGCTTCTGAGAGCGTGGGCGCCCTTCCAAGGCCCGCGGCCAGTTGACGCAGGTCATCAATGATCCGAGCACGGCGGAGAGACATCGACTCCCGCACATTCCTCAGCACGCGTTTCTGGGCAACCCGCTCGAGCTGAATAGAGCAACCGGGCGGCAGGTGGGGGAATCCTGCCTCAATCTCCCTGTCGACCCGGGCGGCCGGCTCGGCGCTGAGCGCGCGAAAGCGACGCGCGTAACGGAACTCCCGACGTTGGGCCCCGATGAAATCCAGCACGGTCAGGCAGTCCTTGCCGTGATGCAGGCGAAGTCCGCGCCCCAGTTGTTGCAGGAACACGATCAGGCTTTCGGTAGGTCGAAGAAAGAGTACCGTGTCAACCTCGGGGATGTCGACGCCTTCGTTATATAGGTCGACGACAAACAACACATTAATCTCGCGTCGACAGAGTCGATCCTGTGCGGTACGGCGTTCTTCATCCGTACTCAAGGCCGAAAGGGCCAGGGCACTCAGCCCGTGCTCCGTGCAAAAGCGTGCCATGAACTGGGCATGGGCGACGCTCGCGCAGAAGCCGATCGCTCGCATCGCATTCGGCGCCAGCACATACTCGTTCACCTTGTCAAGCACCAGGCCCGCGCGAGCGTCGTTGCCGGTATATACCCGATCCAGGTCGTCCATTCGGTATCCACCGCGCTGCCATCGAAGCGTGTCGAGATCAACGCTATCGGCGATCCCGAAATACTGAAACGGCGACAACAGTCGCCGATTGATCGCGTCGGGAAGTCTGATCTCCGCGCTGGCCTCGCCTCCGAACCAGCGATAAACGTCGAGTGCATCTGACCGCTCGGGTGTCGCGGTAAGCCCGAGCAGCACGCGCGGGCGCACGTGATCCAGCAATCGCTGATAACTTGGCGCCGCGGCGTGGTGGAACTCGTCCACCACTACGTAGCCAAATGCCTCCGCCGGCAACTTCCAGAGTTCGCGGCTGTTGTAAGTTTGGATGGAACAGAACAGGTGCTCGCGGTGCGCAGGCTGGGATCCCGCGACGAGGAGGTCGCCAAAGTTCTGATCGCGCAGTACCGCGCGATACGTGCCCAGGGCCTGACGCAGAATCTCCTCACGGTGTGCAACAAAGAGCAACGGCGGCCGGGAGGATTGGCGTTCGCTCCAGCGCCTGTAGTCGAACGCCGCGACCATCGTCTTCCCGGTCCCGGTCGCCGCAACGACGAGATGATTCGTTTTCCCGCGCACCTCGCGCTCGGCCGAAAGTAGATCCAGGATCTCCTCCTGGAAGGGAAATGGTCGCAGGTCGAATACCGGAAGGACGGCATTCTCCACGCCAGTGCAACGTTCTCGCTCGATCGCTTGCCGCAGCCGAGGCTCACATGCGTCGGTAAACGCCTCGAACTCGTCATCGTTCCAATAGGAATCGAATGTGGCCACAATCCGCTGCCATAGGTGCGGTAGCTCGTATTGGCTGATCTTGCTGGTCCACTCCAAGCCCTCGGAAAGCGCCGCATGAGAGAGATTCGCCGATCCGACGTATGCACTGCCGAATCCGGTGGCTCGGTGAATCAGGTATGCCTTCGCGTGCAGGCGAGTCCGAGCTGTGTCATACGAGACGCGAACCTCGGTATTTGGCATTGCGCGAAGCGTCTCCACCGCGCGGGGGTCGGTCGCTCCCATATAGCTGGTCGTGATGATGCGGAGGCGTGGGCCGTCCGGGTGTGGTGTGCTGACAAGCCGCTGAAGGTCGGGGAGTACAAGTCGAAGACCACTCCACTTGATGAATGAGCAGAGCACGTCCACACGGTCCGCCGACGCGATCTCCTTCTGGAGCTGCGATGCCAGGCTCGGATCCAGCCGTGTCCCTGTCAATAGCGCCGATCGTGCCAGTGGCGTGTCCGGCCGGGCCGCCGATTCGGATTGAGGTTGTCGATGGATCGCAAGCAAGCGGCGCAGCGGGTCCGCCAAGGTCATGCCCTCGCTCCAATCGGAGCCCATCTCATCTGTCAACGTGGCGATGACTCGATTGACGAGTCTTCGCTGCCGTTCGATTGCGTCTTCCCCCCGGAACTTTGCCAGGACACCGACCAGGAGCGTTTCAAGATACTGAGCGGCCGCGGCGTGCGCATCACCCGGGTCGACATTCGCGAGTTCAGCCAATCGCTGATCGGCCATCGGACCAAGCGTGCGAGCTAACTCTCCCGACAGCAGATGCTCGTACAGGCCTGGATGCAGCGGACGAGAATCACTTGGCGGAACAGCCACTTCCGGAGAGTATCCGATCCCAAAGCGGTTTGCTTCGCTTCAGGTCCGAAGTGCCGAAGGCCGGTTACGTCGCGCCGTTCACAGTGTTCTGGGCGGCGCCAAGCGCAGCACCCATAGCCTTGCAGGCCTGTCTCTCGCGATCGGAAGGTGCGCGGACGAATGGGCGCCCTAAAACGATGCATCGGAAATTCGACGGATGGATCACTAAACCTTGACTTTTCCAGCCCTTTCGACTCCCCGCTCCCGCTTGCCATTTGCGCTCCGCAATCGACTCACAAGTCATCCCTCACCCTGCCCCGCCACCTTGGCTGGATTCCGCGCATTGCCCGCACGGTAACGCCGTGGCGCGTCCCCACGCGTCACCGTCCGTGTGCGACCGTCGCCGCGTCCTCGGGCGTTGGTGTGGATTCCCGCAGCGGCGGGCAGTGAAGACTTCGGCCCGCCAGGAGATCTGCCAGGCGGGCGCGGGCGCTGCGGGTATAAGGGTGATCGGGGCCGTGGGCGCGGGTGCAGAGGTCGACCGCGCGGCGAAGGTGCTGCTCGGCGGCGGCGTGGTTCCCGCGGGCGGCGGCGATGAGGGCGCAGGCGTCCAGCACCCCGGCCATGAAGGGATGATCCTCCCCGACGGTGCCTCGCAGTTCGGTGATCGCCAGGTCGCACTGCTCCTGGGCTTCGGAGAGTTTGCCTTCTTCGGCGAGAATGATCGCCAGCCATCGCCGCACGCGAGGCGTCTGAGCATCCAGCGTTGACGGGTGCGAAAGCGAGATCCTCATCGCTTCGGCCAGGAGGGGCTTGGCGTTCCCGGATCGCCCCTGGTGGATCATGTCGACCGCGACGTTGTGGAGCGCCTGCGCGCACTCCAGAGAATCCGGCCCGCACAGGCGGCGGCGGATCTCCAGCACCCGGGTGTGCAGAGCTTCGGCGACGGCGTACTCGCCTTTGAAAAACCTGATGAGGCCGTATTCGTTCAACAGGCGCGCAGCCTGCAGGCTCTGGGCCCCGTCGCGGGCTTGAACCATCGGCATGATCGCGTCCAGGTGCCCAAGGGCATCGTCGAATAGGCCAAGGTCGAAGCACGAACCTGCCAAGCCGCGGATGCGATCGATCGTCCGCGAATCGTCGGGCCCGTAGGCCCGCGTCGCCAGCTCGACGGCGATCTCAAACTGTCCGCGCGCCTCGCTGTACAGCCCCACCAGGTCGTAGCTCTCGGCGAGGGTCGCTCGCATGCGCTCGGCGGCGTCCAGGGGAAGGGCGGAAAGCGAGTCCAGTCGTGCCGCGCTGTCGTCGAGAAGTTCCACTACGCGGACGTTGGCGTTGCCTCGCATGCGCGGGGACGACAGCATGTCGTTCATGAGCGACAGGAGGGTGGTCGCGGTCTGATCGGCGCGCCGGGCCGCGATGTTGCTGCGTGAAATCTGGATCGCCGCCAGTGCCAACACCGCCGCCACTACCCCCGCCGCAAGGCAGGCCCTGGGATGGCGGCGGATGAACAGGCGCATACGCCGCCCCACGCCCGGCGGACGGCCGATGAGCGGCCTGGTGCTAAGAAAGGCTTCCAGATCCGCGGCGAGATCGGCGGCGGACTGGTACCGCCTGTCGGGATCCTTCTCCATCGCCGCGGAGACAATGGTGGCAAGATCCACGTCCACCGGATGCCCCCGGAATTGCAGCGGTGGAACCTGCATCTCCCCGGTGTGAGGCGCGGCCGGCGGGCTCGATTGATCTTTCACGTGGGCGGGCAGAACGCCCGCGATGGTCTCATAGAGCACCACGCCCAAGGAGTACACGTCCGTTCGAATGTCAACCAGGAGCGGGTTGGCCTCACGCTGCTCCGGGCTCATGTACTGGAAAGTGCCAGCAACTTCGCGTCCCCCGCCGGTGCTCGCCGAATCCCGCACGATGGGCTCGGTGGTCCGAGACACGCCGAAATCGATGAGCTTGGGATTGCCGCCCGAATCGATCAGGATGTTCGACGGCTTCACGTCGTAATGAATGATGCCGCGCTGATGGCCGTGATGGAGTGCGCGGCACACGCGAACAAACAGTCCGAGCCGGCTCTGGAGCGAGAGATCCCGCTGGCGACAGTAGTCGGTGATCCTGACCGCGTCGGGGACGAACTCCATGGCGATGAACGGACGAGGGGGCTGATCTCCGACCTCGTGGAGCCCAGCTTCAAAGATCTGCGCGATGCCTTCGTGACGCAGCTTTCCGAGGTACATCGCTTCATCAAGAAAGCGGCGGGCGGCCGACCGGGACCCCAGGCCGCCGGTCAGCGGGATCTTGATCGCGACGGTTCGGCGCGGCGTGTCCTGCTCCGCCGCGTAGACCGCGGACATGCCGCCTCTCCCCAGCAGCCCCTGAACGATGTACCGATGAATCCGCTCACCCGGCCGGAGGGGCGGCTGCTCAAATGAAGCCGCCAGGTCCAGAACGTTTCCCACCGGCCCTGTCGCGTCCGTCTCGAGTAGGTCGTCGGTGCTGGAGTGCTCCAGCAGGGAGATGACCTCTTCGGCGATTTGCGGATCCGAGGCCATGTCCCTGATGTACGCCGGCCGGGATTCCGCCGGAAGCTCGGCGGCGGCGCGGTAGAGCCGATCGATGGCCGCCCAGCGATCTGGATTCATGTCGAGCATGGCCCGGTGCATCCCATCTCTCGCCGAAGCCACGCGCGGGCGAGGGACCAGTCCAGCGCGACGGCCCGGGCGGAAAGTCCCAGATGTTCGGCAACCTGGTTGACCGTCAGCCCGCCGAAATAACGGAGCTGAACAACCTGGGCCTTTCGCGGATCGAATCGCGCCAGGTGGTTCACCAGATCGTCGAGTTCGAGGATGCTCGGATGGCTCAGGCTGTCGGATGAGGCGGTCGTGTTCTCCCGCAGTTCAATCCGCGCGCATCCACCCCCGCGGCGCTCGGCCGCGTGCCTCCGAGCATGGTCAACCAGGACATTCCGAACGGTCTGGGTGGACAGGGTGACGAACTCGTGTCGGGTGATCGAACCCTTTCCCAGGTAACGTTCAAGCCGAAGGAAGGCTTCGTTCGCCAGCGCCGTGGCCTGAAGGGTGTGGTCCGGCCGCTCCGAGCGCATCAGGGCCGCGGCCAGGGCGCGGAGTTCCTGGTAGACCTGCTGGATGCGCGGGTCTGGGTTGTCTGGGGAGAGCGCTCGCACGTGTCGTCCGGCTGGTTTGGATTCCGTCTGGAGCCCGGCTCCATCACGACAATCACTCTACATCAGAACCCGGAAAAACAACACAGCGACTTGCACGCCCGTCCGGCACTTCTCACAAAATTCCAGGATGGATTGCAGCCCGGGGGCGCTCCCTGCGCCTTTGTCAGGTGAGAGGGCGACGCCGCCCTCGTGTCCGGCCGCGCGGTGGCGATCAACATCGAGGTGAGATCATGCGACATCCCCTGCTCTGTTCCCGAGCCTTGCTCCTGTGCGTGCTGATGATGGTGCTCCCCGCGTGGAAGGCCTCCGGGCAGGACACGACCGGCTACAAGCAGCTTGAGTGGGGGGACTTCCAGGGCCCCGTTCCAAGCGGGACGCAGTTCTCGGCGGAGACCTGGAGCGGCATCGAGGGATCGTGGGAAGGGACCGTCAAGCTGAAGAAAGAAGGCACCGGTCAGTACCGTGCGGGGCTCAAGAACCCCAAAGCCAAGTCGAAGTTCGACAAGAAGAAATCCTGGAGCAAGCCGGCCGACCGGACCCCCGAGCTGCTCAAGCACGAGCAGTATCACCTCGACATCAGCGAGTACTGGGCGAAGGAGCTCGAAAAGAAGCTCAAGGAGGTCAAGGGCAAGGGGCGGAACCCGGATGAGGCCGCCGCGGACGCCGAGAAGCAGGGGGAGGCCGCGAAAGCCGACTGCGAGAAGAAGCGGCAGGAGATGCAGGAAAAGTACGACAAGGAGACCGATCACGGGCGCAACGCCGACAAGCAGAAGGAGTGGTGCACGACGATCGGCAATCTGCTCAGCCCCCCGCCCGCCCCCCCCACGACCGGGGGCAAGACGGGCAAGTCCAAGATGAACTACAACCCCCTCAACAAGCAGATCTCCTTTGATCCTCTCATCGTGACTTCGTCGTTCGTCGGCGGCACCTCGTTCGTTGATTCGACCCTCGCCGGTGCGCAGATCACGCTGCCGCCCATGTCGTACCGCGGGTATTACATGTACTACTCCACGCCGATGTTCATGCCCGTGAATCCCGATGATTGCACCGTCACGATTCTCAAGGACGGGGACGCGATCGGCAAGGGCAACCTGCGCCTGGCGATGTGGCCCGACGGCACGCTGGTGCTGGGCGGATACTTCGAAGGCCTCGCGTTCAACGAAGGCCTGGAACGCACGTCCCGCACGATCGCCAGCATGTCGGGGGACGCGATCACGCAGCCTCCGTATACCCAGCTCCGCATCGAGATGGAGACGTCCCTGAAGGCCGCCACCGGCTACTGGAAGAACGCCGCGTCGGTGCCCGTCACCGTCAGCTTCGGGATCACCAACGGCTGGCCGGCGAACCCGCCCCTGTTCGGGCCCGATGACGCCGGCGTGGCGGTGGGGGATAGGCTGACGCTGCACGTCCTCGCCGCCACCTCGTCTGATGTTCAGTTCACCTGGTACCACAACGGGGAACTGGTCTCCGACGATGATCGCAAAAGCGGGTCCAGGACCGACACGCTGAGGGTGGAGCCCGCGCTGCCCGGGGACGATGGCGTGTACACCGTGGTCGTGACCGGCCCTTGCGGAGAATCGACCAGCCGGGAGGCGGCCGTGGTGATCTCCTGCGGCGGGGACTTTGATCGTTCGGGATCGATCGACGAGCACGATCTGGACGCGTTCATGGAGGCCTTCGAGGCCGGTGACGCCTCGGCGGACATCGACACCTCGGGGTATGTTGATTCCGACGATTTCACGCGGTTCATCGTGCTGCTGGAGCGAAGCTGCTGAGCACCGTCACCCATCCGCCTATACCGCCCCGAGAACGGCAGCAGACGCTGCCGTTCTCGGGGCGTTTTCATGCGCGGCGCAGCGGCGTCCTGAAAGAAGGCCGGTTGCCGTCACCGCGGAAGCACGTTCAGATCGTCAGCGGGCGCGTGGGACGCTCGACGCGTATCCCGCTCCCCCGATGCGGGCGGCAAGCGACATCACTCCGGTATAGTTTCCGCCATGACCGTCAAAGAAGTCCTCGCACACCTTGAATCCCTCGCCAACGATACTCGCCGAAAGCACAACACCAAGGCCGGCGCCCCCGACAACCAGTTCGGCGTGAAGCTTGGTGACATCCGCGCCCTGGCCAAGAAGATCAAGTCCGACCACGGGCTCGCGATGAAGCTCTGGGAGACGGGCAATGTCGAGGCCCAGCTCCTCGCCGCGCTGATCATCAAGCCTCAGCAGCTCAGTCAGAAAGAACTCGACACCATGACGCGAGCCACCACGTGCTCGCAGGTTGCCGACTGGCTGAATTCCTACGTTGTCGCCCTTCATCCTGAAAAGGAAGTGCTCCGCGAGAAATGGATGAAGGACAAAGACCGCTGGGCCGCCCGGGCTGGATGGAATCTCACCGCCAGCCGGGTAAGCAAAGACGCCCAAAGCCTTGACCTTCCCGCGCTGCTGGACCGGATCGAAAAGGAGATGCCCAAGGCAAAGCCCGAGGTGCAGTGGACCATGAACAACACCCTCGGCGCCATCGGCATCAAGCACGCGGTCCATCGAAGCCGCGCCGTCGCGATCGGTGAGAAGATCGGGCTTTACCGCAACTGGCCGGTCTCCAAAGGATGCACCCCGCCCTACGTGCCGGTCTGGGTCGAAGCCATGGTGAAGGCCCGGAAATAGGGCAATCCAGGGAATCCTGGCGACGCGGCCCATTCGCCTCCTGTGCCCTGATAGGAGGGGATCGGGGCCCGCCGTGCCGAGGATTTCCCTCTTGAATTGTCCGCAAGTCATTACCATGGACCGATGCCCTCCCAGTCCCGCGATCCTGCAGACGCCACCCTCCTGATGGTCGCCGCCGCGGGAGGGGACAAGTCCGCCGCGGATCGCCTTCTGCCCCTGGTGTATGACCAGCTCCGCAAGGCGGCCCAGGCGGGTCTTCAGGGTGAGCGGGCCGGGCACACGCTCTCGGCGACCGCCCTGGTGCACGAGGCCTATCTCAAGCTCGTCGGTCCTCGGGAGGTTCCGTGGGCGAGCCGGGCCCATTTCTACGCCGCGGCCGCACAGGCGATGCGTCACGTCCTTCTGGACCACGCCAAGGCCCGCGCTCGGGAAAAACGCGGCGGGAGCGACGGTGTGCGGCCTGGGCCGGCCGCGTTCGCGTCCGTCGCCGAACTGGCGGTTTCCGGAGATTCCCAGGAAATCGTGTCGTTCGACGCCGCCCTGCGTCGCTTGGAGGCGGAATCGCCCGACGCAGCCCGGGTGGTGCACCTCCGCTTCTTCGCCGGTCTGAGTATCGAGCAGACCGCCGACGCGATGGGGATATCGGACCGGACCGTGAACCGGCTCTGGACCTTCTCCCGGGCGTGGCTGCACCGGGCCATGTGTGACGGCAAGCAGAAGGAATAGCAATATGTCGAGCCCCGAACGTGTGCAGAACCTTCTCGCCGCCGCAAGCGAACTGGCCCCGCAGGAGCGGGCGGCCTTCCTCGACGCCGCGTGCGGCGGGAATTCGACGCTGCGGGCGGAGGTCGAATCGCTCCTCAAGTCACACGACCAGGCGGGGCGATTCCTCGCCGACCCGACCGCGGATATCCCGTCGGGCTCCGCCGGTTCGGCGATGAACGCGGGCCACGCCGCCGTTCTCGCCGCCTCCGTTCACGAGGGCCCGGGCACGCGCATCGGACCCTACAAGCTGCTCCAGCTCATCGGCGAGGGCGGCTTTGGATCGGTCTTCATGGCGGAGCAGGAGAAGCCGGTCGCGCGCAAGGTCGCCCTGAAGATCATCAAGCTCGGGATGGATACCCGCCAGGTCGTCGCCCGCTTCGAGCAGGAGCGCCAGGCCCTGGCGCTGATGGACCACCCCAACATCGCCAAGGTGCTCGACGCCGGCGCCACCGAGACCGGACGCCCCTTCTTCGTGATGGAACTGGTCAAGGGCCAGCCCATCACCGCCTTCTGCGACGAGGGAAAGCTGTCCATCCATGATCGACTCGACCTGCTCGCCCAGGTCTGCACCGCCGTCCAGCACGCCCACACAAAGGGAATCATCCACCGGGATATCAAGCCCAGCAACGTGCTCGTCAGCGTGCAGGACGGCAAGCCCTACGCCAAGGTCATCGACTTCGGCATCGCCAAGGCCACCTCCAGCAAGCTGACCGAAAAAACCCTTTTCACCCAGCACGCCCAGATCATCGGCACGCCCGAGTACATGAGCCCCGAGCAGGCCCAGGGCTCCCTGGATATCGACACCCGCACCGACGTCTATTCCTTGGGCGTCCTGCTCTACGAACTGCTCACCGGAACCACCCCCTTCTCCGGCGCCGAGCTTCGCTCCGCCGCCTACGAGGAGATCCGCCGCATCATCCGGGAAGTCGATCCCCCCACGCCCAGCACGCGGCTCAGCCAGAGCAGCGGCACGATCGCCACCGTCGCCGCGCTCCGTCGCAGCGAACCCAAACGGCTGGGCCTGGCCGTGCGTGGTGAACTCGACTGGATCGTGATGAAGGCGATGGACAAGGACCGCATGCGGCGGTACGAAACCGCCAGCGGCCTGGCGAGCGACATCCGCCGCTACCTGGCCGGGGAGGCGATCGCCGCCGCGCCCCCAGGGGCCACCTACCGCCTCATGAAGCTCGTCCGGCGCAACCGCGGGGCCGTCATCGCCGGCGCGGCCGTCGCCGCGGCCCTCCTCATCGGCGTGATCGGCTTCGCATGGCAGGCGAGCGTCGCCCGCGCCCAGCGAGACCTCGCGCTGGCCGCCAAGGAAGCCGAGGCCCAGCAGCGAGCCGCCGCCGACACCCAGCGCGATCGCGCCCTCGCCGCCGAGGCCGAAACCAGGGCGCGGGCGGGAGAGCTCAAGCAGGTCGCCGCATTCCAGTCCAAGATGCTCAGCGGCATCGACCCCGCCGGCGCCGGCGAGGCCCTCGCGATAGACATCCGCGATCGCTTCAACGCCGCGCTTGCCAAGAGCGGCGTTCCCGAAGATCAGCGGGCCTCGCGCACCGAGGCCTTTACCCGCGAACTGGGCGAGGTCAACACCACCGACGCCGCGGTGGAACTCATCGACCGCTCCATCCTCAAGCCCGCCATCGCCGCCGTCGGCACGCAGTTCAATGACCAGCCCATCGTCGATGCCTCCCTCCGCCACTCCCTCGCCGAGATTTACACCGTCCTCGGGCGGTACGACGACGCGGCCGAGCTCGAAGAGCGAGCACTGGAAACGCGCCGGCGGCTGCTGGGGGATGAGAACCCCGAAACCCTCCTTGCCATCAACAACATGGGCAGCATCCTCGAGGCCAAGGGAGACCTGGCGCGGGCGGAGAAGTTGTACCAGGAGGCGGTCGACAAGAACCGGCGCGTGCTCGGCCTCGACGATCCCGACACACTCCGCTCCATGGGTAATCTTGGCAATTTCTACCGGGCGCAGGGAAAGCTCGCCGATGCCGAGCCGCTGGCCAGGGAGGCGTTGGAAGGCATGCGCCGCGTGCTGGGCGTCGAGCACCGCGACACGCTCATCGCCATGAACACCTACGGCTACCTCCTCATCGAGCAGGGCAAGGCCAAGGACGCCGAGCCCTACTGGCGTGAGGCGTATGAGACCGGCACGCGCGTCTTCGGTCCCGACGACCGCGACGTGCTCGTGTGGGTCCACAACATGGGCGGACTGCTGGGCTCTCTGGGGCGGGACAAGGAGGCCGAGCAGATGTTCCGCGCGGCGCTCGATGCCACCCGCCGCGTGCGCGGGGAAAACCATCCCGCCACCATGAACTGCCTTGGCAGCCTGGCGTTCAATTTTGAGAAGCAGGGCCGCTCCGCCGAAGCCGAAGCACTCTTCCGCGAGATGGTCGCCGTCAACACCCGGACGCTCGGACCCGATCATCCCGACACGTTGCTGGGAATGAAACGCCTCGCCGGCTCCCTGCGCACGCAAGGCAAACTCGAGGAAGCCGAGATCTGCCAGCGGGACACCGTGGCGCGGTGCCGCCGTGCGCTGGGCAATGAACATCCCACCACGCTCCTCGCGTGCGGCGCCCTCGCCAGCCTCCTCAACGAGGAATTCAAGTCGGTCGAGGCCGAAGCGATCTACCGGGATGTGCTTGAAGTCCTGCGCCGAACGAAGGGCGAGGAAAATCCCGACACCCTCGTCACGCTCAACAACCTTGTCGGCACACTGATCAACCAGGGCCGCACGCAGGAGGCCGACACGATGATCCAGCCCGTGGTGGAGATTCGTCGCAGGGTCTCGGGCGCGAACGATCCCGAGACCGCCATCGCCATCAGCTCGCTGGCGCGGCTGCGCGAAGATCAGCATCGCCCCGCGGATGCGGAGCCGCTGTGGCGTGAAGCGCTCGACATCTTCCGTCGCACGATCGGCAGCAAGCGAGCCAACACCCTCGGAGCCGCAGGCCGGCTCGGCGCCCTGCTGACCGACCAGGGCAAGCTCAGGGAGGCCGAACCCCTCTGCCGGGAGGCTGTGAGCGGCCTCGAAGCAATCCTCGGGAAAGCCCATCCCAAGACCGCCGCCGCGCGCCTTGACCTGGGCCGCCTGCTCATCGCCGCCCGCCGGTACCCGGAGGCGGAGCCCGAGCTGATCGAAGCCCAGAACATGCTCGCGGCGGCCAAGAATGTCTCCGTGGGTCGTCGCAAGTTGTGCGCGGAGGCACTCGTCTCCCTCTACACCGCGTGGGACGCCTCCGAGCCCGGAAAGGACCACGAAGCCAAAGCCCAGCCATGGAAGCAGAAGCTGGGCGAACTCGAGGCCGCGGCCGGAGCCGCGAAGTAACCAGATCTTGCCGCGGCGCGGCGCACGCGGCATGACGGAAGCAATCCAGGGAGAACAGAGTGCCGACGAACCTCGACATTGTGAAAGAGATCTACGCCAATTTCGCCAAGGGTGATGTCGGCGCCGTGCTGGCCGCCTTCGCTCCCGACATTGAATGGCAAGAGGCCGAAGGCTTCCTCCTCGCCGATCGCAACCCGTATCTCGGCCCATCCGCGGTCGCGTCGGGCGTCTTTCAGCGCTGCGTGACGCTGGTGCACGGGTTCGCCGCGGCTCCATCCAGGTTCATCGACGGCCAGGAATCCGTCGTGGTGGAAGGCCGGTACACCGGCGCCTGGGCAAGTACCGGCAAGCCGCTCAACGCCCAGTTCGCGCACGTATGGACGCTGCGCGACGCCAAGGTCGTCCGGTTCCAGCAGTACACCGATACGCGGCAGTGGGCCAGCCTCGCGGGGCAGTAGTCCCCACGCGCCCCGCAACTGTGAAAGTGCCACTTTGGAACCCGCAGGGGGGCGTCGCTTGCGCTCCTGGTCACGTGGTACGATCGCCCCTCAAGCGCGGCCGGGCGCGCTCCACTTTCCGCATATCCTGCCTTCCAACCTGAGCCCCGCCATGAACCAAGCACCCAAGTGCCCCCAGTGCGACGCCGACTACACCTACCTCGACGGCCTGCTGTACGTCTGCCCATCCTGCGCCCACGAGTGGAGCGCGGTCAAGGCGGCCGAGCCCGAAGCAGTGCAGGTCACCGAGGATACCTCGGTGCGCGACGCGAACGGAAATGTCCTTCAGTCCGGCGATTCGGTCATCGTGATCAAGGACCTCAAAGTCAAAGGTTCGTCGCTGGTGGTCAAGGGCGGAACCAAGGTCAAGAACATCCGGCTGGTCGATGGAGACCACGACATCGATTGCAGGATCGATGGCATCGGGGCGATGCAGCTCAAGTCCGAGTTCGTCAGGAAAGCCTGAACGATTGCCCGCTCGTTGTCCCGGAGCAGCCCGCCCGGATTCACCTCGCCGCGTCCACGATCATCGCGCGCGCCCGTTCCGCATCGGCGTGCCGTCCCTGCGCCTCGTAGCACGCCGCGAGTTCCTCCACCGCGGCGCGGGCCCTCTCCGCAAGCGCCGGGCCGCGGGCCAGCAGCCCCTGGGCCGCCTGCACGAGTTCCTCTTCCGCCTCGGTGAACCGCGCGAGCGCGTCCAGGCACTGGCCTCGCTGAAAGCGAAGCTTGAGGATGAACGGATGGGAGGGGTCCAGCAGCTCCGTGAGCATGCCGATCGCCTCGTGAAACAGCGATTCGGCTTCCCCCTGGTCGTCGTCCATCGCCGCGATACCCCCGAGCAGCTGCAGTGAATCGGCGATGTCCACATGCGCCGGGCCCAGCGTCGCGCGCTGAGCCGCGAGGATGGAGGTGAGCAGCGCCCGCGCTTCAACCGTGCGGCCGGCAAAGACATGGACCTGCGCCAGGTTGAACCGGCTCTTGAGCGTGTTGCGATGGTCCGGCCCCAGCGTCTTCTCCGCGCCGGCAATTACCTGCTCGTACAGCTCCCTCGCCTCGTCCAGGCGTCCAGCCCTCAGCAGCACGCCCGCAAGGTTGTTCGCCGCTCCCAGCGTGTCCCCGTGCTCGGGACCCAGCACCCGCGTCCGGCTCGCGTACACCGCCCGGTACAGCTCCTCGGCCTCGGCGAGCCGTCCCATGTTCGCATCAACGGCCGCCGCCCCGCTCTGGGCCTGGAGTGTCCAAGGGTGGTCCTCTCCCAGCGAGGCCCTCATGGGGCCGACGATCTCGTCGTACAGCGCCTGCGCCTCGGGCGTGCTCCCGGTCCAGTGCAGGGCGTCGGCATACGTCGCCATCGCATGCATGTCGGCGCCCGACAGCGGCCCCCCTCCCGCTCGCGCCAGCGCCACGGCCTCTCGGAAGAGCCGCAGCGCTTCGGGGAAGTTCTGGCGGTCCTTCTCCACGCTCGCCAGGCCCAGCATCGCATCGATGGTGAGGCGATTCCCGTCCGGATACTCCCGCCGGAACACGTCCAGCGCCTTGGCGTAGAGAGCGTGTGATTCCTCGCTGCGGCCGATGACGCCCAGCGCCGCGGCCAGCGCCATCCCGCAGCGAGCGGTGGTGGGGTGCTCCTCTCCAAGTGAAGTCCGGCGAAGCTCATACGCCCGTTCGAGCTGGACGCGGGCTTCCTCAAGCCGTCCCAGCCCCATGTACGTCCTGCCGATCGCCTCCCGCGCGCGAGATTCCGATGAGGGCTTGCCCGCGAAGCTCCCCTCGATCTTTCCCGCCGCCCCGTCCAGCAGGTCGCGAAGACGCACATCCCTCCCGGCCTGGTCCGGGTTCGCCGCGATGAGAATGTTCTCCAGGAAGTCCGCGGAGGCTTCGGCTTCATCCCTCGCCGCCGCGGCGTCCGCGAGGGCGGCGCCCTTCGCCCGTGCCTCGCGCGTCGCGACCGACGCCTGATACACCGCCAGGACCGCGGCGACCATCACGGCCAGCAGCGCAAGCCCCGCAAGGCTCAGCAGCCGGGGCCGGCGGACGGCGAGCATCCGCAGCTCGTACAACGTTCCTGGCGCGTGCGCCAGCACCGGTTCGCGCCGCAGGAAGCGGCGAAGATCCGCGCCAAAGTCCGCCGCCGATTGGTAACGGTGCAGCTTGGAGCTCGCCATCGCGCGCTCAACCACGAGCGCCAGGTCGCGCGGGATCCGCGGCGCCGCCGTCAGGATCGGTGTTCGCTCCCCCGACCGTATCCGCCGTGCCGCTTCCGGAAGCGGTACCCCGTCAACCTCGAACGGCGTCCGGCCCGTCAGCAGTTCGTACAGGATCACGCCCAGGGAATACACGTCCGATCTCGTGTCGATCTCCCGCAGGTCACCGCACACGTGCTCGGGGCTCAGGTACGGCCCAGTCCCCACCACGATGTGCGCTTCCGACGTCGCCACCGCCGACACAAGCTCGCTCGCCAGGCACGCCGCGCCGAAATCCAGCACCTTCGGCCTGGACGACCTGGTCACCAGGATGTTCGCCGGCTTCAGGTCGCGGTGAATGACGCCGTGCTGGTGCGCGCTGTGCACCGCCTCACAGATGTCGGCGACCAGCCCCACGCACGCCGCCACGCCCAGCCCCTGCTCCTTCGCGTGGATCGTGACCGGCGCCCCGTCCACCAGTTCCATCGCCAGGAACGAGCGAAGCTCCGTGCGGCCGTCCTCGAATTCCGCTTCCGCCGTCCCCGCATCGTAAATCTGGGCGATGCACGGGTCCTGGAGCATCCCCAGCACCTGCGTCTCCAGCGTGAATCGGCTCATGGCCCCGACCGACGTCAGGTGCGGGCGGATGACCTTCAGCGCGATCAGTCGCCGCGGCTGCTCCTGCCGCGCCCGGTACACCACCGACATCCCGCCCTCGGCGACCATCGATTCGATGACATAGCGCCCCACCCGCACCGGCGCCGGCTCATGCTCGGGCGGCAGGTGCGGCGCGCGCTCCGCATGGTCCTCCCCCTCGCGCTCGTACGCATCGATCAGCCGCATCACCCGGCGGGCAAGCTCCTCGTCACCGCCGCTCGCCACGTCCAGCACGATCGCGCGGGCCGGCCGCGGTGTGTCCAGGATCTGCTGGAAGAGATCTTCAGTGCTGGCGGGCTGTCCACCCATCGACGCTCGCCTCCGTTCCCTGTCCCTTGGCTTCCAGCTCCCGCACCATCGCCACGATGTACCGCCACCGCCGGTCAAACGTCCGCAGCGGCATGTCCACCGCCGCCGCCGCCTCCTCCCGGTTCAATCCCGCGAAGTAGCGAAGCTTCAAAATCGTCGCCAGCGTCGGATCCTCCCGGTCAAGGTGATCGATCACCTCGCTCATGAACATCACATGTTCACCCGCCCGGCCGGAGGCGTCGCTCTCCGACGCGCCGTGATGCTCGTCCAGGTCCACCCGCCGGCGATCCCCGCCCCGCTTGATCGCCCCCTTCGCCCGGGAATGGTCCACTAGCACCTGACGCATCGCCTCCGCGGCGGCCCCGAAGAAGTGACCGTGGCCGTTCCAGCCGTTCGCAAGCGCCCCATTGGTGAGCCGCAGATACGCCTCGTGCACCAGCGCGGTCGGTTGCAGCGTGTGCCCGGCCCCGCCCTGCGTTGCCGCCAGCCGCGCCCGCGCCAGGGCCCGCAGCTCGTGGTACATGATCGGCAGCAGATCCTCCCCGCGCAGCCGGGCGCTGGGCATGCCCGCCGCCGCCGCCGGAGGCTCCGGGATCGTCCTGTCCTTCACCGCGGGACCCGCCGATGCACAGCCCGCAGCCTTCGCGCTGTCCTGCGTCACAGTGTTGCCCTTGGACCATGAAGTCTGCGCACACGACGCGCCACGCCGCACGCCGCGCCGTTCCAGACCCATGAGCGGCGATGTTAGGGCCAACGCTTCCACCCCGCTCCCATCTCCCGGTCTCACTCGTCCATGCCGCCGCAACCTGCACGGGCACCCACAATCCGGGCATACGTGGGAGACGTGCACCTCTCCCCCGCCAAGCCTGCTCCCTTGCCGTCCCAGCCTTCGGCAGGCGTCAGTACGTCTTTCCTCCCGATCACTCGCCACTCCACCGCACAATCTGCCACAACCATCTCACTTGACGAGCATACCAACTGGTTGGTATGCTCGTTCGCCATGCCCGCCGCCCCCTCGCAGCTCGAGCCGCACCACTCCCGGACGCGAATCCTGGACGCAAGCCTTCATCTCTTCCGTGCTCAGGGGTACGCCGCGACGACCATCGACGACATCTGCCGCACCGCTGGCCTGACCAAGGGAAGCTTCTTCCACCATTTCAAGGGCAAGCAAGAGCTGGCCATCGCGGCGTCGGACCACTTCGCCCAGCTTGCCGGCTCACTGTTCCGTACAGCCCCCTATCACCACCACGCCGACCCCCTAGACCGCGTGCTGGGCTACATCGATTTCCGCGCGGCGATCCTGCAGGGGGAACTGCCGCAGTACACCTGCCTGCTGGGGACGATGGTGCAGGAGACCTACGACTCCCACCCCGCGCTCCGGGAGGCCTGCGAACGGCACATCACCGACCACGCGCTGGAACTTGTCGGGGATATCAGCCTCGCCAAAGACCTCTACGCCCCGGGCGCCTCCTGGACCTCCGGAAGCCTGGCCGTCTACTCCCAGGCGGTGCTCCAGGGCGCCTTCGTCCTCGCCAAGGCGAGCCATGGTCCGCAGGTCGCGGTGGAGTGCATTTCACATCTGCGTCGATACGTCCAGTTTCTTATGCCCAGACCGTATTCCAAGGAGCTTCGCGCATGACCACGTCCCCTCAGAAACCAACGGGAACCCTTGTGCAGCCCTATCTGATGTTCGGTGGGCGGTGCGAGGAGGCGCTGGCCTTCTACCGCACCGCGATCGGGGCGCAGATCGATATGGTGATGAAGTTCAGCGAGAGCCCCGACCCCGTGCCGCCGGGCATGCTCCAGCCGGGGTTCGAGCACAAGGTGATGCACTCGTCGTTCCACGTGGGCTCGACCACCGTCATGGCCTCCGATGGGTGCCACGAAGGGATCAAGTTCGAAGGATTCTCCCTTTCGCTGACCGTCTCCACGATCCCCGAGGCCGACAAGGCCTTCAGCGCCCTGGCCGACGGCGGGAAGGTGACCATGCCGCTGACCAAGACCTTCTGGTCTCCGCGGTTTGGCATGCTGGTCGACCGTTTCGGCATCGCATGGATGGTGATGGTGCCGGGTCAGTAAGCCGCCGCCGCTCGGTCCGCGTGTGCCCGAAGACAACACCCTGTATCGCGCGTCGCCGAGAATCACTCCCGGCGCTATCCATTGGACGAACGCTCGAATCATCGAACGCGCCTCAGGGCGCGGTGTGGTCCACCTTGGAAGCCGCGCGACGCTGGGATGAATAGATGCCGCTCTGGCCTGCACAGAAGTACGCGAGGTAGCACGCGCACGCGTAGTAGACAATGGGCGCACCAGCGCCCGCGCCGAAGAGTTCAACGGCCATGACCGTGCAGGCCAGCGGCGTATTCGCCGCCGCCCCAAAGACGGCGACCAGGCCCAGGCCCGCCATCAGGTCGGTGGGCGCACCAAGCGGCTGCGACAGGACGCTCCCGAGTGACGCCCCGATGTAGAACAGCGGCGTCACTTCTCCACCCTTGAAGCCGCTGGAGAGGGTCATCACCGTGAAGACGATCTTGAGAAGCCAGCTCCACGCGTGCGCCCCTCCTTCCCGGAACGACGACACGATGGTTACCGCCGCGGGATCCGGAGAGATCACCCCGATGCCCAGCGCGTCGGTTCCAAAGAGCCATGCCAGCCCGATGACCCCCACGCCCCCGATCGCCGGGCGCAGGGACGCCGCGGGCGCAAGGGTGCGGAAGACCCCCTGCGCCGCGTGGGCGAACCACGAAAAGAACCGCGCCACGAGCCCGAACGCGGCCCCGGCGAGGCACACCTTGGCGAGCAGCGCCCACTCCATCCAAACCGGCCCCTGGGCTGCCAGCTGGATGTGGTACGGGGTATGGATGATGCCCCACGCGGTGCAGGCGTAGTCTGAGGCGAGGGCGGCGATGAGGCAGGGGACGATCGCGCCCGAGTGCAGCCGTCCGATGGTGAGCACTTCCAGGGCAAAGATGGCTCCGGCCAGCGGCGTGCCAAACACCCCGCCAAATCCCCCGGCGACGCCCGCCATCAGCAGGACTCGCGTGTCGGGCGGGCAGAGAAATCCCAGCGAGCGTGCGAGCGCGCTCGCCAGTCCGCCTCCCATCTGCACGGCGGTCCCCTCCCGGCCCGCCGACCCACCGCACAGATGCGTGAGAATGGTCCCGACGAAGACCAGCGGCACGATCCGGGCGGGAACCCCGCCCCCGGGTGAGTGGATCTCATCGAGAAGGAGGTTGCTGCCAGCCTCAACATCTTTCCCAAGCCGGTGGTACATCACCCCCACCAGCACGCCGATCACGGGAAGGAGGTACGGCAGCCACGGGTGTTCCCAGCGGAGGGTCGTGACATGATCCAGCGCCCACAGGAAGAGGGCGCAGGCCGAGCCTGTGACGATTCCCAGCGGACCGGCGAGCAGCAGCCATTTCACGAGATACCTTGGCAGGCGCCACACGTTCGTCGGTGAAGCCGGCGGAGTGGTGGGGCTCTGCTGACGCGGAAGGCACGCGTCGTGCGGAGGCGTTGACTGTGACAGGTGTTCGTCGGGCGACATGTCATCTCCTACCAGCCACTACCACGGGCCGCTCGCGGCCCGATGCAAGGAGGTAGGAGTCATCAGCCCGGACGACGCGATGACTCTCGCGAGGCCGGCGGTTCGGGGCGGACTCCATCGCCGCCAGAATCATACAAATCCTGCTCAAGACCGTCAACGCAGGTCCCGGGCATCGGACGATGTTCACCTGCGCTCGAATCAAGTCCGTGGAGCTTCGGCCCCTTCGCCCTCCAGTATTTCGGACTTCACGAACTCTTCACGCGCCCCTGCCGGGCGATGCGAACCACGCGGGGTTACTCTGACGTCCCCCAGTCTTTGGTCCCAGTTCCTCTGATTCAGCTCGTCTGCCAGGCTCCCATGAGAACGATGCCGACTCTCCTCATCGCCGCAGCGCTTGCATGCACCGGCACGGTGCGCGACCCGCTCCGCGCGGCGACGCCGTACGGCGCAAGCACCGCCCTCCCGGGCCTGTTCACCACCAGCGCCTCTCTATCGAATCATGCCTCCGATAACGGCCCCCCGACCGAAGCGTCCGATGCACCGCGGTTGATCGGCGTTGCGCGAATTCCTGGAGATACGCCCGATCGCTCGGGCCTCATGGAGCCAATGAGCGGTGGGATTCCCTCCAACCTGGTGGGGAGCTTCGGTTCGGGCCTCGCGTATGCAGGGCGGGACGATCTCTACTACGCGATCTCCGACCGCGGCCCGGCCGACGGCGCCCATCTGTTCCGCGATCGCTTCCACCTTCTGCGCTTTGTCGCCGACCCGTCCAAGCCAGACTCTCTCTCGTGTGAGGTGGTGGAGACGGCGCTGCTCACGGATGCAACGGGAAGGCCCTACGTGGGTTACGCGGGGGCGCTGGACACCGCAAGCCCTCAGGCGGGTATTCGCCTCGATCCCGAGGGAATCGCCGTTTCCCCCGGCGGCACCTTGTGGACCTGCGATGAATACGGCCCATCCCTCGACGAATGGACGACGCGTGGGATCCACCTTCGCCGCCTCGACGCCCCCGCGAGGTATCAGGTTGAACACGCTGCGGCGAGCCCGCAGGAGGAACTCCCTCCGCACAATTCCAAGGGACGCCAGGCCAACCGCGGGTTTGAAGGCGTCGCCCTTTCTCCCGACGGACAACGGATCTACGCGCTGATGCAGGGTCCGCTGCTGCAGGATGGCGCCCTGGACGGGAGCAACAAGCGCATCGGCGTCAACAACCGCCTTGTCGAAGCCGTCCTGAACCCGTCGGGAGCGGACGCGACGTGGCGCGAATTCGTCTATGTCCTCGACGACGCCGGCAACGGCCTCAACGAACTCACCGCCCTCTCGGACGGCCAGTTCCTGGTCATCGAGAAGGACGCCCAGCCCGGAGCGAAAGCCAAGGTCCGCAGGATCTACCGCATCGATCTCCGGGAGGCATCGGACATCAGCTCGGTGGACTCACTCCCCGTGACCGGCCTGCCCGAAGGCGTGCGCCCCGTGGCGAAAACGCTCGTGCTCGACCTGCTCGACCCTCGGTTCGGCCTCGCCGGGCCTGACATGCCCGAAAAAGTGGAAGGCCTCGCGCTGGGACCCGCTCTCCCCGGCGGACGGCGCACGCTTATGGTCGCCAGCGACAACGACTACAACCCCGCCTCGCCGTCATGGGTCTGGGCGTTCTCCCTGCAGCTCGACGTTCCCGCGTCCCATCAGTAAGGCGATCCGAGCCGGCGAGATCCTGTCCGCCCGGGTTACGCCCGGCCGCCCGGCGCTGAAACTGGTTCGTCTATGCTCACCTGGGCATCACCGGGGAGCATGTGCATGGCCGCCAACTCTCGAACGAAGACCGCGAACCGTTCCGCGTCACCCGCCAAGTCGTCGGCGCTTCTTTCCGGCAAACGAGGCGCAGCGCGTCCGGCACGGTCCGCAAAGCCCTCGACTCGGGTCAGCTCCCGGGCCCGCGCTGCTCGCAGCGGGGATGCGGAGGAACAGGCCCGGGCGGTGATCGACGAGCTCCGCCGCCTGGGCCGCGCCGGCGTGCGGCGCGACATGATCGCGCGCTACGGCATCCGTCTGCCGGAACCCGGAATGGCATTCGGTGTGCCGATGTCGGCGATGCAGAAAATCGCCGGGCGGTTGCGGAGCGACGATGCCCGACGCAACCACGAACTCGCCGCGGCGCTGTGGAACGCCGGCCACTACGAGGCACGCATGGTCGCCTGCATGGTGGATGAGCCCGCCCGCGTGACCTCGGCGCAGATGGAGCGATGGGCCGGGGACTTTGACAACTGGGGAATCTGCGACACCGTCTGCTTCAAGCTCTTTGATCGCGTGGATTCGACCCTCGCATTTGAAAAAATCCACCGCTGGAGCACCCGCACCGCAGAGTTTCAGCGCCGCGCCGCCTTTGCACTCCTCGCCAGCGTGGCGCTGCATGACAAGTCCGCCGGCGATCGAATATTCCTGGACTGCCTTCCCCTGATCGAACAGGCGTCCACCGACGACCGCAACTTCGTCAAGAAGGGTGTGAGCTGGGCGCTGCGGGCCATGAGCGGACGCAGCGCACCGCTCCGATCTGCGGTGATCGAGCTTTCCCAGCGGCTCGCGAAGTCCTCCGCGCCATCCGCTCGCTGGATCGGCAAGGACGCGATCCGGCAACTTGCTCGCGGGCCAACGTGATGGCTCCGTCCACTATCGGATCAATCTCTCCGATCACCGCAGGCCTCCGCGCGGCGCTGTAGCACGACGCGCTCCCTCGCATTGCGCGTCAGCCGCGCGGCGAGCTCGAATGCCTCCCGGGCATCCTTCCGCCGGCCGAGCTTGCTCAGAAAATCTCCTCGCACGCTGGGAAGCAGGTGATACGACTTCATTCCCGGGTCGTCTTCCAGCCCTTGCAGCATGTCCAGGCCCGCCTGCGGGCCTTCCGACATCCCCACCGCGACCGCGTGATTGAGCCGGACGACAGGTCCACCGACAAGCGCCTCCAGCGCGGCGTAGAAGCCGGCGATGGATCGCCAGTCTGTCTGCCACGCCTCGCTCGCCCGCGCATGGCAGGCGGCGATCGATGCCTGCAGCGTGTACCGACCTGCGGCGGTCCCCAGGGCGCGGGCCCGGTCGAGCGCGGCGAGGCCTCGACGGATCAGCAGCCTGTCCCACCGCCAACGTTCCTGGTCGAGCAGGAGGATGGGTTCCCCGTCCGGTCCTGTCCGCGCCCCGGTCCGTGAGGCTTGCAGCTCCATCAGGGCTACGAGGCCGTGAACCTCCGCGTCCCCGGGCATCTGTCCGGCAAGCAGCCGCCCGAGGCGAAGCGCTTCCTCGCACAAAGCCGGCCGCATCCATTCATCTCCCGAGCTTGCCGAATATCCCTCGTTGAAGAGCAGGTAGATCACCTCGAGCACCGATTCCAGCCGCGCCGGCAGATCGTTGCCGGTCGGCATCTCAAACGCCACGCGCTCCGCCGCGAGCGTGCGCTTGGCGCGGACGATGCGCTGGGCGATGGTGGGCTCGGGCGTCAGGAACGCGCGGGCGATCTCGTCGGTCGACAGCCCGCACAGCAGCCGCAGGGTCAGGGCGCTTTGAGCTTCGGGCGGCAGTGAAGGATGGCACGTCATGAAGATCAGGCGCAGCACGTCGTCCTGGATCTCCCCATCCAGCAGCCCGTCCAGGTCCTTTGCCTGTTCTTCATGGCCTTCGTCCCCGCCGCGGGCCCGCCCCGATTCACGTGCGATGTCCTCGTGCATACGGCGCTGCCGCTGCGCTCGGCGAGCCGCGTCGGCGGCGCGTCGGCGCGCCGCGACCAGCAACCACGCCCCGGGCCGCTGGGGGATTCCCTCGGCGGGCCACTGTTCCAGCGCGGCGACAAGTGCCTCTTGGGCCGCATCTTCCGCAAGGCCCAGGTCCCCGCGAAACCCGCGGGCCAGCGCGGCGATCAGCCGTGCGGACTCCATCCTCCACACCTCTTCGATCGCGCGTTGGGCGGCGCCAGTGTCGGCCATCGGCGCAAAGCGTATCCAACGCCGGTGTTGCCGCGCGGCGTCCGGCGCGGCCCGTGACGACCGATCGCCGCAGGGGGATGAGGGCGCGCACGCAGGGCTCACGCCCGAAGCGCGGGCCAGAGCGCCACGACAACGTGCCCGGGAACCAGCGCGTGGGTCACGCTGGCTTCCCATTCCTCATACTTGGGCAGGCGCCCTCCCCGATGATCATGCGGCGGGGAAATCGGATTCTTCGAACAGGGGCCTGATCTCGATCTCCGATTCGAACCCCGGGTGCGGGTTGGGAACGCGCTTGACCCACTCGATTGCCTCCTGCAGCGATCGCACCTGCCACAGCCAGTAGCCCGCGATGAGTTCCTTGGTCTCGGCGAAGGGGCCGTCGGTAACCGTGCGCTGCTGTTCGGAAATCCGAACGCGCGCGCCGTGCGACGATGCCTTGAGGCCCGCACCGTCGAGCATCACGCCCGCTTTCACCAGTTCTTCGTTGAACTTGCCCATCGCCTGAAGAAGCCCCGCGCCGGGCATGATTCCAGCCTCGCTGTCCTTGCTCGCCTTCACGATCACCATGACACGCATCGTCCAGCTCCTTGTGCAAGTGGTCACGCGAACCCCGTATTCACCACCGCGTCGCTCCCGACGCCTCCGAATCGACAGGTGCGGCGCGAAAATAGTCACAATTCGTGCGTTCTACCGGCGGTCGGGTCGGCTTGGTGGCGATCCCGGGCGTGGAACCGGGATATCGACAACCACCTCCGATATCTGATGGCCGGAGGTGGAATCACACGCTCGCGATCGTATACTTGCACGTTGACGCAAGTAAGCATCGTGCCGCGTCCGGATCCCTCCCTGCGACCCTTCTGCGGAGACGCCGTGCCACCCCGTGTGAAAATCATCTTCCTCTGCACCGGCAACTCCTGCCGAAGCCAGATCGCCGAGGGCTGGGCCAAAGCGCTGCGCGGGCACGAGATCGAGGCCTATTCCGCCGGGACCAGCCCGCACGGCCTCAACCCCCTCGCGGTCCGCTGCATGGCCGAGGTCGGCGTGGACATCTCCGGCCACCAGTCCAAGCACATCGATTCTCTCCGCTCGGTCGCGCCCGATTATGTCATCACGGTCTGCGATGCGGCCCACGAGTCCTGCCCCTATTTCCCCGGCCCAGCCACCATCGTCCATCACGGGTTTGACGACCCGCCACGCCTGGCAAAGAACGCCGCCAGCGAGGAGGAAGCTCTTTCGCATTACCGACGGGTCCGCGACGAGATCCGGGAGTACGTGCAGTCGCTGCCCCAGTCGCTTCCTCCTTCGCGCGTTCGGCCGCTCTCACAAAGGAACGAACCATGAACACAACATCCGACCCGCGCCGCGCACCCGAAGCGTCCCCCCGCGCCGCCTGCTGCGGTGATTCCTGCTGCGGCGGAAAGGCATCTCGCGAGCAATCCCCCGCGTCGGCCGCCACTCCGTCTGCCGACCAGGTGCGCGAACAGGTCCAGACGGGCTACGCCGCGATCGCCCGCAGCGGATCGTGGTCCGCCCTCGGCGGCGCGTGCGCTCCCGCCGGCGCACCCGCACACGCCGCCGCAGCGCCCGGAGGCTGCTGCGGACCCGCGACGTTTTCCCCCGAGCAGCTCGCCGCCGCGATCGGCTACTCCTCCCAGGAACTCGCCGCCGCGCCCGACGGCGCGAACATGGGCCTCTCCTGCGGCAATCCCACGGCCCTGGCCTCCCTCAGGCCCGGGGAAATCGTCCTGGACCTGGGCGCCGGCGGCGGCTTTGACTGCTTCGTCGCCGGACCCAAGGTTGGTCCCACTGGACGCGTCATCGGCGTCGACATGACACCCGACATGCTCTCCAAGGCTCGCCGCAACATCGAGTCCTACTCCCGCCAGACCGGGCTTGCCAACGTGGAATTCCGCCTGGGTGAGATCGAACATCTCCCGGTCCCCGACGCCAGCGTCGATGTCGTCATCTCCAACTGCGTCCTCAATCTCTCCCCCGACAAGCCGCGGGTCTGGAAAGAAATCGCTCGCGTCCTGAAGCCCGGCGGCCGCGTCGCCGTCTCGGATCTCGCGCTCCTCCGCCCGCTCCCGCCCCAGGTCCTTCAGGACATCGAGGCCCTCGTCGGCTGCGTCGCCGGCGCGGTGCTGGTCGAGGAAACACGCGCCCACGCCCACGCCGCGGGCCTGGTCGACATCGTCCTCTCCCCCAAGCCGCACTACATCGACGCGATGACCAACTGGGAGGATCCCCTCTACCGCAAGATCGTTGAAGCGCTCCCCGCAGGCTCAAAGCCCAGCGACTACATCACGAGCCTCGACATCTCCGCCCGTCGCGCTCTGTGAGCCGCCAGCAAGACCGGATCCCGCATGAACAAGCTCTTCGCCGAGTTCCTGGGCACGTTCTGCCTCGTCTTCGCCGGCACCGGGGCGATCATCGTCAACGAGGCGTCCGGCGGCGCCGTCACCCACGTGGGCGTGGCGATCACGTTCGGCCTGATCGTCATGGCGATGATCGACGCCCTGGGGGACATCTCCGGCGCCCACCTCAACCCCGCCGTCACCCTCGCGTTCGCCTTGTCCCGACGCCTCCCCGCCCGCACCGTTCCCCGCTACCTCGCCGCGCAGATCGCCGGCGCGCTGGCGGCCTCGTCACTCTTGCGCCTCCTGTTCCCCGCAAGCCAGCTCCTGGGCGCCACCATGCCCGCGGGACCATCACTCCAGTCTTTCGTCCTGGAACTGATCCTCACCTTCATGCTCATGCTGGTGATCCTTTCGGTTTCGTCGGGACCGAAAGAACGGGGGCTGATGGCGGGCATCACCATCGGCGGAGTGGTGGGCCTGGAGGCCCTTTTCGCCGGCCCCATCTGCGGAGCGTCCATGAACCCCGCCCGCTCCCTCGCCCCGGCGCTGATCTCAGGCCAGACCCAGCATCTGTGGATCTACCTGACCGCGCCCGTCCTGGGCGCCGCCCTCGCCGTTCCCTGCTGGTCGATCCTGAACCCGCGCCAGTCGCAGTAAGAAGTGAATCCCGTCAGGACATCCATTCCCTGACGGTCTGGAACAGCAGGTAGACGTTCAGCAGCGCGATCACCGTGGTGACCGTCCACGCAACGCCGACAAGCCATGGGCGATTGACGAACCGGCCCATCTTGAGCGTGCTGCTGGTGAACCACACCAGCGGAATCACCGCGAACGAGAGCTGAAGGGACAGGATCACCTGGCTGAGGATCAGCAGCTCGTTGACGCCCTGCTCACCGTACAGAGACGCGACGATCACCGCCGGCACGATCGCGATCAGCCGCGTGATGAGCCGCCGCAGCCAGGGCCGCAGTCGAATATTGAGGAATCCCTCCATCACGATCTGCCCGGCCACCGTGCCCGTCAGTGTCGAGTTCTGGCCCGACGCGAGCAGCGCCACCGCGAACAGCGTGCTCGCCAGCGACGCTCCCAGCACCGGCGTGAGCAGCTTGTAGGCGTCCTCGATCCCCGCGACATCCTGGTGCCCCGAGGTGTGGAACGTCGCACCCGCGAGGATCAGGATCGCGGCGTTGATGAAGAACGCCAGCAGGAGCGAGATCGTCGAGTCCGCCGTTGCGTACCGGATCGCCATCGACTTTCCGGCCTCGGTGCGCGGGTAGGCCCGCGTCTGCACGATCGATGAGTGCAGGTACAGGTTGTGCGGCATTACCGTCGCGCCCAGGATCCCGATCGCGATGTACAGCATCTCGGGGTTGGTCACGATCTTGGGGCTGGGGATCAGGCCCCGCAGCACCTCGGGCAGGTCGGGGCGCGAGGCGATCATCTCATACGCAAAGCACGCCCCGATCAAGAGGATCAGCCCCGCCACGATCGCTTCGATGTACCGCCACCCCTTGTTCTGCAGGAACAGCACGATCAGCACGTCCGCCGCCGTGATCAAGACGCCCCACACCAGCGGCAGGCCAAACAGCAGGTTCAGCGCGATCGCCGAGCCGATCACCTCCGCCAGGTCGCACGCGGCGATCGCCACCTCGCACAGCACCCACAGCAGGAACGACGTCCGTGGGCCGAAGTGGTCCCGGCACGCCTGCGCCAGGTCACGGCCCGTCACCACTCCCAGCTTCACCGCCAGGTGCTGCAGCAGGATCGCCATCAGGTTGGAGATCAGCACCACCGACAGCAGCGTGTACCCGAACCGCGATCCGCCCGCCAGGTCCGTCGCCCAGTTGCCCGGATCCATGTACCCCACGGACACCATCAGCCCCGGGCCGCTGAAGGCGAGCATCTTGCGGAACACGCTCCCGCCCATCGGCACGGCGACCGACGCGTGCACTTCCGAGAGCGAAGGGGTGCCTACCGCGCGCCGCCACGCGCCCGGCGCGCTTCCATCCTGGAGATCCTCGGCCATCGATCGTCTTCCTTCTCGCCAGTGCATCGCCGCGAAACGCGCCGCGCCCGCCCTGTCGCGGGACCGCATAGAACGGTGTGGACAGGCTATGCATCAAAGTTTGACAAATCAAACTTTGGGTGTTTGCCGACTCCGCCGCCCGCCACGACCGCCATCCCTACACTCCCCCCCGAATGGCGACAGAGACCGTCGAAAACTACCTCAAGGCCCTCTACACCCTCTGCCGAGAATCCCCTTCCGGGGAGGCCGGCGTCGTCCGCCTCTCCTCCATGCTCGGCGTCACCAAGGGCAGCGCCACCAGCATGGTCCGCAAGCTCGCCGCCGCCCGCCTGGTGAAAGCCGAGCGCTACGGGGGCGTGACGCTTACCGCCAAGGGCGTCAAGGTCGCCGTCGACGTCCTGCGCCGCCACCGCCTGATCGAGACCTTCCTCGTGCAGACCCTCAAGCTCGACTGGGCCGACGTGCACGAAGAAGCCGAGCGCCTCGAGCACGCCCTCTCTCCACGGATCCTCAGCCGCCTCGACGAGTTCCTCGGCCACCCCGCCAGCGACCCCCACGGGGACCCCATCCCCGATTCCAGCGGCCGCGTGCGCGACCAGGGCGGCAAGCCCCTGTGCGAATACCCCGCCGCCGCCAGCGTCCGCGTCCTGCGCATCGCCAACCAGGACCGCGAGTTCCTCACCTTCGTCGCCCAGCACGGCCTCAAGCCCGGCGCCGTCGCCAGCATTCTCCAGGTCAACATTCCCGCCGACTCCCTCGTCGTGCAGTCCTCCGGCTGCCCCGCCGTCGCCCTCTCCCGCGCCGCCGCCGGCAAGGTGATCGCCGAGCCCGCGAAATAGCAGCCCGGCCCCATCACCACGGCCCCCGCGAATCCACCTCCCCTCCGGGATCGAATCCAGGGCATGAACCGCACCCGCGCCCGCGTCGTCCTCGCGTCTCTTGTCCTTCTCTCCGGCGGCCTGGCCGCGTCCATGCTCTCCTGCGGGTCCGCGGTCAGCGGCGTCCCCTTCGATCCCGCCGCCCCGACCTTCCCCACGACCAAGGGCCAGAACCTCAACGAGCGTACCTTCGATATCCCCGCGGGCCTCGATGCTCCCCTCAATATCCTGCTGGTCGCCTTCTACCAGAACCAGCAAAAGGACGTCGACACCTGGGTCCAGACCGCCAAGGACCTCTCCACCGACCACGCCAACATCGAGTACTACGAGCTGCCGGTGCTTTCATCAAGCTGGAGCGTGATGCGAGGCTGGATCGACGGTGGCATGCGACGCGGAATTCCCGACCTCTCCGCACGAGAACGCACCATCACCATCTACACCGATACCGACGCCTTCCGCTCACTCGCCGGCATCGACGATCCCTCGCGCATCTGGGTCGGCCTCGTGGATCGCCAGGGGCGCGTCTACTGGTCCGCCCGCGGGCCGGCGACCGCCCAGTCCCTGGAATCCCTCCGGCTTACCGCTTCAACGGCCGCGCGCCAGGATCCCTCCCCCGCGGCCAATCCCTCCACCGCCCCCACGGACTGAGTCCCGGCGCCCCTGTACCATGGCCATCATGACTTCAGGCGCCACGTTCACCGCCCAGACCGCCCACCACTTCGCCCAGGAATGGATCAACGCCTGGAACGCCCGCGATCTCGATCGCGTGCTCGCCCATTACACCGACGATGTCGAGCTCTCCTCTCCATTCGTCGCCGAGGTCGCTGGAAACCCCTCTGGCGTCGTTCGCGGAAAGCCTGCCCTGCGAGACTACTGGCGCAAAGCCCTCGCGCAGTACCCCGATCTTCGCTTCATCCTCATCAGCGTTGGCGTCGGGGTCTCCAGCATCTCCATCCGCTACCGCTCCGTCCTGGACCTCATCGCCACCGAAGTCCTCACCTTCAACGCCTCCGGAAAGATCTCCCGCGCCAGTGTCCACTACACCGAGCCCGACCTCGCCAAGGCCAAGGCCTCCCACGATGCTCACGCCGCGTGGCTCTGGGTCTCCCACATCACTCCCATCCTCAATATCTCCAATTTCTCCGAGAGCCTTGCGTGGTTCGAGAAGCTCGGATTCCGCACGTGTTGGCAGTGGGGGACTCCTCCCACCTTCGGCGCCGTCGGCTCGGGAGAAACCCAGATCTTCCTGTGCCTGGGCGCCCAGGGTGGACGCGGCAAGAGCACGCTCTCCGCGACCGGCGGACCCGGCGGAAGCGATGACCAGGAAAGAGGCGTCTGGATGTCCGTGTGGGTGGACGACGTGGACGCTGTCCATCGCCGCTGCATTGAAAAAGGCCTGGAGGTCACGTTCCCGCCCACCGACGAGCCCTGGGGCGTGCGTGAAATGCACGTGCGCCACCCCGACGGCCACGTGCTGCGCATCAGCCGGGGCATCAATCACTGAGCCGCGCACCAGCCAGCGCGTCACGCCCGCTCAGTGCCCGCTCTTCTGCAGCTGCTCAAAGAGCTTCTTCTCCGTCTCCCGATACTTCACGAACGCGGCGTCGAGTTCCTTCTTGCGGTCCAGGATCTCCTCCACGCCCCCCGGCGCCTGCGCCCCCTGGCCGATCGTCGATTCCAGCGACTCGCTCGCCGCCCGCAGGTCGCTCACCGCTTCCGCGTAGCTCCGCGCCGAGTCGTACAGCAACTGCTCCTGAATCTCCTTGGTGTCGGGCTGCACCAGCAGCCTCCACGGCTGCGCCCGGATCTCCATCATCGTCAGCTTGAGCTGCTCCGATGCAAGCCTCGCGTTGGCCAGCGTGCGGCGGATGCTCGGGCTCTCCGTCGACACGATCGTGTCCAGCCGCGTCGAAAGACTCTCAAAGCTCGACATCGCCTCCCGGGCCTGCTTCGCCAGCGGGTCGATGTTCTCCCGCACCGTCGCCGCCGCGACGTCCAGGTTGTCGATGAACGCATCGATCTGGGAGCGGTTGTCGTTGATCAGGCTCCGCGCATCACCGATCAGGTGCCCACCGTCGTCGATCAGCGTTCCGATCTTGTCCTTGAGCTTGGGGAAGTCCGCCGCCGTCGTGTCGGCGCTCGCCAGGATGCTGTCGATCCGCTTGGTCCAGTCGGGAACCTTGTCCGTCGCTTCCTTCACGGCCCCGCGAGCATCCTTCGCCGCCCCGCGGATATCCGTCAGCGTCCCGGTCACAAGCTCCGAGTTGCCGTCGATCAGGCCGTTGATCTTCTCCACAGCCTCCTTCGCCTGCGCGATGATCTGCTTGAGGTCCAGCACCTGCTCCGACCCCACCCCCGCGTCGGCGAGGAATGAGGGCGGCGCGATCGAGCCGGCGATCCGCTCTCCCGACGCCAGCTCGGGCCCGGGCCCGATCTGCTGATCACCCTTCACAAGCTCCTTGACGCCCATCGACGCGATATTGATCGACGTCAGCGAGCCCAGCAGCGGCTTCTCGAGGTAGAACAGCGCGTTGTCGTAGAGCACGTACTGAGCGTCCACCTGCACCGCGACATCGATGCTCCCGCCCCGGACCCGCCCCGTGCCCGAGTCTGGAACGATCGTCACCCCTGAAACCTTGCCCACCGGCTGCCCGCCCAGCAGCACCGGGGAGCCGATCTTGATCCCCATCGCGCCCTGCGCGATGGTGAAATGCACCAGGTATTCGTTGGTTTTCTTGAGCCGCTGCCCGATGTCGGAGAGCACGAAGCTCGCCACCACCGCCAGCGTGACGGAGGCGAGAAGAAACGAACCGGCGAGGATGTTGTTTTGTGTGGAAGACGCGGCCATGAGGCTCCAAGGGTACAACCCTCGCGCTCACCGTGCCCGGACCCCGTCCCCATTCCCGCCCTCGGTCCCCGGCCCGCCTCCGGCTTGCCCTCGAAGCGATTCCCGGATCGAGACCTCCTGCAGCCGCACGCTCAGCCGGTCCAGCCCCTCCTTCGCCGCGTGAAACGCGTTGGGCTCCACCTTCCGCCAGTCCGCCTCCGCCTCCCGAACCATCTCTTCCAGCGCTTGGGCCTGCGTTTCCAGCGATTCCCGGTACCCGGCCTCGACCAGGTGCCCGAATTTCTTCAGCCGGTCCCCGATCCACTTGAGGTCCAGGCGGCTGTTCACGATCAGGTCCACCACGCGATGCCTCGCCATGTCCTCCCGGGCGTGGGTGATCGAGTCGGCCTCCATCCGGTCCACTTCTTCCCGCGTCAGCCCGTGGTTGGGGATCACCTGCACCCCCGTCCTCCGCCCCGACCGCCGCTCCACCGCCATCACGTTCAGCACGCCGTTGGAATCCACGGCGAACTCCACCTGCACCTGCGGAATCCCCGCCGGCATCGGGGGAATCCCTCGCAGGTGCAGCACGCCCAGACTGCGGCAGTCCTGCGCCATCTCCCGCTCCCCCTGCAGGATGTTGATCTTGATCGACGTCTGCCCGTCCACGCTCGTCGAGAACATCTCCGTCGCCCGCGTCGGCACCGTCGTATTCCGCACCACCAGCTTCGCCGCTGCGCCCCCGGCCGTCTCGATCCCCAGCGACAGCGGGATCACGTCCAGCAGCAGCTGCCCCTTGGTCGTTCCCGCAAGAATCGACGCCTGAACCGCCGCGCCCAGCGCCACCACCTGATCCGGATCCAGCGCCGTGTACGGCTCGACCCCGAACATCTCGCCCACCCGCCGCCGCACCAGCGGAATCCGCGACGATCCGCCCACCAGCACCACCGTGTCCAGGTTCAGCGCCTGTCCCCCAAGCTTCCGCTGCGCATCGGCGATCGCACGCCGGCAGCACTCCAGCGACCGCTCCACCCACCCGGAGATCAGCCCTTCAAACTCCGCCCGTGCGAGCGTTCGCCGCAGCTCACGGCCGTCCTCCAGCGTCACCCGGATCTCCGCCGATTCCTCCTGGCTCAGCCGCCGCTTGGCCTGCTCGCACGCCGCCGTCAGCCGCCCCATGGATCCCGGGCTGAGCGACTCCCGTCCCTGCCCATCGAGCACGAAATCCACCAGCAGCCGGTCCACGTCATCCCCGCCAAGGTGCGTGTCACCCGCCGTGGAGAGCACCTGGAAGAACGCGGTTTCTCCCGCGGCCTCTCCGGCCGCGGCCGGCGTGGTCGAGAGCTTCAAGATCGAGATATCAAACGTTCCCCCGCCCAGGTCGTACACCGCGACCATCCGCGGCCCCGCGTTGCGCCCGCTCGAGCGATCCAGCCCCAGCCCGTAGGCGAGGGCCGCCGCCGTCGGCTCATTCACGATGCGGACGACCTCAATGCCCGCCAGCCGCCCTGCATCACGCGTCGCCTGCCGCTGCGCATCGTCGAAGTACGCCGGCACCGTCACCACCGCCCGGCGAACCTCCACGCCCAGCGCCGCGCTCGCACGTTCCGCCAGCGCCCGCAGGATGTGCGCCGAAATCTCCTGCGGCGAAATCAGCCGCGTCCCTGAAGGTCCCTCCCACACCACCCGGGCCGTGTCCTGCTCCCCGCTCGCCACCCGGTATGGCAGGTACGGCACGTCCCCCGCCGCGTCGGCGAGGGATCGTCCCATCAGCCGCTTCACGCTCCCGTAGGTGCTTGCGGGAAAATCTCCCGCCCTCGATTTCGCCTCGGTACCTACGACCGCCCGCATCGAACCGTCCGCCGCCGCCTCCAGCCGCACCACGCTGGGAAGCAGGCTCTCTCCGCCAGCGTCCGGAATAACACGCGGGCCGCGCTCGTCACAGATGGCAACCAGGCTGTTGGTCGTCCCCAGGTCGATCCCGACGATGATCTGGCCGCCGGAAGCCTTCCCCGCAGTCCCCGCGGAGGTTGAGGCGGAGGTTGGGACGGAGGATGGTGCTCGCTCCACGGCTCAGCCCCCCGTGCCCGGAGAATCGAGCGCCTCGGCCGCCGGCACGTGCTCCCGCACCACCCCCTGCACCGCCGATTTGATCCCTTTCCAGTCCGCGCCGCTCGCCCGGTTCACCGTCAGCCACCGGTCGGCGATCAGCACGTGCGTCACGCCCGGGATCGCCAGCACCGCCGCCGCGAGCGCGTCCCCCGCGGGAACTTGCGTCCCCGCATACGACCGAGGGCCCGACTTGTCCGCCAGCGGCGGGATGACCCCGTCCACCACGCACTTGAGCGCGTTGGGGTTGGGCGTCTGCTGAAAGCTCACCGTGGATCGTCGCACAGTCGGGTCTCTGGGATGGCGCCCGGGACATCTTCCCGGGCAGTTTCAACGAGGAATGCGGCGGAACACCGAATACACTCAAGCGTAGGAGACGCCTGGGGCGGCGCCCCGCCCTCCTCCCCCCGATTCACGACGCGTCGGGCGGCCCGGCCACGCGGAGATTCTCGTGCGACTCTGGATCCCGGTTCAAGATCTCCTCGACCGCATCGCGGCCTACTCCCCGCTGGTGGTCGCTGCCGAGCTCATCCTGATCTGGCTGGTCGTTTACGGCGTCTTCAAGTTCGTCCAGGGCACCCGCGCCGCCGGCGCCCTCAAGGGCATGCTCGTCGTCCTCATCATCACCGCCGTCGTCTCGCGCGTCCTGGGCGTCGCCGAAGCCTTCCAGCGTCTTTCCTATCTCTACGAACGCTTCGTCGCCCTCGTCGCCGTCGCCCTCGTCGTCATCTTCCAGCCCGAGCTCCGCCGCGCCCTGGTCCGCCTGGGCGAAACGCCCTTTTTCCGAACCACCCCCTCCGACATCGCCTACACCGTCTCGGAGATCGCCGAGGCCGCCGCCTACCTCAGCCGCGCCCGCTTCGGCGGACTGGTCGTCATCGAACGCAGCGTCGGCCTCGCCGGCCTTCTCGAGGGCGGCACCGTCATCAACGCCGAGCTCAGCGCCCGCCTCCTCCAGACCATCTTTTTCCCCGGCTCCGCCCTCCACGACCTCGCCGTCATCATCAAGGGACGCCGCATCCACGCCGCCGGCGTCCAGCTCCCCCTCGCCGAAGCCTCCGACATGCCCGACCCCCGCTTTGGCTCCCGCCACCGCGCCGCCGTCGGCCTCACCAAGGAGTGCGACGCCCTCGTCGTCGTCGTCAGCGAGGAAACCGGCGCCATGCGCATCGCCGAGCGCGGCCGCCTCTCCTCCCCCATGGATGAAGACCAGCTCCGCGAGGAGCTCCGCGTCCGCCTCACCCGCGCCCAGAAGGCCGCCGCCGCCGCCGTCGCCAAGTCGGGCCAGCAAGGCGCACCCCCCGCCGACGGCGAGCAATCACTCGCAGGCGGGGAGGCCTCTCTCTCCGACCACCCCATCGACCCAGACCACGCGCACGACCTCGAGCAGTCCGAAGCACCCCCTCCGCCGAGCGAGCCCGCCAGCCAACGCCTCGACGATCACGACAAGCCCCAGAAGGTGGCCTGACCCATGTGGACGCACGTGCGGACATTTCTTCTGGTGTCGATCATCACCGTCCTCATCTGGACCTTCGCCGAGGCCGAGAGCCTGACGAACAAGACCATCCGCGTCGACCTCGCCTTCGTGAACGACCCCCAGACCGGTCGCTTCGTCGAAGTCGGTGAAAACCAGGGCTGGTCCGGCCGCGCTGAAGTCGTCTTCGAAGGCTCCACCGCCTCCGTCGGGGACCTGGAGTCCGCCCTCCGCCGCGGCGTCGCCCTCCGCGCCGGCTCCGAGGGCGTGCCCGCCGACCCCGGGGATTACGACTTGGACCTCAACCAGATCCTCCGCTCCGCTCCCGAGATCGACAACCGCGGCGTCACCGTCGTCAAGGTCGACCCCCCGCGCCTCCGCGTTTCCATCGACACCCTCGTCGTCCGCGACGTCAAAGTCGTCGCCGATGTCGCCGGCGCCCTGGTCGATGGCCCCGTCGAGACCAAGCCCGCCCAGGCCAAAATGACCCTCCCCCGTTCCCTTGCCGACCGCGTCTCCCCCGAGGCCGTCGTCACCGCCCGTATTTCCCCCGACGCCATCGGCAAGCTCGTCCCCGGCCGCTCCGAAACCATCCCCAGCGTGCCCCTCGAGCCGCCGGCCATCCTTTCCGGCCGCGCCCGCGTCACCATCCAGCCCGAGCGAGCCGACGTCATCCTCAAGCTCCGCACCCGCACCGACGTCTTCACCATCGCCAGCGTTCCCGTCCACATCAAGATCGCGGTGGGGGAGGTCGGCCGCTGGGATATCACCGTCCCCGACGAAGACCGCTTCATCCGGGACGTCAAGGTCAGCGGCCCCAGCGACCTGGTCGACCGCGTCCGCCGCGGGGAAATCCGCGTCACCGCCGTCCTCCCGCTCTCTTTCGACGAGCTCGAGCGCGGCATCGCCACCAAGGACGTCACGTTCGCCGAGGTCCCCACCGACCTCAAGTTCGACGCCGACCGCACCACCGTCCGCCTTTCCATCACCCGCCGCGACCGCGCCACCGTCCCCCAGCCCGGCGCGTGAAGCCCTCCCGGCAGGGGTGTGGAAAAACCCACCGATCCGGCCGAGTTGCCCCGCCGCCTGCTAGCCTGTCGTGCAATGAGGCTATTTGACTTGTGCGTCATCGGGTCGGGTGCGGGCGGCCAGCGGGCGGCGATCCAGGCCGCCAAGCTCGGAAAATCCGTCTGCGTCATCGAAAAGCGCGAGGTCGTCGGCGGCGCGGCGATCAACACCGGCACCATCCCCTCCAAGGCCCTGCGCGAGGCCATCCTCCGCGCCTCCGGTTCGCGCGTCGCCCTCCCCAGCAGCGCCGAGTTCCTCCACGCCCGCGGCATCGACATGCCCCACCTGATGAGCGCGTGCCAGTCCGTCATCAAGGCCGAGATCGAGCTCGTCCGCGGCCACTTCGCCTCCAACGGCATCCACCTCATCACCGGCCGCGGTCAGTTCCGGGATCCCACCACCATCGACATCATCGGGGAGCACGCCACCGAGACCATCCAGGCCGAGCGCACCGTGATCGCCGTCGGCACCTCCCCCTCCCGCTCCCCCGACGTCCCCTTCGACGGCGTCAACGTCATCACCTCCGACGAGCTCCTCTCCCTCAAGCGCCTTCCCAACTCGATCATCGTGGTCGGCGGCGGCGTCATCGGCACCGAGTACGCCTCCATGCTCTCCACCCTGGGCGTCAAGGCCACGCTCATCGAGGGCAAGCCCCGCCTCCTGGATTTCGTGGACAGCGAGATCATCGAGGCCTTCCAGTACCACTCCCGCCAGGGCGGCATGACGCTCCGGCTCGGAGAAAAGGTCGTCAAGATCTCCACCATGGAAGCCCCGCCCGGCGCCCGCTCCATCGACGGCGTGATGGTCGAAGCCATGCTCGAGAGCGGCAAAACGCTCCGCGCCGACGCGCTTCTCTACTGCATCGGTCGCCAGGGCTCCACCGACGGCCTCTGCCTCGAGAACGCCGGCCTCTCCGCCGATGCACGCGGCCGCATCAAGGTCAACGAGCAGTACCAGACCGCCGTCCCCAACATCTACGCCGTCGGGGACGTCATCGGCTTCCCCGCCCTCGCCAGCACCAGCATGGAGCAGGGCCGCCTCGCCGCCTGCTACATGTTCGGAGAACGCTGCGAACGCATGGACGAACTCCTCCCCTACGGCATCTACGCCATCCCCGAAATCTCCATGGTCGGCTGGAACGAGGAAAAGCTCACCGCCGAGGGCATCCCCTACGAGTCCGGGGTCGCCCAGTACAAGGAAATCGCCCGCGGCCAGCTCCTGGGGGACGACATCGGCATGCTCAAGATGCTCATCCACCAGGAATCACACGCCATCCTCGGCGTCCACGCCATCGGCACCGGCGCCACCGAGCTCATCCACATCGGCCAGACCGCCATCGCCTTCAAAGCCACCGCCGAGTACTTCATCAACACCGTCTTCAACTACCCAACACTCGCCGAATGCTACAAGGTCGCCGCCCTCAACGGCATGAACAAGCTCCGCAGCATGTAACCGCCGCCCGGCCTCGGGCCTGGGACGACGCGCCCACGGACAATCTCACCGCTTGACGCAACGCGGCGGCATTCGACCCGACACATGTATGCCCGGCCGGGCCGCGTCCAGCGTGCCCCGTCACCGGGACCCAGGCACGGCCAAACCACGGCACAGGAGTCTCTCCACAATGGCGCGCACCAGAACCCGCGGCAGATGGACAACTTCGGTCCGCACGATCTCGCTGCTGGCTCTTGCCGCCCTGTCCCTCGTGCACCCGGGCTGCGGCGGAAACGACCCGCCCAGCGCGCTGGTCGTGCCCCCGGCGTCACCCGGCGCCATCCGCGCCGCGATTGCGTTCGCCGGCGCCTCCCGGGCGGATGCCGCCCAGGACTGGGCCGAGTCCCGCCGCCAGTGCCAGGCGGCGCTCGACGCCGATCCTCACCATAACGCCGCCCGCATGCAGCTGGCGTGGGCCTGCTGGAACCTCCATGAGTACGACATGGCCGCCGATCTCTACGGTCAGGTCCGGGGCCCTTTGGCGAAGTCCGCAAAGCTCTGGCGGGCGCACAGCCTTGCCGCCGCTGGGCAGTGGAATGATGCCCAGGAGGCATACGCCCAGGACCTCTCTCAGGCGGTCCCCGTTTCCTGGGCGCCGTACGCCCTTCCCGGATCCCCGAAGGCCGACAACGTCGACCGCTGCATCGTCTCCTGGAAGAAGATCGCCTCCGAGAATCCCAAGTCCCCCGTGGCTCAGTGGCTCCTGGGCAATACCTTCATCGCCGCCCAGCGATGGGACGATTCCCGCGCCGCCTACGACAAGGCGCTCGCGCTCGCGCCGGCATGGGAACCCGCGATCATCTCCTCGGCGTTTAACCACGCCAACGCCGGCCGCCACGCCCAGGCGCTCGCCCTGCTCGATCCCCTCCTCCAGAAACAGCCCGGGCATGTCTCCGCGCTGTGGGCCCGCGCCTACGCCCGTAAAGGGGCGGGCAACGATGCCGGCGCCTGCGACGACTTCGCGGCGCTCTTCAAGACCCAAGGCCGCGCCGCCGATGCCGCCGTCCTCATCGACGCCGCCGTGCTCGCGTGGAAGATCGGCCGGCTCGACGAGGGCGTCGCGCAGCTCAACGCCGCCATCCTCTGGGCGAGCGCCTATCCACGGGCCGTCCTCCTCCCCGGCAATCGCGAGGCGCTCCTGCAATTCACCGCCGGAAACGCGCCGGGCTCCACCACCTCCGCGCTCGGACGCTACGCGTTTGCCTCCGCCCTCTTCGAGCTGATCGACGCGACCTTGAACGCAACGGGGTTGGCCCTCCTTGCGGACAACAGTCTCGAGCAGATCAACACCCCCACCGAAGCCGACCGCGCGCCCTACCTCGCGCAGAGCCTCGCCGCGGCGGAGGAGGCCGCCCGCAACTTCGACATGTCTTCCGCCTTCGCCTCCGGGATGCGCGGCAGGGTGCTCCCGCACACGGGCAGGTGCATCCGCGAACTCCAGCAGGCACTCCAGGACCGGCCCGACTTTGAGGCCGCCAAGGTGCTCCTCGCGCAGATCCACTGGTACATCGGAAACGCCGACCAGGCGCGACTCCTCCTGCAGGAAGTTCTCGCCGCCAGGCCCGATGCCACCTCCATCCGGGTCCGGCTCAGCACGTGGACCACGCTCGACAAGGCGCAGGAACTCATGGAAACTATCGACGCCCAGGACGCCCAGGACATCGGCGCGGTGTTCCGCAGAGCCCGCCTTTGCCAGCAGGTGGGGGATGCCAAGGCCTGCACCGAGCAGTCCCTGGCCATCCTACGGGACCGCGGCAACTTCTGGGATATCTACGAAATGCTCGGCCTCTCCCTCCAGCAGACCGGTGCGCCCGACGACGCGCTGGCGTGCCTGGAATTCTCCGTTCCCCTGGGCCGCACCGCCGACGGCGCACTCGCCCGCGCCAAGCTCCGCGCCCAGCTCTCAAAGCCCGCGATCGTCGAAGGTCTCATCGACGCGTGGCGTTCCGCCTCCGCCGGCACCCCGCCGGAAGCCGAAGCCAGAGAGTTGCTGCGCCACCGCGACACCGGGACATTCGTCTGCGGACGATGCGGCGGCGGCGGCACCATCTCAGTCACCAACGGGGACATCGGGCAATACTCCGGAACGGTCGCAACGACCCAGGCGTCATGCCCGCAGTGCCTCGGCCTGGGTCTGTGGCATCCCAACGTGCCCTAACGCCATCCCCGCCGCGCCCCCGCCGGCCCGGGCTCGTCACCATTCACCACACCCCGTACCGCCGCAAGTGCCCGTCCATCTGCTTCGCCGTATCCCCCGTGTGGTCGATCTGAACCGCGTTCCACCCGCACGCCTTCGCCGACTCGATGTTGTCCGCCAGGTCGTCGAAAAACAAAATCTCCTCCGGACGGCACCCCACGCTCCGCGCAAAGGCCCGGTAGATCTCCGCGTCCGGCTTGGCCAGCCCCATCAGATGGCTCGCGTGCCGGTGCTTGAGCTTCCCCGCCGTCGGAAAATGCCGCAGGGCCGCGTCCTTCCCGGGGGACTGCCTCGCCCAATGAAGGGAATTGGTGTTGCTCAACATCGCCGTCTCGATCCCCGCCGTCTCCACCAGCCTCCCCACCACATCGTCCACCCCCGCATATTCACCCACCAGCCACGCGTGGTGCACCCGTTCCACCTCCGCCGGCGTGTACAGGTTGTCCATCGAGGCCGCGAGACGGGCAAGGAACTCGCTCTCACTCAGCCGACCAGTCTCAAACTCCCGGTGAACGCCCTTGCGTCGCTGCGCCCACGCCGTCGACGCGCTCTCCCCGCGCACATCCAGCCCCGCCGCGGCGCACCCCTCCGTCCACGAACGGCAGATGCGAAGGATCACCCCGCCCCAGTCAAAGCACACCAGCGTGATATTGGACATAGAACCAACAGTATTCGGCCTCCCTCTCCGCTTCGATCCGCCCCGCACCCCTCCTCCCGGTGACGGGTTCTTTCTCGTGGCGCATCTCCCTTCTCGCCCGATCCGACCACACTCTCCCCGCGGAGCGTCCGCTGAAAGGCCCTTCCATGCCCCTCCGTGCCACATGGTGCGCCGCCCTTGCCCTCATCCTCGCCCTGTTCGCGCCCACGGCCCTCGCCGATCCGGCGATCCGCTACGAGCTCCAGCGCGATCCGGCTGGAACCGCCGTCGGCGTCACCTGCGCCTTCACCGGTGACTCCAGCGGCGCCAGCATCGTCTCAGTCGAAGGCGAGTGGGGAGGCACGCTCACCGACCCGCAGGAATTCTCTACCCTCACCGCCGCCGGCGAGGCCGGCCGCACCCTCACCGTGACCCACGGTGAAAAGTGCTCATGGACCATCGCGCACAATCCCGGTGAGACCGTGACGCTGCACTACACGCTCGTCGAGCCCCCCGGCCGAGAGCCCCTGGGCCCCGGCCACAACGACTACCGCACGCGAGTCCGCCCCGAGCTCTTCCAGATGATCGGCAACCACGGCTTGCTCTATCCCCAGCACCTCTGCGATGGCCAGCCCCGCGAACACCAGGTCACCTGGACCGGCTTCGACCAGCCCGGCTTCCACGCCGTCTCATCCTTCGGCACCGGCCTCACGCAGACTGTCACCCTCGACGAGCCCCGCTTCCGCCAGTCCCTCTTCATCGCCGGCAAGCTCAACTACGTCGAAGAAACCATCCACGGCGCCCGCGTCGGCCTGGTCATCAGCGGCGACGACTGGGGCTTCACCCCCCGCCAGTTCGCCGACCTGGCCTTCCACATCATCACCGTCGAACGCGAGTTCTTCTCCGACCATTCCGATCCCTGGTACCTCGTCTCCGTCACCCCCGAGGGACGCGTCGGCGCCCACGGCTTCTCACTCGGCGGGACCGCCCTCACCAACTGCTTCGCCCTCTACTGCAACGCCGGAATCTCCCTCGACCCCGCCGCCGGACACGTCGAGCAGATCCGCCACGTCCTCGCCCACGAGTACTTCCACACCTGGAACGGCACCAAGTTCCACATCGATGGTCCCGAAGGCTCCAACTACTGGTTCTCCGAAGGCTTCACCGAGTACTTCACCCGCCGCATGCTCCGGCTCGCCGGACTCTGGAACGACGCCGCCGTCCTTGCCGACATCAACCGCTCCATCTCCGAGCACGACACCAACCCGCGCAAAAACTCCCCCGGCGCCGACATCCAGGCACAATTCTGGACCGATCCCGACATCTCCAGGCTTCCCTACCGCCGCGGCGACCTCCTCGCCCTCGCCATCGATAACGAGATCCGCCGCGCCTCCGACGGCAAGCGCACCCTCGACGACGTCTTCCGCGAACTGATCAAGGCCCACCCCCCCGGCGGCCCCATGCCCGACCGCGCCGCCGTCCTTTCCGCCTTCGAACGCGAGACCAGCAAGGAATTCATCGACGCCGTCCGACTCACCATCCAGGACGGCCAGGACCCGCCCCTCCCCGCATCACTCGCCGAATTCAACGTCTCCCTCGGCTCGGGCTCCATGCGTTCCTTCGACCCGGGCTTCGACACCCAGGCGAGCAAGGCCGGGCGCCGGCTTGTCGGCGTCAAGCCCGGCTCGGGCGCCGCCGAAGCGGGCCTCAAGGACGGCCTCCCCCTTCGCCGCGCCAACATCTCTTCCTCCGCCGATCCGGCGCAGGCCCCCAAGGGTGAGGTTGAAGTCGAGATCGACGGGGACTGGATGAAGATCGAATACGAGGCCATCGGACCCGTGCAGAATGTCCGCTCGTACAAGTAATCCCCGCGGTCGCGCTCTCAATCCTCGATGAAGAACTTGGACACCTTGAGCGAGCCCTTCGGTGGGTGGGGGTCCATCTCCTCGAGCGTCCGCACCAGCACCTCCGACACCGCCCAGTTGCGGAACCACTTCTTGTCCGCCGGGATCACGTGCCACGGCGCGTGCGTCGTGCCGCACTTGGCGAGCACGTCGTGGTACGCCCGCGTGTACTGCTTCCACCGCCGGCGTTCCTCGATATCCCCCTCGTTGAACTTCCAGTTCTTCTCCGCGTCCTCCAGCCGGTCGATCAGCCGCTCCCTCTGCTCCGCCTTGCTGATGTGCAGGAAGCACTTGACGATCGTTGTTCCCGCGCCGGCGAGCATGCGCTCAAAGTCGTTGATCTGCTCGAACCGTGCTCGCCACGTCTTTTCCGGCACCAGTTCGTGCACCCGCACCACCAGAACGTCCTCGTAGTGGGAGCGGTTGAACACGCCCACCTCCCCGCGCGCCGGCACCGCCTTGTGGATCCTCCACAGGAAGTCGCGCTCCGTCTCCTCCTCCGAAGGCTTCTTGAACGATGTCACCCGGCACCCCGAGGGGTTCATCCCCGTCATCACGTGCCGGATCACCCCGTCCTTGCCCGACGTGTCCATCCCCTGCAGCACCACCAGCACCGATCGCTTCTTCTCCGCCCACAGCCGGTACTGAAGCTCCCCCAGCTTCTTGCGGTTCACGTCCAGAAGCTCTTCCGCTTCTTCACGGTTCTTCACGCCCGTCGTGTCACCCGCGTCCTTGTCCGTAAGCGTGGTTGCCGTCCCGGGAGCGAGCTGGAATCGCGGAGTCTTCATCCCGCCAGCATACGCCGCCCGCCGCCCCCGCCACAACAGACGTGGGCCCGGCAACACGCCGGGCCCACGCACGCACTCGCCGAAAATCTCAGGCGCACCCTCAGCAGCCGTCCTCGAACGCCTGCACGAAGGCGTCAAAGTCGTCGGTGTCCACAAAGCCGCTCTTGTCAAAGTCGGCCTTGGAGATCCCCGCCTCAAAGGCCGAGACAAACGCGTCGTAGTCGTCGGTGTCCACGAACCCCGACGAGTCAAAGTCCGCCGGGCACACCCGGGCCGAGTCCAGCATCACCACCGCGAACGTGTCGTTGGTGAACCGCACCTCCCCAAGCACCATTCCGGCATCGGTCAGCACCGTCTTGCCGTTCATCTGCCCGCCGGGCGCGAATCCCAGCGTCGCCGACTGCACGGTCCTGTAATCTCCGGGCGCCACCATCAGCGTGTCACCCGTCTGCACGAGGGAACGCACCGCCCCGTTGGTCTCCCGCATGAAGATGCCCCACTGGTCCGCCGCTGTGTTCAGGTTCCTCATGCGGCCACCGAACACCACCTGCCCCGCGCTGTTGGAGCTCATGCGGGCATACGTCAGGTCCCCCCACACGATGCTGCCCCCGTGCCCGGGCACCACGTCACCCTCCCGCGCCACCAGCTGCAGGGAGCCCGCCGTCCCCGTCCACAGCGCCGTGTCGGATTCCTCCGTCACCCCGTTGCCCTTGAGCTCCGCCGCGAGCATGATGCGGTTGCCCGCCCCGATGTTCGCCACCGACGATCCGCCCCAGTCCAGCGACCCGTAGAACACGTTGTTCGGCAGCCCCGCCGCCTGCGTCCCCTCCCGGGCCACCATCGCCGGCCCGCCCGCCGTTGCCGCGATGATCACCGTGTCGTTCGCCGTCGACACCCCGGACCCCGAGACCTGGCCCACCACCGTCTGCGAGCCCAGATTGTTGATCCCGTACGACAGGTCCAGGCTCGAGATCACCACGCCCGCGCCCTGCCCGGGCGCCTGCGAGCCCTTGCGGAGCATCAGCGTCAGGTTCCCGGGCGTACCCATGTACACCGCCTGGTCGTTGGTGCCGTTCACCCCGGCCCCGATCAGGTTCGCCACGAACCCGACCTTGCCGTTCTGGCTCATGTTCTGCCACACATGGATCCAGTCGTACTTCACGCCGGCCGCAACACCCGCCGCCTGGCTCCCTCGCCGCAGCATCAGCTGCAGGTTGTTCACCGGGCCGTAGTACAGCGCCTCGTCGTTCACGTCCGCCGTCACCCCCGCTCCCGTCAGCAGCCCGATGAAGCACGTCTGCCCCGCCGAATTGCTCGTGAACGAGAAGACGTGATCCACCAGCGTCCCGCCCCCGATCAGCGGAGCGGCCTGGCCGTCGCGCAGCCACGGCGTCATCGCCCCCGGCGTCCCCGAGTAGATCACCCGGTCGTTGACGTTCTCCGTGATGCCCGGCCCCTTCAGCAGGCCGATCACCGTCAGCTGGCCCGCGTCGGAAATCGACGGCGCGTACCACGAGCGGATCGTGAACCCCGCGGCCAGGCCCGGCGCCTGCTGCGTGCCGCGGAACACCAGCTGCGGTGAGTCGGGCGTTCCCGCGAAGAACGAGAGATAATTCTCCAGCGTCACACCCGCCCCCTTGAGGTACGGGGAGAAGAACACGCGGCCGCCCGTCGGGCTCATGTGCGTCTGATCCCAGAACGAATCGCTCACGACGCCCGGGGCGCCCGCCAGCGCGTCACCCGTCTTCGTCAGGATGTCGTGGTACGCGGGCTGGGCCGCGGCGATGCCGCACAGGCTCGTCAGGGCCGCGATGGAGACGCAGGACCGCCAATCGCACATGAAATTGCGGGGCATGGGGAATTCCTTTGATCGGTTGGTTGTGAAAAGTGTGCCCCGCCCCACCGGGCAAGGGGGTGTTCACATTTCAATGCGATACCGCCGCCCCGCGCGGCTCACCACCGTCCGGAATTAATTGGCTCCCGCGCTCGGGCTTTACGCTTTCGTGTCCCGCTCGCGCCGTCGCAAGCCTTACCCCGCCGCCTTCGCCAGCCCCTGCTCGATGCACGCCATCACCCGCGGCCAGTCCTCTTCCTTCATCACGCCCAGCGGCGGAAGCACGCGCAGGTGGTACGGCCCGTGCCCGCACGAGAACAGGATCACCCCCGCCTCGAAGATCGCCTTGCACGCCGCCTGGATCCTCTCCTTCTTCCCGCCAAACGGCGTCATCCGCATCATCCCGCCCACGCCCCCCACGATGTCCGTCACCTGCGGCACCGCCGGGAACCATTCCGGATGCCGCGCCGCCATCGCCTTCACCTGCTGCCGGAACGCCGCGTGGTGCCGGTCGATCCGCCCCGGGGAGCCTTCCTGCGTCGTGTAGTAGTCCCCATCGCGCAGCCGCTCGATCACCCGCCGCCCCACGTCGAACGACACCGTCTCCCCCACAAACGTCCCCGACAGCAGGCCCGGCTTGGGGTTGTACTCCTCGGTGTACAGCGTCGCGCACACCTGCGTCATCTTGCCCACGCAGAACACGTCCACGTACTTGCCCAGGTTGTAATAGTCATACGCGAACATCCGCGGCAGCCGTCCGAAGGTCTGGATCTCGTCGTCCCACACGGCGATCTTGTGCGCCTTGCAGACGTCGATCAGCGCCTTGAAATAGTCGCGCCGCCCGACGTTGAACCCGCCCTCCCCCTGCGCCAGCTCGAAGATGAAGCACGCGTGCTGCCCCGGGTAGCGGTGGATGTACTGCTCCAGGTGCGAGACGCACATGTCGATGAACCGCGTCCCGCCCATCCGCGCCGCCGCCACCTCGTCGTAGAACGGCATGTAATCCACGTCCGCCACGATCGGCAGCCCCACCCGCCCCTCGTGCGAATCACCGATCGACGCCATCATCAGCGACCGCCCCATGAAGCAGTCCTGGAACGCCAGCACCCGCCTCGCCGGCGCGTGCTTCTGCATGCACACCTTCAGCGCGTTCTCGTTGGCCATGCACCCCGACGTGCTCAGGTACGCGTGCTTCAGCCGGCTTCCCTTGCTCGCCTCCGCCAGCAGCACCTCGCTGAACGCGTGCGGCTCGAAGTTCGCCTGCAGGTTCCCCTGCTTCACCGTGTCGCCCAGCGAGGCCCGCAGCGCCGTCTCCACCAGGTCCGGATCCGAGTGCCCGAAAAAGTGCACCCCGATCCCGCAGATCATGTCCCACTTCACGCTGCCGTCCGCCAGCTCCACCAGCGCCCCGTTGCCCATCCCCGATCCCACGAACGGGTACAGCAGCGCACGCCCCCGCACCGCCGCCGCCCGCGCCATCAGCGCGTCGTAGCTCTCCTTCAGCCCCGGGTTGGGCCCGCGAACATCCGTGATCGTCGCGCTCTTGCTTCGCAGCTCCCCGACGATCGACTTCACCGCGGCATCCACCACCGGGCTGGAGGCAAACTGGCGCCCCGCCGTCGAGGTCGACTGCGACGCGGTGGCGGGCACGGAAGAAGAAAGCGTCGTCATGGGTCACCTTCCAGAAATTCATGCGGACACGGGACAAACCATCGTTCGTGCCGCGCCGCTGCGAATCAATCCATCGTCCGGCGGAGGGGCGCCAATGAGCAAATCGCCGCCGCAATCCGGCCGCGCCGCCCCGCTCACCCGCAATCTAGTCCCTCACGCCGCCGCCCGCTCCCCGCCCGTCACCTTCCGCCACACGTAATACACCGGCACCCCCGCCAGCAGCACCCCGATCCACGGCAGCGTCGTCCCCGGCGACTGAATCACCGACATCACCGTCATCCCCGCCGCCGACCCCACAAACAGCAGCGGAACCACCGGGTACCCCCAGCACCGGAAGCTCCGGTGAGCCCCGGGCATCCGCCGTCGCATGATGAAGATCGCCGCCCCCGACAGCCCGTAAAAAATCCACATCGTGAAGCTGAAGCTCTCCACCATCTTCTCAAAGCTGCTCAGCGTCCACACCGCCGCGATCGACAGCCCCAGCTGCACCCACAGCGACACCGCCGGCGTCTCGTACCGCGGGTGCACACGCCCCAGGAACCGGAACAAGAGCCCGTCCCTCGCCTGCGCGAAGCTGATCCTCGCCCCCGTCAAAATCGACCCGTGCGTCGACCCCATCGTCGAGATCAGCACCACCAGCGACACCAGCACCCCCGCCGCCGTCCCGCCCACCAGCCGGTCCATCACCACCGGCGCCACGTTGCTGATCGTCCGCATCTCCACCAGCGGGATCATCCACATGTACACCGCGTTCACCGCGATGTACAGCACCGTGATCGCCGCCGTCCCCGTCAGGTAAATCCGAGGAAGGTTCCGCTGCGGCTCCTTCACCTCACCCGCGATCGACCCCACGTCGCTCCACCCGTCATACGTCCACATGATCGCGTACATCACCGGCGCGATCGCCGCCCCCAGCGAGATCCCCACCGGCGAGGCCGCAAAGTTCCCCGCGTCCCCGCTCCGGAACATCCCCGCCGCCACCACGATCCCCACCAGTGCCAGGATCTTCAGCGTCGTCAGCACCATCGCGATGCCCGTCCCCAGCCCCACGCCCCTCGCGTTGATGAACGTCAGCACCGTCAGCACCACCGTCGTCACGATCCGCGGGTCCCAGTGCACCCCCAGCAGCGAATTCAGGTATTCCCCGAACACCCACGCAATCCCCGCCGCCGCCGCCGGCTTGGTGATCAGCATGTACGTCCACCCGAACACAAACGCCATGCACGAGCCGTACCCCTCGCGCAAAAACACGTACACCCCGCCCGACTGCGGGAACAGGCAGATCAGTTCGCTGTACGTCAGCGCCCCGGCGAGCGACAGCACGCCCCCCGCCGCCCACAGCGCCAGGATCAGCCACGGATCCCCCACCTGCTGCGCGATCGACGTCGGCGTCCGGAAGATCCCCGACCCGATGATGATCCCCGCCATCACCGCGCTGGCCCCCCAGAACCCGATCGCCCGCGGCAGGTCCCGCGCATGCGAATCCCCCGGCTCGATCGTCTCCGATCGAACCGTCGTGGCCGCGCCCTCGCCCGATATGTTCAACGGTTCTTTCACCCGCGGAGTGTAACGGCCCGCCGGCTCAGGCCGGGCCCGATTCCGCGCTCGCGCCCGCTCCCTTACGGATCATCCTTCTTGGGCGCCTTGCGCATCCGCTCGGTCTGCACCTGCGAGGCCCGCAGCAGCGAGCCCCACGCCTTCTCCCCCGCCTCCGTCTCAAGCTGCCCCGCCTTGTCCATCGTGTTCAGCTGGGCCTGCCTCGCCTGCAATTCCTTGGTCAGATCCGCGTCCGACATCCCCGACAGCCGCTGCAGGTCGCTCTTGCCCTCGTCAGACCCCAGCGCCGTCTTCACGCGGTCCCGGAACTTCGCGTCGTTGTTCACCGCGCTCCCGCCCGAAAACGCCGACCGCAGCGCCACCAGCATCACCGGCAGCAGCACCGCCGCAATCACCGCCAAAATAATCGTCCGCCGGGGCAGCAGCGACGCGCGATACCGCAGCTCGTCCATCTTCCGGCGAAGTTCGTATTGATCGATCATCCTCGCCCTTCCAGTCCCCCCGGACTGCCCCCCGTCCCGTCCTACTTCTGCCTCGCCTCCCCGCCCCCGGCCCCCTCGCCAGGACGGAACTCAATCTCTTCCACTGTCGTCCGCCGCAGCACCACCTTCCCGCCCGGCGTCTCCCGCTCCTCCGTCTCTACGTCCCGTCGAACCACCCGCTTCCCCGGGTCCGAACGGATCCCGTGAATCAGGTGCCCGAAAAACTCGCCCAGCGAGCGAGCCGTGGATTTCTGTGGAAGTTCTGCCATGCTGCCTGCGCGCCCTCTGGGCAACCACCCGCCGAAGCACCCGCCCCAGCGTCGCCCAGCTCCAAGTCGACGTTCCAAGGGTAGCACAAATCCGCGGATTTGCCCCCGCCATCCGCCCTGACCGCCCTCCCCACACCAGATTCAGCCCCCATCCCGCCACCCGCGATCAACCCGCCTCACGCCCCCGCCACCACCCGCGGCCGCTCCCGCACCGCCTTCGCCGGCGTCCCCGTTGCCACCACCCACCCCGGCAGGTCCCCAAACACGCTCGACCTCGCGCCCACCACCGTCCCGTCCCCGATCGTCACCCCCGGCGCCACAAACACGTCCGCCGCGATCCACGCCCTCGCCCCGATCGTGATCGGCTTGGGCACCAGCGGCATCGCCGGGTCCAGGTGATCGTGCGTCGCCCCGCACAGGTAGCTGTACTGGCTCACCGTCGTGTACTCACCGATCCGGATCAGCCGCACGTTGTAGCAGTCCACGTCATCGGCGAGCGTCGCCCCAGCCCCCATCTCCAGGTTCGCCGGCAGCCACACCCGCGCCCGCGGATACACCCTCGCCTTGGGATGGAGCCTCGCCCCAAAAGCCCGCAGCACCCAGTTCCGCCAGAAATGCAGCGGCCGCGGGCTCGTCCGGAACACCAGCACATACACCACGCCCCACACCACCCGCGCCACGCGGTTCTTCACGCTGTGCGGACTGGTCCCCTCGGGAACGATGCTGGACTGGGGTGTTTCCATGGCGTGTGGACCACAATAGCCAGATCCACCCCGCGCGTGCGGCGCCTCACCGCGGGCTGACCGAAATCACCCGCCCCTTCCACGTCTTCTCAAACTCAGACGCCTTCACCCGCCGCACCCCCGAGAGCGGATCCCCCAGCACCACCGTCTCCTCCTCCACATCCATCACCGCCACCATATGCGCCATGAAAAACCCCCAGCCGATCTGCGCCATGCACGGCTTGGGCGCCGCCGCGAGCCCCGCCAGGTCCGTCACCCGGTAGTCCACCCGCCAATCCGTTCCCGTGAGCGCCGTCTCCAGAGCCCACACCGCCCGCGAATCCGTCGCACCGCCATTGACCTCCGTCCGGCTCAGCCTCGCCATCTCCGCCTCACTCGCGTCAATCCCCCTCGCCCGCAGCACCGTCACGCACGACGCCGCGACGCACGTGTACCCCGTGCTCTGAAGGCACACCCCGCCCTCCATCCGCGTCTCCCCGATCTCAGGCCCCGACGACCGGATCATCCACCAACCCACCCGCAGAAAATACACAAGACAGATGCCCACCAGCAGGCGCAGCGCCCTCCCATCGCTCGCCCTGGGCACCCGCCGTGCCGCCAGCAAAAACAACATCGACGCCGGCACAAACAGCCCCGTCAATTCCACGCACGCCACGCGCCCCGCCCCCAGCCACCGGATCGGCTGCTCCGGGAAAAACCGCATCAGCGGCCACACCAGCAGCAGCCCCAACATCGCCCCCAGCACCCACGGCGCCGCCCCCGGCCGGTGCCGCTGCACCCAGCTCGCCGCCGGCCACGTCCCCAGCCCCAGCGCCAGTTGCACAACCATCCACGCCGCCGGCTCCATGAACATCTCCATTCCCCTCCGCCCGGCCCCAACCTCCTGCGTCCCACAAAGAGCCCTCTCCCCCGCCCTCCTATTCCCTCCGGTGTCCTTTCCCCTCCCCCGCGCCAACCATCCCCCGTGCTCGAAGACATCATCATCAAACTCACCGCCGCCGAGAGCCTCCCCGACCAGCTCCCCGGCGATCCCCTCCCCATCCTCGCCGACTGGTACGACCAGGCCAAGGCCCAGAAGCTCACCCCCAACCCCGACGCCATCGCCCTCGCCACCAGCACGCCCGACGGACATCCCTCCGTCCGCATGGTCCTCTGTCGCCGCGTCGATCCCACCGGCTCCCTCCTCTTCTACACCAATTACCAGAGCCGCAAGGCCGGCGAGCTCGATTCAAACCCCCGCGCCGCCGTCTGCTTCCACTGGGATCACCAGGGCCGCCAGTCCCGCGCCGAAGGCTTCGTCGTCAAGGCCACCGACGCCGAGAGCGACGAGTACTTCGCCCGCCGCGCCCTCCTCTCACGCCTGGGCGCATGGGCCAGCCGCCAGAGCACACCCCTGGAGCGCCGCAAAGACCTCATCACCGCCGTCGCCGCCGCCGCCTCGCGCCTCAAGGTCAGCATGGACGCCCTCCTCTCGGGCTCCTCCGCCGTCTCCATCCCCCGCCCCCCTCACTGGGGCGGCTTCCGCTTCTGGATCGATCGCCTCGAGCTCTGGTGCGGCGGCAACGGCCGCCTCCACGACCGCGCCGTCTGGACCCGCGAGCGCGCGGACCCCACCGCCCCCCTCCCCATCGGCGGAACCCCCGCGTTCACACCCTGGCAGGCCCAGCGCCTCTTCCCCTGATAAGTCGCCCCCAACACCGCGGTATCATGCCGCATCCCCCGCGGAGAGCAGCGCATGACCGACACCCAGAGCATCTCCTCCACCCTCCAGGAACACCGCAAATTCCCCCCGCTCCCCGCCTGCGAGCTGGGCTTCTCACGCTGGCACATCTCCTCACTCCAGGAGTACCACGCCCTCCACGCCAAGTCCCTCGAAGACCCCGAAGGCTTTTGGGCCTCCGAGGCCGGCTTCCTCTCCTGGTTCCGCCGCTGGGACAAGGTCCTGGACTGGAACCCCCCCGACGCCAAATGGTTCCTGGGTGGAGAGCTCAACGCCTGCTTCAACTGCGTCGATCGCCACGTCCAGGACGGCCACGGCGAAGAGCTCGCCATCCTCTGGGAAGGTGAGCCCGTCGGACCCCTCACCAGCCACCTCTCCCCCGGCACCGCCTACGCCCACGAGCCCGAGATCCGCCGCCTCACCTACCGCGATCTCCAGATCGAAACCAGCAAGGTCGCCAACGTCCTCAAACGCCTCGGTGTCAAAAAGGGCGACGTTGTCACCATCTACATGCCCATGGTCCCCGAGCTCGCCGTCGCCATCCTCGCCTGCGCCCGCATCGGCGCCGTCCACTCCGTCATCTTCGGCGGCTTCGCTCCCCACGCCATCACCGAACGCGTCATCGACGCCCACTCGCGCGTCATCATCACCGCCGATGGCGGCTACCGCCGCGGCGAAGTCGTCCCCCTCCAGAAAAGCGTCGAAGACGCCGTCGTCCAGCTCACCAACCACGGCCACATCGTCAACCACGTCCTGGTCCTCAAGCGCACCGCGCACCAGCCCCCCAGCCAGCGCTTCCACTCCGGCCACGTCCCCGAGTGCCTCGCCCCCGTCCACGCCCCCACCCGCTTCCACTGGTGGCACGAGATCGAATCCCTCGTCTCCGACGCATGCCCCTGCGAACCCATGGATTCCGAGGACATGCTCTTCCTCCTCTACACATCCGGCTCCACCGGAAAGCCCAAGGGCATCGTCCACACCACCGGCGGATACCTCACCTACGTCAACACCACCGCTCGTCTCACCTTCAACCTCTTCCCCGACGCCGGCCAGCTCTTCTGGTGCTCCGCCGATATCGGCTGGATCACCGGCCACAGCTATGTCCTCTACGGCCCGCTCATGAACCGCGTCCCCACCCTCATGTACGAGGGCGCTCCCAACTTCCCCACGCTCGAAGGCGGCAAAGGCGACCGCTTCTGGGACATCATCGCTCGCCACAAGGTCACCCACTTCTACACCGCGCCCACCGCCATCCGCACCTTCATGAAGTGGGGCGACGACCTTCCCGCCAAGCACGATCTCTCCTCCCTCAAGCTGCTGGGCACCGTCGGTGAACCCATCAACCCCGAAGCCTGGATGTGGTACCACCAGCACATCGGCGGCGGCACGCCCACCGGCGGCGGCCGCCCCATCGTGGATACCTACTGGCAGACCGAGACCGCCGGCCACATCGGCACGCCCCTCCCCGGCGCCACGCCCACCAAGCCCGGCTCCTGCACCCTCCCCATGCTCGGCATCGACGCCGCCGTCGTCAACGAACAGGGCGAAGAACTCCCCCCCAACGCCGGCGGACTCTTCGTCATCCGCAAGCCCTGGCCCGGCATGCTCCGCGGCGTCTTCGGCAACCGCGAACGCTTCGTCAGCAACTACTGGGGCCGCGTGAAGGGACCCGCGATCTACTCCCGCACCGCGGGCGCCGCGCCCGCGTCGAATACCACCCCTCATTCCCCCCACGCTTCCATCACCCCCTATTACTTCTCCGCCGACGGTGCTCGCCGCGACGACGACGGCTACTTCTGGATCCAGGGCCGCATCGACGATGTTATTAAGGTCTCCGGCCACCTCCTGGGCACCATGGAAGTTGAGTCCGCCCTCGTCTCCCACCCCATGGTCGCCGAGGCCGCCGTCGTCGGCATGCCCCACGACATCAAGGGCAGCGCCATCTGCGCTTTCGTCACCCTCAAGAGCAAGTGGTTCGTCGATCACCCCGGTCAGCAGCCCGGCGACGACCTGCGCAAAGCCCTCGCCGCACACGTCGCCAAGGAAGTCGGCGCCCTCGCACGCCCCGACCAGGTCCGCTTCGCCGAAGGCCTCCCGAAAACGCGCTCGGGCAAAATCATGCGCCGCCTCCTCCGAGACGTCGCCGCCGGCGTCGAGAAAATCACCCAGGACACCACCACCCTCGAAGACTTCAGCGTCGTCGCCAAGCTCCGGGCCGACGAAGACTAACTCGGCCCACGGTGCATCCACCCGCTCCGCGCCCGCTTCACCGCCCCAGTAAATCCCTCGGCGCGGCAAGTGCAGTTTTTTCCTTGCTTCCGTCTGATCATGTGGCACCGTACCTCCCGGGCGGCACCTCCCGCCCTTCGAACGCAGCCTCATCGGCGCTGAGTGCCAGGCGGTGATCCGGGGAGCACGGCAATGGTTCAGCGGTCAATATCATTCACGCGCTCCCGTCCCGCCCCAGCGCCGCTGCTGGCGGTCCTGACCACGGCCCTGCTCGCGCCCGTTTCGCCCGCCTCCGTGGTGGTCCACGACAACTCCGGTGGCGTCTTCCAGTGGAAGCTCTCCTACAACCTCTCCGGCACCGACGACATCATCGGAACGTTCTTGGATATCACCAAGCCAGCAACCCAAAACGGCGTCCGGAGTCCGGGAACATTCGGACAGTGGTACGAACCGAACGTCAGCAGTTCCGAGCCTGCGATTCGGTATATCCAAAGCGAAGGAACGAATCGAGTCGCGGAAACCACGCTTCCCGTCCAAATTGACTGGAAGGATGACGTGTTTTTTGTTCGTACTCTCCGGGAATACTTCGGTGGCGAGCAAGTAGATGGGTCGGCCAATTGGAAAAGCTATGCTCTGTATTTTTTCCACTTGCCGAACACGGAAAATCTCTCCAAAGGTACTGCAGCAATCAGCAACGACGCCTATTTCGGCGTTCAAGTGAGTGTCGACGGCCAGCTGCACCACGGCTGGATTCGTTTCGTCAACTACACAACCCCTGTGGCGTGGGCCTACGAAACCCAGCCCGATACCCCGGTCCAGATACCCGTGCCTCCCCCCACCTCCGGAGCGAACATGCTCATCCTGTGTATGGGCCTCTCGACACGCCGGCGCAGAATCTGATCGATCGTGTCATCGCAGCGCTGCGGCACAATGAGCCAGCGGCCCCATTCCACCCGCTCGTGCCCTCGCCCCTACTTCCCTCTCCCCAGCAAAAAATACAGCACCAGTCCCACCACCGGCAGCAGGAAGATCACCAGCAGCCACAGCGCCTTCTTCTCCGCCGACTTCTCGCTGCTCAAGATCTCCACCGCCGCAACCACCCACAGGATCAGGTGCAGCAACCCCAACACTTTGAACAGCATCCCACCCTCCCTTTGATCCTCTCGCGCCCGTCCCCCTGTACCCTATCCCCGCTGTGCCGCTGTGCCGCTGTGCCGCTGTGCCGCTGTGCCGCTGTGCCGCTGTGCCGCTGTGCCGTTGTGCCGCCTGAAACTATACCACCCCCCGTTTTGTGATCCCCTCCCCGCCCCCGCGTCGATATCCACTGGTTCGCTCCACCACGCCACCAGGGATCACACCGATGCGCACGCGCACCTCTTCCACCACCGCCCTCATCTCCCTCTCCGCCGCCGCCTCGCTCCTCCTCCTCGCCGGCTGCTCCTCCTCACCGCCCCCGCGCCCGCGCACCCCAATCAATACCACCGCCTCCACCACCGTCACTCGCCCCGCCCCCCTCACCGGGCCCGCCGAGTACGGCACGGTCTCCCGCGAGCTCGCCGCCATCGAGCAGGCTCCCATCGACCGCGTCTACCAGGCCACCCAGGACGCCCTCCACGACCTCGAGCTCCGCCTGGTCGAGAAGACCAAGGATCGTCTCAACGCCACCGTCGGCGCCCGCACCGCCCACGACGACCGCATCACCGTCTCCCTCGCCCGCGTCACCGGCGGCGTCACCGACGTCAAGATCCGCGTCGGCTTCTGGGGCGATGAAGCCCAGTCCCGCGCCATCCTCACCGAGATCCGCAAGCGCCTGTCCGACGCCCCCGCCGCCAAGCCCGCCGACGCCGCCGACAACACCCTCGATCCCAACCTCCTGACCGACCCCGGCATCCTCGCCGCCGGCCCCAAGCCCGCCCCCATCAAGGCCCCCCCGGCCAAGTCCATCGCGCCCGCGACCAGGCCCGTCGCCCCCTCTCCTGCGACCAAGCCCGCCGCCCCCGCGACGACCCCCGCCCCCTCCCCGCGCCGCTGATCCCGTCCTGCGTATCACAAGCCAAAAAACAGACAACCCGGGCTTCTCCTCCGAAGCCCGGGCGCTGATGCATTCACGATGCAACCAACGAGCCTGTTACTCGTCGGACTTGTTCGATGCCGCCGAGACCGCCCTGGGCCCCGGAGAAGGACGGTCCGCCAGCGGGATCGGGCATAGCGATTCACCCAGCTGATCGCCCACCACCCATCCCGGCTTGGACGTCTGCGCCGCCAGGCGGTCGTACTTGGGCGAGGACGAGGCGCACCCCGCCGTCACCCCCGCGCACGCCAGCAGGCCCAGCAGCCCCGCCGCGCCGCCCACGCTTGCCCAAGCCCCCCGAACACGCCGACGTTCAACCTTCATGAGAGTTCTCCGGATTGGGCCATTGCCCACCGACCGTCCACCAGAGAACATCGACTTCAATCCGCCGCGAATCGCCCCCCGCGCCTCCCCCCGCCCCATCTGGGGTGTCGCCTGCGCCGCCGGTGCCACCCACACCACGCGCGCAGGGAAATTCCAGAGGTTGTCGGTCCACCCCTTGGCCTCGCGTCATCGTTCTAGGACTTTGTATTCGCCCCCGCCCTCGCCGCGTCAGGCATCCTCGCCCGCGTCCGGATCCGCCTCACTCTCGTCAGCCGCAGCGTCGCTCGGGGAACCTTCCCCCGCCTCACCCGCCGTCTCCTGCGCGGGTCCGTCCAGCGCCGACTTGGAGACCATCTCATAGCACGTCGCCAGCAGCCCCACCAGCGGGAACCTCGCCCCGGCAAACGGGCTCGGGCCCAGCCGCCGCAGCAGCGGATGGCTCACCGCCGGCGGCTCCAGCGGCAGGTCGATCTCCTCGGTCTGCGGCTCGGCATCCCAGAACGAGTCCAGGCACTCCTCCAGCGGCTTGCTGGGATGCTCCCCCTCGGCGTGGGGCGTGTAGATCGGCATCGCCGTCGTGCCCACCGACGTCAGGGCCCGGCGCTGGCGAACATGCTCGAGCAGGTCCGAGGGCGCGATCCCCCGCAGCTCGAACATCAGGAAGGGCTTGGAGGCGAGCTGGTCCGCGAGTAGAGACGCGACGCAGCACGCGTGCTTGCACCAGGGCTCCAGCGTCCCGCACGTGCACGAGGTCACGACCTCCGACGCTTCCTGCGGGAACAGCCTGACGCCCACGCGAGCGAAGACTTCTTCGATGTTCGCCGGCAGCTCTCCCGAGAGCAGCTTCGCCGCGTACATCGCCTGGTCCGACATCAGCCCGACGACCTGCTCCCACTGCTCGGGGGAGAACACCGAGACCTTGAGCGTGACGTCATACGGCCGGTACTGCCGCCCCTGCACCGATCCCTTGACCGCGCCGGCGACGATCTCCAGCCGCTTGGTCTGTCCGAGGCGGCCGTACTCGATCCCCTCGACCAGCTTGGGCCCCGAGGCCGCCTGCTCGATCACGCGGATCCAGCGCTGCGTGGTCCACGGGATCGGCCCCGCGTCGGCCGAGTTGTACCCCGACGACAGCTTGTACCCGCCGCGCACGCGCCGCGGCTTGAGCGGCAGGGGCGGCTGGATCGGTCGTTGGGGTCGGTTGGGATTGGGCAGCATGCGGCGTGGGGTGTCGGGTCGAATCCGAAAGTCAGAACCAGAAGGTTAGGGTTGTCCGAACCTCTCCCCGTGTCCACTGAGATCACAAAGACAGGGAATTCTCTTGTTGGGCCACTGCTAAAACGGACGCTTGGTCGGGTTCACCACCACGTTGTCACGCCCCAGAACCATCAGATCGGCAATTTCGACCGCCTCGGCCATGCTCGCCCGCGCCCGGTCCACGTCCACCGCGTGTGGCAGCACGATTCCCTGTTCCAGGTGCTCGATGGTCGGAATTCCGTCCCCGCACACGATTGTCGTGAACCGCGGCTGCTCCAGCAGCAGTCCGCACAGCCCCGGGGTCACCCCCGGCATGGGGAAGAGGTCCACATGGTCGGCAAGCCGGTCGGGCGCCGCTTTGGCTCGCTTCAAAATCCCCACGTCCTGAGAGAGGGCTTCGACGACTTCCACGTCGGCCTCGGATTCCTCTGCCTCCTTCTTCAGCCGCATCGCCAGCGCCGAGCCCACCATCTCCCGTTCCGCCTCGCTCGTCCACCAGCTGGCGGACTCAAACAGGGAAATCGACCGCCGCACGTCCGGCCGGAACGACGTCAGGAAGACGTCCGTCACCTGGTCCGGCCGCACGTTCGCCCGCTCCAGCAGCCGCGCTTCCATCGCCGGCGCCGGCAGCGAGGGATCCACCAGGATCACCCTGTCCCCGGTGCGGATCAGCGTCGTCGTCGCGTGCCCCGTCCGGACCGGCGTCCGCTCCCCCCAGAGTGGGTGGAACGCCAGCGCCCCGATACTGATGATGCGAACATCCATGGACCTGCATTGTTGGCGGCATCAGAGCGCCGCGGACCGCTCGCGGCGCTTCACGTGCGCGTGCGAACGCGGAGCCGGTGACGCGATGCGAGAATTCCGATTCCCAGCCTCGCACAGCCTTCCGCGCCGGGGAGGATCCACGGGTCCACCCGGACCCTTGGAAACGATCCTGAGCCATCGTGGCGCAGATCACGGTTTGTGCGCACAATCAGGGTCATAGATGACGCTCCAGGTTGCGGATTTCCCGGGAAATTTGCTCGAGAACCCAAGTCCGCACGTGCGGAGCGTTCGCGGGTTGTTGGGTGCGCCCCACCCCGCCCGGGCCTCTCCGAAACCCCTTCCCAAATCACCGTTTGCTTCCTTCACGCTCCCTCGCCGCGGCGGCCGATACCCTTGCCATGACGCCGCCCGTTGCCACGATTTCCGCTGCGCCCTCCCACGCACTCGACGCCATGCCCGCCGTTGTCCCACCGCCACCCACGCCCATCGTCTTCGCGGGTAAACACGCGTACCTGATCGGCATCGGCGGCTGCGGCATGTCGGGCCTGGCCCGCGTGCTCAAGTCCCACGGCGCGGTCGTCACCGGCTCGGACATGTCCGCCTCCGAAACCACCCACCTGCTCGAGAACGACGGCATCACCGTTGGCTTCGACCAGACCTCCTCGTGGCTCCCCGATTCCTGCGACCTGGTCGTCGCCTCCGCCGCCGTCAAGCCCCAGCACCCCCAGCTCATCGAGGCCACCCGCCGCGGCATCGCCGTCCTCAGCTACGCCGAGGCCCTGGGCCAGTGCATGCTCGGCCGCACCGGCATCGCCGTCGCCGGCACCCACGGCAAGTCCACCACCACCGCGATGCTCGGCTGCGCCCTCGCCGACGCCGGCCTCGACCCCTCCGTCATCGTCGGCGCCACCAGCAACCAGCTCACCCGCGGCTGCCTCCTCCCCGGGGACAAGCCCATGGGCTATCGCATCGGCGGACCCCGCATTCCCGAAGGGCCCCTTGCCGGCAAGCCCGGCATCCTCGTCGCCGAGGCCTGCGAGTTCAACCGCTCGTTCCACAATTACCGCCCGCTGCTGGCCTGCATCAGCTCGGTCGAGGCCGACCATCTCGACGTCTTTGGCTCCCTCGACGAGGTCGTCAAGGCCTTCCACGAGTTTGCCATGCTCCTGCCCCCCGCCGACCAGGGTGGGCAGCTGCTCATCGCCCACGAGGGCGCCCATCGCCGGGAAGTCACCGCCGGCATCTCCTGCGGCGTCCAGACCATCGGGTTCTCTCCGCAGGCCGACTGGGTTGTTGCCTACGACACTCCCACGCGTCAGGTCCGCCTCACCCGCGGGCGCGACCAGGTCGCCCAGTGGACCATGGCGATCCCGGGGGCGCACAACGCGATCAACGCGGCGACGGCGCTGGCCCTGGGCGTCATGGCCGGCGGAGATCCCGCCCGCCTCGCGGATTCGCTCTCGAGGTTCCACGGCATTGATCGCCGCATGCAGCTGCTGGGGGAACGCCCGGTGGTGGGCCCGCGCGGCGGCGGCGTGGTGCGGGTCTTTGACGATTACGGCCACCATCCCACGGAGATCGACGTCACGCTGCGGGCGCTGCGAGAGTCCGAGCGGCCCGAGGATCGCGGCGGCAGGCTCATCTGCGTCTTCCAGCCGCACCAGCACAGCCGCACCCGCCATTTGCTGGAGGAGTTCGCGGCGAGCTTCTCCCAGGCCGACGTGGTGATCGTGCCGCACATCTACTTCGTGCGAGACAGCCAGGAAGAAAAGCACAAGGTCACCGCGGGGGACCTGGTGGACCGGCTCCGCCAGCGCGACGTGCGGGCGATGCACCTGTACCCCTTCGAGGCGATCATCGAGCAGCTTGAGAACCTCTGCCGGCCGGGGGATGTGCTGGTGGTGATGGGCGCGGGGGACGTCTGGAAGGTCGGCAAGGGCTTTCTCGACGGGCAGAAGCAGACCGATTCGCACTGAAGACACCTCCAGCCGGATGCAACGACCTTGAGCACACCCGTGGCCGACATCCCTGACATGCTCGCCGGCGCGCCGATCCCCACGTGGTTCGGCGTCGGAGGCGCCGCGGACCGCCTCTGCCGTCCGCGTACCACCGCCGACCTGCTCGCGTGCCTCGACATCGATCCGCAGCTGCGCGTGCTGGGGGACGGCGCCAACCTGATCGTGGATGACGACGGCGTCTCCGAGCTGGTCGTCGCCCTCGACGGGCCGTGCTTTGCGAAGGTGCAGATCGACGCGGCGACGGGGATGGTCTACGCGGGAGGCGCGGCGAAGCTGCCGGCCTTGATCAACAAGACGGTGGACCAGGGCCTTGCGGGCCTGGAAGGCCTCGCGGGCTTTCCCGCCACCATCGGCGGGGCGATCGTGATGAACGCCGGCGGCCGCTACGGAGAGATTTCCGACTTCCTCGCCCGCGTGCACGCCGTGGATCGCCGGGGCCACACGCTGATCCTTGAACGCAAGGACATCGCCTTTTCGTATCGCCATTCGGGCCTGGACGGGCTCATCATCACCGGGGCGGAGTTCCAGCTCGTGACCGACGATCCGGCGAGGCTCAAGGCCCGCAAGCTGGAGGTGATGGAGTACAAGAAGCGCACCCAGCCACTGGCCGACAACTCCGCGGGATGCTGCTTCAAGAACCCGACGCTGAACGTCCCCTTGCGGGTTGCCGATCCGCAGAAGGGTCACGCCGAGTTCGAGCCCGGCGCCCGCGTGAGCGCGGGGATGCTCATCGACCGCGCCGGGTGCAAGGGTCTGCGGCTGGGGACGGCCTCGGTGAGCCCGCAGCACGGCAACTTCATCACCGCCGACAAGGGTGGCAAGGCCCGGGACGTGATCCGGCTCATCGAGCAGGTCGCGGCGAGGGTCCTCGATGCCTTCGGCGTGGAGATCAAGACCGAGGTGGTGATCTGGCAGCGCATGGGCGCCGCGCCGGCCTCCCCGCGGCGGTGAGCGACGTTCAAGGCGCGGACGCGCCCATGCAAGAGCTTGTGCATTTTCCGGTTTCGACTTCTCAGGCGCTCGTATTCACGTGACACACACCCAGCCCCATCCCAAAGAACTTTCCGGCGGCGCGTCGGCCCTGGTCCTGGGCGGCGGGCCCGACGCGGAGCGAGAGGTCAGCCTCAACAGCTCCCGCGCCATCGCCGACGCGCTGGAAGACGCGGGTGTGCCGGTGATCTACGAGATCATCGACACGCCCAGCCAGGCCCAGCTCGCCAAGATGGGCGGGGACGTCATCTTCCCGGTGCTGCACGGGCCGTATGGGGAAGGCGGTCCGCTGCAGGACCTGCTGGAGCAGGATGGACGGCCGTATGTCGGGTGTGGGCCGGGGGCGGCGCGGCTGGCGATGGACAAGCTGGCGAGCAAGCTCGCGTCGCTGCGGGCGGGCGTGCCGACGGCGCCGGCGGCGATCTTCAACGTAAAAGATGTGCGCAGCCCCATCGAGCTGCCGGTGGTGCTCAAGCCGGTGCACGAGGGTTCGAGCGTGGGGGTGCACCTGTGCCACACGCAGGCGGCGTGGAATGAAGCGCTGCCCAAGGTCCGGGAGGACATGAAGATCCACCACGGCCGGGCCTACATGGTCGAGAAGCTGATCGTCGGGTCGGAGT